>NZ_JAYRUN010000004.1:261738-272175 GCF_041918995.1 Ideonella sp. | reverse complement strand
TCGACGACCGCACGGCCTATGGCCAGGGCGTGGCCGACGAGTTCGAGAAGGGCGTGAAGTCCGCCGGCGGCACGGTGGCCAAGCGCGAGTTCACGAACGACAAGGCGACGGACTTCACCGCCATCCTCACCAGCATCAAGGCGGCCAAGCCGGACGTGGTGTTCTACGGTGGCATGGATGCGGTGGCCGGCCCGATGATCCGCCAGATGAAGCAGCTGGGCATCACCGCCAAGTTCATGGGCGGCGACGGCATCTGCTCGGGCGAGCTGCCCAAGCTGTCGGCCGGCGCCATGGCCGATGGCCAGGTGGTGTGTGCCGAGGCCGGTGGTGTCGAAGGTGAACAGAAAGCCGGCATGGAGAAGTTCAAGACCGACTTCAAGAAGAAGTTCAACGCCGAGGTGCAGATCTACGCGCCCTACGTCTACGACGCCACGATGGTGATGGTCGACGCCATGGTCAAGGCCGGCTCCGCCGAACCCGCCAAGTACCTGCCCGTGCTGGCTAAAACTTCCGGTTATAAGGGCGTGACCGGAACCATCGCTTTTGATGAGAAAGGCGACATCAAGAACGGCGCACTGACGCTTTTTACCTACAAAGCAGGTAAGCGCGAGCAGATCGCTGTCGTACGTTAAGCCGCGTCGCGGCAAAATCGGGATTCCCCTAACACGAGGACAACACTCGCATGAAAAAGCAATTCGCGCTCGGCCTGCTGGCCGCTGTGGCTGCCTCCGGTGCCTTCGCCCAGTCGTCCGTGACGATCTACGGCCGCCTGAACGTGACGGCCGAGAGCCAGAAGTTCGGCGACGACGATCGTCAGTGGGCCGTGCAGGACAACGCCTCGCGCATCGGCTTCAAGGGTACGGAAGACCTGGGCGGCGGCCTCAAGGCCGGCTTCCAGATCGAGCACGGCTTCGACGCCACCACCGGCGCGGCCGCTGGCGGCACCGCCAACTTCTGGGGCCGTCAGTCCGAAGTGAACCTGTCGGGCGCCTTCGGTACCGTCCGCCTGGGCCGCTGGACCCCGGAGTCGTACTTCGCCACTGCTGACTACATCAGCATGCACAACCACGACACCGGCACGTCCTCCGACGCGCTGTACGCCTTCGGCCCGTTCGCCCAGTCGAACAAGGTCGGCTACGCCTCGCCGGTGATGGGTGGCTTCCAGTTCCACGCCTCCGTCGCCGAAGGCGGCGCGGGCGTCGAGCGCACCTACGACCTGGCCGCCAACTACGACCGTGGCCCCCTGCACGTCGGCGCCGGCTTCGCCAAGCAGGAAGACGTCAAGCAGTTCGCCATCCGTGGCCTGTACGAGCTGGGCGCCTTCACCATCGGTGCCTACTACAACCGTGACACCGATTCCTGGGGTGCTGGCGCGGGCGACCGCAACACCTTCCGCGTGTCCGGCATGTACGCCTTCGGCGCCAACGAAGTGCACGTGAACGTCGGTCGTGCCAACGAGTACAGCGACGTGGCCGACAGCGCCGCCACCCAGTGGACCGTGGGCTACAACTACAACCTGAGCAAGCGCACCAAGGTGTACGGCTTCTACACCAACCTGTCGGATGGTGACGCCGGCGTCTACGGTGGCGACTTCAACTCGTTCGCCGTCGGCGTGCGCCACAACTTCTGATCGTCCCCGGACGCATCACCCCTGAAAGCCGCGCTGGTTCGCCAGCGCGGTTTTTTTTCGTCTGCCGCTGCCCATGCCTGGCCCCCTCTCGCCCGACCCGATTGCCCGCCGCCGGTGGATGAGCTGCCTGCTGGCGTGCGCGGCGGCGACTGCCCTGCCCTGGCCCTCGGCCGCGGCACGCAGCGGCATCGACCTCAACCGCGCCAACCAGGCCGAACTGGAAATGGTGCCGGGCGTCGGGCCGCAGCTGTCCGAGCGCATCCTGGGAGAGCGGGCACATGGCCCGTTCGTCGACTGGGCGGATTTCGTCGCACGCATGAAGGGCATTGGCCCCAGCCATGCCCGGCGCCTGTCCGCGGCCGGCCTGCGCATCGGCGGGCGGCCGGTCGACGCCGACGCTCAGGCCCCGGCCGCCTCGCGCTGACCCGGCCGCGCGGCCGCCTCGTCCTGGGGCACCCCTTGCCCGGCGCCCTGGTCGCCGGTTTCCCAGCCAAAGAAGCGCTGCACCTCGTCGCGTCGCTCCAGGGTGTCCGACCGGCCGAGCGCCATGAGCTCGCGGGTGTAGGCCCCTTCGAACAGGAGATAGCTGGCCAGCGCTGCCCCACTGGCCTGCTGCCCCTGGCCCGACACCCCCACCCCGGCCAGCAATGCCCGCACCGACAGGGGCAAGGCATCCAGATGCCGCGCCGCGATGTCGTCCAGGCGCTGGCTGGGCGCGATCAGCAGCACCTCGATGGGCCGCAGGCTGCTGCGTGCACGCACGGCCGGATCGAGCAGCGCCAGCGTGCGGTTGATGCGCTGCAGGCGCTCCACGTCGACGGCCAGCGCATCGAGAAAGATGTTGGACAGGGCATGGCCGGCGATCTGTGCCATCGACGGGTAGCCCTGGCCCACGTGCCGCCGTCCCGGCGGCTCGTGCATGCGCCCGGCGCCGATGACCAGCACGCGCTCGGCGCCGAGGTGGATGGCCGGCGAGATCGGTGCGGCCTGCCGCATCGAGCCGTCGCCCAGCCATTCCGGCTGCCCATCGATGGCCACGGATTGCGCCGGGAACACGAACGGGATGGCCGACGAGGCCAGCAGGTGCGGCAGCCCGATCTGGTCACGCACGGCCCGCCGTTGCGAGCGCACCCAATCGGGCACGGCCGCGGCCGCCGTGTAGAAGGTGATGTGCTCGCCACTGGTGTAGCTCGAGGCGCTCACCGCGAGCGCACGCAGATGACCGTCCCGGATGAGCGACGGCACCCGGTCCAGGCGTGCCATGCGTTCCAGCAGGCCGGCGAGCGGCGTGTTGTCCAGCAGCGAGCGCGGCTTCTGCTGCCACCATCGGGCGATGATCCAGCCGATCGACATCATCGTGAGCCAGCGCGCGCCGGTGCGCAGCACGCCCAGCGAATCCGAGCGGTAGACCTGGTCGGCGTGGAACCCCTGCCAGATGGCCACGAGCTTGGCGACGGCGGCCTCGATGTCGTCGGCGTCGCCCGCCAGCGCGGCGGCATTGATGGCGCCGGCCGAGGTGCCGGCGATGACGGGAAACGGGTTGGTGGACCGCGCCGCGGAGGCGTCGCGCCGGATCTGCATCAGCGCATCCAGCACACCCACCTGGTAGGCCGCGCGCGCACCGCCGCCGGTGAGCACCAGGCCGGTGGGCGCGGGGTCGGGGGACGTCATGCGTGCAGTCTAGGGCGCCCGCCTGGCGGCCAAGCGCTCAAATGCGCCGGCACGCCCGCCCATTTGGCCCGGGTGGCGGCTCAGTCGCGGCCGCGGCCCTTGCCATTGCCATGGCCGTTCGAATGGCCCGGGGGCCCGCCCCGGTCGCCACGATCGTCGTCACGCCGGCTGACGTGCCGGTGGTACCACTCGTCCTTGACGAAGTAGACGGGGACGCCGCAGGCGTTGTAGCGGCCGCAATGCTTGCCCCAGTTCTTCTGGTGGCCCGGCGGCACCCACAGGTAGACGGGCTGGGGCATGACGCGGGGGCGGTGGATGACCACCGGCTGCGCCACGATGACATCGGGCTGCGGGAACCGACCGATGTCGATGCGCCCGTAGACCCCGGGCTGGCTGATGGAGATGGAGACCCCCACGTCCGCCGCCCGCGCCGTGGGACTCAGGAACAGCCCGACGGCGGCCACGGCGGCCAGGCCCAGCGACCACAGCGTGGCACGGGCGACATGCGATGAATGGCGGGGGACTTCTCGGGTCATCGGGCACACATCCGGAGTGGAACAGTGCCATTGGAACGCAGCGGGCCGCGCGCCCGTTGGCGGAAATGGCCCCTGATACCAACCCTTACGCACGAGATGTGCACATTGTCACCCGTAGACGATGGACGCGTGGCCCTCGTGCGCCAGCTGGCGCCAGCGCGACAGGGCCTGGTCGCTGGGCCAGATGCGCCCGGCCGCGCCGAGATCGAGTTCGGCCGTGGCCCCCGGCCGCCTGACCACCAGGCGCACCGGCAGGCCCTGGACCAGCTCGCCCTCCTCCGCCTGCTCCACCCGGGCAGGAAAGCTCTTCACCGCGTCCGCCACCGGTGGCATGCCGCTGGGCAGCTCGACCGCGAGGTAGCGCCCGAAGCGGGCGCGCGCAGCGGCCAGGTCCCAGACCTGGTTCACGTTCAGGCGCAGCCCGCCGGAAAAGCGGTCCGGCTGCACCTTGCCCTGCACCACGATCAGCTCGTCCTCGCGCAGCAGGTCCCGGTGCGTCTCGAGCTGGTCGTCGTTGACCACCGCCTCGATGGGCTCGCTGCCGTCGTCGAGCTTGAAGATGCCGACGCGCCCGCGCTGGCCGTTGACGATGCGCATCTCGGTCACGATGCCGGCCAGCAGCTGCGGCTCGCGGGAATCGATGAGATCGGCCAGCTGGCGCGGGCAGAAGCGCCGCACCTCGGTGGCGTGCTCGTCGAACAGGTGGCCCGAGAGGTAGAAGCCGATGGCGGTCTTCTCGAGCGACAGGCGCTCCCGCACCGACCACGGCTCGGCCGGCTGCAGCGGGGGTTCCTGGGTATGCGAACCGTGTGCGCTGTCGTCCCCGAAGTCGAACAGCCCACCCTGCAGCGCATGGGCCGCCTGTGTCTCCGCCCAATCGAAGGCCAGGCCCACGCTGGCCAACGCCGCGGCCCGGTCCGGGTGCAGCCCGTCGAACGCACCCGCCTTGATCAGCGCCTCCACGACGCGCTTGTTGCACTTGCCCTTGTCCACGCGGGCGCAGAAGTTGAACAGGCTGGTGAAGGGTCCGTCGGCCTCGCGCGCTGCGACGATGGCCTCGATCGCGCCCTGCCCCGTGCCCTTGATGGCGCCCAGGCCGTAGCGGATCTTCCTGCGGCCTTCCGCCCCCGGCATGGGCTCGAACCGGTAGACGCCGCTGTTGACGTTGGGCGGCTCGAACGTGATGCCGAAGTTCTTGGTCGCATCGGCCAGCAGCACCTTGAGCTTGTCCGTGTCGCCGAGCTCGATGGTCATGTTGGCCGCGAAGAACTCGGCCGTGTAGTGCACCTTGAGCCAGCCGGTGTGGTAGGCCAGCAGCGAGTACGCCGCGGCATGCGACTTGTTGAAGCCGTAGCCGGCGAACTTCTCCATCAGGTCGAAGACCTCGTCGGCCTTCTCCTGGCTGATGCCCTTCTCGGCCGCGCCCTTGCGGAAGATCTCGCGGTGCGCCGCCATCTCCTCCGGCTTCTTCTTGCCCATGGCCCGGCGCAGCATGTCCGCGCCGCCCAGGCTGTAGCCGCCCATGGCCTGGGCAGTCTGCATCACCTGCTCCTGGTAGACCATGATCCCGTAGGTCTCGGCGAGCACCTGCTCCACCAGCGGGTGCGGGTACACCACCTCCTCGCGGCCGTGCTTGCGTGCCACGAAGCTGGGGATGAGGTCCATCGGGCCCGGGCGGTACAGCGCGTTCAGCGCGATCAGGTCCTCCAGCCGGCTGGGCCGGGCGTCCCGCAGCATGCCCTGCATGCCTCGCGATTCGAACTGGAACACCGCCTCCGTGAGGCCGTCCGAGAAGAGCTTGTAGACCCGCGGGTCGTCCAGCGGCAGCGTCTCGTAGGCGAAGTCCTTCTGGTCGGGGTAGCGGCGGGTGATGAACTCCTTGGCCACCTCAAGGATGGTCAGCGTGGCCAGCCCCAGGAAGTCGAACTTCACCAGGCCGATGGCTTCCACATCGTCCTTGTCGTACTGGCTCACCGCCGAATCGCTGCCGGGCTGCTGGTACAGCGGGCAGAAATCGGTGATCTTGCCGGGCGCGATCAGCACGCCACCGGCGTGCATGCCGATGTTGCGCACCATGCCCTCCACCCGGGCGGCCAGCGACAGCAGCTCGGCCACCTCCTCCTCCGCGGCCTCGCGCTGCTCCAGCTCGGGCGCCTCCTGCCGCGCGTAGATGACGCCCGGATCCGGCTTCTCGGGCACCTTGGCCAGCGTGACCGTCTTGCCGGGCGGCGCGGGAATGAGCTTGGCGATGGAATCCACATGGCCGAACCCCATGCCCAGGACGCGGCCGATGTCGCGCAGCGCCGCCTTGGCCGCCATGGTGCCGAAGGTGGCGATCTGGCTCACCGCCGGGCGGCCGTACTTGTCCTTGACGTAGTCGATCACGCGGTCCCGGTTCGCCTGGCAGAAGTCCACGTCGAAGTCCGGCATGGACACGCGTTCCGGGTTCAGGAAGCGCTCGAACAGCAGGTTGTAGCGCAGGGGATCCAGGTCGGTGATGGACAAGGCGTAGGCCACCAGCGAGCCCGCGCCCGAGCCGCGGCCCGGCCCCACCGGGCAGCCGTTGGCCTTGGCCCACTTGATGAAGTCCGACACGATGAGGAAGTAGCCCGGGAAGCCCATCTTCAGGATGGTGGCGATCTCGAACTCCAGGCGCTCGACGTAGCGCGGACGCTGCGCATCGCGCTCGGCCGTGTCAGGGAACAGCAGCGCCAGCCGGTCCTCCAGGCCGCGAAACGACTCCTCGCGGAAGAAGGCCTCGATCAGCATGGGCGTGCCGTCGGCCTGCAAGGGCGTGGGGAAGTCCGGCAGGCGCGGCTTGCCCAGCACCAGCGTCAGGTTGCAGCGCTGGGCGATGGCCACCGTGTTGGCCAGCGCCGACGGAATGTCGGCGAACAGCGCCTCCATCTGGGCCTGCGTCTTGAAGTACTGCTCGCGGCCGAAACGCTTGATGCGGCGCGGGTTGGCCAGGGTCTCGCCCTCGGCGATGCACACGCGCGCCTCGTGGGCGTCGAAGTCGTCGGGCCCCAGGAACTGCACCGGGTGCGTGGCGACCACCGGCAGCCCGAGTGCGGCCGCCAGCGGCACCGTGGCACGCACCAGGGGTTCGTGCGCCGGCAGGCCGCCGCGCTGCAGCTCCAGGTAGAAGCGGCCGGGAAACAGGCCGGCCAGGCGCTCGGCGGCCTGGCGCGCACGGCCGCTGTCGCCGGCCAGCAGGGCGGCACCCACGGCACCGTGCTCGGCGCCGGACAACGCGATCAGGCCGCCGCCCAGCTCGGCCAGCCATTCCCAGGTGACCCAGGCCTGGGCGCGCTGCACGTTGCGCGTCCACGCGCGAGCCAGCAGTTCGGACAGGTTGAGGTAGCCCTGGCTGTCCTGCACCAGCACGAGCAGCCGGCTGGCCGACTTGTCGGCCAGCGGGTCGAGCGGCTCCACCCACAGGTCGGCCCCCAGCAGCGGCTTGACGCCCTTGCCCCGGCAGGCCTTGTAGAACTTGACCGCGCCGAACAGGTTGGCGAGGTCGGTGATGGCCAGCGCCACCTGGCCGTCCGACGCCGCCGCAGCGGCGGCATCGTCGACGCGCAAGGTGCCATCGACGACGGAGAACTCGGAGTGGGTGCGCAGGTGGACGAAGGGCATGGGGCATTTTACGAAGGCCCCATGCCCCGCCCGGGCCGGCGCACCGGCCGGCGGCTCAGGCGCCGGCGCGCTGCATCGGTGCGGCCAGCGTGGCGCGCAGCGTCTCCGCCGCGTCGGCCAGGTGGGCCCGGGCCTCCGGCGACAGGCCTGCGCGCCCCTGGGCCGCCTGCACGCGGACCAGCAGGGCACGCGCCTCGGCGCGCAGCAGGCTGCGCGCATCGGCCCGGCTGTTGACCGAGGGGCGCAGCAGCAGCGCGGTCAGGCGGCCCAGGTGCTCGCGCTGCAGGTCGCGGCGCGCCGCGACGATGTCGCGCCCCGGGCCGGACAGCTCCGACCAGACTTCACGCGTCAGCCGGGCGTACAGCTCGGCGGGCGTGAAGGCCTCCCGCGGCGTGGCCACCTTGTCCTGCGCGTCCAGCAGGCGGGCCGCCAGCGACTCGCTCATGAGCTGGCTGAGCAGCGCCCGGCGCAGCTCCAGCAGCAGCGCATCCAGCGGGTAGTCGGTGGGCACGGGGTCGCCGGACGAGAAGCGCTCCAGGAAGTCCGGCGCGAGCTTGCGGGCCAGGTCGGGCGAGACCTGGAAGGTGTCCGCGGCCAGGAACGACCCAGCGATCACGTCCAGGGCCTCGCGCTGCACCGCCGCGGGCACCGGCACCAGCGGGTCGCGGCCCGAGCCGGGGAAGTCGCGCAGGGTGCGCAGGCCGCCGATCTGCCGCGCGGCCACGCCGGCCGCCCGGGCCGCGTCGCGCAGCGCGTAGCCCAGCGCCCGCCGCAGCACGGCGTAGTCCTCGGTGGGCTTCAGCACGCGCTGCTCCTGGCGGCGGAACAGGTCCTGCGCGATGGTGATGCGCTTGCGGGCGAACCGCAGCGGATCGTCGCCCAGGTCGAACACCAGCGTCTCCGGGTCCAGCCCGAGCAGGTTGTCCTCGTCGGTGCCATAGGCCAGCAGGGGCTCGGGCGAGCGCGCGGCGATGCGCTGCAGCTCGGCTTCCTGCTCGGCCGTGGACATCCCTGGCGGGAACGGCTTGTAGGCGTATTCGATGGCCCAGTAGTCGTACGGGCCGAGCACCATCTGGAACGGTGCCGGCGCCGGCTCCCCAGGCGCGCCCAGGTTCACCGGCGCGTACTCCATCACCGAGCCGGCCAGGCCCTGCGCCTGGGTGAACGCCGGGTCGGCCAGCTGGCGCTCGCTGTAGATGCGCGACGACCGGAAGTTGTGCCGCAGCCCCAGCGTGTGGCCCACCTCGTGCATCGTGGTGTCGAAGAGATAGGCCTGGACGAAGGCCTCGGCCTGGGGGCTGTCCGGGTCGATGTCGCCGCGCGCCTGCAGCACGTCGAGCGCGTAACCCAGCTGCTCGGCGGCGAAATCGCCGTGCTCGCAGTGCAAGGCGTCCTCGCCGTGCGCCGTGCGCTCGGCCAGGCGCTGCGCGCCGTCGGCCTGCAGCAGGTGGGCCGCATCGGCCAGTGGGCGGCTGGCCAGCACCTGCGCGCGCTCGGCGCGCCGGTTGCGCGAGGACAGGCTCTCGATGCCGATGTCCGCGTCCAGGATCTCGCCGGTGCGCGGGTCGATGTGGCTGGGGCCGATGGCGCCGAAGGCCGGGTCGGCGTTGGTCATCCAGCGGATGGAGGCCACGCGCAGGTCCAGCGTGTCGAACTCGGCGTCATCGGGCTGCTGGCGCACCACCAGGGCGTTGCGCAGGCCGATGCGCTCGAAGGCGTCGTTCCAGGCCAGCACCCCGCGCGTGATGGTGTCGCGGTACTTGGCCGGGATGTTGCGATCCAGCCAGAAGGTGACCGGCTGCACCGGCTCGGACACGGCCGCCAGCGGGTCCTTCTTCTCGAGCCGCCAGCGGCGCACGTAGTGCCGGTTGGGCGTGCGGACCTCGTCGTGGCCGAAGTCGAGCACGGTGGTGGTGAAGTAGCCCACGCGCGGGTCGGCGCGGCGCGGCGCCATGGGTTGCGCCGGCAGCGCGGCCAGCGAGTAGTGCAGGCCCAGGAACATGCTGCGTGGGTCGGGCAGCGTGGCCGGCATCAGCGGCACTGGCGCCGTGCTGGGCTGGCCGGGCGTCGCCGCGGCCAGGCTGCCGGTGGCGAAGTGCAGGTCGGCTTCCAGCGTCACCGTGTCGGCGTCCACGCGCACCCGGGTGAAGGCGGAGTTGCGCGTGTCCAGGCCGTAGTTCTGCCGGTAGGTGCGTTGCAGGCTGATGCCCAGGCCCAGCAGGTCGGACAGGAAGATCGGGTTGGCTTCCACCAGCACCGCCTGCGTGTCGGGGTGCGGGCGGCTGGCCAGGGGGGCGCTGCCGAGCAGGCTGTCGGAGAACGCGCTGGCCACCGCACGCGACTCGGGCGAGCCCGTCGCGGCCTGGTAGCGCTCGTTGCGGGCCACCAGCATCACCTGGTTGTGCTGCTTGCGGAACTCGACGATCTGCGGGCGCCCCCACGGGCCGTAGCCCAGCATGCTGCCGCCGAAGAAGGAGCGCTCGCCGATGCCACGCGAGAGCTTGGGCGACAGGAAGAACGGCTTGCCGAAGTCCTGCGGCCGCAGTTCGAACCACACCTTGTCTTCCTTCTGCCACAGCGGCAGCAGGCCGTCCGTGCGCCGGGCGTCCTTGGTGACGACGGCAAACGCGGGCTGCGGGCCGGTGGAGGGCGCCGCTGCGGGCGCGGCGCCCGGGGCCGGGGCGGATGCCGACACCGGCCCGGAGGCGGCCGTGGCCGGCCGGGGCGCGGATGCCGCAGGCGCCGGGGCAGGCACTGCGGCCGGGGGCTCGGCGGCCGCCTGGGGGCCCGGCGGGGCAGGCGTCGACACGCAGGCCGACAGGCTCAGCAGGGCGCCCGCCGGCCAGCAGGGCCACCAGGGGGAGCGCGGCGCCACACGGGCGGCAGGACGGCGACGGAGTGCGGAGGGTGCGGGCATGGGAAGCGGAACTCGCAAGGAATGAAAACGGCGTCGGGGCACCA
>NZ_JAYRUN010000004.1:0-261728 GCF_041918995.1 Ideonella sp. | reverse complement strand
GGGGGGGGGGGGGGGGGTGGGGCCCGGGCCCCCCCACGGACCCCCCCGGGGGGGGGGGCCCCTTTGGGGGGCCCCCCGACGCCGGAACGTGGGCCGTGGCCGCGCAGCCGGGCGCCGAGCCCGGGCTTGTGGCGGTCAGGCGTTGGGCCGATCGCCGCGCGATTCGCGTTCGCGGCCGTTCTCGCGCCCGTTCTCCCGGCCGTTGTCGCGACGTTCGCGCCGTTCCTGCCGCTCGGCGCGCTCCTGCACGCGCTCGGGCGCCCGCTCGAATTCGCGCGCCTGCGGCCTTTCCTGGCTCACCCGCTGCGGACGCTCCTCGCGCGGACGCTCTTCGCGCGGCCGTTCTTCCCGGGGGCGCTCCTCACGCGCCTGCCCGCGCGGCACCACCGGCGCCGGCACCGGTTGCGGCTGCATGCGCGGCTGTTCCCGCGGATCGACACGCGGCTCACGCGGCGGCCGCTCGGCGTCACCGTCGCGCCGCGGCGGCGGGGCGGTGCCCTCACGCGGCGCCGGGCTCACCGGCGGGCGCGACACCGGCGGACGGGCCGGCTGCTCGGCCCGCATCGTGGGGCCCTTCTCGGCGTCGTCGCGGCCGTCGCGGTCCCGGTCGCGCGTGGCAGGCGCCGGCACCACGCCGTGGCGCACGGTGGGGCCGTCCTCGCGCCGGTCGCTGTCGCGCCGGTCGCCGTCGCGGTTGTCGCGTGCGGCCGGCTCGCGGCCCGGCTGCGGCGACGGCACCAGGCCGTTGCGCACGTTCGGGCCGTCACCGGTCTGGACGCGGCCCCCCCGGCTGGGCGGCGGCGGCAGCTCGCCACGCCGTTCGCGGGCCACCGGCTGGCGCGGTGCCAGGGAAGCGTCGGCCGGCTTGGGCGGCTCGATGCGGTCCACGGCACGCGGGTTGCGCATCACGCGGACGACGTCGTCGTCGGACGGCCGGGCCGCCTTGTACACGGCCTGGCGCTTGGTGAGCACGTCGGACGAGACCACCGTCACGCCACCACGCACCTGGCTGTTGCGGTACATGATCGGCTGCCGCGGCGGACGCGGGTCGCGGTCATGGATGTGGATGTGCGTGACGTTGACCTGCTTGATGTAGACGGGCGACACCCGGTACGCGGGGTAATAGGCCTCGCGCGGCGCCAGCGGCACCCAGCCCACGGGCTGGCCGATGCGGACGGACATGCTGAAGTGGCTGCCTCCCACCCAGGCCACCATGGCCGGGGCGTACACGGGCCGGCGCACGTAGGTGCCCGGGGCCCAGACCCAGCGGTTGTGCCAGTGCACCCAGCGGCCGTAGTGGAAGGGCGCGAAGCCCCACGGCGCGTCGTCCACCCAGGTCCAGCCCCAGGGGCGCACCCAGGCCCAGTGGCCGTGGCGGTACGGGGCCCAGCCGGCGCTCACCGTGGTGGGGTACCAGACGGTGCCGTACTCGGGGTGGGTGTCCCACTGGCCGTGGCGGTCCAGGTCATGGGCGCCCGTCATCTCGGGCGACACGGGACGGTTGGCCGCCCAGCGCAGTTCCTGGGCGTCCTCGCGGCGCACCCACTGCTCGAAGTCGTCGTTGACCGGCTGCGACCAGCTGTAGTGCGTGCGGCGGTCGCGGTCGTCGAACCACAGGTCGGCGCGCTGGCCCGGGCGCAGCGTCAGCTGGCTGTCGCTGGACTCGAACTCGAGTTCGCCCTGGGACACGCCAGCCAGCGTGCCGCGGTCGGTGCGGTCGAGCCGGAACAGGCCGGCGCCGCGCGGCGAGAAGCGCCCTTCGGGCGTGGTGATCAGGATCTCGCGGGCGACCTCGTGCTCGCGCACCCGAACCGCCGCCGCGCCGCTGTGCAGCATGAGCTCGATGCGGTCGTCGTCCAGGCGGGCGATCTCGAGGTCCGACGCCTGGTCGAGACGGATGGTGGTGGAGCCGATCTGCAACTCCGCCCGGGCGTCACGGTCGGTGGCCAGGCGGTCGGCGGTGGTGACCGGCCGGTTCAGCGTGGCGGTCTGCCACTCGCCCTGCCCTTCCTCCAGCAGCCAGATCTGGCCGCGGCCTTCGGCCAGGCGGCCGACGCGGCCCGGCGGGTCGTCCGACGCCTGCGCCACGCCCGTGAGCGCCAGCCCGCCGGCGAGCAGGCCAGCGGCCATCCGGCGCAGGGCGCGGTCCAGGCGATGTGTCCAATGGTGCATGGTGTTCTCCAGGGTTCCGCCCCGACAACGCATCAGCGCGCCGCGCGGCTGACGGGCGAATGTTTCAGGCCTGTAACGGGTGGGGAATCAGTCGTCCGAGGCCGGGTCCAGCCCCGGAAACAGCACGCTGGTGAACCCGAGTCGCGTCAAGTCGCGCATGCGGGTGGGATAGAGCCGCCCGATCAGGTGGTCGCACTCGTGCTGCACCACGCGCGCGTGGAAGCCCTCGGCCTCGCGGTCGATCGGGGCGCCGGCCAGGTCCCGGCCCTGGTAGCGGATGCGCCGCCAGCGGGGCACGACGCCACGCAGGCCGGGCACGGACAGGCAGCCCTCCCATCCGTCCTCTTCCCCGGGCGCCCCGCCCGGCTCCGCCAGCGGCGTGATCACCGGGTTGAGCAGCACGGTCATCGGCACCGGTGGCGCGTCGGGGTACCGCTCGCTGCGCTCGAAGCCGAAGACCACCAGCTGCAGGTCCACGCCGATCTGCGGGGCGGCCAGGCCGGCGCCGTGGGCGGCGCGCATGGTGTCCAGCATGTCCTGCACCAGCGCATGAAGCGCCGGCGTGTCGAATTCGGTCACCGGGGCCGCCACGCGCAACAGCCGCGGATCGCCCATCTTCAGGATCTCTCGCACCGCCATCGGGAGGGCCCTCGTGCTCAGGAAAGCGGCGGATTATCCGTGGCCGACTCGCCGAGGAGCGCGCGCAGGCCGGCTTCGTCGATCACGGGCACTCCCAGCTCCCTCGCCTTGTCGAGCTTGCTGCCCGCCTCCTCGCCGGCCACCACGAAGTGCGTCTTCTTCGACACCGAGCCGCTCACCTTGCCGCCGGCGGCCTCGATGCGCTCCTTGGCCTCGTCGCGGCTCCAGGCGGGCAGCGTACCGGTGAGCACCAGCGTCCTGCCCAGCAGCGGCCGCGGTGCGTCGCTGGCCTGGCCGGCCACCTCGGGCCAGTGGATGCCGGCGGCCTGCAGCTGCGCCACCAGCTCCCGGTGGTGCGGCTGGTCGAAGAAGTGGCGGATGCTCTGGGCCACGATGGGCCCCACGTCCGGCACCTCGAGCAGTTCCTCGAGCCGCGCGTCCATCAGGCGCTCGATGCTCCCGAAGTGGCGCGCCAGGTCCTTGGCCGTGGTCTCGCCCACCTGGCGGATGCCCAGGCTGTAGAGAAAGCGCGCCAGCGTGGTGGACTTGCTCTTGTCGATGCCCGCCAGCAGGTTGGTGGCGCTCTTTTCGCCCATGCGCTCCAGCGCCGCCAGCGACGTGAAGCCCAGGCGGTACAGGTCGGGCACGGTCTTCACGATGCCGGCGTCCACGAGCTGGTCCACCAGCTTGTCGCCCAGGCCCTCGATGTCCATGGCGCGGCGGCTGGCGAAGTGCAGCAGCGCCTGCTTGCGCTGCGCCGGGCAGGTGATGCCGCCGGTGCAGCGCCAGTCCGCCTCGCCCTCCAGCCGCTCGATGGGGCTGGCGCACACGGGGCACTTCCCGCCCAGGCGCTGGTAGAGGTCGAACGGCTCGCCCGCATCGGGCGGCCGACGGTCCGCCACCACGCCGACGACCTCCGGGATCACGTCGCCAGCCCGCCGCACGATCACCGTGTCGCCGATGCGCACGTCCTTGCGACGCGCCTCGTCCTCGTTGTGCAGCGTGGCGTTGCTGACGGTGGTGCCGCCCACGAACACCGGCTCCAGCTTGGCCACCGGCGTCAGCTTGCCGGTGCGGCCCACCTGGATGTCGATGCCCAGCAGCCGCGTCATCTGCTCCTGGGCCGGGTACTTGTGCGCCACCGCCCAACGCGGCTCGCGGGTGACGAAGCCCAGGCGCTCCTGGACCGCACGGTCGTTCACCTTGTAGACCACGCCGTCGATGTCGAAGGGCAGCGCATCCCGGCGCGCGGCGATGCGCTGGTGGTAGTCCGCCAGGCCGGCAGCGCCGTGCACGACCGCCCGGTCGCCGTTCACCGGCACACCGAAGCCCGCCAGCGCGTCGAGCACGCCGCTGTGGGTGGGCGGCACCGCCCAGCCCTGCACGTCGCCCAGGCCATAGGCGAAGAAGCTCAGCGGGCGGCGGGCGGCGATGGCCGGGTCGAGCTGCCGCACTGCGCCCGCAGCGGCATTGCGCGGGTTGACGAAGGTCTTCTCCTGGCGGGCGCCCGCGGCGATGAGCTGGCGCTGTCGCTCATTGAGCGCCTCGAAGTCGTCGCGCCGCATGTAGACCTCGCCCCGCACCTCCAGCACGGGTACGTCGCAGCCGGCCAGCCGCAGCGGAATCTGGCGCACCGTGCGGATGTTCTGGGTGACGTCCTCGCCTGTCTCGCCGTCGCCGCGGGTGGCCGCCTGCACGAGCACGCCGTGCTCATAGCGCAGGTTGATGGCCAGTCCGTCGAACTTGAGCTCCACGGCGTACTCGACCGGCGGGTCCGCCTCGGCCAGGCCCAGCTCCCGCCGGACGCGCGCATCGAAGGCCTGGGCGCCGCCGGCCGTCGTGTCGGTCTCGGTGCGGATGCTGAGCATGGGCACGGCATGGCGCACCGGGGTGAAGCCGGCCAGCACCTTGCCCAGCACACGTTGCGTGGGGGAATCCGCGGTCAGCAGTTGCGGGTGCGCCGATTCCAGCGCCTGCAGCTCCTGGAACAGACGGTCGTACTCCGCGTCGGGCAGCTCCGGGGCGTCCAGCACGTAGTAGGCGTGGGCATGGTGATGCAGCAGCGCGCGCAGCTCGGCCGCGCGGTCCGCGGCGCGCGCGGCAGGGTCGTCTCGGGACATGCGCCGGAGTGTACGCAGGGCCCGTCGGCCGCGCGCCCTTCAGCGCGGATCGGGCACGCCGAACAGGGTGGCGCCGTTGGCCCACGCCACCCGGCGCGCCAGTGCAGGCTCCAGGCCGCCCAGCCAGCGCCGGGCATCCGTCATCAGCGCCTCGTAGGACTCCCAGCGTGCATTCACCCACGTGTCCGAGCCGATCACGAAGCGGTCCGGGAAGGCCTCGATGAGCGCACGCCAGTCGGGGCTGAGCTGGCCGTCGGCCTGGGTGAGGCCGGGCCGGTAGGACAGCTCGCCCATCAGCGTGGGATGCGCGGCCAGCAGCGCCCGCACGCGGTCCACCGGCACGCCGCCGATGCCGCTGTGCGCCCAGATCAGGCGCGCCCCGGGGGCGTGGGCGAAGAGCTTCTCGATCGCCACGTCGTCCACGTGCGCCAGCACCGCCAGGCGGCGCGCCTGCGCCAGCTGCATCAGGCGCCGCGCCACCGGTCCGTCGGCGTTCGTGCTGTCGTACAGGTGGAACTCGCCCAGCCCGCGGTAAGGCCCCGCCGCCGTGCCGGCCCGCAGCTCGGCCTCCACCATGCGTTCGATGGACGCGTCCTGGAACCAGCCGGTGTAGTCGGCGCGGTCGCGGTACAGCCGCACGAAAGGCACCACCGTGATGCCCGCCGCGCGCACGGCGGGCGACGCGGCCAGTACCCGGGTGCCGTCGTTGGGCCGGCTGTTCGCCACGATGACGCGCACGCCGGCGGCCTGCATGCGGCGCACCACGTCGGCCACGGGGTGGGGCCCGGCAGCCGCCTCGACGTTGTAGTGCAGGTGCGCGTCGAACAGCGGGCCCGCGTAGGGCGCGGGCTGCGGCGCCGCGGCCCGGGCCCGGGCAAACGAGGCCCCGAGCGATGCGCCGAGCAGCGCCAGCGCGGACCACGCCGCGCGGCGCCTCATGCCGCCTCCGAGGCAGCCGGCACGCGCGTGACCATCACCTGGTCCACGCGGTGGCGGTCCACGTCCACGACCTCGAAACGCCAGCCCTCCCACACCACCTGGTCGGTGCGCCGGGGAATGCGGCGCAGCATCACCATCAGGAAACCGGCCAGGGTGTCGTACTGGCCGGGCTGCGGCCAGTCGTCGATGCCGAGCGCGCGCTGCAGGTCAGGCACGGGCGTGCTGCCATCGGCCAGGAAGCTGCCGTCGTCGCGCCGCACGATCTGCTCCTCGTCGGGCTGGCCCACCATGGCCGCCATCACGGTGCTCATCACGTCATTGAGCGTGATCACGCCCACCACCAGGCTGTACTCGTTGACGATGACGGCGAAGTCCTCGTGCGCCGAGCGGAACTGCGAGAGCATCTCCGCCAGCGTGAGCCGGTCGGGGACGATCAGCACCTTCTTCACCAGGCCGGATTCCGCACAGGCCCGCAGCGCCAGCGGCTGGCCCAGCAGCACGCGCTGGAACAGGTCCGTCGCGTCCACGTAACCCAGCACCTCGTCGACGCCCTCGGCGCAGACCAGGTAGGTGGAGTGCGGCTCCTCCGCCACGCGGGTGCGGATCAGGGCCTCGTCGTCGTCCATCGAGAGGTAGACGACCCGCTCGCGTGTGGTCATGGCCGTCTCGACCGTGCGCGTGTCCAGCTCGAACACGTTCTCGATCACCTGCTGCTCCTCGCTGGCCACGGCCCCGGCCTGGGCCCCGGCCGCAGTGAGCGCCAGGATGTCGTGGTGCGTCACCCGGTCGTCGCGCTGCTGGGGCAGGCCGAGCAGGCGCGACAGCGCGTTGGACACGCCGTTGAAGGCCCACACCAGCGGCATCAGCAGGGTGGCCAGCACGCTCATGGGCCCGACGGTGCGCATGGCCAGGCGCTCCGGGTCGTTCATGCCCAGCCGGCGCGGCACCAGGTCGGCCAGCACGATGAACAGCGCCGTGATGGTGAGGAACGACAGCGCGAAGCCCAGCGTCTGCGCCTGCGGGGAAGGCAATGCCAGCGACAGCAGGGCGGCGTAATGCGGGGTGAGCGCGCCCTCGCCCACGATGCCGCCGAGGATGGCGACCATGTTCAGGCCGATCTGCACCACCGTGAAGTAATGCCCCGGCTGCTCCTGCACCGCGAGCACCCGCTCGGCGCGCAGGTCGCCGTCGTCTGCCAGGCGACGCAGGCGCAGGCGCCGCGACGCCGCCACGGAGATCTCGGCGACGGAGAAGAAGGCGGCCCCGGCGATCAGCAGGAAGATCGCCAGCAGGTCAGGCAGCAGCTCGGACAGCAGGTCGGTGGCCATGGCGCGAGCATACGGCCAGCCGCGTGGCCGGCCGCGCTCAGCTGAACAGGCGCCGTGCCGCGGGGCAGCCGGCCGCCAGGTCGCGGGCCTCGAGCGCCCGGTACAGGCGCTCCAGCTCCTGCCCGATGGCAGCGAAGGCGTGCAGCGTGATGGGCCGCCCCTGGTCGTCCACCAGCGTGGCGTCCAGGTCGTCGGCCAGCTTGCGGGCGCATTCCTGCCACGCGGCGAAGGGCTCGGCGTCCTCCAGCGTCTGCGGCACGTCCAGGCTCAGCTGCACCTCGCGCAGCGCGGCGTGGCCCGGGTCCTCCGCCAGCGCGGCCTGGGCGTCGAAGGCCAGCACCAGCAAGGGCGGCGCGCCCTCCTCTGCCGCCGGCAGCACCAGGCGCCCCGGCACGGCGCCCGGCACGAAGCCGTGGCGCCCGGCCACCTGCTGCACATAGCCCACCGACCATGCGATGCTGTTGGCGCGCAGCACCGCCGTCAGCTGCGCATCGTGCTGGCTGGCAAAGGCGTCGAGCTCGCGCGCGCGCGCCACCACGTCCAGCATGTCGGGGAAATCGGCCATGGCGCCCACCGCGTCCGCGAAGGCCTGCACCTTCTGCACGAACTCGGAGTATTCGATCTCGTTGAGCGCCCCATGCCGGTTGGCCATCTGCAGCCCGGCCTGGAACTCGCCGTAGCGCTGGCCGGGCCGCAGTGGCTCCCACTCGCCCGACTCGGCATTCAGCCCTTCGAGGTGGAACGGCTTGTTGCCCGCCCGTCGGCTGCCCGGCAGGTGCTGCATCGCCATGTCGCCGGTGACCGGCTGCTCGGGCGTGAGCGTGGCCACCGCGTCGATCAGCGGGTCCACCTTGGCCAGGCGCCGGGGCGAGGACGGCGCCAGCGCGCGGGGCGACGCCGCTGCATCGGCGGGGTCGCCGTCGAGATCGGGCTCGAAGGCGCCAGGCAGCGCGGGCTCGACACGGGCCAGCGGGTCCACCGCGGGCGCATGCGCGATGCGCGGCCGCTGGCGGCGTGCCGACCAGGCGCCATGCACCACCACCGCCAGCAGGACCACGCCCGCGAGCATCGCCAGCGCGACGGTAAGGCTCATTGACAGTCCCTCCGCGCCGGAAGGCGGCCCGGCGCGCTCATGCGCCCTCCACCATGCTGACCGCGGATTCCATGTCCACGGCCACGATGCGCGAGACGCCCTGCTCCTGCATGGTCACGCCGATGAGCTGCTCGGCCATTTCCATGGCGATCTTGTTGTGCGAGATGAAGAGGAACTGGGTGCCTTGCGACATGTCGGTCACGAGCTTGGCGTAGCGCTCGGTGTTGGCGTCGTCCAGCGGCGCGTCCACTTCGTCGAGCAGGCAGAACGGCGCCGGGTTGAGCAGGAAGATGGCGAACACCAGCGCGATCGCGGTGAGTGCCTTCTCCCCGCCGGACAGCAGGTGGATGGTGGAGTTCTTCTTGCCTGGCGGCTGCGCCATCACCTGCACGCCGGCGTCGAGCACCTCGTCGCCGGTCATGATGAGCTTGGCCTGTCCGCCGCCGAACAGGCTGGGGAACATGCGGCCGAAGCCCTCGTTGACCTGGTGGAAGGTGTTCATCAGCAGGTCGCGCGTCTCCAGGTCGATCTTGTGGATCGCGTTCTCCAGCGTCTGGATGGCGTCGGTGAGGTCGGCGTTCTGCGCGTCGAGGAAGGTCTTGCGCTCCCGCGCGGCGGTCAGCTCGTCCAGGGCCGCCAGGTTCACGGCGCCGAGTGCGGCGATCTCGCGGTTGATGCGGTCGATCTCGCCCTGCAGGCCGTAGAGCTTCACGCCGCCCGTCTCGATGGACTGGGCCAGGGCCTCCAGGTCCACCGCCGCCGCGGTGAGCTGCTCCATGTACTGCGCGCCGCCCAGCTGCGCCGCCTGCGCTTCCAGCTGCAGCCGGGTGATGCGCTCGCGCAGCGGCTCCAGGCTGCGCTCGGCCTGCAGCCGCTGCTCGTCGGCGGCGCGCAGCTTGGCCGACAGGTCGTCGTACTCACTGCGCGCCGCGGCCAGCGCCTGTTCCTTGTCCAGCCGCACGGCCAGGGCTTCCTGCAGGCCGGCTTGCGCTGCCGCGTCGTTGAAGCCGGCCAGCTCCTGCTGCAGCTGCTCGGCGGCCTGCTCGTTGGCGGCGATCTGCAGGGCGGCCGTCTCGATGGCGCGCTGCAGCTCGCCGCGCCGCGCCGCGAGCGCACGGGCCTGGAACTGCGCCTCCTGGGCCTGGCGCTCCAGCGAGCGCAGCTGCTCGCGCGCGTCCGCCTGGCGCCGCTCGGCCTGGATGACGGCCTCCTCCAGCTCGGCGTGGCGCTCCTGCGTCGTCGCGAGCTGCATGTCCAGCTCCTCGAAGCGGGCCTCGCCGGTGGCCCGGCGCTCGGCCAGGTCGTCCATCTGGGCGTCGATCTCCGCCAGCTCCTCGCGCAGCTGCGTGCGGCGGGTGCTCGCGGCCTCGGCCTGCTGGGACAGGCGCAGCAGCTCCACGTGCAGCTGGTGCGCCCGCGTCTGCGCCTCCGCCGCCTGGCGGCGCGCGCCACCCAGGCGCTGCGAGGCCTCGGTGTAGGCGGCCTCGGCCCGCACCAGCGCCGTGCGTGCGTCGTCCGCGATCAGCGCCTGGGCACGCGACTGGCGCTCCAGGTTCTCGATCTCCTGCGCCCGGGCCAGCATGCCGGCCTGCTCCGAATCGGGTGCGTAGAAGGCCACCGCGAAGGACGACACCGCGTGGCCCTCGGGCGTCATGATCACTTCGCCGTGGGTGAGCTGCTCGCGCTGCGCAAGCGCCACGTCGAGGCTGGGCGCCGTGTACACGCCCTCGAGCCAGTCGTTCAGCAGGGCCTTCAGCCCGGCGTCGTTCAGCCGCAGCAGGTCGGACAGCCGCGCCAGCGTGTGGTGGCTGTTGGCGATGACCGCCTGCGGAGGTGAATAGAAGGCCAGCTTGGCCGGCGGCGCGTCGGCGGCGAAGGCGCGCACGATGTCCAGGCGGCCCACCGCCAGGGCGTTGAGCCGCTCGCGCAGCGCGGATTCGAGTGCCACTTCCCACCCGGCCTCGATGTGGATCTTCGTCCACAGGCCCGCCAGGCTGTCCAGGCCGTGCTTGGCCAGCCAGGGCTTGAGCTTGCCTTCGGTCTGCACCTTCTCCTGCAGCGCGCGCAGTGCCTCCAGCCGCGCGGTGAGCTCCGCATGGCGGGCCGACTCGCGGTTCACCGCGTCCTGCCGCTCGCGCCGCTGTTCGTCGAGCAGGGGCACTTCCTCGCTGAGCGTGTGCAGGATGCCGTCGGCCTCCTCGCGGGCGGCGTCGGCCGCCTCGCTGTCTTCGCGCAGCTGGGCCAGGCGGTGCTCGTCCGGCGCGGCCAGGCCCTGCGACTCTGCGCTCAGGCGCTCGCGGCGGCTGCGCAGCGCGCGGGTCTGCTCCTCGATGTTGCGGCTCTCCGCCGCCAGCACCTGGATCTGCTGCTGCACCTGCGCCACCTGGCCGCGCTGCTCGTTGGCACGCGCCTGGGCCGCGCGCACCGCGTCCTCGAAGCTGGGGGCCTGCATGGCCTGCTCCTCGGCCTGGGCGGCGAGGATCTCGGCCTGCTCCTCGGCGGCGGCGATCTGCTCGGCGATGGTCTCCTGCTCGGCCACGGCGTCGTCGCGTCGGGCGGCCCATTGCTCGTCCTGCGCCTGCAGGTCGGCCAGCCGCGCCTCGGCCCGCTGGCGCCCTTCCACCACGTAGCGGATGCGCTCCTCGAGCCGGCTCACCTCCAGCTGCGCCTGGGCCAGGTCACCCTGGCGCGCGTGCAGCGCGTCGGACGCGGCGTAGTGCGCCTGGCGGATGGTCTCGAGCTCGGCCTCCACGTGGCGCAGTTCGGCCAGCCGGGCTTCCAGGGCGTTGGTGGCCTCCAGGGAGGCCAGCTTGACACGCTCCTCCTCGGTGGCCGCATCGCGGTGCTTCAGGAACCACAGCTGGTGCAGCTTGAGCGTGCCCTGGTCCTGCAGCGTGCGGTACTGCGCCGCCACCTCGGCCTGGCGTTCCAGCTTGTCGAGGTTGGCGTTGAGCTCGCGCAGGATGTCTTCCACGCGGGTCAGGTTCTCGCGGGTGTCCCTGAGGCGGTGCTCGGTCTCCCGGCGGCGCTCCTTGTACTTGGAGACGCCCGCGGCCTCCTCCAGGAACAGGCGCAGCTCCTCGGGCTTGGACTCGATGATCCGGCTGATGGTGCCCTGGCCGATGATGGCGTAGGCGCGCGGGCCCAGGCCGGTGCCGAGGAACACGTCCTGCACGTCGCGCCGGCGCACGGGCTGGTTGTTGATGAAGTAGCTGGAGTTGCCGTCGCGCGTGAGCACGCGCTTGACGGCGATCTCGCTGTACTGGTTCCATGAGCCGCCGGCGCGGCCGTCCTCGTTGCTGAAGACCAGCTCCACGCTGGCGCGGCTGGCCGGCTTGCGGTTGCCCGAGCCGTTGAAGATGACGTCCTGCATGGACTCGCCACGCAGCTCGCTGGCCTTGGATTCGCCCAGCACCCAGCGCACGGCGTCCATGATGTTGGACTTGCCGCAGCCATTGGGCCCGACCACGCCCACGCGCTGCCCGGGCAGCTGGAAGGTGGTGGGCTCGGCGAAGGACTTGAAGCCGGACAGCTTGATCTGGTTCAGGCGCATGGGGGCGGGGGGGCTTGTGCAGCGGCTTGTTAGGCGGCGCGAGAGGCCACCTTAAGTCTTTGATTTGCTTGGCTTTTTCTACCAGCCAGCGGGCGCCGAAAAGCCCGGGATGATACCATCGCCCCCATGCCACGCACCGCCACCAAGACCCGCGCCGAGCGGCCGGCCACCGAGCCGAAGCAGCGGCCAATGCCGCCCAACCCGCCGAGCGCGCCCTCGAAGGAACTGCACGTCTTCCCCAACCCGTCGCCCGAGCGCGACTACGTGATCCAGTTCCAGATCCCGGAGTTCACCTGCCACTGCCCGCTGACCGGCCAGCCCGACTTCGCGCACTTCACCATCGACATGGTGTGCGACAAGCTGTGCGTGGAACTCAAGAGCCTGAAGATGTACATGTGGAGCTTCCGCGACGAGGGCGCGTTCCACGAGAAGGTCACCAACGACATCCTCACCAAGATCGTCGAGACCACGAAGCCGCGCTACGCGCGCATCACCGCCCGCTGGTTCGTGCGGGGCGGCATCTACACCAACGTGGTGGCCGAGCACCGCAAGCGCGGCTGGAAGCCGCAGCCCGTGGTGAGCCTGCCCGAGCACCGCATGGAAGGCGGCCTGCTGCGATGACGGCCCGGGGCCGCGCACCCGACGGGGCCCGCCATGGGACGCCTGGCTGAGCACCCCCCGTACCAGAAGTACGCCGTGGCGGTGCGCCGCAGCCCCATCGACGGCTTCGGCGTGTTCGCGCTCGAGCCGGTGCCGCGCGGCCAGAAGATCGGTGAGGTGCGGGGCGAGTCGATCAGCGTGTCGGAGGCGCGTCGCCGGGCCGCCACGCTGGAGCGCATCATGATCGTCGAGGTGTCGACGCGCACGGCCGTGGACCTGGCCCGGTCGACCGACCCGATGCGCTTCACGAACCACAGCTGCCGCCCGAACGGCCGCCTGTCCATCCGCGACGGTCGCATCGAGTTCTACGCCGTGCGCGACATCGCCGTGGACGAGGAGATCACCGTGGCCTACGGCGAGACCCACCACGAAGGCCGGCTCGTGTGCCGCTGCGGCGTGCCGTGCTGCGTGGGCCGGCTCTAGCCGGCCTCGCCGCCTGCCGTGGCGGGCGGCCCCAGCCAGTCGCGCAGCAGCTGCACCAGGGCCTGGGGGTCCACCGGCTTGGGCAGGTGGCCGTTCATGCCGGCCGCGAGGCAGCCCTGGCGATCGTCCTCGTACACATTGGCGGTCATGGCGATGATGGGCGTGGCCAGGTGCCGCGGCTGCTGCCGGATGCGACGCGTGGCCTCCAGTCCGTCCATGACGGGCATGTGCATGTCCATGAAGATCAGCGGGTAGTCCGCCTCGGCAGCGCGCGACACCGCGACCGCGCCGTCGGATGCCAGCTCGCCCTCCAGCCCGTGGCGGGCGAGCAGCGCCCGGATCACTTCCTGGTTGACCGGGTTGTCCTCCACCACCAGCAGCGGCGCGACGCCGGCCCAGCGGGGCAGCGCGGGGCGGCCGGCCGGGGCGTCCTGCGCCGGGTGGGCCGGCGCCTCGTCCAGCACCTGCAGCGGCACGTCGATCCAGAACCGGCTGCCCTGCCCCGGCACGCTGGCCACCCCGGTCTGGCCGCCCATCAGCTGGGCCAGCTCGCGGCTGATCGTGAGGCCGAGCCCCGACCCGCCGTACTGGCGCGTGGTGGAGACGTCCGCCTGCTCGAACGCCTCGAAGATGCGCGACTGCTGCTCGGGTGTCAGGCCGATGCCGGTGTCCCACACCTCGAAACGCAGCCACAGCGGGCCGTCGGCCGGCGGGGGGGCGCCCGGCACCCAGCCCACGCGCAGCCCGACCTCGCCCTGCCCGGTGAACTTGATGGCGTTGCCCAGGAAGTTGAGCAGCACCTGGCCCAGGCGCCGTTCGTCGCCCAGCAGCCGCGGCGGCAGGGCCGGGTCCAGCGCCTGCCGCAGCAGCAGGCCCTTGTCCCGCGCGGCGCCGTCCACCATGCCGCAGATGCGGGCGGCCAGGGCGCGCAGGTCGAACGCCACGGTGTCGACCGAGAGCTTGCCTGCCTCGATGCGGGAGAGATCCAGCACGTCGTTGATGAGGCCCAGCAGGTGCTGCGCGGCATCCCCCACGCGGCGCAGCCGTTCTCGCTGCAGCGCGTCGGTGCTGTCGTCGTGCAGCAGTTCGGTCAGGCCGATCACCGCGTTCATCGGCGTGCGGATCTCATGGCTCATGTTGGCGAGGAACGCGCTCTTCGCCCGGTTGGCGGCCTCCGCGGCCTCCTTCGCCTGGGCCAGGTCGGCGGTGCGCTCGCGCACCTGCCGCTCCAGGTCCAGGTTGGCGCGCTGCAGCCGGGCCTCGCTGTCGCGCAGCGACTCCACCATGCCGGCCAGGCGTTCGTTCATGGCGTTGAAGACGCGTGCCAGCTGCCGGAACTCGTCGGTGCCGCGCTCGGCCACGCGCTGGCGCAGATCGCCCGAGGCGATGCCCCGGGCCGCCTGGCTCAGGCGCGCCACCGGACGGGCCAGCAGCGCGGCGATCAGCCACACGGCACCGGTGCCCAGCAGCGCCATCATCGCCATGTACAGGGCCCACTCGCGCTCCAGGCGATGCAGCGGTGCCTCGAACTGGCGCTTCGGCTCGTACACCATCACCCGCCACGGCGTGCCCGGCACCTCGACCACCTGGCCATGCCAGGTCCGCCCGCCCCACACGGGCTCCTGGGCGGCCGGCGTGCCCAGCTCCACATGGAACTCCTCGGGCAGGCGGGTCTGCTCCGCCAGGCGCGAATCGGTGCCGGCCAGCAGCTGCCCCTGCGCATCGAAGACGATGCCGTGCAGGTCGCCGTGGGCGCTGAGGCTTTCCGTCAGCACATGGCCCAGCAGCCCGGGTTCCAGCCGCAGGCGCAGCAGGCCGCGCACCTGGCCGGCACGCCGGATGGGCGCCACCGCGAACAGCGCCGGGTGATCGTCACGCCGGGCCCGCAGCGGCCCGACCAGCTGCGGGTAGGCCCGCGCCAGCACCGCGCGCACATAGCGCTCGTTGCCCTCGTCGCTGCCCACCCGCACCGCCTGGGTGTCGGCCAGGTTGCGGCCCGCCGCGTCGAGCAGGGCCACCGAGGTGAGGTACATCGGCTCGCGCAGCGCCGCGAGCTGCAGCAGGCGGTTGGCCTGCCAGGCGTCCACCGGCTCGGAGCCGAGCATCTCCACCAGCCCCGGCATGGCCACGTCGGCCCTCAGGTTGTCCAGCAGGCGGTCCGCGCGGGCATGGAGGTCCTGTGCCGCCTCGGTGGCCAGGGCCTGCAGCAGCTGGTCGCGCCGCTCCGCGGTCGACTGCAATGCCGCCGCGTAGTGCCAGCTGCTCAGCATGCCCAGCGGCAGCAGGGTCACGCCGGTCAGCACGCCAGCCACGAGCAGCCGGGTCTTCACGGCAGCAGGTCCCCCCGCAGGAACTGGGACGTCACGACCGGGCGCGCCAGGCTGCCCTTGTCCAGGAAGAACTCGCTGTAGCGGTCCACCACGGGCGCCAGCCCGGGCGGCAGCCCGTCGCGGCCCAGCAGCCGGCGGTTCTCCTCCCGGCCCACCAGCCGCACCCCATCCAGCGACACCGCGGCCGCGTCGCGCGGCAGGCGCCGCGCCAGACGCTGCATGGCCTGCTCGGGATGGGCCACCCACCAGTCCACGGCGCGCAGCCAGGCGGCGAGGAAGCGGCGCAGTTCGCCGGCCCGGCGCAGCGCCGTGGCCCGGCTGGTGGCCACGACGTCGGCGATCAGGCCGGGCGTCTGGCGGCTGCTGAACACCATCTCCGCTCCGCCGGCCACGGCTTCGGTCACGTACGGTTGCCAGGTGTGGCCCAGGTCCACCACGCCGGAGGCGAGCAGCCGCGGCACCTCCGCCGCATCCGCGTTGAACCAGGCGACGCGCTCCGGCCGGATGCGGTGCTGCCGCAGGAACTCGCGCGCGAACAGTTCCCCGAAGCCGCCCAGGTTGGTGGCCAGGCGCACGCGGCCCAGGCCGTCGTCCACGCGAAAACCGCGCCGCGCGAGCACCGCGTCCCCGCCGGCCGATTCGTCCGAGACGAGCAGCACCTGCACCGGGGCCCGGCCGTGCGTCGCGTGGATCAGGTCACCCAGCGCCACCGCCACCACGTCCACCTGCCCGGCGGCGAAGGCGGCCATCATGCGGTCGGTGTTGCCGGGGAAGCTCACCTTGAGCAGGACGCCCGCCTCGTCGAGGTAGCCCAGGTCGTCGGCCAGCAGCGCCGGGTAGTAGCCCGGCCACAGGTCCATGGCCAGCCGCAGCGGCGGCAGGTCGGCCGGCGCCCGGCCCGCATCGCAGCCGGGCAGCAGCGCGCTGCCGCCCGCTGCGGCGGCCCACGCGGCCGCATGCCGCAGCCAGGCCCGCCGTGCCGCCCGGGCGTCCACCCGATCCACCGTCTCCCGCTCCATGTGTTGCCGATTGTGACGCCGCCGGCTGTCGCGCGGCTGTCGGCCGGACGCGCGCCACGCGCGGACGTGGCCCGGCCGCCACGCCCAGACGCCGGGGACGCCGCGGACGCCGCCCGATAATCGGCGCATGAATCCGCTGCTCGGCAGGCTGAACGCCTACCCCTTCGAACGCCTGCGTGCGCTGACGCGCGACATCACGCCGAACCCGTCGTACCGACCCATCTCGCTGGGCATCGGCGAGCCGCGGCACCCGGCACCGGCCCTGGTGGAGCAGGCCTGGTGCGAGCACCTCGAGGGCCTGTCCAGCTACCCCGCCACGGCGGGCGAGCCCGCGTTGCGCCAGGCGATCGCCGGGTGGATCGGCCGCCGCTACGGCGTGGCGGTGGACGCGGCGACGCAGGTGCTGCCGGTGAATGGCTCACGCGAGGCGCTGTTCTCGCTGGCGCAGACGGTGGTGGACGGCACCCGCCCCCGGGCCACGGTGGTCTGCCCCAACCCCTTCTATCAGATCTACGAGGGCGCCGCCCTGCTCGCCGGCGCCCGGCCGGCCTTCGCCAACAGCGACCCGGCCCGCAACTTCGCCTGTGACTGGCGGCAGATCGACGAGGCCACCTGGGCGAACACCCAGCTGGTGTATGCCTGCTCGCCCGGCAACCCCACCGGGGCGGTGATGCCGCTGTCCGAATGGGAGGAGCTGTTCGCCCTGTCCGACCGGCACGGCTTCGTCATCGCCAGCGACGAGTGCTACTCCGAGATCTACTTCCGCGAGGAAGCGCCGCTGGGGGCGCTGCAGGCCGCGCAGGCGCTGGGCCGGCACGACTTCCGCCGCCTGGTGGTGCTGTCCAGCCTGTCCAAGCGCAGCAACGTGCCGGGCATGCGCTCGGGCTTCGTGGCCGGCGATGCGGAGATCCTGAAGGCCTTCCTGCTCTACCGCACCTACCACGGCAGCGCCATGGGCAAGGTGGTGCAGGCGGCCAGCATCGCGGCGTGGAACGACGAGGCCCATGTGGAGGCCAACCGCGCCGCGTACCGGGAGAAGTTCGCCGCCGTGACGCCCCTGCTGGCGGACGTGCTCGACGTGCGCCTGCCCGACGCCGGCTTCTACCTGTGGGCCGGTGTGCCAACACATGCACATGGCGGCGACGATGTCGCATTCAGCCTGGGCCTGCTCGCTCAATACAATGTGGCGGTCCTGCCCGGCAGCCTGCTGGCACGCGAGGCGCACGGGGTCAACCCCGGCGCCGGCCGCATCCGGCTCGCCCTCGTGGCCGAGGCGGCCGAGTGCCTGGAGGCCGCCCATCGCATCGTGGCCTACACCCGGTCACTCTCTCCCGCCTGATCCCCCCTCTTTCGCCCGCACCTGATTCCCCCGTCCATGACCCACGCCCTCCAGACCCTCATCGACCAGGCCTGGGAAGCCCGCGCTTCCCTGACCCCCGCCAGCGCCTCGCCCGAGATCCGGGATGCCGTGGAGCACGTCATCGCCGAGCTGGACGCCGGCCGCCTGCGCGTGGCCGAGCGCCAGGGCGTGGGCCAGTGGCAGGTGAACCAGTGGGTGAAGAAGGCGGTGCTGCTGTCCTTCCGCCTGAACGACAACCGGCCGATGCAGGCCGGCGAGCTCACCTTCTTCGACAAGGTGCCCACCAAGTTCTCGGGCATGGACGCGGCCGGCCTGGCCGCTACCGGCGTGCGCGTGGTGCCGCCGGCCGTGGCGCGCCGTGGCAGTCACATCGCCAAGGGCGCCATCCTGATGCCCTCGTACGTGAACATCGGCGCCTACGTCGACGAAGGCACCATGGTGGACACCTGGGCCACGGTGGGCTCCTGTGCCCAGATCGGCAAGCACGTGCACCTGTCCGGCGGCGTGGGCATCGGCGGCGTGCTGGAGCCGCTGCAGGCCAACCCGACCATCATCGAGGACAACTGCTTCATCGGCGCGCGCTCCGAGGTCGTCGAGGGCGTGATCGTGGAGGAGAACTCGGTCATCTCCATGGGCGTGTACATCGGCCAGAGCACCAAGATCTACGACCGTGCCACCGGCGAGGTGAGCTACGGCCGCGTGCCGGCCGGCTCGGTGGTGGTCAGCGGCAGCCTGCCGGCGGCCGACGGCAGCCACAGCCTGTATTGCGCGGTCATCGTCAAGCGCGTGGATGCCCAGACCCGCGCCAAGACGAGCATCAACGAGCTGCTGCGCGGCTGAACGCCGCGCGGTGCCCTTCGCTCCGCCCCCTTGACGAGCCTGCCGGGAGACCTGCCGTGATCACGATGGAAAACGTGCTTCGCCTGATGGCGGAGAAGAGCGCCTCTGACCTGTACCTCTCGGCCAATGCGCCCATCCTGCTGAAGGTGAACGGGCAGCTGGTGCCGGTGACGGACCACGTGCTGGCGCCCTCGGCGCCCCGGCAGCTGCTCACCGAGATCCTCACCCCGCTGCAGCTGGAAGAGCTGGAGCAGGAAGGCGAGCTGAACATCGGCTTCGGCATCCCCAAGGTGGGCAGCTTCCGCCTGTCGGCGTTCAAGCAGCGCGCCACCATCGCCGCCGTGGTGCGCTGCATCCCGGTGCGCATCCCCGCCATCGACACCCTGCAGCTGCCGCCCGTGCTGGCCAGCCTGGCGCTGGAGAAGCGCGGCCTGATCCTGATGGTGGGCGCCACGGGCACCGGCAAGAGCACCACCATGGCCGCCATGATGGAGTGGCGCAACCAGCACATGTCGGGCCACATCCTCACCATCGAGGACCCGATCGAGTTCCTGTTCACCAACAAGCGCTCGGTGGTGAACCAGCGCGAGGTGGGGCGCGACACCGCCTCGCTGCAGGTGGGCCTGAAGAACGCCCTGCGCCAGGCGCCCGACTGCATCATGATCGGCGAGATCCGCGACCGGGAGACGATGTCGCAGACCATCTCGTACGCGCTGTCGGGCCACCTGGTGCTCGCCACGCTGCACGCGAACAACAGCCACCATGCCCTGGGCCGGATCCTGTCGTTCTACACGCCGGAGTCGCGCCCTGCCCTGCTGGCCGACCTGTCCGCGGCCATGAAGGCCATCGTCTCGCAGCGCCTGCTGCGCGCCACCGCCGGTGGCCGCATCCCGGCCGTGGAGGTGCTGCTGAACTCCAAGCTGGTGGCCGAGCTGATCGAGAAGGGCGACTTCGGCGGCGTGCGCGAGGCCATGGAGCGCTCCATGGCCGAGGGCTCGCAGACCTTCGAGGCCGATCTCGCCCGGCTGATCACCGGCGGCGTCGTGGCCCGCGAGGAGGCACTGGTGCATGCCGACTCGCCCACCAACCTGCTGTGGCGCCTGCAGAACGAGACGGAGCCGGTGTCCCGCGTTCCTGTCACCAAGCCGGAACCCGACAGCCCTTCGTTCACCGAGATCACGCTCGACGTCATGCCCGAGACGCCCCCGGCGCCCAAGCCGCTCATCACTGCCCGCACCCGATGAGCGCCACGCTGCGCCTGCTGGAAGACCTGCTCGCCCGACCCAGCGTCACGCCCGACGACCGCGGCTGCCAGGCGCTGATCGCCGGGCGGCTGGCAGCGGCCGGCTTCGCCTGTGAATCCCTGCCCTTCGGGCCCGACGACTTCCGCGTGAGCAACCTGTGGGCGGTGCGCACCGGCGTGCGCCCCGGCCCGACCGTGGTGTTCGCCGGCCACACCGATGTGGTGCCCACCGGGCCGCTCTCGGCGTGGTCCAGCGACCCCTTCGTGCCCAGCTACCGCGACGGGCACCTCTACGCCCGCGGCGCGGCCGACATGAAGACCTCCGTCGCGGCCATGGTGGTGGCGGCCGAGGAGTTCGCCGCCGCCTACCCCGCCCATGCCGGCCGGGTGGCCTTCCTGCTCACCAGCGACGAAGAAGGCCCGTCGGTGGACGGCACGGTGAAGGTGGTGCAGGCGCTGCAGGCCCGTGGCGAGCCGATGGACTGCTGCATCGTCGGCGAACCCACCTCGGTCGAGCGCCTGGGGGACATGGTCAAGAACGGCCGGCGCGGGTCGCTGTCGGGCCGGCTCACGGTGCGCGGCGTGCAGGGCCACGTGGCCTACCCCCAGCTCGCGCGCAACCCGGTGCACCTGGCCGTCCCCGCCCTGGCCGAGCTGGCGGCGGCCCGCTGGGACGAGGGCAACGACCACTTCCCGCCCACCACCTGGCAGGTCTCCAACCTGCACGCCGGCACGGGCGCCACCAACGTCATCCCCGGCGAGCTGGTGGTCGACTTCAACTTCCGCTTCTCCACCGCCTCCACGCCCGAGGGCCTGAAGCAGCGCGTGGCCGAGGTGCTGTCCCGCCACGGGCTGGACTGGTCGATCGCCTGGACCCTGGGCGGCGAACCCTTCCTCACGCCGGCGGGCTCGCTGGTGGACGCGCTGTCCAGCGCCATCTCGGCCGAGACCGGCGTGGTGCCCGAGCTGTCCACGACGGGCGGCACCTCCGACGGCCGCTTCATCGCCAGGGTGTGCACGCAGGTGGTCGAGTTCGGCCCGGTCAACGCCACCATCCACAAGGTGGACGAACGGGTCCGCGTCGCCGACGTCGACCCCCTGAAGAACATCTACCGGCGGGTACTGGACCAGCTGCTGGCCTGAACCCGTCCGCGCGCGACAATGCGCCCCCTATGACCGTCATCGAACTCATCGAACAGATGAGCGCCCGCCTCGACCAGGCGGGCGTTTCGTTTGGGCATGGCACCACGAACGCCTTCGACGAGGCGGCCTGGCTGGTGCTGTGGTCGCTCGGGCATCCGCTGGACTGCCTGGACACCGTGGCCGAGCAGGCCGTCACCGACACGCAGGCCGAGGCCGCCCGCGCCCTGGTGCAGCGGCGCATCGACACGCGCGAGCCCGCGGCCTACCTCACCGGCGAAGCGTGGCTGCAGGGCGTGCCGTTCACGGTGGACCGGCGCGTCATCGTGCCGCGCAGCCTGATCGCCGAGTGCATCGCCGATGCCACCATCGACCCTTGGCTGAACGCCCACACGCGCCGCGTGCTCGACCTGTGCACCGGCAACGGCAGCCTGGCGGTGCTGGCGGCACTGGCCTGGCCGGACGTGGACGTGACCGCGGCGGACCTGTCCGCCGACGCGCTGGCCGTGGCCCGGCTGAACGTGGCACGGCACGGCCTGGGCGACCGCATCCGCCTGCGCGAGGGGGATGGCCTCGGCGCGGTGGATGGCGACCCGGCCTTCGACCTGATCCTGTGCAACCCGCCCTACGTCAATGCGGCGTCCATGGCCGCCCTGCCACCCGAGTACCGCGCCGAGCCGGCCCTGGCGCTGGCCGGTGGCGAGGACGGCATGGACTTCGTGCGCGGCCTGCTGCATGACGCGCCGGGCCACCTGTCCCGCGACGGCGTCCTGGTGCTCGAGATCGGCCACGAGCGGCCGCACTTCGAGGCGGCCTTCCCGACGCTCGAGGTGGTGTGGCTGCCCACCAGTGCGGGCGACGACCAGGTGCTGCTCGTCGCGCGCGAGGCCCTGGTGGCGGCGCTGGCCGCCGCGGAAGGGGGGGACGCATGATCTCGCTGCGCCAGGTCACCCTGCGCCGCGGCACCAAGGTCGTGCTCGACGCCGCCTCGGTGACGCTCAACCCGGGCGAGAAGGTGGGCCTGGTCGGGCGCAACGGCGCCGGCAAGTCCACGCTCTTCGCGCTGCTCGCCGGCCGCCTGCAGGCCGACGGGGGCGACTTCGACATGCCGCCGCGCTGGCGGCTGGGCGAGGTGGCTCAGCAGATGCCGGAGACGGCCGAGCCCGCCACCGAATTCGTGCTGCAGGGCGACACGCGGCTGGTGGAAGCGCAGGCGGAACTCGCCGCCGCCGAGGCCGCCGACGACGGTGAAGCCATGGCCCACGCGCATGTGGCGCTCGAGGAAGCCGGCGCGTTCGACGCCCGGGCGCGCGCGCAGACGCTGCTGCTCGGCCTGGGCTTCACCCGCGAACAGCTCGATGCGCCGGTGAACAGCTTTTCCGGCGGCTGGCGCATGCGGCTGCAGCTGGCCCGGGCGCTGATGTGCCCGGCCGACCTGCTGCTGCTCGACGAGCCCACCAACCACCTCGACCTCGACGCCCTGGTCTGGCTGGAAGGCTGGCTGCAGCGCTACGCCGGCACCCTGCTGGTCATCAGCCACGACCGCGAGTTCCTGGACGCCATCACCGGCGTCACGCTGCACCTGGACGACGCCAAGCTCACCCGCTACGGCGGCAACTACACCGCGTTCGAGGAGATGCGCGCCGAGCGGCTGTCGCAGCAGGCGTCTGCCTATGCCCGGCAGCAGGAGCGCATCGCCCACCTGCAGCGCTTCATCGACCGCTTCAAGGCCAAGGCCACCAAGGCCAAGCAGGCGCAAAGCCGCGTGAAGGCGCTGGACCGCATGGAGCGGCTCGCACCGGTGCTCACCGCCAGCGACTTCAGCTTCGAGTTCCGCGAGCCGACCAACCTGCCCAACCCAATGCTCGCGCTGCGCGACATGGATGTCGGCTACCTGCCCCCGGACGCCCCGCCGAAGGTCATCGTGCATGGCATCAGCCGCACGGTGCTGGCCGGCCAGCGCATCGGCATCCTGGGTGCCAACGGCCAGGGCAAGTCCACCTTCGTGAAGACGATCGCCCGCGAGCAGCGGCCGCTGGCCGGCACGGTGACCGAGGGCAAGGGCCTGGCCATCGGCTACTTCGCCCAGCAGGAGATGGACCTGCTGCATGCCGACGACACGCCGCTGCAGCACATGGTGCGGCTGGCGCGCACCGTGGGGCCCGACGCCCGCGAGCAGGAGCTGCGCGACTTCCTCGGACAGTTCCGCTTCGTCGGCGACATGGTCAACCAGGCCGTGGGCACGCTGTCCGGCGGCGAGAAGGCCCGCCTGGTGCTCGGCTCCCTGGTGTGGCAGCGCCCCAACCTGCTGCTGCTGGACGAGCCGACCAACCACCTCGACCTGAACACCCGCGAGGCGCTGTCCATGGCGCTCAACGAGTTCGAGGGCACGGTGATGCTGGTGAGCCACGACCGTGCGCTGCTGCGCGAGGTGTGCGACGAGTTCTGGCTGGTGGCCGACGGGGCGCTGGCGCCCTTCGACGGCGACCTGGACGACTACCAGCGCTGGCTGCTGGAGCGCAGCCGCGAGGCCGCACGCGCGCTCAACGCCAAGGCGCCCGTGGCGGCCGCGGCCCCGGCGCCCGTCGCTGCCGCCAGGCAGGCTGCCGGCGCGGCACCCGTGCCGGCACCGGCCCCGGGCCCCAAGGCCGTCGCGCCATCCGGCCGCGACGACCGCAAGGCAGCGGCCCAGGCGCGGGCACGTCTGGCCGAGCTGACCCGACCTCTGCGCAACGAGCTGGCGCAGATCGACAAGCGCCTGGACAAGCTGGGCGGCGAGAAGACCGAGGTGGAGTCGCAGCTCGCCTCGCCCGGGCTCGCCGGCGAGCAGTTCGCCGAACTCGGCCGCCGTCTGGCCCATGTGCAGGCCGAGCTGGCCATGCTGGAAGAGCGCTGGCTGGAACTGCACACGGAGCTGGAGGCCATCGCCGCTCGCGAGGGCGCGGGCTGACACCCCGGCGCGGCGGGCACGCCCTCAGCGGTCGCTGGGGGCGCGGCTCAACGCGTTGTTCTCGCGCACCAGCACCTGCAGCAGCCGCATGAACTCGGCCTGTTCCGCCGGCGGCAGGGGCGCCAGGATGCGCGACTGCGTGCGCCGCATGGCGGGCACCACGTCGGCCAGCAGCGCCTCACCGTCCTCGGTGAGCGAGAGCCGGCGCACACGCCGGTCGGATGGGTCGACCTGCCGGGCCACGGCGCCTCGCCCCTCCAGGCGGTCGATCACGCCCGCGATGGTGGAGGTGTCGAAGCCCAGCGTGCGCGCCAGGCTGCGCTGGTCCACGCCCGGCTCGTTGGCCAGCGCCTGCAGCACGGCGAACTGCACCGGGGTCACGCCATGCGAGTGCGCCTCCTGCAGGAAGATGGCCACCGCGATCTGCTGCAGCCGCCGGATGGCATTGCCCGGCAGTTCGTCGATGTCGATGCGTGCGCTCGGCGTGGCGGCCTGCGCCAGGGTGTCGTCCATGGCGGCTCAGTAGTGCGGCGGCAGCTCGTCGCGCAAGCTGCGCACGGTGCCGGCGCTGTCGGTCGGCAGCTGCTGGCGCAGGTGGCCCACCTCCCGCAGCAGGCCGTCGATGAGCTGCTGCTGGCGCACGAGGGCGGCGTTCAGGTGGTCGATCAGGTCCTCGGCGTAGCTGGCCTTGATCTCCAGGTCGGTGAGGCGGCGTTCGGTGTCGTCATCCATGCCGCTATTGGACCCCATCCGGGCGATCCGGGCATGGCGCGGTCACGGCATGTAAAGCCGGGCCCACCGTGTCAGCCGGGCACCGCGCCCAGCCGTTGGCAGGCCTTCTGTTGTACCGAAACGGAGTTCCCATGGACTCGAACCGTCGCTCCCGGCTGGGCCGGGTGGCGCTGCTCTCGGCCGCCCTGGCCGCCGCCGGCCTCAGCGCCGGCTGCATCGTCGTGCCCGCACGTGGCTACCACGCACGCGCCGCCGTCGTCGCCCCCGCGCCTGCCCCCCAGTACGAGGTGGTCGGCGTCGCGCCCTTCCCCGGTGCCGTCTGGATCAGCGGCTACTGGGGCTGGCACGGCGGCCGCCGGCACTGGAACCCCGGCCGCTGGGACGCACCGCGCCGCGGCGGGCCGAGGTACGAGCCGCAGATGTGACCCGGCGGCCCAGCCGGCGCGTCAGATGCGCTCGAACACCGCCGCGATGCCCTGGCCGCCGCCAATGCACATGGTGACCAGGGCGTAGCGGCCGCCGGTGCGCTGCAGCTCGTACAGCGCCTTGGTGGCGATGACGGCCCCCGAGGCGCCGATGGGGTGGCCCAGGGCGATGGCGCCGCCGTTGGGGTTGGTCTTGGCCATGTCGAGCTCCAGCCCGCGCGCCACCGCGATGGCCTGGGCGGCAAAGGCCTCGTTGCTCTCCACCACGTCGATCTGGTCCATGCGCAGGCCCGCCTTCTTCAGCGCCAGCTTCGACGCCGGGATGGGGCCTTCGCCCATGATCTCGTTGGGCACGCCCGCCACGGCGTAGCTGGCCAGCCGGGCGATCGGCCGGTGGCCCGCGGCGGCGGCCACCGCCGCATCGGCCAGCACGAAGAACGCCGCGCCGTCGTTGATGCCCGAGGCGTTGCCGGCGGTCACCGAACCGTCCTTCTTGAACGCCGGCTTGAGCTTGGCGAGCGACTCCAGCGTGGTGCCGGCCTTCACGTGCTCGTCGGTGTCGAACACCACCTCGCCCTTGCGGGTCTGCTTCACCACCGGCACGATCTGGCTCTTGAAGCGGCCCTCCGCCATGGCGGCAGCGGCGCGCCGGTGGGATTCCACCGCCAGCGCGTCCTGGTCTTCGCGGGAGATGCCCCACTTGGTCACCAGGTTCTCGGCGGTGATGCCCATGTGGCCGACGCCGAAGGGGTCGGTGAGCGTGGCCACCATCATGTCGACGAGCTTGGTGTCGCCCATGCGCGCGCCGGTGCGCATGGCGGGGCTGAGGTAGCCGCCCCGGCTCATCACCTCCGCGCCGCCGCCCACGCCGTAGTCGCAATCGCCCAGCAGGATGTTCTGGGCGGTGGTCACGATGCCTTGCAGGCCCGAGGAGCACAGGCGGTTGACCGCCATCGCCACCGAGTCCATGGGCAGGCCGGCCTGGATGGAGGCCACGCGCGCCACGTAGGCGAAGCGGCTTTCGGTGGGAATGGTGTTGCCCACCGTCACGTAGTTGATCGCCTTGGGGTCGACGCCGGAGCGCTCGACCGCGGCCTTCATCACCTGGCCGGCCAGCTCGGCCGGCTCCATGTCGGCCAGGGCGCCACCGAACGTGCCCACCGCGGAACGCACCGCCGACAGCACCACCACATCACGCTTGCTCATGCGCATCTCCAGCAAAGAGGTTCAACCCGCCAATCATGCGCCAGGGCGGGCCACTTGCGGTAGCCCAGCCTTACGCAGGATCACTTACGCGAGATGACGCACGCGCGCGGCCCCAGGCAGGCCGCGCGCATCCCGGCTACAATGCCGAATCTGCCTCGCTTTGCTCACTGGCGCGGCAACCGACGCGACGCGCCGGCGCCGGCTTCGACGATGGCACCCTGCAGGTGCCCCCCTTCAGAAGCCCGGCGTGCCGGGCGGGTTCCCAGCCCGCACCGATCGCTGCCCTGTCCCGCGTCTTCCCGCGGCGAGCCCCACGGCCTCCTGCCGGCCCCCCTTGTGGGATGTTGCCGGGCCTGGCAGGCCACCCTTGTTGTTCCGGCATTGCGCCGGCCTTAGCCCATGTCGCCGTTGCAGGCGCAGGGCCCGATCACCTGTCGTCGGCCGCATCGGCCGGCGTCCACCATGACCACCACCCGCGAAAAGACGTTCTCGGTGGGCAAGTACCTTGTCTCACCCCTCACCCGGCCCGACGGCGCCGGCCGGTTCACCGCCTCGGTTTCCATCCGGAGCGGCTCCGGCACCGGCACGCATGACCGGCTGTTCCGCTTCATCGGCGACTTTCCCACCCGGAAGGCCGCTTGCCGCTATGCCAGCGAACAGGGCGCACTCATGCTGCACCATGCCCTGCCGATGGCCTGATCCACTCCCATATCGTCATCCCCCAAGGAGTCCATTTGTCCAAGGAAGAACTGATCGAGATGCGCGGCCTCGTCGAGGACGTGCTGCCTGACTCTCGCTACCGCGTGGTGCTCGAGAACGGCCACACGCTGGTCGCCTACACCGCCGGCAAGATGCGCAAGAACCACATCCGCATCCTGGCGGGCGACCGCGTGTCGCTGGAGCTCTCGCCCTACGACCTCAGCAAAGGCCGGATCGTGTTCCGCCACCTGGAGCCCCGCAGCGGCGGCGCCCCCGGCGGCGCGCCGCGCCGCCGCTGACGCCAGCGGGTTCAGGCCGGCACGGCGCCGGCCTGCAGCAGGTGCCGGCCCAGGGCCTCGGCCACCTCGATGCCATCCACACCGGCGGACATGATGCCGCCGGCGTAACCCGCGCCCTCGCCGGCGGGGTACAGGCCCTTGACGTTCACGCACTGGTAGTCCGGCCCGCGCGGGATGCGCAGCGGCGACGACGTGCGCGTCTCCACGCCCGTGAGCACCGCGTCGGCCATCGAGAAGCCCCGGATCTGGCGCTCGAAGGCCGGCAACGCCTCCCGGATGGCCTCCAGCACGTACGGGGGCAGGCTTTCCCGGCCGGGCTCGTTCAGGTCGGTCAGGTGCACCCCCGGCTTGTACGAGGGCAGCACGGTGCCGAAGTCCCGGGTCACCGCCGCGCCGTGCCGGCCGGCGATGAAATCGCCCACCAGCTGCCCCGGCGCCCGGTAACCCCCCCCGCCCAGCTCATACGCGCGTGACTCCCAGACGCGCTGGAAGGCCATGCCGTCCAGCGGCGACACGGGGCCGCTGCCGCCGGCGTCCTGCCGGTAGTCGTCGGGCGAGATGCCCACGACGATGCCGGCGTTGGCATTGCGCTCGTTGCGCGAGTACTGGCTCATGCCGTTGGTGACCACGCGCTCGGGCTCCGAGGTGGCAGCCACCACCGTCCCGCCGGGGCACATGCAGAAGCTGTAGACCGAGCGGCCGTTCTTCGCGTGGTGCACCAGCTTGTAGTCGGCCGCGCCCAGCAGCGGGTGGCCGGCGTGGGCGCCGAAGCGGGCGCGGTCGATCACCCCTTGCGGGTGCTCGATGCGAAAGCCCACGGAGAACGGCTTCGCCAGCATCGCCACGCCGCGGCCGTGCAGCATGGTGAAGGTGTCGCGCGCGCTGTGGCCCAGCGCCAGCACGACATGGTCGGTGTCGATCTGCGTGCCGTCGGCCAGGGTCACGCCCCGCACCTGGCCCGCCTCGATGTGCAGGTCCGTCACCTTCTGCTGGAAGCGGATCTCGCCGCCCAGCGATTCGATGTCGGCCCGGATCTTCTCGACCATGCTCACGAGCCGGAAGGTGCCGATGTGCGGCTTGCTGACGTAGAGGATCTCCTCCGGCGCCCCCGCCTTCACGAACTCCGTGAGCACCTTGCGCGTGAGGTGGCGCGGGTCGCTGATCTGGCTCCAGAGCTTGCCGTCGCTGAAGGTGCCAGCCCCGCCCTCGCCGAACTGCACGTTCGACTCCGGGTGGAGCACGCCCTTGCGCCACAGCCCCCAGGTGTCCTGGGTGCGCTCGCGCACGGTCTTGCCACGCTCCAGGACGATGGGGCGCAGGCCCATCTGTGCCAGCACCAGCGCCGCAAAGATGCCGCAGGGGCCGAAGCCGATGACCACCGGCCGTGGCCGCCCGCTGCCGTAGAAGCCGGCCGGCGCCTCGCCCACCAGCCGGTAGCGCGTGTCCGGGCTCGGCCGGACGTGGGCGTCGCCCGCGTGGCGCGCCAGCAGCGCCGCCTCGTCCACGCCGTCCGCCAGGCGGCAGTCGACGGTGTAGATGAGCACGATCGCCGTCTTCTTGCGCGCGTCGTAGGCGCGGCGGAAGACGGTGAACTCCGCCAGCTCGTGCTCAGGCAGGCCCAGCCGCTGCACCACCGCGGCCCGCAGGGCGGCCTCGGGATGGTCCAGCGGCAGCCGCAGTTCGGTGATCCGGATCATCCGCGGGCGCAGAGGGGCTCGGTGGGCGGCAGGGCGAACGGCAGGTCAGCCGCCCTTGTGCGGACGCTTGCCGGGGTTCTTCTTGTGGTGCGTGTGGGCACCCCGCTCCCGGCTGACCTGCTGGCCACGGCCGGGGGTGTAGTGCGTGCCGGTGGCGGCAGGCGAACGGGGGGTGGCGCGGCGGTCGGCCTCGGTGACGATCTTGTTGCCCATGCGTATCTCCAGGGGGTTGAGGGGAACGAAACCCCCGATTATCGACGCTGCGGCGCGGGCGGGCGGGTGATCACGAGGCCGAGCGCCGCCAGGGTGGCGAATCCGGCCCCCGCCAGGAAGGTGGCGGGCGCACCGGCGCCCTGCCAGAGCGCGCCCGCCACGACGCTGGCGGCGAGCATGGCCAGCCCGCTGGCCAGGTGGAACAGGCCGAAGGCGGTGCCGCGCAGGTGCTCGGGCGCCTCGTCGGCCACGCGGGCCGCCAGCAGACCCTGCGTCATGCCCATGTGTACGCCCCAGAGGGCCACCCCGGCCAGCAGCGCGGCCCATCCGGTGGCCGCCGCGAGCACCAGGTCGGCCACCACCAGCACACCCAGGCCGGCCAGCAGCAGGCCGCCCTGGCCGCCGTGGCCGATGCGGTCGGCCAGGCGCCCCACCGGGTAGGCCGTGGCGGCATAGACCACGTTCATCGCCACCATCACCAGCGGCACCCAGGTGGCCGCCACGCCGAGCTGCTGCGCCCGCAGCACCAGGAAGGCCTCGCTGAAGCGGGCGAGCGTGAAGACGCCGCCCACGGCCACCACCACCCAGTAGCCGCGCCCGAGCTGGCCGAGCGCCTCGCGCCGGATGGGATTCACCGGCACACGCGACGTGCGGCGCGCCGGCTCACGCACCCCCACCGCCAGCAGCAGCACCGCCAGCACGCCCGGCAGCACCGCCACCCAGAAGACGGCCCGGATGTCCTGCGACCAGAGCAGCATGAGCGCGGTCGCGACCAGCGGCCCCAGGAAGGCGCCCACCGTGTCCAGCGACTGCCGCAGGCCGAAGGCGGCGCCGCGGGCGCCCGGCGGGGCCAGGTCGGCCAGCAGGGCGTCGCGTGGTGCGCCGCGGATGCCCTTCCCGATGCGGTCCACCACCCGCGCCGCCACCACGACGCCGGCCACCTGCGCGAGCGCGAACGCCGGCTTGCTGGCCGCGCCCAGGGCGTAGCCCAGCACCGCCAGGCCCTTGCGGCGGCCCAGCCAGTCGCTCAGCATGCCGGAGAACACCTTGGTGACGAGTGCGGTCGCCTCGGCGACGCCTTCGATGACGCCGAGGGCGAACACGCTCACGCCCAGCGAGCCGACCAGGAACAGCGGCAACAGGCTGTGGACCATCTCGGACGAGACGTCCATCAGCAGGCTCACGCCACCCAGCACCCACACGGCCGTGGGCAGGCGAGGCGGTGGCGGCGCGCCGTCGCGCGGGTCGTGTCGCATGCGGCCATTGTGGCCGCCGGGCACGCCGCCGGTCAGATCAGCGCGACGGGGTCCAGCCGGCGATGCGGCGCGTCCACCAGGTCGCGCCGGGCCCATCCGCGACCCGCCACGACGGGGTACTCGGCGGCATAGCAGCCATCGGCCGAGACGATCTCCAGGTACACGTGCGCCGAGGCACCGCGGTGGGCCGGCCGTTCGCACACGTAGGCGAACAGGGCCTCGGGCCGGCGCTGCGCCAGCAGGCGACCGAACACCGCATGCCGGCGCAGCGGGTCGGCCAGCGCCAGCGCGTCGTCCACGCCCTGGCTGGCCGGCGGGATCCAGTCCGTGCCGAGCAGCTCGCCGGGCACGCACGGGTCCATCTCGATGCCGTAGATCTGGCCCGGGTTGCTCATCCCGCGTCGCACGGCCGTGCGCAGCGGGTCGAACAGCGCACGGAACGCCGCGTTGATGTCGGCGGATTCCATGTAGCGGTGCAGGCGCCCATGGGCAGGCTGGGGCGGCAGCCAGCGGGCGGCGTTCATGGCGGGTTCCATGGCGCCGTCTTCGGCCGATCCGCCCCGGTGTTGAGCGTTCGCGTTGCGATTGGCAACCAATCCGCCACCGCGGCCACGGACGCCGGCCTCGGAACGCCGCTTGCCGCGGCCGCCACCATGGTCGCCTCCTCCCGCTCCGCGGCGCCCGCGCCGGTGCCCCGCCTGCCGTTCCCGGCCGCCGCGGGGGTGCTCTTCGGCATCGGCCTGGGCGGGTTCTTCGACGGCATCGTGCTGCACCAGCTGCTGCAGTGGCACCACATGCTCACGAGCGCCGGCTACCCGGCCGACTCGGTGCGCAACCTGGAGATCAACACCCTGGCCGACGGCCTGTTCCACAGCGCCACCTACGTCTGCGTCGCCGCCGGCCTGGTGCTGCTGTGGCGACGCGCCCATGGCCGGCACCTGTGGTGGTCCACCCGGCTGCTAGCCGGCACCATGCTGGTGGGCTTCGGCGGCTTCAACGTCGTGGAAGGCCTGGTCAACCACCAACTGCTGGGGCTGCACCACGTGAACGAGACGGTGCCGCGCGAGCAGTGGGTGTGGTGGGACATGGGCTTCCTGCTCTGGGGAGCCGCCATGGCCGCAGCCGGCGCCTGGCTGTGGCGCAGTGCACCGCCTCCCGGCGGAGAAAGGTCGACGCCATGAACCCCTGCGCCCGCGCCTCGCGCCACGCCTGGCTGCCGTCCCTGCTGGCGGTGCTGATGGCCGTCACGCCGACCACGCCCCAGCTGTGCCCGCAGGACAAGACGCCGATGACCGCCACCGGGAACACCCGGCAGGAAAACGGCAAGACGCTCGCGGAGTACAAGTGCGAGCAGGGCCACCTCTACTGGGTGGCCGTGGACTGAGCCCTGGGGGCTACTGCTGCTGGCGCATGCGCGCCTCGTCGTCGTGCATGTGCTTGAGGAAGTAGCGCGCGTAGTAGCCGGCCATGCCGAGCGTGAACACGATGACGGCCAGGCTGAGCAGGCCGACGTCACTGGTGAAGAGTTCCTTCAGGGCGGTCATGTCATCTCCTTCGTTGGAGGGGGTTGCCGGCGTCGATTGGACGCCCGCCCGATGGGGGAGTTTCTGACGCACCTCAACCGTCCCGCGCTGCCATGCCACGCTGCCACGGCTGACACGCCTGGCACGCCGCCGTGACGCCTGCGCACCGCGTGGTGCGGTCTGCCCCCGGCGTGGCCCGTGCCCCGCCGCACGCGCGCGGCGGGCATGCAACTTGATACCTGTCAGGGTATGGAACACACCACCACCCTGCCGCTGCCACCTGCCGGCTCCACCCCGGACGACCCGGACCGACGCCGCTGGCTGGCGGCCACCGGCGCGGCCAGCGCCGTGGCGGCCACGGCCACCGCGATTCCGCTCGTGTCGTCCTTCGCCCCCAGCGAACGGGCCCGCGCCATGGGCGCCGCTGTCGAGGTGGACATCTCCGACCTGCCGCCCGGCGGCATGAAGACGGTGGAGTGGCGCGGCAAGCCGGTCTGGATCCTGCGCCGCACCCCCGAGATGCTCGCCGCGCTCAAGGGCCACGAGGGCCAGCTCGCTGACCCGGAGTCCGCCAAGGACCAGCAGCCCGAGGCGGCACGCAATGCGACGCGCTCGCTGCGCCCGGAGGTGTTCGTGGCCATCGGCATCTGCACCCACCTGGGCTGCTCGCCCACGGTGCTGCCGGCGGGCACGCCCAACCCGAGTGTGGGCAGCGACTGGCCGGGCGGGTTCTTCTGCCCGTGCCACGGCTCCACCTTCGACCTCGCCGGCCGCGTGTTCAGGAACAAGCCCGCGCCCACGAACCTCGAGATCCCGCCCCACGCCTACCTGGCCGACCAGCGCCTGCGCATCGGCGACGCGTCATGAACAGCACCCCCACCTCCTCCTTTGCCGCCACCGTGGACGGCGCCGCGCCAGCCACCGACCAGCCGCACACCGAGTGGCTCTACCAGGCGCAGAAGAAGATCTACGCACGCTCGGTCACGGGCCGCTTCGTCAACTGGCGCTGGGCCCTGGTGTTGCTCACCCAGATCGTGTTCTACGGCCTGCCCTGGCTGCAGTGGAACGACCGGCAGATGTTGCTGTTCGACCTGGGCACCCGGCGCTTCTACATCTTCGGCCTGGTCTTCTACCCGCAGGACTTCATCTACCTCACGGCGCTGCTGCTCGTCTCGGCCTACGCCCTGTTCCTGTTCACCGCCGTGGCCGGCCGGTTGTGGTGCGGCTATGCCTGCCCGCAGACGGTGTACACCGAGATCTTCATGTGGGTGGAGAGCAAGATCGAGGGCGACCGCGCGAAGCGCATGAAGCTCGACGCCGGTCCCTGGACCGCCGAGCGGCTCTGGCGCAAGACCGCCAAGCAGGCGGCCTGGGTCGGCATCGCCCTGTGGACCGGCTTCACCTTCGTCGGCTACTTCACGCCCATCCGCACGCTGGCCCATGAGGCGGCCACGCTGGGCTTCGGGCCGTGGGAATGGTTCTGGATCCTGTTCTACGGCTTCGCCACCTGGGGCAACGCCGGCTACATGCGCGAGCAGGTCTGCAAGTACATGTGCCCGTATGCGCGCTTCCAGAGCGCCATGTTCGACCACGACACGCTGATCATCAGCTACGACACCCAGCGCGGTGAGCCGCGCGGTTCACGCTCGAAGAAGGCCGACCCGAAGGCGCTGGGCCTGGGCGCGTGCGTGGACTGCGGCCTGTGCGTGCAGGTCTGCCCCACCGGCATCGACATCCGCCAGGGCCTGCAGTACGAATGCATCGGCTGCGCCGCCTGCATCGACGTGTGCGACGGCGTCATGGACAAGATGGGCTACGCCCGCGGCCTGGTGCGCTACGACACCCAGAACGGCCTGCGCGAGCAGCTCACCCGGGCGCAGCTGCTACGGCGCGTGCTGCGGCCGCGCGTGCTGGTGTACACGGCCGTGCTGGCGCTGATCGTCACCGGCGTGGGCGTGAGCATTGCGCTGCGCACGCCGTTCAAGGTGGACGTGGTGCGCGACCGCGCCTCGCTGGCTCGCATCGTGGACGACGGCATGGTGGAGAACGTCTATCGCCTCCAGGTCATGAACGCCACCGAGACCAGCCAGTCGTACACCGTGACGGCGGACGGCCTGCAGGGCCTGGCGCTGGACGCGCCGGTGCTGTTCACGCTCGGCCCGGCCGACGCCCGTTGGGTGACGCTGGCGCTGCGGGTGCCGCCGGACACCGCCGCCACCCTGCCCCCCGGGGCGCACGAGATCCACTTCACCATCGAGCGGGTGGGAACTGGCGGCGACGCGGGCCGGCAGCTCAGGGAGAAGTCCACCTTCGTGCTGCCGCGCTGAGCAAGCGGTGGGCGCATGGCTTGCCACGCCGGCCCTGCACCCACCCTCATCTGCCATGACAGCCCACGCCCCGCCCCCCGCCCCCGCGCCCGCGCCCGCGCCCGCGCCCGCGCCCGCGCCCGCCCCCGGCCCCGCGCCCGCCGTGCCCTCCGACCCCGAACCGCGGCCCGCGCAGGAAGACGACATCCCGCAGGACGACCAGGGCACGCCCGGCTGATCCCACGAACGCAGCCGGCCCGCGCGCGGCCGCTGGCCATAATCCCCCGCCATTGGATGGGGGATTCATGCTGGCGAAGACCAATGCGGTGCTCGGTGAGGGAATGGCGCGCCTGGGTGCGCTGCTGGCGTCGGCCGGGCGGCGGATGGCGCCCGTGGGGCGTGCGGTCTTCGGCCAATGGTCGCCCCCGGCGTGGCTGCGTGCCGGCGGCCCCGCGGCCGCACGCGCCGGTGCCTGGCTACAGGCCCATGCACTCTGGGCCTTGCTCGGCGCCCTGCTCGTGGCGGCCCTCGTGTGGCAGGCCCCCACCATCGCGCAACGCTGGCGCGCCTGGGCGCCGGCCTGGCTGAACGTCGGGCTGCTGGGCGACGACCTGGGGGCGGCCACCGTCACCACCCGGCTCGACGCGCCCGGCGCACCCGACTACGCCAACGACGGCGGGCCCCGGCCGCTGGTCGTGCGCTTCTCCGCGCCGGCAGCGCCCCCGCTGCGCGTCGGCAAGGAGCCCACCGACGTGACGCTCTCGCCGCCGGTCGCCGGCCGCTGGCAATGGGTGGATGCCACCACGCTGCGCTTCGAGCCGCAGGCCCACTGGCCGGTGGGCCAGGCCTACGAGCTGGAGATCGGCCGCAAGGCGCTGGCGCCGCACGTGGCGCTCAAGGAGCGCGAGCTGGAGTTCACGGCCGCGGGCTTCGAGGCGCGCCTGGCGGCGGCCGAGTTCTACCAGGACCCCGTGCAGCCGAACGTGCGCCGCGTCGTGCTCACGCTCGACTTCAACCACCCGGTGGACCCCAAGACGCTGGAGCCGCGCATCAGCCTGGACGACGGCAGCCGTCGCCCGTTCAGCGTGAGCTACGACAAGCACAAGCTGCAGGCCGTCGTCCAGTCGGAGCCGCTGCCCATTCCCGAACAATCGATGGCCATGCAGGTGCGCGTGGACAAGGGCGTCGCGGCGCAGCGCGGCGGCCCGGGCACGCCCGAGCCCCTGGCGCGCGCGGTGGAGGTGCCGGGCCTGTACAGCCTGGCCGTCACGGAGATCGCCACGGCGGTGGTGAGCAACGATGCCGGCGACCCGGAGCACGTGCTGAACGTCAGCGCGAGCATGGCCGTGCACGAGCGCGAGTTCGCCCGCACCGTGCAGGCGTGGATGCTGCCCGTGTCCGACAAGGACGGCGGCGAGCCCTTCGCCTGGACGGACCCGAGCGAGGTGACGCCCGCCGTGCTCAAGCGCGCCAAGGCCATGAAGCTCGAGGCCATCCCCGCCGAGCGCGAGGCCAGCGAATCCGCCAGCTTCCGCCTGCGGGATGCCGAAGGCGGCCGCTTCCTCTATGTGCGCGTGGCCAAGGGCATGAAGTCGCCCGGCGGCTACCTGCTGGCCGCGGAGCGCACGGACATCGTGCAGGTCAAGGCCTTCGCGCCCGAGCTGTCCATCATGAGCAAGGGCTCCCTGCTCGCGCTGTCGGGCGAGAAGAAGCTGCCGCTGCTCGTGCGCGACCTGCCCGGCGTGGAAGTGGAGATCGCCCGCGTGCTGCCGCAGCAGTTGCACCTGCTGGCCACCCAGGCCGACGGCAGCATGAGCCAGCCGCAGTTCTGGGGCCGGCTGAAGGACGAGCACCTGGCCGAGCGCTTCGAGCGGCGCATTCCGCTCAAGCTCAAGCCCGGCCGATCGCACCACGAGACCATCGATTTCGCCGAGTACCTGCATGCCGGGGCCGAGCGCCGCGGCGTGTTCCTGCTCAAGGCCCGTGGCTGGGACCCGGCCAGCGCCTCCCCCGCGGCGCCCGCCGAGCCGGGCGAGTACGACGGCGGCGAGGACGGCGAGGACGCCGGCGACGGCTGCTGCCCCGGCTGCTGCGAGGGCGACGGCGAGGCGCCGCTCGACCCGTCCCAGGTGAGCGACCAGCGCCTGGTGATCGTGACCGACCTCGGCCTCATCACCAAGCGCGCGGCCGACGGCGCGCGCGACGTCTTCGTGCAGTCCATCGCCACCGGCCAGCCCGTGGCCGGCGCCCGCGTGGAGGTGTGGGGCCGCAACGGCCTGGTGCTGGCCGGTGCCACCACCGACGCCACCGGCCGCGCCTCGGTGGGCAACCTCAACGGTTTCACCCGCGAGAAGGCGCCCGTGCTGCTGCTGGCCCGCAAGGACAGCGACCTGAGCTTCCTGCCGCTGGCCGGCTTCGGCGCCGCAGCCAGCCTGGGCCGCGACCGCACCCTGGACATGTCGCGCTTCGACGTGGGCGGGCTGCGCACCACCGGCGTGCCCAACCAGATGACCGCGTTCCTCTTCAGCGACCGCGGCATCTACCGGCCGGGCGACACCTTCCACATCGGCATCGCGGTGAAGGCCGCCCAGTGGTCCACCTCGCTGAAGGACCTGCCGGTGGAAGCCGAGATCACCGACGCCCGCGGCCTGTCCGTGCGGCGCGAGCTGCTGCGCCTGGGCCCGTCCGGCACCGCCGAGCTGAGCCACGCCACGCAGGACAGCTCGCCCACCGGCAGCTGGACGGTCACGCTCAGCCTGCCGCGCCAGGCCAGCCCCGGCGCCCCCGAGGTGCCGGCGCGCCTGATCGGCAGCACCACCGTGAAGGTGCAGGAGTTCCTGCCCGACCGCATGAAGGCCGCCGCCCGGCTGTCGCGCGAATCCGCCGACGGCTGGGTGACGCCACAGGACCTGGCGGTGCGGGTGGACGTGCAGAACCTGTTCGGCACGCCCGCGCCCGACCGCCGCGTGGAAAGCCGCCTCACGCTGACGCCGGCCTTCCCGCGCTTCCGCCGCTGGCCCGAGCACGTGTTCCACGACCCCAGCACGCAGCGCCGAAGCCATGTGGACGACCTGGGCGCGGTGCAGACCGACGCCCAGGGCCACGCCGAGGTCGACCTGCGGTTGTCGCGCTTCGAGGCGGCCACCTACCAGGCCCATGTGCTGGTGAAGGCCTTCGAGCCCGAGGGCGGCCGCAGCGTGGCGGCCGAGGCGCAGAGCCTGGTGAGCGACCAGCCCTGGCTGGTGGGCATCAAGGCGCCGGACAGCCTGGACTACGTGGCGCGTGGTGCGGCCCGCGAGGTGCACCTCGTGGCCATCGACCCGCAGGCCAATGCCGTGGCCGTGGACGCGCTGAAGCTCGCCCGCGTGGAGCGCAAGGTGGTGTCCGTGCTGGTCAAGCAGGGCAACGGCCTGTACCGCTACGAGTCGCGCGCCAAGGACGTGGTGCTGGACGAGCAGCCGCTCAAGCTGGCCGCCGGCGGGCAGAAGGTGGCGCTGGCCACCGGCATGCCGGGCAACTTCGCGCTCGAGGTGCGCGCCGGCGACGGCCGCGTGCTCAACCGCGTGGCCTACAGCGTGGCGGGGGCCGCCAACCTGAGCCGCAGCCTGGACCGCAACGCCGAGCTGCAGATCAAGCTCAACAAGAAGAGCTACGAGCCGGGCGAGGAGATCGAGCTGGCGATCCAGGCACCCTACACCGGCGCGGGGCTGGTCACCATCGAGCGCGACAAGGTCTACGCCCACGCCTGGTTCAAGGCCGACAAGACCGCCAGCGTGCAGCGCATCACCCTGCCGCGTGACTTCGAGGGCAACGGCTACATCAACGTGCAGTTCATGCGCGACCCCGCGTCCGACGAGATCTACACCAGCCCGCTGAGCCATGGCGCGGTGCCCTTCGCCACCGGGCTGGACCGGCGCACCGCGCGCCTGCGGCTGGAGGCGCCCGCGCGGGTGAAGCCCGGCGAGGCACTGAAGATGACGCTGCACAGCGACCGGCCCACGCGCGCCTGGGTGTTCGCGGTGGACGAGGGCATCCTGCAGGTGGCGCGCCACGGCACGCCGGACCCGCTGAAGCACTTCTTCCAGAAGCGCGCGCTCGAGGTGAGCACGCTGCAGACGCTGGACCTGGTGCTGCCCGAGTTCCGCAAGCTGCTGCAGACGGCCGCCGCGCCGGGCGGCGACGGCGAGGGCGAAGCCGGCAAGCACCTCAATCCCTTCAAGCGCAAGCGCGACAAGCCGGTGGCGTGGTGGTCCGGCCTGGTGGACGTGCAGGGCGACAAGACCTTCAGCTACACCCTGCCCGACCACTTCAACGGCAGCGTGCGCGTGATGGCCGTGGCGGTCAGCGACGAGGCCGTGGGCGCCGTCACCCAGCAGACCACCGTGCGCGGCGACATCGTGCTGCTGCCCACCGTGCCCACCTCGCTCGCCCCGGGTGACACGGTGGACATCGGCCTGGGCGTGGCCAACCAGGTCGCCGGCTCCGGCGCCCACGCACCCATCCGGGTGCAGCTGGCCGTCGGCAAGGGCCTGGAGGTGGTGGGCGACGCGGTGCAGACCGTCAAGGCCAGCGAGAAGAGCGAAGGCAGCACCGTGTTCCGCGTGCGTGCCAAGGCCGGCGCCCAGGCGGTGCTGGGCTCGGCCAGCGTGGCCTTCACCGCCACGCACGGCAAGGCCAGCGCGCGGCTGTCCACCGACCTCAGCGTGCGCCCGGCCTCGGCCTTCGTCACCCGCGTGCAGAGCGGCACCGCCGTGGGCGCGGGTGAACTCACCGGTCGGCTCGACGCCTACCCCGAGTTCGCGCGCAGCGAGCTCTCGGTGTCCGCCACGCCGTGGGCTTTCGCGTCCGGACTGGTGCGCTACCTGGAGACCTTCCCCTACGGCTGCACCGAGCAGCTCGCCAGCCAGACGCTGCCGGCCATCGTGCTGGCGGGCCAGCCGGATCTGGCGCGGGAGATGGCCAAGGCGCGCGGGGTCACGGGCGACAAGCCGTTCAGTCCGCGCGCCGCGCTGGACCGCACGCTCACCCAGCTGCGCGCGCGCCAGGGCGGCGACGGTGGCATCGCCGCCTGGCCAGGCGGCCCGTCGGACGACTTCGCCACCGCCTATGCGCTGCAGCTGCTGCTGGAAGCGCGCGACCGCCAGCTGGCCGTACCGTCGGACATGGTGACGAAGGCCGCCACCTGGCTGCAGCAGCGCCTGGCCACCACGGACACCTCGCTCACCGGCTGGCGCCAGCGCGCCTTCATGGCCTGGCTGCTCACCCGCCAGGGCGTGCCGGTACCGGCGGCGGTGGCCAACCTGCGCGAGGCCGCCAGGAAGCTGCCGCCCCGGTCGGCCAGCGGTGGCCCGGGCTGGGACACGGACCTGGGCTCCGCCTACCTGGCCGCCACGCTGCAGATGCAGAAGCAGGACGTCGCCGCGCGCGAGCTGATCCAGCCGGTGTGGGCCGACTACCTGCAGCGCGTGAAGGCCAACCAGGCGCGCACCGTGTGGGACAGCTACTACGACCCCCTGGTGCATGACAGCACCCTGCTGATGCTCGTCGCGCGGCACTTCCCCACCCTGCTCGCCGCCCTGCCGGCCGAGAGCTGGAACCGCCTGGCCGGCCAGATCGGCCAGGGCTGGTACAGCACGCAGTCGTCGGCCAGCACCCTGCTGGCGGTGGATGCCTACGCGCGCGCCGCCGCGCAGGCGGCCACACGGGCGGGCCAGGTCACCGCGTCGGCCGTGCCAGCCAGTGGCCCCGCACAGCCGCTGGCCTTGACCGGTGAGCTGCGCGTGCTGGCCCAGGTCGCCGTGCCGCCCGGCACCGCCAGGCTGCGCCTGGCCAACCCCGGCGAGCTGCCCGTGTTCTACGCCTGGGCGGAAAGCGGCTACGAGCGCAGCGTGCCGCCGGCCGCCGAGACGCATGGCCTGGAAATCACCCAGACCATCCTGGACGAGAAGGGCGTGGCCATCAGCCAGGCCCGCCTGGGCCAGGAGGTGACGGTGAAGCTCACGGTGCGCGCGCTGGACCGCGACGCCGTGCGCCAGGTGGCGCTGGCCAGCGTGCTGCCCAGCGGCCTGGAGCCCGTGCTGCAGGCCGTGTCCACCGAGCAGGACGACGAGCGCCCGACCGGCCTGCGCCGCGTGGGTGGCCGCGGCACCTGGCCGCTGCAGTACACCGACGTGCGCGAGGACCGGGTGATCTTCTTCGGTGACGTGGGCCGCCGCACGCTGGAGGTGAGCTACCAGGCCCGCGCCACCAACGTGGGCCAGTTCGCGCTGCCCGCGGCGTTCGGCGAGGCGCTGTACGAGCGCCGCATCAACGGCCGCTCGGAAGCCGGCAGCTTCACGGTGGCACCGGTGGGCAAGTGAGCAGGACGCGGTGGCGGCGTGCCGCAGCGGCCGCGGGGCTCGCCGCCCTGGGGCTGCTGGCGCTGCGCGTGCTGCCGCATGCGTCCCTGCGTGAGCAGGTGGACACCTCCACCGCGGTGGTGGACCGCCACGGCGCGCTGCTGCGCCTGACGCTGGCCGCCGACCAGCAGTACCGCCTGTGGGTGCCGCTGCAAGACATCCCGCCCGCCATGGTGCAGGCCACGCTGCTGTACGAGGACCGTGCCTTCTGGTGGCACCCGGGCATCAACCCGGCGGCGCTGGTGCGCAGCGCCTGGCAGATGGCCCAAGGCGGCCGGCGCCAGGGGGGCTCCACGCTCACGATGCAGCTGGCCCGGCGCCTGTACGGCCTGGACAGCCGCCACCCGGCCGGCAAGCTGCAGCAGATGGCCGCGGCGCTGTGGCTGGAGGCGCGGCACGGCAAGCGCGAGATCCTGGAGGCTTACCTCAACACCGCGCCCTACGGCGGCAACATCGAGGGTGTGGGGGCGGCCAGCCTCGTGTACTTCCAGCACGGCGCCGCCACGCTGGCGCTGCCCGAGGCGCTGGCGCTCGCGGTGATCCCCCAGAACCCGGCCCAACGCACGCCCCGTGCCGGGGGCCCGCCCGAGTTGGAAGCCGCACGCCACCGCCTGTGGGCCGCCTGGCGCGACGCGCATCCCGGCGCGCTCACCGAGGCCACGCTGCCGCCGCTGCCCGCGCGTGGCCGTGCGCAACTGCCTTTCGCCGCCCCGCACGCCACCGACATGCTGCTGCGCCAGGCCGCCGCCACCCCGTGGCAGGCGGGGGCCGCCGCGCCGCGGGCGACGCTGCACACGACGCTGGACCTGCGCATGCAACGCACCCTCGAGCGCGTGACTGCCGATTACCTCGCCACCCGCGCCGGCCTGGGCCTGCGCAACGCCAGTGCCCTGCTGCTGGATGCGGCCACCATGGAGGTGCGCGCCGTCGTCGGCTCGGCCAACTACCACGACGCCGCCATCGAGGGCCAGGTGAACGGCACGCTGGGCAAGCGCTCGCCCGGCTCCACGCTCAAGCCCTTCATCTACGCCCTGGCGCTGGACCAGGGCCTGCTGCACCCGCGCACGCTGCTGAAGGACGCGCCCACCGCCTTCGGCCCCTTCACCCCCGAGAACTTCGACGGCCAGTTCATGGGCCCGGTGGCCGCGCAGGACGCGCTCACCCGCAGCCGCAACGTGCCGGCGGTGGCCGTGGCCGCGCGGCTGAGCCAGCCGGGCCTGTACCAGTTCCTGCAGCGCGCCGGGGTGTCACGCCTGCGCAGCGAAGCCCACTACGGCCTGGCGCTGGTGCTGGGCGGCGGCGAGGTCACGCCGGAGGAGCTGGCGCGCCTGTACGCGGTGCTGGCCAATGGCGGCACGCTGCGGCCGCTGGCCTACACCCGCGCCGACGCCGAGGCACACGCCGCCGAGGCCCACGCCGCCAAGGCCGCCGGCCAGGCCCCGGCTCGCCTGCTCAGCCCCGAGGCCGCCTTCATCACGCTGGACATGCTGCGCCAGACACCGCGCCCCGACACCGGCGCGCCGGCCCAGCCGCCCATCGCGTGGAAGACGGGCACCTCCTGGGGCTTCCGCGATGCGTGGACGGCGGGCGTCTTCGGCCGCCATGTGCTGGTGGTGTGGGTGGGCAGCTTCGACGGCGAGGGCAACCCGGCCTACATCGGCCTGGAAGCCGCGGCCCCGCTGTTCCTGCGCATGGTGGACGCGCTGCGGGCCCAGGGGCTGGACCCGGGCGAGGTGGCCGGCGCCCTGCCCGCCGACCTGCGCCGCGTGGAGGTGTGTGCCACCACCGGCGGCCCGCCCGACGCGCTGTGCCCGGCACGCACCACCACCTGGTTCATCGCGGGCAAGTCGCCGCTGGGGCCCACGCCCACCTCGCTCTCGCCGGGCGGCGGCCACCGCGCCGTGTGGGTGGATGGGCGCACCGGCCAGCCGCTGTGCGGCCCCGATGCCGCGCGCCAGCCCCATGCCCGCCAGGTGGTGGTCGAGTCCTGGGGCAGCGACATGCAGCGCCTGTTCCGCCAGGCCGGCCTCCCGCGGCGCCAGCTGGCGGGCGACTGCGCCGGCCCGGGTGACGCCGCCGCAGCGGAGGCACCCACCATCGTGTCGCCCCTGCGTGGCGTGCGCTACCTGCTCGACCCGCGCCGCAGCGAGCCGCTGGCCCTGCGTGCCGAGGCCAGCCAGGGCGTGAAGACGCTGCACTGGTTCGCCGACGACGGCCTGCTGGGCCGCAGCGCCCCCGGCGAGCCCCTGGCCTGGCGCCCGCCGCGCCCCGGCCGCTACCAGCTGCGCGTGGTGGACGACCAGGGCCGGGCCGACGTGCGCGAGCTGCTGGTGGACGTGCCCTGATGCGTGAGGGCGGGGCGACGACAATGCCGCCATGGCCGACACGCCCGCCCTCAAGTACCTCGCCGGCTACCCCGCCCACCTGCACGCCCAGGTGCAGCAGCTCATCGACGAAGGCCGGCTGGGCGCTTACCTGGCCCAGCGCTACCCCGACACCCACGAGGTGCGCACCGACGGCGCGCTGTACGACTACGTGATGGCGCTCAAGGAGCGCTTCATGCGCCAGTCGGCGCCCATCGCCAAGGTGGCCTACGACAACCGGCTGCAGCTGCTGCAGCAGGCCCTGGGCACCCACACGCGCGTCAGCCGGGTGCAGGGCGGCCAGCTCAAGGCCAAGCGGGAGATCCGCATCGCCAGCGTGTTTCGCCAGGCGCCCGCGGCCTTCCTGCGCATGATCGTGGTGCACGAGCTGGCGCACCTGAAGGAGCGCGAGCACGGCAAGGCCTTCTACGCCCTGTGCGAGCACATGGAGCCGGCCTACCACCAGCTGGAGTTCGACCTGCGCCTGTGGCTCACGGCCCGTGAGCTGGGCGAGACGGGCGCGGCGTCTGCCGGTCTCAGCCCGGCCGCCTGAACCCGCCCTCCGCCCAGGCCAGCGCCTGCGCGGCACCCAGCCGGAAATCGGGCCGCACGCGCGCCTCGGCCCGCTTCTCCCCGAAGGCGTCCACCGCGGCCAGCACCGCGTAGGGCTCGTACTCGTCGGGCACGATGTCCAGCGTCACGGTCAGGCGCTCGCCCTCGTGCTCGATGTCCACCTGCTTGTGCAGCCGCGCATGCAGCTGCTGCTCGTGGCGGCGGATCACCTCGCTGGCGGTCTTCACCAGGGTGTTGAACGCCGAGGTGTCCAGCGGCTTGGGGTTCTTCTTGTCGCGGCCCATGGTCCACGGGCCCACCAGCGCGGGCTCGGCCTGGCCGTCCTTGAACATCTGCACGGCCCAGCCGTCGTCGTCCTCGTTCTTGATGACCTTGGCCGTCCAGCCGTCGTCGCGCCACAGCCGCGGCTCCTGCACACGCTCGCTGGCGTCGTCTCGTTCGTCACTGTCCATGCCGGCATGGTAGACGGCGCCGGCTGGGCAGCGCACAGTCGGCCCCTTGGCGACCCGCCACGCCCCGCGCCCCCACGCCCGTCCCCCATGTCCAACCCGCCTGCCCTGCCCCCGTCCGCGCCTCGCCCGCTGCCTCCGCCCGCCACGCGCCCGGGCCTGCCCCTGCGTGCCGCCGACCTGCGCGGCCTGGCGCGGCTGGCGGTGGACGGCGTGCTCGGCGTCACCGACGTGGTCGAGGCCATGCACCACACCATCGCCCGCCGCCCCGCCCCGCTGGGCAAGGCGCCCTCCGGGCGGCCTGGGGGCATCACCGGCTTCGTCTACCGCGCGGTGCGCGGCGGCACCCGCGTGGTCGGCGCCGGCCTGGACACCGTGCTGGGGGCCCTGCCCCTGGACCGCCACACCACCACGCCGCAGCGCGAGGCGCTCATCGCCGCCCTGAACGGCGTGTTCGGCGACCACCTGGCGGACAGCGGCAACCCGCTGGCCATCCCGATGCAGTGGCGCGTGGGCGGCCAGCCCCTGCGGCAGCCGCCGGCCGACGCCAGCGACCGCGTGCTGGTGCTGGTGCACGGCCTGGCCATGAACGACCTGCAATGGCAGCGCCACGGGCACGACCACGGCACGGCCCTGGCCCAGGCGCTGGGCCACACGCCCGTCTGGCTGCACTACAACACCGGCCGCCACATCTCGCAGAACGGGCGGGACCTGGCCGACCAGCTGGACGCGCTGCTCGCCGCCTGGCCGGTGCCCGTGCGCGAGCTGGCCATCGTGGGCCACAGCATGGGCGGCCTGGTGGCGCGCAGCGCCTGCCACGTGGGCGAGGGCCGCCCCTGGCGCCGCGCGCTGCGCCACCTGGCCTGCCTGGGCTCGCCCCACCACGGCGCCCCGCTCGAGCGCAGCGGGCGCCTGGCCGACCTGGCCCTGGGCCTGAGCCCCTACGCCGCGCCGCTGGCCCGCCTGGGCATGGCGCGCAGCGCCGGCATCACCGACCTGCGCTTCGGCAACCTGGAGGACGCGGACTGGCAGCAGCACCCGCACCGGCACCGCCAGCACCACGACGACCGCCATCCCACGCCGCTGCCGAAGGGTGTGAACGTCTGGCTGGTGGCCGCCACCCGCAGCGCGCACACCGACGTCGCCCGCCTGCGCGGCGACGGCCTGGTGCCGGTGGCCAGCGCGCTGGGCGAGCACGCCGACCCGGCGCGCTCGCTGGGCGTGCCCGTGTCGCACCGGCTCGTGGTGCCGCGCGCCGGGCACTTCGACCTGCTGGACCACCCGGAGGTCTTCGCCCACCTGCGCGACTGGCTGCGCTGACCATGCCCGCGCTGCCACCGCCCCGCTTCGCCTGGCGCGCCGTGCTCATCGGCTGGCTGCTGGCCACGGTGTTCAGCGGCGCGCCGTCCACCGCGTGGGCGCTGGCCACCGGCGGCGACCCGTGGGAAGCCACGCGCGCGGCCGGCCGCATGCTGCTGCCGCAGGCGCAGGCGCTGCCCGTGTTGTTCGCCGCGGCCGCCGTGGTGCACGGCACCCTGTCCACCTTCTGGGCCCTGGTCTGCGCGTACACCCTGCCCCGGCATCACACCGGCCGGTGGGCTCTGGCACTCCTCACCGCGGTGGGCCTGTGCCACCTGCTCGTGGTGGCGCCGCGCGCCTTCCCCGACGTGGCCGCCCTGGCCTTCTGGCCGCAGATGGCCGACCACTGGGCCTGGGGCGCGCTGATGGCGCTCGGCCTGCGGCGCGGCGCTCAGCGTGCCAGGTAGCCGCCGTCCACGGGGTAGTAGGCGCCGGTCACGAAGCTGGCCTGGGGCGAGCTGAGCCACAGCACCAGCTCGGCCACCTCCTCGGGCGTGCCCAGGCGGCCCATGGGGTGCAGCGCCAGCAGCATCTGCTGCACCGCCGGCTCGTTCTCCAGCGCCGCGATCATGGGCGTGTGGATGAAGGCCGGGCCCACGGCGTTGACGCGCACGCCCTGGGCCGCGTACTCCACCGCCGCCGTCTTGGTGAGGCCCAGCACGCCATGCTTGGCCGCCACGTAGGCCGGCGAGTTGGCGAACGCCACCGCGCCCAGGATGGACGCGATGTTCACGATGGCGCCGCCGCCCGTGCGCAGCATGGCCGCGATCTGCGGCTTCATGCCGTAGAACACACCCGACAGGTTCACCGCGATCACCTTGTCCCAGCCGTCCACCGGGTAGTCGGCCGTGGGCGCCTGCGGGCCGCCGATGCCGGCGTTGTTGCAGGCGATGTCCAGCCGGCCGTAGGCGTCGAGCGTGGCCTGCACCAGGCGTTGGCCATCCTCCGGCCGCGACACATCGGCCGCCACGAAACAGGCCTGGCCGCCTGCGCTCTGCACGGCGCGCACGGTCCCGTGGCCGCCGTCGGCCACGACATCGGACACGACGACCTTCGCCCCTTCGCGCGCATAGGCCAGCGCCACCGCGCGGCCGATGCCCGACGACGCGCCCGTGACGAGCGCCACCTGACCTGACAGCTGCATGCGTTTCTCCTGTGAGGCAGTGAACATGGATCCGGCCCATTCTGGGCGGGGCGGGCCCGCGCGGCTTGCGCGGCGTCAGCCCGCGGGCATCACTCGGCGATGTCCCGCATGGCGTCAGCCAGGTCGGCCAGCCCGCGGCCACGCGCATGCGCCGCCGCCCCCAGGCGATCCGCCGCGTCGCGGTTCTGGCTTAGCTTGCGCTTGCCCTCCAGGCGCGTGATGCGCACCTCGATGCCCACGATGTTCGCCACCATCGCATCGAGGTAGTCGGCCGGCGCATCGCCCATCTTCCACGGCTGCGGCTCGGCGGCCTCATGCGTGCGCGTCAGGCGCGCCACCACGCCGCGCACGAAGCGCGCGTCGTCGTGCACATGCAGCGTGCCGTGCACATGCACCGCCTCGTAGTTCCAGGTGGGCACCGCGCGGTGCGTGTCGGCCTTGCTCGGGTAGCCATTGGGCGAGACGTAGCCCTGCACCCCGCGGAACACCACCAGCACCGGCGTGCCGCTGGCCACCTGCTGCCACACCGGGTTGGCGCGCGCCACATGGCCGATGAGCCGGCCCGGCGCGGGCTCGGCCTCCAGCTCGAAGGGCAGGTGGTTGGCATCCAGCCCCTGCGGCGTGGTCGTCACCAGCACACCCAACGGGTGCTGGCGGATGAGGCGGTGGAGCTCGCTCGGGCGGGCCTCGGCGAAATGGGCGGGCGTGTACATGGCGGGAGCCTAACCCGCCACCCGGCACGCACGCCAGCAATGGGCCGGAAACCTTGACGCCGCACCATGGCCCCCGAGGCACCGCCGTGCCAGCATGCACGCCGGCCTGTTCACGACGCACTGTCTGACACCATGACCCCCATCCAGATCGCCCTGATCGCCGTACTGGCCCTGCTGTCGGCCCTGTGGTGGGCTGCGGACACCCTGTTTCCCCAGCCCTTCGGCTACTTCCCGTTCCGCACGGTGTTCATGCAGTACAGCGGCGCCCTGGCCATCGGCGTGATGAGCGTCGCCATGGTGCTGGCCACGCGCCCGGTGTGGCTGGAGAAGCCCCTGGGCGGCCTGGACAAGATGTACCGCCTGCACAAGTGGCTGGGCATCACCGCGCTGGGGGTGTCGCTGACCCACTGGTGGATGGCGCAGGGCACCAAGTGGATGGTGGGCTGGGGCTGGCTCACGCGGCCCGAGCGGCGCCCCCGCCCGCCTGGGCCGGCCGATGCGCCCTTCACGCTCGAGGCAGCCTTCGGCAGCCTGCGCGGCGTGGCCGAGGGCGTAGGCGAATGGGCGTTCTACGCCGCCGCGGTGCTCATCGTGCTGGCGCTGGTCAAGCGCTTCCCCTACCACCTCTTCGCCCGCACGCACACGCTCATCGCCATGGCGTACCTGGGGCTGGTGTTCCATTCGGTGGTGTTGGTGAAGGTCGCCTACTGGGGCCAGCCCATCGGCGTGGTGCTGGCGGTGCTGATGGCCTCGGGCAGCGTGGCCGCGGTGCTGGCGCTCAGTGGCCGCATCGGCGCACACCGCCGCGTGGCGGGCCGCGTCTCCACCATCCAGGACTACGCCGCCCTCGACGTGCTGGAGACCCGCGTGCTGCTGGGCCCGGGCTGGCCGGGGCACGCCGCGGGCCAGTTCGCCTTCGTCACGTCCGATCAGCGCGAAGGCGCGCACCCGTACACCATCGCCTCGGCCTGGGAGCCGGCCCAGCCCGGCATCACGTTCGTCACCAAGGCCCTGGGCGACCACACCCGGCGCCTGCGCGAGCGCCTGCACCCCGGCATGCAGGTCACGGTCGAGGGCCCCTATGGCCGCTTCACCTTCGACGACGGCCCCGGCCCGCAGGTGTGGGTGGGTGCGGGCATCGGCATCACGCCCTTCATCGCCCGCATGAAGCACCTGGCGACCCAGCCGGGCCATGGCCAGCAGATCGACCTGTTCCACCCCACGGCCGTGTACGACGAGACCGCCATCGCCAAGCTGCGCGCCGACGCGGCCGCCGCGGGCGTGCGCCTGCACGTGCGGGTGGATGCGCGCGACGGCCGCCTGGACGGCGCCCGCCTGCGCGCGGCCGTGCCCGCCTGGCAGCAGGCCAGCGTCTGGTTCTGCGGGCCGTCGGCCTTCGGCCGGTCGCTGCGCCAGGATCTCGTTGCCCACGACCTGCCCCGCGCCCGCTTCCACCAGGAGCTGTTCGAGATGCGCTGAGCGCGGGCCCGCCTGGCGGGCGGCGGGCGACCGCCCGCCGAAATGCCAGGCCGCCGCGCCGGTATTCCGCGCTTCGGCCGTGCCCGCCTGGGCGGATGATGGTGCACCCCCCGACCGCCTGCCGCGCCCCGAAAGCCGCGCATGTTCCGCGCCTTCCGCCTCCAGCTCACCCTTGCGTTCGCCTGCCTGGCCCTGGCCGTGGCGGCGGCGGTGACCATTCCGCTGGCACGCATGCTGGCCCAGCAGCAGCTGGCCGCCCGCGCGGACGCCCTGGACGCCATCGCGGGCGCCGTGGCCCTGTCGCTCGCGGACGGCCTGCACGAGCGGCTGCGCGAGGTGCGCCTGCTGGCCAGCTCGCCCGAGGCGGTGCGCGTGGGCACGGACGCCCAAGTGTGGCGGGCCGAGATCGAGCGCCTGCGTGCCGGCCGCCCGTACTACGCGTGGATCGGCGTGGTGGATACCCACGGCCGCGTCACCGCGGCCAGCCAGGACCTGCTGGTGGGCGCCGATGTGTCGATGCGCCCATGGTTCCAGCAAGGCCTGCGTGCCCCCACCCTGGGCGACGTGCACGCCGCCAAGCTGCTGTCCAGCCTGCTGCCCCCGCCCGCCGGCGGCGACCCCCTGCGCTTCGTGGACCTGGCCGCCCCCCTGCCCACCGCCGATGGCCAGGTGGCCGGCGTGCTGGGCGTGCACGTGGACTGGCACTGGGTGCGTGACGTGATCAGTCGCCTGCGCTCGCAGGACGCGCGCGACGCCGGCGTGCTGGTCTACATCCTGGACCGCCAGGGGGACGTGATCCACCAGCCCCCGGGGGCCGACGCCGTGGCCGCGCGGCCGCCGCCGCGCGAGGGCCTCGCGGCCAAGGCGCAGCTGCTGCCCTGGTCCGACGGCGTGCCCTACCTCTCCGTGGCCAGCACGCTGCCGGCCCGGCCCGGCACGCCGGACCTGGGCTGGACGGTGGTGGTGCGTCAGCCGCAGGCGCAGGCGCTGGCCGGCGCCGAGCAGGCCCGCCTGACCGCCTGGGCCTGCGGTGCCGCGGTGCTGGCGGCCGCGATGACCCTGGCCTGGCTGGGCGCCGCCTGGGTGAGCCGGCCGCTGGTGCGCATGGCCGACGCGGCCCGCCGCATCGACGCCGGCGAGCGCGGCGTGCGGCTGCCGCTCAGCCGCCAGAACGCCGAGCTGGAGCAGCTCTCCACCGCGCTGCGGCGCATGACCGAGCACCTGGTGGACCGCGAGCAGGCGCTGCAGGGCGCCAACGCCCACCTGGAACAGCGCGTGGCCGAGCGCACGCAGGAGCTGGCCCGGGTGAACGGCGAGCTGGCCGCGGCCAACCGGCACCTGTCCACCCTGGCCCACGAGGACGCGCTCACCGGCCTGCACAACCGCCGCTGGGCCGACGAGCTGCTGGAGCGCCTGCTCAGCCAGCACCGGCGCCACCGCCGCCCGATGGGCGTGCTGCTGTGCGACGTGGACCACTTCAAGCGCATCAACGACCGCTTCGGCCACGCCACCGGGGACGTGGTGCTGCAGGCCGTGGCCCAGGTGCTGCGGCGCAGCGTGCGCGACAGCGACAGCGCCGCCCGATTCGGCGGCGAGGAGTTCGTGGTGCTGCTGCCCGAGACGGGCCCGCAAGGCGCCCGCGTGGTGGCCGAGAAGATCCGGCACGCCGTGGCGGCGCTGCGGCTGCCCGGTGTCACCTCGTGCACCATCAGCGTGGGCGCCGCCGTGGCCGAAGATGGCCGCATCGGCGCGGCCGCCCTGCTGGCCCGCGCCGACGCGGCGCTGTACCGCGCCAAGGAAGCCGGGCGCAACCGGGTGGAGCTGGACGAGGGCCACCAGGCCGCCGACCCGTTCACGCCAGGCTGGACGGGCACCACGGTGCCGGCTGCCCTGGACGCCTGAGCGCCGCGCGCTGAACGGCGCTCAGCGGCCCGCCAGGGGCGTCAGCAGCACCGGCAGAACGACGCCGTTCGCGTCCCTGGCATGGGCCAGCACCTGGCCGGCGTTGTTGATGGCCAGTGGGGACGACAGGCTCACGATGCGTGTGCGCAGCGGGTCGTCCGGGTCGAGCAGATCCATCAGCTTGACGGGCCCGGCCAGCTGCTCGTCCCAGTAGAAGGGCTCCTCCGCGTGGTCGGGGGCCCAGGTCATCTTGCCCACCACCTGCCGGCGGTCGTTCACGCCCAGGGCCACGCTGGTCGCTCGGGGGTCGTCCCGTCGGTCGATGAACAGCGGCGGCTGGTTGTGCCAGGCGACGAACGCCCGCTTCACGCCCTGGCCAGGCACGGTGACCTCACCCACCACATCGCCCCGGTGGTTGAGGCTGGCCCCATACGAGCTGCTCATCGTCGGCACGAGCGGCTGCACGCGGCCGCCCACCCCCCGCTTGACTGCGCGGGCGCTGCCGTCGCCGATGTAGCGCTGGCCCACGATCTCCCCACGGGCATTGATGTGGAAGGCGGCGGACTCGCGTGCGCCGGGCGACAGCGCCGGCGTGTCGCCCGTCCAGCGGAAAGCGTGGCTGATGACCTCGGTGCCCTCCTGCTTCCAGGCCTGCCCGACCACCACGCCCGCATCGTTCAGCCCGAAGGCAAGGATGTGTTGATCCCAGTGGCTGATGCGCTGCATCGGCCCCCCGGCGGGCCCGACGAAGGAATGCGTGGGGTGGTCAGGGGGTGGGCCGAAGCGGGTTTCCAGCATGCCGGTGACCACGCCGTGGTTGTTCAGCGCGTGCGTGGTCATCCACTCGTTCGAGAACCGGGGGGTCGGCGATCGGCTTCATGCCCTCGCCAGGCGTCCAGAGGTACTCCTCGCCGCAGACCACGACCGTCTGCGCCTTGTCGTTGAGAAAGCGCGCCAGGCAGCCTTCGGCGATCGAGGTGATGGCGAACACCGGCGGGGCGGCCACGGCGGGCGCCCCCGCAAGCGCCGCCACGGCGCCCGGCAGGACGGCGGCCCGGGCCGCCCGCCACAAGGCACGGGCGGCGGCGCGGACGGCCGCCAGGACGAGGCGAGGTGAGGTGCGTGGCATGGTGAGCTCCTTGGAAGTGCGGCGCCAGTCTGGGACGCCACCCATGCCGCCGCCACCCCCTGCCTAACGGGTCATGCGGGTACCTCGCTTGCTATGTGCTGGCAGCGGCAGCGGCGGTGAGCGCCGCCACGGCGCCCAGCGCCACCCAGCCCGGGTGCCTGCCTCGCGTGCCCACGAGCACGAGCACGGCGCCACCCAGGTAGGCGGACACCATGGCGCCCGACACCAGCCGCACCGACAGCGGCTGGCCCATGCCCATCCGCAGCAACACCCGCGCGAACGCCCACCCGAACACCGTGGCCAGGTGCCAGGTGGCCCAGAGGATGCGGACGTGGCGCTCACGCAGCGGGGGGGCGCCTCGGCGCGGCACCAGCCCGCCATCGCGCAGGTGCCGGAAGATGAGCCACTCGCCCAGCACCGAGTGCACCACGCCCGTGAGCACGGCGATGACGGCCGCGGCCAGGTAGAGGGTGGGCATGTCGCTCACCCCCGCCCGCCCGGCGGCGGCAGCAGCTGCAGATGCAGCGGCCGCTCGGGCCGCAGCGTCACGTGCATCACCGGCCGCGGCGCCGGCTCGCCGTCGGCGGGCGCCAGGCGGAAGCGCTGCAGCAGCATCGCGGCGACCACGGTCATCTCGGCCATGGCCAGATGCTGGCCCAGGCACACGCGCGGGCCCACGCCGAAGGGGAGCCAGGCGCCGCGCGGCAGGGGCGGCGCGTCGGGGCCGAAGCGCTCGGGCCGGAAGGCCTGTGGCTCGGCGAACACCCGCGGGTCGTGGTGCAGGCGGTGCACGGGCACCAGGAACAGCGTGCGCGCCGGCAGCTGCCACGGCCCGAGCGGGATGGCCCGGGTGCTGCGCCGGCTGAACAGCACCGGCGCGGCCGGGTACATGCGCAGCGTCTCCTGCAGCGTCTGGCGCAGCCAGGGCAGCGCGTCGATGTCCTGCGCGTCGGGTGCCCGGCCCTGCAGGCGCGCGGCCACCTCCTCGGCCGCGCGCTGCTGCGCGGCCGGGTGCGCCGCCAGGCAGGCCGCCCACCAGGTGAGCGTGGCGGCCAGCGTCTCGTGGCCGGCCAGGAAGGTGGTCATGCACTCGTCGCGCACGGTGGTGTCGGTCCACACGCCGGGGTGATCCTGCTGCAAGCGCAGCAGGCGGCTGAGCAGGTCGTCGGGCCAGTCGGCGGCGGCCATCGCGCGGCGCGCCTGCACCTGCCGGTCGATGAGCCCGCGCAGCGTGGCCAGCGCCTCGCGCTTGGGCCGCTTCCACGGCATGCTGTCGGGCCAGCTCGCGGGCCAGTACATCTCCTGGTCGGCCACCACCCCGATGGTGTGCACCGCCTGTTCCGCGGCGCGCGCGTCGGCGCCGATGCGGCTGGAGAACAGCAGCCGCATGATCACGTCCATGGCCAGCGAGGTGATGGCGCTTTCCACCGGGTAGCGCACATGGCGTGCCGGCCAGGCGCGCAGCGCGTCGGCCGCCGCCCCGGCGATGGTGGGCACGAAGGCCTGCACGGCCTTGGGTGCGAACGCCGGCTGCAGCGCATGGCGCTGGCGCTGCCAGGGCTCGCCCTCGGCCACCAGCACGCTGCGCCCGTGCACCTGGGCGAACACCTGCAGCCCGCGCTCCCAGCGCTGCAGCGCGTCGTGGTGGTTCACCAGCAGCTCGCGCGCCAGCGCCGGGTCCATCACCACCACCTCGTGCTCGGGCCAGATGCGCAGGTGCACCACGTCGCCGTGGGCCTGCTGCCAGCGCTGCACGGCGCCCAGCAGATCGCGCGACATGGCGCGCAGATGGCTCCAGCCGGTGAAGGCGCGGGGGCCGGGCGGCCAGAGGGTGCCGGGCGTGCTGGAGGGAGCGCCGGAAGGGGGGCTCGTGGTGGTGTGTGCCATGGCCGCCATGCTGGGCCCGCCGCCGCGCGCCGTCTTGAACGCAAACGACATGCGGCCCGCGCTGCCTACACTGCCCCCATGTCGGACCGCCCGCCCCTGCCCTGCCCCGACCCGCTGACACGCGCGCCGCGGGCCCAGCCCGTGCCCGGCCTGCCGCCGGCCGACCGGCTGCACCGCGCGCCGCCGGCCCTGCAGGGGGCGCTGGTGGCCATCCTCTGCCGCGACAACCGCCCGCTCGGCCTGGACGACGCCCAGCGGCTGTCGCACTTCCCCGCCTCGCCGCTGCTGGGCCTGTCGTGGTACCACGGCGGCGTGCCCTATGGCCTCGTGGGGCGCGACGGGCGCTGGACGCCGTTCGACGCGCCGGTGGTTGTCTCGGGCAGCCAATCGCAGCCGGTGGTGAGCTGGGCGCCCGCCAATGGCCGAGGCGGCATGCTGTGCTTCACCGCCGAGGTGGCGCGCGGCCTCTTCGGCCTGGACCCGGCCGCGCTGGTGGACCGCTTCGTGCCGGCCCCTGCCGTGCTGGGCGACGCCTGGGCGCCGCTGCTGGACGCGCTGCTGGCCGCCCCCGACGACGACGCCACGCTGGCCGCGCTGGTGCAGCACCTGGCGCCGCGCTGGCAGGCGCTGCACGGCCGCACGGGCGACGCGCCGTCGCTGCGCCAGCTGGGCCGCCACTGGGTGGACCGGCTCGCCTGGCAGGCACACGAATGGCGCCGCACCCACAGCCCGCGCCAGGTGGAGCGGCGCATCAAGGCGCACAGCGGCCGCTCGCTGCGCGACTGGCAGGCGCTGGTGCGCACCGAGGGCGTGTTCTTCGCCGCGCGTGAGCGCCACGCCGCCGGCCTGCCCTTCGACTGGGCCGGCCTGGCGCAGGAGGAGGGCTTCGCCGACCAGGCGCATCTGGTACGCACGGCGCGCCGCATCACCGGCTTCACCCCCGGCGAGTTCGCCCAGCGTTTCGTCGAGGACGAGTCCTTCTGGCTCTACCGGCTGTGGGTGTGAGCGAGCGCGCCGGCGGGCGCCGCTGAAGCGGGTGATGCCGCCGGCGGGCGCGGGGTTTGCCATGCAGGCCCCGGCGCCACCACCGGCGCCCGACCACCCGGAGCCCCGCCCATGCCCAAGACCACCCCGCCCGCCGGCGGCCGCCCCACGGCGGGCCGCCGCGCCACCGCCACCCAGGCCGCCGCCCGCAAGACCGTGGGCGCACCCGCCCATGCCGCACCCGGCCCCGCCGGTGACCTGCCCGCCGCGCGCAGTGAAGACGCCCAGGCCCTGGCCGGCGGCATGCCGCACAACGCCAACAAGGCCGCCGAGCACGGCCGCGCCAACGCCGTCAACCCGCCCGAAGGCCAGCACCTGGACACCAACAGCCTGCCCGCCACCGGCAGCACGCTGAGCGAGCAGAACGCCTCGGACAAGGTGGGCTCGGGCGAGCCGGCCCTGGGCGTGAACGCCACCATCGCGCCGCTGGACCGCGTGCGCGCGGATTCGACCGGCCAGGTGCTTACCACCAACCAGGGCGTGCGCATCGCCGACAACCAGAATTCGCTCAAGGCCGGCCTGCGCGGGCCCACGCTGCTGGAGGACTTCATCCTCCGCGAGAAGATCACCCACTTCGACCACGAGCGCATCCCCGAGCGCATCGTGCATGCGCGCGGCTCCGGCGCCCACGGCTACTTCGAGTGCACCCGCGCCGTGCCCGAGCTGACCCGCGCCGCGCCCTTCCAGGCCGAGGGCAAGCGCACCCCCGTGTTCGTGCGCTTTTCCACCGTGCAGGGCGAGCGCGGCAGCTTCGACACCGCGCGCGACGTGCGCGGCTTCGCCGTCAAGTTCTACACCGACGAGGGCAACTGGGACCTGGTGGGCAACAACATCCCGGTGTTCTTCATCCAGGACGCGATGAAGTTCCCCGACCTCGTGCACGCGGTGAAGCCCGAGCCGCACCACGCCTTGCCCCAGGCCGCGTCGGCGCACGACACCTTCTGGGACTTCGTCTCGTTGATGCCCGAATCCACCCACATGCTGATGTGGGTGATGAGCGACCGCGCCATCCCGCGCAGCTACCGCATGATGCAGGGCTTCGGCGTGCACACCTTCCGCCTCGTGAACGCGCAGGGCGAATCGGTGTTCTGCAAGTTCCACTGGACGCCCAAGCTGGGCACCCACTCGCTGATGTGGGACGAGGCCGTCAAGATCAGCGGCGCCGACCCCGACTTCCACCGCCGCGACCTCTGGGAGGCCATCGACGCGGGCGAATACCCCGAGTGGGAGCTGGGCTTGCAGGTCTTCACCGAGGCGCAGGCCGAGGCCTTCAGCTTCGACATCCTGGACGCCACCAAGATCGTGCCCGAAGAGCTGGTGCCGCTCATCCCCGTGGGCCGCATGGTGCTGGACCGCAACCCCGACAACTTCTTCGCCGAGACCGAGCAGGTGGCCTTCTGCGCCGCGCACGTCATCCCGGGCATCGACTTCAGCAACGACCCGCTGCTGGCCGGGCGCATCCACTCCTACGTGGACACCCAGATCACCCGCCTGGGCGGCCCCAACTTCCACGAGATCCCCATCAACGCGCCGGTGGCGCCCGTGCACAACAACCAGCGCGACGGCTTCCACCGCCAGGCCATCCACCGCGGCCGCGTGAACTACGAGCCCAACTCGCTGGCCGGCGGCTGCCCCTTCCAGGCCGGCGCCGCCACCGGCTTCGTGTCCTTTCCCCAGCCCGTGGCCGAGGACAAGCTGCGCGGCAAGCCCGAGAAGTTCGCCGAGCACTACGCCCAGGCGCGGCTGTTCTACGAGAGCCAGACGCCCATCGAGCAGGCGCACATCGCCGGCGCCTTCCGCTTCGAGCTGAGCAAGCTCACCGTGCCGGCCATCCGCCAGCGCATGCTGGCCTCGCTGCGCAACGCCAGTGAGGAACTGGCCGCCGAAGTGGCCGCCGGCCTGGGCATGGAACTGCCGCCGCCCATGCCGCGCGCCATCGACGCGCCGCCCGAGCCCGAGGTGGCGCAGTCACCCGCCCTGTCGCTCTTCGCCCACCCGGGCGAAGGCGGCATCCGCACCCGCCAGATCGCCCTGCTGGTGGGCCCCGGCGTGGACGGCGACGCCGTGGCCGCCCTGCAGGCCGCCCTGCTGCGCGAAGGCGCCGTGCCCCGCGTGGTGGCCAGCCGCATCGGCCCCGTGGCCACCGCCGCCGGCGACGCCCTGGAAGCCGACGCCTCGCTGGAGAACTCACCCCCCGTGCTCTTCGACGCCGCCGTGGTGGCCCCCGGCGCCGCCGACGGCCTGATGGCCGACGGCCGCGCGGTGGAATTCGTGCAGCAGCAGTACCGCCACTGCAAGGCCCTGCTGGTGCTGGGCGACGGCGTCGCCCTGCTGCAAGCCGCCGGCATATCGCTGGAGGACGAGGACGACGCCCTGGTGCGCGACGACGGCCAGGGGCTGGAGCCGGCGCTGGCGGCGTTCACCGCGGCGGTGGCGCGGCACCGGTTCTGGCAGCGGGAGACGGAGCCGCCGGTGGTGTGAGGGGTTCGGCGGCAACCGGTTGCCGCTGACCTGTTTCGGAGAATCAGAAACGTCGTGCGAGGGCGCGGCGGAACGGCACCGATTTCTGGTTCTCCGGAACGCCCTCGTATGCGGATACCGGCCACAGCCGCGCACTGCCAAGGACTTGTCGCTCTTCGGAGTCCGCGGAATACGAGCACGAGGCCAAGCGAGCCCTTGTCCAGCGCAGCGCACGCTTCGTCGGCATTCAAACACACCGGCTCCCCAACTCGTGGCCACCGCGGTGCGCTTGCAGCACAAGTACCTCTGAAGGAGGCGGTTCTGCCCGTCGGAGCGTTCCTGCATGGCCGCCACGCATCGGCTGCGACGGGTCGCCGCCATACGCCAAGTTCTTGGTCTCGACTGCAATGCGGTCCTAGAGCAACTCTGACCTGCAGAATCACAATCGCCGGCACGAGGTCGAAAAGCGGACATCCCATCTCGGGGCCGCAGAGTTCTTGCCCCGCTTACGAAAAGTACTCATGAATGGATCTGACCAGTTTTTCCAGGGAGGGGGGCACCGTGCCCGTACTTTCGATCTGCTTGGCTACAAACTTCGCGAACTGCCCCTTGCGGTCCCCAGACACCCGCATTCGAACTAAGCGCCGGCAACTCACGTCAGCGAGACGCCGATCCACCAGTTCAACGAAGGAATCTTCGGCGCCCATCTTGTCGGCGTTTTGTTTAACGACGTCTGGCCGCGGCTCCAGCCAGCCCTTTTCCTCTGCGTGATCCCAAGCTGCATTTCCACAGATCTCTTCTAGCGCTATTGAAATCTGGAAGCCAGCCTGGACAACTTTGCGAAGAACATCATCAGCTTTGTCTTTCCCGACTTTGAAGGTCTTGACTCTCTCGGCCCGATCAACCGCTTTCAATCGCTGTGACAAGGTCTGGCGAGACTCCTTGCCGGCATCGTCGTCGTCGAAGAGGACAGCCGTCTTCGATTTGAGGTCTGGGAGAACGGCACGCGCTGTCGCATAGCCTACAGCCCACCCAACACCAGCACCCAGGCCTGGCTTTGCAACGATCTCGAAGGGCAGAGAGGCTCCAAAGATCGCTTTGCAGGCAGCCTCCAGAACTTCCTTGTCCGTACCCCCTTCAAGACAGAGGACGGCCCGGTCGACGTGCAGTGACTGCGAGTGAAGCTTCTTGAGTTGCTCCAGCATCTCCGAGCGTTGCTGTACTGCCTTCTGAAGGTACGGTTCTACAAAGGGCATGAGCCCCAGGCCTTCGTCCAGACTCTGCGTCGTCGCGGAGCTTTGGAACTCGGTGCGGCCCTCGCTACGCAAGGCGAACCAAGTGTTCGCCTGCGCATGCACCTTGCTCACTCCGTAGAAGGCCGGCGAATGCGTGGTTAGCAACACTTGAATCGAACTTGAGCAGCGCAAGAACTCGTCAGCCTCCTCCATCTGTTTGGCGAGTTCAAGATTATTCTCGGGCTCCTCGTACCCCCAGACCGTCTCGGGCGGCGGTTTGCCTCGCGCGAAGTTGGTCTTCCGCTGCTCCGCCAGGAATCGGAGGATGACTGGTATGTGGCGACCTTGGATCCCATCTCCGCGATTCTGAAGAGGTGTTGCCGCGTGTTTGTCAGCAGTCTTCAAATCGAGAATCTCAAAGAGGCTTCCCAGATCATTGGGAAGAGAGAATTCGGTCTTGAGATCGAAGAGCCTACGCGCCTCTTGTTCGATATTCCCAACTTCTTTGCGGATGTTCCCGAGAAAGCTCCCAGATGCGGATGCCAACCGGGGGGCGATGGTGTCGGCAAGGGTGTTGTGCAATCGCCTCTTTAGAGTTGCGAAGAACTCCTTGCCGCGAATTGCAGGGACGTATTCGTAGCCGATCTGCCGAATCCAATACTCTGTCCTAGATCTTGGACTGAACTCCCCGCCGCCTACCTTGCGCAGGTCTTCTGAGAAGGGAGCAGCGGCTCCATCGCGCCACACCTTCTTCCAAACTACCGGCTCATTATCCGTGTAGTTGACGGGGGGCTTAAATTCCAGCTCGATCTCAATCTGCTTCGCTCTGTTCGCCCGAGTGACAGCCTTCTGGCTGTAATCTTGGTCGAAAACAAGGCTCTGTCCGACGTCGGTTTGCTGGTTGAAGAACAGATTGAGGGCTCGTAGGACGTTGCTCTTCCCCGAGTCATTCGGGCCTACAAGCACCGTGTAGTTCGCTGGAAATATCTCCGCGTCTACAAGTGAGCGGAAGTTCCTAACCTTTATGCGCGTGATATACACATCCTGCTCCTCCCTTACGCAGGATAGCGCATCCGGAACCAACCCGCTTCCAGCGGAGGCAGAATGGCTCGTCACACTCAAGTCCCGCGGTCCTCTTCCAACCAGTCTTGATCGCGCGCGCGTCGGCGACCGTAGGTATCGGAAACAGCCGCCGTTGCTGACTGAGCGTCCGCGCTCAGTCTGAAGCACTCAGACGGCGCGCGATCCGCAGCTATCGAGCGGTCCAGGACTCCACCACCTCCGCCAATGCGATCGACGGCGCGAAGGCGGACTTGCGGCAACCCGCCTCGTTGCCGCGGAGGGCCCTGGCCTCAGGTCTGAGTCGCCCCGCTCAGTTTCGCCACCAAGCCCATGAACTTGTCGATGTAAGCCTGCAGGAACATCCGCGTTCCCTCGTTGGTGATGCGGCCGTCCTCGATCAGGTCCGGCTTGTAGGTGAGGTACGCCTCGCCGCCCATCACCAGGGCACCGAGGATGCCGAGAATCTGCCGCAGGTGCTGCTGGCCCACTGCCGTGCCGATGGCACCCGGCGAGGTGCCGGTGATCGCCGCCAGCTTGCCGCTCCAGACGTTGTCGTTCGCGGGCTTGGATCCCCAATCGATCGCGTTCTTGAGCACGGCCGGTAGCGAGCGGTTGTGTTCCGGCATCACGATCAACACGGCGTCCGCGGCTTTCACCTCCCGGGTGAACCGGGTCACTGCTTCCGGGCGCTCGGGCTCCAGGTCCGGGTTGTACATCGGCAGGTCATCGATGCGGACGAAGGACGTTTCGGCGCGATCACCGATCAGGCCGACCAGCGCTTCGGCCAGCTGTCGGTTGATCGATTCCCTGCGGTTGCTGCCGACAATCACGGCGACGTGGGGCTTGTTCATGGGCTTCCTCTGCTGGCGTGCGCGGCTCCCGCGCTTGGGGCCAGGCACACATTGACGGTCCTGCACTCTTCGAGGGAGACGGCACGGCAGCCACTGTGGGATGCGCTGCTTCCGTTCTCCCGCAGAAGAGATTCTCCGGCGTGTCGAGGTGGGCCGAACACGGCCTCACGTCCCATGGGTCATGGCCGCGCCGCCCTGGAAGCCGCCTCCCGCAGCTTGTCCTTCTTGCTCTTCCTCTTCCCCTTCACCCCACCGGTGCCCACCGCGGCGCTCCCCTCGGCGCCCTGCCCTGGCCCCACCGGCTCGAACCCCTCCACCCTCTCCCGCGCCACCCTCGCCCCCTGCCGCTTCTCGATCAGCCGGAAGTGCGGCTCGCCGGCGGGGGTGATGAAGCTGATGGCCAGGCCGCTGGCGCCGGCGCGGGCGGTGCGGCCGATGCGGTGGGTGTGGTCGGCGGGGGAGCGTGGGAGGTCGTAGTTCACCACCACGGGCAGGTCGGCGATGTGCAGGCCGCGGGCGGCCATGTCGGTGGCCACCACCACGCGCAGCTGGCCGCGCTGCAGCTCGTTGAGCACGCGCGTGCGGGCGCCCTGGCTCAGCTCGCCGTGGAAGGCGGCGGCGGGGATGCCGTGGCGGCGCAGCTTGTCGGCCACGTGTTCGGTGGCGTAGCGCGTGGCCACGAAGACGAGCACGCGCTGCCAGTCGGCCTGGCCGATGAGGTGGCGCAGCAGGGGGGTGCGTTTCGGCTCGTCCACCTCGATGGCGCGCTGGGTGATGTCGGGGCGGCCGCCGTCGGCCGTGTCGGGCGCGTCCACGCGCACGGGCTCGTGCAGGGCCAGCGTGCCGGCCAGCTGCTCCACCGCCGGCGGGAAGGTGGCGGAGAAGAACAGCGCCTGGCGCTGGGGCGGCAGCAGCGCGGTGAGGCGCCCCAGCTCATCCGCGAAGCCTTCGTCCAGCAGGCGGTCGGCCTCGTCCAGCACCAGCAGTTCGACGTCGTCGAGCTTCACCGCGTTGCGGCCCACCAGGTCCAGCAGGCGGCCGGGGGTGGCCACCACCACCTCGGCGCCGCCGCGCAGGCCCAGCATCTGGGTGTTCACCGACACGCCGCCGAAGACCACCGCCACGCGGGGCGGCTCGGCCAGGTGGGTGGCCAGGGCCTGCAGCGTGCGGCCCACCTGCATGGCCAGCTCGCGCGTGGGCACGAGCACCAGCGCGTAGGTGCGGCGCCAGGCGGGGCGCCAGCGGTCCAGGCGCTGCATGAGCGGCAGGCCGAAGGCCAGTGTCTTGCCCGACCCGGTGTGGGCGCAGCCGATCACGTCGCGGCCCTGCAGCGCGGGTGGGACGGCCGCGGCCTGGATGGCGGTGGGCGCCGTGTGGCCCAGCTCAGCCACGGCGCGGCGCAGCGCGGGCGCCAGGCCGAGCGAGTCGAAGGTGGCCGTGCCCTCGCCCCTCACAGCCGCCTCGCCTTCACCGAGCGGCCTTTCACCTTGCCGGTGTTCAGGGCCTTGAGCACCGAGTCAGCCACCTCGCGGCGCACGGCCACGTAGGTGCTGAAGTCGTTCACGTCGATGCGGCCCACGTCGGCGCCGTCGAAGCCGAAATCCTTGGTGATGGCGCCCAGCACGTCGCCCTTGCGGATCTTCTCCTTGCGGCCGCCCAGCAGCTGCAGGGTGGCCATGGGCGGGCGCAGCGGCGCCGCGCCCGGGGCGGCCTGCAGCTCGGCCAGCGGGTGCCACTGGCTGGGCCGGCCCTGCAGCTCGTCGATGCGGCCCACGCGGCCCATCTCGTCCATGCTCGCCAGGCTGAAGGCCTGGCCCACCTGGCCGGCGCGGCCGGTGCGGCCCACGCGGTGCACGTGCACCTCGGGGTCGGGGGTGATGTCCACGTTGATCACGGCGTCCAGCCCGGCGATGTCCAGGCCGCGCGCGGCCACGTCGGTGGCCACCAGCACGCTGGCGCTGCGCTGGGCAAAGCGCACCAGCACCTGGTCGCGGTCGCGCTGGTCCAGGTCGCCGTGCAGCTCCAGCGCCACGATGCCCTGCGCCTGCAGCACGGCCACCAGGTCGCGGCACTGCTGCTTGGTGTTGCAAAAGGCAATGGTGCGCTCGGGGCGGAAGTGCGCCAGCAGCAGGCCCACGGCGTGCAGCCGCTGGTCCTCGGCCACCTCGTAGAAGCGCTGCACCACCTGGGCGGCGGATTCGTTCTTCTCCGCCAGGCGCACCTCCTTGGGCTCGCGCAGGTAGCGCGCGGCGAGCTGGGCCACGTTGTCCGGGTAGGTGGCCGAGAACAGCAGCGTCTGGCGCTTGGCCGTGGCCGGGCAGTGCCGCACGATGGCGGCGATGTCCTCGGCGAAGCCCATGTCGAGCATGCGGTCGGCTTCGTCCAGCACCAGGGTGTTCAGGGCCTGCACGTCCAGCGTGCCGCGCTCCAGGTGGTCCTGGATGCGGCCGGGCGTGCCCACCACCACATGGGCGCCATGCGCCAGGCTGGTGGCCTGCGGCGCGAAGGTGGCGCCGCCGCACAGCGTGAGCACCTTGATGTCGCCCTCGGCGCGGGCCAGGCGGCGCACTTCCTGCGACACCTGCTCGGCCAGCTCGCGCGTGGGGCACAGCACCATGGCCTGCACGGCAAAGCGCCGGGCATTCAGGTTGGCCAGCAGGGGCAGCGCGAAGGCGGCGGTCTTGCCGCTGCCCGTGCGCGCCTGGGCGATCAGGTCCTGGCCGGCCAGGGCCAGCGGCAGGCTGGCGGCCTGGATGGCGGTCATGCGCTCGTAGCCGAGCTGCTGCAGGTTGGCCAGCACATGGGGCGCCAGCGGCAGCGTGGAAAAGGCCGGGCCGCTGGTGGCGGGCTGCGCCGGGGCGGCGGTGGGGGCAGCGGCAGGGGACGGCGTGGGGGCGGCGCCCGGGGCGGGCGCGGCGGCAGGGGAAACGGTCATGCGCGATTGTCGGTGCAACCGCGGGTAACCACGTGGCGGACTTCACGGCGCGGCGCTTTCGCTGCGGCGCGCTTGCGCGGCGTCCAACGCGGGGCCCGCCGCGCTGCAGGTGTGCACGCGACGGCCGATGTCGCCGACACGCCTTTCATCCACGCACCGTGCCCCTGTTCAGCTCGTCCTTCCGCATCGGCGTCTCGGCCTCCCGGGCCGTGTGGATCTCCGTCGCCTGTGCCCTGGTGATCATGCTGCTCACGGCCGTGCTTGAGCTGCGCGGCTACAACGACGCGGTGGCCACCGCCGAGCGCGACACCCGCAACCTGGCGGCGGTGCTGGACAGCCACACCGCCGCGCTGGCGGGCCAGGCCGACATGGTGATCCGCATCGTCACCACCCTGCTCGACGGCACGGTGCCCGATTCCGACACCGCCCAGGTGCTGCGCGACACGGTGATCGCCCAGACCGTGCTGCACACCGGGCTGCAGGACGTGCTGGTGTACGACGCCCGCGGGGCGCTGGTGGCCAGCTCCTACAGCGACGCCCGGGGCCACGCCGGGGCGGCGGGGCGCGAGTTCTTCCAGCACCACCAGCGCACGGCGCGCGACACGCTGCACGTGGGCCACGCCTACCGGGCCGCCGCCGGCTCGCCCTGGGTCATCCCCTTGTCGCGGCGGCTCACCGGGCGCGACGGGCGCTTTGCCGGCGTGGTGGTGGTGCCCATGCAGGTGTCGGAGCTGGTGGCCCACTTCCAGGAGCTGGACCTGGGCCCCGACGGCGTGGTGGCACTGAACACCGCGGACGGCGTTCTGCTGGCGCGCCACCCGGTGGTGGAGGGCGCCATCGGCACGGACCTGTCGCACACGCCCGTGTACGCCGCCCTGGCCGAGCGCCGCGAACGCGGCAACGTGAGCTTCCGGTCGCCGGTGGACGGGGTGGAACGCATCCACGGTTTCACGCGGGTCACGGGCTACCCGCTCACGCTGGTGGTGGGTGTGTCGCGCTCGCATGTGCTGGCCGCCTGGCGCCAGACCGCCTGGCGCGACGTCGTGGTGGTGGGCGCGCTGCTGGGCGTGCTGGGCGTGGCCGTCTGGCGCAACCGCTGCGCCGCGGCCCGCCACGAGCGCGACGCCCGGCAGCTGGCCCGCGCGCACCGACGGCTGGCTGACCTGGAAAAGGCCATCAACGAGCATGCGGTGGTGGCCATCACCGACGTGCACGGCACCATCGTGCACGCCAACGACCACTTCTGCAGCCTGTCGGGCTACCGCCGCGACGAGCTCGTCGGGCAGAACCACCGCATCGTGCGCTCGGGCCACCACGACACCGCCTTCTGGCGCGAGATGTGGCGCACCGTGGCCCAGGGCGGCATCTGGAAGGGCGAAGTGCTCAACCGCGCCAAGGACGGCACGCCCTACTGGGTGCAGGCCACGATCGTCCCCTTCCTCAACGCCCGCGGCAAGCCCGACCAGTACATCGCCATCCGCACCGACATCACCGCCCGCAAGCAGGCCGAGGAGCACATGCGGCAGGCCATGGCCCAGCTGGACCAGGCCAACCAGCGCCTGGCCCGCCTGGCCGCCCGCGATGCGCTGACCGGCCTGCCCAACCGGCGCCAGTTCGACGAGCAATCCACCGAGGAAATCCAGCGCGCCCGGCGCGACGGCTCCAGCCTGGCGCTGCTGATGATCGACGTGGACCACTTCAAGGCCTACAACGACCAGCTCGGCCACGCCCAGGGCGACGAGTGCCTGAAGCGCGTGGCCACGGCCGTGGCCGGGGTGCAGCGGCGGCCGGGTGACCTGGTGGCGCGCTGGGGCGGCGAGGAATTCGCCGTGCTGCTGCCGCAGACCGACCGCGCCGGCGCCGAGCACGTGGCGCGCCGCCTCATCGAGCGGCTGGAGCGCCTGGGCCTGCCGCACCCGGCCAGCCCGCTGGGCCGGGTGTCGGTGAGCGTGGGCCTGCACGTGATGCGCCCGGCCACTGGCGGCACGGTGGGCGCGCTGCTGGAGGGCGCCGACACCGCGCTCTACCTCGCCAAGCGGGCCGGCCGCAACCGGCTCGCCTCGGCGGCGGACGTTCAGTCCGTGGCCGACCGGCGGATGAGTCTCAGCGAAGAGGCCGTGCCGGGCAGGTAGCCGAACAGCCGCTCCTCGCGGGGCCCGCTGTTGGGCGTGAAGGGCACGCGCAGCACCGGCGTGGTCCAGCCCACGCTGCGGCCGGCGAAGCTGCTGGCATAGGCGGACGGCTCGAACCACAGGTCGTAGGACTGGTAGGCGGTGCCGAGCACGGTGGCCACGCCGGAGGCCAGGTCCACCTGTGTGTAGCGCCCGGCATCCGCCCAGGCATGGCCCAGCGTGTCCTGCGATTCCGCCATCGTCAGCAGCTTTTCGACGCGCGGCGAGCCGTTCGTGACCTGCCCGCTGTACTGGTACTGCCAGGTGGCGGGCACGGCGCGCGACCAGGACGGGTCGAGCACGATGCCGGCGCTGCCCACGGTGGCGCGGCGGAAGGTGCCACCGGGGCCGGTGTAGCTGCCGCACAGGAAGTACACATGCTGGCCCGACCAGCCCAGGCCGTCCGTCCGGCTGCACTGCAGCGGATGCAGGTCCACGGTGCTGCGCACGCCCGTGGCCTTGTGCACCAGCTCCAGCTGCGTGCCACCCAGCCGCACCGGCCCGGCCGGCGTCACCACCAGCTCGGCGTTGTACATGGGCACCGACAGCACGCTGTAGGCGCCCGTGCGCCCGGCCTTCACCAGCGACTGGCCCACGGTCCAGAAGAACTCGGTCGCATCGTTCAGCATGGGCGTCTCGTACGGCGCGCTCACGTTCAGCGCCGCCATGCTGACGGTGGTGTCGGTCACGGTGAGGCGGAAGACCTGCCGATTGGAGGTGTACAGGCGCGTGCGGCCGTCCGGCAGGCTGGCCAGGGGCTGGGCGTAGGGCAAGGTGTTCGCGCCGGTCACCGGCCTGAAGGTGCGCCGGTCGGGCGCCAGCCAGCGCAGCACGGTGCCGTCATGCCCCAGGTAGCCCAGCAGGCTGCCGTTGCCGGCCACCACCGGCTCCACCAGGTGGAAGCCGGCCGGGAAGGTGATGGCCGGCGTGGTCGACCCGGCATTCAGCGGCAGGTACAGCGTCTGCGAGGTGTCGCAGCTGGTCCAGGGCTCGGTGTCGTCCCAGTAGGGGTGACCTTCCAGCCAGGCCCCGCCCGCCAGGGGTGACACCTGGACGACGCGGTTCATCTGGCAGATGGGCCGGCCGTTGCCCAAGGGGCGCGGCACGGGCATCACCCCGCGGTCGGTGAGGTCCACCACCTGGGCCACGCGGTCATGCGTGTAGACCAGCCGCTTGGGCACCGAGTGCGACACCGTGCTGCCGGACACCGTGCGGTCGCCCACCACGAACCACGGCCCGTGGCCGCGGATGCGCCGGTCGGGTGCCACCGCGCCCACCCATGCGGCGCCACCGCTCGCCCCGGTGCGCACCAGCCCGATGCTGTACTGCCGGTCACGGAAGTACTCCACCACGGGCAGCAGGTAGGTGGGCGCGGTGGTGGTGGGCGCGGTAGTGGTGGGCGAGGTGGTGGCGGACATGGCGCCTTCCGGCGTGTTCTCCGGCCACGCCCCCTGGGCGAGGACACCGGTGGACGCCAGGGCGAGCACGCACGCGGGCACCACGGCACCCAGCCGCCGCGCAGCGCGGCGGCACAGCAAACGATCGGTCAACGGCAACTCCTGCGGCCGGCCGGCAGGCGCCCTCACCTGCCACGAACCGTGCCGTGCATCACGATCGGCCGCTGAAGCCGGCGATGAAGTCGCCGCCTGAGCGAATAAATCGCTTCACGCGTCAAGCGTGATGAACGTCACGAATCACTCTCGCCCCTGCCCGGCTCGTCCAGCGGCGTCTCGGTGTGCAGCGCGCAGCGCCAGCGGTCGCCCTGCCGCACCCAGGTGGACGCGTCGGTCATGCGCTGCACGATCTCGCCGGGCTCGCCGCGCACCGACAGGGTCTGCACCACGCAGTAGGTCATCACGGCGGTGTCGGGGGTGGGCATCAGCACCTGCAGGTCGGTGATCTGGAAATCCTTCACCACCATCGGGCCCTGCTCGGCCATGCGGCGGTAGGTGGCATGGTCGAACTGCACCGAGCCGTGCGTGCTGACCAGCAGGGCTGGCTCGCACAGCAGGCCCAGCGCGGTGTCGATGTCCTCGTCCACCAGCGCGCGCCAGAAGCGGTGCTCCAGCTGGGTGAGCGTCTCGACGACGTCGGCGTCGGCGTCGGTGGGTGGGCGCGGTTCGGCCTGCGTCATGGGGGCCTCCTGGGGGCGGGACAAGCGGTCCCCGTGGCGGGCAGGCGGCGTTCCGGCCTGCCGTTCATTCCGGGCGGCATGCCGTTGATCGGCCGCGCCTGCAGCCGGTCGCACGCCGCTGGCCGGGGCCGGCTGCGGCTCCTAGAGTGCAGCCATACCGACACACCGACACGCCCCCCAGGAGCCCACCATGACCCGCTTCCAGCCCGCCGCCCTCGTCCTCGCCGCCCTGACCACCACCGCCATCCTCAGCGGCGTGGGCGCGCTGGCCGACAAGGAGTACGCGCAGGTGATGGCGCAATCCACTGCCACCACCACCACGGTGGCGGCGGCCGATGCGAAGTCGGTGCAACCGCTGGCCGTGGCCGGCCTGCGCGCCCCCATCTGACCACGCGACGCGGCGCGGCTCAGCCGGATCGCCGCGCCAGCCAGACGCCCAGCGCCGTGACCACCATGCCCACCAGGGACAGCCCGGCCAGGGTTTCGCCGAACAGCCCCCAGGCGATCAGCGCCGTGGTGGGCGGCGTCAGATAGAACAGGCTCGCCACCCGCACCGCGCTGCCGCGGCGGATGAGCAGGTTCAGCAGGCTCACGGCCCCGAGCGACAGCACGCCCACCAGCCAGGCCAGGGCGAAGACGAACGAGCCGCTCCAGTTCACCTGCATGGCTTCCGTGGCCGCCGCCGCGGCGGCCGTCGCCAGCAGGCACGGCACGAACTGGATGACCGAGCCGGTGCGCAGGTCGAACGACGCACAGAACCGCTTCTGGTACAGCGTGCCCGCCGTGATGCCCGCCAGGGCCACCGCGGCCGGCAGCAGCATGGTGCGCAGCGCATCCGGCGGCACGGCCGTGGCCTTGTGCGCCACCACCATCGCCACGCCGGCGAAGCCCAGCGCCAGCCCCGCCCACTGCCAGCGGCCGATGCGCTCGTGCAGGAACACCCGGGCGCCGAGCGCCGTGACCAGCGGCTGCAGCCCGACCACCAGCGCCGTCACACCCGCCGGCAGGCCGCGGTGGATGGCCATGAACACCCCACCCAGGTACACCCCGTGCACCAGCAGGCCGGACACCGCGATGTGCGCCCACGCGGCGGGCGACGCCGGCCAGGGCGCACGCAGCAGCAGCGCCAGCGGCGCCATCAGCGCGATCACCACCGCATAGCGGATGGCCAGGAAGGTGAGCGGCTCCGCGTCCGGCAGGCCGAACTTGGCGCCGATGAAGCCGGTGCTCCACAGGGCCACGAAGAGCAGCGGATAGAACGCGTCGAGCGGGGGGCGGCGGGCGCCGTCGGAGAGGTCGGGCATGGGCCCGGGAGTGTCCCATCAAGACGCCGCCCCACATGGCGGCCGGGCGGCCGGGTGGCTGGGTGTCCGCGCCCGGGGGGCGGCCGGCCCTCAGCCCGCCTGGCCTTCGCCGTCCTGCTCCACCCTCTGTGCCTGCTCCTGCGCCGGCCGGGTGGCCCGCGGCGGGGCGAACGGCGGCGGAAAGCCGACGAAGCACAGGAAGACGAGGATGGGGGCCAGCAGGTAGACCAGCGGTCGCTTCCAGTGCAGGTTCATCGGCCGCAGGTGGGGTCGCCGGGGCCGGTTCGCAAGCCCGCCTCGCCTGCCGCGCTGTCGCGCGCGGTGGCGTCGGCCACCAGCGCGGCCATGCGCTGCGCGTCGTCGCCCGGCTGCGCCTGCAGGCCGGCGACGGTGCCGTGGCGGTCGGCCAGGTCCTCGTCCTGGCTGGCCTTGAGCCGGGCCTCCCAGCGCTGCACGGGGATCTCGATGCCGACGATGGCGCGCAGCAACGCGTCGATGTAGTCGCCAGGCGCGTCCTGCAGGCGCCACGGTGCCGGCTGCGCGGCCTCCTGGGCGTCGGTCAGGCGGGTGAGCAGCGCCACCAGGCTCTCGCGGTCGTCCACCACCCGGGCCGTGCCATGGGCATGGGCCGCCAGGTAGTTCCAGGTGGGCACCACGCGGCCGTGCGCCGTCTTGCCGGGGTACCAGCCGGGGGTGATGTAGGCCTGTGGCCCGCGGAAGATCACCACCGAGGGCAGCCCCGGCAGCAGGGCCCGCCACACCGGATTGGCGCGCGACACGTGCGCCAGCAGCGTGTCGCGCCCGTCCGCGCCGCGTGCCAGCATGAACGGCAGGTGGTGCACGCTCAGGCCGTCGGCCGTGGCGCACACCCAGGCTGCCAGCGGATGCCGGGCCACCAGGGCGGGAATGGCTGCCTCGTCGGGCAGGCGGTGGGCAGGTGGGATGTACATGGCCGGTTCAGTGTCCCACCGCGGCATGGCGCACCAGCAGCGCCGCCAGCACGAACATCGTCGCGCCGATCAGGCCGTCCAGCACCTGCCACGCCCGCGGACGGGCGAACCAGGGCGCCATCCAGCGCGCCCCGAAGCCCAGCGACGAGAACCACAGCAGGCTGGCGCTGCTGGCACCGGCGATGAACCAGCCCCGCAGGCCGGGCGCCTGCTGCGCCCCCACGCTGCCCACCAGGAGCACGGTGTCCAGGTAGACATGCGGGTTCAGCAGCGTGAAGGCGGCGGCCTGCGCCAGCGCGGCGCCGCGGCGCAGCCCGTCGCCCCCTTGCGCGGCCGTCAGGCGCTGCGGCTGGCGCGCACGCCGCAGCGCCCGCCAGCCGTAGGCGGCCAGGAAAGCCGCGCCGGCCAGCGCCAGGGCCTGCGCCAGCCCGGTCCGCTCGCCCAGCGCCTGGGCCATGCCCAGCACCCCCGCGGCGATGAGCAGCGCATCGGCCACCGCGCAGAACAGCACCACCGGCGCCACATGCTCGCGGCGCAGGCCCTGGCGCAGCACGAACGCGTTCTGCGCGCCGATGGCGACGATCAGGCCCAGGCCGAGTGCCATGCCCTGCACGAAGACGGCGCTGCCCGCCGCGGCCGAACCGAGTGTGTCCATGGCGGCAGCTTGCCAGCCGCGTCCGCTGAAGACAAACTCAATCGGCTTCCTCCACATTAGCCAAACTGAATCATGCTGGACTATGCCGCCCTGGCCGCGCTGGCCGCCGTCGTGCGCGAGGGCAGCTTCGAGCGCGCCGCGCGCGCCCTGCACGTGACGCCGTCGGCCGTGTCGCAGCGGGTGCGCAGCCTGGAGGAGCGCATGGGCTGCGCGCTGGTCGTGCGCGGCCAGCCCTGCAGCGCCACGGACGCTGGCCGCCGCCTGTGCCAGCACGTGGACCGCGTGCGGCTGCTGGAGCACGAGCTGCAGGGCCTGCTGCCGGCCTGGCAGGCGGCGCCCGAGGCGCGGGTGACCTTGCCCGTGGCCGTCAACGCGGACAGCCTGGCCACCTGGTTCGCGCCCATGGTGGCGGCGTTCGCGGCCGACGCGCCGGTGCTGATGGACATCGCGGTGGACGACCAGGACTTCACCAGCGACTGGCTGCGCCGCGGCGCGGTGCTGGCGGCGGTGACCGGCTCGGCCCATGCCGCCCCCGGCTGCAACAGCCGGCCGCTGGGGGCCATGCGCTACGTGGCGGTGGCCAGCCCCGCATTCGTGCGCCGCCACTTTGGCGCCGGCGTGGGCGCGGCCCCCCTGGCCCACGCGCCCAGCCTGGTGTTCAACGCCAAGGACGACCTGCAGGCGCGCTGGGCCCGCCGCCAGTGCCACCGCGCCGTGGCGCTGCCCCACCACACCGTGCCCTCGTCCGAGGCCTTCGTCACCGCCGCGCTGGCCGGCATGGGCTGGGGGCTGCAGCCGCTGTCGCTGGTGCAGCGGCACCTGGCGGCCGGTGCGTTGGTGGAGCTGGTGCCCGACACGCCGCTGGACGTGCCGCTGTACTGGCAGCACGCCCGCGCGGCCTCCACGCTGCTGGAAGACCTGGGCCGGGCGGTGCGCGCCGCGGCGCAGGCCGCGCTGCGGCCGGCGGCGCGCTGAGGCCACCGGGGGCCCGGGCGGCGGCCTTCAGACGGCGTGCCGCTGACGCACGCGGTCGGCCAGCTCGGCCACGCGCCGCCGCAGCGCCAGCGGCGCCACCACCTCCACCTCGTCGCCATAGCCCAGCACCTGGCGGGCCCCCTGCTCCACCGATTCGACGGCCAGGCGCACGGCGCGCCAATCCGCCGGCCCCGCGGGGACGATCTCGCCTGGCGGCAGCGCCACCACCTCCTGCCGCCCATGCACCAGCCAGCCCCAGGCGCGCGGCGACACCCACAGCTGGGCGTGCAGGGGCCGCAGCTTGGCCTCGAAGCGCACCGCGGCCTCGCGCCAGTAGGCGGCCAGGTCGAAGCCACGCGGGCGCCGGAAGCTGCCGCGCCCGGGCGCCAGCGCCTGCACGCTGGCCAGCCGGTAGGTGCGCACCGCCGTGTCGCCCGCCTCGCGCGCGGCCAGGTACCAGGCGCCGGCCTTGAGCACCAGGCCCAGCGGCTCCCACTCGCGCCAGGTCGTGCGCCGCCAGCTGGTGTAGCGCACGCGCAGGCGACGGTTGTGCCACACGGCCTCGGCCACCTCGCGCAGCTGGGTGGGCGTGTCCGGCGCGCGGTACCAGTCCACCGGGTCGATGTGCAGGCGCTCGGCCACGCGCGCGGCCTGCTCGCGCAGCGGCGCCGGCAGGCTGCCCACCAGCTTGAGCCGGGCGCTCAGCGCCGCGCCGCCCAGGCCCAGCTCGGCCGCGGCCGCAGGCAGCCCTGCGAGCAGCAGGGCGTGCGCCTCCGGCTCCGTCATGCCCGTCAGCTGGGTGCTCCATCCAGGGCGCAGGCAGAAGCCGCCCTCGCGGCCGCGCTCGGCCCACACCGGCACGCCGGCGGCGGAGAGCTGGTCGATGTCGCGCAGGATGGTGCGCGAGGAGACCTCCAGCGCCTGCGCCAGGGCGGCCGCGGTCATCCGCGGATGCGATTGCAGCAGCATCAGGATGGACAGCAGGCGGCTGGCCTTCATGGGCAGGGAGCAGAAATCATGACAGGCATTGTCATGCTTGACGGCCGACCATGGCGGCACGTCATTCCAAGGAGACCACGATGACCGCCACGGCCCTGCACGATTTCGACTTCCTCATCGGCCGCTGGGCCGTCACCCACCGCCGCCTGGTGCAGCGACTGCAGGGCAGTGACGCGTGGGAGACCTTCTCGTCCACCGGCACGGTGTGGGCGCTGCCCGGCGGCGTGAGCAACTTCGACACGCTGGTGGCCGAGGACTGGCGGCCCGGCTGGGTGGGCATGTCCTACCGCATCTACCACCCGCCCACCGACCGCTGGAGCATCTACTGGATGACCAACGACGGCGGCGGCATGGACGCCGCCAGCGGACGGCTGGACCCGCCGGTGGTGGGCCGCTTCCAGGGCGACGAAGGCGTGTTCGAGGGCGAGGACCGCATCGACGGCCGCCCCGTGCGCGTGCGCTACCGATGGCTGCGCCGGGGCCCGGCGGCCGCCCGCTGGGAGCAGGCCTTCTCGGCCGATGGCGGGCAGAGCTGGGAGACGAACTGGGTGATGGACTTCGAGCGGCTGTCGGCCGAGATGGTGCCGCTGGGGCCCACCCCCACCGTGGCCCCGGCGACCGAGGCGACCGCGGTCACGGGGCACGAGGTGGTCGAGCTGCGCCAGTACACGCTGCACCCCGGCCGGCGCGATGCGCTGGTCGAGCTGTTCGACAGGGAGTTCGTGGAGACGCAGGAGGCCGTGGGCATGGCGGTGCTCGGCCAGTTCCGCGACCTGGACGCGCCCGACCGCTTCGTGTGGCTGCGGGGCTTCGAGAGCCTGGCCGCCCGCGGGCCCGCACTCGCGGCGTTCTACGACGGCCCGGTGTGGCAGCGCCACCGCGACGGGGCCAACGCCACGATGGTCGATTCGGACGATGTGCGCCTGCTGCGGCCGGCGTGGCCGGGGGCGGGCCTGCCCATGGCGGGGTGCCGCCGCGCGGCCGGTCCGGTGCGCATGGCGCTGCCCCGCCCGCTGTCGGTGTGCGTGCTGCCGCTGCGCGAGCCGGCCGGCCCGGCGCTGCGGCAGGTGTGCCGCGAGACGATCTCCGCGCAGTGGACCGCCGCGGGCGCCCAGGTGCTGGGCTGGTACGTCACCGAGCCCGCCCCCAACGACTTCCCCCGCCTGCCCGTGCGCGAGGGCGAGCCGGTGGTGGTGGGCATCGCGGCCTGGCCCGCCGGCCCTGCCCCCGACGCCACCGCCGCCGGGTGGCGCGCGCTGGAGCCCCTGGTGGCGCCCTGGCTCGCGGGGCCCGTCCAGTGGCTCAGGTTGTGTCCCACCGCGCGCTCGGCCCTGCCGGGCTGACGGGGCAGCCGGGGCAGCCGGTCAGGCCGGCGGGCCGGACGCGTCCGGCGGCCCGGCCGCGTCCCCCGCCACGGCGGCGGCGTCCAGCGGCGTCACGGTCACCGCCACGCGCGGCACGGCCAGCCCGCCGCCGCGGATGACACCGCGCAGCGGGGCCACGTCGGCGTAGTCGCGGCCCCAGGCCAGCGTGACATGGTCGGTGCCGGCCGCGACGGCGTTGGTCGGGTCCAGCGCCAGCCAGCCCTGCACGGGGCACCACACCTGCACCCAGGCGTGGCTGGCGTCGGCCCCCACCAGCCGGGGCTGGCCGGGCGCCGGCTGGGTGAGCAGGTAGCCGCTGACATAGCGCGCCGCCAGGCCCAGCGAGCGGCAGGCGCCGATCATCACGTGGGCGAAATCCTGGCAGACGCCCCGGCGCGCCGCCAGCGCCTGCGGCGCGCGCGTGCCCACGCTGGTGGCCTGCGGGTCGTAGGTGAAGCGCCCGTGGATCAGGTGCATGAGCGCCAGCGCCCCGCCGGCCAGCGGGCGGCCCGGAACGAACGCCTCGCGGGCCAGCGCGGCCAGGGACGCATCGCGCGGCGCATAGGCGGTGGGCAGGCTGAAGTCCACCGCCCCCTGCAGCTGGCCGGCCTGGGCCGCCGCGCCCGCGTGGTAGCGCAGCGCCTGCGCCACCGCCTCCCACGCCGGGCCAGCCTCGCCGTCGGGGGCGGGCACCGCCCGCAGCCCGGCGTCGAAGCCCGCGCGCACGCGCAGGCGGTCGTGCACGCGCGCATGGCTGAACACGATGCGCGTGTTGCCCCAGGCGTCCGTGCTGGCCTGCGTGGCCGGCACCCCGGGCACCCCGGGCAGCCCGGCCGACGCAGCCGCGGGCACGGCCGTGCGCCACTCGTCGGGCAGCGGGTCGATGGCCAGCGACCAGCCCCGCACCGCCTGCACCGCCGTCGCGCGTGGCACGAGGTAGGCCATGTGGTGCGCCAGCTCCACCGGCGCGTCGTAGTCGTAGGTCGTCTCGTGCAGCACGCGCAGCCAGGTGCGCGCGCTCTCTCCCGCCTCGCTGCTCATTGCCACACCGCGCGGTCCACCGCGCCCACGTGGGAGAACAGCTGCCGCCCGATGGCGTCGGACAGGGCGAGGGCCTGGGCGCTGCAGTCGTGCAGCGCGGCGAGCAGCGCCGCGTGCTCGCCCTGCGGGTTGGGCATGGCCACCACCTCCAGCGGCCAGCGCTCGGGCCGCGGCAGCTGGGCCGCCTGCCCGTGCGCCCACAGCGGCTCGTGCCGCGCGAGCTTGAGGAAGCGGTCGTGCAGCGTGCGTGCCACCCAGGCCAGGGCGCGCGGGTTGTCGGTATCGAACACCAGCAGGTGCAGCAGCGGCGGCACCTCGCGCCGGGCCTGGAACTGGGCGCGGTAGGTGATGGTGGAATCGAACAGCCCCAGCAGCAGCGCGAAGCCGTCGTCGCGCTGCGGCAGGCCGTGCTCGAAGCCGGTGGCCAGCGCATGGGCCAGGAAGTCCAGGCGCTCGATCTGGCGGCCCACGCTGAGCAGGCGCCAGCCGTCGTCGCGCGTCATGCGGTCGGTCTGCGCGCCGGTGATGGCGGCCAGGTGCGTGGTGACGCGGCCCAGCACGCCCAGCGCGTCGGCCAGCGGCTCGATGCGCCCGGCGGCCGACGCCTGCATGACCTGGGTGTAGTGCTGCTGGAAATGGTCGCCGACCTCGTGGATGAGCTTCCAGTGCTCCTGCGACAGGCGCTCGCGCAGCGCCTGCGCGCAGCCGCGCAGCGCCCGCAGGTTGAAGGCCACGCTCATGCTGCCGTCGGCGTCGCCCAGGGCGTGCACCAGCGCGCGCTCGAACACCCGCAGCCCGTGCTCCGGCCCCGGCACGCCGGGGCCCACCAGGCCGTGGCGGCGGGCCAGCGCGTCCAGCGCGCGCAGCACGGGTGGGGAGGCGCCATGCGTGAACGAGCCGGTCAGCGCCTCCAGCGTCAGCCGGGCCAGGCGCACGCTGTTCTCGGCGCGCTCGGTGTAGCGGCCGAGCCAGAACAGGTTCTCTGCCGAGCGGCTGGTGACGGTGCGGTGCCAGCCCTGCAGGTCGGCGGGTGTCAGCGGCCGCGGCAGCAGGCTGGTGGTGTCCACCTCGCCCTCGGTCTGCACCCAGGTGTCGGCACTGGCGCTGCCGCGCTGCATGGACAGCCAGGGGTCGTGCTGGCCGTCGCGGCGCTGCGCCACGCGGGCCAGGCCACCGGGCAGCACGCGCCAGCCGCCGGCCCCGTCGGCCAGCGCGAAGACGCGCAGCACCACGGCACGCGGCTCCAGCGCACCCTCGCCGGCCATGGCCGACGTGCGCGGGCGCCACACAGGCGTCTCGCTGGGGCGCACGCGCGACTGCAGCGTGTAGGCGGCCGGGTCGGCGTCGATGCGCGCGCGCAGGGCCGCCCGGGCGGCGGGCGGCAGCGCGGCGGCCACCTGCGCCGGCTCGGCGCCGCCCCCGGGAAAGGTGGGGGCCACCACGTACTCGGCCAGCTCGGGCGCCAGGCGCGCCCAGACCGCCTCCTCGCCGCACCACCAGCTGGTGGCGGCCGGCAGCAGCAGCTGCTCGCCCAGCAGGCGCTCGGCCACGCCCGGCCAGAAGGCGGCCAGGCCGGGGCTCTCCAGCCAGCCGGCCCCCGGCGCATTGGCCACCACCACCTCGCCCGCGCGCAGCGCCTGCAGCAGGCCGGGCACGCCCAGGGTGGAGTCGGCGCGCAGCTCCAGCGGGTCCAGGTACTCGTCGTCCACCCGGCGCAGCAGCACGTGCACGCTCTCCAGGCCGTGCAGCGTCTTGAGGAAGAGCCGGTTGGCGCGCACGGTGAGGTCGCCGCTTTCCACCAGCGTGAGGCCGAGGTAGCGCGCCAGGAAGACCTGCTCGAAATAGGTCTCGTTGTGCGGCCCGGGCGTGAGCAGCACCACGCGCGAGCGCTCGCCGGCCGGCGACAGGCGCAGCAGGCCCTGCAGCAGCGTCTGGAAGGCGGCGGCAACGCGCTGCACGTTGAGCGCGCGGAAGGCCTCCGGGAACTGCTGGGCGATGATCAGCCGGTTCTCCAGCAGGTAGCCCAGGCCGGACGGCGCCTGGGTGCGCTGGCCCAGCACCCGCCAGCCGCCTTCGGGGCCGCGCGCCAGGTCGAAGGCGGCGATGTGCAGGTGCACGCCGCCCGGCGGCACCACGCCGTGCATGGCGCGCAGGCACTGCGGATGGCCCAGCACCAGCGACGGCGGCAGCAGGCCCTCGTCCAGCAGGTGGCGCGGCCCGTACACGTCCGCCAGCGCGGCGTCCAGCAGGCGCGCGCGCTGCGCGACGCCCGCCTCGATGTGCGCCCACTCGCCGGCGCCCACCAGCACCGGCATCAGCTCCAGCGGCCAGGCCCGGGTGGGGTTGTTCGGGTCGGCGTAGACGTTGTAGGTGGCGCCGTCCTCCTGCACCCGGCGCTGCACGCGCTGGGCGCGGGCGGCCAGGTCCTGCCAGCCCGCCGCGCCGGTGGCCTGCCAGAAGCGCGCCCACAGCGGGGCCAGCTCGCCCGTGGCGGACGCCGACGCCGGCCGGCCGTGCAGCTCGTCGTAGTGGCCGGCGCTGCCGGGCGAGGCCGCCGCGGCCGCCAGGGCGGCGGCGTCGGGTGCCTCGTCGGGCAGCAGGCTGGGCTGGCGCGGGAACGGGTCGGACAGGAGGGCGTCGGACATGGGCGGCATCATGCCCGCTGCCTGCCGCATCCATCGGCCGGAAAACGGCCGCCGTGCGGCTGTTCACGGCCGCGCTGCACGCCAGGGTCCCTCATCCGGCGCGGCGCAGGTCCAGCGTGAACGGGAACTCCAGGCTGCGCTGGGCGGGCGGCACGTCCATCCGCCCCGGCGTGTGGCCCATGGCGAAGAAGCGCGCCAGCCGGCGGCTCTCGGCCTCGTAGGCGTTCACCGGGAAGGTGACGTAGTTGCGGCCGCCCGGATGGGCCACGTGGTACTGGCAGCCGCCCAGGGAGCGCCGCATCCAGGTGTCCACCAGGTCGAAGGTGAGCGGCACATGCGCACCGATGGTGGGGTGCAGCGCCGAGGGCAGCTGCCACGCCCGGAAGCGCACGCCGGCCACGTACTCCCCCGCCCGTCCGGTGGGCTGCAGCGGCACGGCCACGCCGTTCACCGTGACCCGGTGGCGCGGGTCCACCAGGCCGCTGACCCGCACCTCGATGCGCTCCAGCGACGAATCCACGTAGCGCACGGTGCCGCCGACGGCGCCCTCCTCGCCCATGACGTGCCAGGGCTCCAGGGCGTGGCGCAGCGTCAGGTGCACGCCGGCCGCGGCCACCTCGCCGAGCTTGGGGAAGCGGAACTCCAGGTGCGGCGAGAACCAGGCGGCGTCGAAGGCGAAACCGGCCTGGGCCAGCTCCTGCAGCACGTCGTCGAAATCCATCTGCACGAAGGTGGGCAGCAGGCATCGGTCGTGCAGCTCGGTGCCCCAGCGCACCAGCGGCGCCCGGTACGGCTGGCGCCAGAAGCGTGCCACCAGGGCCCGCAGCAGCAGTTGCTGCACCACGCTCATGCGCGCATGCGGCGGCATCTCGAAGGCGCGCAGCTCCAGCAGGCCCAGCCGGCCGGTGGCCGAGTCGGGCGAGTACAGCTTGTCGATGCAGAATTCGCTGCGGTGGGTGTTGCCCGTCACGTCCACCAGCACGTTGCGCAGCGTGCGGTCCACCAGCCAGGGCGGCATCCATATGCCCCCACGCTCACCCGTTCCGGGTTCGCTGCCCCCCGAGTGGGCGCTCGCGCCTAGGGGCGGCCCGTCGGCGCTCGGGCCGCCATCGACTTGACTGGCTTTCCAGATCTCGCCGAGCGCGATCTCCAGCTCGCGCAGCTGGTCGTTGCGCGCCTCGTCCACGCGCGGCGCCTGGCTGGTGGGGCCGATGAACAGGCCGGAGAACAGGTAGCTCAGGCTGGGGTGGTTGTGCCAGTAGGCCAGCAGCGAGGCCAGCAGGTCGGGCCGGCGCAGGAAGGGTGAGTCCGCCGGCGTGGCGCCGCCGAGCACCAGGTGGTTGCCGCCGCCGGTGCCGGTGTGGCGGCCGTCCAGCATGAACTTCTCGCTCGACAGGCGCGACTGGAACGCGGCCTCGTAGAGGAACTCGGTGTGCTGCACCAGCTGCGCCCAGCTGTGGGCCGGGTGGATGTTCACCTCGATCACGCCCGGGTCGGGGGTGACTTGCAGCACCGTGAGCCGCGGGTCGCGCGGCGGCGGGTAGCCCTCCAGCACGATCTGCACGCCCAGTGCGGCGGCGGTGGCCTCCACCGCCGACAGCAGCTCGAGGTAGTCCTCCAGCGCCTGCAGCGGCGGCATGAACACGTACAGCAGGCTGCTGGGCGTGCCCTGCGCCTCCACCTGGGGCCCGTTGGCGCGCCGCGGGTCACGCGCTTCCACGCACAGCGCGGTGCGGGTCAGCCAGTGCGCCGACTGGCCGCGTGCGGGGTAGGCGGTCTGCAGGAAGCGGGTGGCCGCGGCGGCCGTCGCCTGGCCCTCACGCGCGGCGGCGGCCAGGCCGTCGCTGCCCGGCTCCGGCGGCCAGGGCGGGCTGCGCCGGCGCCACTGGACGGCCACCGTGCCGCCCTCGGCAAAGCCGCCCAGCTCGGACGCGCCGGGGCGCATCTCGCCGCCATGCTGGGCCACCAGGGCGGCCGCGGAGGGCAGCTCTCCCCGCGGGGCGAAGGGATCGTGCGGGTGCAGGTGGGGGTGGTCGGTGGGGGCCGCCCAGGGCAGCGAGTCCAGCGGCAGGCGATAGCCCATGGGCGAATCGCCGGGGACCAGGTACATGCGCTCGTCGCGGAAGAACCACGGCCCGGTTTCCCAGCGCTGCCCGGCCAGGGCCGGGCCGTCCGCGCGCCGCAGGGGCAGCACGTAGCCCACCTCGCGGTCCAGCCCCTGGCCGAAGACGCGGCGCAGCCGTGCACGCTCGAGCTCGTCGTCCAGCCGGGCGTCCAGCGGATCCACGTTGACGGGCAGGCGGCGCTCGCGCCACAGGTAGTACCAGGTGTCCTCGTAGCCCGCCTGCACGTGCGTGGCGTCCAGGCCCAGCCGCTCGGTGAGCGCGAGGATGAACCGCCGCGCATCGGCGCTGGTGTAGGCGTGCGGCTGGCGCTCGTCGGCGAACAGGCCGGGGTCGTGCCAGCAGGGCTGGCCGTCGGCGCGCCAGCAGATCGACAAGGCCCAGCGGGGCAGCTGCTCGCCCGGGTACCACTTGCCCTGGCCGAAGTGCAGGAAGCCGCCCTCGCCATACTCGGCACGCAGCCGCTGCACCAGGTCCTGGGCGTACATGCGCTTGGTGGGGCCGAGCGCGTCGGTGTTCCATTCCGCGCCGTCGCGGTCGTCCACGGCCACGAAGGTGGGCTCGCCGCCCATGGTCAGGCGCACGTCGCCCGCCACCAGCGCCGCATCCACCTGCTCGCCGAGCGCGAGCACGGCCTGCCACTGGTCGTCGGTATACGGCTTGGTCACGCGCGGCGATTCCCAGATGCGCGTGACCGCCATCTCGTGGTGGAAGGCCACGTCGCACTCGTCCACCGCGCCCGTGATGGGCGCGGCGCTGGACGGCTGCGGCGAGCAGGCCAGCGGGATGTGCCCTTCGCCGGCCATCAGCCCGGAGGTCGGGTCCAGGCCGATCCAGCCTGCGCCGGGCAGGTACACCTCGCACCAGGCGTGCAGGTCGGTGAAGTCCACCTCGGTGCCGCTGGGGCCGTCGAGCGCCTTCACGTCGGGCGCCAGCTGGATGAGGTAGCCGGAGACGAAGCGCGCCGCCAGGCCCAGGTGGCGCAGCGTCTGCACCAGCAGCCAGCCGCTGTCGCGGCAGGAGCCGCTGCGCTGGACGAGCGTCTCCTCCGGCGTCTGCACGCCGGGCTCCAGGCGGATGAGGTAGCGGATCTCCTGCTGCAGCCGCTGGTTCAGGCCCACCAGGAAATCGATGGTGCGCGCCGGCTCGCGCGGGATGCTGGCGAGGAAGGTGGCGAAAGCCGGCGTGGGCGGCTCCACGGCGATGTAGGGCGCCAGCTCGGCCGCGAGGGCCGGCTCGTAGGTGAACGGGAACTGCTCGGCGCCCGGCTCCAGGAAGAAGTCGAACGGGTTGTAGACGGCCATCTCGGCCACCAGGTCCACCGTGACCTTGAACTCGCGCGTCCGCTCGGGGAAGACCAGCCGGGCGAGGTAGTTGGCGAACGGGTCCTGCTGCCAGTTGAGGAAGTGCTCCGCGGGTTCCACCTGCAGCGAGTACGAGAGGATCGGCGTGCGGCAGTGCGGCGCCGGCCGCAGCCGCACCACCTGGGGCGACAACGCCACCAGCCGGTCATACCGATAGTGCGTGACGTGCTTCAGCGCGACATGAATACTCATTGGTGCCCCCCGTCCGCCGGGTACGTCGGCCGCCCCCCCGAGGGGGCCGCGGGCCGGCTTGGGAGCGGCCCGGCGCTCGGCCCGCGGACTCGGAACGTGTTCCTCGTCATGCGGCCACCAGGAAGTCGCGGCTGATGCCCAGGCCGAGGTCGCCGACGCGGTCGAGGAACTGGGTGAGGAAGGCGTGCAGGCCGGTGGCGAGGATCTCGTCGATGCGGCCGAACTCGAGATCGGCCTGCAGCCGGCCGGCGCGCCGCAGCGTGTCGGCCGATTGTTCGTTGGCCACCAGCTTGAGGTGGGTGACGACCTCGTTCATGCAGGCCGCCAACGAGCGCGGCATGTCCGGCCGCAGAATGAGCAGCTCGGCCACCTTCTCCGGCGTGATGACGTTGCGGTAGACCTTGCGGTAGACCTCGAAGCCGGACACCGAGCGCAGCACCGCCGACCAGTGGTAGAAGTCATATTCACCTTCGCGCTGGTCGGCCGCGCCGAAGAAGTCGCCCTGCAGGGCGTGGAACTTCACGTCGAGCAGGCGCGCGGTGTTGTCAGCACGCTCCAGGAAGCTGCCGATGCGGATGAAGTGGAACGCCTCGTCCTGCAGCATGGTGCCGGCCGTCACCCCGCGCGACAGGTGCGAGCGGAACTTCACCCACTCGAACACGGCCGCGGGATCCCGCTGCAGGCTGCCGTCGGCCGCCATGCGGTCGAACTCCAGCCAGGTCTGGTTGGTGGTCTCCCACACCTCGGTGGTGAGCGTGCCCCGCACGGCACGCGCGTTCTCGCGCGCCGCGCGCAGGCAGCTGAGGATGGACGAGGGGTTGCGCTCGTCGCGCACCATGTAGCCCATCACCTGGCGCGGCTGGATGGCGCCATAGCGCGCGCTGTAGTCGGACGTGAGCTCGGAGATGCCCAGCACACCCGCCCAGCCCTGCTGCGCGACGGCGGCGGACTGCGGCAGCAGCGCGGTCTGGTAGTTCACGTCCAGCATGCGGGCGGTGTTCTCGGCCCGCTCCATGTAGCGGGCCATCCAGAAGAGGTGGTCGGCGGTGCGTGACAGCATGTGGTGCCCCTTGGAAGATCGGATCAGCCGCGCTGGCTCTGGCTCTGGCTCTGGCTCTGGCTCTGGCTCTGGCTCTGGCTCTGGCTCTGGCTCTGGCTCTGGCTCTGGCTCGGGGGCGCGATCACGTCCGGGTCGTCCTCCAGCACCCAGGTGTCCTTGGTGCCGCCGCCCTGGCTGCTGTTGACCACCAGAGAGCCCTCCTTCAGCGCCACGCGGGTGAGGCCGCCCGGCACCATCTGCACCTGGGTGCCCGACAGCACGAAGGGCCGCAGGTCGATGTGGCGCGGCGCGATGCCGGTCTCCACGAAGGTGGGGCAGGTCGACAGGCTCAGCGTGGGCTGGGCGATGTAGTTGGCCGGGTTGGCCTGCAGGTGCTGGCGGAACGACGCGATCTCCTCGCGGGACGCGGCCGGGCCGACAAGCATGCCGTAGCCCCCCGCGCCATGCACCTCCTTGACCACCAGCTCGTCCAGGTGGGCCAGCACGTGCTGCAGGTCCGCCGGCTCCCGGCACTGCCAGGTGGGCACGTTCTGCAGGATCGGCCGCTCGCCCAGGTAGAACTCGATCATCTTGGGCACGTAGGGGTAGATCGACTTGTCGTCGGCGATGCCGGTGCCCACGGCGTTGCTGAGCGTGACGTTGCCGGCCTTGTAGGCCTCCACCAGGCCCGCGCAGCCCAGCGTGGAATCGGGCCGGAACACGCGCGGGTCGAGGAAGTCGTCGTCGATGCGGCGGTAGATCACGTCCACCCGCTTCGGCCCCTGGGTGGTGCGCATGAAGACGAAGCGGTCCTTGACGAACAGGTCCTTGCCTTCGACCAGCTCCACACCCATCTGCTGCGCCAGGAAGGCGTGCTCGAAATAGGCCGAGTTGTACATGCCGGGGGTGAGCACCACCACGGTCGGGTCGTTCACGCCGCTGGGTGCCACGCTGCGCAGCGTCTCCAGCAGCAGGTCGGGGTAGTGCGCCACGGGCGCCACGCGGTGCTCGCTGAACAGCTCGGGGAACAGCCGCATCATCATTTTGCGGTCCTCGAGCATGTAGCTCACGCCGCTGGGCACGCGCAGGTTGTCCTCCAGCACGTAGTAGGTGCCGCTGCCGTCGGTATTGGCGGCGCGCACGATGTCGATGCCCGCGATGTGCGAATAGACGTCCTGCGGCACGTTCACGCCCATCATCTCGGGGCGGAACTGCGCGTTGTGCAGGATCTGCGCGCTCGGCACGATGCCCGCCCGCAGGATCTCCTGCCCGTGGTAGATGTCGTGGATGAAGCGGTTCAGCGCCGTCACGCGCTGCTTCAGCCCGCGCTCCATCTCGCGCCACTCGTGCGCCGGGATGATGCGCGGGATCAGGTCGAAAGGGATGAGCCGCTCGGTGCCTTCGCCATCGTCCTTGTCGCCGTACACCGCGAAGGTGATGCCCACGCGCCGGAAGATCACTTCCGCCTCCTCGCGCCGGCTGCGCATCATGTCGCGCGGCTGCTGCGCCAGCCAGCGGTCGTAGGTGCGGTAATGCGCGCGCACCGTGGTGCTGGTGGCGTGCATCTCGTCGAAGCTCGGTCGCGTCATTCGGCTCTCCTCGTGTGAGGAATAGCAACAACCGCACCACCCTCGGGCGGCTCGGCGGCGGGGCGCCAGTGCCAGTAGCGCCGGCGCACCTCGCGGGTGCACCGGGCACCATCATCGCTCCACATCCATGCACCGCATTGGTCCGTTCGGACCACCGGGATGCCCAGGGCGGCGTAACGGGCCAGCACGGTGGGATGCGGGTGGCCGTAGCGGTTGCGGTAGCCGGCCTGCAGCACCGCCACCCGCGGGCGCACGGCCGCCAGCAAGGCGTCGGTGGACGAAGTGCGGCTGCCATGGTGCGGCACGATCAGCACGTCCGCGCGCAGATCGTGAGCAGCATTTGCCGGCCCGGCCAGCCACTGCTCCTGCGCCGCCTCGATGTCGCCGGTGAGCAGCACCGCGCGGCCGGCACCGTCCACCACGCGTACCACGCAGCTTCGGGTGTTGGGCGCCGGCTCGCGCCCGGCCGGCGACGCGGCCGCCGGGCCGGGCGGCGGGTGCAGCACCTCGAAGCGCACGCCGTCCCAGGACCAGGCCTGCCCGGCCTCGCAGGGCCGGTGCGGCACCGCCCGGCCGCCTGGGCCGCGTGCCGCGCGCAGCGGGTGGGCGGGCTCCAGGCTGCTGAGCACCTCCTGCACCGCCATGGCCTGCAGCACGGCGGCGGCGCCGCCCGCATGGTCGGTGTCGCGGTGGCTGATCACCAGCGCATCGATGCGCCGCTCGCCGCGCGCGCGCATCAGGGGCAGCAGCACGCGCTCGCCGGCGTCGCTGTCCAGCCCATAGCGCGGCCCGGTGTCGTGCAGCAGCAGGTGGTGCGCCGTGCGCACCAGCACGGCACTGCCTTGCCCCACGTCGGCCACCACCAGCTCGAAGCGGCCGGGCGCCGGGCGTTCCACCGCCGGCCACAGCAGAGGCAGCAGCAGCGGCAGCCCGGCCAGGCGGGCGCGCCACGGCAGGGGCAGCACCAGCAGCACGCCGCCGGCCAGGCCCAGCGCGGCCGCCCAGCCCGGCGCGGCCGGCACCGACCACACGGCCCACGGCCAGCCCGCCGCCGCCTGCAGGCCCTGCCACAGCGGCGCGAGCGCCCACCCGGCCAGCGTCCAGGCGCCGGGCCACAGCAGGCCCAGCAGCGCCAGCGGCGTCACCACCGCCGTCACCCACGGCACCGCCACGAGGTTGGCCCCGAACCCCACCACCGAGATCTGCTCGAACATCACCAGGGTGAGCGGCGCCAGCGCCAGCGTGGCGACCACCTGCTGGTGCAGGCCCGCCCGCAGCCACCCCCGGGCCCGGGCGCGTGGGCCGGCCGGGGCGCTGCCGTGCCCGAACGTCGCCTGGCTGGCGATCAGCAGGGCCACCGCGGTGAACGACAGCCAGAAGCCCGGCTGCAGCAGGGCCCAGGGGTCCAGCGCGGCCACGCCGGCGCCGGCGACGGCGCACACCAGCAGCGGCGGCCAGCGCAGGCCGCTGCCCTGTACCAGCGCCGTGCCGGCCAGCATCCACACCGTGCGCTGCGCCGGCACACCCCAGCCCGCCAGCGCCGCGTACGCCGCCGCGAGCGCCACCCCGCCCCATCGCGCCGCCTGCGGTGCCGGCCAGGCGTGCGCGAGGCGGGCGCTGCGCCGCCACAGCCGGCTCACCACGCCCGCCGCCAGCCAGGCAAACAGGGTGACGTGCAGGCCGCTGATGGACATGAGGTGGGCCACGCCGGTCTGGCGGAACACCGCCCACGCGGGCGCCTCGATCGCCGACTGGTCGCCCACCGCCAGTGCGGCGACCACACCGGCGGCCACTGGGTCGGCGCCGTGCAGCAGCGCCGCGTCGCGCCAGCCCTGCCGCGCCGCGTCCAGGCGGTCGCGCGGGTGCCAGGCGCGTGGCCCGTCCAGGCGGGCCAGCGCCTGGGGTGCCGACGCGCGTACGCTCCCGGTGGCGCCGATGCCCTGCTCGAACAGCCACAGTTCGGCGTCGAAACCCTCGGGGTTGAGCACGCCATGCGGCTGCTTCAGGCGCACCGGCAGCTGCCAGCGTTCGCCGGCGCGGGCCACGGCGCCCTGGACGCCGCTGGCGCCCTCGCGGGGCCGGCTCCAGCCCAGGCGCACGCGGGAGGGCACGGCGACCTCCTGGCCGTCCGGGCCGCGGGCGTGTTCGGTGTCCAGCAGCAGCACGCTGCCCTCGGGCCCGGGCTGCGGCAGCCCGACGACCCGGCCGGTGACCACCAGGTCCGCCCCTTCGAGCGCCGGGTCCAGGCGGTCGGCCAGGCGCTCGGCGCCGCGCCAGCCGGCCAGCGAGAAGGCGAGAACGGCCACGCCGGCCAGGGCCAGCGCGCGGCACCCCGTGGCCCGGCTGGCAGCCCGCGGCGGGCCCGCGGTGAGGCCTGCGTTGAGGCCCGCCATGAGGCCCGCCACGGCCAGGCCGGCCACGGCGACGCCGGCCAGCGCGGCATAGGCCCCGGCCGTCCATGCGTGCGCCTGCTGCAGCTGCAGCGCCGTCCCGGCCAGCCATGCGGCGGCCAGGGCCGCCACCCAGCCGCCCGCGGCGCTGCTGTCGGCGCCTCCTCCCTGCATGCCCCAGTGTAGGATGCCCGCCGATCACGTTTTCCCCCTGGAGCCCCGCATGTCCTCCTCCTCCGTCGCTGCCCGCCTGGCCCAACTCGGCATCACGCTGCCGCCCGTGGCGGTGCCGGCCGCGGCCTATGTGCCCTTCGTGCAGACCGGCTCGCTGGTCTTCCTGTCCGGCCACATCGCCAAGAAGGACGGCAAGCCGTGGGTGGGCCAGCTCGGCCTGACCATGACCACCGAGGAAGGCCAGGCCGCCGCGCGCGCGATCGCCATCGACCTGATGGGCACGCTGCAGGCCGCGGCGGGCGGCGACCTCGACCGCGTGGCGCGCATCGTGAAGGTGATGAGCCTGGTGAACTCCACCCCCACCTACACGGAGCAGCACCTGGTGACCAACGGCTGCTCCGAACTGCTGGGCCAGGTGTTCGGCCCGCAGGCCGGCGCCCATGCGCGCAGCGCCTTCGGCGTGGCGCAGATCCCGCTCGGCGCCTGCGTGGAGATCGAGCTCATCGCCGAGCTCAAGGCCTGAGCGCGTCGGCCATGGCCGTGCACCGCCCCTGGGACCGCCCCGCCCTGTGGCTGGGCTTCGCGGCGCTCGCCAGCTGGGGCGGCGTGGCGCTGGCCCTGCTGTCGCAGTACCGGTTCGACATGCCGCCGTGCCCGTGGTGCACGCTGCAGCGCCTGATCTTCCTGGTCATCGGCGCGCTGGCCGTGCTGGCGCTGGCCCTGCGCCCTGCCGGCGCGCGGCGGGCGTTGGCTGCCGTCGGGCTGCTGCTGTCGCTGTCGGGCGTGGCGGCGGCCCTGTGGCAGCACTTCGTCGCCGCCGCCAGCGACAGCTGCGCGCTGACCTTCGCCGACCGCCTGATGCAGGGCCTGGGGCTGTACGACCTGGCGCCGTCGGTGTTCGTGCCCATGGCCTCCTGCGCCGACGCCGCGGTGGACCTGCTGGGCATCCCCTACGCGTTCTGGAGCCTGGCGCTGTTCGTGGTCGTGGGCGCCGCCTGCGCCCGGGCCGTGCAACGGTCCTGATCCGAATCAAGCCGGCGCAGGCGGGCGGTGCCGACACTGCGCGGCGTGATGACCTCCGCCGCCCCCACCCCCGCACTCTCCTCCTCCACCCACGGCACGCCGGCCGGCGTGCTCATCGTGGGCGCCGGCCCGGCGGGCCTGGCCCTGTCGGTGGCCCTCGCCCAGGCCGGTATCGCCAGCCGCGTGCTGGAGCAGGCCCCGCTGGCCACGCTGGAGGATCCGCCCGAGGACGGCCGTGACATCGCGCTGACGCACCGCGCCCGCCGCATCCTCGAGCAGCTGGGCATCTGGCAGCGGCTGCCAGCCGAGGAGATCGCGCCCCTGCGCCAGGCGCAGGTGAGCGATGGCGGCTCCGCCTGGGTGCTGCCCTTCGACGCCCGCGACGACGGCCATGAGGCGCTGGGTTGGCTGGTGCCCAACCACCGCATCCGCGCCGCCTGCCACGCCGCCGCCCGTGCCCAGCCGCTGGTCACGCTGCAAGGCGACACCCGCGCCGTGGGCTTCGGCCGCGATGCCGCCCAGGCCTGGATCGACGCGGCGGCCACGGGCGGCACGATCGAGCGGCATGCGGCGCCGCTGGTCGTTGCGGCCGACAGCCGCTTTTCCGGCGTGCGCCGGCTGGCCGGCATCGGCGCGCGCATGCTGGACTTCGGCCGCACGGCCATCGTCTGCCGCATGGCCCATGCCGCCGAGCACGACGGCGTGGCGCACGAGTGCTTCCGCTACGGCAACACGCTGGCGATGCTGCCCATGGCAGGGCGGCAGTCGTCGGCGGTGCTCACCGTGCGCAGCGACGACGCCCCCGGCTGGCTGTCCCTGTCGCCGGAGGCCTTTGCGCAGCGCCTGGCCGAGCAGTTCGGCCATCGCCTGGGCAGCATGCAGGCGGCCGGCGACCGCCACGCGTACCCGCTGGTGGCCACCTATGCGCACCGCTTCGCCGACGCCCGCTTCGCCCTGGTGGGCGACGCCGCGGTGGGCATGCACCCGGTGACCGCGCACGGCTACAACTTCGGCCTGTACGGCGTGGAGCGGCTGGCCGCGGCGCTGCAGCTGGCCCATGAGGCCGGGCGCGACCTCGCCGACGCACCGGCGCTGCAGCGCTGGGCGGACGAACACCGCCGCACCACCCTGCCCGTCTACCTGGGCACCAACGCCATCGTCCGGCTGTTCACCGACGACCGGGCGCCAGCCAGGCTGGTGCGCACCGCCGTGCTGCGCGTCGCCAGCCGGCTGCCGCCACTCAAGACGGCCATCACGCGGCAGCTCACGGGCCGCCGCGCGGCGGCCTGAACGCTCAGACGCGCGGTTCGCCGTACTGGTTCACCGTGATGGTCGCGTTCGGCGGCGGCGGGCTGGCCATCTGCATGTGGTGCTCCATGCCGCGGAAGGTATAGACGACGTCCCAGTACTGCGGCCGCTCGCGCTCCCGCCCGCCGGTGCAGCGCTGCACGTGCTGCACGCTGTAGTCGGGCCGGCCGTCGGGCAGCTGTGAGCCGATGGCCGCGCCGGCCACCGCACCGCCCACCGTGGCGATGTCGCGGCCGCTGCCCGAGCCGATCTGGTGGCCCAGGATGCCGCCGATCATGGCGCCGACCACCGCGCCCCCGACATTGGGGGCATTCGGGTTGTTCTCCACCGGGATGCGCTCGCGCTCGATCCAGCAGCGCTGCTGTTGCGGCGTGCCCATCACGGCGCGCACGGACACGATCTGGGCTTCGTACAGCGGCTCCTGCCCGCGGCGACGGTAGTAGTCGTAGCCCACGGGCGGCGGCGGCGCGAAGCGGCGCTCGTCCACCCTCGCGTTCCAGGGAACGGGACGCACGGAGCTGACCTGGTTGTTGAGCCCCATGGCCGCGAGCGAGGGGTAGCTGCCCGGCCGCAGGATGACGCAGTGGCCCTCGAACCGGGCGTGCTCGCAGACCTCGTAGCGCTGACGCGCCACCACCACCGACGACGCGCGGTCGTTCAGGCCATAGCGGCTCAGGTCGTTGATGGTCTCGTAGGTGGTGAATGCGCGGCCATCGAAATCGGCGCGCTGGTAGAACGTGACCTCGGCGCCCGCCTGGGCGGCGCAGAGCGCCAACGCGGCGGCAGCCGCCGGCTTCAGGGATCTGTGCATTTGTCCTTCTCCTTGTTCGTGGGTGCGGTGCCCGCGGGGGCCGGTCCCTCCAGGGGCAGCCGCCGTCGTGCGGGCCCATCGTCGGTAGCCGCCGCGCCGCTGCCAAGCGGACAGGCCGCCAAACGGATGTAGCCACGGTCCTACAGCCGAGGCGACCCCTCCCGGCCCGGCAAGCCCTTTCCCACAGTACGTGATTAGATTGTGCGCAATACTTCTGCCATGGCGTCCCACCCACCTCGCTCCTCCCCGGCCACCCCCGCCAACGCGGGCGCCGACTGGCTCGCCCTGGACGCGCAGCTGTGCTTTGCCCTGTACGCCAGCTCGCTGGCCATGACCAAGCTCTACAAGCCGCTGCTGGCCCCGCTGGGGCTGACCTACCCCCAGTACCTCGTCATGCTGGTGCTGTGGGAGGCCGACGGCCAGCCGGTCGGCGCGATCGGGGAGCGCCTGGCGCTGGACTCGGGCACCCTCACCCCGCTGCTCAAGCGCCTGGAAGCGCAGGGCCTGGTCCAGCGCCTGCGCGACGCCGGGGACGAGCGCCGCGTGCTGATCCAGCTCACGCCCACGGGCCGAGCGCTCAGGGAGCGCGCCCGCGCCGTGCCCCGGCAGGTGCTGTGCGCCACCGACTGCGCGCTCGACGAAGTGGCTGCCCTCACCCACCGGCTGCACGCCCTGCGCGCGCAGCTGTCCCGTGCCAGCGCCTGACCGCGCAGGCTTTCTCCTCCCCGTCACCCAGGAACCCCCATGGCCCTCGACAAAGTCCTCTACACCGCCCGCGCCACCTCCACCGGCGGCCGCGCCGGCACGTCCAAGTCCGACGACGGCCGGCTCGAGCTGAACCTGAGCACGCCCAAGGAACTGGGCGGCGACGGCGGCGCCGGCACCAACCCCGAGCAGCTGTTCGCGGCCGGTTATTCGGCCTGCTTCATCGGCGCCATGAAGGCCGTCGCGGCCAAGCAGAAGATCAGCCTGCCGGCCGACGTGTCCATCACCGCGGACGTGGGCATCGGCCCGATCCCCCAGGGCTTCGGCATCCAGGTGGCCATGCAGATCCAGGTGCCGGGCATGGACCGCGCCGCCGCCGAGCAGCTGGTGGCCGCCGCCCACCAGGTGTGCCCCTACTCGAACGCCACGCGCGGCAACATCGACGTCACGCTCACCGTGGCCTGACGGCGGGGCCCTCGGCCCTCAGCCTGCGGACGGGGCGATCGGCTCGCCTTGTTCGCCGGCCATCAGGCGCAGCATCAGCTCGATGCGCGCGCGGGCCGGGGTGAGCACCCCGGCCGAGGGCAGCTCGCCCGCGGGTTGGCCCACCACGCCACCTCCGGCGCAGCGCGTGCTGCGCCACACCACCCGGCCGGCGGCGCGTGCCTCGGCGGCGGCGTCCACGAGCGCCGCGTGCACCGTGCCATTGCCGGTGCCTTCCAGCACCAGGCCCTGGTAGCCCGCCGCCACCATGGCGCGCACGGCCACGCCGTCCACGCCGGCATGGCTGGCCACCACGCCCACCCGCGGCCAGTCGGCCACCGCGCGCTCCAGCGCCTGCGTGCCCACCGACGGCGTGGCGGGCCAGGGCCGCAGCACGCGCAGGCCCTGGTCCTGCACCAGGGCCACCGGCCCGGCTTCGCCCGAATCGAAGGCATCGAGCGCGAACGGTTCGCGCTTGCGCACGTCCACCGGCCCGTGCACGCGGCCCTGCAGCACGGCCACCACGCCCCGGGCGCCCGGGTGGGCCGCCACCGCCACGGCGTCCAGCAGGTTCTGCGGGCCGTCGGCCTGCAGCGAGGTGGCCGGCCGCATGGCGGCCGTGAGCACCACCGGCTTGGCCGGCGCCAGCACCCGCTGCAGGAAGTACGCCGTTTCCTCAAGGGTGTCGGTTCCGTGGGTGACGACCACGCCGGCCACCTCGGGGCGCGCGAGGTGGTGCACCACGCGCTGCGCCAGGCGCTGCCACACCTCGTGCGACATGTCCTTGCTGTCGAGCTGCGCCACCTGCTCGGCCTCCAGCGGCCAGGCGGACAGGGCCGGCACGGCGGCCAGCAGCTGCGCCACGGACAGCTGCCCGGCGGCGTAGCCCACGTCGCCGCCGGCGGCGGCGATGGTGCCGCCGGTACCCAGGATCACCACGGTGCTTTGCATTTGTCGAAGGTCTGGATAAAAATACAGATACTGGATACAACCTCAGCCGTACCGCCTTCGCGGTAGGCCGCCCCGATGATGGAAAGCCCCAAGCTCACCGCGCGCCAGCAGCAGATTCTCGATCTGGTGCAGTCCACCATCGAGCGCACCGGCGCGCCGCCCACGCGTGCCGAGATCGCCGCCGAACTGGGCTTCCGCTCGCCCAACGCGGCCGAGGAGCACCTGCAGGCCCTGGCCCGCAAGGGCGTCATCGAGCTGCTGGGCGGCACCTCGCGCGGCATCCGCCTGCAGACGCAGACGCTGCGGGCCCTGAACGAAGCGCGCGGCAAGCAATTCTCGCTGCCCCTGCCCAGCCTCGCCCAGCTCACCTTGCCCCTGGTGGGCCGCGTCGCCGCGGGCAACCCCATCCTGGCCCAGGAAAACATCGACCAGACCTACGTGCTCGAGGCCAGCCTGTTCCCGCGCCGGCCCGACTACCTGCTCAAGGTGAAGGGCATGAGCATGCGCGATGCCGGCATCATCGACGGCGACCTGCTCGCCGTGCAGAAGACCACCGACGCCCGCAATGGCCAGATCGTGGTGGCGCGCCTGGACGACGAGGTCACGGTCAAGCGCCTGCACCGCACGCGCCACGCCATCGAGCTGCTGCCCGAGAACCCCGATTTCGAGCCCATCGTCGTGGCGCCAGGCCAGTGCGAGTTCGCCATCGAAGGGGTGGCGGTGGGCCTCGTGCGCCAGCACATGCTGGTGTAGGGGCGCACATGGGCCAGGCAGTACCCGCCATCAAGGCACCCAAGGCGGCCAGCGCGGCCGACTGCAGCACGCTGGAGCAGTTGCCCAATGTCGGGCCCGCCATGGCGCGCGACCTGCGGCTGCTGGGTGTGCACCACCCGTCCGACCTGCGCGGGAAAGACGCCTTCGCGCTGTACCGCGCCCTCGAACGGGCCACCGGCACGCGCCAGGACCCGTGCGTGCTCGACACCTTCTACGCCATCGTCGATTTCATGCAGGGCGCCTCGCCGCGGCCCTGGTGGGCCTACACCGCCGAGCGCAAGCGCCGGCACGGGCAGGCGCTGGGCGGCTGACCGGCGGCCCTGGCCCCGGCCGGGCCGCGCGGTGTCAGCTGGCGGCCTTGAATGCCATCACCGCCTGGTTGCGCAAGGTGCGCAGCAAGCCCAGCTCGCTCTCGGCCAGGTCGATCGGCACGGCCTGCCGGTCGGCGTAGATCAAGGCGAACGGCGCCCCCTTGAGCATCATCGGCAGCAGCAGGAAGCTGCACGCCGGGGCCGGCCGGTACCAGGCCGGCAGCCGCGGCCCCAGGCTGGGCGCGCGGGCGTCGCTGATGAGCGTGTCCGCTCCTTTCAGGCAGGCGGCGGCGAACAGGTCGGTCGGCTGCGGGCGGCGCGCGTCCACGGAAAACCGCTGGGCGAAGGCGTCCGCGCCGGGGCCCAGGCCGAGCCGCCCTTGCAGCAGGCCCGAGCGCGGGTCGCGCAGGCAGAACACCACCCGGTCGAAGCCCAGGCCCTCGTGCATGGCGCCCAGGATGAGCGCCAGCACCTCGTTCAGCCGGAAGCTGTCGCCGGCCATCGAGTGCGTCACGTTGGCGATGCCAGCGGTCAGCACCGCGTGCGCATTGGCCGGGGTGGCCGCTGCGGGCAGCAGCAGCGTGGGGGTGTCGTCGGCCATGTCGGCCGCGCCCGTCGCGGGCTTAGCCGCGGGGCCTAGCGCGGCCACGGCCCCCCCGGCCGCTGCGGCGGCGCCCGCGGCCGCGGTGAGCGTGTCCATCAGGCGCCGGGCGCGCGCCTGCGCAGACACCTCCAGCTTCAGGCTCGCCGCCATCTCCACCAGGTGCACCCGTGCCAGCTTCACGGCGCCCGCCATGTCCTCGGGCCGGACGGCCAGGGCGCGCGCGAAGCGCTCGCACACCTGGCCCACACGGGCGTCGGCCTGGGCCGGGTCGCCCTCCAGCAGCACATGCACGATCTCCCCGGCCGCCCGCACGCGCCAGCGCATGCGCTCGATCGGTGAATCCACCGGGCGCGCCGGCACCTCGTCCTGCGGCGGGCTCATCACGCGCCGCAGGGTGTCCGGCAGGCCCCAGGACTGGGCGATGCCCTGGGCCAGGTCGTCGTAGCTCAGCCCCAGCACATCGGCCGCCACGCGGGCCTCGCTGGGCGCGGGCGCCGTGGCGTCGCGCAGGCCGCTGCGGGCGATGCGCTGGCGCACCTGGGCGGCCTCCTCGGGAAAGTAATACTCGGCCAGCATGCGCCCGAGGTGGCTCAGCATGCCGCCCAGGAAGGCCTCCTCGCGCTCGCGCGACGGCGGCGAGAGCTGGTCCACCAGGGTGCCGGTGAGCAGCGCCTGCAGGAACAGCTCCTTCATGCGCTGGGCGTGCGTCTGGTCCTTCATGTGCTCCAGCAGCACCACCGACAAGGCCATGTTGCGGATGCCGGCGAAGCCGATGAGCGCCGTGGCGCGCGACACGGTGGCGATCTCGCCGGCGCCCACATGGCGGAAGTGGGCGGTGTTCACCAGCCGCAGCAGCTTCTGGGTGAGCGCCACGTCCTTCAGGATCTCCGCGGACAGCGCCTGCAGGCTCTCGTTCTCGGACGTGGTGACACGCTGGATGCGCGTGACCGAATCCGACAGCGCCGGGAAGTCGCCGTGCAGCCGCATGCGCCGCAGCAGGAACTCCAGGGTGCCGTGGCCACCCGGCTGGGGTGGCGCCTCCGGCGGCGTCAGCCAGCGCGCCAGCGCGTCGCGGAATTCGGTGGCGCTGGCGAAGCGCGATTCGGGCAGCGGCGCGGCCGCCCGCAGCACCATGCTGCGCAGGGCGTCGTCCACGGCCACGGCGGCGTGGGCCGGCCATGTCACCGTCTCGTCAATGGCCTGGCGCAGGGCGGCCTGCGGGGTGGCGGGGATGGGGCGCAGCGGGCCGCCCAGCAGCAGCTGGCCCAGCATCATGCCGGCCGCGAAGACATCCATCGCGGGCGACGGCGCCTGGCCGCGCGCGGCCTCGGGCGAGATATAGCCGGGCGTGCCGACAATGCGGCCATCGTGCGCGTCCGACAGGCGCGCCGCGATGCCGAAGTCCATCACCCGGGCGCGCCCGTCGGTGCCGATGAGGATGTTGGAGGGCTTCAAGTCACGGTGCACCACGCCGCGCGCGTGGGCGAACGCCAGGGCGTCCAGCACCTCGCGCATCAGCTCGGCCGCCTCGTGGGCCGGCATGGGCCCCAGGCCGCGCAGGCGGTCGGCCAGTGTCGTTCCCTCCACCCGCTCGAACACCAGGAAGACCGTGTCGCCATCCTGGCCGGCCTCGTACACCGGCACGATGCCGGGGTGGGTGAGCGCGCTGGCCGCGCGTGCCTCGGACAGCCACTCATTGGCCACCTGGGCCTCGGCGCGGCTGCCCATCACCTTGACGGCCACCTCGCGCTGCAGCTGGGGGTCCCAGCCCAGCCACACGGCGGCCTGGGCGCCGCGGCCCAGCACCCGCCGCAACTCGAACCGCCCCACACGCTGCACGGGGGCCGCGCCGTCAGCGGGTCGCGTGCTCACCGCCGTGCTCATGACAAGGTCCCGGCGTCGGCGGTGGGCGCAGCCCGCCCCGGTCGCGGCGCGGACGGTGCAGGCGCCGCAGCCGGCGCAGCCCCGGCGGCGGCCGGGCGTGCCGGCGCCGCGCGCGGCCGGGCGTCGCCCTGCAGCGCCTCCTGGATCTCCCGGCCGCTCATGCCCAGCGCGCGGGCATAGCGCTGCACGACCAGCGCCAGCGCCTTGGACGCATGGCCGGCGGACAGCAGCATGGCGTCCACGAGGTCGTTGGCGCAGCTGGCACTCAGGCGCAGGATGTCGGCATCGCTATCCGGCACGCGCACCGGCGCGGTCGCCGGCACGCGCCGCATCATGTGCTGCACGGAGTCGTCCAGCCCCCAGTGACGGGCCACCGCCGCGCCCAGGGCCTCCATGTCGGCCCCCAGCACGGCATAGGACGCCGCCTCGGCACCCATGCCGGGCTCTTCCTTGGTCTCCGGCGGTACGCCCGGCGACCGGCTCGGCACAGTGACCACCGTCGGCTGCATCAGGCGCCGGATCTGCGCCGCCTCCTCGGGGTAGTGGTACTGCACCAGCAGGCGGCCCAGGTTCTGCAGCAAGGTGATGAGGAACACCACCTCGCCGTCGTAGCCCGCGGGCACCAGCCGGGTGGCCACGCGCCCCGCGCGCTTGACCCGACGGACGAGTGCTTCCATCTCGCCGGCGGCCTGCTCGTTCATGGGGCCGGGCCAGCGCCTCAGCGACAGCGCCGCCCGCCGCACCCCGTCCAGACCCACCATGGCGATGGCGCGGCGCAGCATCAGCACCGGCCCGTCGCCGGCCCCTCGCCCGGCGGCCAGCTGCGCACTGTTGACCATGCGCAGCAGCTCGAAACTCAGTGCCACGTCCTCGAGCAGCAGGTCGGCCATGTCGCTGGTGCGCGCACTGTCCATCAGGGCCAGGTGCGCCACCCGCTCGGCCGCCCCCGGCTGCGCCGGCAGGGCCCCCACCTGGCGGATGCGGTCCAGCAGCAGGGCCAGCGGGCCGCCTTCGTGCTCGGCGGTGCTGCGCAGCCAGCCCTCCAGCGCCCGCTGCAGGGTGCGGGCGTTGTGGTAGCGGTGCCGCTCCTGGCGGTCGGTCGCGCGGTTGACGATGGCGCGCAGCGGCTCGGGCACGGGCCGGGGCACCGCCCAGGGCAGGCGCACGAACTCGATGCCGTGGGGCGGCATGCGGGCGATCACCCGGCCGAGGTCGGGCTCGTCGAGCGGCGGGTGCGCGGCCAGCGCCCAGTGCGCCACCAGGCCCAGCCCCAGGACATCGGCACCGGCGGCGTTGCGCACCGCGCGCAGTTCGTCCAGGCCACCCGGCTGCGTCACCGAGGCCCGAGGTGCGCCCGGCACCTCCAGGCCCAGCACGCTGACGCGCTGGTCGTCCGACACGGTGAGCCACCAGGGCTGCAGGTCGTGGTGGGCGACACCCGCCTCGTGGGCGAATGCCAAGCCCTGGGCCGCCTGGGCGAGCCAGTCGGCCAGCTCGGTGGCGGCCACGCCGTGCGCGGAGAAGCGCTCGGACCAGGTGGCGCTGGCGCCCCGCTCGTACACCACATAGGGCCAGCGCTCGTGCTCGCCGATCTCCAGCGCCTTGGCCAGGCAGGGGTGGGCCAGGCGCGCGGCACGCCGCACGGCCTGCTGCCAGGCCGCCGCGGCGTCGCCGGGCGGATGGCGCGGCATGGCCAGCATCACCTCCTGCGGCTGCGTGCCGTCCATGGCCAGCCACAGCATGCCGCGCTCGCTCTTGCCCAGCAGGCGCAGCAGCTGGAACCGTCCGAAATGGCGCACCGCACCCTGCGAGGCAGACCCCGCGGCGGATGGACCGGCAGAAGAAGACGACGTGGACGCCATGGCAGATTCAAGAAGCCCGGCATGCGGGCGGCATGCGGGCCATGCCCCGATTGAACCGCGCGGCACCGCCCGGCAGTGCAGGGAACTGGGGCGGAAACCGTGACCATTTCGCGGGGCGGGCGGCCGCCCCGGGCCCTGTGGCGGCTGGGGACGGCCCCGCCCTCGCCCCGCGTGAACGGGGCCTTTATGTCAGAATCTTCACGCCCGGGAAACTGGGCGCCAACGGAGCCATCCTTCATGAGCAGCGAACTGATCAAGCACATCTCCGACGCCTCGTTCGAGGCAGACGTCCTGAAGTCCGACAAGCCGGTGCTGGTCGACTACTGGGCCGAATGGTGTGGCCCGTGCAAGATGATTGCGCCCATCCTGGACGAGGCCGCCAAGGACTATGGCGAGCGTCTGCAGGTGGCCAAGATGAACGTGGACGAGAACCGCGAAGTGCCCGCCAAGTTCGGCATCCGGGGCATTCCCACGCTCATGCTGTTCAAGGGCGGCCAGCTCGCGGCCACCAAGGTGGGTGCCCTGTCCAAGGCCCAATTGACCGCGTTCCTCGACGGCCATCTATAATCGCGCCTGACGGCACCTCGGTGCGCGGCCTCACCGGCCGGCACCGGTGCCCGAGCGATACCCGCCTTTCGCGGCTCCCTCGCCCCCGGCAACCCCGGTTGGCGCGCTGGTTTCAGGCCCCGAGGCGTCAGTCCCCTCCCCGGTTTTCCAGTCGGTTTCGTTTCGAACGCGGAACGTCGCGCGTGTGCAGGCCTTTCGGCCGCTGCGCGTTGCGCCCGCCCACCGGCCCCTCGCCTGCCCGCCAGGACGAACGGGGCCTTTCCCCCAAGGGTGTTGGCCCATGCATCTGTCTGAACTCAAGGCGCTTCACGTCTCCGCCCTCATCAAGATGGGCGAAGAGCTGGAGATCGACAACGTCTCGCGCCTGCGCAAGCAGGAGCTGATGTTCGCGATCATGAAGAAGCGGGCCAAGGCCGGCGAACAGGTCTTCGGCGACGGCGTGCTGGAGGTGTTGCCCGATGGCTTCGGCTTCCTGCGCTCCATCGACACCAGCTACATGGCGTCGACCGACGACATCTACCTGTCGCCCAGCCAGATCCGCCGCTTCAACCTCCACACTGGCGACCTGATCGAGGGCGAGGTGCGCGTGCCCAAGGACGGCGAGCGCTACTTCGCGCTGGTCAAGGTCGACCGCGTGAACGGCCTGACGCCGGAGGAGAACAAGCACAAGATCATGTTCGAGAACCTGACGCCGCTCTTCCCGAAAGAGGCGTTCAAGCTCGAGCGTGACAACTTCAAGGGCGAGGAGAACATCACCGGCCGCATCGTCGACCTGATCGCGCCCATCGGCAAGGGACAGCGCGCGCTGCTCGTCGCGCAGCCCAAGACCGGCAAGACGGTGATGATGAAGCACATCGCCCACGCGCTGGTGGCCAACCATCCGGAGATCCACCTCATCATGCTGCTCGTCGACGAGCGGCCCGAGGAAGTGACCGAGATGGTGCGCGGCGTGCGCGGCGAGGTGATCTCGTCGACCTTCGACGAGCCCGCGGCGCGCCACGTGCAGGTGGCCGAGATGGTGATCGAGCGCGCCAAGCGCCTGGTCGAGCTCGGCAAGGACGTGGTCATCCTGCTCGACTCCATCACCCGCCTGGCGCGCGCCTACAACAACGTGCTGCCCAGCTCCGGCAAGGTGCTGACCGGCGGCGTCGATGCCAATGCGCTGCAGCGCCCCAAGCGCTTCTTCGGCGCCGCGCGCAACGTGGAAGAAGGCGGCTCGCTCACCATCATCGGCACCGCGCTCATCGACACCGGCTCCAAGATGGACGAGGTGATCTACGAGGAGTTCAAGGGCACCGGCAACTGCGAGATCCACCTGGACCGCCGCATGGCCGAGAAGCGCGTGTACCCCTCGATCCTGATCAACAAGTCGGGCACGCGCCGCGAGGAACTCCTGCTCAAGCCGGAGATCCTGCAGAAGACCTGGATCTTGCGCAAGCTGCTGTACAACATGGACGAGATCGAGGCGATGGAGTTCGTGCTCGACAAGATGAAGGCGAGCAAGAACAACCTCGACTTCTTCGACATGATGCGCCGCGGCGGCTGACACCGGCCTTCCCTCCCGCGGCATGAGGAGGGCCCTGCATGCCGCACAACGTCAGTCTCATCACCACCCTGGCCGCCGGCTTCGCGCTGGCGCTGGTGCTCGGCTTCGTGGCCGTGCGCCTGCGCCTGCCTGCGCTGGTGGGCTACCTGCTGGCCGGCGTGGCCATCGGCCCCGGCACGCCCGGCTTCGTCGCCGATGGCGTGATCGCCGCGCAGCTCGCCGAGATCGGCGTGATGCTGCTCATGTTCGGCGTCGGGCTGCACTTCTCCCTCTCGGACCTGCTGGCGGTGCGCCGCGTCGCCCTGCCGGGCGCCGTGGCGCAGATGGCGGTGGCCACCGCGCTGGGCGCGGCCGTGGCCACCTGGTGGGGCTGGCCCCTGGGCAGCGCCCTGCTGTTTGGGCTGTCGCTCTCGGTGGCCAGCACCGTGGTGCTGCTCAAGGCGCTGGAGGCGCGCGGCGTCCTCGACACCGCCAACGGACGCATCGCGATCGGCTGGCTGGTGGTGGAAGACCTCGCCATGGTGCTGGTGCTGGTGCTCCTGCCCGCCCTGGCCCCGCTGATGGGCGGCAAGGCCCTGGAGGGGGCCAGCCAGGGCCACCTCGGCGTCACCCTGCTGACCACGCTGGCGCAGGTGGGCGGCTTCGTCGCCTTCATGCTGGTGCTGGGCCGCCGCCTCTTCCCCTGGCTGCTGTGGCAGGTGACCAAGACCGGGTCGCGCGAGCTGTTCACCCTGTGCACGGTGGCGGCCGCCGTGAGCATCGCCTACGGCTCCTCGGCGCTGTTCGGTGTGTCCTTCGCCCTGGGCGCCTTCTTCGCCGGCATGGTGCTGCGCGAGTCCGAGTTCAGCCAGCGTGCGGCCGAGCAGACGCTGCCGCTGCAAGACGCCTTCGCGGTGCTCTTCTTCGTGTCGGTGGGCATGCTGTTCGATCCCGCGGTGCTCGTGGAGCAGCCGCTGCGTGTGCTGGCCACGGTTGCCATCATCATGGGCGGCAAGGCGGCCGCGGCGGTGGTGCTCGTGCTGCTGCTGCGCTACCCCGCACGCACCGCGCTCACCGCCGCGGCCAGCCTCGCGCAGATCGGCGAGTTCTCGTTCATCCTCGCGGGGCTGGGCCTCGCGCTCGGCCTGCTGAGCCCCGAGGCCCAGAGCCTCATCGTCGCGGGCGCACTGATTTCCATCGCGCTCAACCCGCTGGCATTCGCCGCCATCGAGCCGCTGGAGCGGTGGCTGGGCCGCCATCCGCGTCTGGCCCACCGCCTGGCGCCGGCCGAGGACGCCCTGGCCGCGCTGCCCATGGACACTGCCGCGCGCTACCTGGCCAACCAGGTGGTGCTGGTGGGCTACGGGCGCGTGGGCCGCTGCATCGGCGACGCGCTGGCCGAACGGGGAGTGCCCTTCGTCGTGGTCGAGGCCAACCGCGACCATGTGGCTGACCTGCGCGAACAGGGCCATGCCGCCGTCTGGGGCGATGCCACCGAGCCGGAGGTGCTGGTCCAGGCCCACATCCGCGAGGCCCGCGCGCTGGTGATCGCCACGCCCGACACGCTGGACGTGCGACAGACCGTGGCCATCGCCCGGGAGCTCAATCCGTCGGTCGAGGTGGTCGTGCGCAGCCACAACGAGACCGAGGCCGCCCTGCTGCGCGAGGAGGGCGCCGGCACAGTGCTGGTAGGCGAGCAGGAGCTGGCGCGGGCGATGACCCGCCATGTGTTGGCGGCGTTGTCGCCCGCCGGCCAACCGGGCCCCGCGGCGCTGGCCGGTTGAGCTACAATCCAACGTTTTTCCGCTCTAGGGCAAGTGCGTGCACATGGTGTGCCGCGTGGCTGCCCGCGACTGCTGCGAGGATTTGCGCCATGAAACAAGGCATTCACCCCAACTACCGCGACGTCTGCTTCGTCGACCTGTCCAACGGCTTCAAGTTCGTGACGCGTTCCTGCGCGCCGTCGAAGGAATCCATCAAGATGGACGACGGCCGTGAACTGCCGCTGTTCAAGCTCGAAACCACCAGCGAATCGCACCCCTTCTACACGGGCCAGCAAAAGAGCGTGGACACGCTGGGCGGCCGCGTCGAGAAGTTCCGCAACAAGTTCGCGCGCGTCGGCATCAAGAAGTGACCACGCGGCGCATGCCGTTGCACGAGAAGGCAGCCCCGCGGCTGCCTTTTTTTCTGCCTGCCCTTGGCATTCCCCGCCCGTGAGTCCCTCCACGCCCTCGCCCCCGCCGGCCGCCCTGCCCAACCCCGCGCTCGTCACGCAGCGCGCGGCGCAGCGCCTGCCGCGTGCGGCCCTGCTGCTGTTCTGCGCCGCCTACCTGCTGCCCGGCCTGTTCGGACGCGACCCCTGGCGCAATGCCGATGTCACGGCCTACGCGACGATGCTGAGCATCGCCGAGGGCCGCAGCCCGTGGTGGGCGCCGAGCCTGGGGGACCTGCCCGCCGACCCGGCGGTCCTGCCGCACCTCCTGGGGGCCCTGTTCATCCAGCTGCTCGGCCCGGTGCTCGACCCGGCGCTCGCGGCGCGCCTGCCCTTCGCGGCGCTGCTGGGCGTCACGCTGGCGCTGGTGTGGTACGCCACCTTCCACCTCGCCCGCACGGAGGCGGCCCAGCCGGTGCCCTTCGCCTTCGGCGGTGAGGCGGACCCGGTGGACTACGCCCGCGCCCTGGCCGACGGCGCGCTGCTGGCGGTCATCGCCACGCTCGGGCTGCTGCAGCTCGGCCACGAGACCACCCCCGAGCTGATGCAGCTGAGCGTGGTGGCGCTGTGGATGTGGGCCCTGGCCGCCGCGCCGTACCGCTCGTGGCCGGTGCGGGCCGGCCTGCTGCTGGCGCTGCCCGCGCTGGCCAGCAGCGGCGCCCCTGCCATGGCCATGGCCCTGGGCGTGCTGGCGCTGGTGGTGACGGGCCGCTCTCGCTATGCCGAAGCGCGTGGCCTGTGGCCCTGGCTGCTGGCGGCCCTGGCGCTCACCGCCGGTGTGGCCACGGGGCTCGACGCCTGGCGCATGCGGCTCGATTGGCCGGAGGCCGGCGGCAGCGCGCGCCTGCTGCTGTGGTTCACCTGGCCGGTGTCGCCCCTGGCCCTGTGGACGATGTGGCGCTGGCGCCGCCAGGCCCTGAGCCGCCATATCGCGGTGCCGCTGGGTGTGGTGCTGGTGGGCGTGGGCGCGTCGCTGCTCATGGGCGGCTCGGACCGCGCGCTGCTGCTCGCCCTGCCCGGCTTCGCGGTGCTCGCGGCCTTCTCGCTGCCGACCTTGCGGCGCAGCGCCGGCGCCGCCATCGACTGGTTCTCCGTCTTCTTCTTCACCCTGGCGGCGCTGGCCATCTGGGTGGTCTATCTCTCGATGCAGACCGGCGTGCCGGCCAAGCCGATGGCCAACATCCAGCGGCTGGCCCCGGGCTTCCAGCCGGTGTTTTCGGCCACCGAGCTGGTGGCCGCCTGCCTGGGCTCGATCGCGTGGCTGTGGCTGGTGCGCTGGCGCACCTCGCGCCACCGGCATCCGCTGTGGAAGAGCCTGGTGCTTCCCGCCAGCGGCGTGGCCCTGGCCTGGCTGCTCGCCATGACGCTGCTGCTGCCGCCGCTGGACTATGCCCGCAGCCCGCGCCCGCTGGTGGAGCTGGTGGACCTGCACGTGCCCCGTGGCTCCTGCGTCCGGGCTCCCGGGCTGGCCCGCGCCCAGGTGGCGGCACTCGAGGCGTTCGGCCGGCATGTCGTGCGCACCTCGGCCGGGCCGGAGGCGGATGCGCCGGGCTGCGACCACCTGCTGCTGGAATGGCGCGGCCGAGGCGCCACGCCCGCCGCGCCGGAGGGCTGGGTCTTCCAGGCCCGCCTGCGGCGCCCGGCGCAGCGCAACGAGCAGTTGCTGGTCTACCGCCGCGCGGGCGGCTGAGCGCCGCCCGGTCAAGGGGCGGCTCGGTTCAGCGCAGCTCGGGCGCGGCGTCGGTCGTGGCGTCCACCGGGCGGCGCAGGCGCGCCGCCGGCAGCACCAGCGTGAAGCACGAGCCGGCGCCGACACGGCTTTCGATCTGCAGTTCGCCCCCGTGGCGCTGCACCACGTGCTTGACGATGGCCAGCCCGAGACCGGTGCCGCCGGTGTCGCGGGAGCGGCTGCCATCCACGCGGTAGAAGCGCTCGGTCAGGCGCGGCAGGTGCTCGGCCGCGATGCCCGGGCCGGTGTCCCGCACGGCGACCTCGCCGGCCCCGTCCGCCCGGTTGCGCCAGCGCACGCTCACCTCGCCGCCTTCGGGCGTGTAGCGCACGGCATTGCTCACCAGGTTGGTCAGCGCACTGAGCAGCTCCGGCTCACTGCCCGCGAGCTCCACGCCGTCGCCCCAGTCGAAGCTCAGCCGGTGGCGCGAGGCGGACAGCCCCTGGGCATCGGCTTCCACCGCCGCACCGATGCGCGCCAACGGCACCCAGGTGTCCACCGGCGGCCGCGGGCTGCCTTCGAGCCGCGCCAGCGTCAGCAGGTCGCCCACCAGGCTCTGCATGCGCTGCGTCTGCTGCGCCATCAGCACCAGCACGCGCCTGCGCTCCACCTCGGACAGCGGCAGGTTGGTGAGCGTCTCCACGAAGCCGGCCACCACGGTGAGCGGGGTGCGGATCTCGTGCGACACGTTGGCCACGAAGTCGCGCCGCATGGATTCGGCGCGCTCGCGCTGGGTGATGTCCTGGGTGAGCACCAGGCGCTGGCCGTCGCCATAGGCGCGCACCATCACGGAGAGCACCCCGCGCCCGCCCGGCTGCGGGATCTGCACCGGGTGCTCGAACTGGCGCGACTGCAGCAGCGACACGAAGGCCGGTGCGCGCACCAGGTTGGTCACCCGCTGGTCGATGTCGCGGTGACGGTCCAGACCCAGGTGCTCGGCCGCCGTCTGGCTGCACCACCGGATCTGCTCGGACGCGTCCAGCAGCAGCACGCCGTTGGGCGACGCCTCGATCGCCGAGAGGAACTGCGCCAGGCGATCCCGCTCCTGCTCGATCTGCCGGTCGCGGCTGCGCACCGCCCGCTCGATGCGGGCCGTGAGCTCGCCCCACAGCCCGACCTGGTGGCGGGGCGCGTCCACCAGCCCGCCGCTGAGCCAGCGCAGCACGCGGTGGCCGACGACCAGATCGCGCACGAACAGCAGCGTGACGGCCAGCAAGGCGCCACCAAGCACCCCGTCGATCCAGTGCGCCGGGCGGGTGGTGCCCCACAGGTGGCCCAGCAGCCCGCCGGCGGCCGCGACGGCGAGCGTGAACGCCAGCCGCCAACCCATCCAGCCCATGATCGGCTCGATCAGACGGCGGCCGCCGTGGCGTGCTGCGTGAAGCGGTAGCCGGCCCCGCGGACGGTCTCGATCATGGTCGCGCAGCGTGCCGGCATCAGCGCCTCGCGCAGGCGCTTCACGTGCACGTCCACCGTGCGCTCCTCGATGAAGACATGGTCGCCCCACACCCGGTCGAGCAGCTGGGCGCGGCTGTGCACACGCTCAGGATGCGCCATGAAGAAGTGCAGCAGGCGGAACTCGGTGGGGCCCAGGCGCAACTCCACCCCCTGCCGGCTGACGCGGCGGGTGGACGGGTCCAGGCGCAGGCCGCCCACTTCCACCACGCTGTCCAGCGCCTCGGGCACCCGGCGGCGCAGCACGGCGCGGATGCGGGCCAGCAGCTCCTGGGTGGAGAACGGCTTGGTCAGGTAGTCGTCGGCCCCCGCGTCCAGGCCGGAGACCTTGTCGGCCTCGTCCGCACGGGCGGTCAGCATGATGATGGGCAGCTCGCGCGTGCGCGCATCGGCGCGCCAGCGGCGCGCCAGCGCCACGCCCGACTGGCCCGGCAGCATCCAGTCCAGCAGCACCAGGTCCGGCAGCACGGCATCCACCGCCACCTGGGCCTGGTCGGCGTTCTCGGCCAGCGTCACCTCGAAGCCGGCATGGCGCAGGTTGATGGCGATGAGTTCGGCGATGGCCGATTCGTCTTCGACCACGAGCACGGTAGGCATGGTCCCTCTCTTGTCTGCGGGCAGCGCGTCAGCTGCGGGTCAGGGCGATGGACTCGACGGCTTCCACGGTGTTGTGGCGCACGTCGGTCCCCTTGACGATGTAGATGATCTGCTCGGCCAGGTTCTTGGCGTGGTCGCCCACGCGCTCGATGGCCTTGGCCACGAACACCAGGTCGATGGACGCCGAGATGGTGCGCGGGTCTTCCATCATGTAGGTGATGAGCTTGCGCATCAGGCCGTCGAACTCGGCATCGATCTGGTTGTCGTTCTTGATGACGTCCAGCGCCTGCACGGTGTCCAGGCGGGCGAAGGCATCGAGCGCCTTGCGCAGCGAGGCGGTGGCCAGCGTGGCCTCGAACGAGACGTCGCCCACCGGCAGCCGCAGGCGGCTGAAGACGCCCGTGTTGATCAGTCGCTGCACCGTGCGCGCGATGCGGGCGGCCTCGTCGCCCACACGCTCCAGGTTGCCGATGGTCTTGCTGATGGCGATCAGCAGCCGCAGGTCCCGCGCGGTGGGCTGGCGGCGCGCGATGATGGCCGACAGGTCCGCGTCGATGTCGATCTCGAGCTGGTTGACCTTCTCCTCCATCTGCAGCACCTGGGTGGCCGTCTCGGCGCTGTAGTTGGTCAGGGCGTAGATGGCCTGGGCCACCTGGGCCTCGACCAGGCCGCCCATCTCGAGCACGCGGGTGGAGACGCCGCTCAGCTCCGCGTCGAACTGGGTGGAAAGATGCTTGTCCATGCGGTGTCCTTCGCGCGTCGCTTCAGCCGAAGCGACCGGTGATGTAGTCCTCGGTGTCCTTCTTCTGCGGTTTCATGAAGAGGTCACGGGTGGGGCCGAACTCGATCAGGTCGCCCAGGTACATGTAGGCGGTGTAGTCCGACACGCGGGCCGCCTGCTGCATGTTGTGGGTGACGATGACCACGGTGTAGTCGGTCTTGAGCTCGTGGATCAGCTCCTCCACCTTGCCGGTGGAGATGGGGTCCAGCGCCGAGCACGGTTCGTCCAGCAGCAGCACCTCGGGCTTGATGGCGATGCCGCGCGCGATGCACAGGCGCTGCTGCTGGCCGCCGGACAGGCCGGCGCCGCTCTGCCCCAGCTTGTCCTTCACCTCGGTCCACAGCGCGGCTTTCTTCAGGGCCCACTCGACGCGCTCGTCCATCTCCACGCGGGAGAGGTTCTCGAACAGGCGCACGCCGAACGCGATGTTGTCGTAGATCGACATCGGGAACGGCGTGGGCTTCTGGAAGACCATGCCCACCTTGGCGCGGATCAGGGACACGTCCAGGCGCTTGTCCAGCACGTTCTCGCCGTCCACCAGGATCTGCCCCTCGGCACGCTGCTCGGGATACAGCTCGTACATGCGGTTGAAGGTGCGCAGCAGCGTGGACTTGCCGCAGCCCGACGGACCGATGAAGGCGGTGACCTTCTTCTCGGGGATGTCGAGGTGGATGTGCTTCAGGGCGTGGAAGCTGCCGTAGTAGAAGTTGAGGTCGCGGACCGCGATCTTGGCCTTCTCGGCCAGCAGGGGTTCGACTCGGGCGTCCATGGAAGAGGGATCTCCTCGCGTCAGTGTTTGTTGCGGAACAGCACGCGCGCCAGGATGTTCAGCGCGAGCACGCCGAGCGTGATCAGGAAGACACCCGCCCAGGCCAGCTGCTGCCAGTTCTCGTAGGGGCTCATGGCGAACTTGAAGATGGTCACCGGCAGGCTGGCCATCGGTTCGCGCAGGTCGGAGGTCCAGAACTGGTTGCTCAGCGCCGTGAACAGCAGCGGGGCCGTCTCGCCCGACACGCGCGCCAGTGCCAGCAGCACCCCCGTCACCACGCCGGCGCGTGCCGCCTTGAACGTGATGGACAGGATCACCTTCCACTTGGGCGTGCCCAGCGCGTAGGCGGCCTCCCGCAGCGCGTTGGGCACCAGGCTCAGCATGTTCTCGGTGGTGCGGATGACCACCGGAATGACGATGAGCGACAGGGCCAGCACGCCGGCCCAGCCGGAGAAGGACTTGAAGCGCGACACCACCACGGCGTAGATGAACAGGCCGATGACGATGGACGGGGCGGACAGCAGGATGTCGTTGATGAACTGCGTGGTGCGGCCCAGCCAGGTGCGCTGCCCGTACTCGGCCAGGTAGATGCCGGCCATCACACCCACCGGCGTGCCGATCAGCGTGGCCAGCGCCACCATCATCAGCGAGCCGAAGATGGCATTGGCCAGTCCCCCGGTCTCCGCCTGTGGCGGCGGCGTCATCTCGGTGAACACCTGCCAGGAGATGCCGCCGATGCCCCGCGTGATGGTCTCGTAGAGGATCCAGATCAGCCAGAACACGCCGAAGGCCATGGCCGCCAGCGACAACGCCAGGGCCACCACATTGACGCGCTTGCGGCGCCGGTGCATGGCCATGCGGCCTGCGTCGAGGGAAGCCAGGCTCACGACTTCGCTCCTTCGTTCTTCTTCAGGCGGGCCAGCAGCAGCTTGGACATCGACAGCACCACGAAGGTGATGAAGAACAGCACCAGCCCCAGGTAGATCAGCGAGGCCTGGTGCAGGCCCTCGCCCGCTTCGGCGAACTCGTTGGCCAGCGCCGAGCTGATGCTGTTGGCCGCCTCGAACAGCGACAGCGAGTCGAGCTGGTTCATGTTGCCGATGACGAAGGTGACCGCCATGGTCTCGCCGAGTGCACGGCCCAGCCCCAGCATGACGCCGCCCACCACACCCGTCTTGGTGTAGGGCAGCACCACGTTCCAGACCACCTCCCAGGTGGTGGAGCCCAGGCCGTAGGCCGACTCCTTGAGCATGGGCGGCGTCACCTCGAACACGTCGCGCATCACCGAGGCGATGAACGGGATGATCATGATGGCCAGGATGATGCCGGCCGACAGCAGGCCGATGCCCACCGGCGGGCCGGAGAACAGCGCGCCCAGCACCGGCACGCCCTTGAACAGCGATTGCAGCGGCTGCTGCACATAGGTGGCCAGCAGCGGGCCGAAGATGAGCAGGCCCCACATGCCATACACGATGGACGGCACGGCGGCCAGGAGCTCGATGGCCACGCCCAGGGGCCGCTTGAGCCACTGGGGAGACAGTTCGGTGAGGAACAGCGCAATGCCGAAGCTGACCGGCACGGCGATGACCAGCGCGATGAACGAGGTCATCAGCGTGCCGTAGATCATCACCAGGCCGCCGTAGCGGTCCTGCACCGGGTCCCACTCGCTGCGCCACAGGAAGGACAGGCCGTACTCCCGGATGGCGGGCGCCGCGCCGGCCACGAGGGACAGCAGGATGGCCACCAGCAGGCCCAGCGTCAGCCAGGCCGCCGCATGCGCGGCCATGGAGAAGAGCCGGTCCGCCCAGGGCGTGCGCACACGGCGCCCGCCCGGCCGGCCAGCCGGAGAGGTACGGTCCATCGTCAGCTCACGGGCGGTGGGGCTGGCGGGCAGTGTAGCGGTCACCTGCGTGCTCCTGGCTTCCTGGCGGTTCCGTCCGGCCGCCGGCCCGGGGGGCCGGCGGCGGGAACGTCACTTCAGCGCGACCGGCTTGCCGGCGCCGTCCTTGACGTCGCCCCACTGCTTGCGCACCAGCGCCTTGACGTTGTCGGGCAGCGGCACGTACTCCAGCTCGGCGGCCATCTTGTCGCCATTGGCGTACGACCAGTCGAAGAACTTGAGCGCGGCGGACGCCTGCTCCGGCTTGGCCTGCACCTTGTGCATGAGGATGAAGGTGGCGCCGGTGAGCGGCCACGAGTCCTTGCCGGGCTGCTCGGTGAGCACCTGGAAGAAGCTCTTCGCCCAATCGGCGTTGGCCGCCGCGGCCTTGAAGTTGACGTCGTCGGGCGCCACGAAGACACCGTCCTTGTTCTTCAGCAGGACGTGCGACATCTTGTTCTGCTTGGCGTAGGCGTACTCGACGTAGCCGATCGCGTTCGGCAGGCGCTGCACGTAGGAGGCCACGCCCTCGTTGCCCTTGCCACCGGCACCGGTGGGCCAGTTCACGGCCGTGCCCTCACCCACCTTGGCCTTCCACTCGGCGTTCACCTTGCTCAGGTAGTTGGTGAAGATGAAGCTCGTGCCGGAGCCGTCGGCACGGCGAACCACCGCGATGTCGGCGTCGGGCAGCGCCACGCCGGCGTTCAGGCCGGCGATCGCCGCGTCGTTCCACTTGGTGATCTTGCCCAGGTAGATGTCGCCCAGCACCTGGCCGGTCAGCTTGAGCTGGCCCGGGGCGATGCCCTTGACGTTGATGACAGGCACCACGCCGCCGATCACGGTGGGGAACTGCATCAGGCCGTCGGCCGCCAGGTCCTCGTCCTTCAGCGGCATGTCCGACGCGCCGAAGTCGACCGTCTTGGACTTGATCTGCTTGATGCCGGCGCCGGAGCCGACCGACTGGTAGTTGATGCGGGCACCGCTGGCCTTGTGGTAGGCGTCGGCCCACTTGGCGTACAGCGGAGCGGGGAAGGTCGCGCCGGCGCCGGTCACGTCCTGCGCCAGGGCGGAGGTGGACAGCGCCAGGGCGGCGGCACCCAGCCAGAGGGGACGAGCGAGAGCATTCAGCATGTCATGAACCTTTCATCACAGGGGCCCGGCGCGGCCCGCAGGCCGCTTCACCGGATGCCTGGCACTGTAGGAAGGTTGTGTGACAGCGGCGTGACGCCAATGACAAGCGTCACACGAGCGTCATGGACATGTCATGCCCCGCGGTGGGGGCGGGTCGTCAGCCCCTGGCCACCGCGGCCAGCCGCTCGGCCTGCGCCCGGGAGACGCCCGCGTCGGGGGCCTCCACCATCACGCGCAGCACCGGCTCGGTGCCCGAGGCGCGGATGAGCACGCGGCCATGGCGGCCCAGTTCGGCACGAACGGCATCGATCTCCCGGGACAAGGCACTGTTGCGGGTCCAGTCACTGCCGTCGGCCAGCCGCACGTTGACCATGGTCTGCGGGTAGAGCTTCACCTCGGCCAGCTGGCGAGCCAGCGACTGGCCCCGACGCTGCACCGCCTGAAGCACCTGCAGCGCGCTCACGATGCCGTCGCCCGTGCTGTGCTTGTCCAGCGCCAGGAGGTGCCCCGAGCTCTCCCCACCGAGCAGCCAGCCGCGGCGCACCAGCTCCTCGAGCACGTACCGGTCGCCCACCTTGGCGCGCACCAGTTCCATGCCCTGCCCCGCCAGGGCCACCTCCACGGCCATGTTGGTCATGAGGGTGCCGACCACGCCCGGCACGGCTTCTCCCTGCGCCCGCCGGTCCATAGCCAGCAGGTACACCAGCTCGTCGCCGTTGTAGAGCCGGCCGTCGGCATCCACCAGTTGCAGGCGGTCGGCGTCTCCATCGAGTGCCACGCCATAGTCGGCGCCATGCTCCTTCACCGCCGCCACCAGCGCCTGGGGCGCCGTCGCGCCGACGCCGTCGTTGATGTTGGTGCCGTTGGGGCTGCAGCCGATGCTGACCACCTCGGCACCCAGTTCGTGGAACACCGCGGGCGCCACCTGGTAGGCCGCGCCGTGCGCGGCGTCGACCACCAGCTTGAGGCCCTTGAGGGTCAACTCCCCGCTGACCGTGGACTTGCAGAACTCGACGTAACGGCCCTGGGCGTCCGTGACGCGCCGGGCGCGCCCCAGCCGCGCGGAGTCCACCCACGCCGGTGTCTGGTCCAGGGCCGCCTCCACCTCCAGTTCCCAGGCGTCCGGCAGCTTCTCGCCGCGCGCCGAGAAGAACTTGATCCCGTTGTCGGGATAGGCGTTGTGCGAGGCACTGATGACGACGCCCAGGTCCAGGCGCAGGGCGCGCGTCAGGTAGGCCACGCCCGGCGTGGGCAGCGGCCCGGTGAGCAGCACGTTCACGCCAGCCGACGCGAACCCCGCCTCCAGGGCGGACTCCAGCATGTAGCCGGAGACGCGGGTGTCCTTGCCGATGAGCACGGTGGCGGGCCGGTTGCCCGACGCGCCGAGCGCCCGGCGCAGCACCTGGCCCACCGAGTGGCCGAGACGCAGCGCGAAGTCCGCCGTGATCGGGGCCTGGCCCACCGTGCCGCGAATGCCGTCCGTGCCGAAGTAGCGACGTGTCATGGGGTGTGTCTCCTCCAAGTGCAGGATGTCAAGCCGCGGCGCCCAGGCCGGCAGCGTTCCATATCTTCAGGGCGTCCACCGTGGCGGCCACATCGTGCACCCGCACGATGCGGGCGCCGTGCGCCACGGCCGCCAGCGCGGCGCCGACGCTGGCGGCCAGCCGCTCGCCGGCCGCGCGCCCGGTCAGTTGTCCGAGCGTGCCCTTGCGGGACCAACCCACCAGCAGGGGCCGTCCGAGCGTGCACAACTGGCGCTGTCCGCGGAACAGCGTCAGGTTGTGGTCCAGCGTCTTGCCGAAGCCATAGCCAGGGTCCAGCACGATGCGCTGCGCCGCGACGCCCGCCGCCTGCACGGCGTCCAGGCGTTGCGCCAGGAAGGCGGACACTTCCGGGACCACGTCGCCGTAGTGAGGGGCCTGTTGCATCTGCGCCGGCTCACCCTGCATGTGCATCAGGCACACGCCGGCCGAGCCATGGGCCACCACGGCGGCCAGGGCACCGGGCAGCCGCAGCGCACGCACGTCGTTGATCACGTCGGCGCCTGCCTCCAGCACGGCGGCCATCACGGCCGGCCGGCTGGTGTCCACCGACACCGGCACCCCGAGCCGCACCGCATGGCGGACCACCGGCAGCACGCGGGCCAGTTCCTCCTGCTCGGGCGGCGGCGTCGCGCCTGGCCGGGTCGACTCGCCGCCGATGTCCAGGACGTCGGCGCCTTCCTCGACCAGCCGCTCGCAATGCGCGCAGGCGGCGACTTCGTCGGCATGGCGGCCGCCGTCCGAGAAGGAATCGGGCGTCGCGTTGACGATGCCCATCACCAGCGGGCGGACGGACAGGTCCAGGTCGAACCGCCCCGCCTGCCAGCGGGCGGAGGGGTCGGTCGTGCGGTGTTCGGTCACGCGGTCAGGCCCGTCAGCGGGCAAAGCGGGGCTGGATGGCAAACGGGGCCCGCGAGGGCCCCGTCGGATCGCCGGCGGTGGGGGCCGCCTCAGGCGGCGGCCGGCGCGCTGTCCGGGTTGACAGGGGGCACGGCCCCGCCGCCCGACCGGTTGGCCGACGGGCTCCAGTCCTTGGGCGGGCGCGGCGGCTTGTCGTTCATGATGTCGTCGATCTGCTCGCCATCGATGGTTTCCCACTCGAGCAGCGCCTTGGCCATCGCATGCATCTTGTCCTGATGCTCCTCGATCAGGCGACGCGCGATCGCGTACTGCTCGTCGATGATGCGCCGGACCTCGGTATCCACCTTGCGCATCGTCTCTTCGGACACGTTGGTCGTCTTGGTCACCGAACGGCCGAGGAAGACCTCGCCCTCGTTCTCGGCATAGACCATGGGACCCAGCGAATCGCTCATGCCGTAGCGCATGACCATGTCGCGAGCGATGTGCGTGGCGCGCTCGAAGTCGTTGCTGGCGCCGGTGGTCATCTGGTTCATGAACACCTCTTCCGCGATCCGGCCGCCGAAGAGCATGGAGATCATGCTCAGCATGCGCACCTTGTCGGTGCTGTAGCGATCCTTCTCGGGCAGCGAGACGGTGACGCCTAGCGCGCCGCCGCGCGGGATGATGGTCACCTTGTGCACCGGATCGAGCTTGGGCAGCAGCCGGCCGATCAGGGCGTGGCCGGCCTCGTGGTAGGCCGTGTTGCGGCGCTCTTCCTCGTCCATCACCATGGACTTGCGCTCGGTGCCCATGATGATCTTGTCCTTGGCGCGCTCGAAGTCGATCATCTCGACCACGCGGGCGTTGCGGCGGGCAGCGAACAGCGCGGCCTCGTTCACCAGGTTGGCCAGGTCGGCGCCGGAGAAGCCCGGCGTGCCGCGGGCGATGATGTCGGCCTTGACGTCGGTGCCCACGGGCACCTTGCGCATGTGCACGTTGAGGATCTGCTCGCGGCCGCGGATGTCCGGCAGCGTCACGTACACCTGGCGGTCGAAGCGGCCCGGGCGCAGCAGCGCGGGGTCGAGGATGTCCGGCCGGTTGGTGGCCGCCATCACGATCACGCCGAGATTGGTCTCGAAGCCGTCCATCTCGACCAGCATCTGGTTGAGCGTCTGCTCGCGCTCGTCGTTGCCGCCGCCCAGGCCGGCGCCGCGGTGACGGCCCACGGCGTCGATCTCGTCGACGAAGATGATGCACGGTGCGCTCTTCTTCGCCTGCTCGAACATGTCGCGCACGCGGGCCGCGCCCACGCCGACGAACATCTCGACGAAGTCGGAGCCGGAGATCGAGAAGAACGGCACCTTCGCCTCGCCGGCGATGGCCTTGGCCAGCAGGGTCTTGCCGGTGCCCGGAGGCCCGACCAGCAGAACACCGCGCGGAATGCGCCCACCCAGCTTCTGGAACTTCTGCGGGTCCTTCAGGAAGTCCACCAGTTCCTTGACCTCTTCCTTGGCCTCGTCGCAGCCGGCCACGTCGGAGAAGGTGGTGGTGTTGTTGGACTCGTCCAGCATGCGCGCCTTGGACTTGCCGAAGCTGAACGCGCCGCCCTTGCCGCCGCCCTGCATCTGGCGCATGAAGTAGATCCAGACGCCGATGAGCAGCAGCATCGGGCCCCAGGACAGCAGCAGCGTCTGCAGCAGCGACGGCTCCTCGTCGGGCTTGCCCGACACCTGCACGCCGTACTTCATGAGGTCGCCCACCATCCACAGGTCGCCGGGCGACGAGATGGTGAACGGCGTTCCCTCGTTGGGGGTGACCTTCAGGTTGCGGCCCTGCACCTCGACGCGCTTGATGCGGCCTTGCTTGGCGTCTTCCATGAACTGGGTGTAGGTCACCTGTTCATTGGCGCGCGGCTTGTCGAATTGCTTGAAGACGGTGAACAGCACCAAGGCGATCACCAGCCAGACGGCGACCTTCGACATCCACTGATTGTTCACCGTAATTCCTTTGCTCGAACCTCTGGGACATGGCCTGCCCGCCCACGGGCGCCATGCGAGGCATATGGGGACGATTCTAGTGCAGTCAAGGTGCGCGGGCCGCAGGGCAGCCGCATACCCACGGCGGCACGAAGGCCCGCGGCGACGGGGTGTCCAGTCGGGCTTACCCGCCCGGGCCCCTGGCTTTCAGACCCAGGCCGACCAGAAAGGTTTCAGCCGACTTGTCGCGCGAGGACTTGGGCTTGATCGGTTTCACCACGCGAAACTCGCGCTTGAACAGTTCCACCAACTGGCTGTAGCCACTGCCATGGAACACCTTGGTCACCAGCGCCCCGTCGGGCTTGAGGTGGCGGGTGGCGAACTCCACGGCCAGTTCCACCAGATGCGCCACCCGGGCCGAATCGGATGACGCGATGCCCGAGAGGTTGGGGGCCATGTCGGAGACCACCAGGTCCACCGGCCGGCCGGCCAGCGCCGCCTCGAGCTGGTGCATCACCTCGTCCTCCCGGAAGTCGCCCTGGATGAACGTGACCCCGTCGATGGGCTCGAACTCGAGCAGGTCCAGCGCGATGATGGTGCCGTCGAGTTCGCCGGTGGCCGCACCGCCCACGCCGGCCACCTTGGGGGCGAAGCGGCGGCGCAGGTACTGGCTCCAGGCACCGGGCGCGGCACCCAGGTCGACCACCACCTGGCCTGGCCGCACGAGCCCGAGCGCCTCGTCGATCTCCTTCAGCTTGTAGGCCGCACGGGCCCGGTAGCCCTCCTTCTGGGCCATCTTGACGTAGGGGTCCGTCAGGTGATCGTGCAGCCAGGCCTTGTTGACCTTCTTGCTCTTCGTCTTGATCTTCATGGAACTACCGCGGTGCGGAGGGAAGGAGGACGGGATAATGCGCGCATGCCCGCCATTGAACTGAATCCCGCCGACCGCAAGGCCAAGCGCGGGGAAGCCCACCACCTGGACCCGGTGGTGATGATCGGCGCCGAAGGGATCACCCCGGCCGTCGTGAAGGAAATCGACGCCGCGCTCAAGGCGCACGGCCTCATCAAGATCCGCATGTTCTCCGATGACCGCGCCGCCCGCGAGGCCGCGCTCGGCGAGCTGGCCGAGCGCCTGGACGCCGCACCGGTGCAGCACATCGGCAAGCTGCTGGTGCTGTGGCGCCCGGTGCCCGAGAAGGCCGCCCCCGAGAAGGACGAGCGCAAGCCCGGTCCGCGTACCGTGAAGCTGGTGAGCTTCTCCAAGAGCGGCAACCACCGCCCCACGGTGAAGAAGGTCACCGTGATGGGCAACCAGCGGGTGACCGCCGGCGGACAGATCAAGCGCGCCAAGTCGCGCGCCACCAGCGTCAAGAAGCGGGCCCAGGGCTGATCTCGCCCGCCTGGCGCCAGGCCAGCACGGCCACCGCCAGGAGCTTGAGCCCGAACAGGCCGAAACTCAGGGCGTGCAGCTGGCCGAAGGTCCAGGCGCCCTGCCCCGCGCGCGCGGCGGCCAGCATCGGCTGGACCCCGTAGTAGCCGGCCACGGTGCAGAACAGCGCCAGCGCGGCCAGCCCCATCGGCCAGGTCCATCCGCCACGGCCCATCGCCCGCGCGGCCCGCCGCTCCAGCAGCAGCATGGCCACGCCAAGCGCCAGGCTCAGCGGCGCCTCCACCGCAAAGATGCGCGCCACCACGCGCCCGGCGTCCGCCTGGGCCAGGGTGGCGAACGGTGCCGGCGTGGCGATGAGCGCGATGCACAGCAGCACCCCCACCCACGGCCCGGGCAGCAGCCGCCGCAGGCGCTCGGGCGCCCGCGCCGCGAGCGCCTTGCCGTTCACTGGTAGCGCACCGCGACGATCTCGTAGCTCTTGACGCCGCCCGGTGCGCGCACCTCGGCCACGTCCCCGACTTCCTTGCCGATGAGGGCTCGGGCGATGGGCGAGCTGATGGACACCAGGCCCAGCTTCAGGTCGGCCTCGTCGTCGCCCACGATCTGGTACGTGACCTGGGCGCCGGACTCCTCTTCCTCGAGCTCCACGGTGGCGCCGAAGACCACGCGGCCGCCCGCGTCCACCGTGGCCGGATCGATGATCTGCGCGGCCGCGAGCTTGCCCTCGATCTCGAGGATGCGGCCTTCGATGAAGCCCTGCTTGTCCTTGGCGGCGTCGTACTCGGCGTTCTCGGACAGGTCGCCCTGCGCGCGGGCTTCGGCGATCGCCTGGATCACCGCATGGCGCTCCACGGTCTTGAGCCGGTGCAGTTCTTCCTTCAGCTTCTCGGCGCCGCGCTTGGTGAGGGGGATCGTGGTCATGACAGGTGCTGGGAGAAAAAGGAAAACGCGCCGGGAAGGCGCGCTTTGCCAGGAGTTTAGAGGAGTTTGGCGGGCGTGCAAGCCCCGGCGCAACCCGAGGGCCGCTCCGGCGGCAGGGCGTGATCAGGCCAGGGCGGCGTGCAGTTCCTGCAGCGACAGCACGCGCGGATCGGTGGAGTGCTTCAGCGCCTCGGTGGCGGCCTCGCAGCCGGCCATCGTCGTGTAGTAGGTCACCCGGTTGGCCAGTGCGGCCGTGCGGATGTAGCGCGAGTCGGCGATGGCGGTGCGGGTCTCGTCCACGGTGGTGAAGACCAGCTGGATCTCACCGGCCTTGATCATGTCGGCGATGTGCGGCCGGCCATCCTTGACCTTGTTGACCACCTTCACCGGCACGCCGGCCGCCGCGATGGCCGCCGCGGTGCCCTTCGTGGCCACCACCTGGTAGCCCAGGTCCACCAGGTCCCCCGCGACCTTGACCGCACGGTCCTTGTCGGCGTTCTTCACGGTGATCACCACCGTGCCCTTGGTGGGCAGGCGCGAGCCCGCGCCGACCTGGCTCTTGAGCATGGCCTCGCCGAAGCTGTAGCCCACGCCCATCACCTCGCCGGTGGAGCGCATCTCCGGGCCGAGGATGGGATCGACACCGGGGAACTTGTTGAACGGGAAGACGGCTTCCTTCACGCTGAAGTACGGCGGCACCACCTCGTGCGGCGGCTGGCCGTCGCGCCCGCGCTGGTCCTGCAGCTTCTGGCCGGCCATGCAGCGCGCGGCGATCTTGGCCAGCGGCTGGCCGGTGGCCTTGGACACGAAGGGCACCGTGCGCGAGGCGCGCGGGTTCACTTCCAGCACGTACACCACCGACTCGTCGCCCTCGCCCTGGATGGCGAACTGCACGTTCATGAGGCCCACCACCTTGAGGGCCTTGGCCATCAGCGCGGTCTGGCGACGCAGCTCGTCCTGCAGGGCGGCCGACAGCGAGTACGGGGGCAGCGAGCAGGCCGAGTCGCCGGAGTGCACGCCCGCCTGCTCGATGTGTTCCATGATGCCGCCGATCATGACGTCCGTGCCGTCGCTGATGCAGTCGACGTCGACCTCGATGGCGTCGTCCAGGAAGCGGTCCAGCAGCACCGGTGACTTCTCGCTCACCCGCACCGCCTCGCGCATGTAGCGCTCCAGGTCCTTGTCGCCGTGCACGATCTCCATGGCGCGACCACCCAGCACGTAGCTGGGGCGCACGACCAGCGGGTAGCCGATCTCCTGGGCCATCTGCAGCGCGGCCTCCTCGGTGCGCGCCGTGCGGTTGGGCGGCTGCTTCAGGCCCAGGGTGTGCAGCAGCTGCTGGAAGCGCTCGCGGTCCTCGGCGATGTCGATGCTGTCGGGCGAGGTGCCGATGATGGGCACGCCGGCGCGCTCCAGGTCGAGTGCCAGCTTCAGCGGCGTCTGGCCGCCGTACTGCACGATCACGCCGACGGGCTTCTCCTTGTCCACGATCTCCAGCACGTCCTCCAGCGTGACCGGCTCGAAGTACAGGCGGTCGGAGGTGTCGTAGTCGGTGGACACGGTCTCGGGGTTGCAGTTGACCATGATGGTCTCGTAGCCATCCTCGCGCATGGCGAGCGCGGCATGGACGCAGCAGTAGTCGAACTCGATGCCCTGGCCGATGCGGTTGGGGCCGCCGCCGAGCACCATGATCTTCTTCTTGTCGCTGGGCTCGGCCTCGCACTCCTCGTCGTAGGTGGAGTAGAGGTAGGCGGTCTGGGTGGCGAACTCGGCGGCGCAGGTGTCGACCCGCTTGTACACCGGGCGCACGTTCAGTGCATGGCGGCGCGCACGCACCTCGTGCTGGTTCGTTCCCAGCAGCCGGGCCAGGCGCTTGTCGGCAAAGCCCTTGCGCTTGAGGAACACCAGCTCGTCCTTGGACAGGCCGTCCAGCGCGCGGCCGGCCAGGGCCTTCTCGGTGGCCACGATCTGCTCGATCTGCGCCAGGAACCACGGGTCGATGGCCGTCTCGGTGAAGATCTCGTCCAGCGTCATGCCGATGCGGAAGGCGTCGGCCACGAAGAGGATGCGCTCGGGCCCCGGCTCGCCGATTTCCTGGATGATCTCCTCGCGGTCGGTGGAGCGCTCGCTCAGGCCGTCGATGCCGGTCTCCAGGCCGCGCAGGGCCTTCTGGAAGCTCTCCTGGAAGGTGCGGCCCATGGCCATCACCTCGCCCACGGACTTCATCTGCGTCGTGAGGTGCGCATCGGCCGCGGGGAACTTCTCGAACGCGAAGCGCGGGATCTTGGTGACGACGTAGTCGATGCTCGGCTCGAAGGACGCCGGCGTGGCACCGCCGGTGATGTCGTTCTTCAGCTCGTCGAGCGTGTAGCCCACGGCCAGCTTGGCGGCCACCTTGGCGATGGGGAAGCCGGTGGCCTTGGACGCCAGCGCGGACGAACGCGACACGCGCGGGTTCATCTCGATGACGACCATGCGCCCGTCGCGCGGGTTGATGGAGAACTGGACGTTCGAGCCGCCCGTGTCCACGCCGATCTCGCGCAGGATGGCGATGGACGCGTTGCGCAGCAGCTGGTATTCCTTGTCGGTCAGCGTCTGCGACGGGGCCACGGTGATCGAGTCACCGGTGTGGATGCCCATCGGGTCGAGGTTCTCGATGGAGCACACGATGATGCAGTTGTCCGCCTTGTCGCGGACGACCTCCATCTCGTACTCCTTCCAGCCGATCAGCGACTCCTCGATGAGCAGCTCGTTCGTCGGCGACAGGTCGAGGCCGCGCTTGCAGATCTCCTCGAACTCCTCGGGGTTGTAGGCGATGCCGCCGCCCGTGCCGCCGAGCGTGAAGCTGGGGCGGATCACCATCGGGAAGCCCGAGCCGCCGATCTCGGCCTGGATGCCCTTCTGCACCGCCCAGGCCTCTTCCATCGAGTGCGCGATGCCCGACTTGGCCGAGCCCAGGCCGATCTTGGTCATCGCGTCCTTGAACTTCAAGCGGTCTTCGGCCTTCTCGATGGCGTGCTCGTTGGCGCCGATCATCTCCACGCCGTACTTGGCCAGCACGCCGTGCTTGTGCAGGTCGAGCGCGCAGTTCAGCGCGGTCTGCCCCCCCATCGTGGGCAGCACCGCGTCGGGCCGCTCCTTGGCGATGATCTTCTCCACCACCTGCCAGGTGATCGGCTCGATGTAGGTGACGTCCGCCGTGTCGGGGTCCGTCATGATCGTCGCCGGGTTGGAGTTGACCAGGATGACCTTGTAGCCCTCCTCGCGCAGGGCCTTGCAGGCCTGCGCGCCGGAGTAGTCGAACTCGCAGGCCTGGCCGATGATGATCGGGCCGGCCCCGATGATCAGGATGCTTTTCAGGTCGGTACGCTTGGGCATGGATGTGTGCAGGTGACGGCCCGGGCGTGTCAGCCCAGGCTGGCGGTGGCGAGCTTGGCGCCAAAGCCGAGGAACAGGGCGCCGACGCCCGAGGACGCGACGCTGGCGGTGCGGCGCCGGGCCGCGAAGGCGGCCGCAAGGCGGGCGCCGGCGAAGATGAGGACCGACAGGTACAGCGCGCTGCAGACCTGCGCGATGGTGCCGAGAGCCAGGAAAGTGAGCGCCGGCCAGGCGTAGGCCGGGTCCACGAACTGGATGAAGAAGGAGACGAAGAACAGGATGGCCTTGGGGTTGAGCAGGCTCACCACCAGCGCCTTGCGGAACGGCTTCGCGAGGTCCTCGTCGGACGTGCGCACGGCCTCCACCTGGCCGCGCCAGCGCCGCACGGCCCCGGCGATGAGCTGCACGCCCACCCAGGCCAGGTAGGCGGCGCCCACCATCTTGATCACGAGGAACAGCGCCGGCACGGCCTTGAGCAGCGAGGCCGCGCCGAGCGCGGCCAGCGTCATGAGCACCGTGTCGCCCACGAACACGCCACAGGCCGCCGCGTAACCGTGCCGCACGCCGCGCCGCGCCGCCACCGACAGCACGAACAGCGAGTTCGGGCCCGGCAGCAGCACGATGGCGATCGTGCCCAGCACGTAGGTCCAGAGGTCGGTGATGCCCAGCATGGCGCCGCGTCCCGTCCTGGCCCCGTCAGCCGCGGTGGGCGGCCATCAGGCCGATGAAGCGGTCGAACAGGTAGCCGATGTCGTGCGGGCCGGGCGAGGCCTCCGGGTGGCCCTGGAAGCAGAACGCCGGCTTGTCCGTCCGCGCCAGGCCCTGCAGCGTGCCGTCGAACAGGCTCACGTGCGTGGCGCGCAGGTTGGCCGGCAAGGTCGACTCATCCACCGCGAAGCCGTGGTTCTGGCTGGTGATGGACACGCGACCGTCGTCCAGGTCCTTCACGGGGTGGTTCGCGCCGTGGTGGCCGAACTTCATCTTGAAGGTGCGTGCACCAGAGGCGAGCGCGAGGATCTGGTGGCCCAGGCAGATACCGAAGGTGGGCAGGCCGCTGTCGACCAGGGCGCGCGTGGCCGCGATGGCGTAGTCGCACGGCTCGGGGTCGCCGGGGCCGTTGGACAGAAACACCCCATCGGGCTGCATGGCCAGCACGTCGGCCGCCGGCGTGCGGGCGGGCACCACCGTCACGCGGCAGCCGCGCTCGGCCAGCATGCGCAGGATGTTGCGCTTCACGCCATAGTCGTAGGCCACCACGTGGTGGCGCGCATCGGCCAGCTGGCCATAGCCCGGCGTGCCATCCGCGCGGGCAAGGCACCATTCGGTTTCGGTCCACTCGTACGGGGCCGCCACGCTCACCACCTGGGCCAGGTCCTGGCCAGCCATGCTGGGCGCGGCCTGCGCGCGGGCCACGGCCTGAGCGATGTCATCCGCGGTCACGGCGTGGGCCACCGGAAAGCCGGTGATGCAGCCGTTCTGCGCGCCGCGGGTGCGCAGCACGCGCGTCAGGCGGCGGGTGTCGATGTCGGCGATCGCCACCGTGCCCTGCGCCCGCAGGTACTCCGGCAAGGTCTGCTGGGCACGGAAGTTGGACACGCGGACCGGCAGGTCCTTGATGATCAGGCCAGCGGCATGGACCTTCGGCGCCTCGACATCCTCGTCGTTGATCCCGTAGTTGCCGATGTGCGGATACGTCAGGGTGACGATCTGCCGGCAGTAGCTCGGGTCGGTGAGGATTTCTTGATAGCCGGTGAGGGAGGTGTTGAACACCACCTCGCCGACCGTGTGACCGGCCGCGCCGATCGAGGTGCCTTGAAAGACCGTGCCGTCTGCAAGAGCCAGGAGAGCGGGCGCCTGGGCGGGCACCAGCGAGGGTGCCGGGGACGACGAAGCGGACGACAAGAGGAAACTCCGGTGTTCGCGCACCCAGCCCGGGCCCACGACCTGAAACCCGTTGGGGGCTTCACCCGGCATCGGCAGTGCAGGTCGTGCACGCGAGAGCCAGGCAGGGGCAGGACTCGAGAGGAAACCGTGTGGGGGAGTTTCGCTGGGCTTGCGGTGATTTCGGGTAAACCCGCTAAGTATAGCCAGTACGGGCCACCAAGCCAAGTCTGGCGGTCATGGAACTAGAATTTCCCCACCGGGGTCTACCCCCGAGGCCGTGCCCCGGCGGGGCGAGACGGTCCGGCGGCCCTTCCACCCCACCCCACGGATGACGGAGGTTCCATGAACGACAGCCTGATCACTTCCCCCGGCCAGCTGGGCGCCAGCACGGCGGCCCAGCGCAACCGGGTCCTGCGCAACACCTACTGGCTGCTGGCCCTGTCCATGGTGCCCACAGTGCTGGGCGCCTGGGTGGGCGTGGCCACCGGCATCACGGCCGCCATGGGGCCGGGGATCAGCCTCGTGGTGTTCCTGGTGGGCGCCTTCGGCTTCATGTTCGCCATCGAGAAGACCAAGCATTCGGCCGCGGGCGTGGCCGTGCTGCTGGCGTTCACGTTCTTCATGGGCCTGATGCTCTCGCGCCTGATCGGCGTGGTGCTGGGCTTCAGCAACGGCAGTGCGCTCATCATGACGGCCTTCGGCGGCACGGCCGCGGTGTTCCTGGGCATGGCCTCGCTCGCCTCCGTGATCAAGCGCGACCTGTCGGGCATGGGCAAGTTCCTCTTCGTGGGGGCCCTGCTCATCCTGGTCGCCGGCCTGATCAACTTCTTCGTGCAGTCCAGCGCCCTGTTCCTGACCCTGTCGGTGCTGTGCATCGGCCTGTTCTCGGCCTTCATGGTGTACGACCTCAAGCGCGTCATCGACGGCGGCGAGACCAACTACATCAGCGCCACGCTGGCGCTCTACCTGGACGTCTACAACGTGTTCCAGAGCCTCCTGGCGCTGCTCGGCATCTTCGGCGGCGACAACGACTGACGGGACGCCGCGCCGTCCGCCCAGGGGCCCCGCGGGGCCCCTTTTTCGCGCCCGTCCGGCCCGCCGCCCCGACGGCGCCGCATGCACAATCGCCGCCACCTCGTCCGTCCGTGCCGCGTGCCATGACCTTGTCCGTCTGGAACCAACCGCTCGCCCAGTTGCCCGAACGCTGCGACGTGCTGGTCGTGGGCGCCGGCCCGGCCGGCAGTGCCTGCGCCCGGGTGCTGGCGCTGGCCGGGCGACAGGTGGTGCTGGTCGATGCCCAGGCCTTCCCGCGCGACAAGGTCTGCGGCGACGGCCTGGTGCCCGATGCCCATGCCGCCTTGCGCGAGCTCGGCGTGCACGACGCAGTGATGGCACGCGCCCATGCGGTGTCGGCGGCCTGCTGCGTGGCCCCGGGCGGCACCTCGGTGGACGTGCCCGGCGAGCTGGCGGTGCTGCCCCGGCGGGAGCTGGACGCCCTGCTCTGCCAGGCCGCGGTGGACGCCGGCGCACGGATGGTCGCTCCGGCGCGCTTCGTGGCACCCCTGACGGGGCCGGACGGCCGCGTCACCGGCGCGCGCCTGCGGCAAGGCACTGACGAACGCCTGCTCGCCGCCACCTGGACCGTGCTGGCCACGGGCGCACCGCCGGCGGCGCTGCTGGCGGCCGGGCTGTGCGAACGGCGCACCCCCAGCGCCATGGCGCTGCGCGCCTACGTCCACCACCCGGACATGGCGGCGGAGGTTCCGAACCTGCGCTTCGTGTGGCACCGGCGCCTGCGCGGCGGCTATGGCTGGGTGTTCCCGGCGGGCGAGGGCCGCTACAACATCGGCGTGGGGGTGCTCGACAGCCACACCGTCGCCACCGATGGGCAGGAGCCCGTGGCCAGCGGCAAGCGCTCGGGCCCCAACCTGCGCACGCTGTTCGACGATTTCCTCGCCGCCGACCCGGTGGCGGCGCGCCTGATGCACGAGGGGCAGCTGCTCGGCGAGCTCAAGGGTGCGCCGCTGCGCTGCGACCTGGACGGCGCCCGCTGGCACGCGCCGGGTGTGCTGGTCGCCGGCGAGGCCGCCGGCAGCACCTATGCCTTCACGGGAGAGGGCATCGGCAAGGCGCTGGAAACCGGCATCGCGGCCGCACGCGCGCTGCTGGGCGGGTGGGGATCGGGCGACGCGGCCGTGCGGGCCGACTACGACGTGCGCATGCAAGCGCTGCTGCCGCGCTTTCGCATGTACCGGCAGGCCGCCAGCTTCAACCGCCACCCGCTGCTGGTGGGGCTGATGGTCTGGCGTGCACGCCGCAGCCAGCGCACGGTGCAGCGGCTGTCCGACATCCTCAACGAGCGGCGCATGCCGGGCAGCCTGCTGTCCTGGCGCGGGTTCCGCGCCATGATGCTCGGTTAGGCCGCCGGGGCCGCCCGCTCGAACACCGCCATGCTTTCCACGTGGGCGGTGTGCGGGAACATGTTCACCGCCCCCGCGGCCACGCAGCGGTAGCCGGCCACGTGCACCAGCAGCCCGGCATCCCGGGCCAGCGTGGCAGGGTTGCAGCTGACATAGACGATGCGCCGCGGCGGCGTCCAGCCGGCCACCGGCTCGGCGGCCAGGTCGCCCAGGGCCTTCGCCAGGGCGAAGGCGCCCTCGCGCGGCGGGTCCACCAGCCACTTGTCGGCCACGCCGAACGACACCAGGTCGGCCGGCGTGAGCTCGAACAGGTTGCGGGCGGCGAACGCGGTGTGGGCTGCCAGGCCGTTGCGTGCCGCGTTCTCGCGCGAGCGCGCGACCAGCGTCTCGCTGCCCTCGATGCCCAGCACCTCGCGGGCGCGCGTGGCCAGCGGCAGGGTGAAGTTGCCCAGGCCGCAGAACCAGTCGATCACCCGCTCGTGGGGCTGCACGTCCAGCAGCCTCACCGCGCGCCCCACCAGCACGGTGTTGATCTGGTGGTTCACCTGCGTGAAGTCGGTGGGCTTGAAGGGCATCACCAGGCCGAACTCGGGCAGGCGGTACGCAAGCTCCGGCCCGTCGGCGTCCAGCAGATGCACGGTGTCCGGGCCCTTGGGCTGCAGCCACCACTGCACGCCGTGGCGGGCAGCGAAGTCGCGCAGTCGCTGCGCATCGCCGGCCGACAGGGGCTCCAAGTGGCGCAGCACCAGGGCCGTGACGCCCTCTCCCACCGCCAGCTCGATCTGCGGCAGTCGGTCGCGCGCTTCCATGCCACCGATGAGCTCTCGCAGGGGCAGCAGCAGGTCGCTCACCGCCCGGGGCACCACGTGGCATTCGCGGATATCGGCCACGTAGCGCGACTTGCGCTCATGGAACCCGACCAGCACCGTGCCCTTCTTGGGCACGTGCCGCACCGAGAAGCGGGCGCGCAGGCGATAGCCCCAGCTGGGGCCTTCGATCGGGCGCAGCACGCGCTCCGGCCGCACCTTGCCCAGGTGCGCCAGATTGTCTTCCAGGACACGCTGCTTGATCGCCACCTGGGCGGAAGCCTCCAGGTGCTGCATCTTGCAGCCGCCGCAGGCGCCCGCATGCAGGCCGAAATGCGGGCAGCGCGGACGCACGCGCTGGGCGCTCTCACGGCGCAGCGCGACCATGCTGGCCTGCTCCCACTGGTTCTTCCGCCGGTGCACCTCGACCTGCACCTGCTCACGTGGCAGGGCCCCGTCGATGAAGACGACCTTGCCGTCCTGGTTGTGGGCGACGCCCTGGGCCTCGATGTCGAGCGATTCGACGCTCAGCCATTCGTCGGTTGCGGTCATGGTGGGCAGTGCAGTGCGCAAATGGCAGCGCCGCCACGAGGGCGGCGCCGGCCAGGTCGGTTGGGGGGTGCGGCGGTGGGGTCGGGGGCCTCAGCGCGCGGGCAGCAGCTTGGCCGGGTCGATCGGCTTGCCCTGGCGACGCACCTCGAAGTGCAGTTGCACCCGCTCCGCGTCGGACGAGCCCATCTCGGCGATCTTCTGGCCCTTGCGCACCACCTGGTCTTCCTTCACCAGCAAGGTCTGGTTGTGGGCATACGCGGTCAGGTAGGTGGCGTTGTGCTTCACGATCACCAGGTTGCCGTAGCCGCGCAGGCCCGAGCCCGCATAGACGACGCGGCCATCGGCGGCAGCCAGGACCGGATCGCCCGCCTTGCCCGTGATGGCCAGGCCCTTGTTGCGGTTCTCGTCGAAGGCGGCGGCCACCGGGCCGGACGCGGGCCAGGCCCACTGCACGTCGTCGTCGTTGTCCTTGGCCGGCACGGCCGGCGCGGACGCCGGCGTGGCCGCGGCCCCGCTGGCGGCGGGCGCGGCGGGCTTGGCGCCCGCCGCGTCCAGCGGCTTGGCTTCGATCTTCGGCGTCGTCACCGGCTTGGTGGCCAGCACCTCCCCCGTGGGAGGCAGCACGCGCAGGACCTGGCCCACCTCGATGAGGTTGGGGTTCTCGATGCCGTTCCAGCGCGCGATGTCGCGCCACGCCTGGCCGGACTCGAGCGCAATGCGCATCAGCGTGTCGCCGGGCTTGACGGTGTAGGTGGCCGGGCGGGTATCGGTGCCGGAGGCGGAGGCCACCGGGGCCGGCGCGGTCGCGGGCTTGGCGGCCTCGACGGTCGTGGCGGGGCGGGCGGGCTGCCGTGCCGTGGCGCGGTCCTCGACCGGGGCCGGCGGGCGCGTGGACGCGCAGCCGGCGAGCGCCAGCGCGCAGGCCAGTGCCATCCAGCCGAACATCCGGGAAGCCGGGGGCCGTGGGAGCTTGGTCATCGGGTGGGAAGACCGCAGTCGGTCGTACGTCAACAAGTGCCGGATTTTAAGGGGACGAACTGGACGGCCTCGCCGTGCTGCCGGCGCAGGCCGTCCGGCATGCGGTCCACGATGACCAGGATCTGCCCCCGCCCGTCCGGATGGCGGGCCGGCGCCACCAGCCGTCCACCCACGGCCAGCTGGTCCAGCCAGGCGGCCGGCAGGTCGTCGCCCCCGGCGGCGGCGATGATGGTGTCGTAGGGCGCATGGGGTGGATGCCCGCGCATGCCATCGGCATGCACCAGGCGACAGCGCGGCACGTCCAGCCGCCCAAGGTGGTGGGCGGCCAGGCGGTGCAGCGGCTCCAGGCGCTCGACGGACACGACGTGCGTGGCCAGTTGCGCCAGCACGGCGGCCTGGTAGCCGCAGCCGGTGCCGATCTCGAGCACGCGGCCGAGGTGGCCGCGCGCCCGCGCGCCTTCGCCCAGGTAGAGCCATTCGATCATGCGCGCCACGACGGACGGCTTGGAGATGGTCTGCTGCAGGCCGATGGGCAGGCTCGTGTCCTCGTAGGCCTGGGCCACCAGCGCGGAATCGACGAACTCGTGGCGTGGCACCTGCGCCATGGCCTGCAGCACCGGCTCGCAGCGCACGCCGTCGGCCCGCAGACGCTGCACCAGCGCCAGGCGCACCGGCGCACTGTCCAGGCCCAGGCCGCGCGGCGCGCTGGCCCGGGCGGCATCGCGCGCCGCTTCGTGCAGGTGGCGCTGGGGACGCAGCAGCTGCGCCTGCGGCGGGCCGGCGCGCCCCGTGCGCAGCGCGTCGAGCGAGGCCGGAAAGCGGGCCGCTCGGCCGGGCGACAACGGGGGCTTCGGGGGCTTGGACGACATGGCGGCTAGCCGCCCAGGCGCGCACGCCAATCCGGCAGTGCGGCGTGGTCGGTCAGGTCCACCTGCAGCGGCGTGATCGATACCCGGCCCTGGGCGACGGCGTGGAAGTCGGTGCCCTCCCCGGCCTCGCGCGCATCGCCGGCCGGCCCGATCCAGTACACCGGCTCGCCGCGCGGGCTGATCTGGCGGATCACCGGCTCGCTGGCGTGGCGCCGGCCCAGGCGGGTGACTGCCCAGCCGAGCTGGTCCGCGTCCGGCCGGTTGGGGATGTTCACGTTCAGCAGCCAGGCCGGCTGGCCCGGGGCCCGCTGCGCCACCGAGGCGAGCACCGACTCGACCACCCGCCGCGCCGTGCGGGCGGCGGCATCCAGGTGCGTCCAGCCCTTGTCCACCTGCGAGAAGGCGATGGCGGGAATGCCGAACAGGTAGCCTTCCATGGCCGCGGCCACGGTGCCGGAATACAGGGTGTCGTCCCCCATGTTCGCGCCCTGGTTGATGCCGGAGAGCACGAGGTCGGGGCGCTGCGGAAGCAGCCCGGTGAGCGCAATATGCACACTGTCGGACGGCGTGCCGGTGACGAAGCGGAAGCCGTTGACCGGCTCGCCGCGCGCCTCGTGCACGCTCAGCGGACGGTTCAGCGTGAGCGAGTTCGACGTGCCGCTGGCATTCTGCTCGGGCGCGATGACGTCGATCTCGCCCAGGCCCTGGCAAGCCTGCACCAGCGCGGCAATGCCGGGGGCCAGGTAGCCGTCGTCGTTCGCGATCAGGATGCGCATGGGCCGATTGTAGGCAGCGCCGTGCCCGCGTCGCGGCGCCGTCACAGCGCGTCGCCTGGGCGACAGCCTGGCCGGGCGGCGTGCCTATCATCGCCCGTCACCTTGATCTGGCTCAGCCGAGGAGCGCTCGATGCATGCATGGCTTTGTGAATCCACCACCGGCCCCGACGGCCTGGCCTGGCGCGAGCTGCCGACGCCGGAACCGGCGCCAGACGAGGTGCGCATTGCCATCGCGGCGGCCAGCATCAATTTCCCGGACCTGCTCACGGTGCAGGGCAAGTACCAGGTGCGCCCGCCCCTGCCCTTCGTGCCGGGCTCGGAGTTCGCCGGGCGTGTCGACGCCGTCGGGGCCGGGGTCACGCACCTGAAGCCGGGCGATGCCGTCGCCGCGATCGGCAGCTCGGGCGGCTTCGCCACCCACGCCTGCGTGAAGGCCAGCCAGGTGATCCCGCTGCCGGCGGGCTTTCCGCTGAACGACGCCGCGGCCTTCGCCTTCACCTACGGCACGTCCCACCACGCTCTCATCGACCGGGGCCAGCTGCGGGCCGGCGAGACGGTGCTGGTGCTCGGTGCGGCGGGCGGCGTGGGCACGGCCGCGATCCAGATCGCCAAGGCTGCCGGCGCACGCGTGATCGCCGCCGCCTCCACGGACGCCAAGTGCGAGGCGTGCCGGCAGCTGGGCGCCGACGCCACCCTCAACTACAGCACGGCGTCGCTGCGCGACGAGCTGAAGGCGCTCACCGGCGGCAAGGGGCCGGACGTGGTCTACGACCCCGTCGGCGGCGACCTGGCCGAGCCGGCGCTGCGCGGCATCGCCTGGCGCGGCCGCTACCTGGTGGTGGGCTTCGCTGCCGGGGGGATCCCGGCCCTGCCCTTCAACCTGCCGCTGCTCAAGGGCGCCTCCATCGTCGGCGTGTTCTGGGGCGATTTCGTCCGCCGGGAGCCGCAGGCCAGCGCGCAAGCCCTGGGCGAGCTGGCGCGCTGGTACGCCGAGGGCAGGATCCGCCCTGTCATCGACACCCTGCTGCCCATGAGCGAGGTGCCTGCCGCCTACCGGCGCATGGCCGCCCGCGAGATCACCGGCAAGCTGGTGCTCGTGAATCCGTAACCAGCGGTTGCAGTCCCCCAAAGGAGGGCTCGGTACGACGCAGGTACGCTGCTAGCATCCCCTGCCACGTCAAGCAGTTCAGGGAGTGGATACATGACAGTCAAGGTGCTGATCCTCGAAGACAACCCGGTGGCGCGCGATTTCCTCTCGCGCGTCCTGCGCGAGAGCTTCAGCGACCCCATCTCCATCACGGAGGCCGGCGACCTCGAGACGGCTCGCCAGCAGATCGCGCTCACCGGCCCGCAGGGCCTGCACGGGGCCGACCCGTTCAAGCTCATGCTGGTGGACCTCGAGCTGCCGGATGGCAACGGCCTGGAACTGCTGGCGGAGCTCACCCAGTACCCGGCCACCAAGGTGGTCACCACGCTGTATTCGGACGACGACCACCTGTTCCCGGCCCTGCAGTGCGGCGCGGACGGCTACCTGCTGAAGGAAGACCGTTTCGACGTGCTCGTGGAGGAACTGCGCAAGATCGTGCTGGGCCAGCCGCCCCTGTCGCCCGCCATCGCGCGGCGGCTGCTCACGCACTTCCGCCATGGGGCGGCCGCCGATGCGCCCATCAGCCAGCTGGGCGGCCTGTCGCCCACGCCGGGCAGCGGCGGCAAGCCGGTGCCCATCGAGAAGCCGGTCGACCTGCCCCACCTCACCCCGCGCGAGATCGAGGTGCTCACCTACCTGAGCAAGGGTTTCACGATCAAGGAGATCGCGAACCTCATGGGCATCAAGTGGTTCACGGTGAACGACCACATCAAGTCCATCTACCGCAAGCTCAACGTCTCCAGCCGCGCGGAAGCCGCCGTGCTGGCCAGCAAGCAGGGTCTGGTCTGACCCGCGGCAGGGCCGCCGCGGCGGCCCGCCCCCCCCGGGCAGCGCCATGACCCGCAGTACCTTCGACGACACGCCAGATTCCGGCCTGCCGGCCGACAGCGGCTGGGCCCCCGCTTCCCGCCTGGGCGAGCCGGCCAGCGGCAGCACCGCGTCCGGGTTCGCCTCCGGCACACCGCGCATCGGCTGGCGGCGCCAGGCGCTGCTGCTCGCGGCGGTGATGGCCTGCCTCACCGTCTTCCTGCTGGCCCGGGTGATGGCCAACAACCCGCACATCCCGGCGGACTGGAAGATCACCGCCGATGGCCAGCTGGAGCTGGCCTACACCCCGCTGCCCGCCCTGAAGGACCTGGCCGGGCAGACGCTGCGCGGCGTGGAGACGCCGCGGGGGTCCGTGCTGCCCTTCGGGGCGCTGGCAATGACGCACTCGTCGCGCTGGATCGCAGACGACGCGCTGCGTGAACAGCTGGTGGCCACCCGCCTCGCGGTGGCCCAGTCGCTGGAGGCCGGCCGCGTGGTGCTGGTCTTCCGCCAGGGCGAACGTGTCGAGCTCACCGCCCAGCCGCGGGGTTACGCGGCGCTGGGCGCCATGTTCTGGCTGCTCTGCGCCTTCGCCATGGTGCTGTTCCTGGTCGGCTGGATCGTGCCGCTGGTCCAGCCGCAGGCGCGCAACCTGCTGTACGCCGTGATGGCGCTGTCGCAGTCCGGGCAGCTGCTGCTGGCCGCCGTGGCGTCCGTCCCCGGGCTCACGCTGCCGTCGAGCCTGGTGGTGCAGGAGCACGCCATGCTCACCGTGCTGGACATGGCCACGGCCTCGGCCGTGCTGCACGCCACCGCGCTGCACCCCTATCGCTCGGCCTGGCGCACGGTGCCCGCCCTGCTGAGCTGGGCCGCGACCTTCACCTTCGCCACCTGGTCGGTGGTGGCGGGGCACGGGTATGTCTGGTGGTGGCCGCAGGCCTTGCTGCTGGTGGACGGCGCCTTGTGCATCACCTTCCTGGCCTGGCCGGTGAGCGGCCAGGCGCATCCCTTCGCCCTGGTGATGCGCCGGTTCGCCGCGGTGACGGTGGGCGCGCTGATCCTGCTGACGATGGCCGTGACGCTGGTGCCGCTGATGCCGCCGGACGTGCAGCCGCTGGCCGCCGTCGGCCCGGTGATCTGGAACGTGTTCTTCGCGTCGGTGATCCTCATGGTGCCGTTCATCTCACGTTCGCAGAACGTGATGCGCGAGTTCGCCATGCTGGCCGGCGTGAGCACGGTCGCCACCTCGGTGGACCTGCTGTTCGTGGCGGTGTTCTCGTTCAGCCAGTTCGCCTCGCTCACGCTGTCGCTGTTTATCGCGCTGGGCGCCTACGCGGCGGTGCGCCAGTGGGTGCTCAACCAGATGATGGGCGCCCGGGCCCTCACCACCGAGCGCATGTTCGAGCACCTCTACCGGATCGCGCGCGAGGTGGAGGCCAAGCCGGAGCGCGCCGCCGAGCGCATGGCGGACCTGCTGCGCCACGTGTTCGAGCCACTGGAGGCCACGCGCACCGGCGGCGCCGCGCGCAGCAGCCGGGTGGTGGCCAATGGCTCCGTGCTGCTGGTGCCCGTGCCCAACCTGACACAGTCGCCCATGCTGGAGGGCCAGATCGCCCTGCGCTTCGCCGAGCGCGGCAAGCGCCTGTTCACGCCCGAGGACGCCCGGCTGGCCGACCGCATCGTGGAGCAGCTCATGCGTGCGCTGGCGCACGACCGCGCGGTCGAGCGCGGCCGCAGCGAGGAGCGCCAGCGCATCGCCCAGGACCTGCACGACGACATCGGCGCCCGCCTGCTGACGCTCATGTACAAGGCGCCCAGCAAGGAGATGGAGGACTACGTCCGCCACACCCTGCAGGACCTGAAAACGCTCACGCGCGGCCTGGCCGCGTCGACCCACTCGCTGAACCTGGCCGCCGCCGAATGGAAGGCCGACATCACCCAGCGCCTGGACGCCGTGCGGTGCGAGCTGGAATGGAGCGCCGCCTTCGACCAGGAGCTCACCCTGTCCATGGTGCAGTGGTCGTCGCTCACGCGCATCCTGCGTGAGCTGGTGAGCAACTGCATCGCCCACTCGCAGGCCACCCGCGTGGTGATGGACCTGCGGCTGCAGGACGGTCAGTTCACGCTCACCATGAGCGACGACGGCGTCGGCCGCGAGCCAGCCCGCTGGTCCCATGGCCTCGGCCTGGGCGGCATACGCAAACGCGTCAAGCTGATGGGCGGCACGGTGTCCTGGCAGGAACGCGAGCCGCGCGGCATCGTCTGCCTGGTCAGCGTGCCGAACCTGCGCGGCTCGGCGGCGGGCAGCGGCGCCGCAGCCAAGGGCTGACCCGGTAGCGCTCGCCGCGGTAGAAGGCGTCCAGCGCGTCCAACAGCGCCACCACGGCGGGCAGCTCCCAGCGCTGCAGCCACTCGAAGGGCCCGGCGGGGTAGTTCACGCCCAGCTTCATCGCGAGGTCGGCGCCCTCGGGGGAGCACACGCCCTGCTGCACCGCGTCGGCCGCCTCGTTGATGAGCATGGCCACGGTGCGGGCCACCACCAGGCCGGCCACGTCCTCGATCTGCACCGGGCGCACGCCCGCCGTGGCGAGCACCGCTCCCACGGTGGCACGCGCGTCGTCGGAGACGTCGGGGCCCGCGCCCCAGGCCAGGGCCGCGCCCGGCGCTGAGGGCAGCGGCAGGTCGAACACGGCAGTCGGCACACCGTCGGCCGCGCCACGGTGCGCGGCCAGGCGCCCGTCGGTCAGCGCGAGCCGCAGGCCGTCCCAGGCCATGCCGACCCAGTCGCCCCCATCCCCAGGAGAAGCCTGCTCCACCTGCACGCCGGCCGCCGCCAGCGCCTCGCACCAGCGTTGACCGAACGCTGCCACGGCATCCCCCGCCCCGGCGTGCCAGCGCACGCGCCCAGGCAGCGTGCCGGCCAGCGGCTCGGGCAGCGCCGGCGTGGCCGCTGCCTCCCCATAGGGGTAGAAGCCCCGCCCGCTCTTGCGCCCCAGCCAACCGCCATCCACCAGTTCGCGCTGCACCAGCGAGGGTTGGTAGCGCTTGTCGCCGAAGTTCGCGCCGTAGACCGACTCCGTGACGGCGAAGTTGGTGTCGTGGCCGATGAGGTCCATGAGTTCGCACGGGCCCATGCGGAAGCCGACGCCGCGCAGGCAGGCGTCCAGCACCTCGGGCGGGGCCGCCCGCTCCTGCAGCAAGGCCAGCGTCTCAGCGTAGTAGGGCCGGGCGATGCGGTTCACGATGAAGCCCGGCGTGGACCGGGCATGCACCGCCGTCTTGCCCCAGGCGGTGGCCAGGGCAGCCACCTGATCGGCCACCGCCGGATCGGTGTGCAGCCCCGAGACCACCTCCACCAGCTTCATGAGCGGCACCGGGTTGAAGAAGTGCATGCCGACCACGCGCCCCGGGTGTGCCAGGCCGCGCGCCAGCGCCGTGATGGAGATCGACGAGGTGTTGGAGGCCAGGATGGCCGTGGGCGACAGGCGCGCCTCCAGCTCGCGCAGCAAGGCGCGCTTGGCGTCCAGCTGCTCGACGATGGCTTCGACCACCAAGCCGGCCCCCGCCGCGGCGTCGAGCGCGTCCACGGGGTGCAAGCGGGCCAGTGCCTCGTCCACCGCCGCGTCGGTCAGCCGGCCTTTGGCCGCCAGGCCGCGCAGGGTGGTGGCCAGCTGGGTGCAGGCGGCCGCGGCGGCGCCGGGGCGGTTGTCGTGCAGCCAGACGCGGTGGCCGGCGAGCGCGGCCACCTGGGCGATGCCGGCGCCCATGATGCCGGCGCCCACCACCAGCACGGGAGTCGCAGGAGAGGAATGGCTCATCGGATGCGGAAGAGGTGCATGCGCCCACGAGGCGCGGGGCCGTGAGCATAACCGCCCACGGGTGGCAGGGTATGCACTATATTGCCTTCTCTGGACCGCCTCGCGTAGCCTTGCCGCACCTTGAGCACGCACCATACTGCATGCTCGCCAGCGACAGGAGACTTTGATGCGAACCCGCCGTGCCCTCTGTGCGTCCATCCCCCTGATCGCCGCTGCGGCGGCCCTTGGCCTGGCGGCCGGCAGCGCCGCCGCCCAGGGCGCACCCAAGCTCAAGGTGGGCCTGATGCTGCCCTACACCGGCACCTACGCGGCGCTGGGGACAGCCATCGAGAACGGCTTCCGCCTGCACCTGGCCGAGCAGGGCGGCAAGCTCGGCGGTCGCGAGGTCGAGCTGTTCAAGGTGGACGACGAGAGCGACCCCGCCAAGGCCACCGACAACGTGAACAAGCTGGTCAAGCGCGACCAGGTGGACGTGCTGGTGGGCACCGTGCACTCGGGCGTGGCCATGGCCATGGCCAAGGTGGCCAAGGAGACCGGCACGCTGCTGGTGGTGCCCAACGCCGGCGCCGACGCCGTGACCGGCCCCTTCTGCAGCCCGAACATCGTGCGCAGCTCGTTCTCGAACTGGCAGCCCGCCTACGCCATGGGCGAGGTGGTGGCCAATCGCGGCCACAAGAAGGCGGTGACCATCACCTGGAAGTACGCCGCCGGCGACGAATCGGTCAAGGGCTTCAAGGAGGCCTTCGAGAAGAACGGCGGCCAGGTGGTCAAGGAGCTCAACCTGCCCTTCCCCAACGTCGAGTTCCAGGCGCTGCTCACCGAGATCGCCGCCAGCAAGCCCGACGCCGTCTACACCTTCTTCGCCGGTGCCGGCGCGGTGAAGTTCGTCAAGGACTATGCGGCGGCCGGCCTGAAGAAGACCATCCCGCTGTACGGCCCGGGCTTCCTCACCGACGGTACGCTGGAGGCGCAAGGGGCGGACGCCGATGGGCTGATCACGACCATGCACTACGGCGACAGCCTGAACACGCCGCGCGACAACGCGTTCCGCCTGGCCTACGCCAAGGCCTACAAGCTCCAGCCCGACGTCTATGCGGTGCAGGGCTACGACGCCGCGCAGATCCTGGGCATCGGCCTGACCGCGGTGAAGGGCGACGTGGCGAAGAAGGCCGAGTTCGCCGCCGCCGTGCAGAAGGCGCGCATCGACAGCCCGCGGGGCGCGTTCACGATCAGCAAGGCCGGCAACCCGGTGCAGGACATCTACCTGCGCCAGGTGAGCGCCAAGGAGAACAAGGTGATCGGCGTGGCCTCCAAGGCGCTCGCCGACCCGGCCCGCGGCTGCAAGGCGTCCTGAGCGCGCACCGGGCCCGCCGCCTACCCGCGAAGGCATGGACCTCGCCACCTTTCTCGTCCAGTGCCTGAACGCGCTGCAGTACGGGCTGCTGCTGTTCCTGGTGGCCTCCGGCCTGACGCTGATCTTCGGGATCATGGGCGTCATCAACCTGGCGCACGGCAGCTTCTACATGATCGGCGCCTACATGGCCTACGCGCTGGCGCCTGCCGTGGCGGCCACGCTGGGGGGCGGCTTCTTCGCCACCCTGGCGGTGGGGCTGGTGCTGGCGGTGGCGCTGGGCTATGTGCTGGAGTGGGCCTTCTTCAGCTACCTGTACGAGCGTGAGCACCTGCAGCAGGTGCTCATGACCTACGGGCTGATCCTGGTGTTCGAGGAGCTGCGCTCCATCCTGGTGGGCGACGACGTGCACAGCGTGGCGCCGCCCGCCTGGCTGGCCGGCAGCGTGCCCCTGGGTGAGCTGATGAGCTACCCGGTGTACCGGCTGTTCCTCTCCGGCGTGTGCCTGCTGCTGGCGGGCGGCATGTGGCTGGTGTTCCGGCGCACCCGGCTGGGCATGATGATCCGGGCCGGGGCCACGCACCGGGAGATGGTGCAGTCGCTGGGCATCGACATCGGGTTTCTCTACCGCGTGGTGTTCGCCGCCGGGGTGGCGCTGGCGGCGCTGGCCGGCATGCTCGCGGCCCCGGTGTCGTCCGTGTACCCCGGCATGGGCAGCCAGGTGCTCATCATCTGCTTCGTGGTGGTGGTCATCGGCGGCATCGGTTCCATCCGCGGCGCGCTGCTGGCGGCGCTGCTGATCGGCGTGGTGGACACCTTCGGCAAGGTGGTGTTCCCGCAGGCGGCCGGCGTGCTGGTGTACCTGCTCATGGCGCTGATCCTGCTGTGGAAGCCGGACGGGTTGTTCAAGGCATGAGCGGTCGTCTTCCTTCCGCCGCGACGCTGGCCGTCGTGGCCGGTGCCCTGGCCCTCGCGCTGTTCCCGCTGGCAGTGGGCAGCTTCGGCATCGACCTGGTCGCCAAGACCATGGTCTACGCCATCCTGGCGCTGAGCCTGCAGCTGCTGGTGGGCCTGACCGGCCTGGTCTGCTTCGGCCAGGCCGCCCTGTTCGGCCTGGCGGCCTATGCCACGGTGCGCCTGTCGCCGGAAGCCGAGGGCGCGTCGCTGTGGTGGCTGCTGCCGGCCAGCGCGGCGGTGTCGGCCGCTTACGCGCTCTTCATGGGCGCGCTGTCGCTGCGCACGCGCGGCGTGTACTTCATCATGGTCACGCTGGCCTTCGCGCAGATGGCCTACTACCTGGTGCACGACACCCCCCTGGGCGGCGGCACGGACGGCATCTACCTGTACGTCAAGCCCACCCTGTCGGTGGGTGGCCTCACCCTGGCCGACCTGGACCAGCCGCTGCACTTCTACTACCTCACGCTCGGCTGCCTGGCGGCCGTGTTCGCGCTGCTGGCCGCGCTCACCCGTTCGCGCTTCGGCCGCGCCCTGGCCGGCGTCCATGCCAACGAGCAGCGCATGCGCGCCGCCGGCTTCTCCACCTACCCCTACAAGTTGGCGGCCTTCGTGCTCTCGGGCGCCATCGCCGGCGTCGCGGGCTGCCTGTTCGCGGTGAAGGACGGCTTCGTGAACCCCGAGCTGCTGTCCTGGCACCTGTCGGGCGCCGTGCTGATCATGGTCATCCTCGGCGGCCTGGGCCACCTGCGCGGCGCGGTGGTCGGCGCCTTCGCCTTCACGCTGCTGCAGGAGCTGTTCCAGAGCCAGGCGGTGTTCGGCGACTTCGCCAAGCACTGGCACCTGGGCCTGGGCGCCACCATCATCGCCTGCGTGGCCGGGCTGCCCCACGGGTTGATCGGCCTGCCCGGCCAGCTGCGCCGGCGACTGGCCGGGCCGGCCGTCGCCCGGGCCGCCGAGGAGGTGTCCTGATGTCCGCCGCGCCCGATGTGCTGCTGCGCTGCGAGGACCTGACCCGCCGCTGGGGCGGGCTGGTGGCGGTGGACGGGGTGAGCCTGGCCTTCGCACGGGGCCAGGTGCACGCCGTCATCGGCACCAACGGTGCCGGCAAGAGCACGCTGGTGAACCTGCTGTCGGGTGACATCGCACCGAGTGCCGGACGGGTGGAACTGCTGGGGCAGGACGTGACCGCCTGGGCGCAGCCGCGCCGCGCGCGGGCCGGCCTGGGGCGCAGCTACCAGCGCAACACCCTGTTCCCCGCGTTCTCGGTGCTCGAGAACTGCCGGCTCGCCGCCCAGGCGCGCCACCCGCGGCCCTGGGCCCTGTGGGAGCCGGCCTCGCGCTGCCACACCAGCCTGGACGCGGCCCGCCAGGCGTGCGCCCGCGCGGGGCTGGACGCCGTGCTCGAGCGCCCGGCCGGGCTGCTGAGCCACGGCCAGAAGCGGCAGCTGGAGATCGCCATGTGCCTGGCCACGGCGCCGCAGGTGCTGCTGCTGGACGAGCCGCTGGCCGGCATGGGCGCGGAGGAGACCGAGCGCATGCTTGCACTGCTCGCCGAGCTGCGCCAGGGGCACGCCATGCTGCTGGTGGAGCACGACATGGACGCCGTGTTCCGCGTGGCCGACTGGATCACCGTGATGGTGAACGGGGCGGTGATCGCCTCGGCCGCGCCGGCCGACGTGCGCCGCGACCCGCTCGTGCAGGCGGCCTACCTGGGCGGCCACGGCGCCGACAGCGCCGGCGGGGGCGCCCTGGCCACGGGGGCCGTGGCATGAGCGTGCCGGTGATCGAGGGGCGTGACCTGCACGCCTGGTACGGATCGAGCCACGTGCTGCACGGGGTGGACATCGCGGTGCAGCCGGGCGAGACCGTGGGCCTGCTCGGCCGCAACGGCATGGGCAAGAGCACGCTCATCCGCACGCTGCTGGGCCATGTGAAGCAGCGCGAGGGCCGCATCGCCGTGCGCGGCGCCGATTGCTCGCGCGCCGCCCCGCACGAGGTGGCGCGCCGCGGCGTGGCCTATGTGCCCGAGGGCCGCGGCGTGTTCCCGAACCTCGACGTGCGCGAGAACCTGGTGATGGCCGCCCGCCCCGGGCGCGACGGCCGGCGCGACTGGACGCTGGAGCGCGTGCTGGCCACCTTCCCCCGCCTGGCCGAGCGGCTGCGCCATGCCGGCGGCCAGCTGTCCGGCGGCGAACAGCAGATGCTGTCCATCGGCCGCGCCCTCATGACCCACCCCGACCTCGTCATCCTGGACGAGGCCACCGAGGGCCTGGCCCCGCTGATCGTGGCGGAGATCTGGCGCGTGATCGGAGAGATCCGCGCCACAGGCATCGCCACGCTCATCGTCGACCGCGACTACCGGCGGGTGGCGGCCCAGGCCGACCGCCTGGTGGTGCTGCAGAAGGGCCAGGTGGTGCTCGCCGGCCCGGCGGGCGAACTGGCGCACGGCCCGGCACTCGCCGCCTGCCTGGGCGTATGACCGCGACAAGGAGACCCCCATGGACTGCCGCTCCGTCCTGCTGACCGACCCGGCCGTGCTGCCCTTCGGCGAGCCGGGTGCCCTGGCCCCGTCGCGCGTGGTGCGCGAAGACCGGCCGGACGGCAGCTTCGTGCTGCGCAGCGCCGAGGCCCTGCAGCCCTTCGCGCGCTGCGTGGGCGACTGGCTGGAGCACTGGGCCGTCACCACGCCCGATGCCCTGTTCCTGGCCGAGCGCGACGGCACGGGCGGCTGGCGCCGCCTGACGTATGCCCAGGCCCGGACCGCCGTCGGCCGCGTGGCGCAGGCGCTGCTCGACATGCGGCTGCCGGCGGGCGCACCGGTGGTGGTGCTGTCGGACAACGGCGTGGACCACGCCCTGCTCGCCCTGGCCGCCCAGCACATCGGCCAGCCGGTGTGCACGGTATCCAGCGCGTACTGCCGCCTCACGCGGGACTACACCAAGATCCACGGCATCCTCGACACGGTGGACCCGGCCCTCGTGTATGCCGCCGAGCCCGGCGTGTACGGGCCGCCGCTGCTCGGCTGGGCCGCGCGTGGCCACCGGCCGGTGGTGTTCAGCCGCGGGGCCGCGGAGCTGCCTGGCGCCCGGGCGTTCGACGAGCTGCTGGCCACGCCCGAGACGCCGGCCGTGGCAGCCGCCTTCGCGCACGTCACCCCCGGCACCCACGCCAAGTACCTGCTCACCAGCGGCTCCACCGGCACGCCCAAGGTGGTGATCAACACCCACCGCATGCTGTGCGCGAACCAGCAGCAGATGGCGCAGGCCTGGCCCTTCCTCAACCGCCACCCGCTGCGCCTGCTGGACTGGCTGCCCTGGAGCCACACCTTCGGCGGCAACCACAACTTCCACCTGGTGCTGGCGCACGGCGGCAGCCTGCATGTGGACGACGGGCGGCCCATGCCCGGCCTGATCGAGAAGACCGTGGCCAACCTGCGGGAGGTGCGGCCCAACTTCCTGTTCAACGTGCCGCGCGGCTTCGACATGCTGCTGCCCTTCCTGGAGAGCGACGAGGACTTCGCCCGCGCCTTCTTCGAGCCGCTCGAGGGCCTGTTCTACGCGGGTGCCGCCCTGCCCCAGAGCCTGTGGCAGCGGCTGGAGGCCGTGGCCTGCCGCGTGCGCCAGCGCCCGGTGTGGTTCACCTCGTCGTGGGGGGCCACCGAGACGGCACCCGCCGTCACCAGCGTGCACTGGCCCATTGACCGCGCGGGCTGCATCGGCTCGCCCCTGCCGGGCGTGGCGCTCAAGTTCGTGCCCACCGAGGGCGGCGCCGGCGGCAAGCTGGAGATGCGCGTGCGCGGCCCCAGCGTCTTCCCCGGCTATCGGCACGCGCCCGAGCTCACCGCCCAGGCCTTCGACGACGAGGGCTACTACCGCATCGGCGACGCCGGCCGGCTGGTGGACCCGCAGGACCCGAGCCAGGGCGTGGCCTTCGACGGCCGCGTGGCCGAGGACTTCAAGCTCATGAGCGGCACCTGGGTGTCCGTGGGCACGCTGCGCCTGCGTGCCGTGGCGGCGCTCAGCCCGCTGGCGGCGGACGTGGTGGTGACCGGGCACGACCGCGAGGAGGTGGGCCTGCTGGTGTTCCCCAGCCCCGCCGGGCTGGCCATGGAGCCCATGGCGCGGGCCGAGCATGTGCGCCGCGCCCTGCAGGCGCTGCGCGCGGAAGGCGGCGGCTCCTCGCAGACGCCCACGCGCGCGATGTGGCTGGCCGAGCCGCCCAACGCCGACGCGGGCGAGATCACCGACAAGGGCTACCTCAACCAGCGCGCCGTGCTGGTGCGCCGCGCGGCGCAGGTGCTGGCCCTGTACAGTGCCGTCGCCAGCCCCGACGTCATCCGCATCTGACCCGTCTCCATGCCCCGTACCCACCTCCACCGCGTCGACGTCCATTTCGGTGACTGCGACCCGGCCGGCATCGTCTTCTTCCCCAACTTCTCGCGCTGGATGGACCAGGCCTCGCTGGCCTTCTTCATGGCCTGCGGCGTGCCGCCCTGGCGCGAGCTGGAACGCACGCGCGGCATCGTGGGCACCCCGCTGCTGGAGATCAACACGCGCTTCATGAAGCCGGCCACCTACGGCGAGACGCTGGAGGTGCACACGCACGTGGAAGAGTGGCGCGCCAAGGTCTTCATCCAGCACCACCGCATCGTGCGTGGCGACGACGTGCTGTGCGAGGGGCGCGAGGTGCGGGCCTTCGTGGTGCGGGAGCCCGGCAGCTACCGCCTCAAGGCCATCCCGGTGCCGGAGGACATCCGCGCGCTGTGCGAGTGACGGCCGCGCTGCGGCGCTGTCGTTGCACCGCAGCGCGCCCGCGCCGTCAGGCGGCGGGGCCGACCTGCAGGCGCACCTCGGCCACGCCCTCGACCTGGCCCACCAGCTGGTCGCCTGGCCAGACCGGCCCCACGCCTTCAGGCGTGCCGGTGAACACCAGGTCACCCGGCTGCAGGTGGTAGTAGCGAGAGAGGTCGGCGATGAGCTCGGCCACCGACCAGATCAGCCGCGACACGTCCGAGTGCTGCCGCGACTGGCCGTTCACCGTGAGGGAGATCCCGCCGCGGTCCATCAGGCGGCCCGGCATGGGCACGATCTCCGACACCACGGCCGAGCCCTCGACGTCCTTGCCCAGGTCCCAGGGCCGCTGGGTCTGCCGGGCCTTCAGCTGCAGGTCGCGGCGCGTCATGTCCAGGCCGCAGGCATAGCCGAACACCAGCGCGCCGGCATCGGCGGCGGCCACCTGGAAGCCCGGTGCGCCCAGCGCCACCACCAGCTCCACCTCGTGGTGGTAATCCTGCGTCTGCGGCGGGAACGGCACCGTGGCACCCGAGGGCACCAGCGTGTCGGCCGACTTGGTGAAGTAGAAGGGCTCCTCCTTGGTCTTGTCCACGGTCATGCCCATCTCGGCGGCATGGGCCAGGTAGTTGCGGCCGACGAAGAACAGGCGCCGCACAGGGAAGCGCTCGGGGCGGCCACGCACGGGCAAGGCGGCGGGTGGCTGTGGGGGCCAGAGGTAGGTGTCGGTCATGCGGCGTCCAGGGTGGAAGGGAAAGAGGCGCCGGGCACGCTGCGCGTCTGAAGCAGCCCGAGCTTCTCATGCAGGGGGGATTCGTCGGCCACGAAGATGAAGGCCGGCCGGTCGGCCGAGCGGTTGGCCAGCTGCACCGGGGTGAAACCGGGGGCACAGCAGGTGTCCGCCTCGGCCAACCGGAACGTGGTTTCGCCCACCCGCGCCTCGGCCGTGCCTTCGATGAGGTGGAATACCGCGGCGGGCGAGCGCGCCGGCAGCGCCAGCCGCTGGGCGGGCCGCAGCATCAGCGCATGGAAGCCGAGGATGTTCTGCGCCGGCCCACCGGTGGCCGGGTTCACGTACTCCAGCTGCACGGCGGCCTCACCGGGCCGACGCTCGCCCAGCGCCAGCAAGGCCGCCCGTGCGTCGGTCCACGGATAGCGCAGCAGCGGGTAGCGCCCGCCCTCGCGCTGGAAGCCGGGCGCGGGCCGCAGGCCCTCGGGGCACAGGGGGCCACTCGCCGCGCCGTGCACCGCCTGCCTCCCGCCGGGCTCGTGGTAAGAGGCCTCCAGGTAGTGCACCAGGGGCAGGTCCAGCACGTCCAGCCACACGACCGGCTTGGTGCCGTCGTGGCCATGCTCGTGCCACAGGCCGGTGGGCGTGAGGATCAGGTCACCCCGCCGCATGGGGCAGCGCTCGCCCTGCACGGTGGTGTAGGCGCCCTCGCCTTCCACGACCATGCGCACGGCATTGGGCGTGTGGCGGTGGGACGGCGCCCATTCGCCCGGCAGCAGCAGCTGCATGCCCAGGTACATGGCCGCGCTGGCCTGCAGGCTGCCCGGCCCGAAGCCCGGGTTGGCCAGCACCAGCACCCGGCGTTCCGCCTTCTCGATGGGCGTCAGCGTGCCCGCCTGCATCAGCAGCGGGCGCAGGGCCTCGTAGGCCCAGTGCATGGGCCGCGTGGCCGGCCGCGGCTGGCCGGGCGGCAGCAGCGCCCGCAGGCTGGGCCACAGCGGCACCAGGTGCGCCTGCTGCAGGGCCGCCCGGTAGTCGGCCGGCAGCTCGTCGAGTCGTCCCAGCTCATCCATGTCGCATCCCTTCGCAGGCACCATCGTCCAGGCAGCCCTGCACCCGCCAGCCATAGAGCCACTCCATGGCGTCGTAGAAGCGCTCGGGGGTGCGCCCCTTCCACAGGTCGTTGCGCACCAGGCGCTCCACGCCCTTGGCATGGAAGAGGCGCCCCATCTCGCGCGCCGACAGCACCACGCGCGCGGTGCGCGCCAATCGCGAACGCTCGTAGTGCGCGAAGGCGGACGTGAAGTCGCCGCCGTGCACGCGCAGCGCCTCACCCAGTGTCACGGCGTCCTCGAGCGCCATGCAGGCGCCCTGGGCCAGGTACTGCAGCGTCGGGTGGGCGGCGTCGCCGAGCAGGGTCACCCGGCCGAAGGTCCACCGGGCGATGGGCTCGCGGTCCGCCGTCGCCCAGCGCTTCCAGTCGCGGGGCAGCTCGATGAGCTGGCGCGCGCGCGGGCAGATGCCCTGGAAGTAGCCCTGCACCTCCTCGCGGCTGCCCTCGCGCACGCCCCACTCCTCGCGCTGGCGGCTGTGGAAGGTGACGACCACGTTGTACTGCTCGCCGCCGCGCAGCGGGTAATGCACCAGGTGGCAGTCCGGCCCCACCCAGATGCTGGCGGCGTTCCAGCGCAGGTCCGCCGGAAAGTCCGCGCGGTCCACCACGGCGCGGTAGACGACATGGCCGGAGACCCGCGCCTCGTCACCCACGTACTGCTGCCGCACGGCCGACCGCACGCCGTCCGCACCGATCAGCGCCACGCCCCGCCAGCGCCGGCCGTGGGTGTCGACAGCCGTGACGCCCTGCGCATCCTCTTCCACCGACGCCACGCAGGCGGACGTCGCCACGCGGATGCGGTCGGTCGCCTGCACCCCCTCCAGCAGGCACCGGTGCACGTCGGCACGGTGGATCACCGCGTAAGGGTTGCCGAAGCGCGCCCGGAACGGCTCGCGGGTGGGGATGCGTCCGACGACGGTCTCGTCCAGCGCATCGTGCATCACCATCTCGTCGGTGTAGACGGCCCGGGCGCGAGCGGCCGGTCCCACGCCCAGCGCGTCGAAGGCCGCAAAGGCATTCGGACCGAGCTGGATGCCTGCGCCGATCTCGCCCAGGCGCGAGGCCTGCTCGATCACCTGGACCGCCTGTCCCTGCCGGGCCAGTGCCAGCGCCGCGGCGAGCCCGCCAATGCCGCCGCCCGCAACCAGCACCGGCGGCTGTGGCCCATGGGATGCCATTTGCTGCTCCGTGTCGCCTGCCATGGCCGCAGTCTGCGGGCAACGCACCATGTTGGCGAGCCATGTCGGCTGATGCTGCTCATTGCGTTATGCAATGACGTCGCCATACTGCCGCGATGGCCAAACTCGATATCGACTGGCTGCGCGTGTTCCTCGCCATCCACCACAGCGGCAGCGTCACCCGTGCCGCCGAGCAACTGGGGCTGTCGCAGGCCACCGCCAGCATCATGCTGGGCAAGCTGCGCCGCCACTTCGCGGACCCGCTGTTCGTGCGCAGCGCCCACGGCATGGTGCCCACGCCGCATGCCCTGTCGCTCCATGCCGGCATTGCCGCTGCGGTGCAGCAGCTGGACACCCTGGCCGGCACGGCGGCGCGCCGCTTCGATCCCTTGACCGCCGAGCGCGCCTTCCGCGTCGCCATGACGGACATCAGCGAGATCGTCATCCTGCCCGCGCTGGTGAACCGCCTGCAGCGGCTGGCGCCCGGCGTGCGCATCGAAGCCGAACGCATCGCGGCCGACAGCGCGCGCCGGCTGGAGAGCGGCGAGCTCGACCTTGCGGTGGGCTTCATGCCGCAGCTGGAAGCCGGCTTCTACCAGCAGACCCTGTTCGAGCAGGACTTCGTGTGCCTGGCGGCCCGCAGCCACCCCCGCGTGCAGGGCCGGCTCACCCGGCGCGGGTTCCTCGCGGAGGGTCACCTGGTCGTCACCACCTCGGGCACGGGCCACGCCATCGTCGACAAGGTGCTGGCGCGCCAAGGCTGGCCGCGGCGGGTGGTGCTGCAGGTGCCGGGCTTCCTCGGCGTGGCCCGACTGGTGGCCACCACCGAGTTGCTCGTCGTCGTGCCGCGTCGCCTGGGCGAAGCGCTGGCGCGGCAGGAGCGGGTGCAGGTGCTCGCGCCCCCCCTGGCGCTGCCGCCCTTCGCGGTGAAGCAGCACTGGCACGAGCGCGTGCATGCCGATGTGGCCAACGGCTGGCTGCGGCGCACGCTCGCCGCCGCCATGGCCGCCTCGCCACCGCGCGGGCCGCAGGGCGGCGACTGACGGGCGCGGGGAGGGGCCGGTGCGCCGCCGAGGGGCGCGTTGAGCACGGCCGGAAACGAAAAACGCGCACCAAGGTGCGCGTTGTTCAAGGGGATTCGGTGGGGTGGCTGATGGGACTCGAACCCACGACAACCAGAATCACAATCTGGGACTCTACCAACTGAGCTACAGCCACCGCCGGAAAGCGTAGGAGTATAACCGACTTTCGGCCCGCGTCACGGGGCCGGTGCGGACGCGGCGCCGGCCAGCGGCTCCACCTTCACCTGGTGGCGGCGCTTGAGGGCCTCGTAGTAGGCCTCGGCCTGGGCCGACGCCATGGCCTGCCGCAGGAACGGGCGCGCGCGCTCGTTGTCGGGGTCGCCGCCGTCACGCGGCAGGCGCTTGGCCACGCGCGCCACGGCATAACCCTGTTCACCCAGGTCCACGCCGACGGCGGCGGGGCCCTTGGCGATGTCGGCACGCAGCACGGCGTCCACCACCGGCCGCGGCTGGCCCTGGGGCTGCGTGCGCGAGACCACCACGGCGGGCTGCGCCAGCGCCTCGGCCGGGTTCTGCTTCAGCGCGGCCAGCCGCGCCTCGCCGTCCTTGCGGGCCGCCGCGGCCGCCTGCTCCACGCGCACCAGGCCCAGCACCTGCTCACGCACCTCGGCCAGCGGGCGCACACGCTCGGGGCGGTGCTCGATGACACGCGCCGACACCAGCTGGCTCGGGCCGGTCTCCACCGCCTCGGTGTTGCGCTTGTTCTTCACGGCGTCGGTGGCAAACACCGCCTCCAGCAGCTTGGGCGAGGCCAGCGGGCCCGTGGCGCCGGGCGCCGGCTGGCGCTGCACCGTGGCCTCGGCCTTGGTGAGCTTGAGCTTGTCGATCACCGGTTGCAGGCTGTCGGACTGCTCGTACACCGTGTTGGAGAACTGCTCCGCGGCCGCGGCATACAGCTCCTGGGCCTTGGGCTTGCTCACCTCGTCGACGATCTGCGCGCGCACGGCCTCGAAGGGGCGCTTCTCACCCCCCCGCACGGCGATGAGCTTGATGATGTGGAAGCCGAACTCGGACTCGACCAGGTTGCTGATCTCTCCCGGCTTCATGGCGAAGGCAGCGTCCTCGAAGGGCTTGACCATGGCGCCGCGGCCGAAGAAGTCCAGGTCACCGCCATTGGAACCGGAGCCCTTGTCGTCGGAATGCTTCTTCGCCAGCTCGGCGAAGCCGGCGGGGTTCTTGCGGGCCTCGGCCAACAGGGATTCCGCCTTGGCGCGCGCCTTGTCGCGCTCGGCCGCGGCCATGTCCTTGGGTGCGTTCACCAGGATATGGGCGGCGTGGCGCTCCTCGGCCACGGTGTAGCGGCTGAGGTTCTGCTCGTAGTACTTGCGCAGGTCGTCCTCGCTGAGGCTGACCTGCTTCTTCACAGTGTCGAGGTCCAGCACCACGTACTCGATGCGGGCCTCCTCGGTGGTCTTGAAGCGCTCGGCATGCTTGTCGTAGTAGGCCTGCAGGTCGGCGTCGGTGGGGTTCACCTTGGCGAGGTAGTCCTTGGCATCGAAGCGCAGCACCTGGGCCTCGCGGCGCTCCAGCAGGGCGTCCAGCGCCGCCTGCGTGGCCACCTGGCCGGGGATCACCGCCGTGCCGGCCGCCTGCATGACCTGCTGCCGCAGCAAGCCCTGCTGCAGCTGCGCCTCGAAGGCCTCCACGCTCAGGCCGCGGGCGCCGAGGAAGGCGGTGTAGGCCGCCTTGTCGAGGCGACCGTCCGGGCCGCGCACCGCCGCCAGCTCCGGCATGCGCTGCAGTTCCTCCAGCAGGCGCTGGTCGGTCACGTGGCGGTGCTCCTTGAAGGCGGCCGACAGCAGCAGCCGGTCGCGCACCATCTCGTCCAGCGTGTTCTGCCGCATGGCCGGCGTGTCGAGCAGCTTCATGTCCAGCCCGGGCATCTGCTGGCGCATGCGCTCGATCTGCTGGCGATGGGCCTGGTCGAGCTCGGCCTGCTTGATGTCAGCGCCGGCCACCGACGCCACCGTGGCGTTGGCCTTGTCGGTCATCCCGAGGTAGCCCTCCACGCCCACGAAGACGAAGGCGACGATGATGACCAGCAGCAGCAGGAACTGCAGCGGCTTGCCGTGTGTACGAAAGAACTCGAGCATGAAGAGGCACCCTGTTGAGGTCCGGCGCGCCAGGCGCGCCTGGGGACATGTGGCGGCGAAAACGAAAAAGGCGAACCGGGGTTCGCCTTGTCGTCGACGGTCTGCGCACGCCGCGCGGGATTCTAATCAAAGCGCGCGCGCGCTCGCCGTGTGGGTGTGGTGGGTGCTGAGGGGCTCGAACCCCCGACCTACGCCTTGTAAGGGCGCCGCTCTACCAACTGAGCTAAGCACCCACGGGTTGAATCAGCTCAACGCGTCCTTCAGGCCCTTGCCCGGGCGGAACTTGGGCACCTTGGCGGCCTTGATCTTGATGGACGCGCCGGTGCGCGGGTTGCGGCCGGTGCGGGCGGCCCGCTTGGTGACGGCAAACGTGCCAAAGCCGACGATCGAGACGCTGTCGCCCTTTTTCAGCGTGGTCTTCACGCCGCCGATCATCGCCTCGAGCGCGCGCGTGGCGGCGGCCTTGGAGATGTCAGCCTGCTGGGCGATGTGTTCGATCAGGTCGGTCTTGTTCACGAAATTACCCTCTCTCAGTGTTCTCTCAGGCGAAAAATCATTACAGCGTCGCCCGTCGGCCGGTGTCAAGCGCGGCGCCGGATTCTATGTGTAAACCCCTTGCGGCCCGGTGTCGCCGGGGCGTCAGCGCGCCTTGGCGCGGATCTCCGGCAGGGCCTTCTGCAGGTAGTACACCATCGACCAGATCGTGAGCACGGCCGCGGCCAGGATGAGCACCGTGCCCCAGGCATGGGTGTCCACCACGCCGAACAGGCGGCCGTCGTAGAGCAGGAACGGAATGGCCACCATCTGCACCGTGGTCTTGAGCTTGCCCAGCATGTGCACCGCCACGCTGCGCGACGCGCCGATCTGCGCCATCCATTCGCGCAGCGAGGAGATCGCGATCTCGCGGCCGATGATGACCAGCGCAATGAGCGCGTCCACGCGGTGCAGGTGCACCAGCACCAGCAGGGACGCGCACACCAGGAACTTGTCCGCCACCGGATCGAGGAAGGCGCCGAAGGCCGAGCTCTGGTCGAGCTTGCGGGCCAGGTAGCCGTCGAGCCAGTCGGTCAGCGCGAAGGCCACGAACATCACCGTGGCGGCAAGGTTGCGCGTCGGGTCCGAGAACGGCAGGTAGAACACCCCGACGATCAGGGGGATGGCCACGATGCGCGCCCAGGTCAGCAGCGTCGGGATGGTGAAGAACATGGTGGGCGCATTCTGCCAAGCTGGCCGGCCGCTCAGCGGTCCAGCGTCACGGGCTTGAAGCGGCGGTCGTCGTCGAAGAGAAAGGTCTCGGCGAACTTCCACGGTTTGGGCAGGCGCGACACGTCGCCGAAGGGCGCGGCGCGCTTGACCGCGTCGATGGCGATCTGGGTGGTGTCCTTGGCCTGGCGCGGGTAGCGCAGCACGTCGATCTTGCGGATGCTGCCGTCGGCATGCAGCTCGATCTCCAGCACGGGGATCGCCAGCAGCGGCTCGGGCACGGTGCCGGTGTAGGTGATGGACGGATTGGCCTCGACCAGCTTGCGGGCCGCACGCTCGCGGTATTCCTGCCAGGTGCGGGCCGCCGTGGGGGACGGAGCCGGTGCCGGCGCCGGACGCGGCCCCGGCACCATGGGGCGCGGCGCCGGGGCAGGTGCCGGCGGGGGGCTGGTGCAGCCCGCCAGCCAGGCCGACGAGGCCGTCAGGCTGGCCAGCAGGGCCAGGCCGGCGCGGCGGCGCTGCTCGATCGGGTCGCTCGGGTCAATGCAAGGCACGGTAGATCTCCTCCGCCAGTTCTTTCGATACACCTTCGACGCTGGCCAGGTCGTCGACACTGGCCGCCGTGACGCCGCGCACGCCACCGAAGCGCTGCAGCAGTTTCGCGCGTTTCCGCGGCCCCACGCCCGGGATGTCCTCGAGGCGGCTGCCGCCCGTGCGCACACTCGCACGCTTGGCCCGCATGCCGGTGATGGCGAAGCGGTGCGCCTCGTCGCGGATCTGGGCGATCAGCATGAGCGCGGCCGAATCGGGCGGCAGCGCCAGCTTCTCGCGGCCATCGGCGAACACCAGTTCCTCCAGCCCCACCTTGCGCCCCTCGCCTTTCTCCACGCCGGCGATCAGCGACAGGTCGAGGCCCAGCTCGCTGAAGACCTCGCGCGCCATCGCCACCTGCCCGCGCCCGCCGTCCACCAGCACCAGGTCGGGCAGGCGAAGCTTGCCTGAAGCGACGGCCTCGCGGCCCTGTTCGGCGACCATCTCGGCCAGCTTCTGGTAACGGCGCGTGAGTACCTGGCGCATGGCGGCATAGTCGTCACCGCCGGTCACCCCCTCGATGTTGTAGCGGCGGTACTGGCTGTTCTGCATCTTGTGGCCTTCGTACACCACGCAGCTGGCCTGCGTCGCCTCGCCGGCCGTGTGGCTGATGTCGAAGCACTCCACCCGGAAGCTGTCGAGGTCGTCGATGGCCAGGTCCAGCGCATCCACCAGGGCGCGCGTGCGTTCGCGCTGCGAGCCCTCCTCGGACAGCAGCCGCGCCAGGGCCAGCTCTCCACCCTTGATGGCCATGTCCAGCCAGATGCGGCGCTGCTCGCGCGGCTGGTGCTGCGCCACGATGCGCACGCCCGTCTGCGTGGACAGCGCCGCCAGCAGTGCCTTGTCCACCGGGTGGCTGGTGACCAGCAGCGGCGGCGCCGGGCTGTGCAGGTAGTGCTGGGCGATGAAGGCCTGCAGCACCTGCTGCTCCGCGCGCCGCAGCGGGTCTTCGGGGGCCGCGTCGGGCGCCTCGTCGAGGGTGGCCGATTCGTCCGCCGCCAGCGCGGTGGCGTCGTCCACGTGGGTGGGGAAGAAGGCCCGGTCGCCGAGGTGCCGGCCGCCGCGCACCATGGCCAGGTTCACGCACGCCCGCCCGCCCGCGAGCTTGACGGCCAGGATGTCCACTTCCTTGCCCGCGGCCGACAGGCTGCTCTCGTCCACCGACTGCTGGTGCAGCACGCGCGCCAGCGCCGCGATGCGGTTGCGCGCCTCGGCCGCCTTCTCGAACTCCAGCACCTCGGCGTGGGCCAGCATCTGCGCCTGCAGCTCGTCGATCACCTGCTGCTGCTCGCCCAGCAGGAAACGCTCGGTGTCGTGCACGTCGCGCGCGTAGTCGTCGGGCGAGATCAGGCCCACACACGGGCCGGAGCAGCGCCGGATCTGGTACAGCAGGCAGGGCCGCGATCGGTTCGCGAACACCGTGTCCTCGCAGGTGCGCAGGCGGAACACCTTCTGGATGAGCTGGATCGTCTCCTTGACCGCCCAGGCGCCCGGGTAGGGCCCAAAGTAGCGGTGCTTGCGGTCCACGGCGCCGCGGTAGTAGGCCACGCGCGGGAAGCGGTGCGTCACCAGCTTCAGGTAGGGGTAGCTCTTGTCGTCGCGGAACAGGATGTTGAACCGCGGGTTCAGCGCCTTGATGAGGTTGTTCTCGAGCAGCAGCGCCTCGGCCTCGGTGCGCACCACCGTGGTCTCCAGCCGTGCGATGCGCGAGACCATCACGCCGATGCGGGTGCCGCCCAGGTCCTTGTGGAAATAGCTGGAGACGCGCTTCTTCAGGTCGCGCGCCTTGCCCACGTACAGCACCTGCCCTGCTGCGTCGAAGTAGCGGTAGACGCCGGGCAGCCCGGGCAGCGCGGCCACCTCCGCCAGCAGGCGCTCGCGCGTGGCAGCGGCATCGGGGGCCGGCGCGGCGGGCGCACGGCCCGCGGGGAGGTCGTCGGGGGAAGGCACGGCGTCAGGCATGGGAGCGCGATTGTGGCCGCTTCGATAATGCCCGGGTGTCCCACGCCCCCTCCCAGGCCCTCTCCGCGGCCCCTTCGCCCGTCCCCGCCGATGCCTGGCTCTGGGACGTGTTCTGCCGTGTCATCGACAACCACGGCGACCTGGGCGTGTGCTGGCGCCTGGCCGCCGAGCTCGGCCGCCGGGGCCACCGGGTGCGCCTGTGGATCGACGAGCCGGGCGCCCTGGCCTGGATGGCGCCGCAGGGCGCCCCCGGCGTGGCGGTGGTCCCCTGGACGCCGGCCACACCGTCGCCCCCGCCCGGCGACGTGGTGGTCGAGGCCTTCGGCTGCGACCCGCCGGGCGACTTCGTCGCGGCCATGGCCGCGCGCGCGGCCGCCGGCCGCCCCCCCGTGTGGGTGAACCTGGAGTACCTGAGCGCCGAGGGCTACGTGGAGCGCAGCCACGCACTGCCCTCGCCGCAGGCCAGCGGGCCCGGCGCCGGCCTGGTCAAGTGGTTCTTCTACCCGGGTTTCACCGCCCGCACCGGCGGCCTGCTGCGCGAGGCCGCCCTGGTGGCCGACCAGGCACGATTCGACGCACCCGCCTGGCGCGCCACGCACGGCATCGCGCCGGCGCCCGGGGAGCGGGTGGTGAGCCTGTTTTGCTACGGGCACGCGCCCTTGGCACCCTGCCTCGCCCGCCTGGCCGGGCGGCCCACGCTGGTGCTCACCGCGCCGGGCCCGGCCACGGCGCTCGCCGCTGCCACCCACTGGCCGGCGGGAGTGCGCCACCAGGCCCTGCCCTGGCTCAGCCAGCCGGAGTACGACCACCTGCTGTGGAGCTGCGACCTCAACCTCGTGCGGGGCGAGGATTCCTTCGTGCGGGCGCAGTGGGCGGGCCGCCCGTTCCTGTGGCACATCTACGCCCAGGACGACGGCGCCCACGCCACCAAGCTGCAGGCCTTCGTGGACCGGCACGTCGCGGGCGCGGCACCCGGCGTGGCCGCCGGCGTGCGCGCGGCCTTTCTCGCCTGGAACGGGCTCGGGCCCTGGCCGGCCGCCCTGCCGGACGCCGCCGCGTGGTCCGACCTGGCCGGCCGCTGGCGCGAACAGCTGCTCGCCCAAGGCGAGCTCTTGAGCCAGCTCATCGCCTTCGTCGACCAAAAGCGTTAAAATTCAAGGCTTTGCACATCCCGGCGGTCGGAGTCGACAGCGCACAGCAAGCGCGCAGTCAACGGCAGCCGCCACGTTCGCGGGGCTGCCCGCGGCACCTCGGACACACACCCATGAAACTCGCTCAGGAAATCCGCGCCGGCAACGTCATCATGCAGGGCAAGGACCCGATGGTCGTGCTCAAGACCGAATACAGCCGCGGCGGCCGCGGCGCCGCCACGGTCCGCATGAAGATGAAGAACCTGCTCAACGGCGCCGGCGCCGAAGTGGTGTTCAAGGCCGACGACAAGATGGACCAGATCATCCTCGACAAGAAGGAGTGCACCTACTCCTACTTCGCCGACCCGATGTACGCGTTCATGGACGCCGAATACAACCAGTTCGAGGTCGAGGCCGAGAACATGGGCGACGCCATCAACTACCTGGAAGACGGCATGCCCGTCGAGGTGGTGTTCTACGACGGCAAGGCCATCTCCGTGGAACTGCCCACGAGCGTCGTGCGCGAGATCGAGACCGAGCCCGCCGTCAAGGGCGACACCTCCGGCAAGGTCATGAAGCCCGCCAAGATCGTCGGCACCGGCTTCGAGATCGCCGTGCCGCTTTTCGTGGAGAACGGCGACAAGATCGAAATCGACACGCGGACGCACGAGTACCGCAAACGCGTGTAACGCGTTTGCGGTCCCCGTGCGTGCCCGCACTGAACGTTCCGCTCCCCCGAGCCCCCTCCGAGCGGGGGCTCCAGCCAGAATGACGAAGCCGACCCTCCGGGGTCGGCTTTTTCACTTCCGCGCATGAAGACGCAGCCCATTGTCCCCGCCCGCATCGAATGGCGCGACGGGGTGCCGTTCGCGCCGGACTTCGGCGACGTGTACCACGCGCGGGCCGGCGCCTTCGCGCAGGCGCAGCAGGTCTTCCTGGCCGGCAACGGCCTGCCGGGCCGCTGGCGCGGGCGCGAGCGCTTCGTGGTGCTGGAGACCGGCTTCGGGCTGGGCAACAACTTCCTCGCCACCTGGTCGGCCTGGCGCGACGATCCGGCACGCAGCGGCCAGCTGGTGTTCGTCTCCATCGAGAAGCACCCTGCCACGGCGGACGACCTGTCCCGCGCGCATGCGCAGAGCCCGGCACCGGCGTTGGCCGCGTCCCTGGTGTCTGCCTGGCCGCCGGCCACCCCGGGCCTGCATGTGCTCGAGTTCGACGGTGGTCGGGTGCGCTTGCTGCTCGCGCTCGGCGACGTGGCCGCCTGGCTGCCCGAGCTGCAGCTGCAGGCCGACGCGGCCTACCTCGACGGCTTCGCGCCGGCACGCAACGCGCCGATGTGGGACACGCACCTGCTGCGCGGCCTCGCGCGCCTGGCGGCGCCGGGGTGCACGGCCGCCACCTGGAGCGCGGCCCGCAGCGTGCGTGACGGCCTCTCGGCGGCCGGCTTTCGCGTGCAGCGCGTGCCCGGCTTCGCCGGCAAGCGCGACATGACCGTGGCCGAGGTGGATGGGCAGGCGGTGGCCCGGCGGCACGGCGCACCCGCGGGGCGCCGGCCTCACCCGGCCGCCCGGCGCGCGCTGGTGGTCGGTGCCGGGCTGGCCGGCGCGGCGGCCGCGCAGGCGCTGGCGCGTGAGGGGCTGGAGGTCACGGTGCTGGAAGCCGGCACCCGCCCCGCCGACGCCGGCTCGGGCAACCTCGCCGGGCTGTTCCACGGCGTGGTGCATGCGGACGATGGCGCGCACGCGCAATGGCTGCGCGCCGCGGCCCTGCGGGCGACCCAGGTGTACGGGCCCCTGCTGGCCGGCGGCACGGTGCCGGGCCAGGCGACTGGCCTGCTGCGCGGCGCCGCCGACACGCCGTGGGACACCCTGTCGCGGCTGGGCAGCCAGGTGCCGGCGGGCTATGCCCGGCCCCTCTCGCGCGACGAGGCCGCGGCGATGGCCGGCTGCCCCGTGGCCGGGGCGGCGTGGTGTTTCACGGGCGGCGGCTGGCTGCAGCCTGGCGCCCTCGCCCGGCATTGGCTGGCCACGCCGGGCGTGCGCTGCCTCACCGACACGCCGGTGGCCGCGCTGCGGCGCTCAGAGGCCGGCTGGCGCGCCGTCGATGCCGATGGCAGTCCGCTGGGGGGGGCCGCGCCCTGGGACGTGGTGGTGGTGTGTGCCGCCGCGGGCGCGGTGGACCTGCTGGCGCCGCACAGCGACGCGGCCCAATGGCCATGGCGACGCACGCGCGGGCAGGTCACCTTGCTGCCGCCGGCCGCCGCCGCGGGCCTGCCACGGCCGCGCCTGCCACTGGCGAGCGGGGGTTATCTGATCGCCCTACCGGAGGCCTTGCACCCGCGACTGGGTGGCGGCCTGCTCTGTGGCGCCACCTCGCAAGCGGGCGACGACGGCGCAGCGCTGCGCCCGGCGGATCACCTGGCCAACCTGGCGCAGATCGCCCGGCTGACCAGTGCGGAGGGGGTGTCGCCTGACCGCCTGGCCGCGCTGGCGGCCCAGGCCGAAGGCCGGGTGGGCTGGCGCCTGGGCACGGACGACCGGCTGCCGGTGGTGGGACCCGTGCCGCAGCCGCTGGCCGGGCTGGCGGGCCAGCCACGGCTCGACCATCCGCGCCATGTGCCGCGGGTGCCGGGGCTGTATGTGATGACCGGGCTGGGCTCTCGGGGCATCACCTGGGCCGCCCTGGCCGGGGACGTGCTGGCGGCCTGTGTGCAAGGCTCGCCGCTGCCCGTGGCGGGCAGCCTGCTGGACGCGGTGGACCCGGCGCGGTTCGTGAGCCGGGCGATGCGGCAGGGGCGCCCCTGAACCGCTGCACCTGAACCGCGTCGGCGGCGCTCAGCCGGGCAGGCCGCCCGTGGGCGCGTCGGAGGTGGGGGGCGGCTCGTCGCGCGGCAGGTCGGCCACGTCGCTGCCGCCGCCGGAGGGGTCGGCGTTCGTCGTGCCGCCGTGGGCGCGGCGCGCGGCCTTTTCCGCGTCCTTCTCGGCCTTCTTCTTCTTCTTGGCGAGTTCCCGCTGGCGCTTTTCGTAGGAATAGTTCGGTGTGGCCACAGGCGTCCTTTGCTTCAGTGACACCGCCGGGACGGCGGCGTCATACCGGGCCAACGATACACCGGGGTCACCGCCCCGGTCGGCGGCGCAGGGTCTTGCCTAGAAGCGCAGCGTCTTCACGCCGGCCGCCGTGCCCAGCAGGCAGACGCTGGCCTTGTGGCGGGCGAAGATGCCCACCGTGACGACGCCAGGCCACTGGTTGACCTCGGTCTCCATGGCCAGCGGGTCGGTGATGGCCAGGCCCCGCACGTCCAGGATCGGGTTGCCGTTGTCCGTGACCACGCCGGCACGCAGCTGGGCGTCGCCGCCGTAGGTGTGGCGGAAGCGCCGTGCCACCTGGGCGGCCGCCATGGGAATCACCTCCACCGGCAGCGGAAAGGCGCCCAGCGTGTCCACCAGCTTGGATTCGTCTGCAATGCACACGAAGCGCTCGGCCAGGTCGGCGACGATCTTCTCGCGCGTGAGCGCCGCGCCGCCGCCCTTGACCATGTGGCCGCGGTGATCGATTTCGTCCGCGCCATCGATGTAGACGGGGATGCGCTCGATCTGCGAGGCGTCGAGCACCGGGATGCCGAGCGCGCGCAGGCGCTCGGTGCTCTGCACGGAGCTGGACACCGCCCCGGCGATGCGGTCCTTCATGGTGGCCAGGGCATCGATGAAGCGGTTCACCGTGGAGCCGGTGCCCACGCCCACCACGGTGCCGGGCACCACCTCGGCCAGGGCCGCCTGGCCCACCAGGGCCTTGAGTTCGTCTTGCGTCATGGCGGCGGATTATCCCGCGGCGGTCGGGGTGCGGCCTGAGACAATCCCGCCCCATGTCCCTCGTTCCCTACGGCCTGGCCCGCCCCTTTCTCTTCGGCCTCGACGCGGAAGCCGCCCACGAGCTGACGCTGGGCAGCATCGCCCGCCTGCAGGACACGCCCGCGCAATGCCTGTGGGCGCAGCGCCGGGTGGACGACCCGGTCACGCTCGCCGGCCTGCGCTTTCCCAACCGGGTGGGCCTGGCCGCCGGGCTCGACAAGAACGGCCGCTGCATCGACGGCCTGGGCGCCATGGGCTTCGGCTTCATCGAGGTGGGCACCGTCACGCCCAAGGGCCAGCCCGGCAACCCCAAGCCGCGCATGTTCCGCCTGCCGCAGGCCGACGCGCTGATCAACCGCCTGGGCTTTAACAACGAGGGGCTGGACGTCTTCCTGGCCAACGTGCGTCGCGCGCGCAGCTTCCGCGCGGCCGGTGGCATCCTGGGCCTGAACATCGGCAAGAACGCCGCCACGCCCATCGAGCAGGCGGTGGACGACTACCTCATCGGCCTGGACGGCGTGTTCCCCCACGCCGACTACGTGACGGTGAACATCTCCAGCCCCAACACCAAGAACCTGCGCGCGCTGCAGAGCGACGAGGCGCTCGACGCCCTGCTCGGCGCCCTGGTGCGGCGCAAGGCCGAGCTGGTGCAGCGCCATGGCCGCCAGGTGCCGATGTTCCTGAAGATCGCGCCCGACCTGGACGAGGCGCAGATCGGCGTCATCGCCGCCACGCTGCAGCGCCATGGCCTCGACGGCGTGGTGGCCACCAACACCACGATCGCGCGCGACGCGGTGCAGGGCCTGCCCCATGCCGACGAGACGGGCGGCCTGTCGGGCGCGCCGGTGCGCGAGGCGAGCAACCGGGTGATTCGCGCCCTGCGCGCGCGCCTGGGCCCCGGCTTTCCCATCATTGGCGTGGGCGGCGTGATGAGCGCGGCCGACGCCCGCGCCAAGCGCGAGGCGGGCGCCGACCTCGTGCAGGTCTACACCGGCCTGATCTACCGCGGGCCGGCGCTGGTGCCAGAGGCCGCCGCGGCGCTGGCCGCCGGCTGAACGGGCCCGGGCGGCCCAAGCACCACGCCCTCGCGGCGCGGGTCGGCGGCGCCCAGCCAGCCTGCCGGCGTGTGCCACAGCAGCTGCGTGCCGCTGGTGAGGTCCTGCTCCACCACGGTGTGGCCGCGCCGCCGCAGTGCCTCGGCCACCGCCGCCGTGAAGCGGCCCCGCTCCAGCCGCGTCGCGCCGTTGTCGTTGGCCAGGTGCGGCCGGTTCACCGCCTGCTGCGGCGTCAGGCCGTGCGCGAGCAGGCCGTGCAGCACGCGGGCATTGAAGTGGATGATGGCGGCGCCGCCCGGTGAGCCCGTCACCGCCCGCAGCGGCCCCAGCGTGCCTGCCGGGCCGGCGTCGAACACCAGCGTGGGGGCCATGCTGGAGCGAGGACGCTTGCCAGGCTGGACCCGGTTGGGGGCGGGGCGTCCGGCGGCGTCCACGGGCGTGAACGAGAAGTCGGTGAGCTGGTTGTTGAGCAGGAAGCCGCCCGGCAGGCCGGTACCGCCATCGGTGAGCCGGCGGCTGCCGAAGGCGGCTTCGATGGTGGTCGTGAGCGCCACCGCCCGGCCCTGCGCGTCCACGATGCTGAGATGGCTGGTGCCGCGTTCGGGCGGGCCGCCCTCGTCGCCGGGCGGCGCGCCGTCGTCGGCAGGCGCCTCCGGCCGTCCTGGTGGTGCCAGGCCCTGGCTGCGCGTGTCGTCGATGCGGCGGGCGCGCGCGTCGAGGTAGGCGGGCGATACCAGCGCCGCCCACCCGCCCGTCGGCGGGGCCACGAACGCGGGGTCGCCCACGTACGCGGCACGGTCCGCGAAGGCCAGCCGGGCGGCCTCGGCGTAGCGGTGTTCGGCCAGACCGGGCGGTGCGTCGATCCCGGGCCGAGCCGCGTCCACGCGATCCAGCAGGCCCAGGATCTGCATCGTCGCCAGGTGGCCGGAGGCGGGCGGCGGAAAGCCGCACAGCATCCACTGGCGCCACGGGTTGCACAGCGGCTCGCGCTGCAGGGGCTGGTAGCCCGCCAGGTCCGCCGGCGTCATCGCGCCCGGGTGGGGCGGTGATGCGACGCGGCGCACGATGGCCTGCGCCACCGGGCCCTCGTGCAGCGCCCGGGCGCCCTGCGCCCCGATACGCCTCAGCACCACACCGAGGGCGGGGTTGCGCAGCGTCTCGCCGGCCCGCAGGGGCTGCCCCCCCGGAAAGTACAGGGCGCGCGCCTGTGCATCCTCGGCCAGCCGCTTGCCGGCCGGGCTGCGCAACAGGCCCGCCAGCCGGGGCGACACGGCGAAGCCCTGCTCCGCCAGCCGGACCGCGGGCTCGAACAGGCGCGGCCACGGCAGGCGCCCGTGCTGGCGGTGTGCGGCCTCGAGCATGCGCAGTGCGCCCGGCACCCCCACCGCCAGGCCGCTGCCGGTGGCGTCGTCGAACGCGATGGGGCGGCCGTCCTCGCGCAGGAACTGCCGCCCGTGCGCGGCCGCCGGCGCCGTCTCGCGGCCGTCCCAGGCCTGCACCGCCTGGCCGTCCCAGTGCATCAGGAACGCGCCACCCCCGATGCCGCTGGACTGCGGCTCCACCAGCGCCAGGACGGCCTGCGCCGCGACGGCGGCGTCGATGGCGCTGCCGCCCGCGGCGATGAGGTCGCGGCCGGCCTCGGTGGCCAGCGGGTGCGCCGTCGCCACCGCCCACGGCACGGGCAGCGCGGGGGCGGCCGTCCGGTCACCCGGCAGCACCACGGGCGGCTCGGGCGGCTCGGGCAGCGCGGGCACGCCGCCCGGCGCGTCCTGCCGCGAATCCGGCGGTGCCTGCCGCGGCATGGGGGACGGCCCGGGTGGCCCGGGCGGCCCGGGTAGCCCGGCGCAGGCCGCCAGCAGCGCCATCACCCCCCAGGCCGGCCAGCGCGCGCATGGTCCTGCCGGCCCTCGGGCAGGTGGCGCGGCGGTCGGGCGGGTGCGGCAGCTCATGGGCCGCGCATCATGCCGCAGGGCGCTTGCGGCATCATCGGGCGCCGCAGCCGCCCTACGACGGGCGCGAGGAGGAGACGCGCCATGCCACGTGTGACCGCCGTCGGTCGTCGCCCCCGGACACGGCCCGCCGGATGGGCGGCGCGCGGCCTGCTGGCTGCCGCCCTGCTGGCCGTGGCGCCCGCCAGCGCGCAGGACACGGCGCCCCGCGCGGTGGAGCTGCGGCTGGCCCAGCAGCCGGTGGCCACCTTCCGCAGCACCTGGGTGGGCATCACGCCGGACGACCGGGCGCAGCGCGCCCAGCGCCGGCTGGACGAGCTGCTCAGCCGCCCCGGCCCGCACCGCGCGGCCGCGGTGCCCGCGGCGGAGGGCCGCCTGCTGCAGGTCGATGGCGCCACGGCCTTCGTGCTGACACCGGCAGATGCCGACCTCACGCACGGCGAGACCCTGGACCAGGCCGCAGCGGAGGCGACCGAGCGCCTGCAGGCCGCCATCGGCGTGTGGCACGACAGCCGCGACCCGCGGCGCTGGGCCGCCGCCGCGGCAGCGATCGCGGTGGCCACGGCCGTGGCCGCGGCCCTGCTGTGGGCGGCCGCGCGGCTGCGCCGGGTGGCGTCACGCCATGCGGCCCGCCTGGCCCGGCGGCACGCCGACCGCCTGCAGGTGGCCGGCGCCCCGCTGCTCATGCGCGAGCGCGTGGCGGCCGCCGGTGCCCGCGCCGCCTGGGCGCCCTTCTGGCTGGCCGTGCTGGCCGTGGGCTACGCCTGGCTCAGCTTCAGCCTCGCCCGGTGCCCATCGCCAGGCGGTGGGGCGAGGAGCTGGACCACCACCTGCTGGGCCTGCTGGTGCAGCTGGGCGGCGCTGTGGTGCGCGCCCTGCCTGGCCTGCTGGTGGCGGCGCTCGTCGTGCTGCTCGCGCGGGCCGCCCTGCGCGTGCTGGGCAGCCTGTTCGACAGCGTGCAGCGCGGCCAGCTGCAGCTGGGCTGGCTGGACGCCGACCTGGTGCCGCCCACGCGCCGGCTGGTGACCGTGCTGGTGTGGCTGTTCGCCCTGGCGATGGCCTACCCCTACCTGCCGGGCGCCCAGACCGAGGCCTTCAAGGGCGTGACCGTGCTGGCCGGCCTGATGGTGACGCTGGGCGCGTCCAACCTGGTGGGGCAGGCGGCGGCGGGCATGATCCTGACCTACACCCGCGTGCTGCGGCGCGGCGAGTACGTGCGCATCGCCGAGCACGAGGGCACGGTGATGGAGGTGGGCGTGTTCGCCACGCGCATGCGCACGGGCCTGGGCGAGGAGCTCACGCTGCCCAACGCGCTGATCCTGGCGCACGTGACACGCAACTGCTCGCGTGCCGTGCGGGGAGAGGGCTATGTGCTGGACACCACCGTGACCATCGGCTACGACACGCCCTGGCGCCAGGTGCATGCGCTGCTCGTGGAGGCCGCGCGGCGCACGCCCGGCGTGCTGGTCGATCCGGCGCCGCAGGTCTTCCAGACGGCCCTGACCGACTTCTACCCCGAGTACCGGCTGGTCTGCCAGGCGGTGCCGCGTGAGCCGCGGCCGCGCGCCGAGGTGCTGGCGATGTTGCACGCCCACATCCAGGACGTGTTCGCCGAGGCCGGCGTGCAGATCATGTCACCGCACTACCTGGGCGACCCCGCCCAGGCCAAGGTGCCGCCCGCGGCGGCGGTGGAGCCGCCGCGGGGCTGAGCGCGCGGCTCAGTGCACCGGCACGCCGGTCTTGGCCTGCACTTCCTCGCGGCTCACGCCCGGGGCGAGTTCCACGATCTTCAGGCCGTGCGGCGTCACGTCCAGCACGCACAGGTCGGTGATGATGCGGTCGACCACACCCACGCCGGTGAGCGGCAGGGTGCAGTGCGGCAGGATCTTCAGGTCGGTGCTGCCGTCCTTCTTGGTGGCCACGTGCTCCATGAGCACCACGACGTTCTTCACGCCGGCCACCAGGTCCATCGCGCCGCCCATGCCCTTGACCATCTTGCCGGGGATCATCCAGTTGGCCAGGTCGCCCTTCTCGCTGACCTGCATCGCGCCCAGGATGGCCAGGTTGATCTTGCCGCCGCGGATCATGCCGAAGCTGTCCGCGCTGCTGAAGATGGACGAGCCGGGCAGCGTGGTCACGGTCTGCTTGCCGGCGTTGATCATGTCGGCGTCCACCTCCTCCTCGGTGGGGAAGGGGCCGATGCCCAGCAGGCCGTTCTCGCTCTGCAGCCACACCTCCATGCCGGCCGGCACGTGGTTGGCCACCAGCGTCGGCAGGCCGATGCCCAGGTTTACGTAGAAGCCGTCGGCCAGTTCCTTGGCGGCGCGGGCGGCCATTTCATCGCGGGTCCATGCCATGTCGTGTGCTCCTTGCCTCAGGCCTTGCGGGTGGTGCGTTGTTCGATGCGCTTCTCGGGCGCCGCATTCAGCACGATGCGGTGCACGAAGATGCCGGGCAGGTGCACGTCGTCGGGGTCCATCTCGCCCGTCTCGACGATCTTCTCCACCTCGACGATGGTCAGCCGGCCCGCCATCGCGACGTTGGGGTTGAAGTTGCGCGCCGTGCGGCGGAAGCGCAGGTTGCCGCTCTTGTCGGCCATGTAGGCCTTGACCAGCGACACCTCGGGCACCAGCGCACGCTCCATCACGTAGGTCTCGCCGTCGAACTCGCGCACTTCCTTGCCGTCGGCCACCACGGTGCCCACGCCCGTCTTGGTGAAGAAGGCCGGGATGCCGGCGCCACCGGCGCGCAGCTTCTCGGCCAGCGTGCCCTGGGGCGTGAACTCCAGCTCCAGCTCGCCCGAGAGGTACTGGCGCTCGAACTCCTTGTTCTCGCCCACGTAGCTGCTGATCATCTTCCTGATCTGGCGCGTGGCCAGCAGCTTGCCCAGGCCGAAGCCGTCCACCCCCGCGTTGTTGGAGATGACGGTGAGGTCCTTGGCCCCGCTGGCCTGCAGGGCGTCGATCAGCGCCTCGGGGATGCCGCACAGGCCGAAGCCGCCCACGGCCATGAGCTGGCCGTCGCGCACGACGCCTTCCAGCGCCGCGGCGGCGCTCGGGTACACCTTGTTCATTCGCCTGGTCTCCTGGTTATCCGGGTCATTTCGGATGGGCCGCAAGCGTACTACCTAAGACATTAAGTAGTCGTTACGTAGATTTGACTAAGCATGAGCGCTCCCCACCCTGCCCCGCCCCCCGTCACCGTGGCCGACCTGCAGCAGCTGCTGGCCGCCGTCTTCGCCCCCTGGGTGCAGGAACTGCGGCTGCAGGTGCAGGCCGTCGAGCCCGACGGCGTGATGCTGCGCCTGCCGGTGGATGCGCGCCATGTGCACGGCGGCGGCGTCATGTGCGGCCAGACCCTCATGTCGGCCGCCGACACCGCCATGGTGCTGGCGGTCAGCGCCCAGCTGGGCGGCTTCCGCCCCATGACGACGGTGCAATTGCAGACCAGCTTCCTGCGCCCCGTGCCCCAGGACGCCGCCGAGGTCACCGTGGTGGCCCGCGTGCTCAAGCCCGGCCGCCAGCTGGTCTTCGGCGAGGTGGAGTGCCTGCTGCCCGACGGCAAGCTGGCCGCCCACGCCACCACCACCTACGCCCTGCTCTGAGCCGCCCGTGAGCGCCCCCGACCTCGACTACCGCACCGCGTTCGACCTCGCGCCCATCGGCATGGTGCTCTCGCGCCACCGGTTGATGGTGGACTGCAACCGCCGCGTGCTGGAGATGTTCCGCGCCCAGCGCGACGAGCTGGTGGGCCGGTCCTTCGAGGTGCTCTATCCCAGTACCGACGAGTACGAGCGCACGGGCGCCCGCATCGTCGCCAGCCTCGGTGCCGACGGCCACTACGCCGACGACCGGGTGATGAAGCGCATGGACGGCGAGCTGTTCTGGTGCCATGTGTCCGGCCGCGCGCTCGACGCGGCCGACCCGCACGCCGCCGGCATCTGGAGCTTCGAGGACCTGTCCGCGCGGCGGGTGCTGAAGGTGGATTTCACCGCCCGCGAGCGGGAGATCGCCGCCCTGCTGATCGACGGCGCGACGAGCAAGCAGATCGGCAAGAAGCTCGCCATCAGCCCCCGGACGGTGGACGTGTACCGGGCGCGGCTGATGCGCAAGGTGGGCGCGAACACGACGCCCGAGCTGGTGCACCGGCTGCTGTCGAGCTGATGGCCCGGGGCGCCACGCCCATCACCGGCTGCAGCCAGGCCACGCGACGCGCCGCCTCATAGGCGAGCACGCCACCGGCCACCGTCAGCGCCACCAGCGCCGGTGCCTCCACCCACAGCGGCCAGCCCAGCGGCGCCAGGGCGTGGCCGGCCACCACCGTGACCGTCTGGTGCACGATGTAGAAGGCGAAGACGCCACCGCCGACCCACGCCCGCCACGGGTGGTCGCGCCCGGCCAGGTGGCGCCGCGCGAACCCCAGCAACGCGACGATGGGCGCCCACTGGCGCAAGGCATTGTTGGCGCGCAGCGCCGCCAGCCAGCCGTCGGCGGGCGGCGGGCCACCGTCGCCCAGCCAACGGGCGCCCAGCTCGGACAGCGCCGAGGCCGCGACGGCCAGGCCCAGCGCCCACCAGCGCAGGCGCACCGCCGCCGCCCAGGCGCCGTGCCGGTCGTCCCGGTGGCCGAACAGCATCGCGCCCAGCGCGAACATGCTGCCGTACAGCACATGCATGTAGTGGTCGTGCAGCAGGTCGTGGGTGGTCGGAAAGCGCTGCACCAGGCCGATGCGCGCCGCCGCGAACAGCAGCCAGGGCGCCCAGATCAGCCGGGCACCGCCGGCCAGCCAGGCGGGCCAGGTGAACGGCCCGCGCCCACCCAGGCGCCGCCACGCGCCCCGCCCCGCCGCCCAGGCCAGCGTGTAGACCCACAGGTAGGCCACGAACCACAGGTGGTTCCAGGTGGGCAGGTCCAGGCAGTCGTCACCCCGGCAGAAGCCGCCGTAGCCCGTGTAGTACAGCGCCAGGAAGTCGAGGTAGCTGCCCGCGTAGCCGACCTTCTCGACGACTTCGAGGTAAGCCTGCGGCGGCACCACGACGGCCATGCCGAACAGCAATGGCCACAGCAGGCGGCGCGTGCGCGGGCCGGCCAGCGGCCGGCCGCCGGCCGCCAGCAGCGCCGTGGCCGCGCCCGACACCACGAACAGCAGGGACATGCGCCAGGGGCTCATCAGGCGCATGGGCACTTCGAGCGCGGGAATAAGGCGCGGCGACTTCACGTGCCAGTCCCAGCTCACGTAGAACATGCCCACGTGGTACAGAATCAGCAGGCCGAAGGCGCCGATGCGCAGCCAGTCGAGCTCGACGAGCCGGCCGCCCGGGGAAGAGGTGGAAGGTGTCATGGGCCATCAGCGTGACGGCACGGCGCCCGTCCGGGATCACGAAGTGACGAACCGCCCCGCCGCGGTGACGAGCCGCGGCCCCCCGGTGGCCGCCCGGCCCTACACTGCCGGCCCCATGCCGCCCCGCACCGACCTGCTGCACCGCTACCTGGCCCACCGCCGCTGGCTGGAACCGGCGCTCTGGTGCGCCATGTTCGCCGTGCAAATCGTGGCCAACTCCATCACCGTGGCCATGGAAATCCGCCGGCTGGGCCTGCCGTTCCGGCTTTGGGAAGTGGTCACGTGGGAGGCCAGCAGCAACCTCACCTGGCTGGCGCTGGTGCCGCTCATCCTGGCGCTGCTGCGCCGATGGCCACTGCACATCGGGGTGCTCCGGGCCCACCTGCCGCGGCACCTGCTGGCCAGCCTGGGGGTCAGCGTGCTGCACGTCCTCGGCATGGTCGTCACGCGCCAGCTCGTCTACCGCGCGTTCGGCGGCCGTTACGACTTCGGCCACTGGCCCACCGAGCTGGCCTACGAGGCGCTGAAGGACGTGCGCAGCTACGCCATGATCGTGGGCATCATGCTGGGCTACCGCCTGCTGCTGTGGCGCTGGCAGGGGGAGGCCAGCGTGCTGCAGGCGCCTGACGACGCGGCGCCCCCGGCCACGGTGGCCGCCAGCGTGGCCACCGCCGCGCCGCCCGCGCCGCCCCCCTCACCCGTCGACGCGGAGCCGGCCGACCGGTTCCTGGTGCGCAAGCTCGGCAAGGAGTTCCTGCTGCCCGTCGCCGAGATCGAATGGGTGCAGGCCTGCGGCAACTATGTGAACCTGCACCGGCGCCAGCACGACTACCCGCTGCGCGCCACGCTGGCCGCCATGGAGCGGCGCCTCGGTCCTCAAGGCTTCGTGCGCGTGCACCGCAGCTTCCTGGTGAACCTGGCCTGCGTGGCCGTGATCGAGCCCACCGAAGCGGGCGACGCGCGCCTGCGCATGGCCGACGGCGCCAGCGTGCCCTGCAGCCGCACCTACCTGGAGCCGCTGCGGGCGCGGCTCAGCCGATGAGCTCGCGCAGCCAGCCCGGCACCGGCACCGACTTGCCCGCGGGGAAATCCACCCACACGGTGGTGGCGCCGCCCTCGGCGTAGACGACGCCCGGCTGGTCGGTGCGCTCCAGCGTGATGAAGGTGTCGAAGCTGGTGCGGCCGAGGTTGGCCACGTAGTGCCGGGCGAGGATGTCGCCGGGGTACTCCAGCTGCTTGAGGAAGTTGCAGAAGGCGTTGACGATCACCGGCCCCTGCCCCGACGGATCGGGCGGCCCGCCGAGCGTGCGCAGCCAGTCCACCCGCACGATCTCGAGGTAGCGGAAGTAGACGGTGTTGTTGACATGGCCCATGGCGTCCATGTCGCCCCAGCGGATGGGGATGGTCATCTCGTAGACCAGCTTCTTGTCGGCAGGCAGCTCGAATCGCATGCTCAGTGCAGCCCCAGTTCGCCCTTCACGCGGGCCAGTTCGTCACGCAGGCCCGCCACCTCGGTGAGCAGGCGCTGCACGTCCGCGCGCAGCGCGGCCAGTTCTCCGCCCGAGGGCGCCCCCCCGTCGGCGGGCGCCACCGCCGCTGGCATCGCCGGCTCACCGCACAGCAGGTGTGCCCAGCGCGCCTCGCGCTCGCCCGGCGCACGCGCCAGCTTCAGCACCCGCACCGGCGGCTTGGTGGCCAGCTCGTCGAGGAAGCCCTCCACCGAGGAGATGTCGGCGAAGCGGTGCAGCCGCTCGCTGTTCAGGCGCAGCTCGGCGGCCGTCTGCGGGCCGCGCAGCATCAGCACGGCGAGCAGTGCCACCGACTGGCTGGGCACGCCCAGCACGCGAGCCATGTTGTGCTCGAAGCGCACCACCCGGCTGCCGCTGACCTCCACCACCAGGTGCAGTGCCTTCAGCTCGTCCAGCGCCTGCAGCACCTCGGCCTCGCTCGCCTCCATCACGGGGGCGCGCGCCGTCTTCTGATTGCACCCCGCGACCAGGGCATTGAGCGACAGCGGGTAGGTGTCGGGCACCGTGTGCTGCTTCTCCACCAGCACCCCCAGCACCCGCGCCTCCAGGGCGGTCAAAGACCGATTCAGCATGACCCGGCTCCGCGTGAAACCGGCGCGCGCAGCGCCGCCGTCATCAAGTGGCGTGCGCGGATCCGGCTCCGCCGGTCCGCTGCGCGAGCCCCCTCGGGGGGCAGCGACCGGAGGGAGCGTGGGGGCTCAAACACCGAAGCCATCGTCCGCCTGGAGCACGGCGCCGTTGATGAAGTGGCTTTCCTTGGCGCACAGCATCAGCAGCGCCAGGTCCAGGTCCTCCGGCTTGCCGATGCGCTTGCGCGGCAGCATGTCGATGAGCTTCTGGCCACCTTCGGTCTGCCAGTGGTGGTGGTTGATCTCGGTGTCGATGTAGCCGGGGCAGATGGCGTTCACGTTGATGCCGTAGCGGCCCCACTCCAGCGCCTGGGCGCGCGTCATGTGCACCACGGCCGCCTTGCTCATGGCGTAGACGCCGATCTGGCTGAGCACGCGCAGGCCCGCCATGGACGCGATGTTCACGATGCGGCCACCGGTGAAGGTGCCGGGCGCCGCGCCCCGCGCGCGGGCCACCATGCGCTTGGCCACCTCCTGCGCCACGAAGAACGCGCCCCGCACGTTCGTGTCCATGACGTAGTCGTAGTCGTCGGGCGTCACGTCGAGCAGCTTCTGCGTGGTGCTGACGCCGGCGTTGTTGACGAGGATGTCGAGCGTGCCGACTTCCGTCTCGGCGTGGGCCACGCCGGCGCGAACGCTGTGCGGGTCGGCCACGTCCATGGCCACCACGTGGGCGTCGCCCCCGGCGCCCTCGATCTCGGCACGCAGGGTCTTCAGCCGCTCCACGCGGCGGGCCGACAGCACGACGGCGGCGCCGGCCTTGGCCAGCGTGCGGGCGAACTGGGCGCCCAGGCCGCTGGAGGCGCCGGTGACGAGCGCGACGCGGCCGGAAAGATCGATGGAATAGCTCATGGAAGGCAGTCGGATGGCCGGGCCCGCGACACATGGGCTGCGCGGCGGCCGGCGTTGGAAAAGTTCAGCGTAGCACGCAGCGTGGCATGGAGGCCCGCATTGTCCGCGTCACGCCGGCGACAGCCCGGTGTCGCACAAAAAGCACGATCGTTCGATTTTCGACGCCGGCGGCTAGAATCCCCCCGCCTCGCCCCGGGCCGGCACACCAGCGCGTGTCCTGCCTGCCCGGCCGACGACCCACCCCTTGCCCGCCCACCATGACCTCCCCCGACCTGCTCGCCCAATTCGGCCCCCGCGAATCCATGGAATACGACGTGGTGATCGTCGGCGGCGGCCCGGCCGGATTGGCCACGGCCATCCGCCTGAAGCAGCTGGCGGCCGACAAGGGCCAGGAGATCAACGTCGTGGTGCTGGAAAAGGGCTCCGAGCCGGGCGCCCACATCCTGTCCGGCGCGGTGATGGACCCGCGCGCCCTCGGCGAGCTGCTGCCTGACTGGAAGGCGCTCGGCGCCCCGCTGAACCAGCCCGTCACCGGCGACGACATCCTGTTCCTGTCCGAGACCGGCACCACGCGCACGCCCGACTGGCTCGTGCCGCGCAACCTGCACAACGACGGCTGCTACGTCATCTCGCTGTCCAACGTGGTGAAGTGGCTCGCCGGCCAGGCCGAGGCGCTGGGCGTGGAGATCTTCCCCGGATTCGCCGCCGCCGAGGTGCTGTACGACGAGCAGGGCCGCGTGCGCGGCGTGGCCACCGGCGACATGGGCGTCGGCAAGGACGGCCAGCCGAGCGACCACTTCCAGCTCGGCATGGAGCTGCTGGGCAAGTACACGGTGTTTGCCGAGGGTGCCCGCGGGCACCTGGGCAAGCAGCTCATTGCGAAGTACGAGCTCGACAAGGGCAAGGACCCGCAGAGCTTCGCCATCGGCATCAAGGAGCTGTGGGAGATCCCCGCCGAGAAAGCGAAGCCGGGCCTGGTGGTGCACACCGCCGGCTGGCCCATGACCGACGACACCTTCGGCGGCGGCTTCCTCTACCACCTCGACGGCAACCAGGTGACGCTGGGCTTCGTGATCGGGCTGGACTACCAGAACCCGTACATGAGCCCCTTCGAGGAGATGCAGCGATGGAAGACCCACCCGGCCATCCGCGCCCACATCGAAGGCGGCAAGCGCATCGGCTATGGCGCCCGTGCCATCAACAACGGCACGCCGCAAGCCCTGCCCACCACCGTGTTCCCGGGCGGGGCACTGGTCGGCTGCGACGCCGGCTACCTGAACGCAGCGCGCATCAAGGGCAGCCACGCCGCCATCAAGAGCGGCATGCTGTGCGCCGACGCCATCGCCGAGGCCCTGGCCGCCGGCCGCTCGCACGACCTGCTGGCCGCCTACCCGGTGGCCTTCGAGCAGAGCTGGCTGAAGGAAGAGCTCGACCAGACCCGCAACTTCAAGCTCTGGTTCAAGAAGGGCAAGACGGTGGGCAACCTGATGACCGGCATCGAGCAGTGGCTGCTGCCGAAGATCGGCGTGGCCAGCCCGCCCTGGACGCTGCACGCCACCCGGCGCGACCACGAGTCCCTCAAGCCGGCGTCCGAGTGCCAGCCCATCGCCTACCCCAAGCCGGACGGCAAGCTGAGCTTCGACCGCCTGTCCTCGGTGTTCATCAGCAACACCAACCATGAGGAGAACCAGCCGGCCCACCTGACGCTGAAGAACGCTGCCGTGCCGGTGCAGGTGAACCTGTCCACCTACGCCGGGCCGGAGAGCCGCTACTGCCCGGCCGGCGTGTACGAGTTCGTCAAGAACGAGGACGGCAGCGACCGCCTGCAGATCAACGCGCAGAACTGCGTGCACTGCAAGACCTGCGACATCAAGGACCCCACGCAGAACATCGTCTGGGTCACGCCTGAGGGCGGCGGCGGCCCCAACTACGTGGGCATGTGAAGCCGCCGAGGGCCGCGCTGCCCTCGGTCCTGCCGCTGCAGGTCAGTCGCTCGATGCGTCGAGCGCCACCGCCTGCCGGCGCGTCTGGCCGGCGCGCCACAGGCTGAGCGTGACCTTGTCGCCCGGCCGGTAGCGCTCCAGCGCGGTGAGCAGGTCGTCGAAATCCTGCACCGGCTCGTCTCCCACGGCGGTGATCACGTCGCCCGCCACGATGCGGCCATCGCGCCCCCGCTTGAAGGGCTGCAGGCCGGCCTGGTGGGCCGGGCCGCCGGGTGTCACGCCCACCAGCGGCACCCCCGCGGGCAGGTCGAGCGCCCGGCTCAAGCCCGCCGGCCCGCCGCTGACGCCGAGTGCCGGGCGCACGAACCGCCCGTCGCGGATGAGCCGCGGCACGATGCGGTTCACCTCATCCACGGGAATGGCGAAGCCGATGCCGGAGCTGGCGCCCGAGGGGCTGTAGATGGCGGTGTTGACGCCGATGAGCCGGCCCGCCGAATCCAGCAGCGGGCCGCCGGAGTTGCCCGGGTTGATGGCCGCGTCGGTCTGGATCACGCCGCGGATGGTGCGGCGGGTGACCGACTCGATCTCGCGGCCCAGCGCGCTGACGATGCCGGTGGTGAGCGTCTGGTCCAGGCCGAAGGGGTTGCCGATGGCCAGCACCCGCTGGCCCACCTGCAGATCGCGGCTGGTGCCCAGGGGCAGCGCAGGCAGCCGGGACGTCGGGGCCTCGATGCGCAGCACGGCCAGGTCGCGGTCGGGGAAGGCCCCGACCAACTGCGCCTGGTGGCTGGACTGGTCGGCCAGCGTCACACGCGCCGCACTCGCGCCCTGGATGACATGGAAGTTGGTGACGATGTGGCCGCGCTCGTCCCAGACGAAGCCGGTGCCGGTGCCGCGCGGCACCTGCTGCACGTCGAGCGAGAAGACGTCGCGCTCGGCCGACAGGGCCGTGATGTGCACCACCGACGGCGAGGCGGCCTTGAAGACCGCCACCGTGGCCAGCTCGTCGGCCGCCAGGGCGCCGCGCGGCGCCACCGGGCGCGGCACGGCCTCCGCGCGCGCCTGCGTGCGCGCGACCACGGGCCCGAGCGCCGCACCCAGCCCGGCCAGCAGCGCCGCCGTGCCGCCCGCCAGCAGCAGGCGGCGGCCCGGGGTCAGCGCCGGGCCCATCAGGCCACGTTGACGCTGATGCGGCGCGGCTGCGCGTGCGCCAGCTTGGGGATGCGCAGGTTCAGCACGCCGTCCTTCAGGTTGGCCTCGATGTGGGCGGCGTCGAGCTCGCGGCTGAGGGTGAACGCCCGTCGGTAACGCGGCACGCGCAGCTCCACGTAGGCCGGCTGCAGCGCGGTGGGCGCGGCGGGGCTCACGCTGCCTTCGATGGTGAGGGTCTCGCCGTCGACGCGGATGTCGAGCTGCTCACGGGCCACGCCCGGCAGGTCGGCCAGCAGCGTGATGCCGCGCTCGTCCTCGAACACGTCCACCCGGGGCAGCATGGCGCGGGTGTCGGCGGGCGCAGCGGCCGGGCGCGCGGCCTGGCCGGCTGGCGCGGGGGTGTTCTGCAGTTCCTGGCGTGGGGTCTCGGTCATGTCATGTGCTCCTTCCATGTCCTTCCATGTCCTTCCGTGTCTTTCCGTGGGGGCCGCCGCAGCGGCCGTCACTGCACGGTGATGCGCTTGGGCTGGGCCTCTTCGCGGCGCGCGATGCTGACCTGCAGCACGCCGTCGCGGTAGGTGGCGCTCACGCGCGCCGGGTCGGCATCGTCGGGCAGGCTGATGGCGCGCTTGAAGCTGCCGGCGAAACGCTCGCGGCTGTAGACGTTGGCCTTGCCCTCGCCTTCGCTCGGCGCAGGCGCGGCGGCGGGCCGCTCGCCCGAAATGGTGAGCACGCCGCGGTCCAGCACCACGTCGATCCTGGCCGGGTCGATGCCCGGCGCGAAGGCGTAGACCTCCACCGACGAGGGCGTGTGGCCCACGTTGATGGCCGGGAAGGCGCCCGGCGCGGCCGAGCGGATGCTGGCGGGGGCACCGGCACCGAAGACGTCGTCGAGTTCGCGGCGCAGGCGATCGAATTCGCCCATCAGGCCGCCCGGGAAGCTCCAGAGGGATTCGTACATGGGGTTCGCTCCTTTCAGGTCGCGCCGGCGGCGGGGGGAGGCACGGGGCGCGGGGCCCGGCGCTGCCGGTCAGTTCACGACGTGAGGACGCGTCCCGCGGGTTTCAAGACCCCCGCGCGCGGCGCGCGTCAGCTGCCGATGGGCCCGCCGTCCTCGCGGGTGATCACCACCGTGGCCGAGCGCGGCCGGCCGTGCCCATCGGGCCAGCTCGAGTGGCGCAAGGGCTGCGCCGGATCGCTTTCGTCGCTGGGCGATTCACCTGGGTGCTGGATGTTGACGAACAGCGTGCACAGGTCCGGCGCCATGGCGATGCCCGTGACTTCGCAGCCACGCGGGCCCACCAGGAAGCGCCGGAACTCGCCGGTGGCCGGGTCGCCCGCCAGCATCTGGTTGTTGGGCAGGCGGGCGTAGTCGCCCTGGCCCATCACCGACGAGGAGGCATCGGTCTGCACCCACAGCACGCCGCGCGGGTCCACCCACAGGCCGTCGGGGCTGCCGAAGATGTCGCCATGCACGTTGCCGCGTGCCTGGGGCCGGTGGGACTGGGGGTCGCCCGCCAGCACCAGGTGGTCCCAGGTGAAGGTGGTGGCGTCCAGGTCACCGTCCTCGCGCCAGCGGATGATCTGGCCCATGGTGTTGGCTGTGCGCGGGTTGGCCGCATCGGGCCCGGGCTGGCCCGGCCGGCCGCGGGCGCTGTTGTTGGTGAGCGTGCAGTACACGGTGCGCGTCACCGGGTCCACCGCGGTCCATTCCGGACGGTCCATCTTCGTCGCACCCAGCAGGTCGCTGGCCTGGCGCGACTGGATGAGCACCTGGCCCTGGTCGGCAAAGCCGTGGGCGGCGGTCAGCGGGCCCTGCCCGTGCACCAGCGGCAGCCACTGCCCGCGCCCGTCGGGGTCGAAACGCGCCACGTAGAGCGTGCCGTGGTCGAGCAGCTCGCGGTTGGCGGCGGCGCCCCCCGGGCGCATGCGCTGGCGGCTAACGAACTTGTAGATGTACTCGAAGCGGGCGTCCTCGCCCATGTAGACCACCGCCCGGCCGTCGGCCGTGAGCGCGGTGGCCGCGCCCTCGTGCGCCGCGCGGCCCAGCGCCGTGCGCTTGACGGGCGTGCTGGCCGGGTCGGCGGGGTCGATCTCCACCACCCAGCCGAAGCGGTTGGGCTCGTTCGGCTGCAGGCGGGCGTCGAAGCGCTCGTCGGCCTCGTGCCAGCGATACCAGCTGCCGTGGCCGGCACCGATGCCCCAGCGGCGCTGGTGCGCGTCGGGCTCGGCCGGGCCCTCGAAGTAGCCGGCCCAGTTCTCCTCGCAGGTGAGGTAGGTGCCCCACGGGGTCTGGCCGTTGGCGCAGTTGTTGAAGGTGCCCAGTACGCGGCGGCCGGTGCTGTCGGCCGCCGTGCGCAGCATCGGGTGGCCTGCCGCTGGCCCCGACAGCCGCATGGGCGTGGTGGCGGTGAGGCGGCGGGCATGGCGCGAGGGCCGCACCACCCGCCAGCCGTCGGCCGCCCGCTCCACCTCGATGATGGACACGCCGTGCGCCGCCATGGACTTGCGCGCCTTCTCGACCGACCAGCCCGCCCGGCCGCCGGGATGCAGCAGCCCCTCGTCGGTGTACTCGTGGTTGATGGCCAGCAGGCCGCGCCGCGCGCCGTCCAGCGGGAAGTACGCCATGCCGTCATGGTGCATGCCGGCCTGCAGCGCCTGGTCCTCGGCCGTGTTGCTGGCATCGGACCGGAACGCGGGCATGCGCCCGGGCACGCCCACCGGGTCGCCCCAGCGGAACAGCACGTCCGCCCGGTAGCCCGGCGGCACCACCACCGCATCCACCGCGGCCATGGCCACCGCGGAGAAGCCCAGGCGGAACGCCGGGGCGCCAGGTGCCGCCGCGGCCCAGGCGCCGGGGCCGCCCCCGGCCGGCGCCAGCGGCACGCACCCGGCGAGCCAGCCGGGTGCCGCCAGCGCACCCAGCGCCGCCGCCCCGCCGCGCAGCCAGTGTCGCCGCCCCGGGCTGGACACGTCGTGGATGCTCGGGTTGGCGCTCCGGTTGGAGTCCTCCATGCGGTCGAAATCCTTGGCCATGGGTGGGCAGCGCGTCAGGGGCAAAAACGGCATTGTGGCGGTGTCAGCAGCGGTCATGGCCCGTCACTAGAATCGCGCGCTTCGCCGACCGCACCATGACCCTCGCCGCCCTCATCCGCACCTTCGTGCGCCGCCATGCCGCGGCCTACGGCGCCGCGGCCGTCATGCTGCTGGGCATCGCCTTGCTCACCGTGTGGCTGCCGCGCCAGATCGGCCACCTGGTGGACGCGCTGGTGGCCCGCCAGCTGGCGGGCCCGGCCCTGTGGCGCGAGCTGGGGCTGCTGCTGGCCGCCGGGGTGGCCATCTACCTGCTGCGCGTGGGCTGGCGCATCCGCCTGTACGCCGCGGCCTACCAGATGGGCGTGGAGCTGCGCCAGCGGCTGTACGCGCGCCTGGCGGCGCAGGGCCCGCGCTTCTTCCAGACCCGCCGCACCGGCGACCTGATGGCGCTGGCCACCAACGACGTGGACGCGGTCGAGCTGGCCGCGGGCGAGGCGCTGCTGGCCGGCTTCGACGGCACCCTCACGCTGGTGCTGGTGGTGGCCACCATGGCCATCGGCGTGGACTGGCGGCTGGCCGCGATCGCCCTGCTGCCCTTCCCCTTCATGGCGTGGAGCTTCGCCTGGATCTCGCGCCACCTGCACGACCGGTCCCGGGAGGCGCTCGAGCGCTTCGGCGCGCTCAACGACCACGTGCAGGAAACGCTGGCCGGCGTGCGCACCTTGCGCGCGCTGGGCCTGGAGGCGCGCAGCAGCAGGAGCTTCTCCGAGCTGGCCGGCCAGGCCGCGGACGCGGCCTACTGGTCGCAGCGCTGGGAGGCCCGGTACGAGCCCGCGGTGGGCATCACGCTGGCCACGTCGATCAGCCTGTCGCTGGCGCTGGGCGGCTGGCTGGTCTGGCACGGCGAGCTCACCATCGGCCAGCTCACCAGCTTCGGCCTGTACCTCACCCAGCTGATCTGGCCCATGTTCGCCGCCGGCTGGGTGCTGGCCCTGTGGCAGCGCGGGCGCGCCGCCTGGACGCGCCTGCACACCGTGCTGGACGAGCCGCTGGCCATCGACGACGACGGCCGGGTGGACAGCGTGCGCGCCGGCGAGATCGTCCTGCGCGACCTGCACTTCGCCTACCCCGGCACCGCCCACCCGGCACTGGACGGCCTGTCCCTGCATGTGCCCGCCGGCAGCACGCTGGGCCTGGTGGGCCCCACGGGGTCGGGCAAGAGCACGGTGCTGCGCCTGCTGCTGCGCCAATGGATGCCGCAGGGCGGCGAGATCCGCTGGGGCGACGTCCCCCTGCCCGACTACACGCTGGACGCACTGCGCGCCGGCATCGCCTGGGTGCCACAGGAGCCGATCCTGTTCTCCGCCACGGTGGCCGAGAACATCGCGCTGGGCCGGCCGGAGGCGTCGCGCGCGCAGGTCGAGGCCGTGGCCGAGCTGGCTGCCGTGCACGACGACATCCTGCGCCTGCCCCAGGGCTACGACACGCCGGTGGGCGAGCGTGGGGTCACGCTGTCGGGCGGCCAGCGCCAGCGCGTGGCCATCGCGCGCGCCCTGCTGGCGGACGCACCACTGCTGCTGCTGGACGACGCGCTGTCGGCCGTGGACACCGAGACCGAGCACCGCATCCTCAGCCACCTGCGCGACCAGCGCGCCGGCCGCACGGTGATCGTCGTGACCCACCGGCTGTCCGCCGTGGCCGACGCAGACCGCATCGCCGTGCTCCGCCATGGCCACCTGGCCGAGCTCGGCACCCATGCCCAGCTGGTGGCCAAGGGACCCGCACACGGCTGGTACGCACAGCAGTGGCGCATCCAGCAACTGGAGGCCTCGCTTGAGCAGGACTGACACGGCCCCGTCGACCCCCCCCGCCCTGGCCGCGGCCGACGGCACGCCCACCCGCCGCGCCGCGGCGCTGCTGTGGCGCGCCGCGCGTCCGGAATCCGCCCACCTGTGGGCGGGCCTGGCCTGGCTGGCATTGGCGGCCGGCCTGGACGCGCTCGGCCCGGTGCTGGGCAAGGCCTTCATCGACCGCTACCTGCTGCCCCGCGACCCCGCGATCGGCGCCATGGCCGGCCTGCTGCTGGGCGCCCTGGTGGCCGGCTGGGTGGCCAGCTGGGTGCGCTACCGCCAGCTCAGCCGGCTGGCCGGCGTGGCCATGCGCTCGGTGCGGCGCATCCGCGAATCGGTGTACGGCCATGTGCTGCGCCTGCCCATGGCCTTCTTCGACAAGGCCATCACCGGCCAGCTCGTCAGCCGCGTCACCAACGACACCGAGGCGGTGAAGCAGCTGTACGTGCAGGTGCTGTTCGTCATGCTGGACGCGCTGATCATGCTGGCCAGCCTGCTCGTCACCATGGCCTTCCTGGACTGGCGGCTGATGCTCATCGTCACCGCCCTGGTGCCAGCGGTCTTCGGCATCGTCTTCCTGTACCAGCGCCTGTCGGCCCCCGCGGTGGCGCGCACGCGCGAGCTGCGCAGCGAGCTGAACGCGCAGACGGCCGAGTCGATCAGCGGCATGGCCGTGCTGCAGGCCACCGGGGCCACGCAACGCTACGGCGAGCGCTACGCCCTCATCAACCGCTCGCACTACGACTCGCGGCGCACGGAGCTGAAGGCCAACGCCTGGCTGCTGCGTCCGGCGCTGGACCTGCTCAACGTGGCCATGCTGGCGGTGGTGATCGCGGTGTTCGGCCTGCGCGAAGCGGGCGGCGCACTCAGCGCCATCGAGGTCGGCGTGCTCTACGCCTTCGTGAGCTACGTGGGCCGGGTCACCGAACCGCTGATCCAGCTCACGATGCAGTTCTCGCAGCTGCAGCAGGCCATCATCGCCGCCGCGCGGGTGAACACGCTGCTGGACGAGGCGGAAGCCGACCGGCCGGCCGCCACCGGGCGGGTGACGGCCGGCGCGGTGCGCGCGGACGCGCTGGACTTCGCCTACACGCCCGGCGTGCCGGTGCTGCGGCAGGTGAGCCTGGACATCGCGCCGGGCGAGTTCATCGGCATCGTCGGGCCCACGGGCAGCGGCAAGTCCAGCCTGCTGTCGCTGCTGCTGCGCTTCTATGTGCCCACCGGCGGGCAGCTGCTGGTGGACGGCCAGCCCATCGCCAGCCTGGACGAGGAGGCCTTCCGTGACGCGGTGGGCCTGGTGCCGCAGGAGCCGTTCCTGCTGGCCACCACGGTGCACGAGAACATCGCCATGGGCCGCCCCCTGAGCGAGGCGCAGGTGCATCAGGCTGCCCGGGCCGCCGGCGCGCACGAGTTCATCGAGCGGCTGGAGCACGGCTACCAGACCCGGCTCGGCGAAGGCGGCGCGCGCCTGGCCGTGGGCGAGAAGCAGCTCATCGCCATCGCCCGCGCCCTGGCCGGCCAGCCGAAGATCCTGCTGCTGGACGAAGCCACCTCCCACGTGGACAGCGAGACCGAGGCGGTGGTGCAGCGGGCGCTGGCCGCCCTGCGCGGCCGGCTCACGCTGATTTCCATCGCGCACCGGCTGTCCACCATCCGCGATGCGGACCGCATCGTGGTGCTGAACCATGGCCGCATCGCCGAAGCCGGCCCGCACGAGGCACTGATGGCGATCGACGGCGGCCTGTACCGCCGACTGGTGGAGCTGCAGCAGCTCAGCAGCGAGGATGCTGCGGGCCAGTCCGATGTGGCCGGCACGACTGGCTGAGCGGAAACAGGACACGGCCGTCGGCTCGTATTCGCGCCACAGCCCGCATGCCGTCAGCCAAACCCTGTGAAGTGGGCCGGCGGAGGGTCGGCACAAGACGGCGCGCTCCAGTTGGAGGCTACGCCGCGCCAATCACGCCATTGAACGTCCACCTGCTTCTTCCGGCACGGAACCGATCGCTCTTGCTTGCCAAAAAAGGATGCTGGCGGGGAACCCGCCAGCATCTAAAGGTCAACCAAACCGGAGCGCTAACCCCAGACCTGGTTGTGGAGGGATCGAATATTGTTCTCCCTGAGCATGTGGTGCCAACGACGTCCTTCCATGCCTGTCATTTCAGCAGAATGAAGCGTGCACGCCACCTATCCGTTCGGATAGTTTTGGTGAACGCACGGCCCCGTGGCTCGGCGGAAGTGCAGCAAAGATGTCAAGGCTCCAGCAGGCCCAGCGATATGGCCTTGAGCACCGCCGCATGCTTGGACGTCGCATCGAGCTTGGTTGCCGCATTCTTGAGGTGATACTTCACCGTCGGCTCGCTGATGCACAGAAGCTGGGCGGTCTCCCAGGCAGTCTTGCCCTCACGCGTCCAGCGCAGGACGTCGATCTCGCGAGCCGACAGGGGCCCCAGGACAGCGTCGGCCGAGCGTCGAGGCTCTGCCAGGAAGCGCAGCGCCGCCTCTTGGCAATGCACAGCCAGTAGCGTGAGATTTGCCAGCAGCCGGGTCAGCTTCGCTTCACTGCGTGGCAGGGGCTGCTCTCGATCCAGCCCGACGATGAACTGCTGCCGGCGTGATAGCCGCACTGCCACGCAGACGCCGGTTCGAAAACCGTACGGCGCCGCCCACTCCCAGAGCTCCGGCGCACCGGCATCCACGTAGAACTTCTGGTCGTACATGAACGGTAGGCCGTGCCGGCGCAGGCGGTTGAGAACTGGATCCTGCATGGCAAGGCTTGGATCGCTGCTGGCCTTGAAGTTCGACGGTCGGTTGCCAATGTATGAGAACTGCGGGTCGTTGCCCGGCCGCTCGAGTACCAAGCTGGCACTGACCAACGGGAAGTCCATCTCGTGCGCGAAGCCAACGAGTTGCCGCTTGAACGCTGCGGAGTCGGCCGACTGGCCAATATCAAGGTAGCGCTGCAGTTTCATCGGAGAGTCATGGGGATCGGAAGATCGTGACGGACGAAGTTGAGCCTATCGCAAGCGAGGCAGCATGCAAACTTGAAAGGCCCCGTGTCGGCGCTGCTTCCGCATTGGCACCCGGTCACAGATGCGTTGGTGAATCGAGCCGGCGGCGGGCCTGCGTGGAGTCCCCTGGCGCCATCTGCGTCGCACCCCGTCGGCCGCCAGACCCACCGTCATATGACCAGACGACGCGGCCTCGGCAGAACCCCGGGGCAGCATGCATCAAGTGGTGGGGCCGCACTCCGGCACAAGGCGCCGCTGCCCCGGGGCGCGCACAGGCTCACGTGCCAGCGCCGTCACCCATCCACACCCCCAACCCCAGGGCGGCACGCAGCCGCCCATCCGTGGCGGGCACCGGGCGGCTCTGGCCTGCCACCTCCAGCAGATCCACGCTGTCGCACTCGGCGCCGGCCAGCACCACCATCCGCCCCCACCGCCCCCCGCGCACCAGTTGCGCCGCGTGGTAGCCGAAGCGGGTGGCCAGCACGCGGTCGAACGGCGTGGGGGTGCCGCCGCGCTGCACATGGCCGAGCAGCGTGGTGCGCACCTCGCTCGTCAGCGCGGGCTGCAGCTGCTGCTGCAGCCAGGCGCCCACACCGCCCAGGCGGATGGGGTCGGGGCTGTCGGCCAGGCGGGCCTGCACGGTGAGGCCCTGGCCATGCGCGCGGGCGCCCTCGGCGATGCAGATCAGCGTGTGGCCCACCGTCGCCTCGCGCTCGCGGCACCAGCGCGCCAGCGCCGCCACGTCGAAGGGCCGCTCGGGGATGAGGATCGCGTCGGCGCCGCCGGCCAGGCCGCCCTCCAGCGCGATCCAGCCCGCATAGCGCCCCATGGTCTCGGCGATCATCACCCGGCCATGGCTGCGCGCGGTGGTGGCCAGGCGGTCGAGCGCGTCGGCCACCACGGCCACGGCGCTGTCGAAGCCGAAGCTGCGGTCGTTGCGCGGCAGGTCGTTGTCGATGGTCTTGGGCACGCCCACCACCGGCAGCCCCAGGCGGTGGAAGCGCTCCGCGATCTGCATCGTGCCATCGCCGCCGATGGCCACCAGGCCGTCGAGCCGCAGGTCCTCGCGCGCGAAAGCCAGCGCCTGCGCGGAGCGGTCGGCCCCGTCGGTGTCGTGGAAGGGGTCGCAGCGGTTGTGGGTGCCGAGGATCGTGCCGCCCTCGGCGAGGATGCCGTGCACCGTGGCCGGCTCCAGCGGCCGCGCGCGCCCGTGCAGCAGGCCCCAGAAGCCGCGTTCGATGCCGGTCACCCGCGCCCCGCATTCGTTGGCCAGCGCCAGGGTGACGGCGCGGATGACGGCGTTCAGGCCGGGGCAGTCGCCGCCGCCGGTGAGCAGGCCGATGTGCATGTCAGCATTCCTCGACGGACGATGGCTCAGTGCGGCAGCGCCGCGATCCACTCGGCCAGGTCGGCCTGCAGGCGCAGCATGTCCTGCTCGCGGGTGTACATCATGTGCCCGGCGTCGTAGTAGCGGTGGGTCAGCCGCTCGCGCACCGAGGCATCCACCTCGAGCTGGTCCAGGCTCCAGTCCGTGGCGCTCGAGGGCGTGCCCAGGTCGTAGTGGCCGCTGGCCACGAACACGCGCAGGTGCGGCAGGCGCCGCATGGCACGCGCCAGGTCGGGGCTGGTGCAGGTGTAGCCGTTGCCCTGCGCCTCGCCGCGGTTCCAGTTCCAGGCCTTGTGCGCGTCCGACGACATGGGCACGTACACGCGTTCGCACGCGTCCGCCGCGCCGCCGCCGCCCAGGCCCAGCTCGCCGCCGAAGTAGGCCATGGCCGCCATCGTGTACGGTGCCACGAGGGCGTCGATGGACGGGTCGAACTCCCAGTCACGCCGCCGGTCGGTGCCCAGCGGGCCCGCGACGCGGGCGTCGAGCCGGCCCAGCACCTGGCCCCGCTCGCGCAGCAGCTCGGAGAAGAAGCGCATGTCGGAGATGCGCAGGTTGCACTGCTCCACCAGCGGGCGGGGCAGCCCGGTGAGCTCGGCAAGGCGTGCCGCGATGCGGCCCTGCTCGGCCGCGCCCAGCGAGGCGCCGCGGTACAGCGCACGCAGGTAGTCACCTTGGGCGAATTCCAGCGCGGCGGCACGCGCGGCATCGGGCGATTCGGCGACCGCGCCCTTCAGGCAGCCGTGGTACTGCGCCGTGCCGGCGAAGGCCGGCAGGAACACGGCGTGGCTGAGCAGGTTGCGCGGGGAGAACTCCAGCACCTGGATGTCCATGGCGCACGACACGAGGATCAGGCCGGCCAGCGCCACGCCCTGGTCGCACAGCTTGTCGGCCATGGCGGCGGCGCGTGTGGTGCCGTAGCTCTCGCCGCACAGGTACACGGGCGATCCCCAGCGGCCGTGGCGGGTGAGCCAGGCGCGCATCGCCTCGCACAGCATCTCCACGTCGCCGTCCACGCTGAAGGCGCGCCGGCGCGCGGCCTCGCTGGCGGTGAGCGAGTAGCCGGTGTGCGGCGGGTCGATGAACACCAGGTCGAAATGCCGGAACCACGACACCGGGTTGTCCTCCACCCGGTAGGGCGCCACGGGCATGCCGCCGTCGTCGCGCACGCGCACCCGCTTGGGCCCCAGCGCGCCCAGGTGCAGGAAGACCGACGCCGAGCCCGGTCCGCCGTTGAAGGCGAAGCACACGGCGCGCTGAGTCGGCGCGGCCTCCTCGGCTTGCGCCTGCAGCTGATAGGCCGTGGTGAACACGGCCGCGTCCGGTTCGCCGTAGGTTTCGCCCAGCGTCGACGAGCGCACCGGCACGAAGCCGGCGTCCACGCGGTAGGCCAGGGTCTGGCCGCCGAGCACCACGCGCCCGGTGCGGCGGGCCGTCGGCTCGGCCAGGGCGCGCTCCACCGCGGCACGCTGCCGGCGGTCGGCCTCGCCGGCGGGTGCGGCGACGGGGGACGGGACGGGGCGGGTCGTGTCGGTCATCGGAAAGGGCTCCTTGGTGCTCAGGTGGCCGTCGGGCCCTGGAAGCCCCCGGCGCGGAAGGTCAGCACCAGCGTGTCGCGGTGGCCGACGGCCCCGGGCTGCGCCGGCTGGATGGGGGTGGATTCGTGGATCACCCGCTCGTCGTCCAGCCACAGTGTGGCGAAGGGCTGGGTGAGGGTGAAGCGCAGGCCCTCGCGGCCTTGCGCGGCGAAGACCCGCGTCTCGCCGCCCTTGATGCCCTCGCGCGCGATGAGCGTGACCGACACCAGATCGACCCCGTCGCGGTGCGCGCCCTCGGGCGTGGGGCGGCCGATGCCGTCGGCGGTGTCGATGCGGAACAGGTGCGCCTCCACGTACCAGGGGCGTGCGCCCTTCAGGGCCGACGCCCGTGCGGCGCCCATGGCCAGGAAACGCTGCCACAGCGGGTCGTCCACGAGCGCGGGCGGCAGCGGCTCGAAGTGCCGCTCGATGCCGCCGTGCAGCGCGTTGTATTCCACCGGTTGCCAATGCGGGCGGTGCGGCTGCTGGATGACGCGCTCGCCGTCGACGATGAAGCTGCCGTGGCGCCGGCGCCGGTAGCGCCCGCCGTCCTTCAGGTAGCGGTCGGGCGGCAGCGATTCCCACAGGGGCAGCCAGTGCACGAGCGCCTCGGCGCCCTGCCCCAGCAGCGCAGGCAGGTCGTCGGCACCCAGCACGGCGAAGCCGTCGCGGGCCAGGGTGGTGTCCAGCAGATCGGGGGCGGTCAGCGCGGGAGCAAGCAGCATGGTGCGCCGATTGTGGCGCCAGGTGCATGCCGTGCGCAGCGCCCGCCCGGCGCCGGACTACCAGGTGTCCAGCGTCGCGCGCCGCGGCGGCAGCGGCGTGGCCGCCGCGGTGCGCAGGCCGCGCAGCAGCCAGTCGCGCGTCTCGGCCGGGTCGATCACGTCGTCGATCTCCAGGTGGCTGGCCAGGTTGATGGCCCGCCCGCGTGCCACGTGCTCGGCCACCAGGCGCTCGAACAGCGCCTCCCGGCCGGCCCCGGCCGCTTCCAGCTCCTTGCGGAAGCCCAGCCGCACGGCACCCTCGATGCCCATGGCGCCGAACTCGGCGCCCGGCCACGCCACGGTGGCCACCGGGGCGTGGAAGTGCCCGGCCGTCAGGGCCATGGCCCCCAGGCCGTAGCCGCGGCGCAGCACCACGCTGAACACGGGCACCCGCAGGGCCGCGGCCTGCACGAACAGGCGCCCGGCATGCCGCACCAGCCCGGTGGCCTCGGCGGCCGGGCCCACCATGAAGCCGGGCGTGTCCACCAGCGTCACCAGCGGCAGGCCGAAGGCATCGGCCAGCTGCATGAAGCGGGCCAGCTTGTCGCAGGCCGCGGCGTCCAGCGCGCCGCCCAGGTGCCGCGGGTGGCTGGCGGCCACGGCCACGGCGAGGCCGTCGATGCGCGCCAGCGCCGTCACCACGCCGGGGCCGAAGTCGGCGCGCAGTTCCATCACCGAGCCGGCATCGGCCAGCGTGGCCAGGATGGGCCGCGGGTCGTAGATGGCCTGCCGATGGGCCGGCACGGCCTGGCGCAGGGGCCGCTGGTCCGCTGCCGGGCCGGCGGGCAGCGGGCCCTGGAAATAGCCGAGGTAGCGCCGGGCCGCCTCCACCGCCGCGGCCTCGTCGGGCACGCGCACGTCCACCACGCCCGCCGGCGCCAGCACATGCACCGGGCCCACGTCCTCGGCCGCCACCCGGCCCAGGCCGCCGCCTTCGATCATCGCCGGGCCACCCATGCCCAGGCTGGCCGATTCGGTGGCGATCAGCACGTCGGCGCTGCCGGCCAGGGCGGCGTTGCCCGCGAAGCAGCGCCCCGCCACCACGGCGACGCGCGGCACCCGGCCGGCCAGCCCCGCCCAGCGCGCGAAGGTGGGGCAGTCCAGGCCCGCGACGATGGGCCAGTCCACGTCGCCCGGGCGCCCGCCGCCGCCTTCGGCGAACAGCACCACGGGCAGCTGCAGGCGCTCGGCCACCTCCAGCAGGCGGTCGGCCTTGCGGTGGTTGAACACGCCCTGCGTGCCGGCCAGCACCGAGTAGTCGTAGGCCAGCACGGCACAGCGCGCGCGCTCGGTGCCGAGCACCGGCGCGCCCACGGTGCCGACACCGGTGACCAGGCCGTCGGCCGGCGTCTGGGCGATCAGCTCGTCCAGCGGCCGGCGGCTGCGCTGCGCGGCCACCGCCAGGCCGCCGTACTCGGTGAAGCTGCCCGGGTCGAGCAGCGCCGCCAGGTTCTCGCGCACCGTGCGTCCGCCCGCCGCATGCCGCCGGGCCGCGGCCTCGGGGCGGGCGGCGTCGGTCAGCGCATGCCGCCGCCGCCGCAGTTCCTCCGCCTGGGGGTGCTCGGCGAGGGCGGCCGCCGGGGCGGGCGCGGGCGCTGCGGGCGGCCATGCCGACTGGCCGGCCGCCACGGCCACGCAGGACAGCATCGCCTCGCCCTCTGCCACCACGTCGCCCAGCTGCACCCAGACCGCCTGGACCTGGCCGGCCACGGGGGCCTCCACCGGCACCTCCATCTTCATGGACTCCAGCACCACCAGCACCTGGCCGGCCGCCACCGTGTCGCCCGGCTGCACCGCCAGCATCCGCACCTGGCCCTGCACGGGCGCGTTCAGCGTCGTCTTCTGCATGGGCGCCGATTCTGGCGAGCCAGCCAGCGGCGCGGCGTCGCGCAGGTGTCACCACTGGATACGAGGCTCACCCGGCGGCGCCTTTCGTGCGACGATCCCGCCCGATGCCGTCCATCGAGTCACCGCAGGATCCGAGCTTCGATCTCGACCAGCTGCACCTGGCGCTCGACATGTCGGGCGTGGGCATCTGGCGCATGGACATCGGCCGGCAGGTCGTCCATGCAAATGCCGCGTCGTTCCGCCTGCTGGGCCTGCAGCCGCGTGTCAGCGGCCTGTCGGTGGACGCGATCATGTCGCTCATCCACCCCGAGGACCGGGCCGGGATCGAGGAAGCCGCCCACCGCTCGCGCCAGCTGAACCAGGCCGTCGAGCGCGTCTCCCGTTTCCGCCACCGCGACGGACGCTGGCGCCACGTGCTGTCGCGCCGCATGCCGATCCGCGATGCGCAGGGTCACCTCGTCAGCTTCTTCGGCATGCTGCTCGACGTGACCGAGCGCCTGCGCGACGAGCAGCGCCTGCGCGACGCGAACCAGCGCATCGCCCTCATCGCGCGCACGGCCGGCATTGGCACCTGGGAATGGGACCTGCCCGACGGCCACAGCCGCTGGGACGAGCAGATGTTCCTGCTGCGTGGCCTGGCACCCGAGCCGCGCGCGCCCTCGCTGGAGCAGATGACCCGGCTCGTGCACCCCGAGGACCGCGACCGCGTGAGCCAGCACATCCTGCGCGCCTCGGCGGGCGAGGAGACCACCCAGTACGAGTTCCGGGTGCTGCTGCCCGACGGCGGCGTGCGCTGGCTGGCGTCGCGCTCCATGCCGGTGCTGGACGAGCACGGCCGCGTGGTGCGGCGCATCGGCGTCAACTGGGACATCACCGCCGCCCGCGCCGCCGAACACGAGCGCCAGGCCGCCGCCCTGGCGCAGCGGGAGAGCGAGGCCAAGTCCGAGCTGCTGGCACGCATGAGCCACGAGCTGCGCACGCCGCTGAACGCGATCCTCGGCTTCACCGAGCTCATGCTGGCCGCGGGCGACCGCCTGGACGAGCCGGCCCGGCGCGCGCGGCTGGAGCACATCCAGTCGGCGGGCCGCCACCTGCTGGCGCTCATCAACGACGTGCTGGAGCTGGCGCGCCCGGGGGCGGAGGCGGCGCACCCCCTGGGCGCGGTGCCGCTCGGGCCGCTGCTGGCCGACACCCTGCCCCTGGTGGAGGGCCCGGCGGCGGAGCGCCAGATCCGGCTGCATCCGCCGGTGGTGGAGCCGCCCGACCTGGCCGCCCATGGCGACGCCCTGTGGATCCGGCAGGTCCTGCTCAACCTGCTCACCAACGCCATCAAGTACAACCGCCGCGGCGGCTGGGTGCAGGTCACCGCCCGCGCCACGTCCGACGCACGGCTGCTGGTCACCGTGCGCGACAGCGGCCACGGCATGACACAGGAGGCGCTGGAGCGAGCCTTCGAGCCCTTCCAGCGCGCCGCGCAGCGCCACCCCGGCGTGCCCGGCGTGGGCATCGGGCTGGCCGTGGTGCGCACGCTGATGCAGCGCATGGGCGGCGAGGTGACCGCCCGCAGCGTGCTGGGCCAGGGCAGCGAGTTCGAGCTGTGGCTGCGCCGGGCCGACGAGGGCGAGCCGCTGCTCGGCCCGAGCGGCTTCATCCCGCTGGACGAAGGGCCGCCCAGCGGGGCGGGCGGCACGCGCAGCACCGTGGGCCCTGCCCCCACGGCGAAGCCCCTGTTGCTGTACGTCGAGGACAACGAGGTGAACGTGATGATCGTGCAGGAGCTGGCCGAGCGCCGGCCCGGCCTGCGCTTCGCCGCCGCCCCCGACGGCCGCACCGGCCTGCGGATGGCCGCCGAGCTGGCCCCTGCGCTGGTGCTGCTGGACATGCAGCTGCCCGACATGCCGGGCACCGAGGTGATGGCGCGCCTGCGGTCCGACCCGCGCACCGCCCGCATCCCCTGCATCGCGCTGTCGGCCAACGCCATGCGCGAGGACATCCAGGCGGCGCTGGCCGCCGGCTTCGTCGACTACTGGACCAAGCCCCTGGACTTCGAGCTGTTCAACCGGGCGATGGATGCCCTGCTGCAGCCGCCCATGGCAGGCTGAGCACCGCGCGCAGCCCGGGCCCGGCGCTCTCGAAGCGCAGGCTGCCGCCGTGCGCCTGGGCGATCAGCCGGCACAGCGTGAGCCCCAGGCCGACGCCGCCGGTGCGGCGCTCGCGCGCGGCATCCGCCCGGAAGAAGGGCTCGGCCAGGCGGTCCAGCAGGTCGGGCGGCACGCCGGGGCCGTGGTCGCGCACGGTCAGCGTCAGGGTGTGCCCGTCCCACTGGCCCGTCAGCTCGGGGGAGGCGGCGCCGGTGGCGCCGTGCCGCACCGCGTTGTCCAGCAGGTTGCGCAGCAGCAGGCTGAGCCGTGTGCGGTCCACCGGCGCGGCCGGCAGGCCCGCAGGCAGCGCGACCCGCACGCCGCCCTGGGCCAGGGGCGGCGCGGCCAGCAGGCCGTGCACCAGCGCCGCCAGGTCGGTGGGCTCGCGGTGCAGCGCCACATGGGGCTGGGACAGGCGCTCGCTTTCCAGCAGGCTGGTGATCAGGTCGCGCATCTCGGCCAGGTCGCGCAGCAGCGCGTCGCGCTCGGGGCCCTCGGCCACCAGTTCGGCGTTCAGCCGGGCACGCGTCAGCGGGGAGCGCAGCTCGTGGCTGATGGCCAGCAGCAGCGCCCGCTTGGCATCGAGCAGTCCGGACAGGTCGGCCGCCATGGTGTTCACCTGCTCGGCCAGCGCGCCGAGCTCGTCGTGCCGGTGCACAGGGATGGGCGCCGTGAACTCCCCCCGGCCGAAGCGCTCCACCCCCGCGCCGATGGCCTGCAGGGGGCGGAACAGGTGGTGCGCCAGCTTCCACGCCACGGCGCACAGCGCCAGCAGCACGCCCAGTGTCACCCAGGCCACGCCGCGCGGCCGGGCCATCCAGGACTGGGCATCCACGCCGAAGCGGATGCGGTGGCCGTCCGCCGTCTGGCGCACCAGCATCTCGAGCGGGTGGTCCTGCACCGCATCGGGCCAGCGCGCCGCCGAGCGCCAGTTCACCGCCGGGCCGGTGATCTCGATGGCCACCGGCAGGCGCTCGGCCAGGGCCTGCGCCCTCGCCAGGTCCGGCGGGCTGCCGATGTCGGCGGCCAGGCGGTCGACGTAGTCGGCCACCAGCGGACGGATGACATCGCGCCAGCCACTGCCGAAGGCGCGCTGCATGCCGATCATGAAGGTGAAGGCGATGGCCAGGGCCAGCGCCAGGAACAGCGCCATCAGGCGCAGCCACAGCGAATGGCGCCAGCGGTGGTGCCAGCGGCGGTGCCAGCGCGGGTCGCTGCAGTGGCGCCAGGTGGCGGGGTCCGTGGCCGCGGGGGCGGACGCGCCGGAGCCGGTCGCGGCGTGCGCCTTCATGCCACCACCGGGGCGCCGGCGAAGGCATAACCCGCGTTGCGCAGCGTCTTGATGCAGTCCAGCGGCTCCAGCTTGCGGCGCAGGCGGGACACCAGGATGTCCACCGCGCGGGTCGCGAGGTCGGCGTCGTGGCCGCGCAGGCGGTTGAGGATCTCGTCGCGGCCGAACACCTTGCGCGGCTCGCCCGCCAGCAGGGCCAGCAACGCGAACTCGGTGCCCGTCAGCTCCACCACCTGGCCATGGCGCTGCACCTCGCGCCGCGCCAGGTCCACGGTCAGCCCGTCGAAGCACAGGCGGTCGATCGCCACGGCCGGCGCGGCCGCGGCCGGCGCGGCGCGGTGCCGCCGCAGCACGGTCTGCAGGCGCGCGGCCAGCTCACGCGGCTCGAAGGGCTTGGGCAGGTAGTCGTCGGCACCCAGCTCCAGGCCGGCCACCTTGTCCGGCAGCTCGCCACGCGCCGTGAGCATGACCACGGGCAGCGCCCCCACCGCCCCGCCCTCGCGGCGCAGCGTGCGCAGCAGCTCGAAGCCGTCCATCTCCGGCAGCATCACGTCGAGGATGGCGGCGTCGAACGGCTCGGCGCGCAGCCGGGCCAGGCCCTGGCTGGGCCGGCCGGCCCAGGCCAGCTCGAAGCCGAAGCGGGCCAGGTAGGCGCCCAGCGGCAGGGCCAGGTGCTCGTCGTCGTCGATCAGCAGCAGTCGAGGCATGCGCGCATGGTGGCACAGCCACCGCTCACCAGCGTATCTCGTGCCGAGCCCAACGGCGGCCGAGCAGGAACAGCGCCGCGGCGGCACCCGGCACCACCACGGCGGCGCCCGTGCCGGCGGTCATCAGCATGCCCCCGGCGATCAGCAGGCCGGCCAGCCCGGCCACGGTGCGTCCGGCCCGGGCGGGCCAGTGCGCCGACCACAGGGCGCTCCACCCCAGCGCCGCCAGCACCAGCACGCTCACCGCGTGCCAGGCCAGCAGCCGGGCGGACGCGCCCGTGGCGGCCGCCCCGGAGGCGGCATCCAGCCACAGCGCGGTGCCGGCCAGCAGGGCCAGCGCCGCGCTCATCAGGCCGCGGCCGAGAGGCAGGTGGCGCCACCTCGGCGCGACACGGGCCAGCGGCACCATCACCCGCCCCAGGCACGGGCCGCGCGCGGGCCGTGTGCCAGCAGCCCACGCAGCTGCTGCTGCTGCTCGGGCCGCAGGCTGTCGTAGAACGCCGCGGTCGCGGCGATCAGCGCGGGGCTGCCCTCCCGCACGCTGTCCAGCTTGTCCAGCGCCCAGGCCTGCGCCCCGGCGGCGTCGAAACGCTCGCCGGCGATGAAGCCGGCCAGCGCCGCACGCGGGTCGGCCCCGGCCGGCGCCAGCGCCTGCCGCTGCTGGCGCCACGCGTCCATCAGGGCCGACAGGCGATCGCGCTGCGTCGCATCCAGCGCCAGCTCCCGGCTCGCACGGTCGAGCATGCGCTCGCGCCAGCGGGCGGCGTCGGCCTCGTTCATGGGGCCGCTGAAGGCGCCGTGGCCATGTCCGCAGCCGCCACGGGCGCCATGGGCGACAGCCAGGCCGCCCAGCACCGTGCTGGCGCCGAGCAAGGCGATGAGCGAGTTCTTGATCCAGGTTCGCATGGGCGGCTCCTTCCGGGGCGTGAAATCGTCGATGCCCTGCATCGTGCCGGCGGGCCGGGGCGCCGTCCTTTCCGCGGCGTCTCGCTGTGTTTCGTTTTTTGTCAGCCCCCCAGGATGGCCGGGTGCGCTCCCCTGAAGCGGGTGCTGCGCACGTCGCACGCCGGCCGGATACTGGACGGGGCATCTGCGCGGGCCACGGCCGGTACCGCGCCGGCCCACCGTGTGCGCAGCGCCAGGAGACCCTCACCATGCCAGCCATCCTCCGCCGGGGCGACCAGGGCCCCGAAGTCGACCGACTCGCCGCTGCGCTGCGGCAGGCCCTCGGGCAGGACGCCGAGGACTTTCCGGCGCTGTCTCGCCCGGGCGGCCCCATCGACGACGGCTTCGACGCCGCCATCCGCCGCTGGCAGGCCGGGGTGGGGCTCATCGCCGACGGCCTGGTGGGACCGCGCGGCCGGGTGCTGCTGGGCCTGGCGCCGCCGCCGGGCGAGCAGCTCCGGCAGACGCCGCTGTCGGTCTCCGCGGTGACGCGCCTGTTCCCGGCCACCAAGCCCGCCAACGTGGCCCGTTACCTGCCCTACATCGAGGCAGCGCTGGCCGAGGCCGGCCTCACCGACCGGGCGATGGTGGTCACGGCGCTCGCCACGGTGCGCGCGGAAACCGAGGGCTTCGTGCCCATCGCCGAGCTGCCGTCGAAGTTCAACACCCTGCCCGGCGGCGCGACGTTCTCGACCTACGAGGGCCGCCGGGCGCTCGGCAACACCCAGCCCGGCGACGGCGCCCGCTTCCGCGGCCGGGGCTTCGTGCAGCTCACCGGCCGCGGCAACTACACGCGCCTGGGCGAGCACCTGGGGTTGCCGCTGGCCGACGCGCCCGACCTGGCCAACGCGCCGGAGGTGGCCGCGGTGTTGCTGGCCGCCTACCTGGCCGGCCAGGCCGAGCGGCTGCGTGCGGCCTTCGACCGCGCCGACTGGCCGGCCGCCCGGCGCGCCGTCAATGGCGGCAGCCATGGGCTGGACCGCTTCAAGGACGTGGTCCGTCTCGCGGCCGAGGTGTGGCCGCAGGACGCCGCGGGGGCCCCGGCCCGCGCCGGAGCGCCCGCCCGCGCCGGCCGCTCCGCCACGGCCGCGCGCGGCAAGACGCGCAAGGACGCCGCCGACCTGCGCGACCGCCTGTACATGCCTCCGCCACTGAGCCTGCCGGAGGCCTTTCCGCCGGAGTCGGAGATGAAGGACTTCCTGCCGCGCTACACGCGCGCCGGGCTCATCCTCGACCAGGGCCGCGAGGGTGCCTGCACCGGCTTCGGCCTGGCTTGCGTCGTGAACTACCTGCGCTGGCTGAAGGCGGGCGTGCCCGCGCGCTTCGAGTCGGTCAGCCCGCGCATGCTCTACACCCTGGCACGCCGGCATGACGAGTACGAGGGCGAGGACTACGACGGCTCCACCTGCCGCGGCGCACTCAAGGGCTGGTTCCACCACGGCGTGTGCCTGGAGTCCGACTGGCCCTATGCGCCCGATACCTCGCACCCGGCGCGCTACGGCTTCGCCGACCGTGCCACCCAGCACACGCTGGGCGTGTACTACCGCGTGGACACGCGCAGCATCACCGACCTGCAGGCCGCGCTGGCCCAGCACCGCGCGGTCTTCGTGTCGGCCTACACCCACGGCGGCTGGGACGACGTGCCCGCGGCCCGCCGCACCGCCCGGCGCCAGGCCGATCTGCCGCTGATCCGCTTCGACGGCCGGCCCTCGCGCAGCGGTGGCCATGCCTTCGCCCTCGTGGGCTACAACGCCCAGGGCTTCATCGTCCAGAACTCCTGGGGCCGCGACTGGGGCGCGGGCGGCTTCGCCGTCATCGGCTACCTGGACTGGCTGGCCAATGCCATGGACGCGTGGGTGGTGGCGCTGGGCGTGCCGGGCGTGGTGGCGGGCCGCCTGGCCAGCGGGCGCGACAGCGCCGACACCTCGCGGGCGCGCGGCGACGGCGGCCGCCCCGGCGGCGCCGACCGCAGCCGCTGGTGGGACACGGGACTGGCCTACCGCCACAGCGTGGTGCTGGGCAACGATGGCCGCGTGGCCCGCTACCTGACGGAGGACGAGCAGCCGCGCAAGCTGCAGCAGCAGGCCTACGTGCTGCCCGACCAGTGGTTCCGCCAGCGGCCGGCCGACGAGCCCAAGCGCGTGGTGGTCTACGTGCATGGCGGGCTGAACAGCGAGCAGGACGCCATCGGCCGCGCCAGCGCCATGGGGCGCTACTTCGTCGGCAACGGCTGCTACCCGCTGTTCCTGGTGTGGAAGACCGGGCTGCTCGAGTCGCTGGGCAACGTGCTGGGCGAAGCCCTGAAGCGGCCGCCCGAGCGCGCCGGGCTCGCCGGCGGCTGGCTCAGCGACCGCACCGACCTGCTGGTGGAGAAGACCATCGGCCGGCCGATCGCCCGCCCGCTGTGGAGCGAGATGAAGGAGAACGCCGAGCTTGCGTTCCTGCCGCGCCATGGCGGCGAGCTGCTGGTCGACGCGCTGCAGGCGCTGGCCGGCACCTGGGGCGAGCGCTTCGAGCTGCACCTGGTGGGCCACTCGGCCGGCTCGATCGCGCTGGGCCACCTGGTCAGCACGCTGGTCGGCCGCCAGCGGGCCGGGCGCGACGACGGGCTGACGGGCCGGCTGCGCTCGGTGCATCTGTATGCGCCCGCCTGCAGCGTGGCCTTCGCCAACCGGCACTACGCCGCCCACGGCGCGGTGATGGAGCGGCTGCACCTGGACGTGCTGTCCGACCGCCGCGAGCGCGAGGACCTGGTGGCGTCGGTCTACCGCAAGTCGCTGCTGTATTTCGTCTCCAACTGCCTGGAGGCGGACCTGCGCACGCCCATCCTGGGCATGGAGAAGGTGGACGACGCGTCCTACGCCGGCTGGGACGGCACCTCGGACACCGGCGAGGCGCTCGCGGCGTGGCGCCAGGCGGCGCAGGCGGCCGGGCTCGCGTCGCGCCGCCGGGTGCTGGACCAGGAGCGGATCGAGGTGGCGCGGGTGGACGGTGGCGAGGTGGTGCGCCAGGCGGCCGCGCACGGCAGCTTCGACAATGACCTGGCCGTGGTGAGCCGCACGCTCGAGCGCATCACCGGCGGCCCGCTGGCCACGCCAGTGGACGACCTGCGCGGGTTCTAGGGGAGACGCGCCAAGGGCGGCATGGCGTGTCGACAGACTTGCTGGAGCCTCCCGCCCGGCGGGAGGCTGGAGGGTGCGCCCCGTCATGCGGGAGCCCCCTCCTGGAGGGGGCCCGGGGGAGCGGGACATTCGGCCGCAGGCTGGGAGATGGGGCGGCAGAAGCCGCCGCACCTCCTAGCCGAAGCGCCCGTGCAGGAACCAGCCGGGCGAGCCGTCGGCGGGCGGCGGGCGCAGGCGGTACACCCACAGCAGCGGCCCGCCCGCCTGCTGGGCCACGAAGTAGTCGCGGCACACCGGGTCGCCGTCCCACCAGCCGGTCTCGATGCGCTCGGGGCCGGCCAGCAGGTGCAGGGGCCGGCCGTCCAGCCAGGGGCGGGACCGGCGTTCTGGCAGCGCCCGCGGCGCGGCCAGCAGCCAGGTGGGGCGGGTCATGCGGGCCGCGGGCGGGCGCGTGGCCCCCGCACCGGGCGCCATGCCGGGCAGGCGGCCCCCGGCCGGCTGGCAGACGGTGGCGCGCTCGGGGCGGTGGTCGGGCCAGGGAGCCAGGGTCTGCACGGCGTCGGTGCCCAGCCGGGCCTGCAGCCGCTCCACCAGGCGCAGCAGGCCCTCGCGCTGCCCGGCCTGGCTGGGAAAGAGCTCGCCATCGGGCGGCGGGCCCAGCACCGGCGTGTCGCACACCAGGTCCATGGCCAGCACCGGCGCCACCAGTGCCTCGCGCGCCAGCCGCTCCTGCAGCACGGCCTGCAGGTGGCGCGTGTCGCCGGTGGGCTCGCCCAGGGTGATCTCCAGCCGGCTCACCTGGGGGCCGGCCGTGCCGCGGCTGCTGTCGCGCAGCCCGCTCTCATGGTGCAGGTGCAGGCAGAAGGACTGCACGCGCGCATGGCGGGCGGCCGCCCAGGCCAGCAGCCGCCCCAGCAGCACCTGCGCGCCCGCCAGCAGCGCCTCGGCGTGCTCGGCACGGGCCCACAGCTCCACCTGGCTGGCAAAGCGCAGGGGCGGCTCGATGGGCTGCAGCGGATGCGGCGCGCTGCCCCAGGCGCGGTCCAGCGCCTGCAGCACGGCCGGCCCGAAGCGCCGCGCCAGGCCCGCCCGCGGCTGGCGCCGCAGGTCGGCCACGGTGTGCAGCCCCATGGCCTCCAGCTGGGACAGCGGGGTGTCGCCGGCCTCCCCGGCTGCCTGCAGCAGCCAGGCCGCGGGCAGGCCCTGCAGGCGCTCGTGCAGCGCCTGCCAGGCCGCCATCTCGGCAGCGGGCGTGGTGCCGGCCGGCGGGCACAGGGGGTGGCGCGCCAGCGCCCGCGGCGGCAGGCCGTCGTCGTGCGCCCGGGACAGCAGCCAGGCGCCGAGCGCCGTGGGTGCGTGGGCGCGCTGCACCCGGTGCCCCAGCGGCGCCAGCGCGGCGGCCAGGCGGTCCCACAGGCGAACCGGCCCGCCGAGGTAGCGCAGGCTGGGCTGCACCTCGGCCAGCACCGCCTGCGGCGGCACCGGCACCACCGTGGGCGTGAAGGCCAGCAGCGCATGGGCCACCGCCTGCAGCGCCGCCGCGTCGCGCGTGTCGTCGGCGCTGCCCAGCACCAGCTCGGGTGCCAGCGCCAGCGCGGTGGCGCGCTTCATGCCCGGCGCCACCCCGCGCGCCGCGGCGGCCGCATTGACGGCCACGATCTGGTGCTGCGCCTGCAGCGCCACCGGCTCGTCGGCCCCGGCGGCGCCGCGCAGGGCGCAGAACGCCTCCAGCGACAGGCGGGGCAGGTGCAGCCCGATCCACAACATCGCCAGCCTCTCGGGCGTCAGGCGGGAACGGCCTGGGCCTCCCCGGGGCGGCCGGGTGTGCGGCTGCCCGCCCCCACGGCCCGGGCCTGGGCATCGGCCAGTCGCTGCGCCCGCGGCCGCGCCCGCTCGGACAGCACCGGCTGCAAGGGGAGGTGCACGGGCGTGTCCAGGGCCGGGCCGCGGCGCTTGAGGATGTGCAGGGCCAGTTCGTCCGGCCCCGCCGGCGCCAGGCGCAGCCGCAGGGGGGCGGGGCTGGATTGCGCAGCGGCCCCCCACTCGCGCAGCAGGAACGCCGGGCCTTCATGGGACTGGGCCGCCAGCTGCAGCCGGCGCAGGGCCTCGGGCCGGGCGGCGGCACCGGGCCAGGCCAGCACCGCGCCGGCCTGCCCGCTGCGCAAGGCCTGCTCCAGGGCCCAGCACAGCGCGGCCCCCGGGGGTGCACGACGCCCGGCACGGCCGGCGGGGGGCGCCGGCGCGGCCGGCGGCCGCACCACCAGGCAGGCCTCCGGGGCGCACCCCATCTCCTGCAGCGCCGGGGCATGCAGCTCGGCAGGCGGATCGAACCACAGCACGCCGCGGCCCTGCGCCGCCAGGCGCTGCAGCAGCGGCGCGAGCAGGCGCATCTCGCCCAACCCGGGAGCCGGCAGCAGCAGCTCGGTGAGCACCCGCACCGGCCAGCCGCCGCCGGGCAGCTCGGCATCGAGCGCGGCGAACCCGGTGGGCACCGCCCCATCGGCCGCCGGGCCCGAGGCCACGGCCGGGCCGCCACGCACCCGCCACAAGGCCGGGTGCAGGCGGCTGGGCTCGGCCAGCCAATCGGGCTGTTCCGGACGCTGGGGCGGCACCGCGGGCGGCTCGAAGGCCAGCGGCAAGGTGGACGAGAGGGAAAAGGAGGCGCCCATGGTACTGTTGTTTTATACAGTATCTTAGCGGCCTGTCCGGCGTCCTCCACCTCGCCAGGAAAGACCCGCCAGCCGGCTCGTGCAAGATGCACGCATGCCGTCCGACCCCGCCCTTCCCCCTGCCCACCCGGCCCTGGCCTCCGAGGCACCCTGCCCCTGCGGGCGGCCCGGCGCCGACCGTCGGCCCCTGCCCTACGGCCGCTGCTGCGGCCCCTGGCACGCCGGCGCACCCGCGCCCGACGCCGAGGCCCTCATGCGCTCACGCTACAGCGCCTACGTGCTCGGCCTGCACGACCACCTGCGCGCCACCTGGCACCCACGCACCTGCCCCGTCGATCTGGGGCCGGACGAGCCCGCCCTGCGCTGGCTGGGCCTGGAGGTGCGACGCCACGTGCCGCAGGATGCCGACCATGCCGTGGTGGAATTCGTCGCCCGCAGCAAGCTGGGCGGCCGCGCCCACCGCCTGCACGAGACCAGCCGCTTCGAGCGCGACCCGGCCACCGGCCGCTGGCTGTACGTGGACGGCGACCTGCACGGAGCCGCCGCGAACGCCCCCCTCCCCGCCCCACCCTCATCCTGACCCGCCCATGCTCATCTACGCCAACCCGCACCACACGCTGCATGACGGCCGCCACGAGATGTTCCGCGGCCGCCTCGTGCCCTGCCACGAAACCCCGGCCCGGCTCGACCATGTGCTGGCCGAACTCGGCCGCCGCCCCGTGGGCGAGCGCCGGGAACCACCGCCGGTGCCGCGTGCCGCGCTGGAGCGTGTGCATGCACCGCGCTACCTGGATTTCCTGCAAGGGGCCTGGGACGAATGGGTGGCGCTGGACCCGGCCAACGCCGCGCTGGACGCGCTGCCTTCCACCTGGCCGGTGCGCGGCTTCCGCCACGACGTGGAGCCCGAGAACTTCGCCGCCCGGCTGGGGCTGTACTCGTACGACGCCGGCACCCCGCTGACCGCCGGCACCTGGGCGGCGGCCGAGGCCGGCGCGGCCTGCGCCGTGGCGGCGGCCCATGGGGTGGCGGCGGGCGCCACGCGCAGCGCCGCGGCGCTGACCCGCCCGCCCGGCCACCACGCCGGGGCGGATTTCTTCGGCGGCTACTGCTTCCTGAACAACGCCGCCCTCGCCGCCCAGGCACTGCGCGACCAGGGCGCGCAGAAGGTGGCCGTGGTGGACGTGGACTACCACCACGGCAACGGCACCCAGAGCCTGTTCTACGACCGGGCCGACGTGCTCACCGTGTCGATCCACGGCGACCCGCGCACCGAGTACCCCTTCTACCTGGGCCATGCCGACGAGCGCGGCGAGGGCGAGGGCTTCGGCCACAACCTGAACCTGCCGCTGCCGGCCGGCACGGTGTTCGCCGACTGGCGTGTCGCCCTGCAGCAGGCCCTGAAGCGGGTGACGGAGCACCGGGCCGACGCCCTGGTGGTGGCGCTGGGCGTGGACACCTACGAGGGCGACCCGATCTCGCGCTTCCGCCTGGCCAGCGCGGACTACCTCACCATCGGCCGGGACCTGGCGGCCATGCGCCTGCCCACCGTGTTCACCATGGAAGGTGGCTACGCGGTGGAAGCGATGGGGGTGAACCTGGTGAACGTGCTCGAGGGGTTCGAGCAGGGATGAGCAGCGCTGGCCCGGCCCCGACTCAGGCGACGAACTCGCGCCGCACCTTGGGCGACATCAGCCGGACGATCACCCAGCCCAGGCCGCCACAGGCGAGCAGCGCGCCCGCGCCAGTCAACAGCGCCGCCGCCGTGACCGCGCCGCCGGGCAGCACCGCCGGCACCTCCGCGGCATCCACCAGCGACTGCAGGAACCGATGCTGCAGCCACACGCTGGCCAGCTGCGCCACCATGGCCACGCCCAGCAGCACGATGAAGGCGCGGCGCGCCCACTCCAGGCGCATCAGCAGGCCCACGGCCGACACCAGCAGCGCCACCGAGGCCATCAGGCCGGCCCCCACCACCCAGGGCAGCGATTCCAGCAGCCACCCGCCGGCGGCGGACACCGGCTCGGCCTGCACGGCCGCGTCCAGCCCGGGCGCCCAGGATGCCAGTGCCGCCTGCTGGATGACCCCCACGCTGCAGGCGACGGCGGCCAGCACGATGGCGGCCCAGGCGGTGAGGGTGACGAACAGCGAGCGGTAGCCGAGGTAGTAGACGGTGGGCATGGAGGTCTCCTGTCAGCGGCATTCATCACCGCTGAGGATGCCGCCATTGTTCGGAGGCAGGCGCGGCCTGTCATTCCCTCTGAAGTGGGGTGAGGCCCCCAGGACATAGGATGCACGTTGCATGCACGCGACGACCGCCCCGCCTTCCTGGCCCGAGCCCGGCCCCCTGGACCTGCTGTACCAGGACGAGGACCTGCTCGTCGTGCACAAGCCGGCCGGCCTGCTGGTGCACCGCAGTGCCCTGGACGCGCACGAGCACGACACGGTGCTGGACCGCCTGCGCGCCCAGCTCGGCGGCTCGGCCGCCGCTGGCCTGGCCCCGGCGCACCGGCTGGACAAGGGCACCTCGGGCGTGCTGGTGCTGGCCTGCCATCCCGCGGCGGCGCGCGCGCTGGGCGAGGCCTTCGAATCGGGCGCCGTGGCCAAACGCTACCTGGGGCTGGTGCGCGGCTGGCCGGCCCCGGCCATCGACCTGGACCACCCGCTGGCGCGCGACCCCGAGCTGCCCAGCGCCGGCCAGCCCCGCCTGCCCGCCCGCACGCGCTTCACCCGCATGGCGCGGGTCGAGTGGCCGTTCGCGGTGGATGCCCGGCATCCGACGAGCCGCTACGCGCTGGTGCAGGCCGAGCCGCTCACCGGCCGGCGCCACCAGATCCGCCGGCACCTGAAGCACCTGGCGCACCCGCTGGTGGGCGACAGCACGCACGGCAAGGGCCCGCACAACCGCGCCGTGGCGGCCTGGCTGGGCGTCTCCCGCATGTGGCTGCATGCGGTGTCGCTGGAGGTCGCCCACCCCCGCACCGGTGAGCCCATGCGCTGGGAGGCACGGCCGGGGTGGGAATGGGCGGCGCTGCGCGTGCGGGGCGAGTGGCAGGATGGCTGATACGGCCCCCCGCCGCCATGCACCGAACCGTTCCCCGCCTGAGTGCCCCCGGCCCGATCACCCTCACCAATGAGGGCCTGCACCTGCGCAGCGGCGTCCTGGGCGACCACTGGGTGCCCCGCTCGGCCATCCTGGCCGCCGAGGCCACGGCGGTGCGGCCGCGCCGCGGCCGCCAGCGCCTGCGCCTGACGGGCGTGGGCAGGGCCAACGTCCTCATCCGCCTGCGTCCCGGCACCCGGCTGGGCACGCCCTTTGGCGAACGTGTCGTCAGCGAGATCGTGCTCGGCGTCGACGAGCCGGCGCGGCTGCTGGCCGCGCTGCGCCGGACGGACACACCGGGTCCGCCACCGCAGGCCGGCTGACCGGCGTCCGCGCCCACGGCATCACAGGGACACGCGCTGGCCGGCGACGACCAGGACGGGGCCCGAGGGCGCGTCGGCCATGGCCACGGCGCCGGCGCCCGGGGCGGATTGCGCCACGACCTGCCGGTATTCGGTGTCGGCCAGGGCACCCACGCCGCCGAGGATCCCGAGGGTGGTCAGGGCGGCGAGGACGAAGGCGGCGGGCTGGAAGCGGGTCATGGGGGTCTCCGGTGGGCGGTGGGTGGGGATGGGTGCACTCTAGGACCCCGCCGCGCGTGCGCCCAGCGCCATGCGACAGGCCGCAGGTGCGCGCGATCGGCCGCAGCAGACGCAGAATGGGCGGCCAGTGGCGCCACCCGGCCGGACGGCCCGCCGTGGCGCCTTCCTCCCCCTTCAAGGACAGCGCCTGCCATGGGTCAGAACAAGACAGCCGCCACGTCGGCCAGCGTGGCGGGCCATCTGGGCACCATCGAGAACGCGTCCCTGCGCGACGACTGCCTCACCTTGGTGGACTGGATGAGCGCGTGGACAGGCGAGCAGCCCACCATGTGGGGCCCGTCGATCGTGGGCTTCGGCGCGTACCACTACCGCCACGACAGCGGACGGGAGGGCGTGTCCTGCGCCACCGGCTTCGCGGCGCGCAAGACCGGGATCGCGATCTACCTCATGGCCGAGGCGCCGGAGCAGGCCGAGTGGCTGGGCCGGCTGGGGCGGCACCGCATGGGCAAGGCATGCCTGACCATCCGCAGGCTGGCCGACGTGGATGGGCAGGTGCTGGAGCGCCTTGTCAAGGGCTCCGTGCAGGCGCTGCGCGCCCGCCACGCCAGCCCGGGCGGCTGAGTGGCGCAGGCGCCGTGCGCGTCAGCCGAACCGCACCGCGTACACCGGCGGCAGGTGGGCGACGCTGGCCGCCCACACCTCTCCGCCGTCGGCGCTGGCCCACAACCGCCCGGTGGTGCTGGCCATGAGCAGCTGCTGTCCGTCGGCCGCCACCGCCAGGCCGTGGCGGTACACCAGGTCGTAGCAATGCGAGGGCGGCAGGCCCTCGCGCAGCACCTCCATGCTGCGGCCGCCGTCGCGCGTGCGCTGCACGGCCAGGGCGGCCCCCACCGGCACGCGCTGCTGGTCGGCCACGCCGGGGACGAACCAGGCGGTGAGCGGGTCGGCGGGGTGCGCCGCCACGGCGAAACCGAAGTTCGACAGCGGCGCGCTGGTCAGCTCCTGCCACTGCCGGCCGTCGTCGGTGGAGCGCCAGATGCCGTTGTGGTGCTGGCACCAGAGCACCTCCGGGGCGGCGGCGCAGCGTTCGACGCGGTGCGGGTCCTGCACCTGCGGGTCCTCGGCCCGCTCGGGTGGCATGTAGGCGGCGCGCATGCCCCGGCAGCGCAGCGTCCAGTGGGCGCCGGCGTCGGCGGTGTGCCACACGCCGCCGCAGCTCACGGCCAGCAGCCACTCGTCCGGCCGGTCGGGATGCGGGCTGATGGAGTGGATGCCCGGCACGTCGTAGCCGCCGCCGAACCACTCCGCGCGGCCAGGCTCGTCCCACAGCGGGCGGTTCAGGGCCCAGCTGGCGCCGCCGTCGTCCGACACGAACAGGCCGCCCGGCAGGGTGCCGGCCAGCACGCGGCCACCGGCGCGTTCCATCACCCACACCTGCACCAGGTTCCAGGCCGGCCCGGGGGCGCCCTCGGGCTGCGGTGGAAAGGACGGCGTGCTGGTCTCGGTCCAGGTGGCGCCGGCATCCGCGCTGGCGTGCAGCTTGACGCCGAAGTGGCCCAGGTTGAGCGCGGCCAGCATGTGGCCGCGGTCGTCAGGCGGCAGCACGGCCGACACCGGCTCGCCGAGGAAGCTCACGCGCTCGATCCGCCAGGCGCCGGTGGCGCCGCGACGCAGCTCGAACAGGCCCTTTCGCGTGGCGACCCAGGCGCGGTCGGTGGCGGCGGCGGGCCGGGTGTCGGCAGCGGGCATGGTCATCCTCCGGACAGGGCTTGCAGCACATGCACCGTGCTGGCGGGCTGCAGGGCCTGGTCCAGGCGCAGGCGCTCGCGGCAACGCTCGCCGTCGATGAACACCACGACATTGGCGCGCAGGGCGCCCTGGTCGTCCAGCACATAACCGCGCAGGCGGGGGTTGGCCTGAAAGGCGTCTTCCAGCGCCGCGCGCAGGGTGGCGGCGGGGCTCGCCACGCGGGGCGTGTCGGTGAAGCGGCGCAGCTGCGGCGTGAACTCGACCGTGGGCATGGGCCGATCATCAGATGCCGCCCCGGGTACCGCAAGGGCGGGCGCCCCCCAGAACTGGGGCCATTCGAGCAGCGCCGACAATCGGCGCCCTTCCCGTCACCGCGCATCGCCCGGCACCTGGCCCGCCAGGTGCCGGGGCCGCTCCCCTCATGTCCACCGGCCTGCTCGCCGCCGCCCTGTCCTACGCCCTGTGGGGCCTGTTCCCGCTGTACTTCCGCCAGGTGGCCGACGTGCCGGCGCTCGAGATCGTGCTGCACCGGTCGGTGTGGTCGCTGGCCTTCGTGGCGCTGCTCCTGCTGGCCCAGCGACGCTGGGCCTGGATCGGCCCGGTGCTGCGCCAGCCACGCACGCTGGCCGTGGGCGCGGCCTGCGCGCTGCTGCTCACCACCAACTGGCTCGTGTACGTGTGGGCGGTGAACCACGGCCGGGTGCTGGAAGCCAGCCTGGGCTACTTCATCAACCCGCTGGTCAACGTCGCGCTGGGTGTGATCTTCTTGCGCGAACGGCTGCGCGGCGCGCAACGCGGCGCCCTCGCCTTTGCCGCCGCAGGCGTGGCGTGGCTCACCTGGACGGCGGGTGTGCCGCCCTGGATCGCGCTGGCGCTGGCGTTCAGCTTCGGCATCTATGGCCTGCTGCGCAAGACGGCCCCCATCGGCGCACTGGAGGGCCTGGCGCTGGAAACCGCCCTGCTCGCCCCGCTGGCCATTCCCGCCCTGCTGTGGACCAGCTTCCACGGCGGCGCCCTGAGCGGCGCCAGTGCGTCCACCTGGGGCTGGCTGCTGTTCGCCGGCCCGCTCACCGCCGTGCCGCTGCTGCTGTTCGCCGTGGGCGCCCGCCAGGTGACGCTGGCCACGATGGGCCTGCTGCAGTACCTGGCGCCGACCATCCAGTTCTTCCTGGCGGTGTGGCTGTTCGGCGAGCCGCTGCAGCCCGCGCGCCTGGCGGGCTTCGCGCTGATCTGGACGGGCCTGGCCATCTACAGCGCCGAATCGCTGTGGCGCCTGCGGCAGGGCCCGGCCGCGGCCGCCACCGGCCGCTGAGGCGGGCACTCAGGCGACGAGGTCGCCCGCCAGGCTGGCCAGGGTGGCCGGTCCGATCGCCACCTCCAGCACGCAGTGGGGATGGTCGCAGCCCAGGACCACGGCCGCCCCGGCGCGCACCGCCAGGCGGCCGGCGGTCGGCCATTCGAACCGCAGGAAATGCACCGAGCAGGTCCGGCCGCCGCAGTCGCTGCGGTCCAGGTCCTCGTCGGCAATGGCATACAGCCGCGGCCTGCCTTCCACCGCCACGTACATGTGGCGCTCCACGCCCAGCAGCCGCACCAGCGCGCGCTGGCGCTCGTCGGGATCGGGGTAGTCCAGCAGCAGCGTGGCCTTCCAGTTGCTGCCGTCCGGCACCAGGGGAGAGTAGGCGGCGATCTCCGCCTGCAGGGCCCGGGCATCGCGCCCGCGGCCGGCGTGCAGCAGTTCCTGGATCTGGCGCCGCACGGTGCGCTCGTCCTCGAACTGCAGCGTCATGTGCTCGCCCAGCGTCACGGTGCGCGTGCGCCGGTGCGCGATGGCGGCGGTGCGCTCGGCGTGGCGGATGCGGGCGTAGGCCTCCGGGGGCAGCAGGCTGTCGGGCGTGATGGGCATCGGCAAGGCTCTCCTGGGGGGCGCCGCGGCGCCCAGCCAAGGCAGGCGGCGGCCATGACGACAGAAGGGGCAATCGCCGTGCCGTGTCCTTGCTCAGCGCAGGGTCAGCAGACGCAGCGCCAGGTCGTGCAGGCGCCCCGCGGGGTCGGCCAGCGAAGTGAGGATGGACAGGTGGTGCTGGCCCACCAGCGTCTCGCACACGGGCACCGAGGTGGGGCCCCACTGGTCGCGGATGAGCTGCGTCTGCCGATGGAACTCGCTGCTCTCGTCGCCACCGACCACCGCGTACAGCGGCCGCCGGGGTCGGGGGAAGAAGGCGGGCGACAGGCGACGCACGCTGGCCGGGGTGAGCCGCAGGTCGTCCGCGAGGAATGGCGCCTGGCGCACCGGCTCCAGGTCGTACAGGCCGGAAATGCCGAGCCCGCCCTGCAGCGGCTGCAGGGGCAGGCCGGGCGCCACATCCTTCCAGCGGCAGCACAGCAGCATGGCCACGAGGTGGGCCCCCGCCGAGTGCCCGGCCAGCGCCACACGCGACGGGTCCCCGCCGAACTCGCGGATGTGCTGCAGCACCCAGGCCACCGCGCGGGCCGTCTGCACGGCGATCTGCTCGATGCTGGCCGCCGGGCACAGGCTGTAGTTGGGCAGCACCACGGCCGCCCCGTCGGCCACGAAGGACGGTGCGATGAAGCGGTGGTCCGCCTTGTCCAGCGACCGCCAGTAGCCGCCGTGCACGAACACCAGCACCGGCGCGCCGTCACCCGCGGGAAACACGTCGAGCCGCTCCGCCGGGTCGGCGCCGTAGGCCACGTCCAGCTCACACGGCAACTGCGAACGCGCCAGCCCGGATGCCGCACGCCAGCGCTCGAAGATGGCCGGGTGGTCGGCGATGGCGGCGCGGGCGTTGTACTCGGCGTCCAGCCAGGCGGGGTCGGCGAGGGCCATGCGGCGGTCTCCTGTCGTGGCAGCGGCGCCACGCCGGCGATTCTCGTGCCCGTGGCACGCACCGCAGAAGCCGGTTTTATGCTGCTAGAATGCCAGCTTTCGGGGACGTAGCTCAGCTGGGAGAGCGTCGCGTTCGCAATGCGAAGGTCGGGAGTTCGATCCTCCTCGTCTCCACCAATCCCAAGAAGGGCCTTGATTCATCAAGGCCCTTTTTCTTTGTCGCCGGGCCTTGATGCGTCAAGGCCCTTTTTCATTCGCGCGGGGCCTTGATGCGTCAAGGCCCTGTTCATTTCTGTCATCGCATCCGTCTGCCCGCCGGCACGAAAGCTGCCGATCCGCGCCCATCGCCACCCCAGGAGACGGACATGGCAGACAACAAGGCCCAGACCGGCGGCCAGGACCGCGCCCGCATCAACCTCGGCGAGGACTACGAGGTGCGTGACTGGAGCCGCAAGTTCGGAGTCTCGCCCGAGGAGCTGAAGCGCGCGGTCGAGGCGGTGGGCAACGACGCGGCGGCGGTCGAGGCGCACCTGAAGGGCGGCAAGCGGTGACGGCGTGCGCGTCGCCACCTGGAACATCAACCACATCGGCAAGCGGCTGGACCGGCTGCTCGACTGGCTGGACCGCCGTCGCCCCGACGTGCTGGCGCTGCAGGAGCTCAAGACCCCGACCGCGGATTTCCCCGCCGCTGCGCTGAAGCAGGCGGGCTACGACAGCCTCGTCGTGGGGCAGCGCACCTGGAACGGCGTTGCCCTGCTCGCGCGCGGCCATGCGCCCCTTCCGGTGCTGACTGCCCTGCCGGGCGACGACCAGGACCGCGAGGCGCGTTATGTCGAGGCGGCCATCCAGGGCGTGCTGTGCGCCTGCCTGTACCTGCCCAACGGCAACCCGCAGCCGGGGCCGAAGTTCGACCACAAGCTGCGCTGGTTCGAACGCCTGCGCCAACGCAGCGCCCAGCTGTGGGCCACGGGGCACCCGGTGGTGCTGCTGGGCGACTGGAACGTGGTGCCCACCGACACCGACATCTACCGCCCGGACAGCTGGCGAGACGACGCCCTGCTGCAGCCGGCCGTGCGCCAGGCATTTGCCGACCTCCTCGCCCAGGGCTGGACCGACGCGCTGCGAGCCGCCCATCCGGGGCGGCCACCTTTCACGTTCTGGGACTACCGCCGCCAGCGCTGGGAGCGCGACGCCGGCCTGCGCATCGACCACATCCTGCTGAGCCGTGCCCTGCGCCTGCGCGACGCGGGCGTGGACCGCGACGAGCGGGGACGCGAGCATGCCAGCGACCACGCCCCCGTCTGGGCGGAGATCGAACTGCGCCCCCGCGCGGGCGCACGCGCCCCCATCGCACGACGGGGGGGCTGAGGCCCCCCTTGGTTCGATCTCCCGCCGGCAGCAGGACCGTGCCCGGCAGCGGCCATACTGCCGCATGACCGCTGCCCCCACCCGACGCCAATGCCTGCAGGCCGCAGGCGCCTGCATCCTGCTGACCACCGGCCTGGGCGCCCGCGCACGCGCGGTGCCCCGCTACCACGTGCGTGCGCTGCCCGACCTGGGCGGCGGCACCACGCGGGTCCACGCGCTCAACGACCTGGGCGCCTGCACCGGCATGGCGAACCGCTCGGGCCGGGACAACCAGGGCGTGACCTTCATCTCGCAGGGCGACCGCATCAAGGGCCTGCCCTGGACAGGCATCTCCACGGTGGGCTGCGGCATCAACAACGACGGCTGGGTGGTGGAGCACCGCAACTACAAGTACAGCGGCCCGGAGTTCGCCGCCTGGGTGTGGGTGGGCGACCGGCGCGTCCCCATCGTGGACGCGTCCGGCCTGATGGGGCGCTTCGCGTCCGGCATCAACCGCGCTGGCGTCGCGACGGGCACCACGCTGGGGGGCCTGTTCCGCTTCGACGCCGGCACGGGCGACATGGAGCACCTGCCCGAGCCGGTGGATCTGGAGTACGAGGCGCGCGCCATCGCCGACACGGGCGTCGTCGTGGGCCATGCGCTGCATGGCCTGGGCGGTGCGGACCTGTCCTTCCAGGCCCTGGTCTGGCGCCCGGGCGCCGCCCACGCCGAGCTGCTCACGCTGCCCGACACCCACAGCCATGCCGCCGAGGGCGTGAATGTGCATGGCACCCTGTGCGGCTGGTACACGCGCGGCGAGAACCTGCCCAAGCGCGCCTTCACGTGGCGCGACGGCGTGCTCATTGACCTGGGCGACCGGCTGGGCGTCACCGGCTCCCGCCCCTTCTGCATCAACGCCGACGGCTGGATCGCCGGCGAGGTCTATCCGCAGGTCAGCCGCAGCCGGCGCCAGTTCGCGGCGCTGTGGGTGGGCGACGAGGCGTTCATGCTCAACGACCTGCTCCACCCCGGTTCGGCGGGCTGGGACCTGCGGACCGCCGTCGCCGTCAACGCGCGCGGCCAGATCGTGGGCGAAGGTGTGGTGGGCAACCACCGCCGGGCCTATATCGCCACGCCCGCCTGAGCCGCCGGCCGCCCGAGGTGGCCCGACCACCGCCTCAGGCGATCGGCGTGGCGACGTAATGACACCGCGTGCTGCGGTAGCCGACCTGGCGCCGGCCCACGCCCAGCACCTGCCCGCGGTCGTTGATGTCGATGGCCGTCAACAGGGTCCAGCCCACTGAGGACGCATCGCGCACCTTGTTCAGGTCGTGAACGACGCCGTCGCGCCAGACGAACGCCACGCGGCGATGCCGGTCGCTCCAGGTGGATTCGACCACCGCGTCGCCCACCACCAGCCCATGGCGGTTCACGGCGTTCGCGCAGGACCAGATCGCTGGGGTGTCGAACGGGCCCAGCAGAACGCACTGTCCCTCGGTCCAGAGGAACGCCTGCCGCGCGCCCCCCTGGCTCGTCTGCAGGTAGCCGCACACCTGCCCGGCGTCGTTCATGTCCCGTGCCACGTCCGAGAACGTGCCCGAATCGAGCGCCTGCTCATGACGACCGTCCCAGACGAAGGCACGTGCCCCCACGGCGGTGTCCGTCGACCACCGGGTGCCACACACCGCCGCGTGCCGATTGATGGCGGCCGCCCCGATGTTCGTCATGCCGGGCGTGAGCCCCAGCAGCTGGACCTCGTGACCGTCGCTGACCCACAGCTGGCGGGCGCGACTCGTGCCCACCATGACGCCGGCGTTGTTGATGTCGACCGCGTGGTCCAGCACCGGGGCGCCGGGGACCGACAGCTCGGCCGGGCCTTCCCGGCCCCAGCGCCAGGCAGGGCCGGGATGGTCGCCGGAGCCATGGGCCGTGCGCACACCGACGACCACGCCGTCATCGTTGATCCCCAGGCCGACGGAGGGCAAACCCGCCCACGGCACGGTCTTGAACCGTCCGGGAACGCCCTTGAACGCCTTGCCGTTGCGCCCAGGCCAGTCCGACGCGACAGCGCCGGTGACCATGCCATGCGCGTTGATCGCTTCGGGAAACACCTGGGCCCTGTCGGGCGCCGTGAGCTCTTCGATGCGATACAGCGGCTGCGTGGCACGTGCCAGGGAAGGCAGGCCGAAGGCCGAGCCCAGCGCCAGGGCGCCGGCGAGTTGACGACGGGTCAGGGACATGGGTCTCCAGGATCAGCCACGGGCGGCCACGGGCGGCCACGGGCGGCCACGGGCGGCCACGACCCGGCCGATTGTCCGCGCGACAGGCCTCGGCAGAGACCGCCACCCTAGGGGCCTGGCGCCCTGCGCTGCAGCGTGCGTCCGGAGGGTCGCGCGCCTGTCCCTGCTGCCGCCAGCGCATCATCCGGGCGCTTCAGCTGGCGGATCATCTCGTCGGCCGCCTGGGCATAGATCTCCGGCTGGTGCAGCGCCCCGGCCAGGCCGCCCGGCAGGGGCACCACCGTGCCGATCACCTCGCCGACGCCGAAGATGCGCACGATGAGGTCGCCGCCCAGGGACAGCGACACGATGCGTTCGCGTGCCCCCGCGCGCGTGGTGGCCAGGTCGCCGCCGGCGTGGCGCCGCAGCAGCGTGCCGTCGATGCCCATGTCGGCGAACACCACCGCGTGGGCGCCGTACTTCACGGCCAGGTAATTGGCCACCTGCGAGCCCATCGAGTAACCCACCATCTCGACGGAGCGGATCGCTGGCTCGCACAGGGCCTCGGTGTAGGCGTCGTCGCCGCCGGGCAGCTGGGGATTGCCGCCGCCGAAGCGGGCCCGCAGCACGCCGCCCAGATCGGTCAGCGCGCCGCCCAGGCCACCGCGCTCCACGAAGGGCCGGTCCATGCCCTTGAACAGCACCACCGCGTGGCCGCTGGGCTCGTCGAGCAGCACCACGCCCATCAGGCCCGTGCCGGGTTGCTCGAAGCGCTTGAACAGCCGCAGGCGCAGGCGGTCCACGCCGTAGGCGCCGGGCGGCTGGCCACGCGCGCCGTAGAACACCTCCTTGTACAGCGCGGGCATCTTCAGCGGGTCCACGGCGCGCCGCTGCTTGGCCAGTTCCTGGGCCGTGGGCGCGTGCGGCCGGCAGCCGCTGTCGAGCGGCTCCGTGCCCGCCGGGGCCTGCAGCATGCGTGGCCCTTCGGACGTCGCGGCCTGCGCGGCACCACCCGCACGGTGGACAGCGGGCCCGCTGGCGCACCCAGCCAGCAGCACCAGGGCGCAGGCCATCACGCGGGTGGGCGAGGCACGGGTGGCGTCCGGCGGGACGGGAGGGGCAAGGGCTGGCACGGGGACGGCGGGTGACGTGGGAGGTGGCCGTCCGGGGCAATCGAAGCGCCTGTGGCGCCCGCCCCACGGCGCGGCCCCGCCCCCCAGGCGAGGCGGCCCACGGCTTCACGCATCCTGCCCGGCGCCATGCCCGTCCAACGCCGGAACCAGCGTCGGACGACCGTGCGGTCATGCCATCCCAGGGGGCGGGGGGGCCGGCACCAGCAGAGTGTCTCCCGTGGCCACCAGCGTGCGCTGCCCGGCGGACTCGGCGTAGAGCTCGCAGGTGGTGAAGATCTGCGTGCGGCCGGGCTTGACCACCCGCGCCTCGGCGATGAACCGTTCGCCCACGGCGGGCCGCAGGCAATTCACCGCGTAGTGCGTGGCCAGCACCGGGCCGGCCAGGGTGGCGGCGGCGGCGCCGCAGGCCGTGTCGATCAGCGCGCCCTGCACGCCAGCGTGCAGGAGGCCGGTGTACTGGCCCAGCTCGGCGCGCCAGGGCATGGTGAGCTTCACCGAACCCGCCTGCGCCTGGGTGATCTCGAGGCCGCACCAGCGGTTGAAGGCGGCCGTGGCGCTGAAGGCCCGCAAGCGGGCGAGAAGGTCGGCATCCGGTTCCATGGGGCTCTCCGCAAGGGGATGGGCCGCACTGTGGGGCACGCCTGCCGCCGGCGCTGTCCGCGTGGCGACACGCTTGCCATCGACACTGTGTTTGCATACAGTACCGCTTCCCCTCTCGCCACCCCCTGCCGCCATGCCTGCCATCCGCGAAAGTTACCGGCCCTCGCCCGCCCAGCCGCATTGGCTCGCCCGCCTGCTGAGCTGGCTCTGAGCCGGGCCGCCGCACCGCGGTGCGGTACGCTCGGCCATGACCCCACCTCCGCGCGCGCCGCTGCTCGTCGCCGTCTGCACGAACGTCTGCACGAACGTCTGCGCGGCCATCTGCGCGACCGTCTGCGCGGCGCTGCCGGCCTGGGCCTCGCCCGCCGCCGCGCCGGCGCCCAGGGCGGCCGCATCCCCGGCATCCCCGGCATCCCCGGCATCCCCTGCATCCGCTGCACCCACCGCCACGACGGCGCCTTCGGCCCCCGAGGTGCAGGACATCACCCACTGGCTCGAGCAGCGCCAGCGTGACGGCGCCGCCGTGGGCGTGGCCGCCGCGCTGGTGGTGGACGGCCGGGTGGCCTGGATGCGCGGGCTTGGCCATGCCGACAGGCAGGCCGGCCTGGCCATGACGCCGGACACGCCCGTGGGCATCGGGTCGGTCACCAAGACCTTCACCGCGCTGGCGGCCCTGCAACTGCACGACAAGGGCGTCGTCGACATCGACCAGCCCGTGTCGCGCTACCTGCCCCAGTTCCGCGCGCGCGCCGACGGGGCCGATGCGCAGCGCGTCACGCTGGCGCGGCTGATCACGCACAGCGCGGGCGTGCCCACCGATGTGTTCCGCCACCTCGATGCGCGCTCCGCCACCTACACCGACGTCGTCGAGCTGCTCGGCGACACGCCGCTGGCGCATCCGCCCGGCACGGTGGGCCTGTACTCGAACACCGGCTACAACCTGCTGGCGCACGCCCTGGCCCGCGCCAGTGGCACCCCCTACCCCGATCTGGTGAAGCGGGAGATCTTCGCGCCCCTGGGCATGGACGGCAGCGGCTTCGCGGTCGACCGCCCGCTGCCCACCCGGCCCCGCAGCCGGGCCTACGGGCCCGGCGGGCAGGAGGCCACGCCTTTCGAACTGCGCGACATCGCCTCGGGCGGCATCCACTCCACGGCGGCCGACCTCGCCCGGTACGCGGTGGCGCTGATGGACGCCTACCATGGCGACGGTTCGTCCGCGCTGCGCCCGGGCACGGTGCGCCGGATGTTCACGCGCCAGGGCGGCATCACCATCGACACCAACCGCAAGGGACTGGGCTGGTTCCTGTTCAGCCAGGGCGACGCCTTCGCGGCCTACCACGCGGGCAGCACGCACCATGCCAATGCGGCGGTGCTGCTCATTCCCGAGCGCCGGGCCGCGGCCGTCATCGTGGCCAACACGGTGGGCAGCGACGCGCTGTGCGAGGAGTTCGCCTTCCGGTGGCTGAAGGCGCACGGCCTGGCGGTGTCCGGCATCGTTCCGGAGCCCCTGGGGCCCCCGCCGGCCGCCGCCGCCGTCCCGCGGGCCGTACACGCCGGCTTCTATGCCCAGAAGAACGCCTACGCCCGGGTCGCGTCGGTGGAGGGCGGCCTGTCCATCCGCCAGGGCGGCGACACCGTGCACACCGTGGAGCGCTCACCCGGTGTGTTCGCGGCGCCCGGAGGAGACGCCGCGGCGGATGTGTACTACTTCCGCGAGGTGGGGCCGTACCACGTGCTGCTGCGCCGCCGTGGCGAGCGCGAGCAGCAGCTCGGCTACCGCGTGGACGGCGCGCCGCTGGACGCGGTTTGGGCGGCCCGACTGGGCGAGTACAGCCTGCAGGGCGACGCCATGCCCGGCTTCGAACAGCTGCTGGGCGCCACCCTCGCGCGGCAGGAGGACGGCCTGCCGGTGCTGCGGGTGCGCTACAACACCGGCACCTTTGTCTACCCCCTGCTGCCCATCACTCGCGACGAGGCGCGCACGGGCGGCCTGGGCCCCAGCATGACGGGCGACGCGGTGCGCTTCGTGTCGGACACCGAGGGTGAAGCGATGACCTACCTGGGACTGTCGTTCCGCAGGATCCGGCCCTAGCGCAGCGCCTGCCGTGGCGCCTGGCACGCCCGCGCCCACCGCGGCGCTCAACGGCCGGCCCGTGTGGCCGATAAACCCCGAATGCCCTGGCTTGCGCACCCCACCGCCTGTACCGCCGCCCTCACCGCCGCGGCCCTGACGTCGCTCGGCGGCCCGGCGGCCGCCCAGGCCGTGGCCGAACCCGACCCGGTGGCGGAGCTGGAGCTGCTCCTGCACGCGCAGGTGGAAGGCGCCTCGCGCTTCTCCCAGCATGTGCTGGACGCGCCGGCGCTGGTGTCCACGCTGCTGCGCGACACCGCGGCCGGCCTGTCGCACGACACCGTGGGCGACATGCTGGAGCGCCTGCCCGGCACCTACCTCGGCCATTCGCGCAGCTACTCGACCGTGGGATTCCGGGGCTTCAGCCGGCCCGGCGACTACAACGCCCGCCTGCTGATGACCATCGACGGCTACCGGGTGAACGACGCGCTGTACGACCAGGCCCTGCCCCACCACGAGTTCCCGCTCGTGGCCGACTGGGTCAAGCGCCTGGAGTTCGTCAACGGGCCGGCGTCCTCGGTGTACGGCGGCAATGCCCTGCTCGGGGTGGCGAACGTGGTCACGCTCGACGGTGCCGATGCGCCCGGCCTGACGCTGCGGGCCCAGGTGGAACACCCCCGGGCGCAGCGCGGGACCGCCCAGTTCGGCTGGAACGACGGCCAGAGCGACGTGTTCGTGGGCGTTTCTCACCGCGACGACCGCGGCGAGACGCTGCACCTGCCCGAGCTCCAGGGCCCGGGCGTGCCCGGCGGCCGGGTGGCCGCCCTGGACGGCGAGCGCTACAGCGCGGCCCTGCTCAAGTGGCGCCGGGGCGCCTGGCGTGCCACGCTGGTGGGCCAGGCGCGGCAGAAGGACGTGGGCACGGCCGAGTACGGCAGCGCACCCGGCGTGCCCGGCACCGGCTACGAGGACACCTACGGCTATGGCGAGCTTGCCTACGACGGCGCCTGGCAGGGCGACTGGCGCTGGCAGGCCCGCGCCAGCCTCACCGCCACCGAGTTCCGCGGCATGTACATGCTGGACGACGGCGAGGGCGGGCTCTACCGCAACCGCGACATCGGCAGCAGCCGCTGGCTCGGCACGGAGCTGCGCACCCAGTGGCGCGGCTGGATCAACCACACCGTGTCGGCCGGCGTGGAGGCGCGCCACGTGTGGCACGCGGCCCAGCGCAATGAGGACCTCTCGCCCCGCAGCGTGTACCTGGACCGCGACGACCCGATGACGCAGGCCGGCCTGTACCTGCAGGACGACGTGCGGCTGTCCGAGCGCACCTCGCTCACCCTCGGCGGGCGCCTGGACCACGTGGACGGCTTCGATGCCGAGCTGTCGCCCCGGGTGGCGCTGGTGCACCGCCCGCACCCCAAGGACGCCATCAAGCTGGTGCTGGGGCAGGCGTTCCGCGCGCCCAACCTGAGCGAGCGCTTCTACGACGACGGCGGTGCCTCGCAGGTGGCCAGCCCCGGCCTGCGGCCCGAGCGCATCCGCAGCGTGGAGCTCGGCTGGGAACGTTCGCTCGACAGCACCACCCGCCTCACGCTGGCCGGCTACCACTACCGCATCGAGGGCCTGATCGACCAGACCACCGACGACGACGGCCTGCTGCGCTACCGCAACGTGTCGAGCGCACAGGGGCATGGCGTGGACGTGGACATCGAGCAGCGGCGCATCAGCGGCTGGCACTGGCGCGCCAGCCTGAGCCTGAACCGGCTGGACACCGAGGGCGCGCCCGCCGTGAACGCACCGCACTGGCTGCTCAAGGGCCATGTGATCGGGCCGCTGGACGACCGCTGGTCGGCCGGCCTGCAGTGGATCGCCACCGGGCCGCGCGACGGTCTGCGCGCCGACGTGCCGGCCCAGTGGCGCGCCGACGCGGTGCTGCGCCACGAGTTCGCCACCGGCCAATCGCTGGCGCTGGCGGTGCGCCATCTCGCCGACACCGAGCGCTTCGACCCGGCGGGTGGAGAGAACGACCTGCAGCGTGTGCCGCTGCGCGGCCGGTCGGTGGTGCTGGAATGGAGAGGCCAGTTCTGACGCCGGCCGCACGCGCGCGGCGCCGCATGGCGACTCCCGGCGGCCTGGCCGCCTGGGCGCGCTGGCTCGCCGGTGCATCCGTGCTCGCCCTGGCGCCGTGTGCCGTGCACGCCGCCCTGCCCGAGCCGGACCTCAAGGCCCAGGTGCTGGTGCGCAGCCTGCTGTTCGTGCTGTGGCCCGCGCCCACCGACCCGCGCGAGGACCTGGTGCTCTGCGTGCCCGAGCTGCACCCCTGGGCGGCCGCGCTCGGCCGCCAGCCGCCGCAGTCGGTGAATGGCCGGCGGTTGCAGCTGCGGCTGGCCTCCACCGACCCGGGCCACCAGTGCCACGTGGCGGTGGTGGGGCCCGAGGGCGGGCGGGACGGCTTCGGGCGCCGGCCCGGCCTGCTGCGCGTGGGCGGCTACCCGGGCGCGCTGGACGACGGCGTGATGCTCAACCTGCAGGTCGACGCGGGGCGGGTGGTGTTCGACGTGCACCTGCGCGCCGTGCGCGAGGACGGCCTGGACATCGACACCCGCCTGCTGCGCCTGGCGCGCTTCGTGCAGAAGTGATGGACGCGCGCCGCCGCCCCGCCCGCTGGCGCCTGTCGCCCGACCTGCGCCCCCTGGTGGTGGCCATGCTCTGGTCGGCCGCCTTGCTCAGCGTGATGGGCTTCTTCTACCTCAGCCACCGGCATGTGCAGTCGCTGCAGCTGCACGCGCAGATCGTGGGCCACTCCGTCACCGCCGCCGCCGTGTTCGACAGCCAGCGTGATGCCCAGGACCTGCTGGGCGCGTTGCGCAGCGTGCCGGACGTGGCCACGGCGCGCCTGCGCCGGCTGGACGGCTCTGCACTCGCCGGCTACCACCGCCCTGGCGAGGCGGCCAGCGTCTGGCAGCGCCTGGGCCGCGTCCACCGCCTGGCCGTGCCGGTGCAGGCCAACGGGCAGACCGTGGCCTGGCTGGAGGTGCAGGCCCAGGAGGGCGAACTGTGGTCGACCATGGCGGCGCTGATGGCCTCGCTGGCGGCCGTGATGCTGGTGGCCACCACCTTCACGCACCTGGCCTCGCGCCGCATGCGCGCGGCCGTGCGCTCCGCCGAGGACCGCACGCGCTTCCTGGCCCACCACGACGAGCTCACCGGCCTGGCGAATCGGGCCCGCTTCGGGCTGGCCCTGTCGCAGGCCGTGGACGACGCCGGCCAGCGCGGCACGCCGGCGCGCCTGCTGTGCGTGGACGTGGACGACTTCAAGCAGATCAACGACACCCGCGGCCACGCCGCGGGCGACCAGGCGCTGCGCGACCTGGCCGAGCTGCTGCGCCAGCTGGTGCGCGAGGGCGACCTGGTGGCCCGCCTGGGCGGCGACGAGTTCGCCGTGCTGCTGGTGGGCCCGCATTGCGACGACGCCTGCCGCCGGGTGACGCATGCCCTGGTGGACCGCCTGCGCCAGCTGTCGCACGCCCAGTCGCCGTTCCCCTTGCGCGTGTCCATCGGCGGCTGCCGCCTGCCCGACGACGCGCGCACTCCGGACGAGGCCATGCAGTGCGCGGACATGGCCCTGTACGAGGCCAAGCGCGCCGGCAAGGGCGTGGCCGTGGACTACTCGCTGGCGCTGGGCGACCTGCAGCGCGACCGCCAGCGCCTGCAGCAGGACCTGCACGCGGCCATCCACCGCGGCGAGATCCTGCTCGTCTACCAGCCGGTCTTCGACGCCGCCGGCCGGGTGGACAGCCTGGAAGCCCTGGCGCGCTGGACCCACCGCACGCGCGGGCCCATCGGCCCGGCCGAGTTCATTCCCATCGCCGAGGAATCCGGCCTCATCGTCGAGCTCACGCTGGCCTGCATGGCCCGCGCCCGCGAAGACATCGACGCCTGGCGCGCCGCCGGGCTGCAACCGCCCCCGGTGGCACTGAACATCTCGTCGCGGCTGCTCCTGCGCGACACCGACCGCACGCGCTTCCTGGCACAGCTGCAGGCGCTGCGGCTGACGCCCGAGGAAGTGGAGTTCGAGCTCACCGAGTCCGTGCTGTTCGACGACCTGGACAACCCCGACTCCATCCTCGTGCGCCTGCAGGCCATGGGCTACGGCCTGGCCATCGACGACTTCGGCACCGGCTACAGCTCGCTGGCCTACCTGCGGCGCCTGCGCTGCCGCAAGATCAAGATCGACCGCCTGTTCATCGCCGGCATCGCCACGGACCGCGACAACGCTTTGATGGTGGAGTCGATCATCCGCGTGGCGCACTCGCTGGACATGCGCGTGGTGGCCGAGGGCGTGGAAGAGGCCGCCGACGGCGACCGCGTGGTCGCCCTGGGATGCGACCTGCTGCAGGGCTTCGGCCTGTGCCGTCCGGAGCCGCCGGATGCCGTGGCCACGCGGCTCGCCGCGGCCGCCTGAGCACGCGCGTTCTGTCAGGCCGGCAGCCGGAACACCCTCACCGCTTCCACCAGTTGGGTGGCCTGGGTCTTCAGGCTCTCTGCCGCCGCAGCCGACTCCTCCACCAGCGCCGCGTTCTGCTGCGTCACCTGGTCGAGCTGCACCACCGCGTCGCCGATCTGCGACACACCGGCACTCTGCTCGGCGCTCGCGGTGCTGATCTCGCCGACCACCGTGGACACCTTGTGCATGGCCTCGACCACGCCGCCCATGGCCTGGCCGGCGCGCTCGATCAACTCGCTGCCCTGCTCCACCCGCTGGGCACTGTCGCTGATCAGCTGGCGCACTTCACGCGCGGCCTCCGCGCTTCGCTGGGCCAGGGACCGCACTTCGCCCGCCACGACGGCGAAGCCGCGCCCCTGCTCCCCGGCGCGTGCCGCCTCCACCGCGGCGTTCAGCGCGAGGATGTTGGTCTGGAAGGCGATGCCATCGATCACGCCGACGATGTCGGTGACCCGCCGGGAGCTTTCGGCCACGCCTCGCATGACGTTCACGGCGTTGTGGACGACCTGCCCCCCGTCGCTGACGATCTGCGTGGCGGCCTGGGCCAGCCGGCTCGCCTCCTGTGCGTGGGCGGCGTTCTGCTGGATGGCGCTGGACAGCTGCTCCATGGACGCGGCGGTCTCCTCCAGCGCGCTGGCCTGCTGCTCGGTGCGTGCACTCAGGTCGTTGTTGCCATGCGCGATCTGCGAGGACGCCACCGCCACGCTTTCCGAGTTGCGGCGCACCGCCGTGACCAGCTGCGACAGCGTCGTCTTCATGGCGGCCATGCTGCCCAGCAGCTGGGCCAGCTCGTTGCGGCCCCGCACCTCGATCGGCACGGTCAGGTCTCCCCGGGCAACCGCGTCCGAGGTCGCGACGGCCTGGCGCAGGGCCTGGCGGATGCCGCTGACGACCAGTCCACCCAGCACCGCAGCGATGGCGATGGACAGCACCGTGGCCACGCCCATGGTGACGAGCATGCGCCGGTAGTCGGACGTCGCCTGGTCATAGGCCTGCCTGGCCTGCACGACGGACGCCTCGAAGAGCGCGCTGATGTCTCGGTCCACCGGCTCGTACAACGGCCGCACGCGCTCCAGCGTCACGCGCCGCGCCTCGTCCAGGCGCTGTGCCCGCAATGCGTCGGCGGCCGGCTTCAGGCCCTGGCTCACGAAGGCCAGACGGTCGGCGGCGAAGCGCTCGGCCAACCCCCTGTCCGCGTCGGACATGGGCCGGGCGGCGAACTGTTCCCACGTCCGGGAGATGGCCGCGATGTTGGCGTCCAACTCGCTGAGGTTCTTCTCCAGCACCGCCGGCTCGGGGCTCACCAGCGAGGTCGCGATGGCCAGGCGGTTGCGCAGCAGCCGTGACTGGATGTCGGCCACCTCGGCCAGCGGCAGGAGCCGCTGCTCGTACACGCGCCCGATCGTGTCGTTCGATCGGTGCGTGGCCCAGGCGCCGAGCGCGCCGATCGCCACCACCATGGCGGACAGAAATGCCAACAGCCCCAGCAACTGGCTCGATACCTTCCAACGGTGCATGTGCCCTCCTTGCCGCGCCCTCCCAGGCGCACTGAACAAGTGCATTACAGCCGCCCGGAAGACGACTCATGCACCAAGAAGAGGCACGAACGCAGCGCTGATATCCCCTTTTGAAACAGGGTTAACCCTGGGCGCGCTTCGCGTGTCCGGGCCCGGGGACGGCGCGCTCAGCGGCTCACCCGCTGCGCGTCCAGCGCCTGGCGCAGCCGGTCCGCCTCGTCCTGCAGCGCCACCTTGCCCAGGCCCAGGAAGGGCTCGTCGTGGGCCCGCATCGCCTCGGGCGTGCGGCGCGTGTAGGCGTCCACCGCCTGCAGGCCCAGGGTGTGCAGCTCGCGGTTGGCCTGCTCGGCGCGGGCCAGGGCCGTGGTGGAGCGCTCCAGCAGCGCGGTGACGCTGGCGGCCACCTGGCGCTGTGCCTGCAGCTCCTGGCGGGCCGCGGCCAGGGCCTCCTCGGCGCGGGCCTGCTGCTGCCCGCGCGCCTGGCGCTCGGCCGCCAGTTCCTCGCGCAGACGGGCCAGCTCGGCCTGTGTGGTGGCCAGCGCCTCGCGGTCGCGCGCCTGCGTGCCGCGCGCGCGCGATTCGGCCGCGGCCAGCCGCTCGGCCAGCACCTGCTGCTCGGCCTGCGCCGCCGCGCCGGCGGCCTGCAGCGAGTCGCGCTCCTGGCGCGCCTGCTGCAGCGCGGCCTGGGCCTGGCGCGCCAGCTCGCGCGCCTGCTGCACGCGGCGCTCGGCGGGGTCCGCCGGCGGGGCCGCGAGCGTGCCCTGCCCGGCCAGCAGCGCCAGGGCCAGCCCGGCGGTGGTGACGATGTGCCTCGTGGTCATGCGCGCCCCCTGTCAGAACTTCAGGTTCGTCTCGAGCTGCAGCACGTCGATCTTCAACGGGGCGCTGCTCATGTTGCCGCTGATGGACGTGGGGTCGCCCGGGATGGCGAGGAAGCGCACGCCGTCGTCCAGGTTGCGCGTGCTGGTGTAGCGCAGGCCCACCGTGGCGCGGGTGTCGAAGGCGTACTGGCCGCCCAGGCTGAAGCCCTTGTAGTTGGTGCCGCCCAGGTGCCAGGTGGTGTCGGTGTAGGCATCCACCCAGGCGTCGCGCTCGAAGTGGCGGTAGGCCACGAAGGCGTTCCACTGCCCGCGTTCGGCCAGCTTGGGGTGGCCGAACTGCAGGCGGGCCTGGGCGCCCAGCGTCTTGTCCTTGAGCGTGGCCACCTCGGTGGTGCCGGCACGGCGCACGATGTCGTCGGTGTCGAAGGCGGTGTTCTTCACCACGTGCAGCGACAGGCTGGCCTCGTAGGGGCTGTAGTGGCGCGCGGTGAGCGCCAGCGACACATCCACCGGCTCGAAGCGCGAGGCCAGGCCCCACACCGGCGCGGCGGTCGATTCCGGCGCGTTGAGGTTGATGAGCGTGTTGCCCTTCTGGCGCAGCACCGCGGGGTAGGCGCTGGCGAAATACGGCACCACGCCAGCCAGCACGCCGCCGGGCGGCAGCTCGCTCTCGCGCACGCCCTGCACGTTGCGGAACTGGTAGATGCCCACGGCGGCACGCAGCTGCCACGCGTCGCCGAAGGCCCAGTCCACGCCCACCTGGCCGCCCAGCAGCCACTTGTCGCGCGTGGTGTTGCTGAACTCCTCCAGCGGGAACGCACCCGCGGTGGCGAAACCGTACAGGCCGGAGGCGAGGTCCAGCTCGCCGCGGCCGGCCACGCCGTCCAGCCCCATGTCGTCGGGCCAGGTCAGGTCGCTGCCCTCGAAGGGCACGGCCAGGCGGCCGCCTTCCAGCCGCATGCCGTGCGACGGCTCCCAGCGCAGGAAGGCACGGTCCACGCCCACCTGGAAGCGGTTGGCGCCGTTGCCCAGCGTCACCGACTCGGACGTGGGGCTGCCGCCGGTGCTGCCCGTGGCCAGGCGCACCGTGCCGCTCAGGCTGTCGCTGGCCTTGGCGGTCACACCCAGGCGCGCGCGCAGCGTCATGCGGTGGCGGTCGTGCTGGGTGTTGGTGAGGTCCGGTGCCCAGGCGGGCGAATCGGTCTGCGCGCGGAAGATCTCGGGCGCCACGTTGTCGGCGGGCAGGAACTCGCCCTGCGCGCGCACCCGCAGGTCGCCTTCCACGGTGACGCTGCGCACCCACGGCGGCAGGCGCCGGCCGTCGGTCCAGCCCTCGTCGCGCGCGGTGGCCAGCACCTCGTTGCGCACCTCGTCCTTGAGGCGGGCGCGGGTGGTCTCGCTCAGGTAGGGCACACGCACCACGCCACCCGGCGCGGCGGCGGTGGCCGGGGCGCCCCAGCCGTCCGCGGGCGCCGTGGGCGCGGCCACGGGGGACGCAGGCGCGGCCCCGACACGGGCCCGCCGCAGCAGCTCGTCCGCCTTGGCCCGCGTGAGCAGGCCCTGCTCCACCAGCGCGTCGATGAGCGAGAGCGTGGTGGCGCGCAGCTCGGTGAGGGCCTGCGCCTCGGCGGCCGGGGTCGCTGCGGTCGTCTGGGCGGCCGCCGGGGCGGCGGCCAGGCAGGCCTGGGCCACCAGCGCGGCCAGGGGCGCCAGCCGGGGGCGGCGAGGCGTCGTGGGGGTCATGGAAAGCTCCGGGTTCGGGTGGATGCGGGAAAGGGGGTGTCAGGCGCCGGCGCGCACCGTGAGCCGGAAGCGCATGGGCTGGGCGGCGGCGGCCGGCGGCTGAGGCAGGCGGAGCTGGTCGGCGCTGGCGGCCAGGGCGTTCTTCAGGGCCAGCGCGTCGGCGTCGGATTCCCAGCGCGTGATGCGGCCGTCGGCGGCCACCCACAGCGCGAACTGCGCGCTCAGCTCGCCGGCCTCGCCGGGCAGGCGGCGCTCGATCTCGGCCTGCAGCAGCTGGCGCACGGTGTTGGCGTACAGCCGCTCGGCCGCGCGGTCGGCCACGCTGCCCGAGGCGGCCGGCCCGCTGGCGACCGGGCCGCCGCGGTAGTCGTGGTTCACCGTGCCGGCGGCGAAGGCGCTGGGGCCGTCGCCCGCGGCGCCCTCCATCTTCAGCGGCTCGTTGGCCGGTGCCGGGGGCTTGGGCGACTCCTTCGCCTGCGGCTGGGGCCGGGCCTCCTTGGGCGCTTCCTTGGGCGTTTCCTTGGGCGGCGGCGGTGGGGGCGGCGGCGGGGTGTCGGGCATCAGCGCGATGCGGGCCACCTGGCGCCTGGGCTCCGGCGCGCTGAAGTCGATGCGCGAGACGCCCCAGGTGATGAGCGCCAGCACGAGCAGCACGGCGGCGCCGAGGGCGAGCTGGCGCATGAGCTGCGGCGACGCCCGCCCGGCCTCGTGGGCGCGGCGCGCCTGGCGGCGGGCGATGAGCACGGTGGTGTGGTGCATGTCGGCTCCGGTTCGGGTCATGCCGTCAGGTGCCGATGCGCGAGGTGACCACCGCCATGTCCACCGCCAGGCGGTTGCACAGGTCGATCACCGCCACGACGGGCGCATAGGCCGCCTGGGCGTCGCCCTTGATGGCCACCGTCACCTTCGGGTCCGCCGCCTTGGCCTGCTGCAGGCGCTGCTCGATCTCGGCCAGCGACAGCGACGCCCCGTTGAGCAGCAGCGCACCGTTGGCCGCCACCTGCACCACCAGCAGCTCGTGGCGCTCGGTGCTGGGCGTGCTGGACGGCTTGGGCAGCGTGATGTGCAGGCCCTGCACCGAGGCGGTGGTCATGAGGATGAAGACCACGAGCAGCACGTACGCCAGGTCGAGCATGGGCGTCACGTTGATCGTGTCGTAGGGCTTGGTGTCGTTCTGGACCTGCATGGCGCTACTCCCCGGCCGCCGCGCGCTGGGTGACCAGGCCGATCTCGGTGAGGTTCAGGCGCTTGGCCACCTCCAGCACCTCGGTGACCTTCTGGTACTGCGTGGCCGCATCGGCCTTCAGCACCACGGGCAGGGCCGGGTTGGCGGCCTGGTAGCCGGCCAGGCGCTGCTGCAGCTCGTCCAGCGTCACGGGGTAGGCGTCGAGGAACAGGCCGCCGTCGCGGGTGATGGTGATGGCCCGCGTCTGCGGCCTGGCCAGCTGCTCGGCCGCCTGGGTGCGCGGCGAGTCCACCTTCACGCCCTGCACCGAGGCGGTGGTGAGGATGATGAAGGTGACGAGCAGCACGTACGCCAGGTCCAGCATCGGCGTGATGTTGATGTCGTCGTAGGGCTCATTCGCGCCCTTGATGTCCGCGGCCATGTCTTACCCAGCCGTTTGCGCGGATCCGGCTTCGCCGGTCCGCTGCAAAAGCCCCCCCGGGGGGCAGCGACCGGCAGGGAGCGTGGGGGCCTCAGCAACTCGCGTGACGAACTCGTCGACGAAGATCTGCATGTCCGCCGAGATCGTCTTGATGCGCGAGGCCAGCCAGTTGTAGCCAAACAGCGCCGGGATCGCGACGCCCAGGCCGGCCACGGTGGCCAGCAGCGCGGCGGCGATGCCGGGCGCGATGGCGTTGACGTTCACGTCGCCTGCCGCCGCGATGGCGGCGAAGGTGATCATCACGCCCACCACCGTGCCCAGCAGGCCCAGGAAGGGGCCGCCCGAGATGGCGATGGTCAGCAGCACCATGCGGGCGTTCAGGCGGTGGTTCTCGCGCACCTGCACCGCGTCCAGCGTGGCCTTGATGGCGTCCAGCGAGGCGCCCGACAGGGTCTGCACGCCCTGGGCGCGGCGCTTGGCGATCTCGGCCTCGCCAGTGGTGTACAGGCGCCACAGGGTGGAGTGGCCGAACTGCGCGTCCGCGCCCTGCAGGCCCTGGCCGGAGAGATCGGCGCGGAAGCGGTCGAGGAAGCGGTCGTTGTCGCGGCCGATGCGGCCCACCAGCTGCGCCTTGCTCACCATCACCCAGGCGGCCACGGCGAACATGACGGCCAGGATGCCGATGACGACCCAGGCATCGACGGTGAGGTTCTTCACCAGGATGCCCATGTAGCCCGGCTCGCCGCCACCCTCGCCAGCGGCTTCGTCGCCGGTCTGTTTCTGGCTGCGCATGAAGCCCGCATCCAGCCCCTGCGCCGCCGCCTGCAGCGCCACCCAGCCGGCGTCGCGTGCGGTGGGCAGCCACTGCAGCTCGTCCACCAGGCCGCGGTAGCCCTCCCCCACGCTCAGCGCGACGCGCTCGGCCGCCGGCAGCAGCGCATCGGCCTGCGCGGCCGGCTTGCCGTTGATGTAGAGCACCGCGCGCCCGCCGCCCACCGTGAGCACCACGTGCGACCAGGCGGAGCCCGGCAGCGCCGCACCGGCCAGCTTCTCGTCGCCGATGCGCGCTTCCACTTGATCCAGCGAGCGTTTCAGGGTCACCGGCCCCAGCGTCACCAGGGTGGACGACTCGGCCGGCGCATCCGGCTTGAGCCACATCGACAGCGTGAGCGCGCCGCCCGCGGCCAGCGCCTGGGTGGACGGCTCGAAGGCCAGCGGCTGGCCGGCCAGGCGCAAGGCGCCCCCCAGCAGGCCGTTGGGCTCGCGCGGGGCCGGGCCGCTGCTGGCGGGGCCGCCGGTGGCGCTGCGCGCGGGGCCGTCCGCCTCGCTGAAGTGCCACACGCCCGCGTGGCCGGTGCTGAACACGGTGGGCGCAGGGGCCGCCGGGGCCGCCGCGTGGCCGGCGTACACGTGCAGCACGTTGTCGCCGCTGCCCTGCGCCACCGCCGGCAGCCGCACCCACAGCACCGCCAGCTCGTTGAGCGCGTCGAAGCGCTCCACCTCGAAGGGCAGCGGAGTCTTGTCGTCCGCGGCCACCACGCGCAGGTCCTTGCCCGCGGCATCGGCCGCGCCGAAGTCGAAGTTGCCCGAGTGCAGGCGCACCGGCACCACCACGTCGCTCACCGCGCTGGGCAGGGCCAGGCCCTTGTCGGTGGTGTCGAGCGTGACGCGGGTGCGGGTGGTCCAGGCGTCGTCCCACCAGGCCTGGGCAGGCAGGGTGGTGGCGAGCACGGCGGCGGCGATCAGGTGGCGGAGCATGGATGGACTCGATGTCGGGAAAGGGAAGGTCAGCCCTGGCCGAAGCCCAGGAACTCCAGCAGCAGCTGGCGGCGGGCACGGCGCTTCTTGCGCCGCTCGTCCTCGTCGTCGTCGTCGGGGCGGGTGGCGGCCGTGGCCGCATCGGCGGCGGCGGCCAGCGCGGCGGTGGCGCCCACGGTGGGCGCGGCGGGCGGCGCGCCGGCCACCGAGCCGCCGACGATGTCGTCCGCGCCGCGGATGACGTCGGCGCCCAGCGTCACGCTGCCCACGGCGCGGATGCCGGCCTCGCCGGCGTCGATGGCGCCCGCCGGGGCGTACAGGTCGAGCGCGCTGTCGGGGTCGAGCACCGCGATGCCGCTGCCGCTGAACGAGCCGCTGGTGTCCACCACGATGCGGCCGTTGGCGTCCAGCCGGTAGACGGGCGGCGGCGCGCCGACCACGGTCTTGGCGCCGCGGCCCGCGTCCACGTCACCGGTGGACGACCACAGCAGGATGTCGCCCTCGGCCAGCGTGAAGATGCGCGACTGGTTCACCAGGATGTCGCCCTGGGCGATGCCGGCGATGTCACCGCCGCCCACCGTGACCACGCCGAGCGCGCTGGCCGGCTTGGTGCTGCTGCCCGTCTCGCCCGCGTTCACCGAGCCGCCCGGCACCAGCATCGTGATGCCCGAGCCCTGCAGCGTGCGCACCTGCGTGGTCGGCAGGCGGATGTCCCCGTCGGGCCGGCCCGGCGCGTCCACCGCGAACAGGCTGTTGATGGCCGCGTAGCCCCGGTCGTAGGCCGCCTCCTTCTCGGTGGCCAGGCGGGCCGCCACGGCGGCGCGGCCGTGCGTGCGCACCTCGTCCACCAGCACGGCGTTGAGCCGCAGCAGCTGGCGCTCCAGCGGCAGCGCCTCGAAGGCCGCCAGCGCCTGCTCCAGGCTGAGCCCGGTGCGGCCGGTGTGGGCCTGGACGAAGCCGATGAACGCGGGGGAGGACGCCGCCGCGTCGGCCCGCGCCACCGCCGCCAGGAACGGCAGCCGCGTGGCAGCGTCGCGCTGGCCGAAGGCCTCGGCCAGCAGGCTGCCGGGCGCCGCGCCACGCTTCACGTCCGACAGCGTGGCGAAGGCCGCGATGGCCTGGGCGTCGCTGTCGCCGGCGTGGCCCGGCAGGCCGCGCACATAGCGGGCGATGGCGGCGTCGTAGGCGGCCGGGCCCAGCAGGCTGCGCACGCGGTCGAGCTGGCCCGCCGTGTCCAGCGCGGCGAAGGCCGCCGCCTCGGGGCTGCCCAGGCCGGGCGCGGCGCCGCCCTCCGCGGCCAGCAGCGCGTACAGGTCGGCGCTGCGCTTCGTGAGCCCCGCGGCGCCCAGCAGCCCGAAGCCGCGCAGCGAGGCGGCCTGGTAATCGGCGCCGTCCGCGCGCACGCCGGCCACCAGCGTGACACCGGCGCTGCCGGTGGGCAGCCGGGTGGCGTTGTCCACGTTGCCCACGGCCTGGATGCCGGCGCCGCGGCCGAGGTCGATGTCGCGCCCGGCCAGCAGCACCAGGTCGCCGCCGCCGGCCACGCGCACGCCGGCCGCGCCGAGCGTGATGTCGCCACCCGCGCGCAGCAGGCTCAGCTCGGAGACGCTGGCGCCGCCGTCCAGGCGCTGCGGCTGGTGCTGCACCTCCAGGCCGGAGTTGGCGTTGGTGCCGGTGAAGGCGATGTCACCCGCCGCCAGCAGGCGCACCGGCCGCGCGCTGCGCAGCGAGCCGCCCAGCGTCACGTCGCCGCCGCCGGCCACCAGGCGCACCGGCGTGCGGTCGCTGCGGTCCAGGCCGGCGCCGTCGCCGCGCTGCAGGTCGTTGAACTCCAGCGCCAGCCAGGCGCTGCCGGGCAGGCCGCTGCCGTCCACGCTCAGCGGGTCGGAGCCGCTGCTGTCGTGGTGCGCCACGCCCTGGCTCCAGCTGGCGTTCACCTGCAGGTCGGTGTCCACCTGCACCGAGCCGCCGGCCAGCAGGTCCAGCCGCACCGCCGCGGACTCGGCCTGCTGGATCACCGGGGCGCTGCTGCCGCCGCCGGACAAGGTGACACTGCCCGAGGGCGCCGCCATCGTCACCTGGCCGGGCCAGAGCTGGAAGGTCGGCTGGCCCATGTTCTCGGCCGAGGGCAGCTCGGCGTCGGCGCGGTACTGCAGCGCGCCACCGGCCGCCAGCACGTGGAGCGACGCCTGGGGTGCCAGCCCGCTGATCCACTCGCCGTCCAGCGCATGGCTGCTGGTGGACGCACCGACGGTCACGTCGCGCCGGCCGCTCACCCGCACCGCCGTGTCCTCGTGCGCCAGCAGCAGGCCGGGGCTGGGGCTGGACTCCACGGTGAGCACCGGGCGCTCGCGCCAGGCCACGTCGCGGCCGGCGTCCACCACCAGGGCGGCACCCCCGGCCTGCACGACACCGTTCACCACGTCACGGCCGGCGCTGACGCGCACGCTGCCGCCGCCGTAGGTGTGCGCGCCGCCGTCCGCGTCGAGGAAGCCGCTGCTCGGCGCAGCGGCCGTCAGGTCCACCACGTCGCGGCCGGCGCGCACGTCGATGCGGCCGCCGCCGAAGGCGCCCAGGCCGTGCTGCAGGCCGGCGCCGTATTCGTCCGGCCGGGCGTCCCAGATCACCTGGTCGCCGAACTCGTCGATGCGCTGCCAGGCACCCGGCTGCACGCCGAGCAGGGTGCCGGCGTTGTAGTAGTAGGCGTCGTCGCGGAAGACCGAGCGCGAGCGCACCGAGCCGCCCGCCTCCACCCGCACGTCGCCGCCCTCCACGCGGAAGGCGTCGGGGCGGAACAGCGCATCGCGCACCGCCTGGGCCGCCTCGTCCTGCGCCACCACGCCGGTGCTGAACACCCGCGCGTTGCCCTGGGTGAGGTCCACGTCGCCGGCGGCGGCGAGCGTGATGTCGCCCGTGGTGGTGCGCACACGCACGTCGCTGGTCGCACCCCGCCGCCCGATGGTGAGCGCCGCGTCGCTGCCGGCCTGCAGGGCGGTGGGCGCGGCGCCGGCGAGGTCGGCGCCGGCCACCAGCGTGAGCGAGCCGCCCGCGCGGCTGTGGCCGCTCCAGTGCGCCCCCATGTCGATGGACGAGCGCACGGTGAGCTCGCCCCCGGCGCGCACGGTGATGCTGGTGTCGCCCACGGCGGACACGTCGCCGCCGCGCAGCGCCACCTCGGCGCGCTCTGTCGGCGTGGTCCAGCTGCCGCCGGCCATGTGCAGCTCGATGTCGCCCTCGCCGCGGACCTCGGCCGCGGCGTGGATGCGCAGGGCCTCCCGCACGGTCGCGTCGCCGCCGGCCAGCCGGTCGGCGATGGCGGCCGCGCGGCTGCCATCCGCGCCCACGAAAGCCAGGCCGTCGCTGGCCAGCGTGCCGACGAGCAGCGTGCCGTGGGCCGGCGGCGCGTAGTCGGTGATGCGCTCCACGCCGTCGTAGACCTTCACCGCTTCCACGTCGATGCGGCCGGCGCCGCGGATCGCCGCGCCGATGGGCGCGATGTCCACGCCGGTGCCTCCCGGGTTCGCGTCCGTCACGCCCAGGCGCTCGGCGCGCAGGGTGAGGCGGCCCGCGTCGGCGGTGTCGCTGCCGGCGGACACGTCGATCACTGCCCCCTCGCGCAAGGCCAGCGTGCCGGTCTCGGCCCCCAGCCACACGCGGCCGCCGTCGCCGCCGGCCGAGGTGGCCGATGCCAGCAGCTGCGCGCCGGCCCCCACGGTCAACGCGCCCTCGGACGCGAGCGTGATGCGGCCACCTTCCACGGCGCGCGCGTCCAGCGTGCCCTGCACCGTGAGCGCGCCGTCGTCGGCCGCCAGCACGATCTCGCGCGCGGCCAGCGTGGTCTGCGGGCCGACGACCAGGTCTCCCTCGCGCTGGCGCAGGCGGATGGCGCCGCCGAAGCTGGCCGGGTCGGATTCGTCCAGGGCGCGCGCCAGCGCGGCCAGGTCCACGGCCTGCGCGCTGTCCACGTTCACCTCGGCGCCAGGGGTGCCCGCGCCGGTGCCGGCCGTGCCGTGCAGGTCGGTGCCCAGCTGCACCGCGCCCTCGGGCGCCTCCAGGGCCAGGCGGCCACCGGCGCCGCCGGTGGTGCCCGCGCCGCCGCCCGACACGTTGATGCTGCCGCCTCGCAGCGCGAGGTCGCCGTGCACGGTGTGCAGGCGCACGTCACCGCCGTCCGTGGTGACCTGGGCCTCGCCCACGGCCACCGTGCGGCCGGCCACGTCCAGCCGGCTGTCGGCCGCCACCGTGATGCCGTGCTCCGCCTGCATGGTCACCGCCCCCGAGGGCAGCACGATGCGGCCGGCGTGCTCGATGCGCTCGCCTTCCAGGGTGAGCGCGGCGCCCAGCGCCGAGGCCGGCGCCGTGCTGTCGGCGTTGGCCTCGGTGCGCAGCAGGCCACCCGCCTGCACCGTGGCCTCCGCCCCGGCGCGGCCGGCCACGAGGGCGTCCGCGCGCAGCGTCAGGTCGCCGTGCGTGGCCAGGGTGCTGGCCTCGGCGTCCAGGCGGACGGCGCCATCCGCCGCCAGCAGCGCGGTGGCCGCGTTCTGGATGACCACCCGGCCCTCGCCGAGGTGGATGTCGCCGCCGCCGCCGGCCGCCTGGCTGGCGTGCAGGGTGAGCCGGCCGTCGCCGTCGAAGGTGGGCGCCCCCACGCGGCCAGTGGTGTTGGTGAGCGTGATGTCGCCGGCCGTGATGCGCGCACCCTGCTGCGTGGCCTCGGCCGTGCGCAGTGTGGCGGTGTCCAGCACCAGGCGGTCGAGCGTGGGGGCGCCGCTCGCGTCCTCGCCGAGCACGGCGCCGTCCTTGAGGTTGATGAAGCGGTAGGCGCGCAGGGTCAGCTCGTCCGCCTCGCTCACCTGGGCCAGCAGGCCCGGCGTGAGCGCCAGCACGCCCGTGCCGCCGGCCGGCCCGCCCACCGCGATGACCGGCGAGCCGAGCGTGATCTCGCCCGCGTCCAGGCGCGCCGAGCCGGCGATCTTAGTGTCGTGCGTGGCGTCCAGCACCAGGGTGCCCTCGCCGGCATCCAGGCGCACGCCGGCGCCCACCTGCAGGCTGCCCTGCGCCATGTCCACGCCCTGGCGCACCAGGGCAGCGCCCGGGGCGGCGGCCACGCGCAGGGCGGCGCCGTCGCCCTCGATGCGCAGGCCGGCCGGCGCGGCGGCGCCCGCCGGCGCACGCGCCACCACCACGCTGCCGTCGACGACCTGCACCGCGTCCTGCGCGGCCAGCACCAGGTCGTTGACCTGCAGCGCCTGGCCGCCGGTGTCCAGCGTCACGCGGCTGGCCTGCACGTCCAGGGTCGTCAGGCCATCGGCAGGGGCGTCGTCGCCGCCGTCCGCGGGCGCCACGCCACTGCGCGCACCCAGCACCAGCGTCTGCGCGCCCAGGCCGTTGAGCGTGTCCACCGACAGGTGCAGCGCGCCGTCGCCCGCCGCCTCGCCATCGGCGCTCACCACCACCTCGTCGGCCACGAACTCGGCGCGGCCACCCCGGCCGCCCACGCTGCCGCTGGTGCCACCGGCCATGTCGATGCGGCCGTCCAGGCGCGCGCGGGTGGTCGTCAGCGACAGCGTGCCCGCGTCCATGGGCCGCTCGCCCACCCCCACGCCATCGTGCGCCGCCTGCTCGCTGAAGTGGACGTTGGCGCGCGTCTCGCGGATCTCCGAACGTTCACGCGCCTGCGCACCGGTGCTGACGCGCCAGGTGGTGGCGCGCGCGTCGGCGATGCCCGTGCCGGCCGTGGACAGTCGGCCGCCCAGCAGCACCGTACCGTCGGCCTGGCGCACGGTGGTGCCCAGCCCCAGCGGCGTGCCGCCGGCCACGGGCTCGATGAGCACCGCGCCGGGCTGCAGCGCATAGCGCGCCGGCAGCAGCGTGTAGGTGCCCGCGGGCAGCGGGCCGCCCGGGCCGATGGTGATCTGCCGGCCGAAGCCCGCCGCGCCGTTCAGGGTGGTGTCGTACAGCGCCGCGCCCTGCACGCCGGGCACCAGGGCATAGGCCCCGTTGCCGCCCGCGAACACGTCGTTGGAGCCGCCCCGCCCCGGCACGAACTCGTAGCCCACCAGGTCGCCGCCGCCGGACAGGTCCAGCGTCGCGCCTTCCTGCTGCTCCACCGTGGGCGCCTGGATGTCGATGCGCTTGGTGGGTGCGCCGTCCAGCGCCTCGTCGTCGGGGCCGCGCCACTGGCCGCCCACGGTGCTGCCGTAGGGCAGCAGCAGGCCATCGGCCGACACGGACGTGACGCTGCCGTCGGTGAGCGTGACCGACTCGCTGGCCTGCAGCACGATCTGGCCCTGCGGCGCGCGCACCACGCCGCCCTGGGTGATGGTGGCGGCCTGAAGGGTGAGACGGCCGCCGGCCGACAGCGGCGTGCGCGCGTCGGCGCTGTCGCCCTGGCCGGCGATGGTGATGTCGCGCCCGGCCTCCGCCGTGCCGGCGGTGAGGCGGAAATCGGTGCCCGTGCCCGGGTAGATCTGGCGCGCGGTGAGCGCCACGTCGCCGGCCACGCTGAGGCTGCCTTGCAGCCGGTTGCCGTCCGGGCCGAGCAGCATCATGTCGCCGCCGGCCGTGAGCGCCAGGCGGTCGATGCCCTGGGTGACCCAGTCGCCCGCCACCAGCAGGCCGTCGCGGGAGCGGATGTCCAGCACGCCGTTGCCGCCGGTGGCCGCGGGCACCGGCGCCGACAGCCCGTCGGGCAGCGGCGCGTAGCCCTGCAACCGCACCTGGCCGGCCTGCAGCGTGCTCTGCGTGCCGGGCTCCATGGCCAGCGCCCGGCTGGACACGGTGATCGTGCCCTGCAGGTCCAGGTCCACGCCGTCCATCAGCCGCACCGCGTCGCGCGCGGTCAGCGTCAGGTTGGCGGCGCCCGACGCGCGAATGCCCTGCGCGGAGACGGACGCGGTGGTGTCCAGCTGCACGATGCCGGCGGTGTCGCCCAGGGCCACGCCGCCGGTGCGGTCGGTGGGGCCCTCGGTCACGCGCAGCTCGTGGCGTTCGTTCTCCGGCGAGCCGGTGAGGTTGGTCGGCTCGGCGGTCACGTTCACCGCCAGCGTGCCGCCCGCGGCCCCGCGGCCGCCGTGCAGGTCCAGCCGCGCCTCGCTCACCAGCGGGCCGGCGGCCTCGATGGCGATGGTGCCGCCCTGGCTGGCCACCTCGGCGCGCGTCCAGCGCACGCCGGTCTCGCCCAGCTCGGCGCGGTCCAGCACGGCGCTGGCGCCGCGGGCGGCCAGCTCGGCGCCCTGCTGCAGCACCAGCACCGGCTGGGTGCCCGAGGCCCCCTTGGCCGACAGCGTGATGGTGCCGCCCGCCAGCACCTCGCCCTGGCGCGTGCCGTCGGTGGTGGGCGTGAGCAGCGTGGTGCCGGACACGTCGATGCGCGCATGCTCGCCCACCCACAGCACGGTGGACACCGGCTGGCCGGTCTCGGTGACCTGCCGGGCGTTGATGCCCAGCGACACGTTGCCACCCGCGCTGCGCAGCTCGCCGTCCATGAGCAGCTGGTTCTGCGCCTGCAGGTGGATGGACGACCGCGCCGGGCCCTCGATCACCGCGCCCTCATGCACGACCAGCCGGCCGTCGCTGGCGTCCGTGCCCGACGAGCGCAGCGTCAGGCTCACGGGTGCCGGCGTCACGCCGGGAGCCGGGCCGGCGGTGGCCAAGTCGCGCCAGTCGCCGCCGCTGGCCAGCAGCGCCGCATCGCGCGGGTCCACCCGGTATTCGTCGCGGCGCAGCTCGGTGCGGCTGCCCGCGGCCACTTCCAGCTGGTGGCGGCCGTCGAGCGTCAGGCTGGCGAAGCCGCCCTGCAGCAGGGAGGCGGCGTCCAGCGTGAGCGTGCCAGGCTCGGCCGGCGTGCCGCCCACCTGGATCTGCGGCGCGGTGAGGCCCAGGCTGCCGCCGGCCGCGGCCCCCAAGGCCTCGCCGCGCAGCGTGCCGTCCATGACCAGCCCGGGTGCGTCACCGGCCGCGGCGGCCGTGTGGGCCAGCGCGATGCGACCCGCATCCCCACCCCGCACGCGGCCGTCCTCGTCCACCACCGCGCCGCCGGACACATCCACCACGCTGCCCGCCGCCAGCGTGACGCCCTGGCCGCCGCTGGCGCTGAAGCTGCCGCCCACGGTGGCCTGGGTGGGGCGCGGCCCGTCCTGCAGCGTGTTGACGAACCGGCCCTGCAGCTGCACCTGCCCGCCCGACTCCAGCCGCGCCTGGCCCTGCCGCGCGTTCAGCTCCACGGAGCCGCCCGCGCTGCGCACGGTGCCGCCCACCGTCACGTCGCCGGACTGCGACAGCAACCGCACCGAGGCCTGGTCGCCCAGGTCCAGCCGGGCGTTGGGGTCGCCGGCGTTCAGGGCCACGTCGCCCTCGGCGGCCACGGCCACCTGCTGGAAGCCGGCGGCCTCGAGCTGCCCCGTGCGCATGCCGGAGCTGGCAGGCAGCATGGCCTGCATGGCGTCGGCCCAGAGCTGGTCGCGGTCCACCGCGGAGCCGTCGCGGCTGAGGGTGAAGTCGCGCAGCACCGGCCCGCCCTGGTAGTTGCCGGAGGTGAAGTCCTGGCCGTTCTGCGTGACGGCACCGATGGCCAGGCTGCCGCCCACGGCCAACGCATCGTCACCGCGCTGCTGGCGCTCGCCCTGGATGACGTGCGCGTCCATCTGGCCATCGAGCACCACGGTGGGCGCCACGATCTGCACGCTGCCGGCCGCGCGCCCCTCGGTGTAGCCGGCCTCGTAGCGCGCCGGCGAGAGGTTGCCGTAGTTGACCTTCACGCCCCAGCGGTCGAAGCCGGCGGCGCCGCCCTTCTGCAGGTTCACCGCGCCGGTGTAGACCAGGTCGGCGGGCGCGTCGGTGAGGCTGTAGAGCTGGCCGTCCGCGCCGATGAGCTGCGTCTCGCGCACATAGGCGCCGGTGTAGGTGACCTGCCCGCCCGACACGTCGATGCGCGAGTTGGCATGGGTGAGCACGCCGCTGCCGGCCGTCATGCGCACGGTGCCGCCTGCCGACAGCCGCTCGCCGATGGTCTGCTGCAGGCCGTCGCGGTAGCTCTCCAGGCTGCCGAGCATCGCGGAGTCGTCGCGCACGTCCAGGGTCACGCGGCTGCGCCAGAGCAGGCCGTCCTGCTGCAGCGGGGCGTCGCGCAGGTCGTTGCTGCCCAGCAGGCCGGTGGTGACGAACCAGCGCTCCACGCTCTCGGTGGTGTCGGTGGTGCCCGAGACGTCGATCAGCGCGCCGTCGGCCAGCACGATGCGCTGGTCGCCCGAGCCGTCGCCGGTGCCGTCGCCGGTGTAGCCGCGGCCGTCGCCCGGCTGGGTGTTGGGCACGGCCTCGGCGCGGATGTCGACGATGGCACCCGGCGCCACCACCTTCGCGTGGCGGTCCAGCAGCACGCTGCGGCCGGCCAGGTCGATGCGCGGGGCCACGAACACGGCATTGCCGTCGCTGGTCAGCGGCTCGCCGCCGTTGCCGGCCGTCCCGTCGTCCGGCGTGATCTCGGTGAGGCTGCCCTCGCCCAGCACCAGCGCGCCTGCTTCCGTGGCACGCACGCCCTCGTTCAGCGCCTGCGCCGCCCCCTGGGCGCGCAGGATGATGGAGCCGTTCTCGGTGACGCTGGTGGTGGCCGTGATGCGGCCCATCTGGTTGACCGCCATCGCCACGATGGTGGCGTTGCCGCGCGGCGTGCTGATCACGCCGGTGGCCTCGTTCACCGCGCTGCCGTGCACGCCCTCGGGCGCCCCGGCCGGGCCGGCGCCCACCTCCACCAGCAGGCCGCGCAGCGCCGGCACGTCGGGGTTGGCCTCGGACGCGTACAGCGGGTTGTCCGAGGGCTGCTGCAGGTAGATCTCGCCGCCCGCGGCCAGCATGGTCTGGCCACCCGGCGTGGTGATGGTGCCGGCGTTCTCCACCCGCTTGGCGAACAGGAAGACCCGGCCGCCGTTCGTCGTGGTGATCGTCGCCCCCTCGTCCACGCGCACGAAGTTCTTCGCGTCCACGAAGTCGGCCGCCGCGCCGTCGTAGCGGAAGGCAGGGTTCGTGCGGTCGTACAGCAGGTGGTTCGTGAGGCCGGACAGGAACTCGTTGTCCGAGATGTTCAGGCCCGAGGCGACGAGCGCGCCGGTGTTCACCTGCGCGCCGCGGCCGAACAGGATGCCGTTGGCGTTGATGAGGTAGATCTCGCCGCCGTTGGTGGCGTTGAGCTTGCCGAAGATGCGCGAGGGTGAGCCGCTGAACACGCGGTTGAGCGCCGCCGAGTTGGCCTGCACCATGTCGAAGGTGACGCTGGAGTTGGCGCCGATGTCGAAGCTCTGCCACTGGTAGATGGCGCGCTGGCTGTCCTGGCGGATGGTCTGGTCGATACCGCCGTTCGGGTTGGGCGTGTTGACGGGCGCGGCGCTGCCGCTGCCATAGACCCGCCAGCTCACGGCCGGCACCGGCACGGTGTTGGGCGGCGGCGGTGCGATGGGCGGGCGCGACTGCCCCGCCACCCACAGCGGCCAGCAGGCCGCCAGGGCGGCCACCAGGGGGCTCAGGCGCGCGTGCAGGTGGCGGCGGCCGGCGCAGCGGGTGTGGCGGGCAGAGGCAGTGGGGCGGCGGGTCATGGTCGCGGCAAGAAGGGGGTGGCGGGGGCCGGGCGCGTCAGAAGCGCGTGGCCAGGCGGGCATGCACGTAGGGGTCGCCCACGCGGCTGTGGCCGGTGGCGCGCAGCGGGAAGCCGAGGTCGAGGCCGCCCTCGGCGGTGGTGGCGCCGTCGCCGAGTGCCACGAAACGCAGGCCCAGGCCGAAGGACGCGAGCGACTGCGCCGGCGCCTGGCCCGCGGCCGCGTCGAGCGTGAACACCCGCCCGGCCTCGGCAAAGACCAGCGGGAACAGCTCACGCAGGCCCGGCGTGCCGGCATTGGCCTGGTTGGGCGAGCGCCACTCCAGCGAGCCGATCAGCCCGCGGTCGCCCGTGGCCTCGCTCTCGCGGTAGCCGCGCACCGTGTCGGCGCCGCCGATGGCGTACTGCTCGCTGCTGACGAGCGCGCCCGAGGCCACCTGGGCACCCAGGCGCGCATGCAGCCAGCCCCAGCCCGCGGCGCCTGGCGTGTCCGGGCTGTTCCCGGCGGCGGCCGGCTCGCCCAGCCGCCATTGCGTGCGCAGGTCCACCTTGCCCACCAGGAAGCTGCCGTCGCCGCCCTTGCGCTTGCAGGCGAACTGGTCCTGCGGGCCGCTGCCGCCGCTGGCCAGCGGGCAGTCCACATCGCGCTGCAGCAGCTCGCGCCAGGCCGCCGTGAGGCTGGCGTTCCACTGCCAGCGCTCGGCCGCGGCGTAGCTGGCGTCGCTGTAGGCCAGCTGGAACGGCAGGTAGCGCAGCGGCGTGGAGAAGCCCGCCTCGCCGAACACGGTGCGCTCGCGCAGCAGCTTCAGGTCCGCGCCCCAGGTGAGCACCGCCGTGCGGTCGCCGCCGCGGCGGCCGAACACCTGCGCGCGGCGCAGGCCCAGCGTGGCGCCGCGGCCCAGCACCTGGGTGCCGCCCAGCGTCTCCACGTCGCTGTCCGACAAGGTGAGCGACACGTTCCACGAGTCGCCCGAGGGCTCGGCGATCAGGTAGTTGGCCACCCCCACCAGCGACTGCCGCGGCTGGCCCGGCGCGGTGATGAAGGTCAGGCCCAGCGAGTGGTCGCGCTGGAACAGGTTGTCGTAGCGCAGCGAGGCCTGCATGCGCAGCGGCTCGGTGCCGGCCGAGTGCTGGTTGTGGAGCTCCACCGAGCCGGACAGCGGCAGCCGGTCCTCCACCTGCAGCTCGACATCCACCGTGCCCGGCAGCTTGCCGGGCTTGAGCACGGGCTGCACGCGGCGGCTGTCGCGGTTGACCTCGGCGAGCTGGGCCTGCACCTCGTTGAAGTTGGGAACGCCGCCCGCCTGCAGCGCGCTGACCTTGGCACGGATCCAGCCCTGGTCGTGGTAGCGCGAACCCAGCACGTACAGGCCGCCCACGCGGCCCTCCAGCACCGCCAGGCGCACCGTGCCGCCGTCCACCTTCTGCTCCGGCACGTCCACCAGCACGGTGAGGTAGCCGGCCTTCTGGTAGGCCGCCTCCAGCGCGGTGCGCGCGGCTTCCACGCCGGCCATGCCACGGCCGGGGCCCAGGTGCGGCTCCACGGCCGCCTCGATGGCGGCGGCCGGCAGCACGGTGTTGCCTTCGACCTGCAGCTCCAGCAGGTCGAAGCCCGGCTCCGCGGCGCGCACGGCCGGCAGCGCCAGGCACAGGCCGCCCAGGCCCAGGAGGATGGCTCTCAAGGTTTTCACGGCGTGGATGTTCGCGAGCGGGGGTGACGCGGCCACGGCCGGCCCCTGCCCCGTTCGGCTCATGGTTCGATGCCGGATGCGACAGCCGCGTGACGTGGGGTGTCCAGCACCCGCTGCACATGGGCCAGGGCGGCGGCGATCACCTGGTGCATGTCCAGGTAGCGGTAGCTGCCCAGGCGCCCGCCGAAGTGCACCTGCGGCACCAGCGACGCGGCCATGGCCTGGTAGCGCGCCAGGCGCGCCAGGTTGTCCGCCGTGGCGACCGGGTAGTAGGGCTCGCGGCCGGGCCCGCCGTCCAGGGGAAACTCACGCGTGATGAGCGTGTGGCCGGCCGTGCGGCGGCGGCCGGGCTCGGGCCGCTCGAAGTGGCGGTGCTCGATGATGCGGGTGCAGGGCACCGCCGCGTCGGTGTGGTTGACCACGGCCGAGCCCTGGTAGTCATCCAGCGGCAGCAGCTCGCGCTCGAAGCGCAGCGAGCGGTAGCCCAGTCGCCCGTGGCCATGGTCGAAGAAGGCGTCGATCGGCCCGGTGTAGATGACATGGTCGTGACGCGCGAGCCAGTGCTCGCGGTCGCGCAGGAAGTCCACGCCGAAGTCCACGCGCACGCCGGCCAGCAGGCGGTCGAACATCGCCGAGTAGCCGCCCACGGGGATGCCCTGGAAGCGGTCGTTGAAGTAGCCGTCGTCGAAATCCAGGCGCACGGGGATGCGCTTGAGGATGTCGGCGGGCAGCTCGCGCGGGTCGCGCTGCCACTGCTTGCGCGTGTAGCCCTCGATGAACAGGCGGTACAGCGTGGGGCCCACGCTGGCCAGCGCCTGCTCCTCCAGGTTGGCCGGCTCGGCGATGGGCACACGCTCGCGCGCCAGCACCGCCTGCGCCTCGGCCGGGGTGGCCACGCCGAACACCTGGTGCAGCGTGAACAGGTTGATGGGGAAGCTGTAGAGCTGCGCGCCGTGGCGCACCTTCACCCGGTGGGTGTAGCCGTTGAAGCGGGCGAAGCGCTGCACCCAGCGCCACACGCGCTCGTTGTCGGTGTGGAAGATGTGGGCGCCGTGCACGTGCTCGTGGCAGTCGGCCTCGGGCACATGCCGCGTGGCGCAGTTGCCGCCGGGTGCCGCGCGCTGCTCGATCACGTGGACGCGGCAGCCCGCGTCGTGCAGCTCGCGGGCGCAGGTGGCGCCGTACAGGCCGGCGCCGACGATGAGGATGCGTGGAGGCATGGAAGAAAAACGGGCCGGCTGTCGCCAGCCGGCCCGCCCAACGACGGCAATGCGTGGAGGAAGGCCCGCCTACTTCACCAGGCGCAGCGGCGAGCAGCTGGCGGCGGTGTTGCGGTCCATGCGCGAGGCGAACTTCAGGGTCACCGGGTCGGTGATGTCGGCGTAGGCACCGGTGTAGGTGGTGGGCAGGGCCAGCACGCCTTGCTGGGTGTCCACGTCGGCGATGTTCAGCGCGGAAGCGCGGCCACCGTTGGTGCGCAGGTTGCTCAGGAAGGCCTTCTTGTCGGCGTCCGTCAGCAGCGTCTTGTGCCACTGCATGGTGGCCGCGTAGACGAAGCCGTACTCGCCGGTCTTGGCGTTGTCACGCAGCGGCGCCACGCCGTCGAGCTTGACGAAGCGGTAGCCCTTGTCGGTGCCGGTGCCCGTGGGGGTGGGCGTGTTCTCGCGGCTGAGCATGCCGATGGCGTAGGCGGTGCCAGGCAGGTTCTCCACCGTGGTGCCCAGGCAGGACTCGACCGTGCTGGAGCCCGAGGCCAGGTTCCAGGCCAGCGTGCCCGTCTCGGCCAGGGCCGGCGAGGTGATGGCGGTGGAGTTGGCGGTGCCGACGGTCTGGCCCACGGGGGTGTGCACCGCCGTGCCCGTGCCGCAGCCGGCGTTCAGGAACTCGACGTTGAAGGACGCCTGCGTGCCCGAGCCGATGTTGCGGCGGCACACGTTGACCTGCTTGGACAGGATGGCGGAGTCGACGCTGGCCGGCACCACGGCGTTCCAGCCCAGCTTGGCGGCGGTGCTGCCCGACAGCTTGCCCGACAGGGCGGCCGCGACGAACGCGGAGTTCAGCGACGGCTGCTTGGCCGGGGCGTCGTCCAGCGCGCCACCGGCGGGGATCAGGCCCTGGGCCTCCTGCAGCGCGCGGTACAGCTTCTTGTTCACCGCCACGCCCATGATGGTCTGGTTGAAGGCGCGCGAATCGAGGGTGGAGGTGTTCACCGCCACGGCCGGGGCCAGCAGGTTCACGGGCTTCTGGAACAGCGCCGGCTCGACGTCGGACACGCCGGCGTCGGCCACGCGCGACGACACGCCGTTGCACGCGTAGGTAGGCACCAGGATGTCGGTGGCCGGGCGCGGGTTGCCGGTGGCCGTGCAGGTGCCGTCCACCACCATCATGTCCTGCGCCGTGCCGGTGGCGATGGGGTTCACGCCCTGGGTGGAGCCGCCCTGGTCACGCTTGACCAGCAGCACCTGGGTGCCGGCCACCCAGTTGCCGACCTTCTTGCTCAGCTCGCAGGAGTAGGCGCGGTGGTTGCTGCCCGAGGGGGCGCTGCCGGTGCCGTTGAAGAACACGTCGAACGTGGTGGACTTGCAGTTCTGCTGGAACCAGGCGCCGATGAACAGGCGCTGGGCCGAGGCACCGGCGATGTACACCTCCTTCAGCGTGCCGGCGGCACGGGCGGTGTCGATCTGGGCCGGCGTCAGCGCGTGGGCCGAGCCGGTGGCGGCCAGCGCGGCCAGGGCGATCAGGCGAATCTTCATGCGGTACTCCATCGTGTGTGTGGTGGGTGTCGGCCGCGATGAAGGCGTGCCGAACAAGGCGGCACTGTGGCGAGGCGGGGTGACAGGCGTGTGGTCACGCCGACGCGTGCCGCCCGGGCGTTCGGGCCATGCGGCCGCATGCAGCTGTCACGAAATCAGCCGCCGGGCCATGGCCTCGGCCACGGCGTGCGCCCGGTTGCGGGCGCCCAGCTTGCGCTGGATGCTGCGCAGGTGGTTCTTCACCGTCAGCGGGCTGATGCCCAGCTGCGCGCCGATCTGCGCATTGGCCTTCGCCTCGCGCACCGCGGACAGCACCTCGATCTCGCGCGCGGTGAGCGTGCTGGCGCGGCCCTCGGCCCGCGCGCCGGCCGGTCGCACGGCGCCCCCCTCCGCGCGCCACCAGGCGAAGTGCAGGTAGGGCATCCACAGGTCCAGCGCGGCCAGGCTGGCCGCCACGGCGGCGGCGTCACCGGCGGACTGGCGGAAGAAGGCGAAGGCCAGCTGCGGCCGGGCCGCCGGGGCCCAGCGCACGCCGTGCCAGCACGCCGGGCCGAAGCCCGCGGCGCGCAGCGCGGGCGGCGGCGCCACCTCGCAGGCGCGCTCGTCGGCCTGGCCCCACTGGTCGGCCGCCTGCGGCCACCAGGCCGAGGACGGATCGTCCAGCCCCTGCTGCACGGCCGGGGCCAGGGGCACGCAGTTCAGCACCTGCACGCGCGGCTCGCCGGCACCGGGCGCGCGGGCCCAGCACAGCGCCAGGTCGTGCGGCACGAAGCGGTGCAGGTGCAGCCGCAGCCAGACGAAGAACTGCTGCGGCGACGCGATCGACTGCGCCGCCTCGGCGCCGCGCAGGAAGGCGTCGCCGAGGTCCGGCGTGCTGGACAAGGGGATGGGCACAGGCAGGGGGCGCGAAGGGCCGTGGAGGCAGGACGCGGCAGGTTAGGCCCGCGGCGTGACCCGGGCGTGACGGCGGCGTGACGCGGACGCAGGCCGTTCGGGCCAGGGACAGCGGGGCGACCGTCATGCACGCACGCCACCATGGCCGGGTGCCCCTTCTGGCCACCCGCCGCGCCGACCGCCATGCCCCTGGACGCCCTGCCTTCCGCCCTGCCCGCCTGGCACTGCGACGACCGCGGCCCCTGGTACCGCCTGCAGGCGCTGGACCGCTCGCTCATCGGCGCGCCCTCGCTGTACCTGGCGGCCAGCGAGGGCGTGGCCTGGCCGCCGTATGCGCCCTGGATCGACCTGCGGGCCGACGACTGGCTGGGTGGCGGCACGCTGCGCCAGAGCTTCTACGCCGAGCCCTGGGCCCAGCTGACGCAGGCCGGCGAGCTGGGCCTGGTGATCGAGGCGCAGGGCCACCTGCGGGTGCGGGTGATGGGCGCGGCGCCGGGCCGGCCGCCGGTGTGCGTGCAGCAGCGCACCCTCGACGCGCCCGAACGCAGCCGCCATGTGCTGCCGCTCGGCCCGCTGTCGGCGCTGCCGCCCGCGACCCGGCTGTTCTGGCACCTGGACGCCATCGACGGCGCCCGGCTGCACGAGGCCGCCTGGTGCACCCGCACCGCGCCGCGCCCGCGGGCCGGCCTGGCGGTGCTGATGCGCACCTGGGGCCGCAGCGCCGACCTGCGCGCCCAGCTGGAGCGCCTGGCCGACGGCGCCCAGCACGACCCCTGGCACGAGGCCCTGCTGCGCCGCACCCGCTTCCACGTGCTGGACACCAGCGCGGACGCCGAGGCCCACTGGCACGACGCCGCGGCGCTCGGCCTGGCGCTGCAGGTGCACACCGGCCCCAACCTGGGCGGCGGCGGCAACGCCAGCCACCTGCTGCACCGCGTCCTGCTGGACGTGGCGCGCGACGAGGCGGCCGGCGCCGCCGTGCCCGACGAGGTGCTCATCCTCGACGACGACCTGCTGCTGTCGATGGAATCGCTGTCGCGCTACTGGATGCACGCCGCCCTGCGCCGCGGCGACCATGTGTGCAGCCTGCCCGTGCTGATGAAGAGTGCGCCCACCCGGGTGTGGGAGGACGGCGGCCACTGGGGCCGCTCGCCCGCCACCGGCGCGGTGGACGCCGGCGGCCCGCCGCCCGAGCGCCATCTCTCGCCCACGCTGCTCAGGCACGGCCTGGCGCTGGACGGCTTCGAGCACCTGGACGCCTTCGGGCCGCTGAACCGCTGCGAGTACACCACCTTCATCTTCTTGGGCCTGCCGCTGGCAGCCGTGCGCCGGCTCGGCCTGCCCGCGGCCTTCTTCCTGCGTGGCGACGACATCGAGTACTCGCTGCGCGCCCGCGCCGCCGGGCTGCCGGTGGTCACGCTGCCCCACCTCGCGGCCTGGCACGAACCCGGCCACAGCCACGCCCAGGAGTACCAGGCCATCCTGCACGGCGTGCTCATCAACCTCACCTACGCGGCGCCGCGGCCCGATGCCCTGGCGGCCTGGTTCGAGCGCCGCCTGGCCGAGCATGCGGCCATCGACGACCTGGCCGGCATCGCCCTGTACCAGGCCGTGCTCGACGCCCTGTGCGACACCGACGGCGAGCTGCTGACACCGGCCTTCGACGTGCACTACCGGCGCGTGCTGCCCCAGGTGGCGGGCCCGGCCATGGAGCCGCTGTCCGACGCGGACTTCGAGCGCCTGCTGCAGGGCGGAGCGCCCGACGACCTGGCCGGACGGGCAGCGGTGCGGCCCTTCCTCTACCCAGGCATGCCCGCCCCCGACGCGCCGCGCCGCGCCACCGTGCTGGTGAACCACGGCGCACGCAGCGCCCGCGCCCTGCCCGCCGTGGCACCGGCGCAGCGCCTGGCCGCCATGCAGCGCTACCTCGACCGCCTGGCCGAGTTCGTGCAGCGGTTCGATGCCCTGCAGGCCCACTGGGTGGCGCGCCTGCAGGACTCGGGCCGACCCGCGTTCTGGGCGCAGGTGGCCGAGCGCCAGGCTGGTCGCACGCTGCTGCTGCTGGACGCGCCCTTCCGGCTGCGCGCCCGGCCGCCCGAGGCGCCGGCCACGCCGCCAGGCGACACCGCCGCGCCCGCCGCCGTGCCCGTGCGCGAACTGCGTCAGCGCCTGGAGCGCGACCTGGCCGAGCTGGCCCGGCTGCGGCGGGCCCAGGCCGGTCCACCCGCGGGCCCGCGTCCGCCGGCGCGCGGTGCCAGCGCCCTGCACCGGCTGGCCCGCCGGCTGGGCGATGCCCTGGCGCGCGTCACCGCCGCACCCGGCCACCACCCTCGCCGCGCGGTGCCCCCGGCCACGCCGCTGCCGGCCGACTTCGACCCCGCCCAGTACCTGGCGCTGAACCAGGACGTCGCCCGCACCGGCATCGACCCCGTCACCCACTACCGCCGCTACGGCCGCGCCGAAGGGCGCCGCTACCGCGTGTAGGCGAACCCATGCGCAAGCGCCTGTACCTTCACATCGGCCAGACCAAGACCGGGTCCACCGCCCTGCAGCTGCACCTGCACCGCCACCGCGAGGCGCTCAGCCGCCAGGGCCTGCTGTACCCCGAGGTGCCTGCCGGCGCACGGCTGAAGACCCAGCACCGGTTCCTGGTGGACGCGCTCCACGAGGCAGGCGACCAGCCGGCGCGCGCGGGCGACGTGTGGATGCCGTTCCTGGACCAACTGCGCCAGGCCCCCGAGCCGGGCGTGGTGCTCAGCGAGGAGGTCTTCTGGCACCTCTTCGAGCAGCGCCCCACCCTGCGACGCCGTGCGCTCGGCTGGGTGGCGGAGGTGCTGCAGGACTTCGATGTGCGCGTGGTCTGCTACCTGCGCCGGCAGGACCTCTGGGTCGAGTCCTGGTTCAACCAGGTCGCCAAGAGCCGCGTGCCATTGCCGATGGCGAGCCTGACCTTCGACGACTTCGTGCAGCGCCATCGCGAGCTGGGCCTGTTCGACTATGCGGCCCGCGTGGCGGAATGGAGCGAGCCGTTCGGGCAAGGCGCGATCGTGCTGCGGGTGCACGAGCCCGGCCGCCTCGTGGGCGACAGCGTGGTGGACGACTTCGCGGAAGTGATTGGCGCCCGGCTGCCCCCGCTGACGGCCGGGCAGCGTGCCCAGCCCCGGCTCTCGCCGGCGGCCTGCCATTTCGCCAACCTCTTCGCACGCCTGCCCGGCAGCGGCGCGCACCGCGCCGCCTTCCTCCACGCCATCAGGGACCTCGGCGATGCCGGCGATCAACGGCGCCTGCTGGCGCCCGACGCCGCCGCATGGCTGGTCGAGCGGTACCGACCCGGCAACAGCGGCCTGGCGCGCACCTACCTCGGTCGCGAAGAGCTCTTCGCGTGCCCCCAGCGCGCCCACACGGTCTACCCAGGCCCGTCGACAGACGACCTGGCCGAACTCGGCATGCGCCTGTTCATGGCACTCGCGGGCGCCGTCCCCCGAGGCGACGGGGCCGATTGAGCCGGGTGGTCAGCCGACGGGCCGTGGCGGCCAGGGCTCAGGGGCCGCAAGCCACCGGCGTGGCGACGTAGCCCAGGAGGCGGCCGTGGCGTGTCGGTGCTCCGCGACCCACGATCTGGCCGCGGTCGTTGATGCCTGTCGCGGTGGCGAGGAACCATCCCTGCGCCTGGGCCCCGGTGACGACGTTGAGGTCCTGCATGACCCCGTCCTTCCAGATGAAGGCCGTCCCGTAGTGCTTGCGGCCCTTCGGTGAGGCCTTGGCATCGCCCACCACCACGCCGTGGCGGTTGATGGCGTGGGCGATCGCGGCGTTCACCGCGAAGTCCGGGCCGCCGGTCAGCAGCCGGAGCCTTCCCCGGTCCCACATGAACGCCTGCGGCAACCCATTGACGTCGCTGCGGACATCGCCGCACACCTGCCCCGCGTCGTTGATGTCCCGCGCGTGCTGGACGGCAAAGGGCAGCTGCAGCGAGGTCGCCTCGGCGCCGTCCCACACGAAGGCATCGCTCACGCCGTCGGCCAGCAGCCGCCAGCCACAGGCGATGCCGGCGTGGCTGAGGCGTCCTGCCCAGACCCGTGTCTGCCCGGCCAGGCGCGGCAACCACACGATGTCGTGCCCATCGGTGAGCCACATGTCCGTGTTGAGCGTGGTCCCGACGATCAGGCCCGCGTTGTTGATGTCCGCCGCATGGTCCAGCGTCGGGGCGCCGGCCACCGCGATCGGCGACAGGCCCTCCCGGTCCCAGCGCCAGGCGGGCATGTTCACCGGCTGTTCGTGCTGGCCGACGACGACGCCCAGGTCGTTGATGCCCACGCCGGTCGACGCCTCGCCGTCCCAAGGAGCCAGCTTCATGCGCTGGGGAACGCCCTTGAAGGCCTTGCCATACCGGCCGCCCGGCCAACTCGTGCTGGCGGAACCGGTGACCATGCCACTGGCATTGATCGCCTGGGGCAGGACCTGGGCGACCCCCGTGTCGGCCAAGGGTTCGATGAGGTAGCGGCACGCTGCCGCACGGGTGGCCGGCGCGTACGCCAGTGCGGCGCCGGCCAGGGCACCGAGGGTGATGCGTCGACGTGGGTGGTCCATGCCAGCTCCTGGGGATGAAGCGGCGGATTCTCTGCCGTCAGGGGCGCCGGGACCCCACCGGCAGCCAGTGGCACTTAGGGGGTCGGCGCGTCGTTCATCGACAGCGGCACCGCTCGACCGGGACGCCCCGCCTAACATGGCGCTTTCGATCGACGGAAGCCCCATGCCACACCCCCCAGCCCCGGATGCGGCGGCAAGTCGCCACCATGGCCGCCCCCTCGTCGGTCGTGGCCTCGGCCTGGCCGCGGCACTTCTCGCCGGCTCTGCCGCCGCTCAGCCGCAGCCTGCCGCCGGCCAGGTGGCGAGCGAATACCGCCTGGTCGAGCTCTCGCGTGACCCGGACGTGGTGCCCAGCCGCATGAACTCGTCGGGCGTCATCGTCGGCCAGCATCGCACGGCCGTCATGCCGATCCGCACCGCAGCCGAGGGCGGCTACACCTTCCTGCCGCTGAGTTCCCCGCTGTACACCGGCGGCACGGCGGCGGGCGTCAACGAGGCCGGCAGCGCGGTGGGATGGCAGTTCAGCGACGGGGCGCCGGGCCGGGCGGTGCTGTGGCCCGCCACCGGCGGTGTCGTCGATCTCGGCGAGAGCCTCAACCTGCCGCAAGCGTGGACCTACGCCGTCGGAATCAACGACGCCGGCCAGGTGGCGGGGACCGTCATCGACTACACCCTCCCCGATCTACCGGGTCGGGCGGTCGTCTGGTCGGCCGAGGGCAAGCCGAGGGTGCTGCCCATGCCGCGTGGCGTGCGCCTCATGCGGGCGGAAGCGATCAATGGCCAGGGCCATGTCGTGGGCGTTCTGGAGCTCAAGGACGTGACGCCCGCCGGCTCGATGGCCGGCTTCTTCTGGTCGCCCCGGACCGGGGTCAAGGCGTTCGCGCCCGCCACCCGCGTGCTGGACGTCAACGACCGCGACGAGGTGGTGGGCATGCAGGACGCGACCGGCCCGGACGGCCAGCCGCTCGGCCACGGGCATGCGTTCTACTGGTCACCGGCGCTCGGCCGACGCCTGCCGCAGCACCTGCCCATGCTGCCCGGCTTCCTGCGCTGCTTCGCCATGGCGATCAGCCCGGACAGCGTGATCGCCGGCTACTGCGAGGACCGCAAACCCAAGCTGCGCCCGGACGAGTTCGCCGCGGTGGCCTGGGACCGCCAGCCGGACGGGTCGTGGCAGGTGCACGACCTGAAGACCATGACCGACCGCAACCCCTGGGACAACGCGACCAAGGTGCGGGACATCGATGCGGCCGGGCGCATGCTCTACACCGTCGAGGGCTACCTGGGCGTGCAGCGTGAGGCCACCGGCATCGCGGTGCCGGTCCCCAGCCCCACGCGCTGAGCGGCGGGGGAGAGGCAGGCAAGAGGCCGGGACGAGGCGGCCGCGCCTCAGCCCTCGATCCGGAACACCTGCACCACGTCCGCCAGGCGCTGGGCCTGCTCGCGCAGGCTCTCGGCAGCGGCGGCCGATTCCTCCACCAGGGCGGCGTTCTGCTGCGTCATCTGGTCGAGGTTGGTCACCGCGGCATTGACCTGGCCGATGCCCTGCGACTGCTCGGCGGCGGCATGGGTGATCTCGTTGATGATGCCGCTCACGTGGCGCACGCGCTGCACGATGTCGGCCATGGCGGTGCCGGCACTGCCCACCAGCTGCGTGCCGGACTGCACCCGTTCCACCGAGGCGGCGATCAGCGTCTTGATCTCCTTGGCGGCGTTGGCGGAGCGTTGCGCGAGGTTGCGCACCTCACCTGCCACCACGGCGAAGCCGCGGCCCTGCTCGCCGGCGCGCGCGGCCTCCACCGCCGCGTTCAGCGCCAGGATGTTGGTCTGGAAGGCGATGCCGTCGATCACGCCGATGATGTCCTCGATGCGGCGCGAGCTCTGGTTGATCTCCTCCATCGTCGCCACCACCTCGGTGACCACGCGGCCGCCGCGCTCGGCGGCTTCCGAGGCCGACGCCGCCAGCTCGTTGGCCTGGCGGGCCGAGGCCGAGGTCTGGTTCACGGTGCCGGTCAGCTCCTCCATCGACGCGGCCGTCTGCTGCAGGTTGGATGCCGTCTGTTCCGTGCGCGCGGACAGGTCATGGTTGCCTTCGGCGATCTGGCTGGAGGCGGTGGCGATGGAATCGGTGGAGCGGCGCACCTGGGCCACGGTGCCGCGCAGCGAGGCGATCATCTCGTCCAGGCCGGCGAGCAGGCTGCCCCGCGCATGCGTGCCCAGGTTCACCGAGAGGTCGCCCTTGGCCACGCGGTTCATCACCTGCAGGGCGTCGGCCGGGTCGCCGCCGATCTGGCCCAGCACGCTGCGCGCCACCACCACGCCCAGGGTGCCGATCGTGCCCAGCACCGCCACGGTGATGGCCAGCGTGCGCCACAGCGCCGCGCGCACCTCGGCGTCCACGTCGTCCATGTAGACGCCCGAGCCCACGATCCAGCCCCAGCCCTTGACGGACTGCACGTACTGCAGCTTGGGCACCGGCTCCTTCTGGCCAGGCCGGGGGAACTGCGTGGGCACGAAGGCGCCGTCGGGCTGCTTGCCCACCGCGGTCACCAGCGCCTGCACGATGTCCATGCCGTCCAGGTCCTTCACCTTGCCGATCATCGGCTGGCCGTCCCACTCGGGCTTGATGGGGTGCATGAGACCACCGCCCTCGGCCGTCCAGATGTAGAGGTAGTCCTGGCGGCCCTCGCCATAGCGGGCCACGCGCAGCGCGTCCTTGGCCGCCTTCTGCGCTTCTTCCACCGGCATGGCGCCCGCGGCGGCCTTCTCCTGGTATGCCAGCACGATGGAGTGGGCCGACGTGACGGCCGTCACCAGCCGGTCGGTGCGGCCCTGCACGATGCGGTCGCGCAGCTGGAAGAACGACACCGCGGTCACGACCGCCATGCCGACGACCGCCACGCCCACCAGCGTGCCGATCTTTCGCTTGAAGCTCAGGTTCTGAAACATGGATCCTCCGGTATGAATGGGCATGGCCGGAGTTGTGGCCCCGGCCCGGGCATTGACGATCCCTATCGGTCGATTGGCATGACAGTGAACCGGTGGGGCATGCGCGGTGTGACGGACTGCCCACACATCGGCCCGCGTCCGGCCCCCGGCCTGACGGCCGTCAATGACAACCGGCCGATCCGGCGGCAGCGCCGTCAGCACCGTGCAAGCGTGCACGCACGCGCCGCGCCGAGCTCCGCTATGCTGGCCGCGTGACCGCGCCTGACCCGCTCCCGGATGACCCCCTGCAGCGCGCCCTGGACCGCGCCCATCAGCTCGAGGCCGAGCTGATCGCCGCCCGACAGGCGCTGCGCGAAGGTGAGCAGCGCTACCGCCTGCTGTGGCAGGCCACGGCCGATGCGGTGGTCATCATCGACGGCCACAGCCGCATCCTCTTTGCGAACCCGGCGACGCGCGAGCTGCTGGGCCACGCGCCCGAGAGCCTGATCGGGCAGGACCTGGCCGTCCTGCAGCCGCCGCACCTGCGCGCGGCGCATGTGGCCGGCATGGCGCGCTACCTGCGCGACGGCCAGCGCCGCCTGAACTGGCGCGGCACCGAAACGCTGGCCCGCCATGCCGACGGATCCGACGTGCCGGTGGAAGTGAGCTTCAGCGACCTGTCGGTGCAGGGGCAGCCGCTGTTCGCCGCCTTCCTGCGCGACATCAGCGCCCGGCGCCGCGCCGAGGCCGAACGCCAGGCCCTGCAGAGCCAGCTGGCGCAGGCGCAGAAGATGGAAGCCGTCGGCGTGCTGGCCGGCGGCATCGCCCACGATTTCAACAACGTCGTGGCGGCCATCCTGGGCAACGAGGTGCTGGCCCGCGACGAGCTGCCGGCCGGCCACCCGGCGGCCGAGCGCCTGGACGCCATCCGCCGTGCCGGCCTGCGGGCGCGCGAGCTGGTGCGACAGCTGCTCGCCTTCTCGCGCCAGCAGCCCGCCCAGCGCCAGCCCTGCGACGCGCGCGTGCTGGTGGCGGAGGCCATGGGGCTGCTGCGGGCCGCGCTGCCGGCGGGCATGCGCCTGGATGGGGAACTGCCCGACGACCCGCTGCCCATGATGGCCGACGCCACCCAGGTGGTGCAATCGCTCATCAACCTGGGCACCAACGCCTGGCAGGCACTGGGCGGCCGCGGCGGCCACGTGCGCTTCCGCGCCTCGCGGGTGGACGCGCACGCGGCGCAGGCCCCTGCCGTCGCCCCGCCCGGGCGCGGCGCGGACGCCGGCTGGGTGTGCCTGGAGGTGGCCGACGACGGCCCCGGCATCCCGCCCGAGCTGCACAGCCGCATCTTCGACCCGTTCTTCACCACCAAGCCGCCGGGCGAGGGCACCGGGCTGGGCCTGTCGGTGGTGCACGGCATGGTCACCGGCCACGGCGGCACCGTCACGCTCGACAGCGCACCGGGCCTGGGCACCGTGTTCCGGCTGTGGCTGCCGGCCGCGCCGGGCGCGCTGCCGCAGGCCGAGCCCGCGATGCCGCTGCCCGAGACGACCGCGTCGCCCGCGGGCGGCGCGCCCGCACCCGCCGCGCGCCTGCCGGGCGCGCGGGTGCTGTACGTGGACGACGACGAGGTGCTGGCGCTCATGGTGGCGCAGCTGCTGCAGCGGGCGGGCTGCGTGGTCACCACCTGCTGCGAACCGGCCCAGGCCCTGCGCACGCTGGCCGCCGACCCCGCCGCCTTCGACCTGCTGGTGACCGACCTCAACATGCCGGAGGTGTCCGGGCTGGAGCTCGCCCACGCGGCGCACGGCCTGCGCCCCGGCCTGCCCGTGATCCTGACCTCCGGCAACCTGCCGGCCCAGCTGAGCCTGTGGGACGGCGAGCCGGCCGCCCCCCTGCCCTTCGCCACCTTGCCGAAGGAGGAGGTGGCGGAGGGGCTGGTGCCGCTGGCGGCGCGCTGCCTCCAGCAGGCCTGGGCGGGCGCCCCGAAGGCCTAAGGCGCGGTGCGGAACGCGGCACTCACCGCGTCGATCCACTCGCGCTTGGCCACCCACTGATTGCCGCGCTCGTAGTGCACGCCGTACTCGTCGGGGCTGGTGGAGCCGCGGTACTCCCAGTAGGCGAAGCCGATGCGCTGGTCCACCAGGTGCTGCAGCACGCCGCGCACCATGCGGCGGTCCGGGTCCTCGCCCGAGCGCACGCCCACCTGCTGCACGAAGACCGGCACCTTGTGCTGGTTGCGCAGCGCCAGCAGCTCCTGGGCGCGCTGGCGGATGTCCTGCAGCGCGCCCTCGCCGCCGCCCGCCTTGCGCGCGTGCAGGAAGAGGTTGCCGGTGTAGACCACGTCCTTCCAGGCCGGGTTGTACACGCCGCGGATGGCCGGGGCCTTGTAGGCCCGGCCGCCGACGAGGAACGGCACGCCGGGCGCCACGGGGCGGATGGCCGCCATCAGCTCGTCGTAGAAGGCGGCGATCTGCGCATCCGGCACGCCCGGCGGGTTGGGCTCGGGCAGCGGCTCGAACATGCCCAGGTAGGGCGTGTCCTTGTAGCGCGCGGCGACGAAACGCCACACGTTGATGAAACGCTTGCGCGCCTCGGCATCGGTCCAGAAGTTGTGGCCCTGCGGGTAGCGGCCCTGCGGGTCGCAGTACTGGCGCTCCCGCGCGTCCTGGGTGCCGTTCTGCCCGCAGTCGCTGTCCACGAACAGCACGATCCACAGCTTGGCGGCCGAGGCCCAGCGCACCATGTCGTCCAGGTGGCGCAGGTTGGCCGGGTCGATGCCGGCCGTGGCGGTGGCGCCGTCCTCCCGGCTGTCCACCGTGCCACCCCGGCCCTTGTAGAAGCCCCACCAGCGCAGCGGGATGCGCACCACGTTGGCGCCCTGGGCCGCGTTCTCGGCGCCGTCCTGCGGCTGGGCCTTGCCCCAGTGGCCCCAGTTCCAGCCGCGCAGCAGGATGGGCTTGCCGGAGGGGTCGAGCACGTCGGCACCGCTGACCGACAGCCGCGGCGGGCCGGGCGGCTGCGCCGGCGCGGCAGCATGCGCGGCCACCGACAAGGCCAGCGGCAGCATCAGGGCAGACAAGGTACGCAGGAACATCGGGGGCCTCTCTTTCGAGTCTGGAGGGGAGTGCAGTGGAACACCGCGGCGCAGCAATCGGCGCGCCGGGTGCCCCGCCCAGTGGTGTCCGTTCGTGTCAGTCCGGCTCGGCCGGCAGGTCGATCACCTCGCCGCCGGCGTCGACCACGTCCACCGGCCGGGCGAACAGCTCGGCGGCGGAGCGCGCCACCTGGCGGGTGTCGTGCCAGGCATAGGCCGCCACGCCCATGGCGCCCACCACCGGCAGCCAGCGCGACGCCGCCTTGGCGACGCCCTGCTGGGTGAGCTTCACGCCCACGCGCCGGGCCGCGGCGCGCAGCGCCACGGCGCCGGCCTTCTTGACCAGCCAGCGCTCGCCGGCGCGCACCACCAGGTCGCGCACGGCCTGCGAGGCGGTGTGCTTGAACAGGCACCACAGCATCTGCTCGCGCCCCAGCTGGCCCTGTCGGCCATGCACCGCCGCGATGTCGGCCACCAGCTGGGCCTGGATGCGCCACACCGCCATGAGCTCGGGCAGCACGGTGAGCCAGCCCAGCGGCCCCGGCGGCAAGGCCAGCGCCCCGGCCGCCGAGGCCGCCTGGCGCGCGGCGCGGGCGGTGAGGCGGCGCACCGCCTCGGCGGGATCGCTGCTGACCGGCTCGCGCGAGCGCGGCACATGCCCCAGCACGTCGAGCAGGGCATCGGCCAGCCGCTCGCCGGGCGAGTGGGCGGCGGGCCCGGCCACGGGCACCATCGCCCGCTCGCCACGGCGGGCCGGCACGCGGGGGGAACCGGAGGGCGGGACGGACATGATGGCCGCTACCTTAGCAGGCCCGGGCGACCGGCTGGCGGCACGGGCCTTGCCAGGGACTCTCCATGAACCCCTCCCTCAAGCCCCTGGACCACCAGGTCATCGTCGTCACCGGTGCCTCCAGCGGCATCGGCCTGGCCACCGTGCTGCTGGCGGCGCAGGCCGGCGCCAAGGTGGTGATGCTGGCACGCAGCGGTGAGACGCTGGCGCGCATCGCCCAGCACGTGCAGGCCGAGGGCGGCGAGGCGGTGCCCGTGGTCGGCGACGTCGCGGAGCCGGCCGACGTGCAGCGTGCGGCCGACACCGCCGTGGCCCGCTTCGGGCGGATCGACACCTGGGTGAACAACGCGGGGCTGTCCATCTACGGCCGCATGGACGAGGTGCCCGTGGCAGACGCGCGGCGGTTGTTCGACATCAACTACTGGGGCGTGGTGCACGGCTCGCTCGTGGCCCTGCCGCACCTGCGCCGCGACGGCGGTGCGCTCGTGAACGTGGGCAGCGAGGTGTCGGACGCCGCCGTGCCGCTGCAGGGTCACTACAGCGCCAGCAAGCACGCGGTGAAGGGCTTCACCGACGCCCTGCGCATCGAGCTGGAGGCCGACGAGGCGCCCGTTTCCGTGACCCTGATCCAGCCCACGGCCGTGGACACGCCCTTCCCGGAGCACGCGGCCAACTACCTGAGCCAGGCGCCCAAGCTGCCCACGCCGATGATCGAGCCGGCGCGCGTGGCGCGCGCCATCCTGGACGCCGCCACCCGACCGACGCGCCACACGCGCGTGGGCGCGATGGCCGTGCTGAACACCACCATCGCGCGTGTGATGCCGCGCCTGGCCGACGCCATGGCCAAGGTACAACTGGGACGCCAGCAGCGCGAGGAACCCGCCAGCGCGCATGCCGGCACCCTGTGGGAACCGGGCGAGGCCGGCCAGGTGCACGGGCGCGGCAACGAGGACGCCGCCGACCCGAAGCAGGCCTACGAGAGCAACCTGCGCAAGGACGAGTGAGCGCGGCCCGCGGCTCAGCGGCGCCGGAACACCAGGCGGTCGGCCGTGGAGGCCGCCGCGTCGTGGGCGTAGCCATCGGCGTTGAAGCCCACCAGGTCCTCGGGCGTGCGGGCACGCTGCACGATGGCATGGCGCGCCATGGCGCCGCGGGCCCGCTTGGCATGGAAGCTGATCACCTTCCACGCGCCGGCATGCCAGTCCTCGAACACGCAGTCCACCACCCGCGCCTTCAGCGCCGGGCGCAGGGCGGCGCGGCTGTACTCCTGCGAGGCGAGGTTCACCACCACCTTGGCGGCATGGCCGGCCAGCTGCGCATGCAGCGCCTGCGCCAGCGTGTCGCCCCAGTAGGCGTAGAGGTCGCGCTCGCCGCCGGGGCCGGCCAGGCGGGTGCCCATCTCCAGCCGGTAGGGCTGCAGCTTGTCCAGCGGGCGCAGCAGGCCGTACAGGCCGGAGAGGATCACCACGTGCTGCTGCGCCCATTCCCAGTCGGCCACCGGCAGCGTGGCGGCCTGCAGGCCCTCGTACACGTCGCCCGCGAAGGCCAGCGCCGCGGGGCGGCTGTTGGCGGCGGTGAAGCGGGTGGACCAGGCGGCATAACGGGCCACGTTGAGCTGCGCCAGCGCGTCCGACAGGTGCATGAGCGAGGCGACGTCGGCCGGCGTGAGCTGGCGCAGCACCTGCACCAGCGCCGCCGCGCGGTCCACGAAGCGCGGGCGGGTGGCCCGCTCGGCCAGGCCAGGCGGGACGGGGGAGTCGTAGTCGAGGGTCTTGGCAGGCGACAGCAGGAACAGCATCCGGGCACACGGCGGGTCGGGAACAATCCGTAGTGTGCCGTGCCGCGGTGCCGCCCAGCCGCCCCGCCGCCAGGGCGGCCGCGCCGGCGGCTCAGGCGCGCGCGGCGGCCGCGGCCTGCGGCGGGTCGGCCTCGGGCTGCACCGGCCCGGGCACCCGCCAGCGCCGCGTCAGCCGCCCCGTGTCCCAGGCGATCTTGGCCGCCTGCGCCTCGGTGAGCGTGCTGGCCCGGCTGTCACCGGTGGCCGACAGCGGCTGGCCCAGGCGCTCGTCCACGCGGTCCTTGCGGCCGGCCTTGGGCACCAGCATGGCCTCGTCGAAGGGCTCGCCGAGGAACTGGCAGATCTGCGACAGCGCGGCCCGCGGGTCGGCGGTGAGCCAGCCGTACGGGACCTGGAACACGCGGCCCGGCGCGAAGGACACGCTTTCGCGCAGGGCGCGGTCGACGCGGCGGAACTGCTCGATGAGCTGCTGGTCGGTCAGCTGCAGCCACTTCCAGGACTCGGGCGGCTTGCCCAGCGCCTGCTCGCGCGCCAGGCGCTTGCGGTAGGAATCCACCACCTCGGTGGGCTCGCGCACGCAGGCCAGCACGCGCGCCTGGGGGAACACGCTGAAGATGCGCGGCAGCGAATGCACGTGCGAGGGCGTCTTCTCCAGCGGCCGCCGGCCGGGATAGACCTCGTGCGCGGCGAAGGCGAAGAAGGCGCGTACCAGGTCGTCGTCGGCCAGGCGGGCCGGGTCGCCGCCCGCCAGCAGGGCCAGCTGCGAACGCAGCGCGGACAGCGGTTCCTCGCCGCGCAGGTAACCCTGCTGCATCTTGCGCGGCGGGTCCTTCAGCAGGTCCGCCGCGAAACGGAAGATGAAGGTCTCGAACACGTCCGGCACCGGGAACAGCGCCGGGTGCCGCGACATGGCCAGCAGCAGCGCGGACGTGCCGCTGCGCTCCTGGCCGCAGATGAAGACGGGCCGCGCGGTGCTGGCCCAGGCGCGCAGGGCGCCGAGGTCGTCGTGCCAAACCATGCCGGATCAGTGGATGGACGGGGGAGCGGGCGGCGGCAGGTCGCCGTCGCCCTCGGAAGACCGGCCGGCCATGCGCTCGGCCAGGCCGGGCACGGCGCCGAGGGCGCGTGCCCAGGTGCGGTGCGGGATGTGGCTGCGCAGGCGCTCGATGGCCACCTGCACCAGCACCGGGGGCAGCTCGTGGCCCACGCCGTCGGCGATGTCGATGGTGGCGTCGCCCTGCAGCTCGGCGATGCGCTGCATCGCATCGCGCGCATGGTGCACGGGGATGACGTCGTCGTCGCTGCCGTGGAAGAAGTGCAGCGTGGTGTGGGCCAGTGCCTGGTCGGGCAGCTGCCCGTAGCGCCCGGCGAAGGCGAGCACGCGGCCGGCGAGGCCATCGTTCGCCTGCGCCAGCTCGAGCGCGCAGATGGCGCCCTGCGAGAAACCCACCAGCGCGGTGGCCGCGGGCCCCACGCCGGTGGTCTGCTGCGCGCCGCGCACGAAGGCGGCCAGGCGCGGGAGCACGGCGCGCGCCCGCTCGGCGCGGCGGTCCTCGTCCATGCCCTGCAGCGAGAACCACTGGCGGCCGCCCAGCGCGCCGGACGGATCGCCGTCGAAGGGGTCGAAGCCGTCGGGCGCCAGCACGGCGGCCTGCGGGAACGCGCGGCGCAGGGCCTGGGCCAGCGGCACCATGCCGGCGGCGCTGTCGCCGACGCCGTGGAACACGAGCATCAGCTGCTCCGGGCGGCCCTGGGCGGGCAGCCACTGCAGCACCTGGGGGGCATCGGGATGAGGGGGCGGATTCATGCGGGCATTGTGGTGGCAAGCCGCATGCCGGCGGGAGTCAGTGGAAATCCCGGCTGTGGCCGCGGAACTCGGGCGCGGTGCGGTCCAGCTCGCGCAGCAGCGCGCTGTGGTCCACCAGCTTCTTGGCCACCAGGTGGGTGACGGCGCCCTGGCGCTGCCACACGCCATACACCGTGAGCAGCCGGGCGGCGAGCAGCGGCGTGCGCTGCGCCTCGGCCACGCTGGCCCACACCACCACGTTCACCGCGCCGGTCTCGTCCTCGAGCGTGACGAAGATGACACCCTTGGCGGTGTCCGGCCGCTGGCGGTGGGTGACCAGGCCGCTGGCGCGGGCCAGCTGGCCGTCGCGGCAATGGGCCAGCTCGGCGGCGGTGAGCACCTTGAAGCGGGCCAGCTGGGGGCGCAGCAGGGCCAGCGGATGGGCGGTGAGCGACAGGCCCGTGCGCCGGTAATCGGCCAGCAGCTCGGCCCCCAGCGAGGGCGCGGCGAGCTGGGGCTCTTCCGGCTCATCGGTGCGGGTGGCGCGCAGCACGGGGGCGCCGCTGCGCTCGGGGATGCTGCGTGTGTCCACGCCGGCCACCGCCCAGGCGGCCTGGCGCCGGTGCCCCGCCAGCGCCGCCAGCGCCCCGCCGTCGGCCAGCAGGCGCAGGGCGTGCGCGTCCAGCTCGGCGCGGCGAGCCAGGTCTTCCACGCTGGTAAACGGGGCCTCGGCGCGGGCGGCCATGACGCGCAAGGCCGCGTCCTCGCGGAAGCCGGTGAGCCGGCTCAGGCCCAGGCGCACGGGGTGCAGCGTGTGCGCGGGCGGGCTGTGGGCCGCCACGGCCTCGGCCGGCGTCACGACCGGCGCCGCCCCCGCCGGTTCGAGCACCGACTCCCAATCGCTCGCCATCACGTCCACCGGCCGCACGCACACTCCATGGGCGCGCGCGTCGCGCACCAGCTGCGCGGGTGCGTAGAAGCCCATGGGCTGGCTGTTGAGCAGGCCCGCGAGAAAGGCATCGGGGTGGTGGCGCTTGAGCCAGGCGCTCACATACACCAGCAGCGCGAAGCTGGCGGCGTGGCTCTCGGGGAAGCCGTACTCGCCGAAGCCCTCGATCTGGCGGAAGATGGCCTCGGCGAACTCGCGCTCGTAGCCCTTGGCCACCATGCGGGTGACCAGCTTGTCGTGGAAGGGCCCCAGGCCGCCCTTGCGCTTCCAGGCGGCCATGGCGCGGCGCAGCTGGTCCGCCTCGCCGGGGGTGAAATCGGCCGCCAGCATGGCCAGCTGCATCACCTGCTCCTGGAAGATGGGCACGCCCAGCGTGCGGCCCAGGGCCTGCTCCATGTCGGCACTGGGGTAGACCACCGGCTCCTCGCCGTTGCGCCGGCGCAGGTAGGGGTGGACCATGCCGCCCTGGATAGGCCCGGGGCGCACGATGGCCACCTCCACCACCAGGTCGTAGAAGCGCCGGGGCTTCAGGCGCGGCAGCATAGACAGCTGGGCCCGGCTTTCCACCTGGAACACGCCCACCGCATCGGCCGCGCTCAGCATGGCGAACACGGCCGGGTCGTCCTGCTGCTCGGTCAGGCGCTGGATGGGGTATGGCGGCTCCCCCCGCTTCCAGCCCACCCAGGCCAGCCCGCGGCGGATGGCGCTGAGCATGCCGAGCGCCAGCACGTCCACCTTGATGAGCCCCAGCGCATCGAGATCGTCCTTGTCCCACTGGATGACCGTGCGCCCCTCCATGGCGGCGTTCTCCACCGGCACCAAGGTGGTCACGTCGTCGGCGGCGATCACGAAGCCGCCGGGGTGCTGGCTGAGGTGGCGCGGGAAGCCGCGCAGCTGCGACGCCAGCATCGCCCACTGCTGCACCAGCGGCGAGGCCGGGTCGAAGCCGTGCTCGCGCAGGCGCTCGGGGTCGAAGCGGGCACCGCCGTCCCACCAGGCCTGCTGCTTGGTGACGGCCTCGATGCGGTCCAGGTCGAAGCCCAGCGCACGGCCCACGTCGCGCAGCGCCGACTTGCGGCGGTAGCTGATGATGACGCCCGTCATGGCGGCGCGGTGGCGGCCGTACTTGCGGTAGATGTACTGGATGACCTCTTCCCGCCGCTGGTGCTCGAAATCGATGTCGATGTCGGGCGGCTCGTTGCGCTCGGCGCTGACGAAACGCTCGAACAGCAGCTGCGTGCGCGTGGGGTCCACCTCGGTGACGCCCATGCAATAGCACACGGTGGAGTTGGCCGCGCTGCCCCGGCCCTGGCACAGGATGCCCTGGCTGCGTGCCCAGTGCACGAGATCGGCCACGGTGAGGAAGTACGGCTCGTACTGCAGGCGGCCGATGAGGGCGAGCTCGTGATCGATCTGCGCGCGGACATCCGCCGGCACGCCGGCCGGGTAGCGGCGCGCGGCCCCCTGCTCGGCCAGCGTGCGCAGCCAGGTGGCGGGCGTGTGGCCGGCCGGCACCAGCTCGCGCGGGTACTCATAGCGCAGCTCGGACAGCGAGAAGCGGCAGCGCGCCGCCCAATCCACCGCCGCCTGCAGCCAGGCGGGCTCGTACAGATCGGCCAGACGCGAGCGTGGGCGCAGGTAGGCCTCGGCGTTGGATTCCAGCCGCAGCCCGGCCTGCGCCACCGTGCAACGCAGCCGGGTGGCGGCCAGCACGTCCTGCAACGCACGTCGGGAGCGCGCATGCATGAGCACATCGCCCACGGCCACGATGGGCAGGCCGGTGAGCTGGGCGAGCCGCCGCGCCACGGCGATGCGCTCGTCGTCGAAGCGCCGGTGGCGCAGCGCCAGGCCCAGCCCGGCGCGGTCGCCCAGCCAGGTCTTCAGCCACATGGCCTGGGCGTAGAGCGCCTCGAACACCGGCGGCCCGGGCGCTGCGTCGGCCTGGCCGGGGCCCGGGTCGGGGCCGTCCACCAGCAGCAGCGCCGCACAGCCGCCGAGGCCGGCGAGGTGGGGCGCCGTGGGCTCCTTGCCCTCCACATCCGACGCATGCGCCAGGTAGCTGCCCTTGGCCGCCCGGCGCCGCGCCACGGTGATCCAGCGCGACAGATTGGCGTAGCCCCGGCGGTCCAGCGCGTGCACCACCAGCCGCGCGCCGGCGCCGGAGGCGCGATGCGGATGGGATGCCAGCGCCTCATCGGACAGCTGCATGAGCGCACCCACGATGAAGTGCAGCGCCGGCCCCCCAGGTGCGCCACCCACAGCGGCCTGCGCGGGCTGGGAGGACTTGGCCAGATCCTGCACCGCCTCCCAGGCACGCACCACCCCGGCCAACGAGCACTCATCCGTCAGCGCGAGCGCGCCGTAACCCCGCGCCTGGGCCTGCAGCACCAGTTCGGCCGGCTGCGAGGCGCCCGTCAGGTAGCTGAAGCTGCTGCGACACAGCAGCTCGGCGTAGGCCGGCAGCCGCGAGGCGCGTGGGGAAGACGACGGCATGGTTCCAGCCCAGAAGCAGGCAGCCCGGCAAGCCGCACGCCGGTGACGTGCGCCCGCCCCGGCCCGGCCGGCGCGCCGTATTCAGCGGCCGGCTCACGCGCCACCACGGCCGCGCCCCGCCGTGCAACCGGCGATGGGCCGGCGCCGGGCGCCTCAGCCGCCACACCGAAGGCGCCGTCCAGGTCGTCCAGCGGGCTGCGCACCCCGCCCGTGCCCGCACGCAGGACGTGGGTGTAGATCATGGTGGTGCTCACATCGGCATGGCCCAGCAGCTCCTGCACCGTGCGGATGTCCACCCCGGACTGCAGCAGGTGCGTGGCAAACGAATGCCGCAGCGTGTGCGGCGTGGCCGGCTTGGCCACCCCTGCGGCCTGCACGGCGCGCTTGAACGCGCGCTGGAACGCCTGCTCGTGCGCATGGTGCCGCCGATGGCCCGCCGGGCCATCGGGCCCCCGCGGATCGCGCGACAGGGCGGCCTGCGGAAACACCCAGAACCACGTCCACGAATCGGCTGCGCGGGGGTACTTGCGCGCCAGGGCATGCGGCAGATGCACGCCGGGCACGCCCGCGGCCCGGTCACCCTGGTGCACCGCCCACGCCGCGCGCAGCTGGGCGCGCAGAGGCACCTGCAGGGCAGCCGGCAGCATCACCACCCGGTCCTTGCCGCCCTTGCCATCGCGCACGATCACCACCTGACGGGCGAAGTCGACATCCTTCACCCGCAGGCGCAGCCCTTCCAGCAGCCGCATGCCGGTGCCATACAACAGACGGCCGAACAGCTGATGCTCCGGCGGCAAGGCACCCAGCACACGCGCCACCTCGGCCACCGACAGCACCACCGGCAGCCGCGGCTGCCCCCGCGGGCGGGCCAGCTCGGTCATCCAGGGCAGGTGCTGCCCCAGCACGGCCTGGAAGAGGAACAGCAGCGCAGACAGCGCCTGCTTGTGCGTGGACGGCGACACCTGCCGCTCGGCGACCAGCCACGCGAGGAAGCCCTCTACCTCTGCGCGCCCCATCTCGCGCGGATGGCGCGCCGCCCCATGGAAGCGCACGAACGCGCGCACCCAATGCACATACGCCTCTTCCGTGCGCAGGCTGTAGTGCCGGTAGCGCACCTGCTCGCGCAGCTGGTCGAGCAGGCGGGCCGGCGGCGGGCCGCCTGCGGGCAGCCGCGGCGGCGCCGCTGAGGGCGGCGGCAGAACCGACGACTCACCAGCCGACGCCATCGGGCCAGGCACGGGCGCGGGCGCGGGCAAAGACACGGTCGCGTCAGAACGCATGGCAGACGACTCCCCGAGCAATACTGTGTTTCCATCCAGTATCGCGCTAGGATGCCACCATGGCAAGAACCTACGTCTACCGCCCCGCTGCCCAGAACGCGACGGACGCCCACGCCTGCCCACCATCCACGCCGGCAGGCCCCCGCCACAGGCCCGTCGCGGTCGTGTGTCACCCCGACGCGACGGTAGTCACCAAACGCATCAAGCCGGGCCGCCCCGGCACGAAGGGCGCGCTGCAGCAGCACGGCGATGCCCTCGTCTGCGTCCGCTACCGCGACGACCGGGAACGAGGCCACCGCTACACCACGGTCGAACTGGTGATCGACCAGCGCCCCATCCGCCCCCAACCGCTGGTGCGCGTGCACATTGCCTTCGACGACGCGGCCACGCGCCGCGCCGCGCAAGCCATGGGCGCGGAATGGGACCCCAAGGACAAGACATGGCGCATGCCCCGCGCCGCAGCCATCCAAATGGGGCTGCTGCGCAACCGCCGCCCGCCTGGACGAAGAGCGTAGCGCCGCCGCGAAAGAACGCCGACGCCTCCCCCGCGGCTGTCGCGCTCACCTATCCATATTTGGCGTTAGCATGGCCAGCTATGGATCTTCTAGCCACATCTGGGCAGCTTCGTGATGCCTAAAACACGTTAGGTGGCACAGCTCATGAACGAGCGAGCTTTCATCCTTTGGACGGACCTATTCAACGCTACGGAGCGGAAGCCTCACTTCATCAACGATCGTTGCTTTGGTGAAGACTTCGCGGCCTGGCTGCAGGACAAGCTCGCCCGTGTGGCGCTCAGTGTGTCTGACCCGATTCAGGAAGATTGGGGCTGGTGCCTTGTGGCAACGGAGGCGGGAAGAAGGTTTACTGTCTCTGTCGGGGTCATGGACGACTCCATAGGTCAGGTTCCAGCTGAGTGGAGGGTCGGCGTCTCGTATGAGCGCCCCATGAATGGGCTCAAGGGCATGCTTCTTCCAGTGCCCGTTGAGCTCCTAGAGGCGGTCGGTGAGAAACTCCACACGGTTCTAGCAGGCGAGCCTTCCTTCCGTGCGCTTCAACCAGCCACCTAACAACTCCGTCAAGGGGACGGCCACAAGCGGGCTTCGCCCGCTTGCGCCCGCCCCTTACGTCGAGCGTTGGGCCTCAGGTCGAGCGTGTACCAGGTGGGTAGCCGGTTTGGTTTGGCTCCGTCGCGCCGGTTGCGTGGGGCACAGCTCGGCTCACTGCCAAAAGCCTGGTCGTCGCCAGCGTTTCACCCCTCTACTGTTGGCCTCCAGTTCTCGGCGTGTGCCCCTGCTACGGTCCTTCGGTGTGGCGAGGGTACTTTCACGGTTCGCGTGGGCTGTCCGTCCTTCGGCGGCCAGGGCACGGTCGGCTTGCCGCGAAGCTCACTGCTTCCACCGTTCAAGATGTGAGAGCTATGCTCGCTTGAGCGGTCGCTGAAAGCCCGTGCAGCCCACCATGCAGCCCGGCCCAGTCCTCGTCGTCGCCAAGCCGCCAGCCCTGCTGGTTACGGACTTCGCGCTGCTCGCTGCCACCCCGTTCTCGGCAGGCCAGCGCCGAGGCCCAACCATTCACTCCAGCGGACCGCCTTCGGCGGCCGCTGAGTTCAAACGTTAGACCCCTGTGAACCAGTTACCCCTACATGAGGCGCGGCAGCTATGGCGTGCTGCGCTTCGGGCGGAGGCGAGTGTTCGTCCATGTCAGTGGCAAGCGTGGGCCGATTCGCAAGTTCTGTCTCAGCAAGAGCCGCCGTCCTGGGTCTTGCTGTTATCTACCGCGAGTTCCAGCGTTGAAGCGCTGGCAGCCGTAGAGCAAGATGTCGGGCTCGAAGTGGAGCATTGGCTTGATCCCGAGGCGTTGCTCATCGGCTTTGTTGTTGGCCGTCATCTGCGTGGGGAACTGTCTACTGACGCTATGTGGGCCAAGCTTGACCAAGTGGCTGATGTTGCGGAGTTCCTCGATTCCGGCAAGTGGAAGAAGTATTCTGCCCAGGTCAAGGCGCAAGGCGAACCGTTTGAGTCAGGGGCAATGCGAAATCTTTCGCTAGTTGCATCATTCGCAAATGCAAAGCTATCCCTGCTACTCTGCTCGCCCGCAGGGGTCTAACCCCTCCATCGAGCGGACGTCTTACAGCCGGCTTCGCCGTCTGCAAGCCGCCGCTCATGTCGAACGTTGGGCCTCAGGTCAGCCGTGTCCCAGGTAGGTGTACAGCTTCAGTTCGGCTCGGTTGCTGTCGTGCCGTGCAGTACGGGTCTGCCACTGTCTGAAAGGCCGGTCTTGCCGGCTGGGCGACCGCTATTCAGTTGGTCGCCCGCCTTTAGCCTGAGCGTCTGGCAACGGTCTTCCGGTGTGGCTACGGTACTGTCGCGGCCCGTGTGGGCCGTCCGTCCTTCGGCGGCCAGCGCACGGTCGGCTCAGCGCGAAGCTTGCGGTTGCCCACCGTACAAGATGTGAGAGCTATGCCTGCGCGAACGGTAGCTAAAGCCCCGGTCAACCCGCCATGAAGCCCTCTCGGTGCTCTGTCGCCACACTGCCGCCGCCCTCGCTGGCGTCGGTCGCGGGCTGCCTGGTACCACCGCCCCCTCGGTGGGCCATCCGGGCAGGCCCAACCATTCACTCCAGCGGACCGCCTTCGGCGGCCGCTGAGTTCAAACGTTAGGCGCCTCACTAGCATGGTCACGTTTGTTCAAGCGCGAAAGATCGCCGAAGCCTGGGTCGATATCGTCACCAACGGCGGTGCCGCCATTGATCGAGAACGGACAAAGGTCAAACCTTACGGATGGCTGTTTTGCTGGAACAGCAAGAAGTACCTAGCCGATCGATCCCAGGAAGAGGAAGCGCTCGTTGGCAACGTCCCAATCTTTGTCGATCGCGTCAACGGCGAGGTTTTTTGCGCAGGCCCTATGAGCATCGATTGGTTCGTCGAGTACGAGAAGACAATTCCACCAGCGAGGCTCAGCATGCGCCCCGAGCAGCCAAATTGGGAGGCCGAGTAGCAATGCCATGTCAACTGGGCCATCAGCTCTCCTCTAGCCGGGCGCCTAACCCCTCCGTCAAGGGGACGTCCCGCAGGCGGGCCGCCCCTTACGTCGAACGTTAGACGCCATGGGCAATAGTGAGGCACGCGCAGCCAAGTGGGCCACCTTCCTTGCGTCCCGCAACGAGTTTCCGGCGCGCGAGCGCTTTCTGGCCGCATTCAAGTCAGGTCGCATAACTCGCACCTGCGAATGCGGTTGCAACAGCTTCGACATCGAAGTACCAGAAGAGTCAGGCGTGCCTTTATTGGCTCGGCCAGGCAACTATGGCGCAGTGTTCGAATTGATGTTCGCCACCGTGGAGCCGACCGGTTCAATCGAGTTCACGATCTTTGTTGGGAAGAGTGGCCACCTCGCAAGTGTGGATGTTTCCCACTGTGCGAACGCACTGCCGGTACCCGACGAATTCGTCATCATCGAGCCTCCGTATCATGCCCGCGTGTCAGAGGCGCTTGGCGTCTAACCCCTCCGTCAACCGGACGTGCTCCGGCCTGCGGCCTGTGCACGCCGGTTACGTCGAACGTTAGGCATTGAAGACGCGCGCACCTCATCGCTGGCACATGAATTTCAGGTCCTCAAGCTTCGCCACTCTCGCCGCAGTCTGCTACGGCGTGTTTGCCGCTTTTGGCTTTGCTGTGTGGCATACCCTGCTAATCACAGCTGTTCCGAAGGGCACTACTGCATTGGAAATGCTTCAGGGCCTACTCATGCCTGAGCCTGGCGCAAACTTCTTGCGGCTTCATGCCATCACAACCCTCGTCACAGCAGCTTTAGCAGTTCTACTGGCAATGAGGCCACCTGTTGCGGGCGCCGCGTACATGGCTTGTGCAACCGCATCCGTCCTGCTGGCTGTCTTCATCTGGGCCGTCTTCGCGCCGGATGCTGCGATTCTTCCCAGCATGGCTGCTCTCGCTTTGGTTTGGGGCTGGTTCAAAGCCTCCCGCAATGTGCAG
>NZ_JAYRUN010000003.1:0-286731 GCF_041918995.1 Ideonella sp. | reverse complement strand
GGCGCCACGCCCGCGGCCAGCGGAGCATCGGCCCCATGAACCTGTCCGAGCTGTTCATCCGCCGTCCGGTGATGACGGTGCTGCTCAACCTGGCCATCGTGCTGGCCGGCGTCATCGCCTGGCGCAGCATCCCCATCGCCGCCCTGCCCAGCTACGACACCCCGGTGATCAACGTGGGCGCCTCGCTGCCCGGCGCCAGCCCCGACACCATGGCCACCTCGGTGGCGCTGCCGCTGGAGAAGCAGTTCCAGACCATCCCGGGGCTCAAGCTCATCAGCTCCACCAGCACGCTGGGCAACACCTCGCTGACGCTGGAGTTCGAGGAAGGCCGCGACATCGACGCCGCCTCCGTGGACGTGCAGGCCGCCCTGCTGCGGGCGCAGCGCCAGCTGCCGCAGGACATGACCTCGCCGCCGTCGTACCGCAAGGTCAACCCGGCCGATGCGCCCATCCTGTTCATCGCCATGACCTCGCCGTCCCTGGCGCCGGCCGAGCTGCAGGACTTCGCCGAACACCTCATCTCCCCTCGCCTGTCCACCATCGAGGGCGTGGCGCAGGTGAACATCTTTGGCGCCAAGCGTTACGCCGTGCGGGTGCGGGTGGACCCGCAGGCGCTGGCCACACGCAACCTGGGCCTGGACGAGCTGGCCGCCGCGCTGCGCGCCGCCAACGTCAACACGCCGGTGGGCACGCTCGAAGGCGAGCGCCAGACGCTCACCCTGCAGGCCAACCGCCAGCTGCGCAACGCGGCGGAGTTCGCCGAGCTGATCATCGCCAGCCGCAACGGCCAGACGGTGCGGCTGCGTGATGTGGCCCAGGTGGAAGACAGCATCGAGTCGCTCAAGACCTGGGCCACGCTGAATGGCGAGCCGTCCATCTCGCTGGGCGTGTACCGCCAGCCCGGCGCCAATACGGTGGAGGTGGTGGATGCCGTGCGCGCCACGCTGCCGCAGCTGGCCGAGGAGCTGCCGCAGTCCATCCGCATCCGGCCGGTGAACGACCGCTCGCTGTCCATCCGCGAGGCCCTGCATGACGTGACGCTCACGCTCGTGGGCACCATCGTGCTCGTGGTGCTGGTGATCTTCCTGTTCCTGCGCCGCTTCGTGGCCACGGTGATCCCCGCGCTGTCGCTGCCGGTGTCGCTGATGGGCGCCGTCGCGCTGCTCTGGGGCCTCAGCTACAGCCTGGACAACATCTCGCTGCTGGGCCTGACGCTGGCGGTGGGCCTGGTGGTGGACGACGCGATCGTGATGCTGGAGAACATCGTTCGCCACGTGGAGGACGGCGAGCGGCCCTTCCAGGCGGCGTTGCGCGGGTCGCGCGAGGTGGGCTTCACCATCATCTCCATCTCCACGTCGCTGGTGGCGGTGTTCATCCCGATCTTCTTCATGCCCGGCGTGATCGGCCTGCTGTTCCACGAGTTCGCGGTGATCGTCGGCCTGGCCATCGTGGTGTCGGCCTTCGTGTCGCTCACCCTGGTGCCCATGCTGGCGAGCCGCTTCCTCACCGACGAGGCGCACAAGAAGCGGCCCGGCGCCCTGGTGCGCCTGTTCGAGCGCGGGTTCGACCGCCTGCTGGGCGCCTACACGCGCACGCTGGACCTGGCGCTGCGCCACCGCGGCGCGGTGCTCGGTGTGGCGGCCCTCACCTTCGTGGCCACGGCCTGGGCGTTCTGGGCCATCCCCAAGGGCTTCTTCCCCGAGGAGGACATCGGCCAGATCCAGGTGAGCACCGAGGCGGCCGAGGACACCTCCTTCCCGCAGATGGTGCGGCTGCAGGAGCAGGCCGCCGCCATCGTGCGTGCCAGCCCCCACGTGCTCACCGTCAGCTCGTTCAACGGCGGCGGCGGCGCCCAGAACAGCGGCCGCATGTTCATCAACCTCAAGCCGCGCAGCGAGCGGCCGCCCATGAAGCAGGTGATCGAGGGCCTGCGCAAGGAACTGCGGGCCGTCGCCGGCCTGAACGTGTTCATGACGCCGGTGCAGAACCTGCGCCTGGGCGGCCGGCAGAGCAAGGCGCGCTACCAGTACATCCTGCAGAGCGTGCGGGCCGACGAGCTGAACGAGTGGGCGCTGCGGCTGCAGGAACGCCTGCGCGACGACCCGCTGTTCCGGGACGTGACGAGCGACGCCCAGATGAGCGGCCTGCAGGCCCAGCTGGACATCGACCGCGAGCGCGCGAACGCCCTGGGCGTGTCGATCGACGCGGTGCGCACGGCCCTGTACAGCGCCTTCGGCGAGCGTCAGGTGTCCACCATCTACCTGCCCACCGACAGCTACCAGGTGATCATGGAGGTGGCGCCCGAGGCCAAGCAGGACGAGCGGGCGCTGGCCGGGCTGTACGTGCGGTCCTCCACCGGGACGCTGGTGCCGCTGTCCGCCTTCACCACGGTCAGGCGCACGGTGGGGCCGAGCGCGGTCAACCACGTGGGCCAGCTGCAGGCGGTGACGGTGTCGTTCAACCTGGCCCCCGGCGCGGCGCTGGGCGACGCGACGGCGCGGGTCGACGCGGCGCGCGACGCCATCGGCATGCCGGCGTCCATCGTGGCCAGCTACGGCGGGGACGCCGCGGTGTTCCAGAGCTCGCAGGGCAACCAGGCGATCCTGATCGTCGCCGCGCTGCTGGTCATCTATGTGCTGCTGGGCGTGCTGTACGAGAGCTACATCCACCCCCTGACGATCCTGGCCGGCCTGCCCTCGGCCGCCGTGGGTGCCCTGGCCACGCTGATGCTCTTCGGCATGGACCTCACGCTCATCGCCACCATCGGCATCGTGCTGCTGATCGGCATCGTGAAGAAGAACGCGATCATGATGATCGACTTCGCGCTGGACGCACAACGCCACCACGGCCGCAGCCCGGCCGAGGCGATCCGCGAGGCCTGCGTGCTGCGCTTCCGACCCATCATGATGACCACGCTGGCCGCCCTGATGGGTGCATTGCCCATCGCCCTGGGCATCGGCGCCGGTGCCGAGCTGCGGCAGCCGCTGGGCCTGGCGGTGGTGGGCGGGCTGGTGTTCTCGCAGGCCGTGACGCTCTACATCACGCCCGTCATCTACCTGGCGCTCGACCGTTTCAGCGGCACCGGCCCGGTGACCACGCCGGAGGCCGCCGACGCCGCCTGACCCCGCGTCACAGCGCGATCGGCTGGGTGGGGTCGAACAGCGACGGCCGGAACTCCGGTGCGTCGTCGGGGCCGTCGTCGGCCGCCCACAGGCCGAGCGCCTGGGCGCTCATGGGCCGGGCGAACAGGTAGCCCTGCAGTTCGTCGCAACCCATCGCCACCAGCAGGTCCCGCTGACCCGGCGTCTCCACGCCCTCGGCGACCACGCGCAGGCCGATCGTGTGCGCCATGTGCATGATGGCTTCGCAGATGGCGCGGGCGTCGCTGCTGGTCTCCAGGTCGCACACGAAGGCGCGGTCGATCTTGAGTTCGGCGGCGGGCAGGCGGCGCAGCGAGGCCAGGCTGGAAAAGCCGGTCCCGAAGTCGTCGATCGACACGTGCAGGCCCGCTTCGCGCAGCTTCTCGAACGCGTCCCGCGTGACGCGGGTGTCCTCCATCGCCACCGACTCGGTGATCTCCACCGTGAACCGGCCGTGCGGTATCCCGTGCGCGTCGAGCGAGGCCACCAGCCGGTCCACCAGGTCATCCTGGCGCAGCTGGTGCGCAGAAAGGTTGACCGCCACGCGCATGCGCAGGCCCTCGCCGCGCCAGGCACCGGCCTGCCGGCACGCCTGCTCCAGCGCCCAGGTGCCCAAGGCGCCGATCAGGCCGTGGCGCTCGGCCAGCGGCACGAAGCGCGCGGGGCTCACCATGCCGCGCTCGGGGTGGTGCCAGCGCATCAGCGCCTCGGCCGCCGTGACCTGCAGGCTGCGGGCGTCCACCTTGGGCTGGTAGTACAGCGACAGCTGCCCGCGCTCCAGTGCGCGCCGCAGGTCCGCCAGCAGCGCCATCTCGTCCCGGGCGTCGTGTCCCATCTGCGGGTCGTAGTCGGCGAAGTCGCCGCCGCCGGCCAGCTTGACGCTGCGCATCGCCAGGGCCGCGTTGGCCAGCAGGAGCGAGCGCCCGCCGTGCTCGGGGTACCGGGCAATCCCGATGGAGCAGCTCAGCGACACGCCGACGGCCGAATCGGTCGGAGCCCGCGACAGGCGGCCGGGCAGCGCGGCGGCCAGCTCGCGTGCGGCGGCGGCCGGCCCGGGAACGATCATCGCGAACTCGTCGGCCGCCACCCGGCACACCGGGCCCGCGGCGTCACCCGCCAGCTGCCGGGCCACGTCACGCAGCAGCGCATCCCCCTGGCGGTGGCCGAAGGTGTCGTTCACCGCGCGGAAGCCGTCGAGGTCGAGGTAGAGCAGCGAGAAGGCGTCGCCGCCCCGGTCCGCCGCGTCGGCGGCCTCGTCGAGCCGCTCCTCGAACGCCTCGCGCGACAGCAGCCCGGCGAGCGGGGCGGCGCGCGCCTGCAGCGCCTCCCGCGCCTCGGCCAGGTGCACCCGCAGCTGGTCGCGCTGCCGCCGCAGTCGACGCCGGCCGATGGCCAGGCGCACGACGGCCGCCAGAGCCGCAAGAGCCGCGACCCACGGCAGCGCCACCAGGACCAGGGTGGTCCAGTGGGTGGCCATGGGATCGTGGAGGAGCGCCATTGACGGTGTTTTCGGCGCGTCACGTCCACGATTGAGCCCCGCTGCGGACAACCCGCCCCCCGGCCCGGCGCCGGCGGTGACGGGGTCCCAGCCGCGTCGGACGGCGCTCAGCCGCCCGACCAGGCCGGCGGCCGCTTCTCGGTGAACGCCAGCACCCCCTCCAGCGCGGCGTCGTCCATCATGTTGCAGGCCATGGTCTGCCCGGCGTCGATGTAGGCGGCCTCCATGCCGGCCTCGATCTGGCGGTAGAACAGGGCCTTGCCCATCGCCACGGCCACCCGCGGCTTGGCCACGATGCTGGCCGCCAGGCGCTCCACCTGCGCGTCCAGGCCTGCCGCGTCCGCCGCCAGGCGGTTGACCAAGCCCAGGCGCCGGGCCTCCTCGGCGCCGATGAACTCGCCCGTGACCAGCATCTCGAAGGCCGGCTTGCGGCCCATGTTGCGCGACAGGGCCACGGCCGGCGTGGAGCAGAACAGGCCCAGGTTCACGCCGCTCACCGCGAAGCGCGCCGACTCCAGCGCCACCGCCAGGTCGCAGGTGGCCACCAGCTGGCAGCCGGCCGCCGTGGCCACGCCCTGCACCTTGGCGATCACCGGAATCGGCAGGCGCTGGATGGCCGTCATCACCTTGGCGCAGCGCGCGAACAGGGCCTGGTAGTAGCCCAGCGACGGCTGGGCCCGCATCTCGCGCAGGTCGTGCCCGGCGCAGAAGGCCTTGCCGGCGGCGGCGATCACCAGCACGCGGGCGGATGCATCGGCGGCCAGGGCGTCCAGCTCGGCCTGCAGCGCGGCCAGCATGGCCTCCGAGAGTGCGTTGAAGGCCTGCGGGCGGTTCAGGGTGAGGGTCACCACGCCGCGCGCGTCGCAGGTGCGCAGCAGCAGGGGGTCGTCCACGGTCAGCATGGTGTCTCCGGCGGTCGGGGATCAAGGGGGATACGGCCCACTGTACTGCCGCGCCACGCCGCCGCGGCCGCTCGGTTACACTGCCCGCTTGCCAGGAGAGAGCCGGCTGCGCGCACGCGCGGCTGGCCGCCGAAGGCGCAGGGGCATGGCCCCGAACGCTCAGGCAAAAGGACTGGCAAGACGCCGCGGCACTGCGCCACCACGCAGCGCTGGCGTTCCTCACTGGAGAGAGGCAGGCGGTTTCCTCGCGGAGACGAGCCTGCCCACCGAAGGGGCAAGCGGCCCCGCGGCGCCACGCGCCGCGCCGGCCGTCAATCTCTCAGGTAAAGCGGACAGCGAGGGCAACCGACCGTACTCAGGTTTCCTGGATTGCCCTCGACAAAGGTCCCGCCCATGTCCTCCGCCGCGCCCGCTCCCACCGACCTGCTGCACACGCCCCTGCACGCCCTGCACCTGGAGCTGGGCGCCCGCATGGTGCCCTTCGCCGGCTACGCCATGCCGGTCCAGTACCCCGGCGGCCTGATGGCCGAGCACCGCCAGTGCCGCGAGGCGGCCGCCCTGTTCGACGTCTCCCACATGGGCCAGCTGCGCCTGGTGGGCCCGGACGCCGCAGCGGCGCTGGAAGCGCTGGTGCCGGTCGACGTGGTCGGCCTGCCGGCGGGCAAGCAGCGCTACGCGTTCTTCACCAACGAGCAGGGCGGCCTGCTTGACGACCTGATGATCACCCGGCCACCCGCGGCCGACGCCGGCGATTTCGGCGACCTGTTCGTGGTGGTGAACGCCGGCTGCAAGGACGCCGACATCGCCCACCTGCGCCAGCACATCGGCGCGCGCTGCGAGATCCGCACGCTGCCCGACCGCGCCCTGCTCGCGCTGCAGGGCCCGCAGGCGGCCGCGGCGCTGGCCCGGCTGAACCCGGGCGTGTCCGCCCTCACCTTCATGACCGGCGGCGCGTTCGAGCTGGCCGGCAGCCGCTGCTTCGTCACCCGCTCCGGCTACACGGGAGAGGACGGCTTCGAGATCTCGGTGCCGGCCGACCGGGCCGTCGCCCTGGCGCGCGCCCTGCTGGCCCAGCCCGAGGTGAAGCCGGCCGGCCTGGGCGCCCGTGACACGCTGCGCCTGGAAGGCGGCATGTGCCTGTACGGCCACGACATCGACACCGGCACCACGCCGGTCGAGGCCGGCCTCACCTGGGCCATCCAGAAGGTGCGCCGCGCCGGTGGTGACCGGGCGGGCGGCTACCCGGGTGCGGCGGTGATCGACCGCCAGCTGGCCGAAGGCCCGTCGCGCAAGCGCGTGGGGCTGCTGGGCCTGGAGCGTGCGCCGGTGCGCGAGGGCACGCCCATCGTCGCGGCCGACGGCTCGGCGCTCGGCACGGTGACCAGCGGCACGCTCGGCCCCACGGTGGGACAGCCGGTGGCCATGGCCTACCTGGCCGCCAGCCACACCGCTGCCGGCACCGAGGTGTTCGCCGAGGTGCGGGGCAAGCGCCTGCCGATGCGCGTGGCGCCCATGCCCTTCGCGCCGCACCGCTACCACCGCGGCTGACCGCCCGGCCCGCCCCGCGCTGGCGTGGACGCCTGCGCCGCCACGGGCTTAAGCTCATCCTTTCCCTTCCAACCCCGTCATTTGCCCGAGGAGCCTTGCCATGACGACCATGTACACCGCCGATCACGAGTGGATCAACATCGAAGACCACGAGGCCGCGGTGGTCGGCATCACGCTGCACGCGCAGGACGCGCTGGGTGACGTGGTGTTCGTCGACCTGCCGGAAGTCGGCAAGACCTACCAGAAGGGCGAGATCGCCGGTGTGGTGGAGTCGGTGAAGGCCGCGGCCGACATCTACATGCCCGTGGACGGCGAGGTGGTGGAAGTCAATGAGGAGCTGCGCGCCAACCCGGCACTGGCCAACACCGACCCACTGGGCACCGGCTGGTTCTTCAAGGTGCACGTGACCAACATGGCGCAGTTCGAGCAGCTGATGGACGCGCCCGCCTACGACGCCCTGCTCAAGACGCTGTAAGCCCCTGTCCGTTCCTGCCGGGTCTGCCGGCACCGGGGTGCGCGCCGCGGCCCACCCCGGCCCTTCGACCCGCTCAGGGCAAACGCCACCCCGATTGATCCGTTCGGGCTGAGCCTGTCGAAGCCCCCCACCGTCCCCGCCCCCCCGCCTGACCCTTCGCCATGCCGACGCCCGCCTCCGCCTCTTCCCTCGACGCCCTGGAAACCTCCACCGAGTTCATCGCCCGCCACATCGGCCCGGAGCCGGCGGAGCAGGCGCACATGCTCAGCATCGTGGGCGCCGCCTCGCGTGAGGCGCTGATCGACGCCATCGTGCCGGCCACCATCCGCCGCGGCGCGTCGATGGACCTGCCGCCCGCCGTGGGCGAGGCCGAGGCGCTGGCGGAGCTGAAGGCCGTCGCCTCGCGCAACCGCGTGCTGCGCAGCTTCATCGGCCAGGGCTACCACGGCACCCACACGCCGGGCGTCATCCTGCGCAACATCCTCGAGAACCCCGCCTGGTACACCGCCTACACGCCCTACCAGGCCGAGATCTCGCAGGGCCGCATGGAAGCGCTGGTGAACTTCCAGACCATGGTCACCGACCTCACCGGGATGGCGATCGCCAATGCGTCCATGCTGGACGAGGCGACCGCGGCCGCCGAGGCCATGACGCTGGCCAAGCGCAGCGTGCGGAGCAAGAGCAACACCCTGCTCGTGGCCGGTGACTGCCATCCCCAGACCATCGAGGTGGTGCGCACGCGCGCCGAACCGCTGGGGCTGCAGGTCATCGTGGGCGTGCTGCCCGAGCTGATGCAGGCGCACGACTACTTCGCCGCGCTGGCCCAGTACCCCGCCACCACCGGCCTGGTGCACGACATGCGCGGCCTGGTGGAGCAGGCCCATGCCAGGCAGGCCGCGTTCATCGTGGCGGCGGACCTGCTGGCGCTGACCCTGCTGACGCCGCCGGGTGAATGGGGTGCCGACATCGTCGTGGGCAACACCCAGCGCTTCGGCGTGCCCATGGGCGGCGGCGGTCCGCACGCCGCGTTCATGGCCTGCCGTGACGAGTTCAAGCGTTCGCTGCCCGGCCGCCTGGTGGGCGTGAGCATCGACAGCCAGGGCCAGCCGGCCTACCGCCTGGCGCTGCAGACGCGCGAGCAGCACATTCGTCGCGAGAAGGCCACCTCCAACATCTGCACGGCCCAGGTGCTGCTGGCGGTGATGGCCAGCATGTACGCCGTCTACCACGGCCCCGCGGGCCTGAAGCGCATCGCCGAGCGTGTGGCCACCTACACGGCCATCCTGGCCGCCGGCCTGGAGCAGCTGGGCCAGAAGGTGCTCAACCCGCACGCCTTCGACACCCTCACGGTGGAGACGGGCGAGCGCACGGGCGAGGTCATCGCCCGCGCGCTGGCCGCCGGCGCCAACCTGCGCCGGGTGAGCGACCGCCACGTGGGCGTGGCCCTGGACGAGACCACCACCCGTGCCGACCTGGTGGCCCTGTGGGGCTGGTTCGCCCGCGACGGCCAGGCGCTGCCGACCGTCGAGGCGCTGGCGGGCACGGCGGCACCGCGCTTGCCCGACGCCCTGCGTCGCACCAGCGCGTTCCTCACGCACCCGGTGTTCAACACGCACCACAGCGAGACCGAGATGTTGCGCTACCTGCGCCGCCTGGCCGACAAGGACCTGGCGCTGGACCGCACCATGATCCCGCTGGGCTCGTGCACCATGAAGCTCAACGCCACCAGCGAGATGATCCCGGTCACCTGGCCGGAGTTCGCCCAGGTGCACCCGTTCGCCCCGGCCGACCAGCTGGCCGGCTATGCGCTGCTGAACGAGCAGCTCACCGCCTGGCTGTGCCAGGCCACCGGCTACGCCGGCATCAGCCTGCAGCCGAACGCCGGCTCCCAGGGCGAGTACGCCGGTCTGCTGGCCATCCGTGGCTGGCACGCCTCGCGCGGGCAGGGCCACCGCAAGGTCTGCCTCATCCCCGAGTCGGCCCACGGCACCAACCCCGCGTCGGCCCAGATGGTGGGCATGCAGGTGCTGGTGGTGAAGTGCGATGCCAATGGCAGCGTGGACCTGGACGACCTGAAGGCCAAGTGCGAGCAGCACCAGGACGACCTGGCCTGCATCATGATCACCTACCCCTCCACCTACGGCGTGTTCGAGCCGCGCGTGAAGGAGCTGTGCGCCCTGGTGCACCAGTACGGTGGCCGGGTGTACGTGGACGGCGCCAACATGAACGCCCTGGTGGGCGTGGCCGCCCCCGGCCAGTTCGGTGGCGACGTGAGCCACCTCAACCTGCACAAGACCTTCTGCATCCCCCACGGCGGCGGCGGCCCGGGCGTCGGCCCGGTGTGCGTGGTGGACGACCTCGTGCCCTTCCTGCCCGGCCATGCCACGGCCGGCCAGCCGCGTGAGGGCGGCGTCGGCGCGGTGAGCGCGGCGCCGCTGGGCAATGCGGCCGTGCTGCCCATCTCGTGGATGTACGTCCGCATGATGGGTGCCGAGGGCCTGAAGCAGGCCACCGAGACCGCGATCCTCAGCGCCAACTACGTGGCCGCTCGCCTGTCCGACCACTACGACATCCATTTCAGCGGTGGCATCGAGGGCATCAAGGGCGGCGGCGTCGCCCACGAGTGCATCCTCGACCTGCGCCCCCTGAAGGACAGCTCCGGCATCAGCGCCGAGGACGTGGCCAAGCGCCTGATCGACTACGGCTTCCACGCGCCCACGCTGAGCTTCCCGGTGGCGGGCACGCTGATGGTGGAGCCCACCGAGAGCGAGCCGCTGGTCGAGCTGGACCGCTTCTGCGACGCCATGATCGCCATCCGCGAGGAGATCCGGCAAGTGGAGTCCGGCGCCTGGCCCAGGGAAGACAACCCGCTGAAGAACGCGCCGCACACCGCCGACCGCCTGCTGAAGGCCGACTGGCCGCACGCCTACAGCCGCGAGGTGGCGGCCTACCCGGTGCCCGCCCTGCGCCATGGCAAGTACTGGCCGCCGGTCGGCCGGGTGGACAACGTGTACGGCGACCGCAACCTGTTCTGCAGCTGCGTGCCGCTGTCCGACTACACGGAGTGACGCTCCCGGCGACGGACCCCCGCCGCCACCCTCGGCCAGGGTGGCCCCCCTGACGCCCCACTTACCCAGCGAGGCACACCCCATGGCCGTCTCCGTCTTCGACCTCTTCAAGATCGGCATCGGGCCGAGCAGCTCCCACACGGTGGGCCCCATGCGCGCAGCGCGGCTGTTCACCGGCCGGCTGCGCAGCGAGGGCCTGCTGGCGCGCACCGCCCGCGTGCGCTGCTGGCTCTATGGCTCGCTCGGCGCCACCGGCAAGGGGCACGGCAGCGACAAGGCCGTGATCCTCGGCCTGGCGGGGCATGAGCCGGACACGGTGGACGTGGACCTGGTGCCCGCCCTCCTGGACCTCATCCGCCAGGAACGGCGCCTCGCCCTGGCCGGCGAGCAGGGCTTGGCCTTCGACGAGGCGGAGGACCTGGTCTTCCACCGCCGGGAGACGCTGCCGTTCCACGCCAATGGCATGCGCCTGGTGGCCTACGACGCGGGCGGCCAGGAGCTGGAGAACCGGGTGTACTACTCGGTGGGCGGCGGCTTCGTCGTCAGCGACGAGGTGGCGGCCGACGGCTCGAAGCAGAAGGTGATCGCACCGGACGCCACGGTGCTGCCGCTGCCGTTCCGCTCGGGCGCCGAGCTGCTGGAGGTCTGCGAGCGCGAGGGCCTGAGCATCGCCCAGGTGATGCGCGTGAACGAGCGCCATTGGCGCACCGACGCCGAGATCGACGCCGGGCTGCTGCGCATCTGGAAGGTGATGCAGGAGTGCGTGCTGCGCGGCCTGCGCACCGAAGGCACCTTGCCCGGCGGCTTCAAGGTCAAGCGCCGCGCCGCCCAGCTCTACCGCGACCTCACCGCCAACCCGGAGGCCGCCCTGCGCGACCCGCTGCAGGTGATGGACTGGGTGAACCTCTACGCCCTGGCGGTGAACGAGGAGAACGCCGCCGGCGGCCGGGTGGTGACCGCCCCGACCAACGGCGCGGCCGGCATCGTGCCCGCCGTGCTGCACTACTACCACCGCTTCGTCCACGGCGCCACCGACGCCGGCGTCGTCGATTTCCTGCTCACGGCGGCCGCCATCGGCATCCTCTACAAGGAGAACGCGAGCATCTCCGGCGCGGAGGTGGGCTGCCAGGGCGAGGTGGGTGTGGCCTGCTCGATGGCCGCCGGCGCCCTGTGCGCCGTGATGGGCGGCAGCGCCGCCCAGGTGGAGAACGCCGCCGAGATCGGCATGGAGCACCACCTGGGCCTCACCTGCGACCCGGTGGGCGGGCTGGTGCAGATCCCCTGCATCGAGCGCAACGCCATCGCCTCGGTGAAGGCCATCAACGCCGCGCGCATGGCGCTGCGCGGGGATGGCACCCACCACGTCAGCCTGGACAAGGTCATCAAGACCATGCGCGAGACGGGCGCCGACATGATGACCAAGTACAAGGAGACCGCCCGCGGCGGCCTGGCGGTCAACATCGTCGAGTGCTGATCAGCGCGGGGCGCGTGCCAGCAGGCGGCGGATCTCCTCGATCAGCACGGGCGTGTCGATCGGCCGGGTGAGGTAGCGGTCGGCGCCCATCGCCAGCGCACGCGTCTGGGACTCCTCGTCCCAGTGGGTGGCGGTGAGGAACACGAAGGGCACGTCGCGCAAGTGGGGCTCGGCCTTGACGCGGGCGATGACATCGAAGCCGGTGCCTTCGCCGAGGCCGATGTCGCTGATGATGAGATCGGGCCGCTCATGCCGGGCCAGCGCGAGCGCCTGGTCCGGCGTGGACGCGGTGAGCACCCGGAAACCCAGCGGCTGCAGCATGCCCTGCTTGAGCTCGAGGTTGGACACCGTGTCGTCGACCACGAGGATCGTCTGGCCCGTGGTGCGCGGCGGGGTCGACCCCGGTGCGGGCGGCGGCGCGGCGGCCGCCGCATCTACCGAGGGCGCGAACAGGCCCGGCACCACCGCGCGCAGCGTCTCGATGAAGGTGGCGGGCTCGATCGGCTTGGACAGGTAGGCGTCGAAGCCCGATTGCATGACCCGCTCGCGGTCGCCCACCATCGCCAGTGCCGTCAGCGCCACCATCGGCAGCTCGCGCCGCCGGGCGTCCGACTTCACGCGCCGGGCGAACTCGTAGCCGTCCATGACCGGCATCTGGATGTCGCACAGCACCACGTCGAAGGGGTCGCCCGGTGCCTCCAGCGCCGCCAGCGCCTGCTCGCCGTTGTCGACGGCGCACACCTCGCACCCCGCCGACTGCAGCAGGTAGCTCACCAGCTGCAGGTTGATGGCGTTGTCGTCGACGACCAGCACGCGCGGGGAGCTCATGCGCACTCCCCGCCCGCCTCGGCCGGCCCCGCGGCGCGCTCCAGCGACATCCAGAACCGGCTGCCCTGCCCCGGCACGCTGCGCACCTCGATGCGGCTGCCGTGCAGCTCGGCGAGCTTCTTGCACAGGTACAGCCCGAGGCCGGTGCCCTCGATGCTGGGACGGCGGCTGGGGTGTCCCACCTGGGTGAAGGCGTGGAACAGCTGGCCCACCTCGTCCGGCGTCATGCCCACCCCCGTGTCGGACACGCCGAACACCACCCGTGCCGGGTCGTCCGGCGCCAGCTCCACCGACACGGTCACCCCGCCCTGCTCGGTGAACTTGATCGCGTTGTTGGTCAGGTTGATGAGGATCTGCTGCAGGGCGCGCCGGTCGGCGCACACCCACAGGGGCTCCGGCGGAAGCCGCAGTTCGAGCGCCAGGCCCCGGGTGGTGGCCGCCGGCCGCAGCGTGGTGCCGACCTCCTCCACCAGCAGCCGCGCGTCCACGGGCACGAGGCGCATGTCCACGCTGCCGGAGTCGATCTTCGCCAGGTCCAGCAGGTCGTTGATGAGCGACAACAGGTGCTTGCCGCTGGACTGGACCAAGCCCAGTTGCTTCTCCTGGTCGGGCGTCAGCGGCCCGGGCAGCCGCATCAGCAGGATGCCCGTGAACCCGATGATGGCGTTCAGCGGGGTGCGCAGCTCGTGGCTCATGGTGGCCAGGAAGCGGTCCTTCGCGCGGCTGGCGCGCTCCAGTTCCATGTTCTTCTCCTCCAGCGCGCGCTCGACCCGGCGCCGCTCGCTGATGTCGCGGATGGCGGACAGGCCGAAGAAGCCCACGTCGGTGCGCAAGGGGCTCAGGCTGATCTCCACGGGGAACTCCTCGCCGTTCTGCCGCTGGCCATAGAGCTCAAGCCCCTGGCCCATGGGCCGGGTGTGCGGATGGGCCATGTAGTGCTCGCGGTGGCGGCCGTGTCCCGCGCGGAACCGCGGCGGCATCAGCATTTCCAGCGGCGCACCCACCACGTCGGCAGACGCATAGCCGAACATCACCTCCGCCTGGCGGTTGAACAGGGCCACCCGGCCGATCTCGTTCACCACCAGGATGGCGTCCGGCATGGAATCGAACAGCTCGCGGTAGCGCGCGCCCAGCAGCCGTGCGTCACGCCGGGTGCGCAGGTGGGTGACGTCGGCCAGCGTCACCACCGTGCCGCGCGGCCGTCCCGGCCCGCCGCGCAGCGCCTGCGAGGCCATGTTCACGTACAGCAAGGCCCCATCCGCACAGCGGGCCACGGTGTCGACCCAGCGCCCTCCCTCGGACGATGCCTCTGTCGGGTCGGTGCCGAGGGCGCGGCCGTGTTCTCCGCCGAAGAGCAGCCCATGCAGGCCGTGCCCCATGACGGCATGCCGGGGGTGGCCGAAGATCATCTCGGCGGTGCGGTTCCAGAACGTGATGTGGCCGCCATCGTCGACCACCACGATGGCATCCGGCGACTCTTCCGCCAAGGCCTCCAGCAGACCTGCATCGAGCATAGATTTCGGTTCTCCCTGTGGGCGGCCTTCGTCGGCGCCCGTCTCCTTTGTCGCCGGCTTGGCGGGCCGGCGCCAGCGCTACCGTCTTGACCAACATCAAGACAGGGGCTTTGGTCGGACCTGGAGGGCAGACGGGCAATCCAGCCACCCGCGGGTCCGCCACCATCGCGCGGGCGTCGCCTGGCGTTAAGCTTTCGTCCATGAACCTGTTGCTCGCCGAGGACGACGCCATCCTGGCCGACGCGCTGTCCGCCCAGCTGCGCCAGGCCGGTTTCGAGGTGGAACACGCGCCGAACGGCGCCGTGGCCGAGTACCTGCTGCTCAAGCAGCCGCACGATGTGGCCGTGCTGGACCTGGGCCTGCCCCTGGTGGACGGCCTCACGGTGCTCAAGCGCGTGCGCGCGGCGCGGCCCGCCCTGCCCGTGCTGGTGCTGACGGCGCTGGACAGCCTGGACGACCGGGTCGCGGGCCTGAACGCGGGCGCCGACGACTACCTGACCAAGCCCTTCGACTTTCCCGAGCTGGAGGCCCGGCTGCGCGCCCTGCTGCGGCGCACCCGACCCGCCGGGGCCTCGGCCGAGCTGGGCCACCTGAGCTTCGACCGCGACACACGCCGCGCCACGGTGCGCGGCGAGCCCCTGGAGCTCAGCCCGCGCGAATGGATGCTGCTGGACCTGCTGCTGGCCCAGCGCGACAAGGTGGTCACCAAGGAGCAGATCCAGCAGGCCTGGGCGCTGGACCGCAGCGAAGGCGGTGCCGCCGGCGCCAACAACTCCATCGAGGTCTACATCCACCGCCTGCGTCGCAAGCTGGAGCAGTCGGGCCTGGCCATCCGCACGGTGCGCGGCCTGGGCTACCTGCTGGAAGTCGAGGCGGCCGGGGGTGGCTGAGCATGCCGTGCCGGCTGGCGGCCCGTCCCTGCACCGCCAGCTGCTGATCTGGCTGCTCGCGCCGCAGCTGGTGCTGTGGATCGTGGGCGCGGTGGTCACCTACCAGATCGCGGCGCGCTATGCCAATGCGGCCATCGACGCCAGCCTGTCGCAGGCCACGCGCTCGCTGGCTCGCCAGGTCAAGCCCATCGGCAACGGGCTGCTCGTGGACTTCCCGCGCGCGGCGCAGGACATCCTCGAAGCCGACCCCAACGACCGCGTGCTCTTCACGGTCAGCGCGCCGCCGGGCCAGTACATCCTGGGCAACCGCAACCTCCCCGCGCCACGGGGCGTGCCTGAGCCGCCGGCGCTCGGCGAGCCCTATTTCTATGACGGCGACATCCTCGAGCCCGCCAGCGCCAGCGCCAGCGCCAGCGCCGGCGAGCGGTTGCGGGTGCGGGTGGCCGCGCTGTACCTGAGCTATGGCGACGACGCCGGGCCGGCGCAGACCATGCTGGTGCAGGTGGCCCGCAGCAGCGCCAACCGGGAGGAACTGGCACGCCGCATCCTGCTGGACACCGTGCTGCCGCTGTCCGCGTTGATCGCCCTGATGACCATGATCGTGTGGGCGGGCATCCGCGCCGGGCTGGCGCCGCTGGCCCGGCTGCGCAGCCTGGTGGAGGGCAAGGCACCCAACGACCTCACCGCCATCGAGCTGGACGCCGCGCCGCGCGAAGTGCGGGCGCTGGCCCGGGCCATCAACGAGCTGCTGGGTGCCGTGCAGCACAACGTGGTGGCGCAGAAGCGCTTCATCAGCGACGCCGCCCACCAGTTGCGCACGCCGCTGGCCGGCCTGAAGAGCCAGACGGAGCTGGCCCTGGCGGAAACCGGCGACCCCGCGCTGCAGGCGCGGCTGCAGCGGGTGCACGCCAGCGCCACCCGCAGTGCGCACCTCGTGAACCAGCTGCTCACCCTGGCGCGTGCCGAGCCGGAATCGGCGTCGGTGCAGGCGCGTGCACGGGTGGACCTGCGGGCCCTGGCGCGGGAGCTCACGGCCGAGTGGGTGCCACGCGCCCGCCAGGCGGGCATCGACCTCGGCTTCGAGGACGTGGGCGGCTCCCCTGCCGAGGTGGTCGGCATCGGGCTGCTGTTGCGCGAGGCCCTGGCCAACCTGCTCGACAACGCCCTGCGCTATGCGGGCGCCGGGGCCGAGGTGACGGTGCGCGTGTCGCGGGACATGGACGAGGCGCTGCTGGAGGTCATCGACTCCGGCCCCGGCATGCCCGAGGCGCTGCGCGACGGACAGGCCTTCGAGCGCTTCGTCCGCGGCACCACCGATGGCCAGGGCTGTGGCCTGGGGCTGGCCATCGTGCAGGAGATCGTCCAGCGCCATGCCGGCCGGGTGGCCCTGCAGCCGCAGCAGCCCCATGGGCTGCGGGTGGCCGTGCACCTGCCCTTGGCCGCCGCGGTGGCTGGCCCGGCCGCCGCGTCGGGGGCCGCCATCCCGGCCCCACCTAAGGAAAGTACCTAGCAAGCTGGCGTTAATGTCTCTTTAATAATTGCGGCGCGCGCAAACAACTTGAACGTTTGCTGAACGCGCGCCGACCGCTCCGGAGCGGCCGCTGCGCCGGAAGCCACAGGAGACACCCGCCATGCACCTTCGACTTCATCTGGCCGCCGCGGCCGCCCTGGCCCTGGCGGCCGGCGGCGCCCAGGCGCTCGACTACACCGGCTATTTCCGCGCCGGCCCCGGCCTGACCGATAGCGACGCCTCGCGCGCCTGCTATGGCCTGAACGGCGGCAGCCCCGGCATGAAATACCGGCTGGGCAACGAGTGCGACTTCTACGGCGAGTTCCAGCTGTCGCAGGGCTTCCAGAAGGAAGGCATCGACACCCGCGTCACGCTCATGCTCAACCACTGGACCGGCGCCACCGACACCAACGGCGAGGGCATCAAGATCGAGCAGATGTTTGCCGAGGCCAAGGGCTTCGACATCGCGCCGGAGGCCACCTTCTGGATCGGCAAGGAGCGCGGCCGCCGCGGTGACGTGCACATCGTGGACACCTTCTTCGTCGAAATGGCGGGTGTGGGCGCCGGCGCGAAGGGCTTCAGCGTCGGGCCGGGCAAGCTGGGCGTGGCCTTCTACCGCACGGACAGCGACGCGGTGCGCCCCGGCAACCGGCTCAACGCCGAGTGGGTGGACATCGCCGCCAATGCCGGCGGCAAGCTGAACTTCTTCGCCACCCTCACGCGGGGTGACTTCGACGGGGGGGAATCCGGCGCCGGGCTGACGCTGCGCCACGACCAGCAGAACCTGTTCGGCACGGGCCTGAACAACACGCTGTTCCTGCAGGTCGCGCAGGGCTCGGCGGGCCTGAACGCCAACTTCGGCGACCTGACCGCCGGCTCCGATGCCAAGGGATGGCGCATCGTGGAGAGCGTCAGCGGCCAGCGTGGCGCGCTGGGCGGCCAGGCCATGCTGCTGCTGGCCAGCCAGACCGACGGCGCCGGGGTGCGCACCACCTCCGCGTCCGTGGGCGGCCGCGTGTCCTACGCCTTCAGCCGCCATTTCAAGCTCGTCACGGAGGCGGGCTACTCGCAGTTCAAGCCGGAAGGCGGGGCCACCGCCAAGCTGGCCAAGCTCACGGTGGCACCCACGCTGGCCACCGGGCCCGATTTCTGGAGCCGTCCGGAGTTCCGCCTGTACGTGACCACCGCCAAGTGGAACGCGCCGGCCGGCAACGTGACGGGCCAGCCGGCCTACGACGGAGAGACCCGCGGCACCAGCTATGGTGCGCAGGTCGAGTGGTGGTTCTGACCCGCAAGGAGACAACGAGATGACGACCATGAAGAACACGCTGACCGCCCTCGCCCTCGCGAGCGCCGCAGCGCTGGCCCATGCCGGCGAGATCGAGGTCCTGCACTGGTGGACCGCCGGCGGCGAGGCCAAGGCGGCCACCGCCCTGAAGCTGACGCTGCAGAAGAGCGGCCACCGCTGGCGCGACTTCGCCGTCGCTGGCGGCGGAGGCGACTCGGCCATGACCGTGCTGAAGTCGCGCGTGGTCTCGGGCAACGCGCCCTCGGCCGCGCAGATCAAGGGGCCGTCCATCCAGGAATGGGCGCGCGAGGGCGTGCTGGCCAACATGGATGACGTGGCGCGCGCCGAGAAATGGAACGAGCTGCTGCCTCCGGTGGTGGCGGACGTCATGAAGTACAAGGGCTCGTACGTGGCGGTGCCCGTGAACGTGCACCGGGTGAACTGGCTGTGGGCCAACCCGGCCGTGTTCGCCAAGGCCGGCGTGAAGGTGCCCACCACCTGGGACGAGTTCTTCACCGCGGCCGACGCGCTGAAGAAGGCCGGCGTGGTGCCGGTGGCGCACGGCGGCCAGAACTGGCAGGACTTCACCACCTTCGAGGCGGTGGCCCTCGGCGTGGGCGGCACGGACTTCTACAAGAAGGCCCTGGTGCAGCTCGACCCCGCCGCGCTGAAGAGCCCCACCATGGAAAAGGTGCTCACCACCTTCAAGCGGGTGAAGGACTACACCGACCGCAACGCGCCGGGCCGCGACTGGAACCTGGCCACCGCCATGGTCATCAAGGGCGAAGCGGCCATGCAGATCATGGGTGACTGGGCCAAGGGCGAGTTCGTCGCCGCGGGCAAGGTGCCGGGCAAGGACTTCGTCTGCGCGCCTGCGCCCGGCACGGCGCGTGCGTTCACCTTCAACATCGACTCCTTTGCGCTGTTCCAGCTCAAGGACGCCGACAAGATCGCCGCGCAGAAGGAACTGGCCCGGCAGATCATGGCGCCGGAGTTCCAGGAGGTGTTCAACCTCAACAAGGGCTCCATCCCGGTGCGCATGGGCATGCCCATGGACAAGTTCGACGACTGCGCCCGGCAGTCGGCCAAGGACTTCGGCGACACGGCCAAGGCCGGCAGCCTCGTGCCGTCCATCGCGCACGGCATGGCGGTGCCGTCGGCAGCCGAGGGCGCCATCAAGGACGCGGTGAGCCAGTTCTGGAACACCGACAAGATGAGCGCCAGCCAGGCCATGGACCGGATCGCCGCGGCCGCACGCACCCGCTGACCCGGCACCCGCCGGGCGCGAACGCGACCTCAAGCCGCTGTTCCACACGCACAGCGGAGTTCCCTCCCCGCGCCGCACGGCACGCCTGCCGGGCGTGCGGCGCGGGGCGCTTTTTCCCGGTTGCCCATGTCCTCCCTGTCCGCGCCCCCTGCCCTGCGCACGCCCTGGCTGCCCAAGCTGGTGATCGCGCCCACCTTCGTGGTGTCGTTCCTGTTCATCTACGGCCTCATGGCCTGGAACGGCTACCTGTCGCTGTCGGCCTCGCGCCTGCTGCCCAACTACGAGTTCGTCGGCCTGGCGCAGTACGAGGCGCTGTTCGAGAGCGAGCGCTGGTGGCTCGCGCTGCGCAACCTGGCGGTGTTCGGCGGCCTGTTCATCGCGGGCGGCATGGGCCTGGGCCTGCTGCTGGCGATCCTGCTGGACCAGAAGATCCGCGGCGAGGGCGTGCTGCGCACGGTCTACCTGTACCCCATGGCGCTGAGCTTCATCGTCACCGGCACCGCCTGGAAGTGGATCCTCAACCCGGGCCTGGGCCTGGAGCACCTGCTGCACGAATGGGGCGTCGAGGGCGCCCGGCTCGACTGGCTGATCGACCCGGACCGCGCCATCTACTGCGTGGTCATCGCAGGCGTCTGGCAGAGCGCCGGGTTCGTGATGGCGCTGTTCCTGGCCGGCCTGCGCGGCATCGACGACAGCATCCTCAAGGCGGCGCAGGTCGATGGGGCCAGCCTGCCCCGCATCTACTGGCGGATCGTCATCCCCAGCCTGCGGCCGGTGTTCTTCTCCACGCTCATGGTGGTGAGCCACCTGGCCATCAAGAGCTTCGACCTGGTGATGGCCCTCACCGCCGGCGGCCCGGGCTACGCCACCGACCTGCCCGCCACCTTCATGTACACGATGGCCTTCTCGCGCGGGCAGATCGGCCTGGGCGCCGCCAGCGCCACCGTGATGCTGGCCACCGTGGCCGCCATTGTGGTGCCCTATCTCTATTCGGAACTGCGGAGCCGCCGCTGATGCACGCCCCCTCCTCCACTGTCGCCGGGCCGCGCGGCCTGGTCTGGCACCGCCTGGCGCTGTACGCGGCGCTGGCGCTGTTCGCCGGGTTCTTCCTGCTGCCGCTGTACGTGATGGTGGCCACCTCGCTCAAGAGCATGGACGAGATCCGCAGCGGCACGCTGCTGTCGCTGCCGGCCAGCCCGAACCTGGCGGCCTGGGCCACGGCCTGGTCGTCCGCCTGCACCGGCACCGACTGCGGCGGCCTCAGGCCCTTCTTCCTGAACTCGGTGCTGCTGGTGGTGCCGGCGGTGGCCATCTCCACGCTGCTGGGCGCCCTGAACGGCTACGTGCTCAGCAAGTGGCGATTTCGCGGCAGCGAGCTCATGTTCGCCCTGATCCTGTTCGGCGTGTTCATGCCCATGCAGGTGGTGCTGCTGCCCATGAGCCAGGTGCTGGGCTGGCTGGGCCTGGCGAGTTCCATCGGCGGGCTGGTGCTGGTGCACGTGCTCGCCGGCATCCCGAGCACCACCTTGTTCTTCCGCAACTACTACCTCGGCCTGCCCGATGAGCTCATCAAGGCCGCCATGCTCGATGGCGCCGGCTTCTGGCAGATCTTCCGGCGCATCGTGCTGCCCCTGTCGGTGCCCATCCTGGTGGTCACGCTGATCTGGCAGTTCACCCAGATCTGGAACGATTTCCTCTATGGCGTGGTGTTCTCGGGGGCCGATTCCAAGCCGGTCACCGTGGGCCTGAACAACCTGGCCAACACCTCCAGCAGCGTCAAGGAATACAACGTGGACATGGCCGCCGCCATGATCGCCGCCCTGCCCACGCTCATCGTCTACATCGTCGCAGGCAAGTACTTCGTGCGCGGCCTCGCCGCCGGCGCCGTGAAAGGTTGACCACCATGGGCGCACTGTCCATTCGCCAGGTCCGCAAGACCTTCGGCCCCGTCGAGATCCTCAAGGGCATCGACATCGAGGTCGAGGCCGGCGAGTTCCTCATCCTCGTGGGCGCCTCCGGCTGCGGCAAGTCCACGCTGCTGTCCATGATCGCGGGGCTGGACGTGCCCACGCACGGCAGCATCCACATCGGCGAGCGCGACGTCACGCACCTGCCGCCGCGCGAGCGCGACATCGCCATGGTGTTCCAGAGCTACGCGCTCTACCCCAACATGACGGTGGCGCAGAACATCGCCTTCGGCCTGGAGATGCGCGGCGTGCCGCGGCCGGAGCGCGCCGCGGCCGTGCAGCGCGTGGCCCAGATGCTGCAGATCGGCCACCTGCTGGACCGCAAGCCCGGGCAGCTCTCGGGCGGCCAGCGGCAGCGCGTGGCCATGGGCCGCGCCCTGGCGCGCGACCCCAAGCTGTTCCTCTTCGACGAGCCGCTGTCCAACCTGGACGCCAAGCTGCGCGTGGAGATGCGCGCGGAGATCAAGCGCCTGCACCAGCGCACCCGCACCACCACGGTGTACGTCACCCACGACCAGGTGGAGGCCATGACGCTGGGCGACCGCATCGCCGTGATGAAGGACGGCCGCGTGGAACAGCTGGGCACGCCGGACGACATCTACAGCCGCCCCGCCACCCGCTTCGTGGCGGAGTTCATCGGCTCGCCCGCCATGAACCTGGTGGCGGCACGGCGCCAGCCCGGCGGCCTGGGGGCGGCGGGCCTGGCACTGCCGCTCACCGCACCGCAGCAGGGCGAGCTGGCCACCCGCGCGGCGGATGGCGGCTTCAGCTACGGCGTGCGCCCCGAGGACCTGGCGCTGGTGGCACCCGGCACCTCGGGTGCCCTGCCCGGCCAGCTGGCCATGCTGGAGCCCACCGGCCCGGAGACCTACGCCGTGGTCGACACGCCGCTGGGCACCTGGACGGCGCGGGTGCCTGGCAAGGTGGCGCAGGCGGTGGGCGAGCCCGTTGCCCTGTCCTGGGCACCGGCATGCAGCCACCTGTTCGGCGCCGACGAGCGACGGGTGGCCTGAGCGCCGGCGGCCCCGGCGGGCCGAGCGCTGGGCCGCCCCCGAGCCGGTCCGCATCCCCTCGGGGGATCGCCCGGCGCACCCGCCGGTCGAGGGGCGCCTGCCCAGGCGACGCGCCCGCTCACAGCAAGGTTGGAAGGGCGGGCGTAGCATGCCACGCATGAAGCAGCTTCCGGAATTCCGCAGCGCCGCCTTCCTGCGCGAGCACGTGCTGCAGACCATGGCCTTCTACGACGGGCCCGACGGCCGGCGCGCGGTGGACCCGTCCGGCGGCCTCTACCACTTCCTGCTCGACGACGGGCGCGTGCATGACCGCCACACGCGCCACCTGGTCAGCAGCACCCGCTACGTGTTCACCTACGCCAACGCGGCGCGGCACTTCCCCGACCACCCGCAGGCGGCCCGCTGGCGGGACACCGCCCGCCATGCCCTGGCCTTCGTGCAGGACGTGCACCGCGACGCGGCCAGCGGCGGCTACACCTGGCTGCTGCACTGGGAGAACGGCCGCAAGCAGGTGATGGACACCACCCAGCACTGCTATGGCCTGGCCTTCGTGCTGCTGGCCCAGGCGCACGCGCTGCGGGCCGGTCTCGAGGAGGCCCGCGCCGGGCTGCACGAGACCATCGCGCTGATGGAACGGCGCTTCTGGGAGCCGGCCGCCGGCCTGTACGCCGACGAGGCGGCGCCCGACTGGCAGCTGCGCCCCTACCGGGGGCAGAACGCCAACATGCACGCCTGCGAGGCCATGCTGGCCGCCTACGAGGCCACCGGCGACGCCGCCTGCCTCGCGCGCGCGGCCACGCTGGCCGAATCGGTCACGCAGCGCCTGGCCGGCCTGGCACACGGGCTGGTCTGGGAGCACTACCACCCCGACTGGACGCCGGACTGGAACTACAACCGGCAGGACCGCAGCAACATCTTCCGCCCCTGGGGCTTCCAGACCGGCCACCTCACCGAGTGGGCCAAGCTGCTGCTGACGCTGGAGCGTCTGACACCCGACCTGCCGCCGGACACCGACGAGGAAACCTGGATGCTGCGCCGGGCGCGCGAGCTATTCGCCGCGGCGGTGCAGCACGGCTGGGATCGCCCGCACGGCGGCCTCGTCTATGGCTTCGCCCCCGAGCGCGACCCCGCCACCGACACCCACTACAAGGTGTGCGACGGCGACAAGTACCACTGGGTGCAGGCCGAGTCGCTGGCCGCCGCCGCGGCCCTGGCCGAGCGCACCCACGAGGGCGCCTACTGGGACTGGTACGACCGCCTGTGGGCCTACGCCTGGGAGCACTTCGTCGACCACACGCACGGCGCCTGGTACCGCATCCTCACGCCGGACAACCGCAAGCTCACCGACCAGAAAAGCCCGGCCGGCAAGGTCGACTACCACAACATGGGCGCTTGCTACGAGGTGCTGGGCGCGCTGGAGCGCCTGTACGGCAGCGTGGAAACGGCCTGAGCCTGGTGCGCGGGGCCGGGGCCGGCACCCCGGCCCCGCGGTGCCTCAGCGCCCCACGGGGGCCGGCAGCGACAGGTTGCCGGACGCCACCTTGAACACGTCGACCACGCACAGCAGCGGGCTGTGCACGCTGGCGTTGACGCGCAGGGCGGCGGTCACGCCGTCGTGGCGTGCCTGCGCCAGCGCCGTGGCCCCGCCCAGCGGCACCCGCACCTCGACGGTCTCGCCGCGGAACGTGGGGCTGTAGCCAGGGCTGTCGATCAGCAGGGGCAGGCCGGGCCAGGTGGCCGGCAGGCGCGGCGTGGCGCCTTCGGGGATGTCGACCACCTTGAGCATGTCCTTGCCGCACGCGGCATCGGGCTGGAGCACCACCCAGTGGCTGTGCCAGAGCTCGCCGTCGTTGCCCAGGTCGCCATCGCCGTTCTCGTCGAACAGCGGCGTGTCGTCGAAGTCGGGGTGGGCCGTGACGGCAAAGGCCAGCACGCCCGACCGTGGCTCGAAGCCGACCTCGGCCGGGTCCAGGGTGGTCGGCCACACGTAAGAAAAGACCTGGCTGCCCGCCAGCTGCCCCGTGCGCGACGGCCTGCTGGCACCCGCACGGCCGCTCACGGCCATGTGGAACACGGCGTGGCGCCCGTCCACGCGCACCCGGGTGTGGACGATGTCGAACGGTGCGGCCACGTGGCTGGACGACGCTGTCGCCAGGCCGCCGCTGTGCGCCGCGCCGCCATGGGCCTGGGCACCGGGGGCGGCCAGCAGGCAGCCGGCGGCCAGCAGGCTGACGGCGATGCAGAGGGAGGGGGTCGAGGCCATGGAGTGACTCCGGAAGTGAAGGGATGGCCACGAGTGTGCGGGCCCAGTCAGGACGAACCGCATCTTCCCGTCTCCTTTTGATATCCCTTCGTCTTTCATGCGGGCCGACACGCAGGCCGGGAGGCCGCGGGCGGGCGCGACAATGCCGCCTTCTCCCGCTTCGCCGCCTGCCATGCGCCGTGTCCTTCGCCTGGGTGTCCTGATCCTGCTCGTGCTGCTGCTGCTCGCCGCGGCGGTGCTGTTCTGGCAGTGGCGCACGCGCCTGCCGCAGCGCGAGGGCGAGCTGGCGCTGGCCGGCCTGACCGCGCCGGTCGTGGTGCGCTACGACGAGGCGGGCGTCCCGCACATCCGGGCCGAACACGAGGCGGACCTGTACCGCGCCCTCGGCTACGTGCACGCCCAGGACCGCCTGTTCCAGATGGAGATCGTGCGGCGTCTCGCGCGCGGCGAACTCGCCGAGGTGCTGGGCCCGAAGCTGGTGGACACGGACAAGCTCTTCCGCACCCTGCGCATCCGCCACCATGCCGACGCGGCGGCCGCACGGCTCGACCCCCAGGCGCCCTCCGTGCAGGCGCTGCAGGCCTACATCGACGGGGTGAATGCCTTCCAGGACAGCCACCCGGCGCCCATCGAGTTCGCGCTGCTGGGCATTCCCAAGCGGCCCTTCACCCCGGCGGACACGCTCAGCGTGGCCGGCTACCTGGCCTACAGCTTCGCCGCCGCCTTCCGCACCGAGCCGGCGCTCACGCGCATCCGCGACCAGCTCGGGCCGGACTACCTGCGCATCTTCGACCTGGCCTGGTACCCCGAGGGCGTGGCGCAGGCGCAGCCCGCGGCGGCGTCGGCCCCTGCCCCGGTCGCGGCCACCCGGCTGGACGCGCAGGAACACGCGCTGCTGGCTCGGCTGTCCGCGCTCAGCGACCAGGCGATGCAGCTGGCCGCCGTGCCCATGTACGAAGGCAGCAACGCCTGGGTGGTGGCCGGCTGGCGCAGCGCGAGCGGCAAGCCGCTGCTGGCCGGCGACCCGCACATCGCCTTCGGCGTGCCCGCTGTCTGGTACGAGGCGCACCTGTCCATGCCGGGCTTCGAGCTCTATGGCCTGCACCAGGCGCTCAACCCGTTCGCGCTGGTGGGGCACAACACCCGCTTTGGCTGGAGCCTCACCATGTTCCAGAACGACGACGTCGACTTCATCGCCGAGAAGACCGACGCCGCCCGGCCGGGCAAGGTCTGGCACCGCGGCCAGTGGGTGGCGCTCGAGTCCGCCACGGAGACGATCCGCGTGAAGGGCGCCGAGCCGGTGTCGCTGACGCTGCAGCGCTCGCCGCACGGGCCCATCGTCAACACGGCCCTGGGTCCCGCCGGAGGTGAGCGCCCCATCGCGATGTGGTGGGCCATGCTGGAAACCGAGAACCCGGTGCTCGAGGCCTTCTACCGGCTCGACCGGGCGGACACGCTCGACAAGGCCCGCGCGGCGGCCGCCCTGATCCACGCGCCCGGCCTCAACGTGGTGTGGGCCAATGCCGCGGGCGACATCGGCTGGTGGGCGGCCGCCCGGCTGCCCGAGCGGCCGGCCGGCGTGAACCCCAGCTTCATCCTGGACGGCGCCAGCGGCCAGGCCGACAAGCCGGCCTTCCGGCCCTTCAGCGAGAACCCGCAGGAAGAGAACCCCACCCGCGGCTACATCGTGTCGGCCAACCACCAGCCGGCGGGCGCGCGGCCCATCCCCGGCTACTACAACCTCTGGGACCGTGCACGGCGGCTCGACGAGCAGATGGTGGCGCAGCCGGGTGGCTGGAACATGGCCGCCATGGAGGCGCTGCAGCTCGACACCCGCACGGGCTACGGCCCGCGGGTGCTGGCGCCGCTGCTGCCGGCGCTGCGGCAGGCGACGGCCGGCCAGGCGGCGCAGGCCGCGCTGGTCGAGCAGCTCGCCACCTGGGCCGGTGACCACCCGGTGGAGGCCGTCGCGCCCACGGTGTTCCACCAGTTCCTCCACGACCTGGGCCACGCCGCCATGGCCGACGAGATCGGCGAGGACGCGTGGCAGGGCATGCGCCGCGTGCGCGCCCTGGACCACGCCCTGCCCCGGCTGGCCGCCGACGCGGGATCGCCCTGGTGGGACCGCCGGGACACGCCGGCGCGCGAGACGCGGGAAGACATCGTGGCCCTGGCCTGGCAGCGCAGCATCGCCCACCTCACGCGCACGCTGGGCGATGACCCGGCCCGCTGGGTCTGGGCGCGCGCCCACGCCGTGGAGCACGAACACCCCCTGGGCAAGCAGAAGCCGCTGGACAAGGTGTTCAACGTGGGGCCTTTCCCGGTGGCGGGCGGGCGGGAGGTGCCCAACAACCTGAGCGGCCCGCTGGCCCCCGTGCCGGTGCCGGTGACCTACGGCCCGTCCACCCGGCGCGTGATCGATTTCGCCGAGCCGGCCGCCGCCCGCGGCGCCAACCCCGTGGGCCAGAGCGGGGTGTGGGGAGACCGGCACTACGCCGACCAGGCCGCCGCCTACGCACGCGGGGAATCCCGGCAGCAGCACCTGGCGGAGGCCGAGGTGGCCCGCGCCACGGTGGGCACGCTCACGCTCCAGCCGGCGCGCTGACCGGCGCGCCCGCCCATGAAAAAGGCCGCCGGGGCGACCCGGCGGCCTTGTCGTGCAGAGCGCTCGTTGCTCAGCGGGCGACGGACGGCTTCGTGCCGCGGGCCTTGGCCTCGGTGGCCGGGCTCCAGGTGCCGGCGTTGACCCAGGCGCCGTCGTTGGCACGGTAGATCGCCCAGGTGTTGTCCTTGTTGATGATCCACATGAACTCGGCGCCGTACACGCTGGCGCCGTAGGACGCAAGCAGCAGGCCGTTGGCCGTCTGGCCCTTGCCCTTGCCCTTGGAGCCGCCGACGGCCGCGTTGGTGCCGGCGCAGTCCAGGCTCACCCACGTGCCCGTGGCGCCGTAGTCGCCGACTTCGGTCAGGCCACTCATGCCATCGCAGTAGCCGTCGAACACGATGTCGGACGGGATGGAGGCGTTCGCGGCGCCGACAGCGCCCAGGAGAGCCAGCAGGGAAACCATCTTGGTCTTCAGCATATGTGCTCCGTCAGTGAGGTGAAGTGTGTGTCAGCCCCCCCGCAGAGCTCGGTGTCTGCCGGCTCCGCGGGTCCCTCGGCGAGGGGGGGTGAGGCGCATTCTTGGGGTCGTGCCGGCCGCTCCCCATCCCTCGTTCTGCGGGGGAACGTCGCGCAAACAGGTGACAGCGGGCAAGTCCCTGCCGACGCCGGGGTAGACAGGGCAAGCGCGACTGGCACGGCGGGGCCGCCCCCCGGCCCGGCGCAAACAGTGCCACGAAATGTCTGCTTATTGCCCTATAGCGGCGAGCGGCCGTGCCGAAGATGGCGATACGGGCGGGGACCGGGGGCATGGCTGCCGTGGGTCCCTCACCGGCATCCATTCGCGTCGATCGGGGGAGACACCACCCATGCCATCTGCCAGCTCTGCCCTCCTGCGCCCCGGCATGCGCCTGATGCGTCGCCTGCGCATGCCCACCAAGATGGCCCTCATGGGGCTGATGCTGCTGATCCCGCTGCTGGTGCTCATCCTGCAGAGCGCCCGGGAAGCCCGCAGCGAGATGCAGTTCACGGCCGGCGAGGTGGCCGGCGCCGAGCTGGTCAGCCAGCTGACCGAGCTGACGGGCCTGGTGCAGGCGCACCGCGGGCTCACGCACCGCGTGCTGTCCGGCGATGCCGGCGCCACCGGCGAGCGCGACGCCATCCGGCAACGCACCGCGCAGGCCCTGGCGGCCGTGGACGCGGCGCTGCCCGGCCTGCCGTTCGCCGTGGCGGACCTGTGGCGGCCGGTGCGCGATGCCACCGACGGCCTGACGCAGGGCCGGCATTCGTCGCAGCGTGGCGAGGCGTTCGCCGAACATGGCCGCCACGTCGAGGGGCTGCGCCAGCTGGTGCTGCAGGTGGGCGAGCGCTCCGGGCTGCTGCTGGACCCCGAGGCCGGCAGCTTCTTCCTGATGGACATGGTGGTCGAGCGGGTGATCCCGTGGACCGAGGTGATCGGCCAGGCCCGTGGCCAGGGCGCCGCGCTGCTGGCCCGCGGCGACGCGAGCAGCGTGGAGCGCTCCACGCTGGTGGGCCGCGCCGACGCGCTGGTGGCGGCGGTGGTGGACGCGGGCTTCCGCGCCGAGGCCCTGGGGCGCGCAGGCATCGCCCTGCCCGCGGGCTGGCCGGCAGCGCAGGCGGCGTCCCACCGTTTCGAGAAGACCGTCCGCAAGACCTTCACCGCCGAGACGCTCGACGGGGACCCGGCGGCCTTCTTCGCCGAGGGCTCGACCGCCATCGACGCGGTGATGACCTTCCGCCAGCAGGTGCACGGCCAGCTGCTGGCCGAGCTGCACGCCCGGGAAGCCAAGCTGCAGCGCCAGTTCTGGTGGCAGATCGGCCTGTCCGTGGGCGGCGTGTCCCTCATGCTCTATTTCGCCGTGGCCTTCTACGCCAGCTTCCTGGGCGGCCTGCGCGTGCTGCAGCGCGGCGTGTCGGCCGTCGCGGCCGGTGACCTGGCGCACAAGGTGCAGATCGAGGGCCAGGACGAGCTCGCGGAGATCGGTCGGGTCGTCGAGCACATGAGCGAGGGCCTGTCGACGATGGTCGCCGAGATCCGCAGCAGCGCGGTGCGGGTGGGCCTGTCCGGGCGCCGCCTGGCCGAAAGCGGCGATGCCCTGTCGCAGCGTACCGAGGCACAGGCGTCCAACCTGCGCCAGACCGTGGCCACCGTCGGCCAGCTCAGCGACGCCGTGGCCAGCAACGCCAGCGCCGCGCACGAGCTCGATCAGCTCACCGCCGCGCTGCGCCAGCAGGCGGAAGCGGGCGGCGATGCCATGCGTGCCACCGTGCAGGCCATGGGCACCCTGGAGGAGAGCTCACGCCGCGTGGGGGAGATCATCGGCGTCATCGACGGCATCGCCTTCCAGACCAACATCCTCGCGCTGAACGCGGCGGTCGAGGCCGCCCGCGCCGGCGAGGCGGGCCGCGGGTTCGCCGTGGTGGCCACCGAGGTGCGCCAGCTTGCGCAGCGCAGCGCCTCCGCCGCCGCGGAGATCCGCCAGCTCATCGGCCAGTCCACGGAGCAGGTCGGCCAATCCGTCGCGCGCATCCAGCGCACGAACGGCGCGCTCGATTCGGTGGTCCACGGCGTGCGCGACGTGTCCGACAAGCTGCGGGGCATCGCCCAGGCCAGCGCCCAGCAGGCCACCAGCCTGGAGGAGGTGTCGCGCAGCGTGGGCAGCCTGGACGAGATCACCCAGCAGAACGCCGGCATGGTGGACGAATCGCAGCGTGCGTCCGGCGAGCTGGTCACGCGGGCGTCGGTGCTCAGCGACGCGGTGGCGGCCATCCGCCTGCGCCAGGGCAGCGCCGACGAGGCGCGCGCCCTCGTGGACCGCGCGGTGCAGCTGGTGCGGCAGCGTGGCCTGGCCGAAGCCGCCCGGGTGTTCCGCCAGCCGGACGGCGGCTTCCTGGACCGCGACCTCTACATCTTCGTGACCGACCGCGAGGCGCGCTACCACGTGCATGGCGCCAAGCCCGCCATGGAGGGCCGCCTGGTGCACGAGGTGCCGGGCATCGACGGCGACCGCTTCGCCCGCGAGTCCTGGGACGCGACCCAGGGCAGCCACTGGGTCGAGTACACCATCGTCAACCAGACCACCGGCAAGGTGCAGCCCAAGGCGAGCTACGTGGTGGCGCTGGACGACAAGCTGCTCATCGGCTGCGGCATCTACACCACCAAGGGCCAGTTCAGCACCGCCGCGGCCTGAGGCCGCGGGCCGCTCAGCGGTCGGCCGGCGCCCCCAGCGGGCCGCCCGAGGGCACCGCGGGCGCCGCGTCGTGCGCCCCGCCGCCCCAGCGGCGCGCGGCCCAGTCGCCCAGCTGCACCAGGTAGCTGTAGACCACCGGCACCACCACCAGCGTGAGCAGCGTGGAGGTGATCACCCCGCCGATGATGGCGCGGCCCATCGGGGCCTGCAGCTCGCCGCCGTCGTTCAGGGCGATGGCCATGGGCAGCATGCCGAAGACCATCGCGGCCGTGGTCATCATGATGGGCCGCATGCGGATCTGGCCGGCCTCGAGCAGCGCATCGCGCATGCTGGCGCCGGCACGCCGCGCGTGGTTGGCGAAGTCCACCAGCAGGATGGCGTTCTTGGTCACCAGGCCCATCAGCATCACGAGGCCGATCATCGAGAACACGTTCAGCGTGGACCGCCACAGCAGCAGCGCCAGCATCACCCCGATCAGCGACAGCGGCAGCGACACCATGATGGCCACCGGCTGCAAGAAGCTGCCGAACTGGCTGGCCAGCACGATGTAGATGAAGATCACGGCCAGCCCCATCGCGCTGACCAGGCCGCCGAAGGCCTCGGCCTGCTGCTTGCCGGCGCCGTCCACCATGAAGCTCACGCCAGGCGGCAGCTGCGTCTGCTTGATCAGCTTCTGCACATCGGCGTTCACGTCGCCCGACGGCCGGCCCTGGACGCCGGCGAACACGGCCTCACGGCGCTGCAGGTTCTGGCGGCGGATCACCTCGGGGTTGAACACCGGCTCGATGGTGGCCACCTGGTCCAGGGCGATGGGCGAGCCGTCCTTGGCGAAGGCGACGGGCAGCTTGCTCATCTGCTCGACGCGCTCGCGCTGCTGCTGGGGCAGGCGCAGCAGCACCTCCACCCGGTTGCCGTCGGGCGTGGTCCAGTGGGTCGCCACCTCGCCGTTCACGTAGGCGCGCAGCGACGCGGCGACCTGCGGGCCCGTCAGCCCCAGCTCGCGGATGGCCGATTCCTTCAGGCGCACCGCATAGGCCGGCAGGCCCGGCTTGACCGTGGTGTCCACGTCCACCACGCCCGGGATCTTCTTCAGCTTCTCCGCGAACTCCCTGGACACGCGGGTGAGCTGTTCGCCGTCCGCGCCCAGGATGGTGATCCACACCGGCCGGTCGAAGCCCACGCTGGCCTCCAGGCCCGGGATGCCGGCGATGTCCGCCCGGATCGCGTCCTCGATCTGCTTCTGCGTGCGGCTGCGCTCGCCGCGGTCCACCAGGGCGATGTTCAACGCCGCCTGGTTGCGGCCCGTGGCCAGGCCCTCGCCGGTGGAGCCCACGACTGTCTGCACGGTCCTGATCTCGGGGTAGCGGGCCAGGATGGCCTCGACCTGCAGCACCTTGTCGTTGCCGCGCTCCAGGCTGGAAGCGACGGGAAAGCGCAGGTTGAGCTGGGTGAAGCCCTGGTCCGTCTGCGGCACGAACTCCGTGCCCACCAGGGGCGCCAGCCCGAGCGCCAGCACGAAGCTGCCCACGCCCGTCCAGCCGATGATGCCGCGCGGTGTCAGCGTCACCCGGCGCAGGCGGCGCGGCATGGAGCGGTCGCGCCGGCCGGCGGTGTCGAAGGGCCGGCCCCAGGCGGGCAACGGCAGACGGTAGCGGCGGCCGGAGAACGCCCAGGTGATGAGGCGGCCGTACACCCGGTGCAGCGTGTCCATGGCGCGGTCAGTGCCCCGGATCAGGTGGCCGATGACCGGTACGTGCTTCAGCCGCTCGCTGGGCGGGTCGCGCCACACGCTGGACAGCATGGGGTCGAGCGTGAAGCTGACGAACAGGCTCACGATGACCGCCACCGCCACCGTGATGCCGAAGGGGTAGAAGAACTTGCCGATGATGCCGCCCATGAAGGCCACGGGCACGAACACCGCGCAGATGGCGAAGGTGGTGGCCATCACCGCCAGGCCGATCTCGTTGGTGCCGTCGAAGGCCGCCGTGCGGTGGTCCTTGCCCATGCCGACGTGGCGCACGATGTTCTCGCGCACCACGATCGCGTCGTCGATCAGCAGGCCGATGCACAGCGACAGCGCCATCATCGTCATGAAGTTCAGCGTGAAGCCGAAGGCATGCACGGCGATGAAGCTGGAGATCACCGCGATGGGCAGCGTCAGGCCGGTGATGATGGTCGAGCGCCAGCTGTGCAGGAACAGGAAGACGATGGCCACGGTGAGCAGCGCGCCTTCGACCAGCGTGTGGCGCAGGCCCTTGAGCGAGTTCTTGACGAAGTCGCTGGATGCGTAGATGAGGTTCAGCTCCACGTCGGCCGGCAGGCCCTTGCGCAGCTCCTCCATCGCCTCCTTCACCGCGTCGCCGGTGGCCACGATGTTGGCGTCCTGCTGCTTGAACACCGAGAAGCTGATGGCCGGCGCCCCGTTGGTGCGGGCGATGGAGTCGCGCTCGCGCTCGCGCTCGACCAGGGTGCCCAGGTCACCCAGCGTGAGCGGCAGGCCGCCCCGGTGGGCCACGACGATGCCGGCGAACTGCTTCGGGTCGCGCACCCGGCCCTCCACGCGCAGGATGGCGTCGGACACGCGGTCGGACACCAGCCCCACCGGCTGGTCGGCATTGGCCGCCGCCAGGGCGGTGGAGATCTCCGCCGGCGTCACGCCGTAGGCGCGCAGGCGGGTGGGGTCCAGGTCGATGCGCACCTCGCGCGAGACCAGGCCGCCCACGTCCACCATGGCCACGCCGTCGACCCGCTGCAGGCGCTTGGCGATGGTGAGCTCGCCCAGCGTGGACAGCTCACGCGGCGAACGCGTCTTGCTGGTCAGCGCCATCACGACCACCGGCTGGCTGTTGTCGGCCTGGAAGCGGTTCACCGTGGGCGGCTTCACGTCCTCGGGGAACACGCCCTGCACCGCCGCGATGCGGTCGCGCACGTCCTGCATGGCGCGGTTCATGTCGGTGTTCAGCGAGAACTCCACGCTGGCCTGCACGCGGCCCTCGAAGCTGCGCGACTGCACCTTGTCCACACCGGCGATGGTGTTCAGCGCCTCCTCCAGCGGCTTGGCGACCTCACGCTCCACGGCCTCCGGGGACGCGCCGGGGTAGCGCACGTCGATCCACGCGCCCGGCAGGGTGATGTCGGGCATCTGCTCGACACCCAGCTTGCTGTACGAGAACAGACCCAGCACGCACAGCGCCACCATGATCATGGTGGCGAACACGGGGTTCTGGATGGAGATGCGGGTGATCCACATGGCGGCGCCCTTGTTCCTGGTGAGCCCGGCGGGCGGGTCAGCGCGACTGCGCTGCGGTGGCGACGTTCGGCGTGGCCGGCGATGCCGCCGACGCGGCGGTGGCCGGCACCTGGGCCAGCACGCGGGCCGGTGCGCCTTCGCGCAGGTTGTCGAAGCGCATGGCCAGCACCTGCGCCTGCGGCGACACGCCCTCCTTCACCTCGACCAGGCCGCGCGCTTCGTCGCGGCGGCCGGTGGTGACGGCGCGGCGCATCAGCTTGCCCTGCTCGATCATCCACACGTACTCCTGGCCCGACGCGCTGCCGATGGCGGCCACCGGGAGCGTCAGCCGCGTCGTGGCCTCGGGCAGGGCCACGCTGGCCTGGGCGTACTGGCCGGCCCGCAGGCGTTCCTGCGGGTTCGGGATGGCCACCGCCACGCCGATGGACCGGGTGCCCGGCTCGGCGGCCGGCGAGATGCGCGCGAGCTGGCCCTTCACGGGCTCGGCCACGCCTTCCACCTGCACCTGCACCGGCATCCCGGGTTGCAGCGCGCCCACCTCGTGCGTGCCCACGCTGCCGGCCACTTCCAGCCGGCCGAGATGGACGATGGTGACCACCGGCTGCTCGGTGGCGACCTTCTCGCCAGGCACCACGTGGCGCTTGGAGACGATGCCGGCGATGGGGGAGACCAGCGCGGCCTCGCGCAAGGTGATGCGCACGGTCTCCACCTGCGCCTGCGCGGCGGCCAGCGCGGCCCGCGCGCTGTCCAGGGCGGCCTTGGACGACTCCAGCGCATTGGAGGAGATGAACTGCTGCTCGGCCAGGCGCTGGTTGGAGGCATGGGTGCGCTCGGCCTGCACCGCCTGGGCCCGGGCCGCCTCGGCCTGCGCCTGGCGCTCGTTCAGGCGGGCGTTCAGGTCCGCCAGGTCCAGCGTGCCCAGGCGCTGGCCTGTGCTGACCCGGCTGCCTTCGGCCACCGCCAGCTGCAGCAGCGTGCCCGCCGCCTTCGCACGCACCACGGCCGTGTCCGGCGCCACCAGCGGGCCGGAGAACTGGACGGTGGCCGCGAGCGCCTGCTGCCGGGGGGCCACCACCTCCTTGGTGGTGAAGTCCAGCACCTTGTCCTCGGGCTTGGGGGGACCCTCGGGCGCGCCCTTGCCGCCCTGGGTGGCCATGACGGCGACACCGCCGCCCGCGGCCAGCACCGCCACCACCACACCACCGATCACCCAGCGCTTGTTCATGCCTGCTCCTCGTGTTCTCCCGCTCGTTGCCGCTGGCCACGGTGAACACCACCTTGGCCGCAGCATCGAGCGGGGCGCAGTGTAGGAGTCGGGTTCCGGCCGCACATCCCATGGGCGACGAACCGCCGCAGCGCACCGACGAAATGCAGAACGGGCGGATGAGCCGGCGAGGCCAGCGCCGGCCGGGGCCGCGGGGCGCGTCGCGCTGCACAGCTGCCATTCAATCCGGCCAGCCGGCGTTTCGTCGCACCCGCATCTATCAGTGGCGGGGCCGCGATAAGCTTCGCGCCGCTTCCCACAGGCCCATCCGGCCGACCATCATTCGAACCCGTCTGGAGGAGATCCCCCGATGTTGCGCCGTTCCCCCACCGCCGCGCGCGCGGCCCATCCGCAGCCCGCCGCCCGCCTGGTGCACACCGCGCTGGCGGTCACCCTGGCGGCGGCGCTCACCGCCTGCGGCAAGCCGGGCGCCGGTGGCCCGGCCGGTGCCGCGTCCGCCCCCGCCGCCTCCGCGCCGGTGTTGCTGCTGTCCCCGCAGGACGTGACCACGCTGGGCACCGGCGTGCACGCCTCCGGTCCGGTCATCACCGGCTCCATCCAGCCGGAGCGCCGCGCCGACCTGCGCGCCGAGGTCTCCGCCATCGTGCTGCAGGTGGTGCGGGACAACGGCGAGGCGGTGCGCCAGGGGGATCTGCTCGTGCGCCTGGACGACACCTCCATCCGTGACAGCCTGGCGTCCGCCGAGGAAGCCGCACGGGCGGCTGGCCAGTCGCTGGACCAGGCCGAACGCACCTTCACGCGGCTGAAGACCCTGCAGGCCCAGGGCATGAGCTCGATGCAGGCGCTGGATGACGCGGAGGTGCGCCGCAACCAGGCCCAGAGCGAGCTGGTGGCGGCCCGGTCGCGCGCGGTCGCCGCCCGACAGCAGCTGCAGCGCACCATGGTGCGGGCCCCCTTCGACGGCGTGGTGAGCGACCGCAAGGTATCCGCCGGCGACACGGCGCAGGTGGGCAAGGAGCTGGTCAAGGTGATCGACCCGGCCAGCATGCGCTTCGAGGGCCTCATCGCCTCGGACCGCATGGGCGAGGTGCGCCCCGGTCAGGCCGTCAGCTTCCGCATCAACGGTTTCGGTGATCGCCGCTTCAGCGGCAAGGTGCGCCGCGTGGACGCCTCGGCGAACGCGGCCACCCGCCAGGTGGTCGTGCAGGTGGCCTTCGATCCCGGCAGCGAGGTGCCGCCGGTGGCCGGGCTGTATGCCGAGGGCATCGTGGCCACCAGCTCGCAGCCGGCGCTGATGCTGCCCGAGGCGTCCATCGTGCGCGAGGGGGACAACGCCTTCGCCTGGAAGATCAGCGGCAGCGCGGTCCGCAAGGTGCAGCTGCAGCTGGGCGAGCGCGACGCGCGCAGCGGCGAGGTGGTGGTGGGCGCGGGCCTGGCCACAGGCGACCAGGTGCTGCGCCGCCCCGGCTCCACGCTGGTCGACGGCCAGAAGATCGAGCGGGCCGCGCCGGCCGCTGCCCCGGCCGCCTCCGCCGCCCCGGCGGCCTCGGCCCAACGGAGCTGACGCCATGTTCCTGTCCGACTTCAGCATCAAGCGTCCGGTCGCGATGATCGCCATCATCGTGGCCCTGATGTTCATGGGGCTCATGGCGCTGCAGCAGCTGCGTGTGAACCAGATCCCCGACGTGGAGCAGCCCATGCTCGTCGTCAACATGAACTACCCGGGGGCCTCGCCCGACTCGGTCGAGCGCGAGATCATCAACCGCGTCGAGAAGGCGCTGCAAAGCATCTCCGGCGTCGACGAGATCCACTCCACGGCCAGCGAGGGCAACGCGCGCATCCAGGTCATCTTCCAGTTCAGCAAGAACATGGTGGAGGCAGCGGACGAGGTGCGCAACGCCATCGGCACCGTGCGCTACAAGCTGCCGGTGGAGATGCGCGAGCCCGTGCTGCAGCGCGTCGACCCGGCCGCGCAGCCCATCATGCAGCTGGCCCTGTCCTCGTCCAGCCAGAGCCATGCGGAGATCTCCCGCCTGGCCGAGGACGAGGTGGCCGACCGGTTCCGCGCCATCCCCGGCGTGGCCACCGTCGACGTCAACGGCGCCCTGCGCCGGGAGCTGTCCGTGCTGCTGCACGCCGAAAAGCTGCGTGCGTTCAACGTGTCCGTGGCGGAGGTCGTGGCGGCGCTGCGCAACCAGAACGCCACCGCGCCCGTCGGCAAGGTGCGCGGCACGCTGGAAGACCAGAGCATCCGGCTCGTGGGCCGCATCGAGCGGCCCGAGGAGTTCGAGCAGATCGTGGTGCAACGCCGCGGCGAGCAGATCGTCCGCCTGGGCCAGGTGGCCACCGTGCAGGACGGCTTCGCGGAAGTGACCAGCGTGTCGGTGCGCAATGGCAAGCCCAACGTGGGCCTGTCGGTCACCCGCGCGCGCGACGCGAGTACGGTCTCGGTGGCCAACGAGGTGCGGCAGCTGGTGGCCGAACTGGACAAGACCTTGCCCGCCGGCACCCACATCGAGGTCACCCAGGACGGCGGCAAGGACGCCGAGAACAGCCTGAACAACGTGATCCACGCCCTGGTGTTCGGTGCCGGCCTCACCGTGGCGGTGGTGTACGTGTTCCTGAACTCCTGGCGCTCCACGCTGATCACGGCGCTGAGCCTGCCCACCTCGGTCATCGCGGCGTTCATCGCCGTCTGGGCCAGCGGGTTCACGCTCAATTTCATGACGCTGCTGGGCCTGTCGCTGGCCATCGGCGTGCTGATCGACGACGCCATCGTGGTGCGGGAGAACATCGTGCGCCACATGGAGCACGGTGCCGACCGCGTCACCGCCGCCCGCCAGGGCACGGCGGAGATCGGGCTGGCGGTGGCCGCCACCACCTTCTCCATCGTGGCGGTGTTCGTGCCCGTCGCCTTCATGCCCGGCGTCTCCGGCGAATGGTTCCGGCCCTTCGCGCTGACGGTGGTGTCCTCGGTGCTGGTGAGCCTGTTCATCAGCTTCACGCTCGACCCCATGCTCAGCGCCTACTGGGGCGACCCGCCGGGGCACCTGCGGGGTGAGCCGCGCGGGCTCACGCGCATCCTGGCGCGCTTCAACGCCTGGTTCGACCACCAGGCCGATCGTTATGGCCGGGTCATCGCCTGGGCGCTGCACCACCGCGTGTGGATGTTCGTGTTCACCGTGCTCAGCCTGGTGGCGGCCATCGGCCTGTTCGGCAAGTTCGGCGGCACCAGCTTCCTGCCCGGCGGCGACTGGGGCACGCTGGCGATCGACGTGCGCACGCCGCCCAGCAGCAGCCTCGAGTACTCCCGCGTGAAGCTCGAGGCCGCCGCGCAGCTGGCCCGGACCCTGCCGGAGACCAAGGCCACCAACTCCTACGTCAACCCCAACGGTGGCCGCATCTACGTGGACATCGGCAAGAGCACCGAGCGGCAGCGCTCGGGCTTCGAGGTGGCCGCGGACCTGCGCCAGCGCGTGTCCCGCCTGGTCGGGGCCGAGTACACCGTGCTGGACGACCTGAACAACGGCGCGCAGAAGCCCGTGCAGATCCGCTTCCACGGCACCGACAGCCGCCAGCTGCAGGCCATCACCAACGAGTTCATGGCCAAGCTGCGCCAGGTGCCCGGCGCGGTGGACGTGGGCTTGTCCGAGCAGGACCCGCAGGACGAACTGCAGATCGAGCTGGACCGCGGCCTGGCCAACGCGCTGGGCATCTCCGCCAACGACGCCGCGCAGGCGCTGCGCGTGGCCTTCGCCGGCGTCGAGGTGGGTGACTGGGTCGACCCGAGCGGCGAGACGCGCGACGTGGCCGTGCGCCTGCACCCGGCCGACCGGGTGGACGCCAGCAACATCGAGCGCCTGCCCATCACGGTGACGGGCAGCAACACCATCGTGCCGCTGGACCAGATCGCCACCGTCACCATGGGCAAGGGGCCCTCGCAGATCCGCCACGCCGACGGCAAGCGCATGATCGCGGTGACCGCCAACGCCCAGGGCCGCTCGCCCGGCGAGGTGACGGCCGACGCGATGAAGATCGCGCGCGCCATGAGCTACCCGCCGGGCTTCGGGCTGGAACTCGCCGGCGCCTCCCGCGACCAGCAGGAGGTCTTCGGCCGCATGGGCGCCGCCCTGGTGCTGGGCATCCTGCTGATGTACCTGGTGCTCGTGGTGCAGTTCAGCTCGTTCACGGCCCCCATGCCGGTGATGCTGTCGCTGCTGTTCACGCCCATCGGCGTGGTGATCGCGCTGCTGGTCACCAAGAGCACGCTCAACCTGATGAGCTTCATCGGCATCATCATGCTGGTGGGCCTGGTGGCGAAGAATGCCATCCTGCTGCTGGACGCCGCCCGCGCCAAGGAGGCGGAAGGCATGGACCGCGAGGAGGCGCTCATCAGCGCGGGCCAGCGCCGGCTGCGCCCCATCCTGATGACCACCTTCGCGCTCATCGCCGGCATGCTGCCGGTGGCCATCGGCGTGGGTGAAGGTGGCGAGTTTTACCGGCCCATGGCGGTGGCCATCATCGGCGGCACCATCACTTCGACGTTCCTCACCCTGCTGGTGATCCCGAGCTTCTACGACTCCATCGAGATCAAGCGCGACCATGCCGTGGCCAAGTTCCATGCACGCAGCCAGCGCTGGAACGCCGGCGTGGCCTTCGTGCTGACGCTGCTGGAGGCGCTGGCGGCGCTGACGCTGCTGCGGGCGCTGTACCGCGGCGCCCGCTGGCTGTTCCGCCGCGCCACCGGCCGGGGCGCCGTGCCGGCCGCTGCCTGAGCCGGGGGGCCCCGCCGCGCGGCGGGGCTCAGCCCCCCGCCGGGATGACGGGGGTGGCCACGCGCACGTCGCCGCACTGGGCGCGGTGGCGCAGTGCGTGGTCCATCAGCACCAGCGCGAGCATGGCCTCGGCGATGGGCGTCGCGCGGATGCCGACGCAGGGGTCGTGCCGGCCGAAGGTCTCCACCGTGGCCGGCTCGCCGGCCAAGTCGACCGACCGGCGGGGCGTGCGGATCGAGCTGGTGGGCTTGATGGCGATGGACACGCGGATGTCCTGGCCGGTGGACAGGCCACCCAGCACGCCGCCGGCGTGGTTGCTGGCGAAGCCGTCGGGGGTGAGTTCATCACCATGCTCACTGCCGCGCTGGCGCACGGCATCGAAACCGGCGCCGATCTCCACGCCCTTGACGGCATTGATGCCCATCATGGCGAACGCGATGTCCGCGTCGAGCTTGTCGAACAGCGGCGCGCCCCAGCCTGGCGGCAGGCCGCGCGCCTCCACGTACAGCCGGGCGCCGATGGAATCGCCCGCCCGGCGCAGCTCGTCCATGGTGGCCTCGAGCCGGTCGATGCCCTGCGACGTGGCGGCGAAGAACGGGTTGGCGTCCACCTGCGACCAGTCGTCCATGGCGATCTCGATCTCGCCCAGCGCCGTCATGCAGCCGCGCACCGTGGTGCCGTGGTGCGACTGCAGCCACTTCTTCGCCACGGCGCCGGCCGCCACCATGGGCGCGGTCAGGCGGGCCGACGACCGGCCGCCGCCGCGGGGGTCGCGCACGCCGTACTTGTGCCAGTAGGTGTAGTCCGCGTGCCCCGGGCGGAAGGTCTGGGCGATGTTGCCGTAGTCCTTGCTGCGCTGGTCGGTGTTGCGGATCAGCAGGCAGATCGGCGTGCCGGTGGTCTGGCCCTGGTAGACACCCGACAGGATCTCCACGGCATCGGGCTCATTGCGCTGCGTGACGTGCCGCGAGGTGCCGGGGCGACGGCGGTCCAGGTCGGGCTGGATGTCGGCCTCGGCCAGCGGCAGCCCGGGCGGGCAGCCGTCGATGACGCAGCCGATGGCGGGGCCGTGGCTTTCGCCGAAGTTGGTGACGCGAAAAAGCTCGCCGAAGGTACTGCCGGACATGCCGGGATTCTATCGACCGGCCCACGCTGCGCCGGATCGGCGGCATCCCGTCACGAAATGGCAGGCATTTCGGGTGCGCCTTCCCGGTATGCCGGGCCGCGGGACGAGGCACAGTGCGGGACACGGCGCACACCCGCGCCGCGTTGCCGAACTGCGCTGTCCTGCCGTTGCCGCCCGACGGCCCCGCTGCCTTGTCCCTCGCCACCGATACCCCCTGGACCGCCCTGCTCGCCTCGCCGGCTGGCAGCTGGCTGTCCGTTGCCACGGCGGGGCTGGCCACCGCCCTGGCGGGCAGCGTGCGCGCCTGGCGGCGGGCACGGCGCGACGCCGCCCAGGCCCGCCACGGCGAGCAGCTCATGCAGGCCATGCTCGACCACACGCCGCAGATGCTGGGCCTGCTCGACGCCGAGGGGCGCCTGCTGCGACGCAACCGGGTGGCCGACGAGTGGCTCGGCCTGGCCGCCGAACTGGCGGACAAGCACCCCGTGTGGGCCCTGCCCGGCTGGCTGCACTCTCCCGACGAGGCCGACCGCCTGCGCCATGCCATCGCGCGTGCCGCGGACGGCAGGCCCCAGCAGGTGGAGGTGGGCATCGAGACCCGCCACGGCGCGCGCCGCGTGGAGCTGGCCGTGCGGCCGATGCGCCGGCGCGCCGACCGCGTCCCTGGCCAGGCCGCGTCCCACCTGATGCTGGAGGCACGCGACGTCACCCTGCGCAAGCTGGCCGAGGACAAGATGCGGCTGGCCTCGGCGGTGTTCGAGCAGGCCCGCGAGGCCATCGTCATCACCGACCCGCATGGCGTCGTCATCAGCGTCAACCAGGCCTTCACGGCGATCACCGGCTTTGCCCCCGAGGAGGTGGTGGGCCAGTACCCGGCGATGCTGCTGGCTGGCATCGAGGAGCCGGGCATCCTGCGTCGGCTCCGCCGGGGACTGGCGCAGGACGGCCACTGGCAGGGCGAACTGCGGGGCACGCGCAAGAACGGCAGCCCGTGCTCGGCCTGGCTGTCGCTGAGCCGCCGCACGGACAGCGCCGGCCGCACCAGCCACCTCATCGCGATCCTGAGCGACATCACCCGCACCAAGGAGACCGAGCAGCAGCTCATGCGCCAGGCCCTGTTCGACGGCCTGACCGACCTGCCCAACCGCCAGCTGCTGGAGGACCGGCTCCGCGTGGCCCTGGCCAGCACCGACCGGCAGCGCGACAGCCTGGCCCTGCTGTTCATCGACCTGAACCAGTTCCGGCACATCAACGACAACTTCGGCCACCGCACCGGCGACGGCGTGCTGCTGGAGATGGCGCACCGCCTGCGCGACACCCTGCGCGACACCGACGTGGTGGCCCGCGTCGGCGGCGACGAATTCGCCATCCTGCTGCCGGGCACCGATGCCGACGGGGCCGCCCAGGTGGCCGGCAAGCTGCTCGAGCGCGTGGCCCAGCCCTGCCTGGTGGACGAGCACGAGCTCAGCCTGACCCTGTCGGTCGGCGTGGCGATGTTCCCTGCCGACGGCGACACGGTGGAGGAACTCACCCGCTGCGCCGACACCGCCATGTACCGGGCGAAGCTCGAGGGGCGCGGCACCTACCGCTTCTTCGCCGCCGGCATGCAGCAGCGCTCGGTGCGCCAGCTGGAGCTGGAGGCGGCCCTGCGCCGCGCCACCGAACGCGAGGAGCTGCTGCTGCACTACCAGCCGCAGGTGGACGCCCGCACCGGCGCCGTGCTGGGCGTGGAGGCGCTGGTGCGCTGGCGCCACCCCGATCTGGGCATGGTGTCGCCGGGCGAGTTCATCCCGCTGGCCGAGAGCAGCGGCCAGATCACCGCCATCGGGGAATGGGTGATGCGCACGGCCGTCCGGCAGCTCACCGCCTGGCGCGACCGCGGGCTGAACGACCTGGTGGTGGCGGTGAACCTCTCGGCGATCCAGTTCCGCGATCCCCAGCTGCCCGACCGGGTGCGGGCCATCCTGGACGAGGCCGCCCTGCCGCCCGGCTGTCTGGAGCTGGAACTCACGGAAAGTGTGGCGACCGGCAACCCCACCGCCGCCATCGCCATGATGGACCGCCTGCATGCGCTGGGCGTGCGGCTGTCCATCGACGACTTCGGCACCGGCTATTCGTCGCTCAACTACCTGAAACGATTCCGCATCGACACGCTGAAGATCGACCAGAGCTTCGTGCGCGACATCGGCAGCGACGCGGACGACCGCGCCATCGTGCAGGCGATCGTGCAGATGGCCCACGCCCTGCAGCTGACGACCATCGCCGAAGGCGTGGAAACCGACGTCCAGGCCAGCTTCCTGCGCACGCAGGGCTGCGATGCAATGCAGGGCTACCGCTTCTGCCGTCCGCTGGACGCCCCCGGTGCGGAACAGTGGATCCAGACGCGGCGGGCGGCCCTGCAGGCGCTGGACCAGCCGCCCGTCGAAGGCTGATCAGCCGCCCGGCTTGCCCTCGGGCTGCGTGGCGCCCTGGGGCGCCTCGTCCTCGACCGGCCAGTCGCGGATGTAGGCCTTGAGCATGCGGTTCTCGAAGTCCTGCGCTTCCACCACCGACTTGGCCACGTCGTAGAACGAGATCACGCCCATCAGGGCGCGCCCGTCCAGCACGGGCATGTAGCGCGCATGGCGGCCGAGCATCATGCGGCGCACCTCGTTGATGTCGGTTCCCGGCGTGCAGGTGAGCGGCGCATCGTCCATCACCGAGCGCACCAGCGTCGCCCCCACCTGGCCGCCGTTCTTGACCACTGCCCGGATCACCTCGCGGAAGGTGAGCATGCCGATCAGGTCGCCATGCGTCATGACCACGAGCGAGCCGATGTCGTACTCGGCCATGGTGGTCACGGCCTCGGCCAGCGGGGTGTCGGGCGACACGGTGTACAGCGTGCTGCCCTTGACGCGGAGGATGTCGCTGACTTTCATGGGGCTCTCCTCGGGTGGCTTCCTCGGGTTCTTGTCGGACGGGCGTTCGGGCCGCGATGGGTGACCAACATAGCACACAATGCTTTCGCCACACAGCTACCGGCCACCCGCCACACCCCTCCCATGCCCGGCATTTCCGACCCCGGCTTCGACACCCTGGCGCTGCACGCCGGCGCCGGACCCGACCCCTCCACCGGGGCCCGCGCCCTGCCCATCCACCTGAGCACCTCGTTCGTCTTCGAATCGACCGAGCACGCCGCGTCGCTGTTCAACCTGGAACGCTCCGGTCACGTCTACAGCCGCCTGTCCAACCCCACCACCGCGGTGCTGGAGGAACGGCTGGCGGCGCTGGAAGGCGCCGTGGGCGGCATCGCCACGGCCAGCGGCCAGGCGGCCCTGCACCTGGCGGTGGCCACGCTGGCCGGTGCCGGCTCGCACATCGTGGCCAGCAGCGCGCTCTACGGCGGCTCGCACAACCTGCTGCACTACACGCTGCGCCGATTCGGCATCGAGACCACCTTCGTGCGCCCGCGCGACATCGACGGCTGGCGCGCCGCCATCCGGCCCACCACCCGCCTGCTGCTGGGCGAGACGCTGGGCAACCCGGGCCTGGACGTGCTGGACATCCCCACCGTGTCGGCCATCGCCCACGACCACGGCCTGCCGCTGCTGGTGGATTCCACCTTCACCACGCCCTGGCTGATGCGCCCGCTCGACCACGGCGCCGACCTCGTCTTCCACTCCGCCACCAAGTTCCTCTGCGGCCACGGCACGGTGGTGGGCGGTGTGCTGGTCGACGGCGGCCGCTTCGACTGGTCCGCCAGCCCGCGGTTTCCGGAACTGAACGAGCCGTATGCCGGCTTCCACGGCATGGTGTTCAGCGAGGAGAGCAGCGACGGCGCCTTCCTGCTGCGCGCGCGCCGGGAGGGCCTGCGCGATTTCGGCGCCTGCATGAGCCCGCACACCGCCTGGCTCATCCTGCAGGGCATCGAGACGCTGCCGCTGCGCATGGCACGCCACATCGAGAACACGCGGCAGGTGGTGCAGTGCCTGGCCGCCCACCCCATGGTGGCCGGCGTGGCCTACCCCGAGCTGGACAGCCACCCCGACCAGGCGCTCGCGCGACGCCTGCTGCCCAAGGGCTGCGGCGCCGTCTTCAGCTTCGACCTGAAGGGCGGGCGGGCCCAGGGCCGGGCGTTCATCGAGGCGCTCAAGCTGTTCTCCCACCTGGCCAACGTGGGCGACTGCCGGTCCCTGGTGATCCACCCGGCGTCCACCACCCACTTCCGCATGGACGACGCCGCGCTGGCCCAGGCCGGCATCGGCCCGGGCACGATCCGCCTGTCCATCGGCCTGGAAGACCCGGCCGACCTGATCGACGACCTCAAGCGGGCCCTCAAGGCCGCGGAGAAAGCCGCCTGACCATGAAGCTGACCGTCCAGGGCCGCGAGGCCTATGCCTACACCGGGGGCAAGCCGTTCGACCCCGCGCTGCCCACCGTGCTGTTCATCCACGGCGCGCTGAACGACCACGGCGTGTGGACCCTGCTCGCCCGCTGGTGCGCCCACCACGGCTACGGCGTGCTGGCGGTGGACCTGCCCGGCCACATGCGCAGCGCCGGCCCGGCGCTCACCCGCGTGGAGGACATGGCGGACTGGGTGCTGGCGCTGCTCGACGCGGCCGGCGTCTCGCAGGCTGCGCTGGTGGGCCACAGCATGGGCTCGCTGGTCGCCCTCGAGGCGGCCGGCCGGGCACCCGCGCGTTGCCATGCGCTGGTGATGGTGGGCACGGCCTACCCGATGAAGGTGTCTCCCGCCCTGCTGGAGATGTCGCGGCACGACCCGCTGGCCGCCATCGACCTGGTCACGCAGCTCTCGTTCAGCACCCTGGCACCCAAGCCCGGTTACCCCGGCCCGGGCGTGTGGCTGCGCGGCGGCGGACGGGCGCTGAGCCGGCTGGTGCTGGGCCACCAGGGCGATGCGGCGCTGTTCCACACCGATTTCGCTGCCTGCAACGCCTACGCCGGGGCCGACGCGGCCGCGGCCCGCCTGCAGGCACCGGCCACGCTGATCCTGGGCGCGCGGGATGTGATGACACCGGCCAAGGCCACGGCGGGCCTGGCGCAGGCCCTGAAGGCGGCCGTGCGCACGGTGGGCGCGGGGCACGCCCTGATGGCGGAAGCGCCGGACGCGGTGTTGAATGCCTTGCGGGGTGCGCTGGCGCACGCCGCCGCAGCCAAGGAGCCCGCCCCATGAGCACCACCGCCCCGCCGTCCGCGCCCACTGCCGGGCCCACCGTCGACCCGCGGCAGTTCCGCAGCTTCGCCGAGTTCTACCCCTTCTACCTGGGCGAACACGCCAACCGCACCTGCCGGCGCCTGCATTTCGTCGGCTCCACCGGCGCGCTGGCCTGCCTGGGGGCGCTGCTGGCCACCGGCAACGCCTGGTGGCTGCTGGCCGGGCTGCTGTGCGGCTATGGCTTCGCCTGGCTCGGCCACTTCGGCTTCGAGAAGAACCGCCCCGCCAGCTTCAGCCGCCCGCTCTACAGCTTCATGGGCGACTGGCTGATGTACGCGCAGATCTGGCGCGGCAGGATCCCCTTCTGAGCCGCGCCGTGCTCAGCGAACCTGCGGCGCCAGGTTCCTGAGCATGTCGCGCACCATGGCGCGCAGGTCGTACTCCAGCTGCCAGCCCCAGTCGGTGCGGGCGGCGGCGTCGTCGATGGAGCGCGGCCAGGAGTCGGCGATCGCCTGGCGGAAGTCCGGCGCGTAGTCGATCTGGAAGCCCGGCAGCTCCTCGGCGATGGCCTGCGCGATCTGCGCCGGCGTGAAGCTCACTCCCGCCAGGTTGTAGCCGTGGCGCTCGCGAATCGCATCGGCCGGTGCGTCCATCAGCTCCAGCGTGGCGCGGATGGCGTCGGGCATGTACATCATGGGCAGCGCCGACTCGCTTCCGAGGAAGCTGGTGTAGCGGCGCTCCTTCAGGGCGGCGTGGAAGATCTCCACGGCATAGTCGGTGGTGCCGCCGCCGGGAGGCGTCTTCCAGCTGATGAGCCCGGGGTAGCGGATGGACCGCACGTCCACGCCGTGCATGCGGTGGTACCAGGCGCACCAGCCCTCCCCCGCCAGCTTGGAGATGCCGTACACCGTGGTGGGCTCCATCACCGTCTTCTGCGGCGTGGCGTCTCGCGGCGTGGTGGGGCCGAACGCGGCGATGGAGCTGGGCCAGAACACCTTGTCCAGCCGGTGCGTGCGGGCCAGCTCCAGCACGTTGAGCAGGCCCTTCATGTTCAGGTCCCAGGCCCACATCGGGTGCTGCTCGCCCCGCGCCGACAGGGCCGCCGCCAGGTGATAGACCTGCGTGATGCCGTGGCGCTCGGCCACGGCCGTGAGCGCCGCGGCGTCGGTCACGTCCAACGCCTCGTGCGCCAGCCCGGCGACGCGCCCCTTGGGCGACAGGTCGCTCGTCACCACGGCGGCCTGGCCGTGCCGGCGCGCCAGCTCCTCGGCCAGCTCGGTGCCGATCTGGCCGTTTGCGCCGATGATCAGGATCCTGGGCGTGCCGCTCATTGCGCCGCCCCCTTCACCAGGCCCAGCTCCTGGCCTGCCTGGCGGAACGCCGCCACGGCACGCTCCAGGTCGGCACGGTCATGCGCCGCGCTGAGCTGCACCCGGATGCGGGCCTGGCCCTTGGGCACCACCGGGAAGAAGAAGCCCACGACGTAGACACCCAGCTCCAGCAGGCGGGCGGCGAGCTGCTGGGCCTTCACCGCGTCGTACACCATGATCGGGACGATGGGGTGGTCGCCCGGCTTGATCTCGAACCCCGCGTCGCGGATGGCCTGGCGGAAATAACGGGTGTTCGCGTCCAGCCTGTCGCGCAGCGCCGTGGAGCCCTCCAGCAGGTCCAGCACGGCGATCGACGCGCCCACGATGGCGGGCGCCACGGTGTTGGAGAACAGGTAGGGACGCGAACGTTGGCGCAGCAGGTCCACCACCTCCTGGCGTGCGGCGGTGAAGCCGCCCGAGGCGCCGCCCAGCGCCTTGCCCAGCGTGCCGGTGATGATGTCGATCTTGCCGAACACGCCGCGGTACTCCGGCGTGCCGCGGCCCGTGGCACCCAGGAAGCCGCTGGCGTGGCATTCGTCGATGCCCAGCAGCGCGCCGTGGCGGTCGCACAGGGCACGGATCTCGTCCAGGCGCGCGATGGTGCCGTCCATGGAGAACACGCCGTCGGTGAACACCAGCGTGAAGCGGGCGCCCTTCTCGTTCGCCTCCTTCAGGCAGCGCTCCAGGTCGGCCAGGTCGTTGTGCTTGTAGCGCCAGCGCTGCGCCTTGCACAGGCGGATGCCGTCGATGATGGACGCGTGGTTGAGCTCGTCGCTGATGATGGCGTCCGCCTCGCCCAGCAGCGGCTCGAACAGGCCGCCGTTGGCGTCGAAGGCGGCGGCGTAGAGGATGGCGTCCTCGGTGCCCACGAAGCGCGCGATGCGCTGCTCCAGCGTCTTGTGGATGTCCTGCGTGCCGCAGATGAAGCGCACGGAGCTCAGGCCGTAGCCGTGCGTGCGCAGCGCGTCATGGGCCGCCTCCACCACCGCGGGGTGGCTGGACAGGCCCAGGTAGTTGTTGGCGCACAGGTTGATCACCTCGCGCCCATCCGTGGTGCGCACATGCGCGCCCTGCGGCGTGGCGATGACGCGCTCGGTCTTGTACAGGCCCGCCTCGCGGATGCCTTGCAGCTCGGCGCGCAGGTGGGCGTAAAAGTCGTCGGTGCTGGCCATGGTGTCCTCGGTGCAGCTTGGGGCAGAATCCGGTCGACGCGTTCGATGCGTTCGATCGATTTCGTCTTTGTTCGCTATATCGAACTGGCGTGCAGTATCTTAAACACGCGACCGCCGGTCAAGCGGTGTCGCCACCGACCATGAGCCGCACCGCTCCCGAGCCACCCCGCGTCGGCGAAACGCTGGCCGTCCTGCGCCAGGAGCGCAGCATGTCCCTGGACGAGCTGTCGCGCCAGGCCGGGGTGTCCAAATCCATGCTGTCGCAGATCGAGCGCAACCAGGCCAACCCCACGGTGGCGGTCGTCTGGCGCCTGTCGAACGCGCTCGGCGTGCCCATGGCGCAGCTGCTGGAGGGCACGCCCCGTCCCGCCCCGCCGGCCATCGCCACCGTGGCCTCCCACGCCACCCCGTCGCTGCGCACGCCCGACGGCCTGGGCGAGCTGCGCATCCTGGGGCCCATCGACCTGGCCGGGCAGTTCGAGTGGTATGAGCTCAGCCTGCAGCCGGGCGGTGCGCTGGAGTCGCAGGCCCATGAGCCAGGCACGCGGGAGCACCTGAGCGTGCTCTCGGGCTCCCTGCAGGTGCAATCGGCGGAGGCGATCACCGCCTTGCAGGTCGGCGAGACCGCACGCTATGCGGTGGATCAGCCGCACGCCATCCGCAACCCCGGCGCCGTCCCGGCCGTCGGGCTGCTGGTCGTCGTGCACCCCGCCTGATCAGGCCAGCACGTCGGCCAGCATGAGCGCGTCCATGCCGGTCCTCGCCCGGAAGGCCGCCACGCGCGCGTCGGGCTGCAGCAGCAGGTCGTCCACCAGCGGGCCGGCCGGCGTGTTCGCCGGGTCGCACAGCAGCACATAACGCTGGGCGCCGTCTTCGTCGAGCCGGGCCACCCAGTCCTTGGCCGCCAGGGTTTCCAGGATCGGCTCGATCTGGAGCGGATCGACACGCAGCTGCGCCGCGATGGCCAAGGGCTCCGCGCCCCGCTCGGCGCCCTGCCGGGCAGCCGCCAGCACGCGCAACACGCCCAGCGCCAGCACGAAGCGGTGGCCCGGCGTGTCCAGTTGCCGCACGGCACGCATCTGCAGGCTGGGCGCATAGGCAGCGATCACAGCGCCCATCAGCACGATGACCCAGCCCGTGTACATCCACAGCAGGAAGATGGGCGCGGTGGCGAACGCGCCATAGACCGCCGAGAAGCCGCCGATCGATCCGACATACCAGCCCAGCACACGCTTGGCCACCTCGAAGCCCACGGCCACGAACAGCGCGCCGGCGGTGGCGTGGCGCCAGCGCACGTGGCAGTTGGGCACGTAGTAGAACAAGCCGGCCATGGTGGCCCCCAGCAGGCCGAACTCGATCACGTCGAAGAGAAAGCGCAGCCCGCCGGGCAGCGCGCCCACCAGGCCCTTGGACGCCGACAGCGCGTAGCTCGTGAGGCTCAGGCTGACGCCCAGCACCAGCGGACCCAGGGTGATCGCGGCCCAGTAGACGAGCACCCGCTGGGCCAGCGGACGCGGCTCGCGCACGCGCCAGATGGCGTTGAGGGTGCGGTCGATCGTCATCATCAGCGCGAGCGCGCTCACGACCAGCGCGACCAGGCCGGCGCCGCCCAGCTTGTGCGCCTTGTTGGCGAACTGGTTGAGCGCGGCCATCACCGGCTTGGCGATGTTGTCGGGCACCAGGCTCTGCAGGAAGTAGCGCTGCAGCGCGTCCTGGAAGCTGGAGAACATCGGGAAGGCCGTGAACAGCGCGAGGGCCACGGTCAGCAGCGGAACCAGCGCGATCAGGGTGGTGAAGGTCAGGCTGCCCGCCGTCTGGCCGAGCCGGTCCTCGCGGAAGCGCTGCCGCAAGGTGTGCAGGGTATCGAACCAGGGCCAGTGGCGCAGCGCATCCAACGCGTCGGCGGCCATGCGTTGCCAGCCGTGGCGCCAGGCATGCGGGAGAATCATGCCGCCTATGATGCCACCCGACTCCCACCCGTCTGCCCCGCACGGCCGCGTCCTGCCGCCGGACGGTCTCACGCGACTGACCCGCCTGCTCGCCATCGGCCTGTTGCTCGCCCTGGTGGCCCACGGCCTGGCGTGGGAGCTGTGGTGGGCGCCCACCGGCCGAGGCACCCTGGCCATCAAGGTGCTGCCGCTGCTGGCCGCCCTGCCCGGCCTGTGGCGCTGGCGCATGTACACCTACCGGTGGCTGAGCCTGCTGGTGTGGCTGTACGTGGCCGAGGGCCTGGTGCGCCTGGGCGGCGACTCCGCCGTGTCGGCCCGCCTGGCTGCGCTGCAGGCGCTGCTGGCCGTGGCCCTGTTCGCGGCCTGTGCCGCTCACGTCCGCTGGCGGCTGCGCCGCGCCGCGGCGTCCTCTACCACTGCCTGATGGATTTCCTCGACACCCTGCGCCGCATCGTCGGCAACGCGCATGTCCTCCACGGTGAGGGCCTGGAGGCCTATGAGGCCGACTGGCGCAAGCGCTACCGCGGCCGCAGCCTGGCCGTCGTGCGGCCCGGCTCCACGGCGGAGGTGGCCGCCGTGGTGCGCGCCTGTGCCGACCAGGGCGTACCGGTCGTGCCGCAGGGGGGCAACACCGGCCTGGTGGGCGGCGGCGTGCCCGACGACAGCGGCCGCCAGGTGCTGCTGCAGCTGGGCCGCCTGCACACCATCCGCGCCGTGGACGTGGACAACCTCACCCTCACCGCGGAGGCCGGCTGCATCCTGCAGGTGGTGCAACAGGCCGCGGCCGAGCACGACCTGCTGTTTCCGCTGAGCCTGGCCGCCGAAGGCAGCTGCAGCATCGGCGGCAACCTGGCGACCAACGCCGGCGGCACCCAGGTGCTGCGCTATGGCAATGCGCGCGAGCTGTGCCTCGGGCTGGAGGTGGTCACGCCGCAGGGCGAGGTCTGGGACGGCCTGCACGGCCTGCGCAAGAACAACACGGGCTACGACCTGCGCGACCTGTACATCGGCAGCGAAGGCACGCTGGGCGTCATCACCGCGGCCACGCTCAAGCTGTTCCCGCGCCCGGCGGCCGTGGTCACCGCCCTGGCCGCCTGCCCGAGCGTGGATGCGGCGGTCGCCCTGCTGAACCGGGCCCGGGCACGCCTGGGGGCCGGGCTCACCGGGTTCGAGCTGATGGAACGGTTCGCCCTGTCGCTGGTGGAGAAGCACTACCCCCACATGCCGCGGCCGCTGCCTTCTGCACCGTGGACCGTGCTGCTGGAGCTGGCGGGCACGGAGGACGAGGCGACCGAGCGCGGGCGCATGGAATCGCTGCTCGGGTGGGCCCTGGAAAGCGCTCTGGTGGACGATGCCGTGGTGGCCGAGAGCATCGCGCAGTCGCGCGCACTGTGGCACCTGCGCGAGTCCATTCCGCTGGCGCAGAGCGAGGAGGGCCTGAACATCAAGCACGACATCGCCCTGCCCGTCTCGGCGATCCCCGGCTTCGTGGCCGCCATGCCCGCCCGCATCGCCCAGGTGGCGCCCGGCGCCCGGGTCGTGTGCTTCGGCCACCTGGGCGACGGCAACCTGCACTACAACGTGCAGGCGCCCGAGGGGGTGCCTGCGCCGCCCTTCCTGGCGGCGCACGAGGACGCGCTCAACGCGCTGGTGTACGACGAGGTGCAGCGGCTGGGCGGCTCGATTTCGGCCGAGCATGGCATCGGCCAGCTCAAGCGGGAGGATCTCCAGGCACGCGGCCACCCGGTGGGGCTGCAGCTGATGCGGGCCGTCAAGGCGGCGTTGGATCCGTCGGGACTGATGAACCCGGGTCGGGTGGTCTGACCGGCTCCGGCCGGCGGCGCGCCGCCCGCCTCAGTGGGCCGGACCGTCGAGGCCCGGCGGCACGGGCAGCGCCACGGTCTCGATGCCTTCGTCGGCCAGGGCCGCGCGCTGCTCCGCGGTGGCCTGCCCGCGGATGCCGCGCGATGGCGCCTCGCCATAGTGGATGCGACGGGCCTCTTCGGTGAAGCGCTCGCCGACGTCCTCCGTGCGTGACATCACATGGCGCACCGCCTGCAGCCACAGCTGCTGCATGGCCACGGCCCCCTCGCCGCCGGGCATGTCGTCGCGGGCCGCGCCATGCGTGGCCGGGCCGGTGGGCTGCTGGGCAGGGGCCGAGGCGCCCAGGTTCAGCCGCGGGGCACTCGGCAGGCGGGTCACGGCCGTGTCGGCGCACAGCGGGCAGGCCACCATCTGGTGCTCCTGCTGGCTGGCGAAGTCGCGCTCGGAGGCGAACCAGCCTTCGAAGGCATGGCCATGGGCGCAGCGCAGATCGAGGACCTTCATGCCGTGCTTATCCGCCAAACGTCAGCGTGTTGCAGGCTGCCAGGACAAGTCCCACTGCCCGGCACGCCATTTCTGCAGCCACAGCAGGCCGATCAGGGTCTTGGCGTCCGTCAGCTCGCTCCGCGAGGCGCGCAGGTCCAGCTCGGCCTCGCTGACGGCGATGACGTCGATGTGCTCGCCATGGTCGAGCTGCCGGTCGCCGTGTTGCAGCCCGCGGGCGAACCAGATCTCGATGAACTCGCTGGAGTAGGCGGCCGCGTTGTGCAGTCGGCCGGCGCAGGCCCACTCCGCGGCGCGGTAGCCGGTTTCCTCCATCAGCTCCCGGCTGGCCGTGACGGCCGTGGCTTCGCCCGGATCGATCTTGCCGGCGGGGAACTCCAGCAGCACCTGGCCGAGCGGGTAGCGGTACTGCCGCTCCATCACCAGGCGGCCATCGTCCAGCAACGGCACGATCACCACGGCGCCGGGGTGCACGATGTACTCGCGCGTGGCCGTGTCACCCGTGGGCAGGCGCACCGTGTCCCGTCGGACGTCCAGGAAGTTGCCGCGCAGCAGGCGCTGGCGGTCCACCGGCACCTCGGCCAGGTGCGTGTCGGCGGACGCCACCGGCGCGCCAGGCTCAGGCGCCTGAGGGCTCACGCGGCGATTGGCGGCGCAGGTAGCGCCACACGAAGCCCGGCGAGGCCAGGGTGAGGAACAGGCACAGGCCCGCCGCGTAGAACTCCCAGCCCTGCGGCGAGCGCTGGCCGATCGAACTCTCCAGCGCCAGCCCGGCCCCCCAGGTGGCCAGGGCGTAGGCCAGCAGTTCCAGCAGCCGCCAGGCGACGCTCTTCACCGCACCGGGGCGCGGCCCCACGACGAACAGCCGTTCATTGACGAAGGGCAGGTTCGCAGCCACCACAGCGACCACCAGCACCCACCACACGGCGGCCCCTTGGCTCATGCGATGCAACCGCCCGGGGTCAGCCCGCCAGCGCGCGCACGACGACGTCGCGGCACAGCGCCATCAGGCCATCGGGCAGCAGGCCCAGCACGAGCGCGGCCGCGCCATTGCAGGCCAGAAGCGCGCCCACCCCACCCCGCGCCTCGACCGCCGGGGTGCCGGCCGGGGCCTCGTCGAAGTACATCACCTTGACGATGCGCAGGTAGTAGTACGCGGCCACCAGGGACAGCAGCACGGCCACGATGGCCAGCACGATGTAGCCCGTCACGTTGGTGGTCACCAGCGCCTGCAGCACGGCGAACTTCGCGTAGAAGCCCACCATCGGCGGCACACCGGCGAGCGAGAACATGAAGATCGTCATCACACCGGCCAGCCAGGGGCTGCGCTTGCCCAGGCCGGCCAGGTCGGCCACCTCTTCGCTCTCGAAGCCGGCGCGCGTGAGGTACATCACCAGACCGAAGGTGCCCAACGTGGTCAGCACGTAGGTGACCATGTAGAACATGGCCGAGCTGTAGCCGTTCGCGGCCGACAGGGTGTTGGAGCCGATCACCGTGGGCGTGAGGCCCAGCAGCATGAAGCCCAGCTGGCCGATGGCCGAGTAGGCGAGCAGCCGCTTGAGGTTGTTCTGCACGATGGCGGCCAGGTTGCCCACCACCAGCGACAGCACCGCCAGCACGATCAGCATCTCCTGCCAGTCGCCGGCCAGCGCGGACAGTCCCTCGACCAGCACGCGGATGGTCACCGCGAAGGCCGCGAGCTTGGGCGCACCGGCGATCATCAGCGTGACCGCCGTCGGCGCGCCCTGGTAGACGTCGGGCACCCACATGTGGAAGGGCACGACGCCGAGCTTGAAGCCCAGGCCCGCCACGACGAACACCACGCCGAAGGTCAGCACGGTCACGTTCATCTGGCCGGACTGCAGCCCGGCCTGGATGGCGTTGAACACCTCGGGCAGGTCGAGCGAGCCGGTGGCGCCGTAGAGCATGGACATGCCGTACAGCAGGAAGCCGCTGGCCAGCGCGCCCAGCACGAAGTACTTCATGGCGGCCTCGGTGGACACCGCATGGTCCCGCCGCAGCGCCACCAGGGCGTACAGCGACAGGCTCATGAGCTCCAGGCCCACGTAGATGACCAGGAAGTTGTTCGCCGAGATCATCACGCTGATGCCCAGCAGCGAGAACAGCGCGAGGGTGAAGAACTCGCCCTTGAGCAGCTCGCGGTCGGCCACGTAGGGGCCGGCATAGGCGAACGTGAGCATCGTGGCCAGCACCGCCGACAGGGCCAGCAGATGGCCCATGGGGTCGGAAACCACCAGGCCCTGCATGCCGTAGACGGACGAGGCCGCGGCCTCGGCGCTCAGCCCGGCCTGCAGCGCCACGCCGTGCATGACGGCCACGATGGCCAGCGACGCCTGCGTCAGCCAGAAGGTCAGCCGGCGCTTGGGGTCGGTCACCGCCAGGTCCACCAGCGCGATCACGCAGGTGGCCACGAGCAGCACGATTTCAGGATAGGAGACGAGCCAGTTCATTTGGGTCATGGTGGGCACTCCGAGCTGGCCCTCAAGGCAGCTGAGGCAGCTTGGGACGCGCCACGTGCTGCAGCAGCTCGGTCACGGACACATGCATCACGTCGGTGAACGGCTTGGGATACAGGCCCATGGCGAGGACCGCGACGGCCAGGATGGCGAGCATCGTGAACTCGCGCGCATTGATGTCCTGCAGCGCCTTCACGTCGTCGTTGGCCACGTCGCCGAAGTAGACGCGCTTGTACATCCAGAGCGTGTAGGCCGCGCCGAAGATCAGCGCCGTGGCGGCCAGCGCACCCAGCCAGAAGTTCACCTGCACCGTGCCCAGGATCACCATCCATTCGCCGATGAAGCCCGCGGTGCCCGGCAGGCCGCAGTTGGCCATCGCGAACAGCAACGCGAAGGCGGCGAACTTGGGCATGGTGTTCACCACCCCGCCGTACGCGGCGATCTCCCGCGAGTGCACGCGGTCGTACAGCACGCCGATGCACAGGAACATGGCACCGGAGACGAAGCCGTGGGAGATCATCTGCACCAGGCCGCCCGACACGCCGAGCTCGTTGAACACGAAGAAGCCCAGTGTGACGAAGCCCATGTGCGCAATGGACGAGTACGCCACCAGCTTCTTCATGTCCTGCTGCACCATGGCCACCAGGCCGATGTAGATCACCGCGACCAGGCTCAGCGCGATGATGAACCAGGCGTACTCGCGGCTGGCATCCGGCGCGATGGGCATGGAGAAGCGCAGGAAGCCGTACGCGCCGAGCTTGAGCATGATGGCCGCCAGCACCACCGAACCGCCGGTCGGCGCTTCCACGTGGGCATCCGGCAGCCAGGTGTGCACCGGCCACATCGGCACCTTCACCGAGAACGCGGCGAAGAAGGCGAAGAACAGGAGTGTCTGCACGCCCAGCGGCAGCGGCAGCTTGTGCCAGGCGAGGATGTCGAAGCTGCCACCCGACTTGTAGTACAGGTAGACCAGCGCGATCAGCATCAGCAGCGAACCGAGCAGCGTGTAGAGGAAGAACTTGAACGCCGCGTATACGCGGCGCGGGCCGCCCCACACGCCGATGATGATGTACATCGGGATCAGGGTGGCCTCGAAGAACACGTAGAACAGCAGGCCGTCCACCGCCGAGAAGACCCCGACCATCAGGCCCGACAGGATCATGAAGGCGCCGAGGTACTGGTGTGCCCGGTCGGTGATGACCTCCCAGGCGGCGATCACCACGATGACGGTGATGAAGGCCGTGAGCAGCACAAACCACACCGAGATGCCGTCGACACCCAGGTGGTAGCGCACGTTGAAGCGCTCGATCCAGGCGAGGTTCTCCTGGAACTGCATCGCGGCCGTGCCCGGGTCGAACCCGGTGATCAGCGGCAGGGTGACCAGGAAGCTCAGCAAGGAGCCGACCAGCGCAATCCAGCGCGCTGCGCCGGGTTGGCTGTCACGGCCCAGCGCCAGGAGCACGACGCCGAAGGCGATCGGCAGCCAGATGGCAACGCTCAAAAGACCCATTCTTGTTCTCCGCCCTCGTCGATCAGCGAGCCACCAGGCTCGTCAGGAAGGGCCACAGTTGCCACGTCATCAGGCCGAAGATGCCGAGTGCCATCACCAGCGCGTACCAGGACAGGTAGCCCGTCTGGATGACGCGCACCATGCCGGCCAACCCGCCCACCGTGCGGGCGGAGCCGTTGACGACGCCATCGATGACAGCCATGTCGCCGCCCTTCCACAGGCCCCGGCCGAGCCCCCGCGCCGCGGCGGCGAGGATGTTCTCGTTGATCCAGTCCATGTAGTACTTGTTCTCGAGCACCTTGACCACCGGGGCCAGGGCGCGGCCGATCGCGGCCGGGATCTCCGGCTTGACCAGGTAGAACACGTACGCCGTGACCACGCCGCCCAGCGCCAGCCAGAACGGAAGCGTCATGAAGCCGTGCAGGGCCATGGCCGTGGCACCGTGCCAGTGACCGGCCAGCTCGGCCATCGCGGCGTGGCCGGGCAGCACCGTGATGGCGTCCTTGAGGAAGTCGCCGAACAGCATGGGCCCGATCGTGAGGAAACCGATGACGACGGAGGGGATCGCCAGCAGCAGCAGCGGCGCCGTCACCACCCAGGGCGACTCGTGCGGCTCGTGGTGCTCGCCATGGTCGTCATGGTGGTCGTGCTCGCCGGGGAACGGCTTGTGGTGGAAGCGCTCCTTGCCGTGGAAGACCAGGAAGTACATGCGGAAGGAGTAGAACGCCGTCACGAACACGCCGGCCACCACCGCGAAGTAGGCGAAGCCGGCGCCCGGGAGGTGGCTGGCATGCACCGCCTCGATGATGGAGTCCTTCGAGTAGAAGCCCGAGAAGAACGGCGTGCCGATCAGGGCCAGCGAACCCAGCAGCGAGGTGATCCAGGTCAGCGGCATGTACTTGCGCAGGCCGCCCATGTTCCGGATGTCCTGGTCGTGGTGCATGCCGATGATCACCGAGCCGGCCGCCAGGAACAGCAGCGCCTTGAAGAACGCGTGCGTCATCAGGTGGAAGACGGCCACGGAGTACGCGGAGGCACCGAGCGCGACGGTCATGTAGCCCAGCTGCGAGAGCGTGGAGTACGCGACCACGCGCTTGATGTCGTTCTGGATGATGCCCAGGAAACCCATGAACAGCGCCGTGATGGCACCGATCACCAGCACGAAGCTCAGCGCGGTGTCGGACAGCTCGAACAGCGGCGACATGCGCGTGACCATGAAGATGCCGGCCGTCACCATGGTGGCGGCATGGATCAGCGCGGAGATCGGCGTCGGGCCTTCCATCGAATCGGGCAGCCACACGTGCAGCGGGAACTGCGCGCTCTTGCCCATGGCGCCGATGAACAGGCAGATGCACGCCACGGTGAGCAGCATCCAGTCGCCACCGAACAGCGGCAGCGGGAACTTCAGGGTGGCCAGTTCACCGGCCTTGGCGAACACCTCGGTGTAGTTCAGCGAGCCTGTGTAGGCCAGCACCAGACCAATGCCGAGAATGAAGCCGAAGTCGCCGACCCGGTTGACCAGGAAGGCCTTCATGTTGGCGAAGATCGCCGTGGGCTTGCGGTACCAGAAGCCGATCAGCAGGTACGACACCAGGCCCACCGCTTCCCAGCCGAAGAACAGCTGCAGGAAGTTGTTGCTCATGACCAGCATGAGCATCGAGAAAGTGAACAGGGAGATGTACGAGAAGAAGCGCTGGTAGCCCGGATCCTCCTCCATGTACCCAATGGTGTAGATGTGCACCATCAGCGACACGAAGGTCACCACGCACATCATCATGGCGGTCAGGCCGTCGATGAGGAAGCCGACCTCCATCTTGAGGCCGCCGAGGTTCATCCACTCGTAGACCGTGGCATTGAAGCGGGCGCCGTCGAGCGCCACGGACTTCAGCACCATGGCCGACACGATGAAGGCCACCAGCACGCCGAGGATGGTGATCAGGTGCGCTCCGCGGCGGCCGATGGCCTTGCCGAACAGGCCGGCCGCGATGGCGCCGGCCAGCGGCGCCAGCGGCACCGTCAGGAGCAGGTTCTGGGACAGTTGTGCAGACATGTTCGACGTCAGCCCTTCAGGGTGTCCAGCTCGTCCACCGCGATCGTGGCGCGATTGCGGAACAGCACGACGAGGATGGCCAGGCCGATGGCCGACTCGGCCGCCGCCACGGTGAGGATGAAGAACACGAACACCTGGCCCGCCATGTCACCCAGGTAGTGGGAGAAGGCGACGAAGTTCATGTTGACCGCCAGCAGCATCAGCTCGATGGCCATCAGCAGCACGATGAGGTTGCGGCGGTTCATGAAGATGCCGACCACCGACAGGGCGAACAGCATGCCGCCCAGCGAGAGGTAGTGGCCGAGGGTGATGCCGGTGCCGGTCATGCCTGGCCTCCTTCGGTGTTCGCGGACGCCGCCGGACGCTCCACCACGGGCGGCATGTGGACCACGCGCAGGCGGTCGCCCTTCTTGACGCGCACCTGCTCGGACGGATTCTGGTAACGGCTGTCCTTGCGCTGGCGCAGCGTGAGCGCGATGGCGGAGATGATGGCCACCAGCAGCAGCACGGCCGCCACCTGCAGCGGGTACAGGTACTCGGTGTAGACCACCTTGCCGAGCGCACGCGTGTTGCTCAGCTCGGCCAGCCCGGCCTCGAGCGGCTTGGCCTCGGGCAGGTTGAAACCGGTCTTCAGCACCAGCGCCATCTCGAGCGCGATGAGCACGCCCACGAACGCGGCCAGCGGGAAGTGGGTCCAGAAGCCCTCGCGGAAGCTGTCGGTGTTGATGTCCAGCATCATCACGACGAAGAGGAACAGCACCATCACGGCGCCCACGTAGACGAGCACGAGCGCGATGGCCAGGAACTCCGCCTTCAGCAGCATCCACACGCACGCCGCATTGAAGAAGGCCAGCACGAGGAACAGCGCCGCGTGGACCGTGCTGCGCGCCGTGATCACACGGAACGACGACACCAGCAGGATCGCGGAGAACAGGTAGAACAGAAAGGAGGTGGTGGTCATGGGATGTATGCGCGAGGAGCGGCCGCTGCGGATGTCAGCGGTACTTCGCGTCGGCCTCCTTGTTCTTGGCGATCTCGGCCTCGTAGCGGTCGCCGATGGCCAGCAGCATGTCCTTGGTGTAGTACAGGTCGCCGCGCTTCTCGCCGTGGTACTCGAGGATGTTGGTCTCGACGATGGAATCGACCGGGCAGCTCTCTTCGCAGAAGCCGCAGAAGATGCACTTCGTCAGGTCGATGTCGTAGCGCGTGGTGCGGCGCGAGCCGTCGGCACGCACGTCCGACTCGATGGTGATGGCCAGCGCCGGGCAGACGGCCTCGCACAGCTTGCAGGCGATGCAGCGCTCCTCGCCGTTCTCGTAGCGGCGCAGTGCGTGCAGCCCGCGGAAGCGCGGCGACAGCGGCGTCTTCTCTTCGGGAAACTGGATGGTGATGGTGGGCGACAGGAAATGGCGCCCGGTGAGCATCAGGCCCTTCCACAGCTCCGTGAGGAGGAAGCTGGAAAAGACGTCCTTGAGGGAAGCGACAGCAGACATCGTGGGGTGCTCCTCGCCTTACTTCCAGATGTTGAAGGGCGACTGGATCCACAGACCCACGACGACCAGCCACACCAGCGTGACGGGGATGAAGATCTTCCAGCCCAGACGCATGATCTGGTCGTAGCGGAAGCGGGGGAACGACGCGCGGACCCACAGGAACATGGTGACCACGGCGAAGGTCTTGATGCCCAGCCAGATCCAGCCCGGGATGAAGCTGAGGAACGCGACCGGCGCATCCCAGCCGCCCAGGAAGAACAGGACGGTGAGGATGGACACGAGCCACATGTTCGCGTACTCGGCCAGGAAGAACATCGCGAACGACATGCCCGAGTACTCGATCATGTGGCCGGCCACGATCTCGGACTCGCCTTCCACCACGTCGAACGGGTGGCGGTTGGTCTCGGCCAGGCCGGAGATGAAGTACACGACGAAGACCGGCAGCAGCGGCAGCCAGTTCCACGAGAGGAAGTTCAGGCCCATGTCGGCGAACTGGCCCGTGGTCTGCTTGGCCACGATGTCCGACAGGTTCATGCTGCCCGACACCATGAGCACGATGACCAGCGCGAAGCCCATGGCGATCTCGTAGCTCACCATCTGTGCCGACGCCCGCAGCGCGCCCAGGAACGCGTACTTCGAGTTGGAGGCCCAGCCGGCGATGATGACGCCATACACCTCCATGGAGGTGATCGCCATCACGAACAGCAGGCCGGCATTGACGTTGGCCACGGCCACCTCGGGCCCGAACGGGATGACCGCCCACGCCGCGAGGGCGGGCATGATGGTCATGATGGGGCCGAGGAAGAACAGGCCCTTGTTGGCGGCCGTCGGGCGAATGATCTCCTTGAAGATCAGCTTGACGGCATCGGCGATCGGCGTGAGCAGGCCGAACGGGCCCACGCGGTTGGGACCCGGACGGATCTGCGACCAGCCGATGGCCTTGCGCTCCCACAGCGTGAGGTAGGCCACGCAACCCATGAGGGGCGCGACCACGGCGACGATCTTGATCAGCGACCAGACGATCGGCCACCAGATGCCGCCCATCAGGGCGAGGCCGGCTTGATTGAAGCTATCGAACATGAGCTATTCCTGCGTCCCGGTTTCCGGCATCAGGCCGCTTCGACGGCGATGGGGCCGAACATGGCGCCCAGGCCGGCCGTGACCAGGTGGCCCGCCGGCACGCGCACGGTGCCTTCGGCCAGCGTGGCGTCCACGCGCGCCGGCAGCACCACCGCCGCGCCGCCTTGCGACACGCGCACCTGGGCGCCCTCGACTAGGCCGAGCTGCGCCCACAGCGCGGCCGGCAGGCTGGCGACCGGCGGCTGCGCATCGTGCGTGGCCTGCAGGGACGCCGCGCGACGCACCAGGGCGTCGGTGGCGTACAGCGGCACGTCGGCGATGCGCTGCAGGCCGGCGCCGGCTTGCCCGGCAGTGGCCGTGGCGGCCACGCGGTTGGACAGCTTCTGCGGCAAGGCCGCGAGGTCGCCGAGGGCCTCGGCGCGGACCTCTTCCACCGACTCCTGGCCGAAGCCGGGCAGGCCGAGCAGGTTGCCCAGCACGCGCAGCACCTTCCACGCCGGCCGGCTGTCGCCCAGACCGCGCACCACGCCGTGGAACGCCTGCAGCCGACCCTCGGCGTTGACGAAGCTGCCACCGGTCTCGGTGAAGGGTGCGATGGGCAGCAGCACGTCGGCGTTCTCGACGGCCGCATCCTTGAAGGGCGTCAGGGCCACCACCAGGCCGGAGCCCTCGAGCGCAGCGCGGGCCGCCGATGCGTCGGCCGCATCCAGCGACGGCTCCACGTTGAGCAGCAGCAGCGCCTTCATCGGGCGGCTCAGCATCTGGCCGGCGTTCAGGCCCGCCTGCGCGGGCTGGGCGCCGACGAGCTGGGCACCGACGCGGTTGGCGCCTTCGGTCAGCACGCCGACCGTGGCGCCGGTCTGTTCACCGATCCACTGGGCCAGGGACAGCAGGGCTGCGGCCTGAGGATGCTGCACGGCCGCGTTGCCCAGCAGTATGGCCTTGCGTTCGCCGGAAAGCAGGGATTGCGCGATCGCCTGGGCAGCCGCCGTGTCATCCGTGCGGCCCGCCATGGGCGACGAGGAACCGGTGGCAGCGCCGACATGGGCTGCCACGTCGGCCAGGGCCTGCAGCCAGTCGGACGGCGCGGCGGTGAGGCGCGAGGCCACCGGCATCGCCCAGTCGTCGTGCACGGCATGCAGGCTCATCACGCGGGCGCCGTGGCGCGCCGCCTGGCGCAGGCGCTGCGCGAACAGCGGGTGGTCCTTGCGCAGGAAGGAGCCCACCACGAGCACGCGGTCCAGCGTGCTCAGCGCGGCGATGGGCATGCCCAGCCACTGGGCGCCCTCGCCCACCGTGAAATCGGCGTGGCGCAGGCGATGGTCGATGTTGTCGCTGCCGAGCCCGCGCACCAGCTTGGCCAGCAGGTGCAGTTCTTCCACGGTGCTGTGCACGCTGCCCAGCGCGCCGATGCCTTCGGCGCCGAACTCGGCCTTCACCCGCTTGAGGCCGTCGGCCACGTAGCCCAGGGCCGTGTTCCAGTCCACGGGCTGCCATTGGCCGCCCTGCTTGATCATGGGCTGGGTCAGCCGGGACTCGCTGTTCAGCGCCTCGTAGCTGAAGCGGTCGCGGTCGGCGATCCAGCACTCGTTGACGGCCTCGTTCTCCAGCGGCAGCACGCGCATCACGCGGTGGTTCTTCACCTGCACGATGAGGTTGGCGCCGGTGGAGTCGTGGGGGCTCACGCTCTTGCGCCGCGACAGCTCCCAGTTGCGGGCCGAGTAGCGGTACGGCTTGCTGGTGATCGCACCGACCGGGCACAGGTCGATCATGTTGCCCGAGAGCTCGGAGTCCACCGTCATCCCCACGAACGTGGTGATCTCGGAGTGCTCCCCACGGTGCTGCATGCCCAGCTCCATGATGCCGGCGATCTCCTGCCCGAAGCGGACGCACCGGGTGCAGTGGATGCAGCGGCTCATCTCCTCCATGGACAGCAGAGGGCCCACGCTCTTGTGGAACACCACGCGCTTTTCTTCCTGGTAGCGCGAGGCGGAGCCGCCGTAGCCCACGGCCAGGTCCTGCAGCTGGCATTCGCCGCCCTGGTCGCAGATCGGGCAGTCCAGCGGGTGGTTGATGAGGAGGAACTCCATCACCGACTTCTGCGCCTTGACCGCCTTGTCGCTCTTGGTGCGCACGACCATGCCCTGGGTGACCGGCGTGGCGCAGGCCGGCATGGGCTTGGGCGCCTTTTCCACGTCCACCAGGCACATGCGGCAGTTGGCCGCGATGGACAGCTTCTTGTGGTAGCAGAAGTGCGGGATGTAGGTGCCGGCCGCGTCGGCGGCATGCATCACCATGCTGCCTTCGGCGACGCTGACCTTCTTGCCGTCGAGTTCGATTTCAACCATGGTGGGAATGCGTCAGGCGTGGGCAGCGTGGGCACCGACCATGCAGGTCTTGTGCTCCACGTGGTAGGCGAACTCGTCGCGGAAGTGCTTGAGCATGCCGCGCACGGGCATGGCCGCCGCGTCGCCGAGCGCGCAGATGGTGCGGCCCATGATGTTCTCGGCCACGTTGTCCAGCAGGGCGAGGTCGTCGGCCCGGCCTTCGCCGTGCTCGATGCGGTTGACCAGGCGCCACAGCCAGCCCGTGCCCTCGCGGCAGGGCGTGCATTGGCCGCAGGACTCGTGCGTATAGAAGTACGACAGGCGCAGCAGGCTGCGCACCATGCAACGGGTGTCGTTCATGACGATGACCGCCCCGGAGCCGAGCATGGAGCCCGCCTTGGCGATGGAGTCATAGTCCATCGTGCAGTCCATCATCACGCCGGCGGGCAGCACCGGGGCGGACGAGCCGCCGGGGATCACGGCCTTGAGCTTGCCGCCCTTGACGCCGCCGGCCATCTCGAGCAGCTGCGCAAAGGGCGTGCCCATGGGGATCTCGTAGTTGCCCGGGCGCTCCACGTCGCCCACCATCGAGAAGATCTTCGTGCCACCGTTGTTCGGCTTGCCGCATTCCAGGTAGGCCTGGCCGCCCTCGCGGATGATCCAGGGCACGGCGGCGAAGGTCTCGGTGTTGTTGATGGTGGTGGGCTTGCCGTACAGGCCGAAGCTCGCCGGGAACGGCGGCTTGAAGCGCGGCTGGCCCTTCTTGCCTTCCAGCGATTCCAGCAGCGCCGTTTCCTCGCCGCAGATGTAGGCGCCGAAGCCATGGTGCGCGTGCAGCTGGAAGCTGAAGCTGCTGCCCAGGATCTGGGCACCCAGCAAACCGGCGGCACGCGCTTCTTCGAGGGCAGCCTCGAAGCGGTCGTACACCTCGAAGATCTCGCCGTGGATGTAGTTGTAGCCCACCGTGATGCCCATGGCATAGGCCGCGATGGCCATGCCCTCGATCACGATGTGCGGGTTGTAGCGCAGGATGTCGCGGTCCTTGCACGTCCCCGGCTCGCCTTCGTCGGAATTGCAGACGAGGTACTTCTGCCCCGGGAACGCACGCGGCATGAAGCTCCACTTCAGGCCCGTGGGGAAGCCGGCACCGCCGCGGCCGCGCAGGCCGCTGGCCTTGACCTCGGCAATCACCTGGTCCGGCGTCATGGGCGTGCCGCCGTCGGCACCCAGCACCTTGCGCAGGGCCTGGTAGCCACCGCGCGCCAGGTAGTCCGCCAGGCGCCAGTTGCTGCCATCCAGGCCGGCGTAGATCTGCGGCTTCACATGGCGGCCATGGAAGCAGGTTTCGAGGCCCGAGGCCTGGAAGCGGGAGAGATCGAGTGCCATGGTGTCAGGCGGCCTTTCCTGCCTCGGCGGCGCGGATCATCGCCAGCATCTCGTCGAGCTTGGCGGGGCTCATGTAGCTGAGCATCTGGCGGTCGTTGACCAGCATCACCGGCGCATCGGCGCAGGCGCCCAGGCACTCGCACTTGGCCACGGTGAACAGGCCGTCGGCGGTCGTGCCCCCGTCGTCGACACCCAGCGCCCGGCACAGGTGCTCCAGCGCATTCTGGCCGTCGCGCAACTGGCACGGCAGGTTGGTGCAGACGTTCAGCTTGTACTTGCCGACCGGCTGCTGGTTGTACATGTTGTAGAAGGTCGTGACCTCACGCACCGCGATGGCGGGCATGCCGAGGTACTCGGCGATGCCGGCCTCGGCCTCGGCCGACACCCAGCCCTGCTCCTGCTGCACGATGGCGAGGCAGGCCATCACGGCCGACTGCTTCTGCTCGGGCGGGTACTTGGCCACTTCCTTGGCGAAGCGCGCCTTGGTGGATTCGCTGAAGCTCATCGATCGATCTCGCCAAACACGATGTCCATGGTCCCGATGATCGCGACGGCGTCGGCGATCATGTGGCCGCGCGCCATCTCGTCGAGCGCCGCCAGATGGGGGAAGCCGGGCGCGCGGATCTTGAGCCGATACGGCTTGTTGGCGCCGTCGCTCACCAGGTAGATGCCGAACTCGCCCTTGGGGTGCTCGACGGCGGCATAGGCCTCGCCTTCCGGCACGTGGAAGCCCTCGGTAAAGAGCTTGAAGTGGTGGATCAGCTCTTCCATGCTCGACTTCATCTCGACGCGCGAAGGCGGTGCCACCTTGTGGTTGTCGGTGATGACCGGGCCGGGGTTCTTGCGCAGCCAGTCGACGCACTGCTTGACGATGCGGTTCGCCTGGCGCATCTCTTCCACACGGACCAGGTAGCGGTCGTAGGTGTCGCCGTTGGTGCCCAGCGGCACGTCGAAGTCCATGCGGTCGTACACGTCGTACGGCTGCGTTTTGCGCAGGTCCCAGGCGATCCCCGAGCCACGCAGCATGGGGCCGGAGAAGCCGAGGTTCAACGCGCGCTCGGGCGACACCACACCGATGCCCACGGTGCGCTGCTTCCAGATGCGGTTATCCGTCAGCAGGGTCTCGTAGTCGTCGACGTTCTTCGGGAACCGGTTGCAGAAGTCCCCGATGAAGTCGAGCAACGACCCCTGCCGGTTCTCGTTCAGCTTGGCGATCGCGCGGGCGTTGCGGATCTTGCTCGGCTGGTACTGCGGCATGCTGTCCGGCAGGTCGCGGTAGACGCCCCCGGGGCGGAAGTACGCCGCGTGCATGCGCGCGCCCGACACCGCCTCGTACATGTCGAAGATGTCCTCACGCTCGCGGAAGCAGTAGATGAGGATGTTCATCGCACCGCAGTCCAGGCCGTGCGCCCCGAGCCACAGCAGGTGGTTCAGGATGCGCGTGAGCTCGGCGAACATCACCCGGATGTACTGCGCGCGCAGCGGCACCTCGATGCCCAGCAGCTTCTCGATGGCCAGGCAGTAGGCATGCTCGTTGGACATCATCGACACGTAGTCGAGACGGTCCATGTAGGGCAGCGACTGGATGAAGGTCTTGCTCTCGGCCAGCTTCTCGGTGGCTCGGTGCAGCAGGCCGATGTGGGGATCGGCACGCTGGATGACCTCGCCGTCGAGCTCGAGCACCAGGCGCAGCACGCCGTGCGCCGCCGGGTGCTGGGGGCCGAAGTTCAGCGTGTAGTTCTTGATTTCTGCCATGTCCGGGATTCCGCGCGGGTCAGTGCAGGCCGCCGTAGTTGTCTTCGCGCACCACGCGGGGCGTGAGCTCGCGCGGCTCGATCGTCACGGGCTGGTAGATCACCCGCCGCGTCTGCTCGTCGTAGCGCATCTCAACATGGCCGGTGGTGGGGAAGTCCTTGCGCATCGGATGGCCGATGAAGCCGTAGTCCGTCAGCAGGCGGCGCAGGTCGGCGTGGCCTTCGAAGATGATCCCGTAGAGATCGAACGCCTCGCGTTCGAACCAGTTGGCGGCGTTCCACACGCCTGTCACGGAGGGCACCATGGGCAGGTCGTCGTCCGGTGCAGCCACCCGCACGCGCAGGCGCCAGTTCAGGGCCACGGACAGCAGGTGCGTCACGACCACGTAGCGGGCACCGTCCCAGGCGCGATCACGCCAGCTGGACATGTCCAGCCCGCACAGGTCGATCAGCTGCTCGAAGCGCAGCGTGGGATCGTCGCGCAGGCGGACGGCCACCTCCGACCAGTCGGCCGCGGCCACCGTGATGGTGATCTCGCCGCGGTCACGCTTGAATTGCCGGATGCGCGCGCCGAGGGCCGCCTCCAGGGCGGCCTGCAGGTTGTCGAGTTTCTGGGTCATGCGAGCGCGCCTCGGGTCAGCGGGCGATGGTGTTTTCGCGGCGGATCTTGGCCTGCAGCTGCAGGATTCCGTAGAGCAGGGCCTCGGCCGTGGGCGGGCAACCCGGGACGTACACGTCGACCGGGACGATGCGGTCGCAGCCGCGCACCACGGAGTAGCTGTAGTGGTAGTAGCCGCCGCCGTTCGCACAGGAGCCCATGCTCAGCACCCAGCGGGGCTCGGCCATCTGGTCGTAGACCTTGCGCAGCGCCGGCGCCATCTTGTTGCACAGCGTGCCGGCGACGATCATCAGGTCGCTTTGCCGCGGGCTCGGGCGGAACAGCATGCCGAAGCGGTCGATGTCGTACCGCGCCGCACCGGCGTGCATCATCTCCACCGCGCAGCAGGCCAGACCGAAGGTCATGGGCCACAACGAACCGGTCTTGGACCAGTTCACCAGCTTGTCGACCGAGGTGGTGACAAAGCCTTCCTTCAGAACGCCTTCGATACCCATCTTATTTCCAGTACGTCCAAGTGAAGCGGGCCGAGCGACGGGCCGCTCCAAGGCCGGCCAGCATCCCCCAGGGGACCGGCCGACGTACCCGTCGGACGAGGGGCTCCCTCACTCCCAGTCGAGAGCGCCCTTCTTCCATTCGTAGACGAAACCCACCACCAGGATGGCGAGGAAAACCATCATGGCCCAGAACCCGGTCGCGCCGATGTCGCCCAGGGCCACGGCCCAGGGGAACAGGAACGCGATCTCCAGGTCGAAGAGAATGAACAGGATGGCGACGAGGTAGTACCGGACGTCGAACTTCATCCGCGCGTCTTCGAAGGCCTCGAAGCCGCATTCATAGGGGGAGTTCTTGGCCTCGTCGGGGCGGTTGGGCCCGAAGACAAAGCCGAGGATCTGCGGCAGGACACCTACCGCGACGCCCACCAGAATGAAAAGGATGACGGGCAGATAGGGTTGCAGGTCCATGGTGGGGTGTCCAGCAGTCGTCGTTCGTCTCATCCGGGCAAGAGAAAGGCGCGCCGCCCGGTCGACCGAGGCCTTGCTGCCCCGCCCGCCGAACCGTGCGCGCCCGGCTCATCCCCTGCGCGTCGCCAGGGGGCCCGATCGGGCGCCGGATGAGGGCCCGCCCGGGAAGGATGTGGTGCCGACGGCGAGACTCGAACTCGCACAGCTTTCGCCACTACCCCCTCAAGATAGCGTGTCTACCAATTTCACCACGTCGGCGCTTTCATCTTGCTTGCAACGCACCACGCGGCATTCGCGCGGTACCTGGCAGAGCCCTGGAAAGCGTTCAGCTTGCATGAGGAATGGCTCGCTGAACAGCCTTGCATTCTAGCCTGAAGATCGAGGCCTTCCCAGGGTTTTGCCCGATCACAACATCACTTTTTTGGGCGGCCATCCGGCGCCGCCAGGCACTCACTGCGTGGGGATGCCCGGAGCGGCGGAAGCAGCCGGCGCCACGCCCGAGGCCGCCGCCGCCGAGGCCGCCGGGGCGGCGCGGTCCAGCACGCTGGTGCCCGCGGACTCGCGGGGACCCACGTCGGTCATCATCGCGATGCCGAGCGTCGCGACGAAGAAGACCGTGGCGCAGACCGCCGTGGAGCGCGACAGGAAGTTCGCGCTGCCGGTGGCGCCGAACAGGCTGCCCGACGCACCGCTGCCGAAGGAGGCACCCATGTCGGCGCCCTTGCCGTGCTGCACCAGCACCAGCCCGATCATGGCAATGGCCGCGAGCATCTGCACGACGACCAGCAGGTTCAACCAGATTTGCATGTTGAGTCGATCTTGGAAGGATTCAGGGAGCGCGCCAGCCGTCAGCCGGCGGCACGACAGATGGCCACGAAGTCGGCGGCCTTCAGGGACGCGCCGCCGATGAGGCCGCCGTCGATGTCCGGCTGGCCGAACAGCACCGCCGCGTTGTCGGGCTTGACGCTGCCGCCGTACAGGATGGGCATCGCGTCGGCGTGCGGCGTGGCCGCGCGCAGTTGCGCACGCAGCACGGCGTGCACGGCCTGGGCCTGCTCCGGCGTGGCGGTGCGTCCGGTGCCGATGGCCCACACCGGCTCGTAGGCCACCACCATTTCGCCCGCGCAATGCGCCAGCGTGTGGATGACCGCGGACAACTGGCGCTTGACGACCGCCTCGGTCTCGCCGGCCTCGCGCTGGGCCAGCGTCTCGCCGACACAGACGATGGGCGTGACACCACGGGCCAGCGCCGCCTTGGCCTTGTCCGCCACGAGCTGGTCGGACTCCGCGTGGTAGGCGCGCCGCTCGGAGTGGCCGACGATGACGTAGCGGCAACCGAACTCGTGCAGCATGCCCGCCGACACCTCGCCGGTGTAGGCGCCTTGATCGTGCACCGAGCAGTCCTGGGCGCCCCAGCGCACATCGCTGCCCGCCAGTGCCACGGCCGTCTCGGACAGGTACGGGAACGGCACGCAGACGGCCACGTCACAGCCGAAAGGCCGCGCGGCCACGATGCCGGCCAGCAACTCGGCATTGGCGGAATGGCTGCCATGCATCTTCCAGTTGCCGGCGACCAGTTTGCGTCTCATGAAAACTCCGAAAGTCGAAAGTCGTCTGGAAAACGGTTCAGGACCAGCGCAGCACGATCTTGCCGACGTGCTGGCTGGACTCCATCAGCGCATGCGCCTGCGCAGCCTGCGCGGCCTCGAACACCCGTTCGATGACCGGGCGGATGCGACCGGCGTCGATCAGCGGCCACACGCGCGCGCGCAGGGCCGCCGCGATCGCTGCCTTGAACGCCACCTGGCGCGGACGCAGGGTCGACCCGGTGATCGTGAGCCGGCGTCGCAGCACCTCACCCGCGTTGAACTCGCTGCGCACCCCGCCCTGGACGGCGATGATGACCAGCCGCCCGTCGTCGGCCAGGCAACCCAGTTCCCGGGCGACGTAGTCCCCGGCCACCATGTCGAGCACCACGTCGGCGCCGCGCCCGCCGGTCAGCCGCTTCACCTCGGCGGCGAAATCGGCCTGGCGGTAGTTGATGGCATGGTCGGCACCCAGGCCCAGGCACGCCGCGCACTTGGCGTCGCTGCCCGCCGTGACGATCACCGTCGCACCGAGCGCCTTGCCCAGCTGGATGGCCGTCACGCCGATACCGGACGAACCGCCCTGCACGAGCAGGGTGTCGCCCGACTGCAACCGGCCCCGGTCGACCACGTTGGACCAGACCGTGAAGAACGTCTCGGGCAGCGAAGCCGCCTCGATGTCGGACCAGCCCGTCGGCACCGGCAGGCACTGGCCGATCGGGGCCACGCACAGCTCGGCATAGCCACCGCCCGACACTAGCGCGCACACGCGGTCGCCGATGGCCAGGCCGGCCGCGGCCAGCTCGCCGGCATCTCCATCGATCACCGTGCCGGCCACTTCCAGGCCAGGCAGGTCGGACGCCCCGGGCGGCGGGGCGTAGGCGCCCTTGCGCTGCAGGACGTCCGGCCGGTTGACCCCCGACGCGGCCACGCGGACCAGCAGTTCGCCTGGCCCGGGGCGCGGGTCGGGGCGCGTCGCCTCGACCAGCACCTCCGGGGCGCCGAACTCGCGGATCTCGATGGCACGCATGGCGGCTGGCCGGCCCTTACTGCTGCTGTTGCTGCTGCTGGGCGTCGTCGCCCGGCACATCGGCAGCGGCCGAGCCCTCGTGGCGCGGCTGCTCGGCGCGCTCACGACGGGGGCGGTCGCCCCGGTCGCCCCGGTCGCCGCGGTCGCGGCCACCACGATCGCCACGGTCACCGCCTTCACGGCGCGGACGCTCGAAGCGCGGCTCGTCTTCCATGCCTTCCGGACGCTCGAGCAGCGCCTTCATCGACAGCTTGATGCGGCCCTTCTCGTCGGTCTCGAGCACCTTGACCTTCACGACCTGGCCTTCCTTGAGGAAGTCCTCGACACGCTCCACCCGCTGGTGGGCGATCTGGCTGATGTGCAGCAGACCGTCCTTGCCCGGCAGGATGTTGATCAGCGCACCGAAATCGAGGATCTTGGTGACCGGGCCTTCATAGACCTTGCCCACTTCCGCCTCGGCAGTGATCTCCTCGATGCGCTTGCGGGCGAAGGCCGCCTTGTCGGCGTCCGTCGAGGCGATGGTGATGGTGCCGTCCTCGCCGATGTCGATGGTGCAGCCGGTCTCCTCGGTGAGGGCCCGGATCGTCGCGCCACCCTTGCCGATCACGTCGCGGATCTTCTCCGGGTTGATCTTCATGGTGTACAGGCGCGGCGCGAACTGGCTCACCTCGGCCTTGGCTTCGCCCATGGCCTCGACCATCTTGCCCAGGATGTGCATGCGCGCTTCCTTGGCCTGGGCCAGGGCGACCTGCATGATTTCCTTGGTGATGCCCTGGATCTTGATGTCCATCTGCAGCGCCGTGACGCCTTGCGTCGTGCCGGCCACCTTGAAGTCCATGTCGCCGAGATGGTCCTCGTCGCCCAGGATGTCGGTCAGCACCGCGAAGCGGTTGCCTTCCTTGATCAGGCCCATGGCGATGCCGGCCACGTGGGCCTTCATCGGCACGCCGGCGTCCATCAGCGCCAGGCAGCCACCGCACACCGATGCCATCGACGACGAGCCGTTCGATTCGGTGATCTCGGACACCACTCGAATGGTGTAGGGGAAGTCATCCTTGCTCGGCAGCGCGGCGATCAGCGCGCGCTTGGCCAGGCGGCCGTGGCCGATCTCGCGCCGCTTGGGGCTGCCCACGCGGCCGGTTTCGCCGGTGGCGAACGGAGGCATGTTGTAGTGCAGCATGAAGCGTTCGTCGAACGTGCCGGCGAGCGCGTCGATCATCTGCGCGTCGCGCTCGGTGCCCAGCGTCGCGGCCACCAGGGCCTGCGTCTCGCCACGGGTGAACAGCGCCGAGCCGTGCACGCGCGGCAGCACGCTGTTGCGGATCTCGATGGCCCGCACGGTGCGCGTGTCACGCCCGTCGATGCGCGGCTCGCCGGCGAGGATCTGGCCGCGCACGATCTTGGCTTCGATCTCGAACAGCAGGCCTTCGACCGCCACGCTGTCGAAATCCACGCCCTCGGCCTTCAGCGCGGCCAGGACGTTGGCGGTGACGTCGCGGCAGGCCTGGGTACGGGCCTGCTTGGAGCGGATCTGGTAGGCCGCGCGCAGCGGCTCCTCGGCCAGCGCGGTGACCTTGGCGATGAAGGCCTCGTCCTTGGCCGGTGCCTCCCAGTTCCACACGGGCTTGCCGGCGTCGCGCACCAGCTCATGGATGGCATCGATGGCCACCTTGCCCTGCTCGTGGCCGAACACCACGGCGCCCAGCATGATGTCCTCGGACAGCTGGTCGGCCTCGGATTCCACCATCAGCACGGCGGCTTCCGTGCCAGCCACCACCAGGTCCAGCTGGGAATCGACCAGCTGCGTCTTGCCCGGGTTCAGCACGTACTCGCCGTTGATGTAACCCACGCGGGCGGCACCGATGGGGCCGTTGAAGGGGATGCCGGAGACGGCCAGCGCGGCGCTGGAGGCGATCATGGCGGCGATGTCGGCCTGCACCTCGGGGTTCAGGCTCAGCACGTGCACGACGACCTGCACCTCGTTGAAGAAGCCGTCCGGGAACAGCGGGCGGATCGGGCGGTCGATCAGGCGGCTGGTCAGCGTCTCCAGTTCGCTGGGGCGGCCCTCACGCTTGAAGAAGCTGCCCGGGATCTTGCCGGCCGCATAGGTCTTCTCGATGTAGTCGACCGTCAGGGGGAAGAAGTCCTGGCCCGGCTTGGCTTCCTTGCGGGCCACCACGGTGGCCAGCACCACGGTGTCCTCGATATTGACGACGACAGCGCCGCTGGCCTGGCGGGCGACTTCGCCCGTTTCCATGACGACCTGGTGCGGGCCCCATTGGAAGGTCTTGGTGACCTTGTTGAACATGGTCATGTTCGTTTCTCCGGTGTGTGCGAGAGGCGCACTCGCGGTGGCGCCCCGGTGAACCGGGAGTTCAGGCGGCGGCGGGTCGTATGCCATTCCAGCGGGCCACGCGGGCGCCCCGTTGGAATGACACAGCAACAACCGTGGCTGCCTGCTCCAAAGACAAAGAGCCTGTCCTGGCGGTTGCTCCAGACAGGCTCGTTGCTCATGCGGGCAAGTTACTTGCGCAGGCCCAGCTTCTGGATCAGCGCCGTGTAACGGTCAGCGTCGCGGTCCTTCAGATAGGCCAGGAGGCGCTTGCGCTGGTTGACCATCTTCAGCAGGCCACGGCGACCGTGGTGGTCCTTCAGGTGGGCCTTGAAGTGGGGGGTGAGTTCGTTGATGCGAGCGGTCAGCAGAGCCACCTGCACCTCGGGCGAGCCGGTGTCGGCAGCGCCTCGGGCATGGGTCTTGACGATCTCGGCCTTGTTGATGTCAGCCACGGACATGGCGATTTCCTTGAGTAGTTGGAACCGCCAGCCACACCCGCGCCTTCGAGGCGGCGAGTGGAGATGCCAGACGGTTTCCGGATTTCACTTGCGATCACGGGTGAAACCGACCCGCGTCGTGCCTGCCTGACGCTGCCGCTCCGGTGACCGAAGGCAGACTGGCGCCAAACCCGCGGAGTATACCCCACCTGCCCCGCCTGGCCGCTGGCGCCACGCCGACCGCAGCGCCAGTCTGCGGTTCACCACGGAAGATCAGCAACCGTCATGGAAGCGCCATCCCCGCGCTTCGACCCAGGCATTCCGCCTTGTTCGCGCGCCGGCCGGCCGGAATACTGGGCTTCCCTGGCCGCCTCCGACGCACCGAGGAGCCGCCGCACACGTGGCGGGCCGGAGCCGGCCTCAACCCGGAGTGACAAAGGACACCCATGCGCCTGAAGACCCCTGCCCTGTTCGCGGCCATCGCCGCCATGTCGGTCGCCAACCTGGCGTTCGCCGCCAAGGACGACCACCTCAGCCACCGCTGCTACACCGTGGCGCCCGAGGTGGCCGAACGCGCCCGCATCGACGACAACCTGACGGCCTTCCTGCGCATGAAGAATGCCCGCGGCGCGGACACCCACCGCGCTGCCGGGACGGTGAACATCCCCGTCTGGTTCCACGTGATCAACAAGGGCACGGGCCTGTCCAACGGCGACATCCCCCAGTCGCAGATCGACAGCCAGATGGCCGTCCTCAACGCCGCCTACGCCAACACCCCGTTCACCTTCACGCTGGCCGGCGTGGACCGCACCACCAACGCCACCTGGTACACGATGTCGCCGGGCTCCACGGCCGAGAAGAACGCGAAGGCCGCCCTGCGCAAGGGTGGCCCCGAGACGCTGAACCTGTACAGCGCCAACCCGGGCGGCGGGCTGCTGGGATGGGCCACCTTCCCCAGCAACTACGCCTCGCAGCCCAAGCAGGACGGCGTGGTCGTGCTGTACTCCAGCGTGCCGGGCGGCAACGCCGCGCCGTACAACGAGGGCGACACCGGCACCCACGAAGTGGGCCACTGGCTGGGCCTGTACCACACCTTCCAGGGCGGCTGCAAGAACCCGGGCGATTCCGTGAGCGACACCGCGGCGGAGAAGTCCGCCGCCTACGGCTGCCCGGTCGGCCGTGACAGCTGCGGCGCGAAGGCGGGCCTCGATCCGATCACCAACTTCATGGATTACACGGACGACAGCTGCATGAACCAGTTCACCACCGCGCAAGCCACGCGGATGGACCAGATGCACCAGCAGTACCGCACGCCCTGAGCCTGACCGGCCCACCGTGATGCGCGCGCCCCCGAGCCCCCCGGGCCGGGGGCGCGCCCGCTTTCGGGCGGCCCGCGGATGCCGCACAATTGACGTTTACGTCAACGTCAACCGGAGCGCCGCTCCGGGCCGCACCACAGGAGCATCCATGGACATTTCCGGCAAGGTCTTCATCGTCACCGGCGGCGCGTCCGGCCTGGGCGAAGGCACCGCCCGCATGCTCGCCGCGAACGGCGGCAACGTCGTCATCGCCGACCTGCAGGCCGACAAGGGCGAGGCCCTCGCGCAGGAGCTGGGAGGCGCCTTCGTGCGCTGCGACGTGAGCCAGGAGGCCGACGGCCGCGCGGTGGTGGCCAAGGCGACCAGCCTGGGCAAGCTGATGGGCCTGGTGAACTGCGCCGGCATCGCGCCGGCCGTGAAGACCGTCGGCAAGGACGGCGCCCACCCGCTGGACCTCTACACCAAGGTCATCATGGTGAACCTGGTCGGCAGCTTCAACATGATCCGCCTGGCCGCCGAGGCCATGTGCAAGAACGAGCCCGAAGCCACGGGTGAACGCGGTGTGCTGATCAGCACCGCGAGCGTGGCGGCATTCGACGGCCAGATCGGCCAGGCGGCCTACTCGGCCAGCAAGGGTGGCGTGGTCGGCATGACCCTGCCCATCGCCCGCGATCTGGCGCGCAATGGCATCCGCAACATGACCATCGCCCCGGGCATCTTCGGCACCCCCATGCTGTTCGGCATGCCCCAGGAGGTGCAGGACGCCCTGGCCGCCAGCGTGCCCTTCCCCAGCCGCCTGGGCACCCCGGCGGACTACGCCAAGCTGGTGCACCAGATCGTCACCAACGACATGCTCAATGGCGAGGTGATCCGCCTGGATGGCGCCATCCGGCTCGCGCCCCGCTGAACGCCCGCCTGTGGTGTCCGCCGCCCCCTCCCACGGCGCTGCCGCGCCGGCCCTCGACTCCGGCCCCGCCTGGCGGCGGTTGTGGGCCACAGGCGTGGTGGACACCTTTGGTTCGCCAGTGACTGCCCTGCAGGCCCCCAGCGGGCCTCGGAGCCCCCCGCTTGTGGACCGATGGCGCAGCTGGATGCATGAGCTGCCGGACGAGGGGGAACTGCTCGACCTCGGCTGCGGAAACGGGGCCGTGCTGTGCCACCTCCTTGTCGCCCGGCCGGGCACGCCACTGCGCGGGATCGGCGTCGATCTGGCGCCGCCCACGGCAGCCTGGATGGACACCTTGGCGCCGAGCGAACGCGCGCGGGTGGAATGCCGCGGCGGCATCTCCGCCGATGCCCTGCCCTTCGCTGCCGGACGGTTCGTCGCCTGCGCCAGCCAGTTCGGCATCGAATACGCCCAACTGGAGCGGGCACTGCCCGAGGCCCTGCGCGTGCTGCGCCCGGGCGCCCACCTGGGATGGGCCCTGCACCACAGCGGCGGACGCCCTGCCCGCCTGGCCCGTGAGGAGCTGGGCCACCTGGACTGGCTGGAGCAATGCGGCTGGCTGCCAGCCGCAGCGCACCTCATGTCGGCGGTGGAGGCCGAAGCCGCCCAGACGCCGGCTCGGCAACCCGGCGGCACCGTGGCCGCGGCACGGGCCCGTGTGGCCCAGCTGCTGGACGCCCTGAAGGACAGGGTGGCCCATTCGGTGTGCCCCGATGTCCTGGCCGACGCGGCCACCTGGACGAACCAGTGCTTCGACCTGGCGCGACGCCAGGGCGTGAAGGCGGGGCACGCCGCACTGCACCAGATTGAGACGCTGCTGAGCGACACGCGCGCGAGGCTGCTGGACCTGGTCAGCCACACGTTGGACGAGGCCGCATGGCGAGCGATTCTGGCCCGACTGCAGGCTGGCGGTGTGGCACTCGGCCCCGACACGGGGCCGCTGGAGGACCGGGGCCACCTGATGGGATGGTGGGTCCACGGGCGACTGGGCGGTGCACCGTCCGCCGGGCCACCTGACCGGGCTCAATAGCCCGCGGCGGCGAGCCCCTGTCGCAGGGGGCCGAGGTGCTCGGCGTAGCGCTGCCACTGCCCGAGGTAGCGGGCGTGGACCGCCTCGCGTACCTGCATCATGCTGGCCGTGGCCACCGCATCCCGGCGCGATTCGATGGCCACCACCCCCGGCTCCCACGGCAGACCGCAGAACGCCAGCACCCGCCGGGCCACGGTGTCGGGCGAAGTCACCAGTTCGCGGTAGTCCACATCGAGCACCCGCCCCGGAAACGCCCGGTGCCAGTGGTCCATCAGGTGCCGGTAGCGCACGTAGTGCGCCGCCATGTCCTGCTGGTCGAAGCTGTGTGCATTGCCCGGCGCGAACAGCTGCTTCAGGTTGGAGAAGCACACGTCCATGGGTTCACGCACCATGTGCAGGATCCTGGCCCGCGGAAGCGATTTGGCGATCCAGCCGACATGCAGGAAGTTGACGGGCAGCTTGTCGGTGAACCAGGGCCGGCCTTCCGAACGCCATTGCGCATGGGCCAGGTATTGCCGGCCCAGCCGCCTCCAATCGGTCCAGGACACCAGCGCACGGGCCAGAGGCAGGTCGAGATCCGCGCCGCCGGTGCAAGCGGTCATGACGCGCGCCTGGAAACCGAAATCGCGCAGTTCACCGGCATCGCGGATCTGCGAGTGCCCCCCGAGGATGCGCTCCAGCAGCGTGGTGCCCGACCTCGGCAGGCCCACCACGAAGATCGGCGCAGGGCCATCTTCCTGCTCGGTCGCATCGTCGGCCGCCGGTCCCACGGTCATCAGAAGGTCGAACAGGGCCTGCTCCTGCGTCGCATCGTGCTGCACCTGCGCGCGGCGGCCCCGCATGCCCGCTGCCAGCGCCGACCAGGCCGCCTGCACATCCCCCAGGTCGTCCAGCTCCTTGAACAGGGCGTAGTTCAGCAGGGGTGTGAGCGGGTGGGATTGCCCCAGTTGCTCGATGGCCCGCTCCAGGCGAGCCCGGTGGTGGTGCGTCGGCGTCTGGCGCCGAAGGCCAGACAGCAGGTAGTGCACCGCCGCGTTCTCGGGCTGCAGGCGAAGGCACTGCTCAAAGGCGGCCTCGGCCCCCGCCACGTCGCCGGTGAACATGCGGGCCACGCCGAGGAGGTGAAATAGGCGTGCGCCACGGGCCCCGAGGGATGCCGCCCGTTCCAGCAGCGGGAGTGCACGCCCGGGGAACGACTGGTCACACAGGGCCTGCGACACCTCGAGCAAGGGATCGACCTCGCGCGTGCCCTGGACCACGTCGGCGTCGCTCACCCGCAGCCCCGCCGCCACCTCGCCCAGGTCGAAGCACTGCCTCACCACGGCCGCCGCAAGCGCCGCCTCGTCCTGCTCTCCCGCGGCGGCCAGGCACACCGCCTGCACGGCCTGCGCCAGCTGCCCGAGTTCACCGCGCGCGGTGGATAGGCGCAGGGCGGCCACCACCTGCCAGTCGGGGTGCTGCGCCAGGGCCGCGTAGGCGGCACACGCCAGCTCGAGCTGGCCAGAGGCGGCCAGGGTCTCCGCCCTGTGCCACTGCGCGAGTTCGGAAGAGGTCATGTCGAGCGCACCGGCATCCAGAGAACAAGGGTTCGAAGAAAGAAAAAGAGGGGCCAGAGGCCCCTCTTGTCGTGGCTGCCGGCCAGGCCGGCAGACCCTGCCTCAGAACTTCTGCGTGACGCGCACGTAGGCCTGGCGGCCGTACGAATCGTACAGGTTGAAGTTGAAGGGGCGGCCGTCGTAGCGGATCTGTTGCGGCTGTTCGTCGGTAACGTTGATCGCACCGATGGTGAACTTGGCGCCCTTGAGGAACGAGGGCGAGTAGTTCAGCTGCAGGTCGTGCGTAGTGTACGGATCCGTGTCCCGCTTCACCGTCGGCGAGTCTTCGCCGTTCTGGCCGATGTAGTTGACGTTCCAGCTCACGTCGAAGTCGCCCATGGACCAGCGGTTCGCCAGCGTGATCCGGTCGGTCGGCAGGCCTTGGTCGCCAACAGTATCGTCGCCGTCCTGGTCGTACTCGAGCATGTGGGCCCAGGTGAGCGAGTGGTTGAACTCGCCAAAGCCGCCGGCCTTCCAGCGCCCGGTGATGTTCATGTCGAGGCCGGAGGTCTTGAGCGTGCCTTCGTTGGCGTAGCCCGCACGGATCTCCGTGATGGCGCCGCTGGGTGCACGCGTCAGGCCCAGGCCGTCCGGGATGGGACGGGGATCGATGCCGTTGTCACGGTCCACGATCTCCTGCGCAGACACCTGGCCGATCACGTCCTTGATCTTCAGGGCCCAGTAGTCCACCTTGAAGCTCACCGCCGGCGTGATGTCCCACACCGCGCCCACCGAGAACTGGTTGGACTTCTCCGACTCCAGCTCCGGGTTCGCCGTGAAGTACGTGTCACGCTGGATCGAGCCGTTGTTGCAGGGCAGCACGGCGCAGGTGCGCTCGTCCTCGATCGTTTCCGCCGAGAAGGTGGTCTTCTGCGTGAGGATGTCGATGCTGGGGGCGCGGAAACCGGTGCCCACCGACGCACGCAGGGCCAAGTTCGACATCGGCTTGAACTTCACCGAAGCCTTCGGGGAGAAGTCGCTGCCGTAGTCCGAGTACTCCTCGTAGCGGGCCGACAGGCTGGCTTCCAGGGCCTTGCTGATCGGGAACAGCAATTCGCCCGACACCGCGGTGACCTCGCGGCCGCCACCGGCGGAGTTGCCCGACGAACCAAGGATCTGGCCGGCTTCCGACAGGGAGTCGTACTGGTCGGAATAGCGCTCTTCGCGGTATTCGACGCCGACGAAGCCCTGCGCGTCGCCGCCACCCATCTTGAACAGCGGCATCGACGCGCTGGCGTAGACTTCCTGGTTGCTGTAGATGCCGTCGCGGCTGATGGTGGCCTTCATCGCGTTCAGCGTGTCCTCAGACGCGCTGTACGGATCGGTCGGGTTGTAGGCGCCGGAGTCGATGGCGGCAGCGGCTTGCGTGGCCACGATGTAGTTGTAGCCCAGGCGGCGGAAGGCCGACTCGTAGGCACGCACGCCGAAGTCGACGTCGATCTTGCCCATCACCACGCCGCGCACGCCCACGCCGAAGTCGTACACCGAGGTCGTCGAGTAGTCGTCGCGGTTGCCCGCGGCGGCATAGCGGTGCAGCAGGTAGATGTCTTCGCCCAGCGGGTTGCCCGGGCTGTCCGCGCCGAGGAAGACGGCGCCCGGCACGGGGGCGTAGCGGCCGAAGGAATCGACACGGCTCACCGAGGTGTTGACGTAGGCAGACCAGTCGGGGGCGAACTGGTACTCGCCGCGAACGAAGATCGACGAGGTCTCGATCTCCTGCTCATCGGCCGCCACGGCGTTGAAGTTGAACGCGCACAGGCCGTTGGCGTCGGTGTAGAAGTTCGCGCCGATGCTCTCGCAGGTGCCGTCCGGGCCGGGCAGCGGCACGTACTGGCCGGTGGACAGCACGTAGGCGTTGTTGCCGTACACCGTGGCGCCCAGCTGCTTGCCCCAGGGGCGCTGGTTGGTGTACACCATGCCGCGCTTGGTGCGCGAGAAGCCGCCGATGACGCGGCCCTTGTCGCCGGTCATGCCGACGACGGCAGACAGTTCCTGCTTCTCACCGCCCGCCGTGACGGGATCGGTGTAGCCCATCGAGAACTCGGCGCCCTGGAAGTCCTTGCGGGTGATGAAGTTCATCACGCCGCCGATGGCGTCGGAGCCGTAGATGGCCGACGCGCCGTCCAGCAGGATCTCGACGCGCTCGACGGCGGCCATCGGGATGCTGTTCATGTCGGCGGCGGAGCCTACTTGCGCGGCCTTGGGCACGCGCTTGCCGTCGATCAGGACCAGGGTGCGCTCGCCACCGAGACCACGCAGGTCGGCGCCGGCGAAGCCCGGCCAGGAGCTGCCCGATTGCGGACGGTAGTTGCCGGCCTGCGCGAACGGCATCGAGCGGACGAACTCGGCGACGGTGGTGGCGCCGCTGGCCTCCAGGTCGGCGCGCGAGAAGGTGGTGACCGGCAGGGAGCCTTCGGCGTCCACGCGCTTGATGCGCGAGCCGGTCACTTCCACGCGGTCGGTGCGTTCCGCCTGGGGTTCAGTTTGCGACAGCGCCGGGAAGCTGACCATGGCCAGGCCGCTTCCAAAGGCCAGCAGCATGCTGGCACACAGCTTCGTTCGTTGGAACATGAATACCACTCCTGAATGGGAAGGTTGATCGATAGACCCTGTTTCGACGCAAGTCACATGCCAGCGCCTCGTGAAACGCGCATGTACCCACCCCGATAACATGTGAACGGATTGTCACTGAACGTCTTCCGGCGTCCGCTAGCGGGAAACCCTCTAGGTGCAGATCAGTGGTAGGAATGTTGTGTTTACGCAGCACATTCACCGCCAGGCGCCGCTTGTCTAGTCAATCCTGGGGGCACCATCAAGAGCCACGCCCCCGGGCCGCGGCGGACGGCTTCCGGGGGCGTGGCGGGCGGCAGCGCGGTCAGGCCGTCACGCTCGTGAGGCGGGGCACCGAGGCGATGAGCTTGCGGGTGTAGGCATCCTGCGGACGCGACAGGACGTCGTCGCTGGGCCCTTGCTCCACGATGCGGCCGCTGCGCATCACGGCCACGCGATCGGCGATGTATTCGACCACGCCGATGTTGTGGGTAATGAAGAGGTACGACACGCCCAGCTCGGACTGGAGATCCCGCAGCAGATTGAGGATCTGCGCCTGCACCGACACGTCGAGCGCGGAGGTGGGCTCGTCGCAGACGATGAGCTTGGGGCGCACGGCAAGGGCGCGCGCGATCGCGATGCGCTGGCGCTGGCCGCCGGAGAACTCGTGCGGGTAGCGGTCGAGCGCGTCGCGGCGCAGGCCGACCTGGTCCGCCAGGGCCTCCAGTCGCTGGCGGCGGGCCGCCGTGTCCAGCTCGGGCTGGAGTGCCAGCAGGCCCTCCTCCAGCACATCGAACACGCGCATGCGCGGGTTCAGCGATGCGAACGGATCCTGGAAGATGATCTGGATGTCGCGGCGCGCCTTCTTGAGTGCCTCACCGTCGAGCTCGAAGAGGTTCTGGCCGTCCAGCAGCGCCTGACCCTCGAACGTGGCCTGGTGCCGCAGCAGCTGGACGATGGCCTTGCCGGTCGTCGTCTTGCCGCAGCCCGATTCGCCGACCAGCGCCAAGGTCTGCCCGGGATGGACCTGGAAGCTGATGCCGTCCACGGCGTCGAAGTAGCCATGCACCCGCTGCAGCAGCCCCTTGCGCACCGGGAAGCGCACGCGCAGGCCGTTCACGTCGAGCAGGGGTTGTCCCGTGGCGGCACGCGCGGCCGCCGAGGACGTGGCCGCCACATCCGCGGGCACGATGTTGATCACGGCCTCGGTGGCCGCGGGGTCGTGTCCTGGTGCATAGCGCAGGCAGCGCACCGTTCGAGTGCCCGGCAGTGCATACAAATCGGGCACGGTCGTCCGGCATGCCGGCTCGGCGCAGTAGCAGCGCGGCTCGAAGCGGCATCCCACGAACTGCTGCGTCAGCGGCGGCACCGTGCCCGCGATCGCGGCCAGCGCATGGCCGCGGCGGTTGGCATCGGGCAAGGCACGCAGCAGCGCCTTGGCGTAGGGGTGCTTGGGCGCGGAGAAGAACTCCTCGGCCGTGGCCACCTCCACGATCTGGCCGGCGTACATGAGCGCCACGCGGTGCGCCATGCCGGAGACCACGGCCAGGTCGTGCGTGATCAGCAGCAGACCCAGCCCGTGCTCGGCCTGCAGCTGCTTGAGCAGGTCCAGCACCTGCGCCTGGATCGTCACGTCCAGCGCGGTGGTCGGTTCGTCCGCGATGATGTAGTCGGGCTCGCCGGCCAGCGTCATGGCGATCATGACGCGCTGCTTCTGGCCGCCGCTCATGCGGAACGGGTAGTCGTCGATGCGACGCTCGGGCTCCGGGATGCCGACCTTGCGCAGCCAGTCCAGCGCCTTGGCCCGCGCCGCCTCCCCTCGCAGCGCGGTATGCGACTCGATGGCTTCGACAATCTGGTCGCCGATCTTCATCACCGGGTTCAGGCTGGTCGACGGCTCCTGGAAGATCATGCCGATCTTGCCGCCGCGGATGGCGCGCATCTGCGATTCGGGCAGGGCCAGCACGTCCTGGCGGTCCACCAGGATGTCGCCGGAGGCGATGCGGCCGTTCTCGGGCAGCAGCCGCATGAGGGCCAGCGCCGTCATGCTCTTGCCACAACCGGACTCGCCCACGAGAGCGAAGGTTTCGCCCCGCTGCAGCGACAGCCGCATGCCGTCGATGGCGCGCACCAGCCCCGACTCGGCGTCGAGCTCGACCTTGATGTCCTTGATGTCCAGCATGCTCTCGTCGTCCTCAGGCGGGCTTCTTGTGCGCGGTCAGCGGGCGGGGGCGGAAGGCCCGGGCACGGGGATCGAAGGCGTCGCGCACGCCATCGGCAAACAGGTTGGCGGCCAGCACCAGCGTCACCATGAACACGAAGGCCGCGGCAAAGGGCCACCAGACCACCGGGTCGCGGCTCATCTCGTTGCGGGCGAAGTTGATCATCCCGCCGAAGCTGTTCATGGACGGATCCACGCCGACGCCCACGTACGAGAGCACGGCCTCGTACAGGATGAGGGCCGAGAACTCCAGCACGGTGACGATGAGCATCAGGTGCGCCACGTTGGGGAAGATGTGCCGCACCATGATGCGCAGCGGGCTCACGCCGAAGGCCGTGGCGGCCTGCACGTACTCCAGCTCGCGCAGCTTCAGCGTCTCGCCGCGCAGCAGCCGGCACAGGCCCGCCCAGCCCGTGAGCCCCAGCACCGCGCACAGCAGGAACAGCTTCAGGTCCGCCCGTTCCACGCCGGTCTCGAACAGCTCGGGATGCTTGTCGAGGAACACCTGCACCATCAGCACGCAGGCCGCGATGAGCAGGATGTTCGGGATCGAAGACAGCACGGTGTAGAGGTACTGGATGAGTTCGTCGACCCAGCCCTTGAAGTAGCCGGCCATGATGCCCAGCACCACGGCCAGCGGCAGCGTGGCCAGGGTGGCCAGGGTGCCGATGACGAAGGCCGTGCGGATGCTCTTGAGCGTCTGGTACAGCACGTCGTTGCCGGTGATGTCGGTTCCGAAGACGTGGTAGTGGCCCATCAGGGACACGACCACCCCCACCGGCACGGACAGCGCGAGCAGCGTCCAGCAGGCGGCCTGCCAGGGCACGGGCGTCTCGTGGCGGCGGATGCGGCCCCAGCAGGTGCGCCAGGACTCCCGGCGCGCGCGCGCCACCCCGGCGACCAGCAGCACGCACAGCAGGATGCCGGCCACCAGGCCCGTCACGGCGCCGACCACCGTGCGCGTGAGCACGTCCGACGACCACTGCGCCGCCGGATCACCGAGGTGGGCGCCGCCGAACTTCAGCCGTGGCGCCACGCGCTGCACGTGGCCATCCACCTCCAGCGATTCCTTGGTGAAGCCCACGTAGGCGAGCGGCACCGAGTACGTGGACTCGCGCGACTCGACCAGGCGGCTCAGCGCCGCATCGAGCAGGGATTGCACGCGCGCGTCGTACGCGACGGTGGCCGACGGCGTACCCGCTGTCGGCGGCAGCGCGGCACGGAAGTGCACGCTGTCGGCCAGCGTGACCAGCAGGCAGGCCACCAGCACGAGGGACGAAGACAGCGCCGGCGCGCTGCGGAAGACCTTGCCCCAGTTGGCGGCGAGGTTGGGCTTGCGCGCCACGCTCCAGGCGTAGGCGACCAGGGCGACCAGCAGCAGCCAGATGGCCACGTCGGTCCACAGGATCACGAATTTCGGCATCGCTCCAGGCTCCAGGCGTTCGTTCGTCGCAGAGGGTCGATCAGCCCAGCCGCACCCGCGGGTCGGCCCACGAGTACGCGATGTCGATCAGGATGTAGGTGGTGATGTACAGCAGCGAGCCGACGAACACCATGGTGCGCACGATGGCGAAGTCCTGCTTGCCGATGGCCTCGATGACGAAGGCCCCCAGCCCCGGAATGCCGAAGAAGCTCTCGAACACCAGGCTGCCCATGAACACATAGGGCAGGTAGCCGCCCATGCTGGTGACGATGGGGATCATCGCGTTGCGCAGCACATGGCGGAACAGCACCACCGTTTCCTTCAGGCCCTTGGCGCGCGCCGTGCGGACGTAGTCCTTGCCGATCTCCTCCAGGAACATGGCGCGGTACAGGCGCGCCTCGGTGCCCAGGCGCGCCAGCGCCGACAGCAGCACCGGCAGCACCAGGAAGCGCACCAGGTCGAGCCCCTGGGCATAGCCGGAGATGGGCACCAGCTTGAGCACGCGCGAGAAGAGGTACTGCCCGACGATGATGTAGAACAGGCTCGAGATCGACAGCATCAGCACGCACAGCACCACGCCCCATAGGTCCAGCCGGGTGTGGCGGAACATCACCAGCAGCAGGGCGAAGCTGGTGCTGGCGATCACCTGCAGCAGGAAGATGGGCAAGGCCAGCTGGACGCTCACCCACATGCGGGTGGCGACCTCGTGGCCCAGGTCGCCACCGGCCTCGCTGTCGGCGCGGCCGAAGTTCAGCGTGAACAGGGACACCGAGCGCTCCCAGAAGATGGTCTCGGTGAGCTGCTCGCCGCCTTCCCTGGCGTCGTTCCAGTACAGCGGCTTGTCGTAGCCGCGCTCGGTCTTCCACTTCTCGATCAGCTCCTGCGTCACCCGCTTGCCGCCGATGTTCAGGCGCGCCATGTCATCGGGCGTGTTGACGGTGAAGAACAGGAAGAAGGTCGCCAGGTTGACGCCCAGCAGGATCAGCACGCCGTACACGAGGCGCCGCAGGGTATAGGAGAGCATGGTCGGTCGCGTCGGGTGTCAGGCGAGGATCTCGCCGCGCGCGTTCATGCGCTCGCGGCGGCTGAGGCTGTGGCGGGCGATGAGCACGCCACCGATCAGCACGGCGCCGATCAGCAGCAGCGGCCACCACAGGGGCTTGTTCCACTCGGCCAGGCTCTGGGTGCGCTCCGCGCTGTCCAGGCGCAGGTAGCGGCCATGGTCGCGCACGAGGATCGCGGGCTTGGAGTTGCCGATCCACTTCTGCACCGCCGCCGAGGCGTAGGGGAAGAAGCCGAACGACAGGGGCGCGTCACGCCGCAGCAGTTCGTTCATCTCGTCGATCACCTTCTGCTTCTCCGGGCCGTCGTCCAGCATCTTCAGGCGGGTGAAGAGCTTGTCGAACTCGGGGTTCTGGTAGTTCGCGGTGTTCTCGCCGTCGGAGATGCTCTTGGAGTTCGGGCCGTAGAACAGGAAGAGGAAGTTCTCGGCGTCGGGGTAGTCGGCGTTCCAGCCCAGCCAGAACACCTGGTGCTTGCCCTTGCGCACCTTGTCCTGGAACTGGTTGTTGTCGGTGGCGCGCACCTCCAGCTGGATGCCCAGCTTGGCGAACTGCTTGACCACCCAGTCGATCTCCGGCTTGCGCTCCGGCGTGGGCGGCGCGTAGTAGTCGTAGTTCAGCACCAGGGGCCGGCCGGTCTTGGCCTCGCGCCCGTCCGGGTAGCCGGCCTCGGCCATCAGCTTCTTCGCGTCCTCGATCGGGCGGCGCACGTACTGGCCATCCACCAGGCGGTGCGTGACCGGGTTGACCCCCTCCGGGGTACCCTCGCGCGAGCCGGGGATGCCCTCGGGCAGCAGACTCATGGCGGTCTGGCCGGCTTTCTTCGGGAAGACCTTGGAGTATTCCTCCCAGTCGATCGCGATGGAGATGGCCTGGCGCAGCTTGCGGTTGCGCTCGCGCTGCGCCTCGTTCTCGCCCCAGCCGATCACCGGGTCGATCATGTTGAACGCCAGGAAATAGCTGTTCACGTCGCTGTAGCGGGAGAAGGTCAGGCCCTTCTTCTCGTACATCGCGCGCACCTCGTCCGAGTCGTTGGCTTCCACGATGTACTGGATGGCGGTGTCCGTGCGCTCGAACACCTCCATGTCGTAGTAGCCGTCGCGGAACTTGTTCTTCTGCGGCGTGGCCTCGCGCTCCACCGTGGCCACGATGCCGTCGATGAAGGGCGTCTTCTTGCCACAGTCGTCGAGCAGCCCCTTGGACTTGTCCTCGGGCATGCCGTCGCAGGGGTACGGCTCACCCCGGTAGTTGGGGTTGCGCTGCATGACGATGCGGCGGTCCTTGACGAACTCGGTGACCATGAAGGGCCCCGTGCCCACGGGCCAGTTGTCGAGCGTCATGCTGCGCTCGGCCATGCCGGGCTGGGCGTAGAACGCATCGGCCTCCCATGGCACGGGCGCCATGAAGGTCATCTGCATCCAGTACTTCCACTGCGGGTACTTGCCGTGCAGGCGCACGCGCAGCGTGTACTTGTCGGGCGCGGTGGCGCCGGCCAGCGGCCACTTTCGGAAGTCCAGGAACGGCTTGTCCAGGCTGGCCGGGTCCAGGCCCTGGCGCAGCTTGGCGTCTTCCTTCCTGATGAGCTCGCCGTACTCCTTCAGGCCCACCACGTACTCCGAGAAGATGCCGAAGATGGGCGTGGTGATGCGCGTGGTCGCGTGGCGCTTCAGGGCGTAGACGAAGTCATCCGCCACCAGCTCGCGCGTGCCCTGTTCGAATTCCATCGGCGACCGGCGCTCGCCGACCTCGCCGGGCTTCATGTGGTGGTAGCGGTACTGGCCCCGCTCGTCCTTGGCAAAGGCAGGGTGTGGCTGGAACAGGATGCCGCGCTTGATGGGCACGTCGTACACGCTCTCGTGCACGAGTTCGCCCGGCGCGTCATCCGGCAGGCGCTGGCCGTCCTTGTCGAAGTACTGCGGCGGCACGACCTTGTCCGCGCTCTTGGGCACGAGCTCGAAGGGCCGCTTGAGGTAGTGGTAGCCGTACGGTGGCTCGTAGACCTGGTAGGTGACGAGCGTGTCGTTCGACCAGTACGACGCCGTAGGGTCCAGATGGCGCGGCGTGTTCTCGACCATGGAGGAGAACACGTACTGCGACTCCGCCGAGCCCTTGGGCCAGGGGCTGTTGTCGCAGCCTGCCGCCAGCACTGCCAGTGCCAGGCCCGCGGCCCCCATCAGTGCACGGCCACACCAGGACCGGCGGAGAGCCGACTTCACACCGCCCATGCGGAAACTCCAAAGAAACGCCGGGCGCATCGGGTGGACACGTCCGGCCGGCACAAAACAAAACCGCCCGCAGCGGCCACTGGCGATCGGCCGAGTGGCGCCGCAAGGCGACTCACGCAGATTCTATGCCCGCCCAAACAGCGGGTTACCTAGGGTTTCCGCAAGTGCAGCCGGGTCGGGGGCGAGTGATCCTCAAGAAGATTCACCGTCCGTAGAGAATCATCCACCTGGGCGGGCTTCACCACCCGATCAGCACGTCCCGGCCGTCCACCAGCAGCCGCACGGGCCGCCCGAAGGGCATGGTGACCTTGGTGGGCACGTGCCCGAAAGGCAGATCCGTGAGCACCGGCACACGCAGCAGCGACCGGACCTGGGCGACGGCGGTCTTGAGCGTGTAGCCGCGGTCCATCGGGGACGGCTTCCAGTCGGTGAAGGCCCCCAGCACCACGGCCTTCTGCCGCGCCAGCACACCGGCCTGGTGCAGTTGCAGGAGCATGCGCTCCACGCGGTAGGGGTGCTCGGCCACGTCTTCGAGGAAGAGGATCCCGCCCTTGACCTGCGGCCAGTGCGGCGTGCCCAGCAGCGACACCAGCACCGACAGGTTGCCGCCCCACAGCACGCCCTTCGCATCGAGTCCGTCGAAACCGGCTTCGGTGCGGAAGCCCACGGCCTCCAGTTCACCGTGCATGGCCTCCGCGAAGCACTCGGGCGTCACCTCGTCCAGCACCTCACGGCCGAAGTCGTCTGCGGCGAGCGGTCCGCACCAGCTGGGTGCGCCGGTGTGCGCCAGCAGGCCCATCTGGAGCACCGTGAGATCGCTGTAGCCCACCCAGCGGGTGCCGCGCTCCACGCTGCGCGCCAGGCGCTTCCAGTCGATGCGGTCGGCCAGGCGCGTCAGGCCGTAGCCGCCACGCGTCGCCAGCGCGATGGACGGGGCAGCGGCCGCCACGCGGTGGATCGCCTCCAGGCGCACCTCGTCGGTGCCTCCGAAGCGCTGCGACTTGGCGAACGCGGCCTCGTCGATCAAGACATCGAAGCCCATGTCGCGCAGGCGGCGGGCGGCGAGCCGCGTGGGCGCCGCCTTCAGCAGCACGCCGGCAGGGGTGTAGAGGGTCAGGCTAGTCATGGGGGTGGCAGGGGCTCGTCGGAAGGCGCCAGCTCGATGGCCTGGCCGGTGGGGATGGGGCCGTCGTCCTCAGGTGCCGGCAGCGCCGCCCGCGCGGCGTCGCGCTCGGCCTTCTGCTGCGCCCGGCGCTCGGCGAAGAACTCCTTCAGCACGGCGCCGCAGGCCTCGGCCATCACCCCGCCCTGCACCGCCGTGTGGTGGTTCAGACGGGGCTCGGCGAAGAGGTTCAGCACCGATCCGGCGGCGCCAGTCTTGGGGTCGGGCGCGCCGAAGACGACCCGCTTGAAGCGCGCGTGCATCAGCGCCATGGCGCACATGGCGCAGGGCTCCAGCGTCACGTACAGCTCGCACTCGGGCAGCCGGTAGTTCTCCAGCAGCTGGGCGGCATGGCGCAGCGCCACCAGCTCGGCATGCGCCGTCGGGTCGTGCGTGGTGATGGGCCGGTTGTAGCCGGTGGCGATCACCTGGCCCGCGCGCAGGATGACGGCGCCCACGGGCACCTCACCCGCCAGCCAGGCGTTGTGCGCCTGGTCCAGCGCCAGGCGCATGCCGTACTCGTCCGCCGGGTTCGCCGTCACGGCCGGCTCACTCCCACTCGATGGTGGCGGGCGGCTTGGAGCTGACGTCGTAGGTGACGCGGTTGATGCCGCGCACCTCGTTGATGATGCGGCTGGAGACCTTCTTCAGCAGGCCGTAGGGCAGCTCCGCCCAATCGGCCGTCATGAAATCGCTGGTCTGCACCGCCCGCAGCGCCACCACGTAGTCGTAGGTGCGGCCGTCGCCCATCACGCCCACGCTCTTCACCGGCAGGAACACGGTGAAGGCCTGGGAAGTGAGGTCGTACCAGCTCTTGCCGGAGTTCGGCTCGATGGTGGAACGCAGCTCGTCGATGAAGATGGCGTCGGCCCGGCGCAGCAGGTCCGCGTACTCCTTCTTCACCTCGCCGAGGATGCGCACCCCCAGCCCCGGCCCGGGGAAAGGATGGCGGTAGACCATGTCGTGCGGCAGGCCCAGCGCGACGCCCAGCTCGCGCACCTCGTCCTTGAACAGCTCGCGCAGCGGCTCCAGCAGCTTCAGGCCCAGCTGCTCCGGCAGGCCACCCACGTTGTGGTGGCTCTTGATGGTGGTGGCCTTCTTGGTCTGGGTGCCGCCGCTTTCCACCACGTCGGGGTAGATGGTGCCCTGGGCCAGCCAGGCCGCGCCCCGGTGCCCCTGGCCGCTGGCCTTGAGCTTGGCAGCCTCGGCCTTGAAGACATCCACGAACAGCCGGCCGATGATCTTGCGCTTCTGCTCCGGGTCGGTCACCCCGGCCAGCTCGCCCAGGAAGAGCTCGCTGGCGTCCACGCGGATGACCTTGGCGTGCAGCTTGCCGGCGAACATGTCCATCACCATGTCGCCTTCGTGCAGGCGCAGCAGGCCGTGGTCGACGAAGACGCACGTCAACTGGTCGCCGATGGCTCGGTGGATGAGCGCCGCCGCCACCGAGGAATCGACGCCGCCCGACAGACCGAGGATGACTTCTTCATCGCCCACCTGCTCGCGAATGCGCGCCACCGCCTCGTCGATGTAGCTGCCCATGACCCAGTCGCCCTGGCAGCCAGCGATCTCGCGCACGAAGCGGTTCAGCAGCACATGGCCCTGCACGGTGTGCGTCACCTCCGGATGGAACTGCACCGCGTAGTAGCGCTTGTCCTCGTTCGCCATGCCCGCGATAGGGCAGCTGGGGGTGGAGGCCATCAGCTTGAATCCCGGGGGCAGCGCCGTGACCTTGTCGCCATGGCTCATCCACACCTTCAGCATGCCGTGTCCTTCGGGGGTGCTGAAGTCCTGGATGCCATCGAGCAGGCGGGTGTGCCCGTGGGCACGCACCTCGGCATAGCCGAACTCGCGCAGGTCGCTGGCCTCGACCTCGCCGCCCAGCTGCACCGCCATGGTGAACATGCCGTAGCAGATGCCCAGCACCGGCACGCCCAGCTCCCACACCGCCTGCGGGGCACGCAGCTGATGGTCCTCGTACGTGCTGGCATGGCTGCCCGACAGGATGATGCCCTTGGCGCCGAAGCCGCGCACGAACTCGTCGCTCACGTCGTTCGGATGGATCTCGCAGTAGACGTTCGCCTCGCGCACGCGGCGGGCGATGAGCTGCGTGACCTGGGAGCCGAAGTCGAGGATGAGGATCTTGTCGTGCGTCATGGTGGCGAGGGGCGTGGGACGGATCAGGAGCCAGCCGCGGCCGGCGCGGGTGCGGCGCGGTGGGTGCGGAAGTGATGGATGGCCAGCACAGTGGCCATGGCCTGCAGCAGGGCGCAGAAGTAGTACGGCACACCGATGCGCCAGTCGCCCTTGGGCAGGTGGGACACCAGTGCCAGCAGCGAGGGACCGACGATGGGCGCGACCACGGCCATCAGGCTGTTCAGGCCGGCCACCGCGCCCATGGCCTGGCCTTGGGTGTGCTCATCGGCGGCGTTGGACACGATGCTCTGGATCGCCGACGCGCCGGCGAAGCCGAGCACGTTGGCACCGATCACGGCGTACATCATCCAGCCTTCGGTGGCCAGGCCCCAGGCCAGGTAGGCCAGCGTGGACGACACCAGGCCACCCACCGCCAGCTTGCGCGGGGAAAAGCGCTTGAGCAGCCGGCCCAGCAGCACGCCCTGCACCAGGGCCGACATGAGCCCCACGGCGAACAGCGACCAGCCGGTCTCGCGCGGCCCCCAGCCGAACTTCTGGTCGACGTACAGCACCCAGGTCATGTGCAGCGTGAACTGCGCCAGGCCGGACAGCCCGATGACCACGACCAGCCAGCCCACGCCGTGCAGGCGGGCCAGGCCGGCGAGTGACGCCACCGGATTCACCCGCTTCCAGTCGAAGGGTCGGCGCTTCTCGGGCGGCAGCGATTCCGGCAGCACCAGCCAGCCATAGAACCAGTTGACGACGGCCAGGCCACCGGCCACCCAGAACGGCAGCTGCAGGTCGATGGAGCCCAGCACGCCACCCAGTGCCGGGCCGATGATGAAGCCCAGGCCGAACATTGCGCCGATCAGGCCGAAGCGCCGCGCGCGCTCGTCCGGTGCCGAGATGTCGGCCACGTAGGCGTGGGCGACCGCGGCATTGGCCTGCATCGCACCGCCGAACAGGCGCACCACGATGAGCACCCACAGGGCGCCGGCCAGCGCGGTGCCGAAGAAGCTCAGGGCCAGGCCGCAGAAGCCCAGCAGCAGCACCGGCCGCCGGCCGAAGCGGTCGGACAGGGCCCCGATCACCGGCGAGCCGAAGAAATTGGCGATGCCGAAGCTGAACGCCACGACGCCGAACCACAGCGTCTTGTGCGTGGCCGAGTCGGTGAAGCTGCCCACCAGGTGCGGCAGCACCGGGATGATGAGGCCCACGGCGACCATGTCGATGAGCACCGTGAGCATGATGAACGGCATGGCCGCAGCCCGTCCCCGCGCCACGGCAGGCACCGCAGGGTCCTTGGCGGAAGGGGAGGATCCGTTCGGGGGAGAGGTCATCGATCAGGTGCTGAAAACAGCCGCGCCCGGCGGTCGGGCCGGGCGCTGGCAGCGGGTGCGACGTGGCGCCGTCACTCCAGCCGGTAGTTCGGGGCTTCCTTGGTGATCTGCACGTCGTGCACGTGGCTCTCGCGGATGCCCGCCGAGGTGATCTCGACGAACTCCGCCCGCTCGCGCATCTCGTCGATCGTGCCGCAGCCGCAGTAGCCCATGGACGCCCGCAGGCCGCCGGCCATCTGGAAGATGATGGAGACCATCGACCCCTTGTAGGGCACGCGGCCCTCGATGCCCTCGGGAACGAGCTTGTCCGCGTTCGGGTTGGCGGATTCGTCGTTCTCCTGGAAGTACCGGTCGGCCGACCCGGCCTTCATGGCCCCGATGGAACCCATGCCGCGGTAGCTCTTGTAGCTGCGGCCCTGGTAGAGGATGACCTCGCCCGGCGCCTCCTCCGTGCCGGCGAACATGCCGCCCATCATCACCGTGCTCGCGCCCGCGGCGATGGCCTTGGCGATGTCGCCCGAGTAGCGGATGCCGCCGTCGGCGATCAGCGGCACGCCGGTGCCGCGCAGCGCCGTGGCCACGTTGTCGATGGCGGTGATCTGCGGCACGCCCACGCCGGCCACGATGCGCGTGGTGCAGATGGAGCCGGGGCCGATGCCGACCTTGACGCCGTCGGCGCCGGCCTCCACCAGCGCCAGCGCGGCGGCCCCGGTGGCGATGTTGCCGCCGATCACGTCGACCTCGGGGAAGTTCTTCTTCACCCAGCGCACGCGCTCCAGCACGCCATGCGAGTGGCCATGCGCCGTGTCGACGACCAGCGCATCGACGCCGGCCCTGACCAGCAGCTCCACCCGCTCTTCGGTGCCCTCGCCCACACCCACCGCCGCGCCCACGCGCAGCTTGCCGTTGGCGTCACGCGCGGCATTGGGAAAGGTGGTCTGCTTGGTGATGTCCTTCACCGTGAACAGGCCGCGCAGCTCCCAGGCGTCGTTCAGCACCAGCACGCGCTCCAGCTTGTGCTGGTGCATCAGCGCCTTGGCCTCGGCGAGGGAAGCGCCTTCCTTGACGGTGATCAGCCGCTCGCGCGGGGTCATGATCTCGCGCACGGGGGCTTCCAGCCGCGTCTCGAAGCGCAGGTCGCGCCCCGTGACGATGCCCACCACCTTGCCCTCCTCCACCACCGGGAAGCCGGAGATGCCGTGCTGGCGCGACAGCTCGATGACGTCGCGCACGCGGGCCCCGGGGGCGATGGTGATGGGGTCCTTCAGCAGGCCCGATTCGTAGCGCTTGACGCGGGCCACCTCGGCCGCCTGCAGCTTGGGCGGCAGGTTCTTGTGGATGATCCCCATGCCGCCCTCTTGCGCGATGGCGATGGCCAGCCGCGCTTCCGTCACCGTGTCCATGGCGGCGGACACCAGCGGCAGGTTCAGGACGATGTTGCGGGACACGCGGGTTGCCAGCGAGGTATCACGGGGCAACACCTGGGAGTACGCCGGCACCAACAACACATCGTCGAAGGTGAGCGCTTTGCCTAGAAGGCGCATGGGAAAGCTCCAGACGCAAAAGCGAATTATACGGACGCGGCAGAGTGCACACTCGCGGCACCCGAGGCGCTCGTACACTGGCCGGTGAACGAGTGCACCCGGATGCCATGAATACGAAGCACCTCTCCGCGGCCCGCCTGGGCGCCCTCACCGTCCTGCTGGCCCTGGCCTGCGGCTCCGCCAGCGCCCAGTCGATCTGGAAGTGGCGCGACCGCGATGGCCGCGTGCAGGTGAGCGACCGGCCGCCGCCCGTGGACGTGCCGGACAAGGACATCCTGCAGCGCCCCGGTGGGGCCCGCCCATCGGCACCGGCGCCCGCCGCGAGCGACAACGCAGCCTCGGCGCCCGCCGGTGTCGACCCTGCCCTGGAGGCCCGCCGCCAGAAGGCCCAGGCCGAGCAGGCCGCCGCCGACAAGGCGCGCCAGGCGGCCGACAAGACCCGCCGCGACCAGCAACGTGCCGAGAACTGCGACCGCGCGCGCCGGCAGCTGGCCGCGCTGGAAAGCGGCCAGCGCGTGGGCCGCATGAACGACAGTGGCGAGCGGGAGATCCTCGACGACACGGGCCGGGCGCAGGAGATCGCCCGCTACCGGCAGATCGCCGACACGGCCTGCCAGCCCGCCCCCTGAGGACGACTCAGCTGCCCGAGGACCTCGCGGCGCGCGGCCGCTGCGCGCGGTAGCGCTGCCGCCTCGCCTCCTTGGGGTCGACCTGCAGGCCGCGGTAGATCTCCACCCGGTCGTCGGCCCGCAGCGGGGTGTCGCCGGGCTTCGGCTTGCCCCACACCCCCACCGGTGCATCGGCGGGCAAGCCGTGGCGCTGCAGCAGACCGCTGGCGCGCACCGCGTCGGCCAGCGTGCTGCCGGCGGGCAGCTGCAGGACCACCTGGTCCACCTCGCGCGGCCCCGGGCTGTAGGCCACGGTGGCCCGCACCGGGCCCGGTGGCCCGCCCGCGTCAACGCTGCCCATAGACCCGCTCCGCACGGGTGACGAAGGAATCGACGAAGGTGTTGGCCACGCGGTCGAAGACGGGGCTCAGCACCGCCTCCAGCGGCCGGCTCGAGAAGGCGTAGCGCAGGTCGAACTCGATGCGGCACGCGCTCGGCGCGTCGTCGGCCGGGCGGCCGATGGGGGCGAACACCCACGAGCCTTCCAGCAGGGAGAACGGGCCGTCGACCAGCTGCACCAGTACCTGGCGGTCGGGCTGGTGGTCGTTGCGGGTGGTGAAGGCATGCCGGACCCCGGCGTAGGCCAGGTGGATGCGGGCCGTCATGCCATTCTCGTGCCGCTCGACCACCTCGCCCCGCTCGCACCACGGCAGGAAATCCGGGTACCGCTCCACGTCGGTGACGAGCTGGTACATCTCGGCGGGCGAGTACCAGAGCAGGACGGACTTCTTCACGTGCTTCATAGAATGCACGGATTCTAGGAGCCTGGGCACGGGGCATGCCGCCACCGTGGCCACCCCATTGCCGCCATTCATGTCCGCCCTCATCGCCGAAAACCGCCGCGCCCGCTTTGAATACCACATCGAGGAGCAGTACGAGGCCGGCATGGTGCTGGAAGGCTGGGAGGTCAAGGCCATCCGCGCCGGCCAGGTGCAGCTCACCGACGGCTACGTGGTGATCAAGCAAGGCGAGCTCTACCTCATCGGCTGCCGCATCAACGCCTTGCGCAGCGCGTCCACCCACGTGCACCCCGAAGCCGACCGCACGAAGAAGCTGCTGATGGCCAAGGACGAGATCCGCCGCCTGATCGGCAAGGTGGAGCAGCGCGGCTTCACGCTGGTGCCGCTGAACCTGCACTACAAGGGCGGCCGCGTGAAATGCGAGATCGCCCTGGCCAAGGGCAAGGCGCAGCACGACAAGCGCGAGACGGAGAAGAAGCGCGATTGGGACCGCGAGAAGGGCCGCCTCATGCGGCACAAGGTGTCGGGCCCGGCGAAGGACTGACGGGCGCGCTCCGGCCGCCTGCCGTCGGCGCGCACAATGCGCGCATGACGCTCGACGACGTGCTGCACCCGCCCACCGACCCCCTCGCCTGCGGCACGCTGCCGGTGAGCCCCTTGCACACGCTGTACTGGGAGACCTGCGGCACGCCAGGTGGCATCCCGGCCGTGTTCGTGCATGGCGGGCCCGGCGCCGGCATCTCGCCGACCAGCCGCCGCTACTTCGACCCCGCGCGCTACCACGTGATGCTGTTCGACCAGCGGGGCGCCGGCCGCTCCACACCGCTGGGCGAGACGCGCGAGAACACCACCGACCTGCTCATTGCCGACATGGAGCGCCTGCGCCAGCAGATGGGCGTGGAGCGCTGGCTGGTGTTCGGCGGTTCCTGGGGATCCACCCTGTCGCTCGCCTACGCCCAGGCGCACCCCGAGCGCTGCCTGGGCCTGGTGCTGCGCGGCATCTGGCTGGTGAGCGAGGAGGAGATCGACTGGTGGCTGTACGGCGTGCGCAACTTCTTCCCGCGTGAGTGGGAGGCCTTCGCGGGCCAGGTGCCACCGGAGGAACGCAGCGACCTGCTCGCCGCCTACCAGCGCCGCCTGACCAGCGACGACCCGGCCGTGTACGCGCCGGCCGCCCGGGCCTGGAGCCGCTACGAGGGCTCCTGCCTGCACCTGCGGCCCAGCGCCACCACGGCGGACGCGTTCACGGCCGACGCGGTGGCCCTGGGCATCGGGCGGCTGGAGGCGCACTACTTCCAGCACCGGGCCTTCCTCCGCCCGGGCCAGCTGCTGGACGGCATGGCACGCATCCGGCACCTGCCCGGCTTCATCGTGCACGGCCGCTACGACGTCATCTGCCCGGTGCGTTACGCCCACGCCCTGGCGGACGCCTGGCCCGGGTCGCAGCTGCGCGTCATCGAGGACGCCGGGCACTCGTCCTACGAGCCCGGCATTGCCGCGGCACTGGTGGACGCCACCGACCGCTTCGCGCGCGACGGCCACTTCGAGGGGCCGCCGGCGCGCTGAGAGGCCGGCGGGCGCGTCAGCCGCGCGCGGCGCTGGCCAGCCGCGCCAGGCCGGCGGCCAGGTCGGCGATCAGGTCGTCCGGGTCTTCCAGGCCGATGCTCAGGCGCACCAGCACGCCCTCGTACGGCGTGCCCAGCTGCCGCAGGCGGGCCGCCTGGTACGGCACGGCCAGGCTCACCGGGCCGCCCCAGCTCCAGCCGATGCGGAAACGCTGCAGGCCGTCGACGAAGGCGTCCACGGCGTCGGCGGCGATGGCCGGGTCGAACTCCAGCGTGAGCAGCCCCGCCGCCGCGCGGCAGGTGGCCTGCCAGTGGGCGTGGCCCGGGGAGCCCGGCATCGCCGGGTGCAGCACCCGCCGAACGAGCGGCGCCTGCGACGCGGCCCACCGGGCCACCCGGCGCCCGGCCGCGTCCTGCGCGGCATAGCGTAGCGGCAGGCTGGGCAACGCCCGCAGCACGAGCTCGACGTCGTTCGCGCCCACGCCCACCCCCAGGCGGCTGTGCGCCAGCGCCAGGCGGCGGTACAGCGCGTCGTCGCGGCAGGCGATGGAGCCCATGAGCACGTCGCCACCGCCCGAGGGGTACTTGGTGAGCGCATGGATGGTCAGGTCCACCCCCTGCCCGTCCAGGCCGGCCAGGTCGAAGGGCGAGAAGGCGAGGCCCGCGCCCCAGGTGTTGTCCAGCGCCACCACGGCCTGCGGCGCCGCCTCGCGCACGATGCGCACGAGCGCAGGCAGATCGGGGAACTCCATCGTCACCGAGCCGGGCGCTTCCAGCCAGACCAGCTTCACGTCGGCGCCCAGCGCCGCGCGCAGGCTGGCCGGGTCGAGGGGGTCGTACAGCCGGTAGGCGATGCCCCAGTGGGCCAGCTCGTGGCGCGCGAACTCCTTGCTCGGGTGGTAGGCGTTGTCGGGCAGCAGCACCGTGTCGCCCGCGGCCAGCAGCGCCATGTCCACGGTGGTCAGCGCCGCCAGGCCGCTGGGCGCCAGCAGCACGTGGCGGGCGCCCTCCAGCGTGGCCAGGCGGGCCTCCAGCGTGAAGGTGGTGGGCGTGCCGTGCAGGCCGTAGGTGTAGGCCTGCTTGTCGAGCCAGTGGTGGTCCCGCAGCGCGGCCACGCTGTCGAAGTAGACGGTGGAGCCCTTGTGCACCGGCACCGCGGGCGAGCCGAAGCCCGCGGGCGGCTGGTAGCCGTGGTGGATCAGCTCGGTGGCGGAAGGAGCACCTGGCCCCGGTCGCTGTTGCCGGGTCTCGCTCATACCGGCTCACCCACCAGGTCGTGCCCCTCGGTGGCCACGATGCGCGCCTTCGCGAACTCGCCCACGCGCAGCACCGTGGACGCCTTGGCGGGCGGCAACAGGCGCACGGTGCCGTCGATCTCCGGCGCATCGGCATACGTGCGCCCCACCCCGCCCTTGCGGCCCAGGGCCGGCGCGCGGTCCACCAGCACTTGCATGGTGGCGCCGATGCGGCGGCGCAGGCGCTGCACCGACACCGCCTCGGCCACGGCCATGAAGCGCGCGCGGCGTTCCTCGCGCACGGCGTCGGGCAGGGCGCCGGGCAGTTCGTTGGCCGCGGCGCCATGCACCGGCGAGTAGGCAAAGCAGCCGGCGCGGTCGATTTGCGCCTCCTGCAGGAAATCCAGCAGGTAGGCGAACTCCTCCTCGGTCTCGCCCGGGAAACCGGCGATGAAGGTGGAGCGGATGACCAGCTCGGGGCAGGCCTGGCGCCAGGCCTGGATGCGCTCCAGGTTGCGCTCGCCGCTGGCCGGGCGCTTCATGCGGCGCAGCACGTCGGGGTGCGCGTGCTGGAACGGTACGTCCAGGTAGGGCAGCACCAGCCCCTGCGCCATGAGCGGAATCACCTCGTCGACATGCGGATAGGGGTACACGTAGTGCAGGCGCACCCAGGCCCCGTGCTGGCGCGCCAGCTCGCCCAGGGCCGCCACCAGGTCCAGCATGCGCGTCTTCACGGGCTTGCCGTCCCAGAAGCCGGTGCGGTACTTCACGTCCACGCCGTAGGCGGAGGTGTCCTGGCTGACCACCAGCAGCTCCTTCACGCCACCTTCGAACAGCGCGCGGGCCTCCTTGAGCACGTCACCCACGGGCCGGCTGACCAGGTCGCCGCGCAGGCTGGGGATGATGCAGAAGGTGCAGCGGTGGTTGCAGCCCTCGCTGATCTTCAGGTAGGCGTAGTGCTTGGGGGTGAGCTTGATGCCGGCCGCGGGCACGAGGTCGACGAAGGGGTCGTGCGGCTTGGGCACGTGGGTGTGCACCGCGTCCATCACCTCCTGCGTCGCATGCGGGCCGGTGACGGCCAGCACCTTCGGGTGCACCTGCTGCACCAGGTTGCCGCCGCCCTCACCCGCCTTGGCACCCAGGCAGCCGGTGACGATGACCTTGCCGTTCTCGGCGAGCGCCTCGCCGATGGCGTCCAGGCTTTCCTTCACCGCGTCGTCGATGAAGCCGCAGGTGTTCACGATCACCAGGTCGGCACCCTGGTAGTTCTTGGCCGTGCGGTAGCCCTCGGCGGACAGCTGGGTGAGGATGAGTTCGGAATCGGTCAGGGCCTTGGGGCAGCCCAGGCTCACGAAACCGATGGTGGGCGCCGGAGGCGTGGCGGTGGCAGCCACCGGGGCGAGGGTGTCGTCGGTCATCCCCCGATTGTCGCAAACGCCCCGGGGCCGGGGCCCGGCTCAGGGCTTGGTCGGCGGCGGCACGAAGCCGGGGAAGCCACCCATGAGGCCGCCGGCCTGCTTGCCCATCTGCTCCTGCATCTGCACGAACAGGTTCTTGGACTGCTCCAGGTAGTTGCCCATCAGGTTCTGCATCACGGGGGCCTGGCCGCTCATGAACTGGGCCCACATCTCGGGGGTGAAGGCCTTGGGGTCGTACAGGCCGCGCGCCTGGTCGGCCAGGCGCGCCTGCATCTCGACGAAGGTCTGCAGGTTCTTCTCCAGGTACGAGCCCATCATGCCCTGCATGGCGTGGCCGTAGACCCGGATGATCTGCGCCAGCATGTTGGCGGTGAAGATGGGCGCGCCGCCGGTTTCCTCCTCCAGGATGATCTGCAGCAGGATGCTGCGCGTGAGGTCATCCCCCGTCTTGGCGTCGCGCACCTCGAAGGCCACGCTGTCCAGCACCATCTGCTTCACGTCCGCCAGCGTGATGTAGGTGCTGGCGCTGGTGTCGTACAGGCGACGGTTGGGGTACTTCTTCAGCACCCGCATGCCGGCGGCGCCCGCGGTGTCGGTGGGGCTGGATGCGTCGGTGGCGGGGCGGCGGGACGTGGGCATGGGGGGCGGGCTTTCGGTGGCGGCGTTGTGCGCTGCGCGGGCACGGCGATTTGTGCACCTGCACAACGATTCTAGAGGCCGGTCCACCGCCTGGCGCCCCGGGCTTGCACTGTCAGGGACAGCCCGACGCCCCGGCGTGCGCCAGGGCGACACACCCTGCGCCAGCGCGGCTTGCGGCGATGGCACATCCGCTTGGGGCAATCCCTCACCTCGCAGCGTCATTTCGCCCCCCACGGCCCCATGACGGGCCTGGCACGGGGTTGGCAATGACAGGGAGCGATCCGTTCCATCCACCCCACACCAGGAGACACCATGGACATGCTCGAACCCGGCCGCTTCGGCTTTGCGGTGCCGTTCAAGAAGCGCTACGGCAACTACATCAACGGCCAGTGGGTCGCCCCCGCCGGCGGCGCCTACTTCGACAACATCACCCCGGTGACCGGGCGCGCCTTCTGCGAGGTGCCGCGCTCCACCGCCGAGGACGTGGAGCGCGCGCTCGACGCCGCGCACGCCGCCAAGGCGGCCTGGGGCCGCACCTCCACCACCGAGCGGGCCCAGGTGCTCAACCGCATCGCCGACCGCATGGAGCAGAACCTGCCGCTGCTGGCCACGGCCGAGACCTGGGACAACGGCAAGCCCTTGCGCGAGACCATGGCCGCGGACCTGCCGCTGGCCATCGACCACTTCCGCTACTTCGCCGCCTGCGTGCGAGCCCAGGAGGGCTCCATCGGCGAGGTGGACCACCAGACCTACGCCTACCACTTCCACGAGCCGCTGGGCGTCGTCGGCCAGATCATTCCCTGGAACTTCCCGCTGCTGATGGCGGCCTGGAAGCTGGCCCCGGCGCTGGCCGCGGGCAACTGCGTGGTGCTCAAGCCGGCCGAGCAGACGCCCGTGTCCATCCTGGTGCTGATGGAGCTCATCGGCGACCTGCTTCCGCCCGGCGTGCTGAACGTGGTGAACGGCTTCGGCCTGGAAGCGGGCAAGCCCCTGGCGAGCAGCCCGCGCATCGCCAAGATCGCCTTCACCGGCGAAACCGGCACCGGCCGGCTCATCATGCAGTACGCGAGCCAGAACCTCATCCCGGTGACGCTGGAGCTGGGCGGCAAGTCGCCCAACATCTTCTTCGCCGACGTGTGCGCCAAGGACGACGGCTTCCTGGACAAGGCGGTCGAGGGCTTCGTGATGTTCGCGCTGAACCAGGGCGAGGTGTGCACCTGCCCGTCGCGTGCGCTGGTGCACGAGTCGATCTACGAGCCCTTCATGGCCCGGGTGCTCGAGCGGGTGGCCGCCATCCGCCAGGGCAACCCGCTGGACCTGGACACCATGATCGGCGCCCAGGCCTCGCGCGAGCAGATGGACAAGATCCTCGGCTACCTGGACATCGGCCGGCAGGAAGGGGCCGAGTGCCTCATCGGCGGCGGCCGCAGCCAGCTGGGCGGCGACCTGGACGGCGGCTACTACGTGCAGCCCACGGTCTTCAAGGGCCACAACAAGATGCGCATCTTCCAGGAGGAGATCTTCGGCCCGGTGGTGTCGGTCACGACCTTCAAGGACGAGGACGAGGCGCTGGCCATCGCCAACGACACGCTCTACGGCCTGGGCGCGGGCGTGTGGAGCCGCGACATGAACACCGCCTTCCGCATGGGCCGCGGCATCCAGGCCGGCCGGGTGTGGACCAACTGCTACCACGCCTACCCCGCGCACGCCGCCTTCGGTGGCTACAAGCAGAGCGGCATCGGGCGCGAAACCCACAAGATGATGCTCGACCACTACCAGCAGACGAAGAACCTGCTGGTGAGCTACGGCGAGGCGCCGCTCGGCTTCTTCTGAACGCCAGGCGCGGCGCGGCGCCGGGGCGGCGTCAGCGCCGCGCAAGCCGGCCGGGCCAATGTGTGCCAACCTGGTACACCAGCCCGGCGCCGAGGGGGGGCTTCCTCTGGAAACCCTGCCCTGTCGGGCGCCCCCACGCCGGCCTAGCATGGGGGCGTCGGCAATGTGCCGGCGCCTACCCGTCGGCCGCCGTGCCGACGCCGCTGCCCGGCCATGATGCCCACCCCGAGCGACCCCGCCACTGCGCCGCCCATCGACAGGCAGCACGCCCAGTCCATCGTGGATTCGCACGAGCGCTGCGCCGCGCTGGGCCTGTCGCGCATCGAGCGGCCCGACCACTCCCCGCTGCGGCGCCCCGATCTGGTGGTGGCGCGTGAACGCAACCTGCGCCTGCACCTGCACGCCGCCCCGGTGATGGAGATGCTGCTGGAGCAGATCATGGCCACCCAGAGCATGGTGGTACTCACCGATGCGCAGGGCACGGTGCTGCATTCGGTGGGCGACGACGGCTTCCTGCAGCGCGCCAGCAAGGTGGCGCTGGCGCCGGGCGCCAACTGGTCCGAGCCGAGCAAGGGCACCAACGCCATCGGCACGGCGCTGGTGGACGAAGCGCCCACCTTCGTGCATGCGGGCGAGCACTACATGCACGCCAACGGCTTCCTCACCTGCTCGGCCGCGCCCATCTTCGACCCGCGCGGCAACATGCTGGGCGTGCTGGACGTGTCGGGCGACCACCGCTCCTACCACCTGCACACCATGGGGCTGGTGAAGATGTCGGCCCGCATGATCGAGAACCACTGGCTGTGCGACGACTTCCGCCACGCCATGCGCCTGCACTTCCACAGCCGGCCCGAGTTCATCGGCACGCTGATGGAAGGCATCGTGGCCGTGGGCCGGGACGGCCGGCTGCTGGGCGCCAACCGCAGTGCGCTGGACCAGCTCGGCCTCAGCGGCGCGGGCGTGCGCATGCAGTCGCTGACCTCGCTGTTCCAGCTCAGCGTGGGCACGGTGGTGGACCATTTCCGCGCCCCGATGGCGGCCCCCCTGCCCTTGCGCCTGCCCGGCGGCCAGCTGCTGCATGGGCGGGCGGTGGTGAACTGGCCGACCTGGCATCGGCTGGGCGCGGCGGCGGGCCACGAGGTGGAGGACGCCCAGGAGGCCGACACCGGCCGGCCCGCCGGCGGCCTGTTCGCGGCCGCCGCGGGCCAGCCCCGTCCGCCCGTGCCGGCACCCGGCGCCACCCAGCCAGGCGGCCTGCGCTACCTGCAGACGGGCGACGCCCGCATGGACGAGGTGGTGGCCAAGGTGCGGCGCGTGATCGACCGCGGCATCTCCATCCTGGTGCTGGGCGAAACCGGCACCGGCAAGGAGTTGCTGGCGCGCGCCATCCACCACGACTCCGAGCGGGCCCGCTACCCCTTCGTGGCGGTGAACTGCGCGTCGATTCCCGAATCGCTCATCGAGGCCGAGCTGTTCGGCCACGAGGAAGGCGCCTTCACCGGGGCCCGGCGCAAGGGCGCGGTGGGCCGCATCGCCCAGGCCCACGGCGGCACCCTCTTCCTGGACGAGATCGGCGACATGCCGCTGGCCCTGCAGGCGCGGCTGCTGCGCGTGCTGCAGGAGCGGCAGGTCACGCCGCTGGGCGCGGCCAAGCCGGTGCCGGTGGACGTGGCCGTGGTCAGCGCCACCCACCGGCCACTGCGCGAGATGATCGCCGCGGGCAGCTTCCGCGAGGACCTGTACTACCGCCTCAACGGCCTGGCCGTGCGCCTGCCGGCGCTGCGCGAGCGCAGCGACCTGCCGGCCATCGTGGCCAAGCTGCTGCGCCAGGAATCCCCCGGCCGGCCGCTGGCGCCGGACGACGAGGTGACCGCGCTGCTCCAGGCCTGCCGCTGGCCCGGCAACATCCGCCAGCTGGCCAACGTGCTGCGCACAGCGGTGGTGATGGCCGGCACCGACACCCGCATCCGCCGCGCCCACCTGTCCGACGACTTCCTCGAGGAGGTGCAGGAAACGCCGGGTGCAGCGGCCGAGGCCGGGCAGTCCCCCACGGCGCCGTCCCCGCCAGCCCCGCCGCCCCCGCCGCCGCCCCCCGGGGCGGCCGGCGACACCCTGCAGGACCTGGAGTTGCGCACCATCCGCGAGGCGGTCGAGGCGGCGCAGGGCAACATCAGCGTCGCCGCACGGCGCCTGGGCATCAGCCGCAACACCATCTACCGCAAGCTGCGCTGGCGCGACGATGGCTCGGCCTGAGCCCGGCCGCGGCATCAGAACCGCTGCTGCCAGCGCACACCGGCCAGCCACGTCCGCCCCGGTCCCGGCTCGAAGAAGCGGCCATTGCCCTCGTTGACGATCACCGAGCCGGCGTAGCGGCGGTCAAAGAGGTTGTCGCTGCGCAGGAACGCCTCCACGCCGCCCCCTCCCACCGGCCAGCGGAAGCCCGCGCTGGCGCTCGCCACGCTGAACGCCGCGGCGTGGTCGGTGTGGCGGTCGTTCACCGGCACACGGCCCACGTGGCGGGCCTCCAGGCTCCATTGCCAGCCGGCCTCGGGCAGGCGCTGCCAGGCCAGGAAGGCCGACAGGGGCGCGACGCCCGGCAGGGCGCGCCCGGCGGGCACGGGCACGTCCGGCTCGGTGCAGGGCGGCGGCCCGCAGGTGAGGAAGCCCTCGGTGTAGCGCGCATCCACCCAGGTCAGCGCCGCCCGCGCCTGCCAGCCGCCCGGCCGGCGGGCGGTCGCTCCCAGCTCCAGGCCATCGCGCCGGGTGCGGCCGGCATTCTGGAAGCTCGCCCGGCCGCCCAGGTTCGTGCGCGTGACGAGTTCGTCGGCCGTCTGCACGGCGAAGGCCGCCACGCTCACCCGCAGCCCAGGGCCCGGCTGCCACTGCAGTCCCGTCTCGGCGTGGCGGCTGCTGGCCGGCCGCAAGGCGGCATTGAGTCCCGCGGAGCCGTCGCTGCGGTAGGCGAGCTCGTTCAGCGTGGGCGTCTCGAAGCCGCGGCCGACGGCGGCGTACCAGCGCAACCCGGGCGTGACGCGGTAGCCGACAGCCAGCGCCGGCAGCGTGGCGGCGAACCGCACGCGCCCACTGTCGTCACCGTTGTCCGCGCGCACGTAGCGGTCCTCGCTGCGCACCTGCACCCGGCTGTGCCGCATGCCGGCGTCCACGCGCCAGCGGTCATCGGGCTGCCAGGTGGCCTGCAGGTAGGGGTCGACGGTCGTGGCGCGGTTGCGTTCGTCGCGGCGCAGGGCGCCGCGCACGCCCAGCGTCTCGCCCACGAAGTTCTCGTGGCCGCGCCGGTCCTCGTCCAGCACGTCCGCGGCCAGGCCCAGCGCCCACGTGAGGCTGCCGCCGGTGGCGCGGCCGTCCCAGGTCCAGCGCAGATCGCTGCCGTGGTAGCGACGGGTCAGGTCGATCACACCGCCCGGGTGCTGCGGGTTCTCCTGCGGCGCCACCGGAATCGCCTGGAACTGCACCGTGCGGCGGTGGCCGGCATACGCCATCACGGACAGGCGCTGCGGGCCGGCGGCCCGGTGCGTCCAGGTCGCACCCGCCTGCGCCTGCTCCACCCACTTGCGGGTGTCGAAGGCCAGCGCGGCCGGGTCCGCACCGCCTGGGTCGGACTCGAACTGCGCCCGCGTCAGGCCCAGCGGGTCCTGCGCCAGCGGCAGGCGAAAGTGCTGGGCCTGGAAGACCACCCGGTCGCCCTGCGGGTCCGCGCCGTCAGGCCGCCACGCCAGGCGGGCCTCGGCGACCGTGCGCTGTGCGGCACTGTGTGTGCGGACACCGTCCGTGCGCATGGCGCTGACGCGCGCGCTCGCGGCCAGCGTGGTGCCGCCGCCCTGCAGCTGCACGTGGCCCGTGTGCAGGCCATGCGTGCCGGCGGTCAGCGACGCGGACATCTCGGGCTCGCCCACCGGGTCGTCACCCTGGACCACGATGACACCGCCGCTGGAATGGCCGTACAGCGCCGAGAACGGCCCGCGCAGCACCTCCACGCTGCGCGCCGCGCCGATGTCCACATGGGACAGCTGGCCCTGACCGTCCGGCATGGTGGCAGGAATGCCGTCGACGATCAGGCGCACGCCGCGCAGCCCGAAGCTGGCCCGCGCGCCGAAGCCACGCACCGACAGTTGCACGTCCTGCGCGAAGTTCTGGCGGTCGCGCGCCTGCACCCCGGCCACGCCGGCCAGGGCCTCCGACAGGCTCACCTGCGGCCGGTGCCCGTGCAGCTCGTCGGCCTCGAGCCGGTCCACCGACAGGGGCAGCGTGAACGCGTCCTCACGCAGCCGCGTGCCCACCACCACGACGGTGGAGGTGTTCGCCGGGTCGGCCAGAGGGATGTCGGGCGGGGGCGCAGCGTGCATGTCGCGGACCGGCAGTATGGGGCCGCGCCTGTCGGCAAGCCGCGTGCGCGCCCGGCCGACGCGCCGGCCCGTCAGCGACCCGGCAACGGGCGCGACACCAGTTCGGCGTCCAGGACGCCGGGGCCCTGGGGGTGGCTGGCAGGGCGCTCCACGTGGCGCTTCACCGTCTCGATGCCCGCCTGCGGCGCCACCCAGCGGGTCTCGGTCTCACCGAGCTGGTTGACCCAGTGGATGCGGAAGGCCTCGAAGCGGCCCGCCGGCACGACGATCTCCTCCCAGGCCTGCACCTCCCAGTCCATGCGCAGCGGCATGGTGCGCCCCGTGGCGTGCAGCGTCATGGTGTGCTCGGAGGTCCAGCGCTGGCCCACCTGCAGCGGCCAGCGGTAGTCGAGCGGCGGCGCGTAGCTCACCACGGGCTGCCCGGCCGTGTCCAGCCAGGCCATCATGGCCAGCGAACCCGGGTCGTGCAGCGAGGTGCCCAGTCCCTGGGCCGTCGCGGCCACCACCTCCCTGCCCTGCCAGGTGGCCTGGCCCAGCGTCCACACGACCGGGCCGTCATAGGCGCCGAGGCTGCCGCTGCTGCGACGCTGGTAGGTGCTGACGGTGCCGGCCGGCGTGGCAGCCATGCGCTCGGCGGTCGGTGCGGCCGCCGGTGCAGCGGCGGGTGCGGCCCATGCCGGGGGTGCGCCGGTGGCGGCCGCCGCGGCGAGCGCGGCGGCGCCCAGCGCGGGCGAACCGCTGGACGACAGGGGGAGCGAAAGGCGAAGCGGGGGTGGGCATGGGACGTCTCCTCGTCCGACAGTGGACGATTTCACTGTCGGCGCGCCGCCTGCGTGCGTCTTGACGCGACGCAAGCCCGGATGCGGCCCGTCGCCGTGCGGCGCGCCGGCTCCCTAGCTCATGGGATCCGCCAGTGCCCAGAAACGACAAGGCCCGCAGGTCGCGTACACCGTGTGTGCACAACCTGCGGGCCGGATCTGGTAGGCGCGATTGGATTCGAACCAACGACCCCCACCATGTCAAGGTGGTGCTCTAACCAACTGAGCTACGCGCCTGCGAAGCCTTGCACTATAGCATGGCGGCGAGCGCCCCGTCTACTTGCGCCGCACATGGCGCACGCCTGCCACGCGGGCCACCTCCGCGAGCACCTGCTTCAGGCGCGAGGCGTCGGCCACTTCCACGGTGAAGGTCATCCAGGCCGTCTTGCCTTCCGCGTCGCGCACCGACTGGGTATGCACGCCGGTGACGTTCATCTTCTCCTTGGCGAACACCTCGGAGATGTCGCGCAGCAGGCCCTGGCGGTCGCTCGCCTCAATGGCGACATCGACCGGGTACGCCGCGTCACGGCCCTGTGGCGGCGCGCCCCAGGCCACGGCGATGACCCGTTCGGGCATGCGTTCGGCCATGTGGCGGAAGTTGGTGCAGTCCAGCCGGTGGATGGCCACGCCTTTGCCGCGCGTCACGAAGCCGCCGATGGGATCCGGTGGCGCCGGCCGGCAGCAGCGGGCCAGGTTGGTGAGCAGCGATTCCACCCCCACCACCAGCACGCCGCCGCGGGTGCCGCCGGGCTCGGCGCGGGGACGGCGCAGCAAGGGCAGCTCGTCGGCGGCTGCGGCCGGCTCGGGAGGGCGCAGCAGCTGCTCGATGTTGCGCAGCGAGTACTCGTCCTTGCCCACCACCTCGAACAGCGCCGCCGCGTCGCGAAAGCCGAGCTGGCTGGCCAGGTCGTCGAGCTTGAGCGCCGTGCGCCCCTCCCGCTGCAGCAGCTTTTCCACCAGTTCGCGGCCGCGGGCCACCGTCTCGCGCTGGGCCAGGGCGTTGAACCAGGCGCGCACCTTGGCGCGCGCGCGCGGGCTGCGCAGGTAGCCCAGCTCGGCGTTCAGCCAGTCCAGCGAGGGCCCGCCCTCCTTGGTGGTGATGATGTCCACCGTCTGCCCGCTGGCCAGGGGGGTGTTCAGCGGCACCATGGCCCCATCCACCTTGGCCCCGCGGCAGCGGTGGCCGAGGTCGGTGTGCACGGCGTAGGCGAAGTCCACCGGCGTGGCACCGGCGGTCAGCTCGATCACCGTGGCCTGCGGGGTGAACACGTAGATGCGGTCGTCGAAGGCAGCGCCCTCGCCTGCCCCCGTCGCCGCGCCGGCCTGCACCGCGGTGGGCGCCTGGCCGCGGGCGCTGAAATCGCGCTCCCAGGCCAGCAGCTGGCGCAGCACGGCCTTGCGCGCCTCGGCGACGCGTTCCTCGTAGTCGCCCGCGGCGGTCACGCCGGCATAGCCCTTGGTGCCGGCCTCCTTGTACGCCCAGTGCGCGGCCACGCCGTATTCGGCATGCTCGTGCATCGCCTGCGTGCGGATCTGCACCTCGATCGGCCGGCCGTCGTCGCCGCGCACCACCGTGTGCAGCGATCGGTAGCCGTTGGGCTTGGGCCGGGCGATGTAGTCGTCGAACTCGCCGCTCAGCGGGGGGAAGCGCTCGTGCACCCGGCTGAGCGCCGCATAACAGGCCGGCACGTCGGCCACGATCACGCGCAGGGCACGCACGTCCAGCACGTGGTCGAAGTCGAGCTGCTTGCCCTGCATCTTCTTCCAGATGCTGTAGATGTGCTTGGGCCGCCCGTAGACGAGCGCGCCGATGCCCTGCCCGTTCAGCGTGGCCGACACCTGCTGGCGCACCGTCTCCACGCCGGCCTCGCGCTCCACGCGCTTTTCCGCCAGCAGGCGGGCGATGCGCCGGTACTCGTCCGGCTGCAGGAAGCGGAAGGCCAGGTCCTCCAGCTCCCACTTCACCTGCCAGATGCCCAGCCGGTTGGCGAGCGGCGCGAACACCTGCTGCGTCTCGGCCGCCAGCGCGGCCGGGCAGGCGCGCTTGCTGGCCGCGTACCAGCGCAGCGTCTGCAGCCGCGAGGCCAGGCGCAGCAGCACCACGCGCAGATCGCGCGAGAACGCCAGCAGCATCTTGCGCACGCGCTCGGTCTGCCGGGCCTGGAACTCCTGCTCCACCTGCGCCTCGCGCGCGGCGCGCTGCACCTGGACCAGCTTGCGGGTCAAGGCCACCAGGCTGGCGTAGGACTCGCCGAAGGCCTGCGCCACCACCTCCTCGGGGCGCTGCAGGAAGTCGCCCGCGTACACCAGGTAGGCGGCGGCCTGCAGCCCGGGCGCCCCACCGATGGCCGCCAGCACCGCGGCCACACCCTCCGCGTGGTCGAAGGCGTCCTCGCCGGTGTCCAGGGCGCGCCCGCGCAGCAGGGGCTCGGCAAAGGCGCGAGCGCGCTGCAGCGCCAGGGCACCGGCGTCCTGCGGCGAGGCGGCCGCCTGACCGGCCGCCGGCGGCGGCGGTGCGTTCAGCTCGTCGGCCAGCGCCACGATGGGCGCGGAGGGCTCGTCGTGCCCGAGCGGCGTGCTCTTCATGGCGACAGCAGGAACTGCCGCACCACCGCCACCTGGTCCGGCTGCACCAGGGTGGGGGCATGGCCCACGCCGGCGAACTCGTGCAGGCGCGCCCGCGGCCCACGCCGCGTCATCTCCTCGGCCGTGGCGCGGCTGAGCAGGTCGGACTCGGCCCCGCGCAGCAGCAGCGTGGGGCAGGCGATCGCGTCGTACGCCTGCCACAGCATCGCCTCGCCCGCGGCCGCCACCTCGGCCGTGACAGCGCGGAAGGGAATGGCGATGGCCGGGTCGTAGTGCGGCTTCCAGCCCTGGCCGTCGGGCCGCAGCTGCGGCCGGCTGAGCGCCAGCCACTGCTCCCGCGTGTGCGGGCCGAAGCTGCGGGAGATGGCCCACAGCGCGTCGGCGGCGTCCTCCACCGTCGCCCAGCGCAGCGGCGCGCCCAGGTACTGGCCGATGCGCTCGAGCGAGCCGTACTCGATGCGCGGCCCCACGTCGTTGAGCACCAGCCGGCGGATGGGCGAGCCGGCCACGGCCGCGAGCGACATGCCGATGAGGCCGCCCATGGAGGTGCCGACCCAGTGCACCTCCTGCGCGTCCAGGCGGGCCAGCAGCGTCACCATGTCGGCCACGTACTGCGGGATCACATAGCCGGCCGGGTCGGCCAGCCAGTCCGAGCGGCCGCGGCCCACCACGTCAGGGCACACCACCCGGTACTCGCCTTGCATGGCTTGCGCGAGCGTGTCGAAATCGCGCCCCTGGCGGGCGAGCCCGTGAGCACACACCAGCACGCGCGGATTGGCCGGGTCACCCCATTCGGCCCAGGCCATGCGGTGCAGGCCCCGCGCGTCGAGGCAAGGGACGCTGTGCAGGCGGGGCTGGGCCGTGGCGTTCATGTTCTAGCAAGCTGGGCGTTTGGATAATCGACTGTAGCAACCCACCGGAGAACCCTCATGCTCAACGGAAAGACCGCCCTGGTCACCGGCTCCACCAGCGGCATCGGTCTGGGCATCGCCCAGGCACTCGCCGCCCAGGGCGCCCACGTCATGCTCAACGGCTTCGGCGATGCCCAGGCGGCGCAGGACGCGGTGGCCGCCGTGGCCACCGGCGGGGCCCGTGTGGCCTACCACGGCGCGGACATGTCGCGGCCGGCGGAGATCGAGGCCATGGTGCGCGCCTGCGAGGCGGAGTTCGGCGCGGTGGACATCCTGGTGAACAACGCCGGCATCCAGCACGTGGCGCCGGTGGAGGATTTCCCGGCCGAGCGCTGGGACGCCATCATCGCCATCAACCTCAGTTCGGTGTTCCACGCCACGCGTGCCGCCCTGCCGGGCATGAAGGCGCGCGGCTTCGGCCGCATCCTCAACGTGGCCTCGGTGCACGGCCTGGTGGCCTCGGCGCAGAAGTCGGCCTACGTGGCGGCCAAGCATGGCGTGATCGGCTTCACCAAGGCGGTGGCCCTGGAGACCGCCACCACGCCCGTGACGGTGAATGCCATCTGCCCGGGCTGGGTGCTGACGCCGCTGGTGCAGAAGCAGGTGGATGCGCGCGCCGCGCAGGCGGGCGTGAGCCAGGAGGAGGCCAAGCGCCAGCTGCTGGCCGAGAAGCAGCCCTCGCTGCAGTTCACGACCCCCGAGGAGCTGGCCGGCCTGGCGGTGTTCCTGTGCTCGCCCGCCGCCGCCAACCTGCGGGGCGCCGCCATCAACGTGGACGGCGGCTGGGTGGCGCAGTGAAGCCCGTGCAGGGCCTTACTTCATCTGCACGCTGCCGCTCACGCTGACGCTCACGGTGCCCTTGCCCGCCTCCACCGGCAGGGCCTTGGCCGATTCGGCCATGGCCGCCGCGGCGTACATGCGAGGGCGCGGCGGCTCGCCGTGCTCCTGGGTCTGCACGTTGACCTCCCGCACCACATAACCCGCGTAGCCGAAGTCCTTGGCCAGGTCGGCCGCGCGCGCGCGAAAGCGCGCCACGGCCTGCGACGACAGCTCGTCGGCCACCTTCTGCCGCGCCTCCCGCGAGATGCTGTAGTCCACCCCGGCGATCGTCATCGTGCTGATGCGGCCGCTGAGCTGGGCGATGGACGGCATGTCGCGGCCCTGGATCAGCAGCTGCGTGCTGCCGTCCCAGCCCAGCAGCTGTCCCTTCTGGCCGTAGCGCGGCTCGATCGAAAAGCTCCCGGTCTGCAGTTCCACCTGGCCTGGGCGCGCCTCCTTGCGCGCCTCGCCCAGTGCCGCGTCCACCGCCTGCTTCAGCTGCGTCTGCACCACCCGGGCGTCGGTGCCCTGGCGCGTCACCGACAGGGTCACGGTCATCCAGTCCTGCGGCACCTCGGCCGTCGCGCTGGCGCTGAGGTTGAGCACGCCCTGCAGGGGCGGCTCGGCCTGGGCGTGGGCAGTGGAGACCGCCAGGGCGAGTGCGGCGGCCGTGAGCGCCAGCGGACGGGTGCGGAGGGACGATGCAGGGGTCATGGAATGTCCAGGTGAGGGAAGGAACCGTCTCAACGCCAGGGGTTATGCCAGCGGCCGACCACCAAGAAGAGCGCGGAGGGCAACATATGTAACAGAGGGTCAGGTCGCCCGGAAACCCCTCACCCGGCTTGCACAATGCCTCTGTTACAAATCAGGAGGCCGCCCATGAGCACCCCCGCCAACGCCCGCCCGGACCGCATCGTCGTCGTCGACGACGACGCCCGCATCCGCGACCTGCTGAGGCGCTACCTCACCCAGGAAGGCTTCGAAGTCCTGCTGGCCGAGGACGCCAAGGCCCTGAACCGGCTGCAGACCCGCGAGACGATCGACCTGATCGTGCTGGACCTCATGCTGCCGGGCGAGGACGGCCTGTCCATCTGTCGGCGCTTGCGTGCCGCGAACGACCAGACGCCCATCATCATGCTCACCGCCAAGGTGGAGGACGTCGACCGCATCGTCGGCCTGGAGGTGGGCGCGGACGACTACCTGCCCAAGCCGTTCAACCCCCGGGAACTGCTCGCCCGCATCCACGCCGTGCTGCGCCGCCGCCCCGCACCGGAGGCGCCCGGCGCCCCCGCCAAGGACCCGCAGGTGGTCACCTTCGGCCCCTTCGAGTTCGACCTTTCGCTGCGCCGGCTCACGAAGGACGGCGAGCAGATCACGCTGACCACCGGCGAGTTCTCCATGCTCAAGGCCCTGGTGCGCCACCCGCGCCAGCCCCTGTCGCGCGACAAGCTGGCGCAGCTGGCACGCGGCCGCGAGTTCGAGCCCTTCGACCGCAGCCTGGACGTGCAGATCTCCCGCCTGCGCAAGATGATCGAGCCCGATCCGTCCAACCCGCGCTACATCCAGACCGTGTGGGGCGTGGGCTACGTGTTCGTGCCCGGCGACGCCCCGTAGCCTGCCGTGCGTGCGTCTGAATGAGCCTGAAGCGGCCGCCCTTTGCGCTGAACCTCTTCTGGCGCACCTTCTTCCTGCTGGGCATCCTGCTGGCCGGCGGCGTCTTCGCCTGGGTGCAGACGCTGCGCCAGCTCGAGTTCGAGCCCCGCGCGGTGCAGGCGGCCCACCAGGTGGCCAGCCTGGTGAACCTCTCGCGCGCCGCGCTGCAGTTCTCCGACGGCATCAACCGCATCGCCGTGGTCAAGACCATGAGCGACCAGGAGGCCGTGCGGCTCACCCCGCGTGAGCCGGGAGACCGCTGGGAACCCTTCGAGACCGACCGCTTCACCCGGCTCGTGGCCAGCGAACTGCGCAGCCGTCTGGGCGAGGGCACCATCGTCGCGCGCACCGTCAACGGCGTGCCGGCCCTGTGGGTGGGCTTCAACATCGAGCGCGACCCCTACTGGATGCAGACGGATGCGGCCCGCCTGCAACTGCTGGCCGCCGAGACGTGGTTCATCTGGGTCGGCATCGCACTCGTCGCCACCGTGCTGGGCTCGGTGGGCATCGCCCGGCTGATCAACCGGCCGCTGCAGGACCTGTCCTTCGCCGCCAGCCGGATCCGCGAGGGCGAGTTCGATTCCCGGCTCGACGAATCCACGCTCACCAGCGAGATCCGCGCCGTGAACATCGGCTTCAACCGCATGGCACGCGAGCTCGCCAAGGTGGAAGAGCAGCGCGCGGTGATGCTGGCTGGCATCTCGCACGACCTGCGCACGCCGCTCGCCCGGCTGCGGCTGGAGGCCGAGATCAGCGTGGCCGACGAGGAGGCGCGCCGCAACATGGCCGCCGACATCGACCAGCTCGACGCCATCATTGACAAGTTCATGGACTATGCGCGGCCGGAGGATTCGCGCACCGTGCCGGTGGACCTGAGCCAGGTCATCGTGCGCGAGGCGGCGGCCTTCCGCGACACCTCGCAGATCCGCATCTCGCTGAAACTGGCGCCCGGCCTGATGGTGCAGGGCGACGACACCGAGCTGGGCCGCATCTTCGCCAACCTGTTCGAGAACGCGCGCCGCTACGGTCGCACCATCGACACCGGCATCGCCCAGGTGAAGGTGACGCACGTGCAGGTGGGCGACTCGGTCATCGTCACCGTGCGCGACCACGGCCAGGGGGTGCCGCCGGAGAAGCTGGAGCACCTCACCACGCCCTTCTTCCGGGGCGACGCGGCCCGCACCGCCGCCACCGGCGCGGGGCTCGGCCTGGCCATCGTGAAGAAATCGCTGCAGCGCATGGACGGCAACCTGGAGCTGGCCAACGCCCGCGACGGCGGGCTGGTGGCCCACATCCGGCTCAAGCGCGCCTGAGAGCGCCCTGCGCGGCGGCGGGCCGGCGGCTCAGGCCGCCACGAGCAGGCAGACCGCGCGCGCCTCGATGGCCCGGCCCTCGCCCACCGGGCCCATCTTCTCGGCCGTCTTGGCCTTCACGTTCACCTGGCCGGTCGATACCCCCAGGCAGGCGGCGATGCGTTCGACCATGGCGGGGATGTGCGGCGCCATCTTCGGCGCCTGGGCGACGATGGTCGCATCCACATTGACCACCGCCCAGCCGGCCGCACGCACACGGCGCACCGCTTCTGCGAGCAACACGGCGGAGTCGGCGCCCTTGAACTCCAGCGCCGTGTCGGGAAAGTGGCGGCCGATGTCGCCCAGCCCCGCGCCTCCCAGCACGGCATCGGTGATGGCGTGCAGCAGCGCGTCGGCGTCGGAATGGCCCAGCAGGCCCTTGTCGTGCGGGACCGTGACGCCACCCAGCACGAGCGGGCGGCCGACGACTAGGGCATGGGTGTCCCATCCCTCGCCCACACGAAGGGGCGGCAGGGGGGACGGCGGGGCAGTGGGTGTCATGCGGTTCTCGTGGACAACAGCCGTTCGGCGAGCGCGAAATCGCCCGGCCAGGTGAGCTTGAAGTTCTCCCACTCGCCGCGCACCAGCAGCGGCTCGTGGCCCAGCGCCTCCACGGCGCTGGATTCGTCGGTGACGCCTGGGCCCGCATGGGCCAGCGCGGCCGACAGCAGGCCCAGGCGGAACATCTGCGGCGTCTGCGCGGCCCACTTGCCGCTGCGGTCGATGGTGCCGGCCACGCGTGTGTCGATGCCCTGGGTCTTCAGCGTGTCGGCGATGGGCAGGGCCAGCAGGCCACCGACCGCGTCGTCCCGGGATGCATCGATCAGCCGGTCCACCCACGCCGGCTGCAGCAGGCAGCGCGCCGCGTCGTGCACCAGCACCCAGTCCTCCGGCTGTGCCCCGCGCTCGGCCAGCACACGCAGGCCGGCGGCCACCGTCTCGGCGCGGCTGGCGCCGCCCGCGTCGGCCACCCACAGCCGCTCGTCGCTGTCGGCCCACGGGCCCAGCAACTCGGCGAAGCGGGTGTCCCCGGGGGACAGCACCACCAGCGTGGCAGCCAGCCGCGGCACCTGCCGCAGCGCCTGCAGCGTGTGGGCCACCATCGGCCGGCCCGCGACGGGCTCGTACTGCTTGGGGCCGGCCGTGCCGGCGCGTGCGCCCACGCCTGCGCAGGGAACCAGGGCAAAGCAGCGGGGCTTGTGGCCCGCAGGGGCGATGTGCATGGGCGAATTCTAGAATCCGCGCTCCATCGACCCGCCCCGCGCCGGCCGCCTCGTGCCGCCGCGGGGTGTTCTGCTTTGCGCGCTGCTCCTGCCATGCAACTGCCTGTCATCGCCCCCGGCAAACGCTTCACCCTGCCCCGCCCGATCGGTTCGGCGGACGCCCTGCTGCTCGCCCGCCTGGGCCAGGCGCGGGCGGCCGAACAGCGCATGCTGGTGGTGGTGACGGCCGAGCCGGCCGACAGCCAGCGCCTGGCCGACGAGCTGCCCTTCTTCGCGCCGGGCCTGCGCGTGGCCCTGTTCCCCGATTGGGAGACGCTGCCCTACGACACCTTCAGCCCGCACCAGGACCTGATCTCGGAGCGCCTGGCCACGCTGTGGCGCATCCACCAGAAGGAGGTGGACGTGGTGGTGCTGCCCGCCACCACGGCGCTCACCCGCATCGCGCCGCCCTCGTTCCTGGCGGCCACCACCTTCCAGTTCCGCCAGAAGGCGCGGCTGGACGAGGCGGCGTTCAAGAGCCAGCTCACGCTCGCCGGCTACAGCCACGTGAGCCAGGTGGTGTCGCCGGGCGAGTACGCCGTGCGCGGCGGCCTGATCGACCTGTTCCCCATGGGTTCCACCGTGCCCTACCGGGTGGACCTGTTCGACAACGAGATCGACTCCATCCGCACCTTCGACCCGGACTCGCAGCGCAGCCTGTACCCGGTGCCGGAAGTGCGCCTGCTGCCCGGCCGCGAGTTCCCCATGGACGAGGCGGCGCGCACGCGCTTTCGCCAGCGCTGGCGCGAGAAGCTGGAAGGCGACCCGACCAAGTCGCGCATCTACAAGGACATCGCCCAGGGCATCGCCACCGCGGGCATCGAGTACTACCTGCCGCTGTTCTTCGACGAGCCGGCCACCTTCTTCGACTACCTCGCGCCCGATGCCGCGCTGTGCCTGCACGGCGAGGTCGACGAGGCCCTGCAGCGCTTCTGGGCGGACACCCGCGAGCGCCACCGCTTCCTGCAGCACGACCCCGAGCGGCCCATCCTGGCGCCCGAGGAGGTGTTCCTGCGCGTCGAGGACTTCTTCGGCCGCACGGGGGCGCACGCCACGCTGGCGCTGCGCGGCAACGAGCCGGTGGACTGGGCGCGGCCGCTGCCCGACGTGGCCACCGAGCGCGGCGCCACCGAGCCGCTGGCGGCGCTGGAGAAGCACCTGGACACCACGGCGCACCGCGTGCTGCTGGTGGCCGAGAGCGAGGGCCGACGCGAGAGCCTGCTGGAGCTGCTGCGTGACCACCGGATCGAGGTGCCGAGCGTGGCCACGCTGGCGGAGTTCCAGTCCGGCCACGAAAAGGTGGCCATTGCCGCCGCGCCGCTGGCCGCCGGCTTCTTCTGGCACGAGCCCGAGGCCGGCGTCGCGCTGCAGTTCGTCACCGAGACCGAGCTCTTCGCCAGCGCGCCCACGGCGCGACGCCGGCGCAAGCAGGAGCAGACGAGCAACGTCGACGCCCTGATCAAGGACCTCTCCGAGCTGAAGGTGGGCGACCCGGTGGTGCACGCCCAGCACGGCATCGGCCGCTACCAGGGCCTGGTGCACATCGACCTGGGCGACGGCAACTCGGAGTTCCTGCACCTGACCTACGCCGACAACGCCACGCTGTACGTGCCGGTGTCGCAGCTGCACCAGATCAGCCGCTACACCGGCGTGAGCGCGGACGAGGCCCCGCTGCACAAGCTGGGCAGCAACCAGTGGGACAAGGCGCGCCGCAAGGCGGCCGAGCAGGTGCGCGACACCGCGGCCGAGCTGCTGAACCTGTACGCCCTGCGCGCCGCCCGCGAGGGCATGGCGCACCGCTTCTCGCCGCACGACTACGAGGCCTTCGCCGCCAGCTTCGGCTTCGAGGAGACACCCGACCAGCGCGCCGCCATCCACGCCGTGATCCAGGACATGGTGAGCCCGCGTCCGATGGACCGCCTGGTGTGCGGCGACGTGGGCTTTGGCAAGACCGAGGTCGCCCTGCGGGCCGCCTTCGTGGCCGTGCACGGCGGCAAGCAGGTGGCGCTGCTGGCGCCCACCACCCTGCTGGCCGAGCAGCACTACCAGACCATCGCCGACCGCTTCGGCAAGTGGCCGGTGAAGGTGGCCGAGCTCTCCCGCTTTCGCACCGCCAAGGAGGTGCAGGCGGCGCTGGACGGCATCGCGGCCGGCACGGTGGACATCGTGGTGGGCACGCACAAGCTGCTGTCCAAGGACGTGAAGTTCAAGCGCCTGGGCCTGCTCATCATCGACGAGGAGCACCGCTTCGGCGTGCGCCACAAGGAGGCCATCAAGGCCATGCGCGCCGAGGTGGACGTGCTGACCCTCACCGCCACGCCCATTCCGCGCACGCTGGGCATGGCGCTGGAAGGCCTGCGCGACCTGTCGGTCATCGCCACCGCGCCGCAGCGCCGCCTGGCGATCAAGACCTTCGTGCGCAACGAGGGCACGGGCGTGATCCGCGAGGCGGTGCTGCGCGAGCTCAAGCGCGGCGGCCAGGTCTACTTCCTGCACAACGAGGTGGAGACCATCGAGAACCGCCGCCAGAAACTGCAGGAGCTGCTGCCCGAGGCGCGCATCGTGGTGGCCCACGGCCAGATGCCCGAGCGCGAGCTGGAGCGCGTGATGCGCGACTTCGTGGCCCAGCGCCACAACGTGCTGCTGTGCTCGACCATCATCGAGACCGGCATCGACGTGCCCAGCGCCAACACCATCATCATGAGCCGGGCCGACAAGTTCGGCCTCGCGCAGCTGCACCAGCTGCGCGGCCGCGTGGGGCGCAGCCACCACCAGGCCTATGCCTACCTGCTGGTGCCGGACGTGGAGGGCCTCACCAAGCAGGCCGCGCAGCGCCTGCAGGCCATCCAGGACATGGAGGAGCTGGGCTCGGGCTTCTACCTGGCCATGCACGACCTGGAGATCCGCGGCGCCGGCGAGGTGCTGGGCGACAACCAGAGCGGCAACATGATGGAGGTGGGCTTCCAGCTCTACAACGACATGCTCAGCGAGGCCGTGCGCGCGCTGAAGAACGGCCAGGAGCCCGACCTGCTCTCGCCCACCAGCGGCATCTTCGGCGGCACCACCGAGATCAACCTGCACGCCCCGGCCCTGCTGCCCGACAGCTACTGCGGCGACGTGCACATGCGGCTGTCGTTCTACAAGCGCCTGGCCTCGGCCGAGAAGCTCGACCACCTGGACGCCCTGCTGGAGGAGGTGACCGACCGCTTCGGCAAGCTGCCGGCCCAGGGCCAGACGCTGTTCGACACCCACCGCCTGCGCATCCTGGCCAAGCCCTACGGCGTGCAGAAGGTGGACGCCGGCCCGCGCCTGATGAGCATCACCTTCCGGCCCAACCCGCCGATCGACGCGATGCGCATCATCGAGCTGGTGCAGAAGAACCGGCACATCAAGCTGGCGGGCAACGACAAGCTGCGCATCGAGCGCGAGATCGCCGAGCCGCGCGAGCGGGCGCAGTTCATCCGCGACACGCTGCGGGCGTTGGGGCAGCCAGTGGCGGCCTGAGCCCGCCCCCCCAGTTCAAGCGGGGTGAAGAAAACGGGAAGATGGCTGGAGGGAAAAGTGAAGAGCGCCCGCCGCGGCGGCTTCCTACAGTGGCGGCACGCCGGTGCATCGCGCCGGCCCGCCACCCCACAGGATTGCCCATGCAGCACATGCCCTTCGCTCCCGCCACGCCCTCCACCTCCACCTCCACCTCCACCTCCACCTCCACCTCCACCTCCACCTCCACCCCCACCCCCACCCCGGCCGCCGGGCGCCACGACCTCTACCAGGCCATCCATAAGGCGCTGCGCCGCCTGTACGCGGACACGCTGGTGCGGCTGGGGCAGGCGGACCCCGACGACGACGCCGCCCTGGCCCCCATGCTGGCCCAGGTGCGCATGCTGTGCGAGATCTGCGAGGTGCACTACGCCGACGAGGACCGCTTCCTGCACCCGGCACTCGAGCGGGTCGAACCGGGCTGCACCACGGCCATCGCCGCCGAGCACAAGGCGCACCGCGCCACCCTGGACGCCGTGCGCGAGCGCGCCGCCGTGGTCGAGGCCAGCCGCGGCGCCACCCGCCGCCAGGCCCTGAACCGCCTGTACCAGGACGTGGCCGTGCTGATGGCCGAAGACCTCATCCACATGCGCGTGGAGGACGAGGACTTCAACGCCGTGCTCTGGCGGCACCACGACGACGCCGCGCTGCAGGCCCTGGAGGGCGCCCTGGTCGCCACCATTCCGCCCGCTGTGATGATGGCGACGCTGCCGTGGATGATCGGGGCACTCAACGCACCGGAGCGGGCCGCCTTCCTCGGCGGCGCGCGCCAGGGCATGCCGCCGCCGGTGTTCGAGGCCGTCGTGGCCATCGCGCGGCAGGAGCTGCCGCCGGCCGAATGGCTCAAGCTGGCCGCCGCGCTGCAACTGCCGCCGCAGTGAGCGCCAGGCCGCCGGGGCGGTGCCGCCTCAGGCCTGCTGCGCCAGGCTCAGCGGCCGCAGCACGCACAGGCGGAAGCGCCCGCGCCCCGTGCGCACCAGCCGCAGACCGTCGCAGCGCTCTTCCAGCCGGCGCGTGAGCATCAGCAGCCGGGCCTCCAGGTTGTCGCCCACCTCGGGCAGGCGCAGGCTGGGCGCCAGGCGCAGCTCGCGGTTCGAGAACTCGGTGCGGCCTTCCTGCACGTGCGTCTGCAGCAGCAGCCACAGGATGGCCCCGGCCAGGCCGCGGATCAGGTACTGGTCGTCGAGGAAGACGCTGCCGTCGGCCGCGAAGTGGCGCACGCGCAGCGGCTCACCCAGCGGTTCGTGCCGCAGCGGGGGCCCGGCCGCCGCCACGGCGGGCTCGGCGGCTTCGGGCTCGTCCGCGCGCGACTGCAGGTGGCGCTGCAAGGCGCCCACGTGCGCGGCCAGCGCCAGCAGCGCGTCCTCGTCGTCGCTGGTGAAGCGCTGGTCCTGCGTGCTCTCGACGAACAGCACGCCCAGCAGCTCCCCGCCGTCGCAGATGGGTACCGCGAGCTGGCTGTGCGGCTGGGCCAGGCCCGGCCAGGGGATCTCACCTTCCAGCGGCTGCCCGCCTTCACGCACCAGCGCCTCGCGGATGGTCTGGTTGTAGGCGCGGTCCTGGGTGAGGTGGCCGATGCGGATGGGCGTGCGGGCGCGCGCCGCCACACCGATCACCCCCTGGCCCATGGGAATCTCGGCGCCCACGCCGGACGCGCCGTAGCCCCGGCTGGCCACGGTGGCCAGGCACTGGCGCTCGCCCTCGTGCATCAGCACCATGGCATGGTCGATGGCGAACTCGTGCCGCAGGGCGTCGAGCAGCCCGTCGAACAGCGCGTCGAGCGTCTGCAGGGGCATCAGCGCCTGCAGGGTGCGGCGCAGCGCGGCCAGGCGGTTCAGGCCGGGCGGCGGCTCGGGCAGCGTCGGGGCGCCCACCTGCTCGACCACGAGCACCTCGTACACGTCCGAGCCGCGCAGGCGAAAGACCTCCGCCATGCCGACATGGGACGCCACGCCCGCCAGCTTGGCCTTCATGCGCTCGAACAACGGGCCCTCGGATTCCGTGCGCAGGTAGCGGGCCCGCAACCGGTACATCGCCGCGGTGACCGGGTGCACCACCAGCAGCTCCACCAGCGGATTGGCCAGCACGTTGCGACGCGTCTTGTTGAAGAACTGGAACGACAGCGCCACGTGGCGTGCGTCCACGTACTCCACCTGCGACAGGTAGGCGACGTTGGGCTCGCCCTCGGCGCTGGCCGTGGCCATCACGCCGGGGATGCCGCCCTCCAGGCAGGGCCGCACGCTGTCCACCGTCAGGCGCATGCCGGCGCTCCGTCCAGCCGCGTGCCGGCGCGCGGGCCGGGCGTCTGCTCCCAGGCCTGCGTGGGCGTGAAGCGCACCGCCCACACACGCGCGGCCTGGGCGCTCTTGAGCGCGCGCGCCAGGTCGCGGCTGAAGCCGATGCCCTCGAGCTCGTCGGCGAAGTGCTCCACCCCACCCGCCACGCGGGCGAGCTCGTCGGGGGAGGCGGGCTCAACGCACGCATCGCGCCCCTTGAGCTGCACCGACGCATGGGTGGACGGCTCGCTCAGTACCACCGCCACCCAGCCACGCCGTCGCAGGTCCTCGATCACCGGCTCCTGGCCGCGCTCCGGCACGAAGACCGACATGCGACCGGCCGCGGCGTCCCAGCCGAAGCCCACCGCCCGGATGAGGTGCGGCTGCCGGTCCGCACTGCAGCTGCCGACGATCACGGAGACCGGTCGTGCCATCAGCGCGAGGATGGTGTCCCCCAGGATGACCGGCCGCGCCGGCGATGCGTGTTCTGTCATGTGCCCCTCCACGGGCCGCCTGGCACGTGCGCCGCGCCTGGCCGGGCGCAAGGGTGCCCCAGATCCGGCCGCACGCCAAGGGCCACGCGGGCCCGTAAGATCCGCAGCCTCGTTCCCGCCGCCCTGCCGGCGCCTCACCCGCCCGACCCACCCGATGCCTGCCACCGAAATCGCCCCCGGCCTGATCGCCCGGGGCTTCACCCCGCCGCTGCGCCTGGCCGACTACCGCCTGGCCGCCTTCGACATGGATTCCACGCTGATCAACCTGGAGTGCGTGGATGAGATCGCCTCGGCCGTGGGCAAGAAGGCCGAGGTGGCCGCCATCACCGAGGCCGCCATGCGCGGCGAGATCGCCGACTACAAGGAAAGCCTGCGCCAGCGCGTGGCGCTGCTGCGCGGCGTGCCCGTGTCGGCCATGCAGGCCATCTACGACGAGCGGCTGCAGCTCAACCCGGGCGTGGCCACGTTCGTGGCCGCCTGCCAGGCGGCGGGCCTGAAGACGCTGCTGGTGTCGGGCGGCTTCACCTTCTTCACCGACCGGGTGCGCGACCGGCTGAAGATCGACTTCGCCCGCTCCAACGTGCTGGAAGTCGAGCAGGGCCACCTGACCGGCCGCATGGTGGACCAGCCCTGGGGCGACATCGTGGACGGCGAGGAGAAGCGGCGCACCCTGCTGGCCACCTGCGAACAGATCGGCATCCCGCCGTCGCAGGCGATAGCGGTGGGCGACGGCGCCAACGACCTGCCCATGATGCGGGCCGCCGGCCTGTCCATCGCCTTCCATGCCAAGCCCGCGGTGCGCGAGCAGGCCATGCTGTCCATCGAATCCGGCGGCATGGACCGCGCGCTCGAGGTGCTGCGCGCCTGACTGGCCCGCCGGGGGCGGCCCGGTGCCCAGCCGGTGCCGCGCGCCCCAGGGCGGTTTCGCACCCCGCAGGGGCCGATTCGTCGCCCCCCCTCAGCCCGGGCGCCCGGAGCCGCCCACAATGGCGCCATGCCTGACGATCCCCTGCCCGTGCACCCCGGCGTCTCGGACCGCTGGGCCGCCTTCCGGCGGGTGGTGCGTCTGCCCACGGTGGCGGCGGTGTTCTGGTTCGCGCTCGTGTTCGCGCTGTCGCGGGTGGTGTCCTGGAAGGCGTCTGCAGCCGATCTCACCGGGTGGCTGAACCTGCTGGCGGTGTTCACCCGGCAATCGTTCATCAGTGCCCTGAGCATCCTGCTCTACGCGGGCCTGGCGGAAGCGCTGCTGGCCGGCGGCACGCGCAGCCTGCGCGCCGCCTGGGCCTGGCGCGTCCTGGCCGTGGTGGCTGGCAGCATGGTGGGGGGCGTGCTGCGCTACGTCGTCACCTATGCGCCGTCGTTCCATTCCCCGTTCTCATGGTCGTGGTTCGCCTACACCAGCGGCCTGTGGACGCTGCTGGGGGTGTGCGGCTACGCCCTGCTGCACCTGCTGCGCGCGGAGCGGGCCGGCCGCGAGCAGCTGGCCTGGGCGCGCCAGGCGCGCGAGGTGCTGGCCGCCCAGCAGATGGAGGCCGAGCTGTCCGCCCTGCAGGCGCAGATCGAGCCGCACTTCCTCTTCAACACGCTGGCCAATGTCAAGCGGCTGTACGACGTGGCGCCCGACCGGGGGCGGGACATGCTGGGCAGCCTGATCGCCTACCTGCAGACCGCGCTGCCCGGCATGCGCAGCCAGCGCGCCTGCCTGGGCGACGAGCTGGAGCGCGTGCGGCACTACCTGGCCATCCTCCACATGCGCATGGGCGACCGGCTGCATTTCGACATCGACGCCCCGGCCGAGCTGATGTCCGCCGAGATGCCTCCGATGGTCATCGCCACCCTGGTGGAGAACGCCATCCAGCACGGCCTCTCGCCCCTGCCCGAGGGCGGCCGCCTGCGCGTCACGGTGCGCCTGGCGGAGGACGGCCGACTGACCGTGGCGGTGCGCGACGACGGCCGCGGCTTCGTGGGCGCTGGCGGCAGCGGCGTGGGACTGGCCAACACCCGGGCGCGCCTGCAGGCGCTGTACGGGGCCAACGCGGCGCTCTCCCTGGAGGCGGCCGAGCCGCGCGGCGTGGTGGCGCGGCTGGTGCTGCCGTGCCGCCAGCTCGGCGGGGGCGAGCCGGCGCGACCGCCGGCCGCGCGCGACTGGCAGGCGGCCTGAGACCGGCATGACGGCGACGATTCCGGTGCTGCCCACGCGCACGCCCCTGGCCCGGCGGCTGACCGGCCTGCTCTGGCACGTGGGGCGGGCCTGGCGGTCGGTGCGTCCGGCGGAGGCCGGCGGCTTCCTCGTGCTCGGGCTGCTGTTCGGCATGGTGGACCTCACCGCCCTGGCCGACGCGCGGTCCTTCGACCAGCCGTGGCCGCTGTTCTGGCGCCTGCTGCTCACGCCGGTGGTGTGCACCGCCGTGCTGCTGCTCGTGTGGCTGCCGGCCGACCGCAGCGACCCCGCCAGCCCCTGGCGGCCCTGGCGCCTGGCCCTGGCCGCCGTGCTGGGCAGCCTGCTCACCGTGCCCACGCTGTGGGCGGTGTCCGACTCGCTGCATTGGCCGGGCGCGGAGGCCTTCTGCGCGCCCAAGTGCGACCCGCCACTGCCCACCTGGCAGCGCTTCGCCGGCGATTTCCTGGCCACGCTGCTGCCCGGTGCGCTGCTCGTGGCCCTTGTGGAGATGCTGCGCCGGCGCTGGCGTGCCGATGCCCAGTTGCAGGCGGTGCTGGACGAGCAGGCCGCCCTCGGCCGCCAGGCCATGGCCGCCCGCCTGGCGGCCATGCAGGCCCAGGTCGAGCCCACCTTCCTGTTCGAGGTGCTGGTGGATGTGCAGCACCAGTACGCCCGCGGCACGTCGGACGCCGCCGCCGCGCAGCTGGAGCGGCTGATCCACCACCTGCGGGTGGCCCTGCCCCGGCTGCGCGAGCACAACGCCACCACGCTGGACGCCGAGGCGGCCCTGCTGGGCAGCTACCTGGCGCTGCGCGAGGGCCTGGCGCGCCAGCCGGTGGCCTTCGTCGACGACCTGCCGCCGGCCCTGCGTGCCGCACGCCTGCCCGCCATGCTGCTGCTGCCGCTGCTGCAGCGCGCGCTGCGCGCCGTGTCCGGCCCGCCGCCGGCCGTGGCCCTGGCGGCGCACCGCACCCCCACCCGGCTGGTGGTGCGCCTGGCCGTCCATGCCGACGGGCTGTGCGGCGACGGCGACGAGCTGGCAGCCGAGCGCGAACGCCTGCGCGTGCTGGCGGGCGACGGCGCCCGCCTGGCCTGCACCAGCGGCGACGGCCGCACCGATTTCACGCTGGAGATCCCTGCATGAAGCACAGCGCCCACCCCACCGCCCTGGTGGCCGAGGACGAGGCCGCCCTGCGCGGCGAGCTCATCGAGCACATCGGCCGGCTGTGGCCCGAGCTCACCATCGTGGGCGAGGCGTCCGACGGCATCCAGGCCCTGCGGCTGCTGGACGAACTGCGCCCTGACGTGCTCTTCCTCGACATCCAGATGCCCGGCGCCACCGGCCTGGAGGTGGCGCGCCAGGCCAGCGGCCGCTCGCGCGTGGTGTTCGTCACGGCCTACGACGAGCATGCCGTGGCGGCCTTCGACCATGGCGCCGTCGACTACCTGCTCAAGCCGCTGCAGCCGGCCCGGCTGTTCACCGCCATCGGCCGCCTGAAGGAGCGCCTGGGCGACACGCCCTCGGACATCGGGGCCGTGCTGGACCGCCTGGCCGCCCTGCCCGCGGGCGCGCCCAGCCGCCCGCACCTGCGCTGGATCAACGCCTCCGTGGGGCAGACCCTCAAGCTCATCACGGTGGACGAGGTGGTGTACTTCGCGGCCGACAACAAGTACACCCGCGTGGCCACGCGCGACGGCGAAGCGCTCATCCGCAAGCCGTTGAAGGAGCTGGTCGAGGAACTCGATCCCCAGCAGTTCTGGCAGATCCACCGCTCCACCCTGGTCAATGCCACGGCCATCGCGGGCGCCACCCGCGACTTCCGCGGCCGCCTGCAGCTCAAGCTCAAGGACCGCAGCGACACCCTGCTCGTCGCGGAGAGCTACGCACACCTGTTCAAGCAGATGTAATGGTCTGAAAGACGGCGGGAGAAGGCCGGCCTTCTCCCCCGTTCGGCTCCTCACACGGCCCCGCGCCCGGACGATCAGTCGCCCATCTCGCGACTGACCGCGCCCGGATGCGCACCGGACCGACGGCCACGCGACGGACGACCGCGCCAGCGCGTGTCGGGCCCGCCGGGCCCGTCGCTGGCCACGAGGACCACCATGCACACCCTTCATTCGCTGCTGCGTGCGGCGACGGCCACGCTCGCCCTGGCGTTCCCCCTGCTGGCACCGATGGCGGCCAACGCCGCGGCCGGCACGCTGTCCACCGAGGCCATCGAGGCCGCCGGTACGCCCCCCGGCTACAACGCCACCTGCCGCTGCTACCGCAACGTGCCGTACGGCTCCGTGAGCTGGTTCGAGCCCACCACCCGCAAGTTCGCCCGGCAGGAGATGGACATCTGGATGCCCGATGCCGCCCTGCATCCGGGCCTGCGTCCGGTCGTGTACTACGGCCATGCCAACGCGGCCACGCACACGATCGCCTTCGACAAGGCCGTCGATTCCATGTACAGCCGCTTCGTCAAGCCGCTCACCGACGCGGGCTACATCGTGGTGTCCTACGAGTTCCGCCACCCGGTCGTGAACTACGTGTCCGGCATGAAGGCGCCTCGCCTGGACATCCAGAAGGCGATCAACTACTTCGTCGCCAACCACGGCGCGGCGCTCAAGGCGGACCCGACCAACACCTTCATCACGGGCCGCTCGCGTGGCGGTGGCCTGGGCCTGCTGACGGCCCTGACCGGCAAGTTCAGCGGCGGCACCACCGTGCGCGCCGTGCGCACCTTCCAGGCACAGACCACGTTCGACTGCCAGGAAAGCGCCCGCACCTTCGTGATCGAGTCCGACCGCGACGCCTTCCTGGCCGAGTGCACGGCCGTGCCGGGCGCGGGGTCCGCGCTGCAGTCCGTGACGGCCGCCGCGCCGCCGGTGTACGTGGGCTACGACCGCCCGTTCCGCCACCAGCTGGTGCCGGCCTCGGAAGTGGACGTGCACCACCCGGACTTCGGCCTGGCGCTGTGCGAGCGCTACAGCGCCACCGAGGCCGCCGCCCAGTGCGTGCCCGCCGAGGCGGTGCCGGCGCTCGACGAGTGGAAGGGCGTGGTCGACTACTTCAACGCCTACCGGGTGGCGCGATGAGGCCACGTTCGGCGGCCGATGCGCTGCGTTGGGCAGCGGCCCTGGCCCTGGCCACCTCGGCGGCCTGGTCGGTGTCGCCGGCCCGGGCGGCCAGCAGCCCCCCGGGCTATGACCCCGCCTGCCACTGCCACCGTGACGTGCCCTACGGCACGGTGACCTGGCTGGAGCCCACGACAGGGCAGATGGCGCGGCAGGTGATGGACATCTTCCTGCCCACGCCCGGCGCCTCGGGGCCGCACCCCGTCGTCTTCTACGGCCACCCCAACGGCGTGGACCATGTCATCGACGCGGACGGCCGGCCCGGTTCACGCTGGAGCCAGCTGGTGCAGCCGCTGGTGGACCGCGGCTACATCGTCGTCTCCTACGAGTTCCGCCATCCGGTCGTCAACTACACCGCCGGCCAGCCGGCACCGGGGCAGGACATCCGGCGCGCCATCGACAGCTTCGCCGCACGCTGGGCCGAGCCGCTCGGCGCGGATGTGCGCAACAGCTTCATCACCGGCCGCTCGCGCGGCGCCGGGCTGGGCCTGTTGACGGCCCTGCGCGGCGGCTTCCGACACGGCACGCGGGTGCGCGGCGTGTGGGCCTTCGAGGCGCAGACCACCTTCGAGTGCGAGGAGGCGGCCAATGCCCTGGTGATTCCCGCCGAGCGCCCCGCCTTCCTGGCCGAGTGCACCGCCGTCCCGGCGCCGGGGTCGTCGCTGCAGGCGGTGTCGAGCGAGTCGCCACCGGCCATGGTGTCGTACGACCGGCCGTTCCGGGGCGAGCTGGTGCCGGCCGCCGAGGTCGACGTCCACTTCCCCGATTTCGGCCTGCTGCTGTGCCAGCGCTATGCCGCACAGGGCGTGGGCCGGCGCTGCGACGCCCGCGCCTCGGTGGACAAGGACGCCGCCTGGCTGGGCCTGGCCGACCGGCTGGATGCCTGGCGGGCCCCGGCGCGGCGCTGACGCGGGCCGCGGTCGCCGGCACTGGGAGACGGCCGATCAGCTGCTCAGCTGGGCCCAGACCTTCTCGAGCCGCTTGACGGACACCGGCTGCGGCGTGCGCAGCTCCTGCGCGAACAGGCTGATGCGCAGTTCCTCCAGCAGCCAGCGGAACTCCTGCGTGCGGGCATCGGCCTGGCCCTTGAGCTCCGCCACCCGGCGCTGCCAGCGCTGCTCCAGCGGCCTCAGCTCGGCCAGGCGTTGCAGGTCGCGGGCGGGATCGGCTCGCCATTTGTCCAGCCGCATGACGATGCCCTTCAGGTAGCGCGGCAGGTGCTGCAGCGCCGCCCACGGCGTCTGGGCCACGAATCGCTTGGACACCAGGCGCTGCAGCTGCGTCTGGATGTCGTCGGCCACCTCCTTCGGCGGCCGGCTGTCCTTGAGCTTGCGCAGGGCCGCGGCGTACTCGGCGAGCACCACGCCGGCCTGCCGGGCCACTTCCTGCGCGATCAGGTTGAGCCGGGTGCGGCCCTCCTCGATGCGCCGCTGGAACGCCGCCGCGTCCTGCGGCAGCGGGTCGGCCAGGAAGGCGCGGTCCAGGGCGACGTCGACGATCTGGTCGCGCAGTTCCTCCTGCGTGCCCAGCGGCATGTACTGCACCGCCATCTTCTGCAGGTCGGGGATGTTCTTCTCCAGGTACTTCAGCGGCTCCTTGATCTGCAGCGCCACCAGGCGGCGCAGGCCGGTGCGGTGCTGTGCGGCCGCCAGCTCGGGCTCGTCGAAGACCTCGATCTCCACATGCGCGCCCTTGTCGATCAGGGCCGGGAAGCCGATCAGCGTCTGGCCCTTCTGGCGGATCTCCATCAGCTCCGGCAGCTCGCCGAAAGTCCAGGCGGTGTGGCGGGCAGGCGCCGTGTCCGCCGGGGGCGGCACCGGGGCCTTGACCACCGCCTGCACGCCGCGCGAGGCAGCGCCGGAACCGGCCGCCGCCCGCGCGGGTGCCGGTGCGGGCGCGGGGGCCGGCGCCACCACCTTGAGCGCGGCCAGCGCCTGGAAGGCGGAGCGCGCCTGGCCGCCCCACTCGGCCTTCAGGGTGGCCAGCTGCCGCCCCATGCCGAGCTGGCGACCGTGCTCGTCCACCACCCGGAAGTTCATGAACAGGTGGGGCGCGAGCTGCTCCAGCTTGAAATCGTTGCGTTGCACGGCCAGCTGGGTGCGCTCGCGCACGGCCTTGAGCAGGGCGTCGAGCAGCGCGCCTTGCGCGAACGACGTGGTGGCGCAGAACTCCGCCACGAACTCCGGCAGCGGCACCAGGCGCGAGCGCGGCCGCTGGTGCAGGCTCTTCACCAGCGCCAGCACCTTGGCCTCGAGCATGCCGGGCACCAGCCACTCGCAGCGTTCCTCGCTCACCTGGTTCAGCGCGTACAACGGCACCGTCACGGTGACGCCGTCCTTGGCGTCGCCCGGCTCGTGCAGGTAGGCGGCGGCGCAATCGACGCCGCCCAGGCGGATGGTCTTGGGGAAGGCGCTCGTCGTGATGCCGGCCGCCTCGTGGCGCATCAGCTCCTCGCGGCTGACCATGAGCAGCCTGGGATCCGACTTCGCCGCCTCGCGGTACCAGCGTTCGAAGCTGGCGCCACTGACGACGTCGGCCGGCAGCTGCTGGTCGTACCAGGCGAAGATCAGCTCGTCGTCCACCAGCACGTCCTGGCGCCGCGCCTTGTGCTCGAGCTCCTGCACCTGCGCCACCATGCGCCGGTTGTGCGCCAGGAAGGGCAGCTTCGTGTCCCACTCGCCGGCCACCAGGGCCTCGCGGATGAAGATCTCGCGCGCGGCGGCCCGGTCCACGTTGCCGTAGTTCACGCGCCGGTTGCTGTAGACGACGATGCCGTACAGCGTGGCACGCTCCAGGGCGATGACCTCGGCGGCCTTCTTCTCCCAGTGCGGCTCCAGCAGCTGGGTCTTGAGCAGGTGGCCGGCGATGGGCGGCAGCCACTGCGGCTCGATGGCCGCGATGCCGCGGCCGAACAGTCGCGTGGTGTCCACCAGCTCGGCGGCGACGATCCAGCGGCCCGGCTTCTTGGACAGGTGGGCGCCGGGGTGGCGCCAGAACTTGATGCCGCGCGCACCGAGGTACCAGTCGTCGTCATCGGCCTTCAGGCCGATGTTGCCCAGCAGGCCGGCCAGCATGGACTGGTGGACCTGCTCGTAGGTGGCCGGCGTGCCGTTCAGGCGCCAGCCGTGCTCGGCCACCACCGTGTGCAGCTGGGTGTGGATGTCGCGCCATTCGCGCACCCGCCGGGGGCTGACGAACTGGTCGCGCAGGCGCTGTTCCTGCTGGCGGTGGCTGAGCTTGTGGCTGTCGGTCTGCTGGGTCTTCTGCCCGGCATGGCCATGCACGCCACGGCCCTCCTCGATCCACTTCCACAGCTTCAGGTAGCCCATGAACTCCGACCTCTCGTCGTCGAAGAGCTTGTGCTTCTGGTCGGCCGCCTGCTGGTGCTCGAGCGGGCGGTCGCGCACGTCCTGCACGCTCAGGGCGCTGGCGATCACCAGCACCTCGCTGAGCGCCTGGCGGTCGCGCGCGGCCAGGATCATGCGGCCCACCCGCGGGTCCAGGGGCAGTCGCGAGAGCTCGCGGCCGATGGGCGTGAGCTCGTTGGCCTCGTCCACCGCGCCCAGCTCGGCGAGCAGCGCGTAGCCGTCGGCGATGGCCTTGCGCGGCGGCGGCTCGAGGAAGGGGAAATCCTCCACCGTGCCCAGGTGCAGCGCCTTCATCCGCAGGATCACGCCCGCCAGCGAGGAGCGCAGGATCTCCGGGTCGGTGAAACGCGGGCGGCCGGCGAAATCCTTCTCGTCGTACAGGCGGATGCAGATGCCGTTGGCCACACGCCCGCAGCGCCCGGCGCGCTGGTTGGCCGCGGCCTGGGAGACCGGCTCGATCTGCAGCTGCTCGACCTTGTTGCGGTAGCTGTAGCGCTTGACGCGCGCCAGGCCGGTGTCGACGACGTAGCGGATGCCCGGCACCGTGAGCGAGGTCTCGGCCACGTTGGTGGCCAGCACGATGCGCTGGCCCTGGCCGGTCTGGAACACCCGGTCCTGCTCGGCCTGCGACAGGCGCGCGAACAGCGGCAGCACCTCGGCATGGCGGTGCAGGGGCTGGTGCGCCAAGTGCTTGCGCAGGTGGTCGGCCGCCTCGCGGATCTCGCGCTCGCCGGGCAGGAACACCAGGATGTCGCCGCGGCCCTCGCGCCAGAGCTCGTCCACCGCGTCCGCGATGGCGTCATGCGTGTCGAACTCCCGGGACTCTTCAAAGGGCCGCCAACGCTGCTCCACGGGGAACGTGCGCCCGCTCACGTGGATCACCGGCGCCGGCCCCTTCGCCGAGGCGAAGTGCTGGGCAAAGCGCTCGGCGTCGATGGTGGCCGAGGTGACGATCACCTTCAGGTCCGGCCGGCGCGCCAGCACCTCCTTGAGGTAGCCGAGCAGGAAGTCGATGTTCAGCGACCGCTCGTGCGCCTCGTCGATGATGAGGGTGTCGTAGGCCTTGAGCAGCGGGTCGGTCTGCGTCTCGGCCAGCAGGATGCCGTCGGTCATCAGCTTGACCGAGGCGCCCGGCTGCAGCCGGTCCTGGAAGCGCACCTTGTAGCCCACCACGTCGCCCAGCGGGGTGTTCAGTTCCTCGGCGATGCGCTTGGCCACCGAGCTCGCGGCGATGCGCCGGGGCTGGGTGTGCCCGATCAGCCCCGTGCCGCCGGCCCCGCGCCCCCGGCCCAGCTCGAGCGCGATCTTGGGCAGCTGCGTGGTCTTGCCCGAGCCGGTCTCGCCGCTGACGATGACCACCGGATGCTCGCGGATGGCGCGGGCGATCTCCTCGCGCCGGGCGGACACCGGCAGCGATTCGGGGTAGGTGATAGGCGGGACCGGGTTCGGCACCACCGGCGGCCGGGTGGCCGGGCGGGCGTCGGTGCGGTCGGCCGGCGCGGGGCGCTCTCGGCGAGGGGTCGACATGGCAGGGCGCGGATTATCCGCGGCGCGACGGGCCATACCCCCTGCGGCACAATCAGGCCCACATGGACCTGGTCTTTCCCCACACCTTCGTGCCCTGGTTCCGGTCGGTGGCACCGCACATCCACGCCTACCGGGGCAAGACCTTCGTCGTCGGCATGACCGGCGAGCTGGTCGCCGCCGGCAAGCTCAACTTCTTCGCCCAGGACCTGGCGATCCTGCATGCCATGGGCGTGCGGCTGGTGCTGGTGCACGGCTTCCGCCCGCAGGTGAACGAGCAGCTCGCCGCCAAGGGCCACACCGCCCGCTTCTCGCACGGCATGCGCATCACCGACGGCGTGGCGCTCGATTGTGCGCAGGAGGCCGCAGGCCAGCTGCGCTTCGAGATCGAGGCGGCGTTCTCCCAGGGGCTGCCCAATACGCCGATGGCCAACTCCACCGTCCGCGTGGTGTCGGGCAACTTCCTCACCGCCCGCCCCGTGGGCATCGTCGACGGCATCGATTTCCAGCACAGCGGCGTCGTGCGCAAGGTCGACGGCGTGGCCATCCGGCGCATGCTGGACATCGGTGCCCTGGTGCTGCTGTCGCCCTTCGGCTTCTCACCCACCGGTGAGGCGTTCAACCTGTCCATGGAGGACGTGGCCACGCAGACCGCCGTCGCCTTGCAGGCCGACAAGCTGCTGTTCCTCACCGAGGTGCCCGGCATCCACGAGAACCCCGACGACGCCGACTCCCCCATCGACACCGAGCTCTCGCTGGCCGAGGCCGAACGCCTGCTGGCCAGCCGGCCCGCGCCCATGCAGCCCACCGATGTGGGCTTCTACCTGCAGCATTGCGTGCGGGCCTGCCACGGCGGCGTCGAGCGCTCGCACATCCTGCCGTTCGCCGCCGACGGGGCCCTGCTGATGGAGGTGTTCACCCACGACGGCATCGGCACCATGGTGGTCGACGAGAAGCTGGAGAGCCTGCGCGAGGCCACCTCCGACGACGTGGGCGGCATCCTGCAGCTGATCGAGCCCTTCGAGCGCGACGGCACGCTGGTCAAGCGCAGCCGCACGGAGATCGAGCGCGACATCGCCAACTACACGGTCATCGAGCACGACGGCGTGATCTTCGGCTGCGCGGCGCTCTACCCCTACCCCGAGGCACGCACCGGCGAAATGGCCGCGCTCACCGTGTCGCCGCAGGTGCAGGGCCAGGGCGACGGCGACAAGATCCTCAAGCGCGTGGAGCAGCGTGCGCGCATGAAGGGGCTCGAGTCCATCTTCGTGCTCACCACCCGCACCATGCACTGGTTCATCAAGCGCGGCTTCGTCCAGGTCGACCCCGACTGGCTGCCCGAGGCGCGCAAGCGCAAGTACAACTGGGACCGGCGCTCGCAGGTGCTGGTCAAGAAGCTGGGCTGATCCGATCCGCCCTTCCCCCATTTCCCTCAGATTCCACGGAGACCCCATGGCCCGCACCGTCCAATGCATCCACCTGAAGAAGGAAGCCGAAGGGCTGGACTTCGCGCCCTACCCAGGCGAACTCGGCAAGCGCATCTACGACAACGTCAGCAAGGAAGCCTTCGAGCTGTGGAAACGCCACCAGACCATGCTGGTGAATGAAAACCGCCTGAACCTCGCGGATGCCCGGGCGCGCCAGTACCTGGCGCGGCAGATGGAGCAGTTCTTCTTCGGTGGCGGCGTCGACCAGCCCACCGGCTACGTCCCGCCCAGCGGCGCCTGAGCCACGCGCCCGCACCGCGCGGGCCCCGCACCCAAGCCCCCGCCGCGGCCCCCCGCGCGGGGGCTTTCGCAATTGGGAAGCATTCTCACTCCGAATACAATCCGCCGCGTTGATCCCCTGCGAAACGGAGTGACCCGCATGCGTTCCATCCGCCGTGCCCTGCCGGCCCTCGTGGCCCTGGCCGCCGTCCTGGCCCCCGCCGCCCACGCCCAGGAGTCCGTGCTGAATCTGTATTCCGCCCGGCACTACCAGACCGACGAGGCCCTCTACGACAATTTCACCAAGGCCACCGGCATCAAGATCCGCCGCGTGGACGCCGATGACGCGGGCATCCTGGCCCGCCTGAAGAGCGAAGGCAGCGCCAGCCCGGCCGACGTGATTCTGCTGGTCGACGCGGCCCGCCTGTGGCGCGCGGAAGTCGACGGCCTGTTCCAGCCGGTGCGCAGCAAGACGCTCGACAGCCGGATTCCCGCGCAGCTGCGGGGCAAGGACGGCGGCGACGGCTCGCAGTGGTTCGGGTTTTCCACCCGTGCGCGCATGGTGGTTTACGCCAAGGACAGCGTGGCCCGCGACGACGTGGATACCTACGAGGAACTGGCCGACCCGAAGAACCGCGGCAAACTCTGCACCCGCTCTGGCTCCCACCCCTATAACCTGTCGCTTTTCGGCGCCATGATGGAGCACCTCGGGCCGCAGAAGACCGAGGATTGGCTCAAGGGCCTGGTGGCCAACATGGCGCGCCCGCCCAAGGGCGGCGACACCGACCAGATCAAGGCGGTGGCCAGCGGTGAATGCGGCATCGCGATCACCAACAGCTACTACCTCGCCCGCCTCATGCGCTCCGACAAGCCGGAAGACAAGGCCGTGGTGGCGCGCATCGGCGCCGTGATGCCCAACCAGGCCAGCACCGGCACGCACATGAATATCGCCGGCGGCGCCGTGGCGCGCCATGCGAAGAACCGCGATGCCGCCATCCGCTTCCTCGAATACCTCGCCAGCGATGCCGCCCAGGGGTATTTCGCGAACGGAAACAACGAGTGGCCTGCCGTGGCGGCCGTGCGCCCGGCGAACCCGGCCCTCGAGCAACTGGGCAAGTTCAAGACCGAAACCGTGCCGATTTCCGTCATCGGCATGAACCAGGTGAAGGTGCAGCAGATGCTGGACCGGGTCGGCTATAAATGACTTCGCCTTGCCAGCCGGCCCTGCGCGGGATCCTGCAGTTTCCCGGGGTATCATGCACACGCCCTTATCCGTGTGACCCGAGGAGTATCCGCATGGAATCCATCCAGGACCTGCTGGCCCAGAAAGCCGAGCTCGAGAAGAAGATTGCCGAAGCGCAGCGCAGCGCCCGCGCCGACGCCATCGCCAAGGTGAAGGCCCTGATGGCCGAATACGGCCTCACGGCGGCCGACCTGGCCGGCCGCGGCCCGGTCGCCCCCAAGCCGGACGGCGTCAAGAAGGTGGCCGCCAAGTACCGCGACCCCGCCACGGGCCAGACCTGGACGGGCCGCGGCCTGAAGCCCAAGTGGCTGCAGGCGGCGCTCGGCGCCGGCAAGTCACTCGACGACTTCACGATCTGATCGTCGGCCGGCCCGGCCACCGCCGGGCGTGTGCGAAGATCCTTTTCCCGCATCGGGGCAGCCATGGCTGCCCCGATGCGTTTGCGCGGGCGCCTCGGCCCGCGCCCCGCCGCCCTTGGCCGAACCCGCCCCGTCACCGTGATCCCCTCCGGCTTCATCCAGGACCTGCTCGCCCGCACCGACGTTGTCGGCGTGGTGGGACGCCACGTGGAGCTGAAGAAGGCGGGCATCAACTACAAGGGGCTGTGCCCGTTCCACGGCGAGAAGACGCCCAGCTTCATCGTCAGCCCCTCACGGCAGACCTACCACTGCTTCGGCTGCGGCGCGCACGGTGACGCCCTGCGCTTCCTGACCGAGCACCATGGGCTGAGCTTCATCGAGGCCGTCAAGGACCTCGCCCAGGAGGCGGGGATGGCCGTGCCGGAGGACGACACGACCCCCCAGCAGCGCGCCCAGGCGGCCGAAAGGCGCGAGCAGCAGCTGGGCCTGATCGACGTGCTCGAGCGCGCCGCCGAGCACTACCGCCGCCAGCTCAAGGCGAGCCCGCGCGCCGTCGCCTACCTCAAGGGCCGCGGGCTCACCGGCGAGATCGCCGCCCGCTTCGGCCTGGGCTATGCGCCCGAGGGCTGGCGCACGCTGGCCGGTGTCTTCCCCCGCTATGACGAGCCGGCCCTGGCCGAGGCGGGGCTCGTCATCGTGCAGGGGGCGGACGAGGGGCGCAGCGAAGCCGACCAGAAGCGCTACGACCGCTTCCGCGACCGCATCATGTTCCCCATCCGCAACGTCAAGGGCGAGACCATCGCCTTCGGCGGTCGCGTGCTGGACCACGGCGAACCGAAATACCTGAACTCACCCGAGACGCCGGTGTTCGTCAAGGGGCGCGAGCTCTACGGCCTGTTCGAGGCGCGCACGGGCCTGCGAGCCAAGGGCTACGCGCTGGTCACCGAGGGCTACATGGACGTGGTGGCGCTGGCGCAGCTGGGCTTTCCCAATGCGGTGGCCACGCTGGGCACCGCCTGCACGGCGGACCACGTGCACAAGCTGCTGCGCTTCACCGAGCAGGTGGTGTTCAGCTTCGACGGCGACGCGGCCGGGCGGCGGGCCGCCGGCCGCGCGCTGGAAGCCGCCCTGCCCCACGCCGGCGACACGCGCAGCTTCCGCTTCCTGTTCCTGCCGGCCGAACACGACCCGGACAGCTACATCCGCGCCTTCGGTGCCGACGCCTTCGAGGCCCAGGTGCGCAATGCCGTGCCGCTGTCGCGGCAGCTGCTCGAACACGCCGCCGCCGACTGCGACCTGGCCACGGCCGAGGGCCGCGCGCGCATGCTGTCGCAGGCGCGGCCGCTGTGGCAGGCGCTGCCCGAAGGCGCCCTGCGGGTGCAGCTGCTGGGCGAGCTGGCGCTGCGCGGCGGGCTTCCGGCCGAGGAGCTGGCACGGCTGTGGCAGCTGGCCGGCCATGGGCACCGGGGGTCGGCCGGTGCCCCCACCGACGCAAGCGACCCGGCCGACCAGGGCAACGGTCCGGCGGGCGACGGCCGCGGCCACGGGCGCCGCCCGGACGGGCGCGGCGACTGGCGTGGCAAGGGGCGCTGGCGCGCCCGCGGCGACACCGACGACGGCCTGCCGCGCCCGGCCGGCCGTCGGCTGCCGCCCAAGCGACCCGAGGACCGGGTGGTGCAGATGCTGTTCGGCCAGCCGGCGTGGTGGCACGACCTGCCGGCCGACGAACATGACCTGCTGCACCAGCTGCCCGCGCCCCACGGCGCACTCATCGCCTGGCTCGAACGCGACCTGGCCGAGCACGGGCCGCGCGCCTGGGCGGTGGTGCGCGAGGCACTGGCCGAGGACGCGCAGCTGGACGACGAGGCACGCGCGCTCGCCGATGGCGACGCCGACCCCGGCGCCACGCCGGCCGACCTGCGCCGCGCCATGGACACGCTGCTGGTGCGCGAGCTGGGCCTGCGTCTGCAGGCGCTGGCGGCCGAATCGGCCCACCGGCGCGACGCGCTGCTGGAGTACCGCGCCCTGGAGCCGCGCTGGCGCGAGGCCAAGGAACGCCTGGGCACGGCGCCGCCGGAGTGAGCACCACCCCTGCGCGACCAGGGGATTGACGGTATAATCCACGCTTTCTGCGGCAAGAGTGACAGCAGCTCCTCGCGACACCGGCCCCCCGCGACACGGGGTACACACAGGCCACCGCCCCGCCAGGCTGCATCTCCCGACGTTCACGCCAGCTTGCCCGCCTCAACCCGCGCCGCCGTCCGTCCTCGGCGGCCGGTGGGTGTTCCGTTTGCCCGGATCCCTCGTCCCGTCGCGCCTGCGTCGCCTCGTGCGTGCGCGGCCGCCGTGCGTGGGAGCCTTGCGGAACCCGTGGGCCCATCGAAGGATCACCCTCTCAACGAGACACTCTGCATGACCGCGAAGAAGACCGCCGCCACTGCCAAGCCCGCCGCCAAGACCACCCCCAAGGGCGCCGCCGCGACCGAGGAGCCGACCAAGAAGGCCGCTACGGCCGCCAAGGGCAAGGCCGCGCCGGCCAAGGCAGAGGACGACGGCAAGGCCAAGCGCGGTCGCAAGCCCAAGGCGGAGACCACGTCGAAGAAGGCCGAGAAGTCCGCCGAGATCGACGAGGAGCTGGGTGACATCGAGGCCGAGCTGGAAGTCGAGGCCGAGGTCGAGGCGGAGGCCGACGTCGTCGAGGTGGAGGACGCTGGCGAGGACAAGCCCAAGGCCAAGCCGCTGCGCATGAAGGTCAGCCGCGCCAAGGAGCGCGCGCTGATGCGCGAGTTCGGCCTGGACGAGACGGCGCTCACCGAGGAAGAGGTCGCCAAGCGCCGTCAGGAGCTCAAGACGCTCATCAAGATGGGCAAGACGCGGGGCTACCTGACGCACCAGGAGATCAACGATCACCTGCCCGAGAAGCTGGTCAACGAGGAGATCCTCGAGGCCATCATCTCCATGCTCAACGACATGGGCATCGCGGTGTACGAGCAGGCGCCCGACGCCGCCACGCTGCTGATCGCCGGCGGCGCCACCTCCACCGCCACCGAGGAAGAGGCTGAAGAGGCCGCCGAGGCCGCCCTGTCGACGGTCGATTCCGAGTTCGGCCGCACCACCGACCCGGTGCGCATGTACATGCGCGAGATGGGCTCCGTGGAGCTGCTCACCCGCGAGGGTGAGATCGAGATCGCCAAGCGCATCGAAGGTGGCCTGCAGGCGATGATGCTCGCCATCTCGGCATCGCCGACGACCATCGCCGAGATCCTCGCGATGGCCGACCGCATCGCCGCGGGCGAGATGCAGATCTCCGAGGTGGTGGACGGCTTCGTGGCCGAGGACGAGGCCGACGACTACGTGGCCGAGGAAGACTTCGACGAGTTCGACGAGGAAGACGACGACGACGGCAATGGCGGCTCGAAGGCGCTGACCAAGAAGCTCGAGGAGCTGAAGAACGCGGCGCTGGCCAAGTTCACCGAGCTGCGCACGCACTTCGACAAGATGCGCCGTGCCTTCGAGAAGGAAGGCTACCAGTCGGCCTCGTACAACAAGGCGCAGCAGGCCATCAGCGACGACCTGATGACCATCCGTTTCACGGTCAAGACCATCGAGAAGCTGTGCGACATCCTGCGCTCGCAGGTCGACGACATCCGCCGCTACGAGCGCGAGATCCGCAAGATCGTGGTCGACAAGTGCGGCATGCCGCAGGAACACTTCATCAAGACCTTCCCGCCCAATGCGCTCAACCTCAAGTGGAGCGAGAAGGAAGCCGCGTCGGGCAAGCCGTACAGCGCCATCATGCTGCGCAACCTGCCGGCCATCCAGGAGCTGCAGCAGAAGCTGTTCGACCTGCAGGCTCGCGCCGTGGTGCCCATCGATGACCTGAAGGAGATCAACCGGCGCATGAACGAGGGCGAGAAGGCCTCGCGCGACGCCAAGAAGGAGATGATCGAGGCCAACCTGCGCCTGGTGATCTCCATCGCCAAGAAGTACACCAACCGCGGCCTGCAGTTCCTGGACCTCATCCAGGAAGGCAACATCGGCCTGATGAAGGCGGTGGACAAGTTCGAGTACCGCCGCGGCTACAAGTTCTCGACCTACGCCACCTGGTGGATCCGCCAGGCGATCACGCGCTCCATCGCCGACCAGGCTCGCACCATCCGCATCCCGGTTCACATGATCGAGACGATCAACAAGATGAACCGCCTGTCGCGCCAGCACCTGCAGGAGTTCGGCTTCGAGCCGGACGCCCCCACGCTGGCCGAGAAGATGGAGATGCCGGAAGACAAGATCCGCAAGATCATGAAGATCGCCAAGGAGCCGATCTCCATGGAAACCCCGATCGGCGACGACGACGACTCGCACCTGGGCGACTTCATCGAGGACACCAACAACACCGCGCCCATCGAGGCGGCCATGCAGGCCGGCCTGCGCGACGTGGTGAAGGACATCCTCGACAGCCTGACCCCGCGCGAGGCCAAGGTGCTGCGCATGCGCTTCGGCATCGAGATGTCCACCGACCACACGCTCGAGGAAGTGGGCAAGCAGTTCGACGTCACGCGCGAGCGCATCCGCCAGATCGAGGCCAAGGCCATCCGCAAGCTGAAGCACCCGAGCCGCTCGGACAAGCTGCGCACCTACCTCGACAACATCTGACCTGCCGGGCACCTTCGGGTGCCCCACCGGTGCCACCGCCCCTTGCCGGCCGCTCGCAGCGGCCGGCTTCCTGTGGGCGCGCTACACTGACCGACGCATGGCCACGATCAAGCGCCGCACCGTCCTGTTCGCGGATCTGCGCGGCAGCACGGCGCTCTACGAAACGCTCGGCAACGCCCAGGCCACCGCGGTCGTCACCCAGACGATCAACGCGCTGGCCCAGAAGGTGCCCGCCATGGGCGGCCAGCTCATCAAGACGCTCGGTGACGGCCTGATGGCCGTGTTCTCCGTGCCCTCCATGGCCGTGGCCTGCGCCATGCAGATGCACGACCACCTCGAGAGCACCGCGGCCGCCCCGCACGCGGCTCCCGCGGTGGCGCGCCTGAGGCTGCAGATCGCCCTGGCACTCGGCGAGGTGGTCGAGGTCAACGGCGACTGCTTCGGCGACGCCGTGAACGTCGCGGCCCGCCTGCTCGACCACGCCGGCGACAACGAGACGCTGCTCACCAGCGAGGTGTTCGAGGAACTCGCCCCCGAGGCGCAGGCCAACTACCGCTCGCTGGACCGCATGCGCCTGCGCGGCCGCGCCGAGCCGGTGGAGGTGCACATGCTGCCGCCGCGGGGGGGCGACAACGCCGCCACGCTGATGGAGACGCGCATCGACCTGGCCGAGCCCGAGGGGCTGCAGCTCGTCTGGCACGACAGCCTGTACCGCTTCACCCGCCATGACCTGCCGCTGCTCATCGGCCGGGGGTCGACCTGCGGTCTGCTCATCGACGAGGCGCGCGTCTCGCGCACCCATGCCCGCATCGACTGGATGGGCGGCGGCCTGCAGGTCACCGACCTCAGCATCAACGGCACCTACGTGCGCTTCTCCGGCGACGACGAGGTGATCAGCCTGCGTCGCGGCGCCTGCACGCTGCACGGCAGCGGCGAGATCGGTCTCGGCGGTTCGCCCAACGAGGTCGGCGTGCCGGTGCTGCAGTTCAGCATCATGTCCAGCCTGGACGACACCCTGCCGATGCGGCTGACCCCGCCCGCCGGCCCCCACTGAGCCCCATGGCCGCCCCGCTGCCCTCCCCTGCCTTCCGCCATGGCGAGCCGCCCTCCCCCGTGGGTGTGCTGCTGGCCAACCTCGGCACGCCCGATGCGCCCACGCCCGCGGCGCTGCGGCGCTACCTGGCCGAGTTCCTGAGTGACCCGCGCGTGGTGGAGATCCCGCGCCTGGCCTGGTGGCCCATCCTGCACGGCATCATCCTGCGCACCCGGCCCGCCAAGTCGGCCGCCAAGTACGCCAGCGTGTGGATGGCCGACGGTTCGCCCCTGCTGGTCTGGACGCAGCGCCAGGCCGCCGACCTGCAGGCCCGCCTCGGCGCCGCCGGCCATGCCGTGCAGGTGCGGCCCGCCATGCGCTACGGCAACCCCTCCATCGCCTCGGCGATGGAGGCCTTCGCGGCAGAAGGTGTGCGCCGGGTGCTGGTGCTGCCGGCCTATCCGCAGTACTCGGGCGCCACCACGGCGAGCGTGTTCGACGCCGTCACGGCCTGGGGCCGCCGCACGCGCTGGGTGCCCGAGCTGCGCTTCGTGCACCAGTACCACGACGACCCCGCCCACATCGCCGCGCTGGCGGCCAGCGTGCGTGCCCACTGGGCGCGCGCCGGTCGCGGCGAGGTGCTGGTGATGAGCTTCCACGGCATGCCCGAACGCACCTTGCACCTGGGCGACCCCTACCACTGCCAGTGCCAGAAGACCGCCCGGCTGCTGGCCGAGGCGCTGGGCCTCACCGCCGGCCAGTGGCGCATCACCTTCCAGAGCCGCTTCGGGCGCGCCAAGTGGCTGGGGCCCGCCACCAACGAGACCCTCGTCGGCCTGGCGCAGGCAGGCACGCGCCGGGTCGACGTGGTCTGCCCGGGCTTCTCGGCCGACTGCCTGGAGACCCTGGAGGAGATCGCGCAGGAGGGCCGCGAGGAGTTCCTGCACGCGGGCGGCGAGGCCTATGCCTACATCCCCTGCCTGAACGACGACCCGGCCGGGATGGCCGCGCTGGCGGCCCTCACGGCTCAGCACCTCGCCGGCTGGCTGCCCGTGGCACCGGATGCCCCGGCGGAACGGGCGGCGGCGCGGCAGCGCGCCCTCGCGCTGGGCGCGGCCGACTGAGGCGGGCAGCCGGCGGCGGGAAGCCGCCATGCCCGCTCGCTCAGACGCGCACGACGGCGTCCGGCTCCGTCGGTGGGCGCAGCCAGCGCACCAGCCGCGGCAGCACCAGCACCGCCACGACGACGACCAGCAGCACCAGCGACATCGGCCGCTGGATGAACACCGTCCACTGCCCCTCGCCGATGGCCAGCGCGTTGCGCATCTGGGCCTCGGCGAGCGGCCCGAGGATCATGCCGACGATCACCGGCGCGGTCGGGAAGTCGTGGCGCCGCATCAGCACACCCAGCACGCCGATGGCGTAGAGCAGCAACAGGTCCAGCGCCGACTGGCGCATGCCATAGACGCCCACGGTGGCGAACACCAGGATGCCCGCGTACAGCGGCGGCTTGGGCAGCTTGAGCAGCTTGACCCACAGGCCCACCAGCGGCAGGTTCAGCACCAGGAGCATCACGTTGCCGATGTACAGCGACGCGATGAGCGCCCACACCAGGCCGGCATTGGTGTCGAACAGCTGAGGCCCGGGCTGGATGCCGTAGTTCTGGAAGGCGCCCAGCAGGATGGCGGTGGTGTTCGAAGTGGGAATGCCCAGCGTGAGCAGCGGCATCAGCGTGGCGGTGATGGCCGCGTTGTTGGCCGCCTCGGGGCCGGCCACCCCCTCGATGGCGCCCGTGGTGCCGAACTCCTCCTTGTGCGGCGAGAGCTTCTTCTCGGTGGCGTAGCTGAGGAAGGTGGGAATCTCGCTGCCGCCCGCCGGCAGTGCGCCGAAGGGCATGCCGATCGCGCTGGCGCGCAGCCAGGCGGGCCACGAGCGCCTCCAGTCCTGCCGGCTCATGTGCACGCGGCTCATGGGGTGCTGCGCCTCCACGACCCGGCCCTCGTAGAGCACGTGGTACAGGGCCTCGCCCACCGCGAACAGGCCCACCGCCACCAGCACCACCTCCAGGCCATCCATGAGTTCGGGCACGCCGCCTGTCAGGCGCGGGGCGCCCGAGATCTGGTCCAGCCCCACGAGGCCGAAGGCCAGCCCCACGGCCAGGGCCGTCACCCCACGCAGCATGCTCTTGCCGAGCACCGCAGACACCGTGGTGAACGCCAGCACCATGAGCATGAAGTACTCCGGCGGCCCCAGCCGCACCGCATGCTCGGCCACCCAGGGCGCGAAGAAGGTGACCACCAGCGTGGCCAGCGTGCCGGCGACGAAGGAGCCCACGGCCGCCGTGGCGAGCGCGGCGCCCGCGCGGCCGCTCTTGGCCATGCGGTTGCCCTCCATCGCGGTCACCATCGCCCCCGACTCACCCGGCGTGTTCAGCAGGATGGACGTGGTCGAGCCGCCGTACATGGCGCCGTAGTAGATGCCCGCGAAGAAGATCATCGACGCGGTGGGCTCCACCTTCAGCGTGATGGGCAGCAGCATCGCCACCGCGGTGGCCGGGCCGATGCCCGGCAACACCCCCACGGCCGTGCCGATCAGGCAGCCCAGCAGGGCCCACAGCAGGTTGACCGGGGTGGCCGCCGTGGCAAAGCCAGCGGCCAGCAGGTCGAGGGTTTCCATCACAGCCATCCTGTCGAAGTGATCGCCGGCAGCGCGATGCCCAGCCCCTGGCCGAACATCCAGAACACCGGCGCCGAGATGGCCAGCCCGAGGGCCAGGTCGGCCGCCAGCTGGCGCACGCGCAGGCCCCGCGCACCGCGCGACCAGCGCAGGCCGCGCACCGCCAGCACGAAGCACAGCGCGCAGCCCAGCACGAAGCCGATGCGGGTGATCAGCAGCGCGTTCACGCACAGGCCCGCGCTCACCCAGGCGAAGCCGACCCAGTCGCCGCGGTCCGCGCCGGGCGGCTGCTCCATGTCGCGCCAGCCGCCGGTGAAGGCCTCACGCAGCTGGCCCAGCCCGCACAGCGCCAGCAGCCCACCCACCACGAGGGGCACGAAGTTGGGGCCGACGCCGGCATAACCGGCATCGGACGACATCTGCAGGGCGGCCAGCACCACGCCGCCGCCGGTCAGCAGCACCCCGGCGGCGATCGCCGACTGTCGGGCCTGGGCATTCATGGCATCTCCCGATGAAGCGGCGTCAGACCATGCCGGCCTTGGCCATGATGGCGCGCAGGCTGGCGAACTCGTCGTCGACGAACTTCTCGAACGCCTCGCCGGCCAGGAAGGCCGGGGTCCAGCCGTTCTTCTCCAGCGCCTCGGCCCAGGCCCTGGAGCGCGTGGCGCGCACCACCATGTCGGTGATGGCCTTGCGTTGCTCGGGGGTGATACCGCCGGGGGCGTAGACGCCGCGCCAGTTGCCGATCACCACCGGGATGCCCTGCTCCTTCAGCGTCGGCACGTCGATGCCCTTGATGCGCGTGTCGGCCGTGATGCCGATCGCGCGCATCTTGCCGGCCTGGATGTAGGGCTGGAACTCGCTGAAGCCGCTGCCCCCGATGCTGACGTTGCCGCCGAGGATGGCAGCGATCGCCTCGCCGCCGCCGCGGAACGGCACGTAGTTCACCTTGGCCGCGTCCACGCCCACCGCCCGGGCGATCATCGCCGCGGCGATGTGCTCGGTGGCGCCGCGCGAGCCGCCGCCCCACTTCACGCTGCCCGGGTCGCGCTTCATCTGCTCGACCACGTCGTTCATGGTCTTGAAGGGCGAGTCGGCCGGCAGCACGAACACGTTGTACTCGCTGGTCAGCCGCGCGATGGGCGTGGCCTGCGACAAGCTGACCGGCGGCTTGCCGGTGATGATGCCGCCGAGCATGACGGCGCCCATCACGAGCAGCGCGTTCGGGTCACCCTTGTTGGCGTTGACGAACTGCGCCAGGCCCAGGGCGCCGGCCGCGCCACCCTTGTTCTCGTAGGCCACGGTGGCGGCCGCCCCCGCGTCCTGCAAGGCCTTGCCGAACGCCCGTCCGGTGAGATCCCAGCCACCGCCCGGGTTGGCGGGGATCATCATCTTCAGGTTGGCCCCGCTGGCCAGCGCGTGCAGCGGCAGGCCGGAGGCGGCGGCCAATGCGGCCAGGCTCTTGAGGAAGTGGTCTCGGCGCATGTGTGTCTCCTTGGTGGCGCGGGGTCGGGCGCTCAGAACGTGTGGATGATGCCCAGGTCGTAGCCGGTGCGGCGAGTGGCCGCCTCGGCGTCGTGGCCGATGTCGGCGTACAGCGTGGTGCGCTTGGACAGCGCGTGGTGGTAGCCCAGGCCGAGCTTGCGCGCGTAGGTCTCGTCGTCACGCTCCTGCTGGCCGTAGGCGGCCTTCACCACGCCGCTGCCCACCGTCCAGTTCAGGCCCAGCATCCAGCCGGTCGCGTCGGCGCCGGCCGCGGTGGTGCCGGACGAGTAGCCCACCGTCAGCGCCGCAGGGCCGACGGTGTAGCCCGCGCCCACGTTCCACTGCTTGTCTTCGGCGCCGCTGGGGTCTTCCACGCCGGCGGCCACGAACCATGGGCCCTGCCGGTACAGGGCCGCGGCCGACACGTGCTTGTCCGGCGCCGAGCCGTCGGCCGGGGCCTCGGCCACCGACGCCGCGGCACTGAAGCCGTTGGCACTGATGTCGTAGCGCACCGAGTTGTCCACGCGCACCTTGGTGATGCCGCCCACACGCATGCTCACGTCACGCAGCTGGGCCACGGTGTCGCCGCCGAAGGGATCGATCTGGTTCTGCACCAGCGAGAAGGCGGCCGAGTACTGGCGGCCCAGCGCGAAACGGCCCCAGGGCGTGTCCAGGCCGACGTGCGAGATGCCCTTCCAGAACTGCGCGCCGTCCTGGCCGCCGGTGTCGCCGAAGAAGCGGTGCTCGATCTGGAAGAAGGCCTTCAGGCCACCGCCCAGGTCCTCGGTGCCGCGGAAGCCGAGCCGGCTGTCGCCGCCGGTGGCGACCTCGCGGTCCTCGCTGCCGATGGCCTGGCGCAGGCCCACGTCCAGCTTGCCGTAGACGGTGACGGTGGACTGCGCGGACGCCGTGGCGGCGCACAGGGTGGCGGCGATGGCGGCCGCGGAACGCAGGAATCTCATGGGCTTGTCTCCTCTCGATGGCCACAGTGGCCAAGGCGATGCTCGACAGCGAGGCTGTCAAACCGCTGTCGCTGCCGGCGGGGTAAACCCGCAGCCCCCGGTGCGCATAATCGGCAGCCCCATGAAGGTGCTACTCGTCGAAGACCAGGCCGCCCTGCAGCTGACCTTGCAGCGCAGCTTCGAGCGCAGGGGCATGCGCATCGTCGCCTGCGGGGACGGTGACCGCGCCCTGGACCGCTGGCGCGCCAGCGCGCCCGACGTGGTGGTGCTGGACCTCAGCCTGCCCGGGCGCGACGGGCTCGAGGTGCTGGCCCAGGCGCGCGCTGAAGGCCTGGACACGCCGGTGCTGATCCTCACCGCGCGCGGCACGGTGGGCGACCGGGTGCTGGGCCTGAACACCGGCGCGGACGACTACCTGCCCAAGCCCTTCGACCTGGACGAGCTGGAGGCCCGCATCCGGGCGCTGGTCCGCCGTCGGCGGGGCGCCGACCTGCCCACGCCGGGCTACTGCGGCCTGCAGGTCGACCCCGACAGCCTGGCCGTCTACCACCAGGGGCGCCCGCTGGACCTGACGCTGCGCGAGGCCTCGCTGCTGCAGGCGCTGCTGGCCAGCCCGGGCCGCGCGGTGGCCAAGGCACGGCTCACCGAGATCGTCTTTCGCGACGACGCGGAGGTGCAGCCGGATGCGATCGAGGTGGTGGCCTACCGCCTGCGCAAGAAGCTGGCCGCCACCGACGTGCGGCTGGTCACGCTGCGCGGCCTGGGCTACCTGGTCGACCGGGCGGCGTCCGCCCCCTCGGCCCCCCCGGGCGAGACGCCTTGAACGCCCGGCGTGCGTCGTCGCTGCGCTGGCAGCTGCTGGTGGGCGTGCTGGTGCCGGTGCTGGCCTTCGTCGCGCTCACGGCCGTGGCTGCCCACCGGTCGGCGCTGGCCGCGGCGAACACGGCGTACGACCGCACCCTGCTCGCCTCGGCCAAGACCATCGGCGAGCAGCTGCGCGTGCAGGGCGAGGGTGCCGCCGTGCGGGTGACGGCCGACCTGCCCTACAGCGCCCTGGAGGCCTTCGAGGCCGACATGCGCAGCCGCATGTACTACCGCATCCTGGGGTTCCAGGGCGAGACGGTGTCCGGCTTCGACGACCTGCCTGGCCCGCGCCCCCCGGGCGCCGGGCGCAACCCCTACGCCGCGCTGGTGCACTTCTACGACGACGAGTTCCGCGGCCAGCCGGTGCGCATGGCCGTGCTGCTGCAGCCGGTGTCGGGCCCCGCGGGCCTGGGCATGGCCACCATCCAGGTGGCGGAGACCTTCGAACTGCGCCGCCGCATGGCCGACGAACTGCTGGCGCAGACGCTGGTGCGCCAGGCCCTGCAGATCCTGCTCATTGCCGCGGTGGTGGTGTGGGTGGTGCAGCGTGCGACCCGCCCGGTGCGTGCGCTCGGCGCCTTGCTGGCCGCCCGGCCGGCGGGCGACCTCTCCCCCCTGCCCACGGGCCAGGCACCGCGCGAGCTGCTGCCGCTGATCGACGCCACCAACAGCGTGATGTCGCGCCTGGCCCGGCTGCTGGAGCACCAGAAGCGCTTCGTGCGTGATGCGTCGCACCAGCTGCGCACGCCGTTGGCGGTGCTGAAGGCGCAGCTGCAGTCCGCCGCGCGGGGCGACGTGGCGCCCTCGCAGGCGCTGGTCGAGGTGGCCGAGACCGTCGATCGGGCGACCCTGCTCGCCAACCAGTTGCTGGCGCTGGCCAAGGTGGAGCAGATCCGCGAGCAAGCCGACGCGCCGGTGACCGACTGGGCCGACGCCGTGCGCCAGGTGGCGCTCGATCTCTCGCCGCTGATCGTCGCGCGGCAGCTGGACTTCGACCTCGCCCTGCAGCCGGCCCGCGTGCGCGCCCACGAGTGGGCGCTGCGCGAGCTGTCGCGCAACCTCATCCACAACGCCGTCCAGCATGGGCCGCCCGGGGGCCGCCTGCACATCCGCCTGCAGACCGACCGCCACCACGCCGCGTTGACCGTGTCCGACAGCGGCCCCGGCCTGGACGCCGAGGCGCGCGCGCGCCTGTTCCAGGCCTTCGCCGCCCGCGGCCCGGCGGCCGCCAGCGGGCTCGGGCTCGCCATCTGCCAGGGAATCGTGACGGGCCTGGGCGGCCAGCTCAGCCTGGACAACCGCGAGCTGCAGGGCCGGGTGATCGGCCTGGATGCCACCGCGCGGCTGCCCCTGGAGCCCGCGCCGCCGCCCGCCCCCGACCCCGCTGAAGGACAATCGCCCCCGTGAAGGAACTGCCACTGAGCACCACGCCGGTGCGCCTGGACAAATGGCTCTGGGCCGCCCGGTTCTACAAGACCCGCGCGCTGGCCGTGGAGGCCATCGGGAAGAACCGGGTCGATGTGAACGACCAGCCGGCCAAGCCCTCGCGCGACGTCCGCGTGGGCGACCGGCTGACCCTGCGTGAGCCCGGCCTGCCGGCGCGCACCGTGCGGGTGCTGGGCCTGAGCGAAGTGCGCGGCCCGGCGCCCATGGCCCAGCAGCTGTACGAGGAGACGCCAGAGAGCCTGGCCGCCCGGGAGGCCGCCCGCGAGGCCCGGCGCCAGGGGGTGGAGCCCGCAGCGACCATCGAGCACGGCCGCCCCACCAAGCGCGACCGCCGCCACCTGGCCGACTGGCAGCGCTGGAGCGCCACGCTCGACGACGGCGGCGGCCGCTGAGGGCCCCTTGAAGCCTGCCGGATCGCCCCCATGTGCGGGCGGATTCCGGCTTTCGTCCCTGCATTCGGACCGATTTCCACCATGCAAACCAACGACAACCCCACCGATCCGACCCCTGACCAGGCCGCCCCCGCCGCAGCGCCCGAGGCGGCCAGCGCCTCCCCCGAGGCCCAGCTCGCCAGCCTGCAGGCCCAGCTGGGCGAGGCCCAGGACGCCTTCCTGCGCGCCAAGGCCGAGACGGAGAACGTGCGCCGCCGCGCCGAGGAAGAGGTGAGCAAGGCGCGCAAGTTCTCGGTGGAGTCCTTCGCCGAGGGGCTGCTGCCCGTCAAGGACAGCCTGGAGGCCGCCATCGCCATGCCTGACGCGCCGGTGGAGAAGGTGCTCGAAGGGGTGCACGCCACCCTGCGCCAGCTGCAGCAGGCGCTGGAGCGCAACAAGGTGGTCGAGATCAACCCGCCTGCGGGCACGAAGTTCGACCCCCACCACCATCAGGCGATCAGCATGGTGCCGGCCTCGCAGGACGCCAACACCGTGGTGGCGGTGCTGCAGAAGGGCTACCTGATCGCCGAGCGCGTGCTGCGCCCGGCGCTGGTCACCGTGGCCGCACCGAAGTGAAGCCCCGGTCGCCAGCCGGGTCTTGAAGCCAGCCCGGCCGGCCGCACATCACAGAACAACGGACATCCCCCGAATTTCACAGAACCAGGAGCACCTCATGGGCAAGATCATCGGCATCGACCTCGGCACCACCAACTCGTGCGTGGCCGTGATGGAAGGCAACACCACCCGCGTCATCGAGAACTCCGAAGGCGCGCGCACCACCCCGTCCATCATCGCCTACCAGGAAGACGGCGAGATCCTCGTGGGCGCCTCGGCCAAGCGCCAGGCGGTGACCAACCCGAAGAACACCCTGTACGCGGTGAAGCGCCTGATCGGCCGCAAGTTCACCGAGAAGGAAGTGCAGAAGGACATCGACCTGATGCCCTACGCCATCACCGCCGCCGACAACGGCGACGCCTGGGTGGAGGTGCGCGGCAAGAAGCTCGCGCCGCCGCAGGTCAGCGCCGAGGTGCTGCGCAAGATGAAGAAGACCGCCGAGGACTACCTCGGTGAGGAAGTGACCGAGGCGGTGATCACCGTGCCGGCCTACTTCAACGACAGCCAGCGCCAGGCCACCAAGGACGCCGGCCGCATCGCCGGCCTGGACGTCAAGCGCATCATCAACGAGCCGACCGCCGCGGCCCTGGCCTTCGGCCTGGACAAGCACGGCAAGGGTGACCGCAAGATCGCCGTGTTCGACCTCGGCGGCGGCACGTTCGACATCTCGATCATCGAGATCGCCGACGTGGACGGCGAGAAGCAGTTCGAGGTGCTGTCGACCAACGGCGACACCTTCCTGGGCGGCGAGGACTTCGACCAGCGCATCATCGACTACATCGTCACCGAGTTCCGCAAGGAACAGGGCGTGGACCTGACCAAGGATGTGCTGGCCCTGCAGCGCCTGAAGGAAGCCGCGGAAAAGGCCAAGATCGAGCTGTCCAACAGCACCCAGACCGACGTCAACCTGCCGTACATCACGGCCGACGCCTCCGGGCCGAAGCACCTGAACATCAAGCTCACCCGCGCCAAGCTGGAGAGCCTGGTGGACGAGCTGATCGAGCGCACCATGGAACCGTGCCGCATCGCCATCAAGGACGCCGGCGTCAAGGTCAGCGAGATCGACGACGTCATCCTGGTGGGCGGCATGAGCCGCATGCCCAAGGTGCAGGAGAAGGTCAAGGAGTTCTTCGGCAAGGAGCCGCGCAAGGACGTGAACCCGGACGAGGCCGTCGCCGTGGGCGCGGCCATCCAGGGCCAGGTGCTGGGCGGCGAGCGCAAGGACGTGCTGCTGCTGGACGTCACCCCGCTGTCGCTCGGCATCGAGACGCTCGGCGGCGTGATGACCAAGATGATCAAGAAGAACACGACCATCCCGACCAAGTTCTCGCAGACCTTCTCCACGGCCGACGACAACCAGCCGGCGGTGACCATCAAGGTCTACCAGGGTGAGCGCGAGATGGCCTCGGGCAACAAGAGCCTGGGCGAGTTCAACCTGGAAGGCATCCCGCCGGCGCCGCGCGGCCTGCCGCAGATCGAGGTGACCTTCGACATCGACGCCAACGGCATCCTGCACGTGAGCGCCAAGGACAAGGGCACGGGCAAGGAGAACAAGATCACCATCAAGGCGAACTCCGGCCTGTCCGAGGAAGAGATCCAGAAGATGGTGAAGGACGCCGAGCTGAACGCCGCCGAAGACGCCAAGAAGCTGGAGCTGGTGCAGGCCCGCAACCAGGCCGACGCGATGGTCCACTCGGTCAAGAAGAGCCTGGCCGAGCATGGCGACAAGCTCGACGCCGGCGAGAAGGAGAAGATCGAGGCCGCCCTGAAGGACGCCGAGGAAGCGCTCAAGGGCGACGACAAGGCGGCCATCGAGGCCAAGACCGAGGCGCTGATGACCGCCAGCCAGAAGCTGGGCGAGAAGATGTACGCCGAGCAGCAGGCCGCAGCCGGTACTGCCGGCGCCGCCCCGGGCGGTGCCGACGAGCAGCCGCAGGCCCAGGCCAAGCCGGCGGACGACGACAACGTGGTCGACGCGGAGTTCAAGGAAGTCAAGAAGTGATAAGCCGTCACGCCGCGGCGTGACGTCCTATCTCGCCGCGTTCGAACGTCAGGCCGGCGGCCTGACGCTCAACGCGGCGGTTTCGTTTGAGCACTGCGAGCAGCTGACATGGCAAAGCGCGATTACTACGACGTTCTGGGGGTGGCGAAGAACGCCTCCGACGACGACATCAAGAAGGCCTACCGCAAGCTGGCCATGAAGTACCACCCTGACCGCAACCAGGGGGACGGGGCCAAGGCGGCCGAAGAGCAGTTCAAGGAGGCCAAGGAGGCCTACGAGATGCTCTCGGATGCGCAGAAGCGCGCCGCCTACGACCAGTACGGCCATGCCGGGGTGGACCCCAACGCGGGTGGTTTCCGCGGGGGCCCGGGGCAGGAAGGGTTCGGCGGCTTCGCCGAGGCCTTCGGCGACATCTTCGGCGACATCTTCGGCAACGGCCAGGGCGGCCAGGGCGGGGGCCGGCGCGGCGGTGGGGGCGGCCAGCGCGTCTACCGTGGCAACGACCTGAGCTACGCCATGGAGATCACGCTGGAGGAAGCGGCGCTCGGCAAGGACACCCAGATCCGCATCCCCAGCTGGGAGCACTGCGAGGCCTGCAGCGGCACCGGCGCCAAACCCGGCACCAAGGCCAAGACCTGCCACACCTGCAACGGCAGCGGCACGGTGCAGATGCGCCAGGGCTTCTTTGCCATCCAGCAGACCTGCCCGCACTGCCACGGCACCGGCAAGATCATCCCGGAGCCCTGCACGGTGTGCGATGGCGCGGGCAAGGTGAAGAAGCAGAAGACGCTGGAGGTGAAGATCCCCGCCGGCATCAACGAGGGCATGCGCATACGGTCGGCCGGCAACGGCGAGCCCGGCACGAACGGCGGCCCCGCGGGCGACCTGTACATCGAGATCCGCATCAAGCCGCACGAGATCTTCGAACGCGACGGCGACGACCTGCACTGCACCGTGCCGGTCGGGCTCGTCACGGCCGCGCTGGGCGGCAGCGTCGAGGTGCCCACGCTCACCAGCAAGGTGGAGATCGAGCTGCCCGAGGGCACGCAGCACGGCAAGACGTTCCGGCTGCGCGGCAAGGGCATCAAGGGCATCCGCTCCAGCTACCCGGGCGACCTGTACTGCCACGTCACGGTGGAGACGCCGGTGAAGCTGACCGAGCACCAGCGCAAGCTGCTCAAGGAACTGGACGACTCCCTGCGCAAGGGAGGCGAGCGCCACTCGCCCAATGCCAAGAGCTGGACCGACCGGGTCAAGGACCTGTTCAAGTAAACGGTCAAGGGGCCGATAAGGCCAGACATGACCTTCGCCGACCACGACTTCTCCCCGTGCAAGGCGCTGATCATCGACGGCCACCCGACGTCGCGCAGCATCCTTTCGGCCCAGCTGCGCGACCTCGGGGTCGGCACCGTCATCCAGTGCGGCCGCATCGCGGACGCCCGGCGGCATCTGGAGGCCCGCGAATTCGACCTGGTCCTGTGCGAGCAGCACTTCCAGGACGACAAGGCCTCCGGCCAGTCGTTGCTGGATGACCTGCGGCGCGCGCAGCTGCTGCCGTTCTCCACCGTCTTCGTGATGGTGACCGGCGAGGCCAGCTACACCGCCGTGGCCGAAGCCGCCGAGTCGGCGCTGGACAGCTACCTGCTGAAGCCCTTCGCCGCGTCCTCGCTGGCCGAGCGGCTGGTGCAGTCGCGCAAGCGCAAGCGGGTGCTGCGGGAGATCTTCTCGGCCATCGAGGCCGGCGACTTCGACCAGGCCGCCCGGCTGTGCCTCGTGCGATTCCAGGCGCGCGCACCCTACTGGCTGTACGCCGCCCGCATCGGCGCGGAGCTGCTGCTGCGGATCGGCCAGCACGATGCCGCCCAGAAGCTGTTTCAAGCCGTCATCGACGCGCAGGCCCTGCCCTGGGCCCGGCTGGGCATCGCCCGGTCACAGCTCGAAGGCGGGCGCCTGCAACAGGCGCGTCGCACGCTCGAGGTGCTGATCTCCGACGACCCCAGCCACGCCGACGCCTACGACGTGATGGGCCGCGTGCACGTGGAACAGGGCTCGCTGGCCGAGGCGCTGGACACCTACCGCATGGCCACCCAGCTGACGCCCGGCTCCATCGAGCGGCTGCAGCGCCAGGGCATGCTGGCCTTCTACCTGGGGGAGCACGCCGAGGCGCGGCGCGCCCTGGAGCGGGCAGCCAGCATCGGCATCACGTCCAAGATGTTCGACCTGCAGTCCATGGTGCTGCTGGCCTTCTCGCGCTTTCGCGACCGCGACGGCAAGGGCCTGCAGCGCTGCCTGGACAGCGTGCGCCACGTCCACGAGCGCAACACCGCGAGCACGCGGCTGCGCCGCTTCGTCTGGCTGATCGAGGCCCTGAGCCTCATGCAGAACCGCCAGGTCGGGCGCGTGGTGGAGTCGCTGCGCCAGATGGCCGGCGAGCTCAAGTCCCCCGGTTTCGACATCGAGTCGGCGCTCAATTTCCTCACCTTGCTGTCCGAGCTCGCCGCCGCCGAGCTGCAGCTGGAGGAGGCGACCCACTGGGTGGACACGGTGGCCATGCGCTTCTGCGTCTCGCGCAGCCTGTCCGAGCTGCTCAGCCGGGCTGCGAGCGTCCACCCGCCGTACGCGGAGCAGGTGCGCGGCGCGCACGCCAAGGTGACGGCGCTGGCGGAGGCCGCCATGAACCACAGCCTGAACGGCGAGCCGCGCGCCGCCGTCAAGGCCTTGCTCACCCACGGCGGCAAGACGCAGAACACCAAGCTCATCGACATGGCGCGCATGGTGCTGCAGCGCCATGCCGAGAAGATCCCCGACGCGCCGGAGCTGCAGTCGCTGGCCGACGAGCTCTACGGTCGTTTTGCATCGGCTGCGGCTCCCTCGCTCAGCGGCGCCAGCGGCACACGCCAATCGGGCGGACTGGCGCTGCGTGCGCAGGCGGCCGGCGCGGCGGAGAGTGCCACCCCCTCAGCAGCGACCGAGGCCCCTGCCCTGGCCACCGCCGTGGCGGCACCGACCACCTAGAACAGGCTCTGCTGCACGGGCAGCGGGTCGCCGGGACGCTCGAAGCGCGTCAGGTCGAGCTCCACCCGCTCGCGGTTCAGCCCCAGGCGCGCGCAGGCCTTCTCGAACCGCTGCCGCAGCAGCTGCGCCCAGACGCCCTCGCCCGTCATTCGGTGGCCGAAGCGGGCGTCGTTGTCGCGGCCGCCGCGCATGTCGCGCAGGCGCGCCATCACGCGGGCCGCCCGATCTGGGAAGTGCGCCTGCAACCACTGCTGGAACAGCGGGTTCACCTCCCACGGCAGCCGCAGCACGATGCTGAACGCGCTGCGCGCGCCCGCCTGGGCCGAGGCTTCCAGAATGCGCTCGATCTCGGGCTCGTTGATGAAGGGGATCACCGGCGAGACGCTGACGCCGACCGGCACGCCTGCGTCCGCCAGCCGCTGCACGGTCTGCAGTCGGCGCTGAGGAGAGGCCGCGCGCGGTTCCAGGATGCGAGCCAGCGCCGGATCCAGCGTGGTGATCGAGACATATGCCGCCGCCAGGCGCTGCGCCGCCATGGGCGCGATGAGGTCCAGGTCGCGCTCGATGCCGCCTGACTTGGTGATCACCGAGAACGGATGCTTGAACTCCTGCAACACCTCGATGACGCGGCGCGTGATGCCCAGGCGCCGTTCCACCGGCTGGTAGGCGTCGGTGGCGGAGCCCAGGTTGAGCAGCACGGGCTCATAGCCAGGGGCCATCAGCGCGGCGCGCAGCCGCTCGGCCGCATTCACCTTGGCGACGATCCGGGTCTCGAAATCCAGCCCGGGGGAAAGGTTCAGGTAGCTGTGCGTGGGCCGGGCAAAGCAGTAGATGCAACCGTGCTCGCAGCCGCGGTACGGGTTGATCGACAGGTCGAAGGGGATGTCGGGTGATTCGTTGCCGGTGAGGATGCTCTTCACCCGCTGCTCGATCACCTCGGTGGCGGGAGGCAGCACATCGGCCGAGGCCTCCTGCGCCAGAGACCCCCAACCGTCGTCGAAACCCTCGCGGCGCTGGGCGGCGAAGCGGTGCTGGATGGCCCAGCCGGTGCCACGGCCCTTGGGCGCATGCAGATGGACCGGTTGGGCAGAAGGGGGCAGCGCAGGCATACTGTGAATATATACAGTATTGTTCCGCCCGCCCAGTGGGGCCCGCCGACGCCCCTTCACCGGGGGCGGTCACGGGGTCAGTATTCCTGACCGTAGGCGTCCGGCGCCATGTTGTCGAACTTGGTCAGCGGCTTCAGGAAGGTGAGCTTGACCGTGCCGACCGGGCCATTACGCTGCTTGCCGATGATGATCTCGGCGACGCCCGGCTCCTTGGACTCCTTGTTGTAGTAGTCGTCGCGGTAGATGAACATGATCACGTCCGCGTCCTGCTCGATGGCGCCCGATTCGCGCAGGTCGCTCATCATGGGCCGCTTGTCCGTGCGCGTCTCCACCGAGCGGTTGAGCTGCGACAGCGCGATCACCGGGCAATGCAGCTCCTTGGCCAGCGCCTTGAGGCCGCGCGAGATCTCGCTGATCTCGGTGGCCCGGTTCTCGCCGCTGGAGCTGCCCGTGCCGCTCATCAGCTGGAGGTAGTCGATGACGATCAGCCCCAGCTTGCCGCACTGGCGCGCCTGCCGGCGCGCCCGGGCGCGCAGCTCGGCCGGGTTCAGCGCCGGCGTCTCGTCGATGAAGATGGACGCCTTGGACAGCTTGTCCACCGCCTCGGTGAGGCGGCCCCAGTCGTCGTCGCGCAGCCGGCCGGTGCGCAGGCCGGACTGGTCGATGCGGCCCAGCGAGCCCACCATCCGCAGGGCCAGCTGCGACGCACCCATTTCCATGGAGAACACGACCACGGGCAGGCCCTCCTGCACGGCGACGTTCTCCGCGATGTTCAGCGCGAAGGCGGTCTTGCCCATGGACGGGCGGGCCGCCAGGATGATGAGGTCCCCGCCTTGGAGGCCGGCGGTCATCCGGTCCATGTCGAAGAAGCCGGTGCGCACGCCGGTGACTTCCTCGGCCCCGTTCTCGGCCAGCTCCGTCACCCGGTCGATCAGCTGCATCACCAGGGTGTCCATGCTCTGGAAACCCTGCTTGGTGCGCTGACCTTCCTCACCGATCTTGAAGATCTTGCCCTCGGCCTCGTCCAGGATCTGCGAGACCTGCCGGCCCTGCGGATTGAAGGCCTGGGTGGCGATCTCGTCGCTGGCCGCGATGAGCTTGCGCAGCACCGCGCGCTCGCGGACGATCTCGGCATAGCGCCGCAGGTTGGCTGCACTCGGCACGCTCTGCGCCAGCGCGTTCAGGTACGCCAGACCGCCGCACTCCTCCGCCTTGCCCAGCGACTGCAGCTGCTCGAAGACGGTGATCACGTCCGCCGGCTTGGACGCGCTGATGAGGCCGCCCACCGCGGCGAAGATCAGGCGATGCTCGTAGCGGTAGAAATCGCTCTCGCTGAGCACGTCGGCCGCCCGGTCCCAGGCGCCGTTGTCCAGCAGCAGGCCGCCCAGCACGCTCTGCTCGGCCTCGATGGAATGCGGCGGCACGCGCAGCCGTGCCACCTCGTCGTCGCGCGGCTCGGAGCGGGGATCGGGGGCGTCAAAGACCGTGGGCATGTGGACAAGCCTGTGGATCAGATGGGGTCACGCGGTGGACAACGTCGGCCCCAGAAACGACAAGGGCCGGCGATTCACGCCGGCCCCTGCTGGGTGCGAAGACCGTGAATGATCAGTCGGTTTCGCCGACGACCTTCACCGTGATTTCCACGACCACGTCGGTGTGCGCCGCGACGCTCACCGGGAACTCGCCGACCGCCTTCAGCGGGCCGTGCGGCATGCGCACCTGGGCCTTGGCGATCTGGAAGCCGGACTTGCCGAGGGCGTCGGCGACGTCGTGGTTGGTGACCGAGCCGAACAGGCGGCCGTCAACGCCCGCCTTCTGGGCGATCGTCACGGTGATGCCAGCCAGCTTCTCGCCCATGGCCTGGGCGGCCGACAGCTTGTCGGCAGCGATCTTCTCGAGCTCGGCACGGCGGGCCTCGAATTCCTTGATCGCCGTTTCCGTGGCGCGGCGGGCGCGCTTGGTCGGGATCAGGAAGTTGCGGGCGTAGCCGTCCTTTACCTTGACGATGTCGCCGAGGTTACCGAGGTTGGCCACCTTGTCCAGGAGGATGACTTGCATGAGACGGTGCTCCTCTTAGACCTTGTGTTGATCGGAGTACGGCAGCATCGCCAGGAAGCGCGAGCGCTTGATGGCGGTGGTCAGCTGACGCTGGAAGAAGGCGCGCGTGCCGGTCAGGCGGGCCGGCGTGATCTTGCCGTTCTCACCGACGAAATCGCGCAGCAGGTCGATGTCCTTGTAGTCGATGGACTCGACGCCGGCGACGGTGAAGCGGCAGAACTTCTTGCGGCGGAACAGCAGCGACTGCTGGTTGCGCTTGGGACGGCGGTCCTTGGAAAAGCGTGACTTGGGCGGGGGCATGATGACCTCTGAAAGTTGTCTATCCGGTGTTCAAACAGGTGCGGCGGGGTCGTCCGGGGTGTGCACGTCGGTGAGGTGGAACACGAGGCCGCGGCCGTTGCGCGAGGCCGCCAGGAAGCCGGCAAACTGGGCCGGGGATCCGAGCGTCAGCGCGCCGAGCGGCCGGGTGATCGCGCCGATCGCCACCGCCTTGAGTTGCATCGCCACCTGGCGAGGCTGGCCGTCTTCCGACACCTGGGACCGGTGGTCGAGCACCAGGTCCAGGGCCGGCAGGCCGGCAGGCGTGTAGCGCAGCGCGCCGCGTTCCACCACCTGGGCCGCCAGAACCAGCCGGTTCATGGCGTCAGCCGGGCAGCGGGCGACGACCCGACGGGCTTCAGGCAGCGGTCTCCTGGGCGGCCTTGCGGGCCTCTTCCTTCTCGACCGAGCGCATCATCACCGACGGCGCGGTCTCGGCCTTGTCGACCTTGACGGTCAGGTGGCGCAGCACGGCATCGTTGAAGCGGAAGCCGGTCTCGAGCTCGGTCAGCACGTCCTTCGAGCACTCGATGTTCAGGCACAGGTAGTGCGCCTTGGCGAGCTTCTGGATCATGTAGGCCAGCTGGCGGCGGCCCCAGTCCTCGACGCGATGCACCTTGCCACCGCCATTGGTGACCAGGGTCTTGTAGCGCTCCAGCATGGCCGGAACCTGTTCGCTTTGATCCGGATGGATCAGCAGAACGATCTCATAGTGACGCATGAACACTCCTTGTGGGTTCCTCAAGGGCTGAGGGAAGCCGCCCCGCGCGTCGGTGCAGGTGCGGCAAGGGGAAAGCCAAACATTATGGCACACCCGGCCCGGGGCGGGGTGTGCCGGGGTTGCGGTGCGCCTTCAGCGCACCGCGGCCAGGCGCTGCCAGGTCTCGATCACCGAATCCGGGTTCAGCGAGATGGACACGATGCCCTCCTGGGCCAGCCAGTCGGCGAAGTCGGGGTGGTCGCTCGGCCCCTGGCCACAGATGCCCACATACTTGCCCGTGGCGCGGCACGCCGCAATGGCGCGCGAGATCAGCGCCTTGACCGCCGGATCGCGTTCGTCGAAGTCGTCGGCGAGCTGCTCCAGCCCGGAGTCGCGGTCCAGGCCCAGCGTGAGCTGGGTCAGGTCGTTCGACCCGATCGACATGCCGTCGAAGTGCTCCAGGAAGGCCTCGGCCAGGATCGCGTTGCTGGGCACCTCGCACATCATGATCAGGCGCAGGCCGTTCTGGCCGCGCTTGAGGCCGCGCTCCCCCAGCATCTGGTTGACCCGCTCGGCCTGGCGCACGGTGCGCACGAACGGCACCATGATCTCCACGTTGGTCAGGCCCATCTCGTTGCGCACGCGCTTGAGCGCCTCGCACTCCATGCCGAAGGCATCGCTGAACTCGCCGCTGATGTAGCGCGAGGCCCCGCGGAAGCCCAGCATCGGGTTCTCTTCGTCCGGCTCGTAGCGCGAGCCGCCGATGAGCTTCTTGTACTCGTTGGACTTGAAGTCCGACAGGCGCACGATGACCGGCTTGGGCCAGAAGGCGGCGGCGATCGTGGCCACCCCTTCGGCCAGCTTGTCCACGTAGAAGGCCCGCGGGCTGGCGTGGCCTCGGGCCACGGATTCCACCGCCTTCTTCAGGTCGGGGTCGACGTTGGGGTAGTCGAGGATCGCCTTCGGGTGCACCCCGATGTTGTTGTTGATGATGAACTCCAGTCGGGCCAGCCCGACGCCGGAGTTGGGCACCTGCGAGAAGTTGAACGCCAGCTGCGGGTTGCCCACGTTCATCATGATCTTCACCGGGCAGTACGGCAGCTCGCCGCGGCTCACCTCGGTGACTTCGGTCTCCAGCAGGCCGTCGTAGACATGCCCGGTGTCGCCCTCGGAGCAGGCCACGGTGACCAGTGCGCCGTCGGTCAGCTTCTCGGTCGCGTCCCCGCAGCCCACCACCGCCGGGATGCCCAGTTCGCGGGCGATGATGGCGGCGTGGCACGTACGGCCGCCGCGGTTCGTGACGATGGCGCTGGCACGCTTCATCACCGGCTCCCAGTTCGGGTCGGTCATGTCGGTGACCAGCACGTCACCCGGCTGGACGCGGTCCATCTCGGCGATCGAGTGCACGAGGCGCACGGGCCCCGTCCCGATCTTCTGGCCGATGGCACGGCCTTCGGCCAGCACCGTGGAGTGGCCCTTGAGCTTGTAGCGGTGCTCCACCTGGCCCTCGGCCTGGCTGCGCACCGTCTCGGGCCGTGCCTGCAGGATGTAGAGCTTGCCGTCCGCGCCGTCCCTGCCCCACTCGATGTCCATCGGGCGGCCATAGTGCTTCTCGATCACCATCGCGTAGCGGGCGAGTTCCACCACGTCGTCGTCGGTGAGCGAGTAGCGGTTGCGCTGCTCCGGCGGCGTGTCGACGGTCTTCACCAGCTTGCCGCTGAGGGCCTTCTCCTCGGCCGAGGCGAATTCCATGCGGATCAGCTTGGAGCCCAGGCTGCGGCGGATCACGGGGAAGTTGCCCGCCTCCAGCGCCGGCTTGTGCACGTAGAACTCGTCGGGGTTCACCGCGCCCTGCACGACCGTCTCGCCCAGGCCGTAGCTGGAGGTGATGAACACCACGTCCTTGAAGCCGGACTCGGTGTCGATGGTGAACATGACCCCGGCCGAGCCGATGTCCGAGCGCACCATGCGCTGCACGCCGGCCGACAGCGCCACGTCGGCGTGGGCGAAGCCCTTGTGCACGCGGTAGCTGATGGCGCGGTCGTTGTAGAGGGAGGCGAACACCTCCTTCATCTTGTGCAGCACATCGTCGATGCCATGCACGTTGAGGAAGGTCTCCTGCTGGCCCGCGAACGAGGCGTCCGGGAGGTCCTCGGCCGTGGCCGACGAGCGCACCGCCCAGGTGGCGTCCGGCGCATCACCGGCCACACGGGCGTACTCGGCGCGCACGGCCTGCTCGAGCGCGGGCGGGAACGGCGCCTCGGTCACCCACTGCCGGATCTCGTTGCCTGCTTCGGCCAGGGCCCGCACGTCGTCCGTGTCCAGCGCGGCGAGGCGCTGGTTGATGCGGTCGGTGAGCCCACCGTGGGCGAGAAACTCGCGGAAGGCATGCGCCGTGGTGGCGAAGCCGCCGGGCACGCGAACGCCCGAGGCGGCGAGCTGGCTGATCATTTCGCCGAGGCTGGCGTTCTTGCCGCCGACCACCTCGACATCCGACATTCTCAGCTGCTCGAACGGGGCGACCAGGGCGGCCGCCAGGGGGCTGGATGACATGGGAAAGCTCCTTGATGACAAAAAACCTGGCGCCATGCCACCCAATGGCTCACACCGGCGGACCACGCTGCAGCGCGTTGGCGTTGTTCTTCGAGGCTGCAGGGTCGCATGCGCGGCAAGCCGCCCGGCCACAGGGCCGGGCCAAGGAGCACGTCAATGGGGGCGAATTCTACGGAGGGATTGCCTATCATCGCTGAAACCCGGCTGAAACCACCGCGAGTCCTGCATGCCCAACCGCACCGTCTTCTTCGTCTCCGATGGCACCGGCATCACCGCCGAGACTTTCGGCAACTCCATCCTGGCCCAGTTCTCGGCCAGGCCCCGCCACATCCGTCGCCCGTTCATCGATTCGGCCGACAAGGCCGACAAGGTCGTGTCGGAGATCAACTCGATCGCCGACGCCGAGGGCCGGCGGCCTATCGTGTTCATCACCCTGGCCAACGAGGACATCCGACGCATCCTCACCGGCGACGGTTGCAGGGGCATGGTGATGGACATGTTCGCCGCGTTCGTCGAGCCCCTGGAGCGCGAGTTCGGCATCAAGTCGAACCACCGGGTTGGGCGCTTCTCCGATGCGGCGAAGAGCCAGGAGTACAACGACCGCATCGAGGCGATCAACTTCTCGCTGGCCCACGACGACGGCCAGTCGGCCAAGAACCTCGAGGCGGCCGACGTGATCCTGGTGGGGGTGAGCCGCAGCGGCAAGACGCCCACGTCGCTCTACCTCGCCATGCAGCACGGCATCAAGGCGGCCAACTACCCGCTCATCCCCGAGGACTTCGAGCGCGGCCACCTGCCCACCTCGCTGGCGCCGCACAAGCGCAAGTGCTTCGGGCTGACGATCGACCCGGACCGGCTGGCGCAGATCCGGCACGAGCGGCGCCCGGACAGCAAGTACGCATCCATCGAGAACTGCCGCTACGAGGTGCACGCGGCCGAGCAGATGATGAAGCGAAGCGACATCTCCTGGCTGAGCTCGACGCACAAGTCCATCGAGGAGATCGCCACCACCATCCTGCGGGACATCCGCCCCGACCGGCTGATCTACTGAGCCGCCTGGCCCGGTGCAGCGCCCAGCGCCAGCCCGGCAAACAGGCACACCGCCGCGGCCGCCGCCACATTGAGGGACTCCTCGCCCCCCGGCTGAGGAATGCGCACCGCATGGGCGCACCGCGCCATCAGGGCCGGCGACACGCCCTGCCCCTCGTGGCCGAGCACCCAGGCGCAGGGCCGCGGCAGCGGCGACTCGCCCAGGAGGAGGCCGCCATGCGGACTGGTGGCCAGCAGCGGCACCTGCAGGACATCGAGCGCGTCGGCGTCCACGGCCTCGATGAGGCGCAGGGCGAAGTGCGCCCCCATGCCGGCACGCAGCACCTTGGCCGACCACAGCGCCGCCGTGCCCTTGAGGGCGATGACCTGGGGCACACCGAAGGCGGCCGCGCTGCGCAGGATGCTGCCGACGTTGCCCGCGTCCTGCAACCGGTCCAGCACCACCGCGCCGGCTGCCGGGTCGACGGGCGGCGCGGGGGGGCGCTCGATGAGTGCGCCCAGCCGGCCGGGAGAATCCAAGCCGCTGACACTGGCGAAGAGCGCATCCGGCACCTGCACGGCGCGCCGTGCACGCGTGGCCCAGCCCTGCCACGGCGCCAGTCGGTCCTGCCAGGCGCCCTGGCTGACGACCAGCGTGTCCAGGGCGACGCCACGGGCCAGCGCCGCACCGACCAGGTGGTCCCCTTCCAGCCACACGGCCCCCTGCCGGCGGTAGGCACCGGGGTCGGCCGTGAGGCGGCGGATGCGCTGCAGCAGCGGGTTGTCGCGCGCAGTGAGAAGCTCGGGAACCGGCCCGGCGGCGGCGCTCATTCGACGCACTCCCCCAGCGCCAGGCGCACGGGCGCGAAGCTGCGGCGGTGGACCGGGGACGCACCGTGCGTGCGCAGCGCCAGCAGGTGGTCGGGGGTGGGATAGCCCTTGTGGGCCGCAAAGCCGTACTGCGGATGCGCCGTGTGGAGCTCGGCGCACAGCCGGTCGCGATGCACCTTGGCCAGGATGGAGGCGGCCGAAATGGCCTGCACGCGCGCGTCGCCCTGGACGATGGCTTCCGCCGGCACGCGCAGCACCGGAAGCCGGTTGCCATCGACCAGCACCTTGCCCGGCGGCAGCCGCAGCCCCTCCACGGCGCGGCGCATGGCCAGCAGGGTGGCCTGCAGGATGTTCAGCGTGTCGATCTCGTCCACGGTGGCCTCGGCGATGCTGCAGCAGAGCGCCTTGGCACGGATCTCGTCATAGAGCGCCTCGCGTCGCTTCTCGCTGAGCACCTTGGAGTCCTTCAGCCCGCGGATTGGCTTGAGGTCATCGAGGATGACGGCCGCTGCCACCACGGGGCCGGCGAGCGGCCCGCGGCCGGCCTCGTCCACGCCGGCGACCAGGCCGGGCGTGTCGAAGACCAGGCGGATCTGCTCAGGCACCGAGGACTTGCGCGATCGCATCGCCCGCCTTCCGCGCCGTGTCCTGACGCAGGCTCAGATGGATGTCGGTCAGGCGGCGCCCCAGCGCCTCGCGCCGGGACGCATCGTCCAGCCAGGCCAGCGCCTCACGGGCCAGCGCCTCGGGCGTGGCCGCATCCTGCATCAGCTCCGGCACGATGAACTCACGCGACAGGATGTTGGGCAGGCCGAACCACGGCTGGTAGGCACGACGCCGCATGTACAGCCAGTTGAGCCAATGGAGCCGGTAGGTGATGACCATGGGCCGCTTGAACAGCGCCGCCTCCAGCGTGGCCGTGCCGCTCGCGATCAGGGTCACGTCGCAGGCGGCGAGCACCTCATGCGAGCGTCCATCGACGAGCTGCACGCCGACCCCGGCAGCATGCGCCGCCACCAGCGGCTCCACCAGGGGGCCCAAGCCGGGTGCCACGGGCAGCACGAAGCGCAGCCCGGGGCGCTGCCGCGCCATGCGTGTGGCTGCCTGCAGCATGGACGGCGCGATGTGCCGGATCTCGCTGCGGCGGCTGCCCGGCAGAAGCGCCACCACCGTGTCGCCAGCGGATAGGCCCAGGGCGGCGCGGGCCGGGGCCCGCGGCGGGTCGAGAGGAATGGTGTCGGCCAGCGGATGGCCGACGAAGCTGGCCGACACGCCGTGCGACGCCAGCAACGCAGGCTCGAAGGGGAACAGGCACAGCACGTGGTCCGCGGCTGCGGCGAGCTTCTTGACGCGCTCACCCCGCCACGCCCAGATGGACGGGCACACGAAGTGGACGGTGCGGATGCCGCCTGCCCGCAGCGCCGTCTCCAGCCCGAAATTGAAGTCCGGCGCGTCCACGCCGATGAACACGTCCGGCCGCTCGTCCAGCAGGCGGTCGCGCAAGGCGTTGCGGATCCCGACCAGCTCACGGTAGTGGCGCAGCGCGTCCACATAGCCGAAGACGGAGAGTTTCTCGCTCGGCCACCAGGCCTCGAAGCCTTCGGCAGCCATGCGGGGGCCACCGATGCCCACGGAGCGTGCGCCGGGCCACCGTTCGCGCAGGCCGCGCAGCAGCAGGCTGGCCAGCAGGTCGCCCGAGGCTTCGCCGGCCACCAGGGCCAGTTGCGGCGCGGTGGTCGTTGCCACGTCCACCTCCCTCAGCGGACGATGCCGCGCTGGGCGCTGGCCAGGAAGGCCAGCAAGGTGTCGATGTCGGCATCGCCACCCGGCACGCTGCCCCGCAGGGCGCCGATGGCGGCCACGGCGGCCTCGAGCGTGAGTCCGTCGCGGTACAGCAGCTTGTGCATCCGGCGGATCAGCGCCAGGCGTTCAGGCGTGAACCCACGTCGCTTCAGTCCGGTGAGGTTCACCGCGCGCAGGGCCAGTGGATGCCCATCGGCCGTCATGAACGGCGGCACATCCTGCGCCACATGGGCCTGGAACCCGATCATCGCGTGGGCACCGATGTGCACGAACTGGTGCACGCCGGACAGGCCGCCGATCACGGCCCAGTCCCCCACGCGCACGTGCCCCGCCAGCGTCGCGTTGTTGGCCAGCACGGTGTGGTCGCCCAGGACCACGTCGTGTGCCACATGCACGTACGCCATGATCCAGTTGTCCGACCCGATCCGCGTGACGCCCTCCTCCTTCATGGTGCCAAGGTTGAGCGTGCAGAACTCGCGGATGGTGTTGCGGTCGCCGATCACCAGCTGCGTGGGTTCGCCACCGTAGCTCATGTCCTGCGACACCGCACCGATGGAGGCGAACTGGAAGATGCGGTTGTCGCGGCCGATGGTCGTGCGGCCCTCGATGACCGTGTGCGGCCCCACGGTGGTGCCCGCACCGATGCGCACCTGCGGGCCGATGACCGCATACGGGCCGATGGTGACCTGCGCGTCGATCTCGGCCGCGGGGTCGACGATGGCGGTCGGGTGGATCTGGGCCATGGGAAGTTGACGGGCGACCCTGGTCAGCCGTTGGCGCCCACCTTGCGCATGGTGCACATGAGCTCGGCCTCGGCAGCCATCTCGCCGTTCACGGTGGCGCGCGCCTTGTACTTGTGGATCCCGGCGCGCACGCGGTCGATGCTGGCCTCGATCATGAGCTGGTCACCCGGCTCCACCGGCCGCTTGAAGCGGGCGGCGTCGATGCCGGCGAAGTACACCACGGTGTCGTCGCCCGGGTCGATCTCGGCCGAGGCGAACGACAGCAATGCCGCCGACTGGGCCATGGCCTCGAGGATGAGCACGCCGGGCATGACGGGCCGATGGGGGAAGTGGCCATTGAAGAACGGCTCGTTGATCGTCACGTTCTTCACCGCGAGGATGCGCACGTTCTTCTCCAGCTCGACCACCCGGTCGACCAGCAGCATCGGGTAGCGGTGCGGCAGCCGCCGGAGGATCTGGTGGATGTCCATCACTGTCATGTTGAGCTCTTCTTCTCCAGCGCACGCAAACGGTGCCGCAGTTGGTGCAACTGACGCAGCGTCGCCGCGTTCTTCTCCCAGTTGCCATTTTCGTCGATCGGGAACACGCCGCTGTACTGTCCCGGCTTCGTGATGGAACTCATCACCACACTGGCCGCCGAAATATGGACGTGGTCGCCAATTTCCAGGTGGCCGAGGATCATGGCCGCACCGCCGAAGGTGCAGTGCCGGCCGATGCGTGCACTGCCCGCCACGCCCACGCAACCGGCCATGGCCGTGTGGGCGCCGATGCGCACGTTGTGGGCGATCTGAATGAGGTTGTCCAGCTTGACGCCGTCTTCGATCACCGTGTCGTCGAGCGCGCCGCGGTCGACACAGGTGTTGGCTCCGATCTCGACGTCGTCGCCGATCCAGACGGCGCCCAGCTGCTCGATCTTCTCCCACCGGCCCTGGTGCGGAGCGAACCCGAAGCCGTCGGCGCCGATGACACAGCCGCTGTGCAGCACGGCACGGGCACCCACCCGGCACCCGCGACCCAGGGTGGCACGCGCATGCACGCACGACGCCTCACCGAGCTGCACCCCTTCGCCCACGATGGCGTGGGCAGCCACGCGCACCTGGGCGGCCAGCACTGCACCCGCTTCGACCACCGCAAACGGGCCGATGCTCACGCCAGGGGCCATGCGCACACCTGGCGCCACGTAGGCCGACGGATGCACGCCCGCCGGCTCGGGCGGCCGCTCGCGGGCCACCCACCACCGGGTGAGCGCCGCATAGGCACGGTAAGGGTCGGCGACGACCAGCGCGGTGTGGCCACGGACCACCACCTGGTCGGCATCGTCGGCACGCACGATCACCGTGCCCGCTGCGCTGGATTGAAGCAATGGACGCAGTCGAGGCTGGGCGAGAAAACTCACCGTATCGCCATCGGCGTGTTCGAGCGCGCCGATGCGTACCACCGCACGGCCTGCGTCGCCGCGCACTTCGCCGCCAATGGCGGCGGCGATGTCGGCCGCCGTCAGGCCGCCATTCACTTGGCGGCGTTGAGCGCGTCGATCACCTTCTTGGTGATGTCGACGCGGGGCCCGGCGAACACGACCTCCTGCAGGATGAGGTCGTACTTCTCCTGCTCGAAGATCTGCTTGATCACCCGGTTGGCGCGCTCGACCACCGCGGCCAGCTCTTCGCTCTTGCGCTGGTTGAGGTCCTCCAGCAGCTCGCGGCGCTTGCGCTGGAAATCGCGGTCCTGGTCGGCCAGGTCGCGCTGGCGGCGGCTGCGTTCCGCCTCGGCCAGCGTCGGGCCTTCCTTCTCCAGCTTCTCCATGGCCGCACGAAGGCGGGAGCCCTGATCGGCCAGTTCGGTCTCGCGCTTCTTGAACTCGGCTTCCAGCTTGGCCTGGGCGGCGCGGGCTGGCGCAGCCTCGCGCAGCACGCGCTCGCTGTTCACGTAGCCGATCTTCAGCTCCTGGGCGCTCAGGCCGGCAGCCGAGAGACTGAGGACCGCCGCGGCGAGGAAGGAGGTGCTAAGCGACTTCATCATCAAAAGGCCGTTCCGATCTGAAACTGGAAGCGCTGGATTTTATCGCCGCTGAAGGAGCGCAAGGGCGTGCCGTAGCTCAGCTTCAGCGGGCCGACGGGCGAGATCCAGCTCAGGCCGATGCCCGCCGACGCCCGCAGGTCTTCGAGCGTGCCCGCCTGGCCGCGCTCGCGGTCACGCTCATTGCGCGTGTAGTTGTTCTGGTTGAAATCCCGCCAGACATTGCCGGCGTCGGCGAACGCGAAGATGCGCAGCGATTTGTCGTTGCCGGAGCCGGGCACCGGGAAGTAGAGCTCGGAGTTGAGATTCAGCTTCTTGGAGCCGCCATCGTACGCGCCGGTGATGTCCACACCCCCGAACGAGCCTTGCTCGAACACCCGCACCGAACCCAGGCCGCCCCCGTAGAAGTTCTTGAACAGCGGATAGGGCTTGCCGCCCAGACCGTAGCCCAGGCCCACTTCACCGTTGATGCCCAGCGTGAGCTTGTTGGTGACGCTGAAGTACTGCTGGTACTGGGCGTTCAGGCGCGCGTAGTGCACGTCGCCCGCCACGCTGAAGTCGAGGTTGATGCGCTGGTAGCGCCCCTTGGTCGGCACCAGCACGTTGTCGCGCTCCTCGCGTGCCCAGCCCACGGTCAATGGCACGCTGATCGCATGGTTGCCGAAGGTCTCCACGAACGTGAAGTAGCTGTTGGGCACGCCGATCGTGCTGCCGATGATCGTCTGCTCGATGCCGACGCCAAAGAACACCGTGTCGTACTCGGTGAACGGCACACCGAAGCGGACAGACATGCCGGGCGTGGCCAGCTGGTACGACTCGGCCAGGCTGTTCAGGGGCTTGGACGTACGGTAGTACACGTCCACCGCGCGCGAGACGCCGTCGTCCGTGAAGTAGGGGTCGACCGTGCTCACCACCAGGTTGCGGCTGAGGCGGCTGGTGTTGACTTCCAGGCCGAGGTAGTTGCCGGTGCCGAAGACGTTTTCCTTGCGGATGGCGCCCGAGAAGGACAGGCCCGCCGAGGAGTAGCCCGCCGCCAGCTGCAGGCTGCCGGTCTGCTTTTCCTTCACGGTCAGCAGCAGGTCCACCTGGTCGGGTGAACCGGGCACCTCCTGGGTGTCCACGGTCACTTCGTCGAAGAAGCCGAGACGCTCCACGCGGTCACGGGAGAGCTTGATCTTGGCGCTGTCGTACCAGGCGGATTCGAACTGGCGGAACTCGCGCCGGATGACCTCGTCGCGGGTCACCGTGTTGCCGGCAATGTTGACGCGCCGCACGTTCACGCGCTGCCCCGGCTGGCCCTGCAGCACCACCACGACCTGCCCGTTCCTGCGGTCGATCTCCGTGCGCGGCTCCACCCGGGCGAACGCATAGCCGTAGGCGCCGTACAGGTCGGAGAAGGCGCGCGCGGTCGCCGTCACGTCGTCTCCACGGTAGGGCTCACCGGGGCGGATGCGCACCCGCTGCCTGAAGTCCTCTTCGCGGCCGAGAAACTGACCCTCGAGGCGCACCGCGGTGACCGTGAAGGGCTGGCCTTCGTCGATCACCACGTTGATCGAGATCTCCTGCTTGTCGGGCGAGATGGTGACCTGGGTCGACTTGACGTCGAACTCGAGGTAGCCGCGGTTCAGGTAATGCGCCCGGATCCGCTCCAGGTCGGCATTCAGCTTCGCGCGTGCATAGCGGTCGGACTTCGTGTACCAGGTCAGCCAGCCGCCCGTCGTCAGGTCCATCATGTCCAGCAGGCTGGACTCGCTGAATGCCTTGGCGCCCTCGATGCGGATCTCGCGGATCCTGGCCACCTCACCCTCGGAGACAGTGAAGGTGATGTTGACGCGATTGCGTTCGATGGGGGTGGCCGTGGTGACGACCTCCGCGCCGTACAGGCTGCGCGTGAGGTACTGCCGCTTGATCTCCTGCTCGGCGCGGTCGATGACCGCCTTGTCGTACGGCTGGCCCTCGGAGATGCCGTTGTCCTTCAGCGCCTTGGCCAGCGTGTCCTTGTCGAACTCGCGCAGGCCGATGAAGTTCACCGAGGCGATGAGGGCCCGCTCCTCGACCACGACCACGACGACCCGGTTCGCGATGTCGATGCGCACGTCCTTGAACAGGCCCGTGGCGAACAGCGCCCGCAGTGCCGCGGCACCCTTGTCGTCGTTGTACTCGTCGCCCACGCGAAACGGCAAGGCAGCAAAGACGCTGCCCGGGTCTCCGCGCTGCAGGCCTTCGATGCGGATGTCACCGATGGTGAACGGCTCGACGGCGTGCGCCGAGGTGGCGGCCATCGCGGCGACGGCCATGGCCACACAGGCAACGGCCGGACGCAACGAGGTCAAGGCATGGGAAACAGGCATCGGGAGTGTCACTGCAGGCCCAGGAGACGGGCCACATCGTTGGAGAGGGCGATGGTCATCATCAGCAGGAGGAGGAAGGCCCCGCCGCGCTGCAGCCATTTGTGCCACAGATCCGAGACCGGACGACCGGTCACGCCCTCGAAAAGATAATACATCAGGTGTCCGCCATCGAGCATCGGCAGCGGCAGCAGGTTCAGGACACCCAGGCTGACGCTGACCATGGCAAGGAAGGCCAGGTAGTAGGACGGGCCGCGCTGGATCGCCTGGCCGGCATAGTCACCGATCGTCAAGGGGCCGCTCAAGTTCCGCAGCGAGGCTTCGCCCGTCACCATGCGACCGAGCATGCGCACGCTCAGCGTGGCCATCTCGACGGTGCGTTGGGCACCGCGCGTGAGCGCCGCCAGCGGGTCGAGCTGCACGGTCACCATGCGAGCGCCGCCGCCCACGGGTGCATCGATGCGCCCCATTCGCCGACCCGCGTCGTGCACCAGACGCGGCTGCACGGCGAGCTCGAGACGCGAACCGCCGCGCTCCACCACCCAGTGCATCGGGCCGGCCGAGGCATCGGCATAGCCGCGTACGCGCTCCAGCAGGGCGACGGTGTCCGCCACGGGCTGGCCGTCGATGGAGAGCACCTCGTCGCCCTCTCGCAGCCCCGCGCGGGCCGCCGGGCCGTCCGCCGCCGGCTCACCGATGACGGGCGGCATGAAGGCCGGTCCCAGACCGATGCGCCGCACCACTGCGTCGTCGACCTCGCCGGCCTCCAGCGTGGACAAGGCGAGCACTGCCTCGTGCCGATGCACCCCCGAGCCTTCGCTCAGGCGCAGGCGCAGGTCCTCGCCGTCGAGCACGGCCTGGGTCACGATCCAGCGTAGCTCGGTGAGCGAGGCGATGTCGCGCCATTCGTCCGACCCCGGCACGGACACCGCCTCCACCCAGTCGCCGGGGCGCAGACCGGCCGCCGCCGCGAGCGTGCCGGGCGCCGGCGACGACAACACCGGGGCGGGCTCCTGCGTGCCCACCAGGTGGGCGGCCGCGTAGAGGACCACCGCCAGCAGCAGGTTCACCGAGGGGCCGGCTGCGACGATGGCGGCCCGCCGCCAGACCGGCTGGGTGTCGAAGGCCTGCGACTGCTCGTGCGGAGGCACCGGGGCCTCACGCTGGTCGAGCATGCGCACATAGCCGCCCAGCGGCACCGCCGACAGGGTGAACTCGGTGTGCGCGTGGCTGCGCTGACGACGCCAGAGCACAGGGCCGAATCCGACCGAGAACCGCAGCACGCGCACGCCACACCATCGGGCGACGCGGTAGTGGCCGTACTCGTGCACCACGATCAGCACGCCGAGCGTGAGCAGAAAGCCCAGCACGGTGAACATGCGCTGCCCCTCAGGCCGCCAGGCCGGCGATCACCGCCCGCGCCTGCACGCGGGCGCGATGGTCCAGCTCCAGCAGCGCCTCCACCGGCGCATCCACGCCCACCTGCGGCGCCACCGCATGCAAGGTCTCGGCATTCACGCGGTGGATGTGGTCGAACCGGATGCGGCGGTCGAGGAAGGCGGCCACCGCCTCTTCGTTGGCCGCATTGAGCACCGCCGTGCTGCCATGCGGGCCACGCAGCGCGTCCCAGGCGAGGAACAGCCCGGGGAAGCGGTCCGGCCGGGGCTCCTCGAAAGTCAGGGCACCCAGGCGAAGGAAGTCGAGCCTCTCCGCACCCGAGGCGATGCGCTCGGGAAAGGACAGGCCGTAGGCGATGGGCACCCGCATGTCGGGCGTGCCCAGCTGCGCCAGCACGGACTGGTCCCGGCACACCACCATCGAGTGGATGATGCTCTGGGGGTGGATGACCACCTGGATCTGCTCGGGCGCCAGGTCGAACAGCCATCGCGCCTCGATGATCTCCAGCGCCTTGTTCATCATGGTCGCGGAGTCCACGGAGATCTTGCGCCCCATCACCCAGTTGGGGTGCGCACACGCCTGGTCCGGCGTCACGTCGCCAAGGGTCGCGGGATCCCGCTGACGGAACGGCCCCCCGGACGCCGTCAGTACGATGTGGTCGATGCGCTGCGACCAGGTGGCGCGGTCCTCGGGCAGGCACTGGAAGATGGCGGAGTGCTCGCTGTCGATGGGCAGCAGGGTGGCCCCGCCCTCCACCACGGCGGACATCAACTGCGCACCGCCCACCACCAGCGCTTCCTTGTTGGCCAGCAGCAGGCGCTTGCCGGCCCTGGCCGCCGCCAGACAGGGACCGAGCCCTGCCGCGCCGACGATGGCCGCCATGACCGTGTCCACCTCGGGGTGGGCAGCGAGCTGCACCAGCGCGTCGTCCCCGTCCAGCACCTCGGTGCGGCTGCCCGCCGCCCGCAGGCGTTCGGCGAGCAGCTGGCTGGCCGTGGCATCGGCCATGGCCGCGAAACGCGGGCGCCACCGAAGGCATTGCGCCAGCATCTCGTCGACGCGCTGGTGGCCGGTCAGTGCCACCACCTCGTAGCGGTCGGGGTGGCGTGCCGCCACGTCGAGGGTGTTGCCGCCGATGGACCCGGTGGAGCCGAGAATGCAGAGACGCTGTCGCATCGAGAAGGGCTTCAAGTAATGAGGGCGGACGCCAGCGAGCGCACGGGCGTCAGCCGGACGCCAGCGCCATCACGGCGGGCAGCACCGGTAGCAGCGCGTCCACCCGGTCCAGCACGCCACCGTGTCCCGGCAGCAGTCGGCTGGAATCCTTCGCACCCACCGCCCGCTTGGCCAGCGATTCCAGCAGGTCACCCATGACGCTGAGGCCGCACAGCAGCACCACGGCGGCCGCGAGGCCCAACGGCCCGACGGTGGCCAGGAGCCGGGAAAACACGCTGGGGCCGAGCATCGGCCAGCTCGCCTCGGCGGCCAGCCAGGCTGCCGCCAGGAGACCCACGCCCACCATGCCGGACCACACGCCCTCCCAGCTCTTGCCGGGGCTGATGGACGGCGCGAGCTTGCGTCGCCCGAACTGACGGCCGCCGAAGTAGGCCGCGATGTCGGCCGCCCAAACGACACACAGGGCCGACAGGACGAAGCCGACGCCGCGCTGCTTGGCCGCTGCCAGCGCCAGCCACGCCACGCACAGGATGAGCCAGCCCAGGGCCAGTCGCATGCCTTGAGGCAGATGCGGCCACGCTGCAGGGCCGCCGCGCAGCGCCACCCCGCCGCCCAGCACCCACGCCAGGACCGCGGACCACCACAGCCACATGGGCGCAGCGTCGGCCCAGCCCGCCCACCAGCCGGCACCGCAGGTCACCGCGACCGCACCGCCGAGCAGCAGCGCCCGGCCGCCGCCCCAACCGTTCAGGCGTGCCCACTCCCAGCCCGCGGCAGCCAGCATCACCAGCGTCAAGACGGCGAAGGGCAGCACATGGTCGGCCAGCAGGGCCGGCAGCAGGACCGCCACCAGGAGCACCGCCGTCAGGACGCGCTGCAGCAGCATGGCGGTGTCAGGCCGACGCCGGCTGGGACGACGCCGGCGCGGCGGCGGGCACGGCCCCGAAACGCCGCTCGCGTGACGCATAGGCGGCGAACGCCTTGTCCAGCTCGGCGGCGTCGAAATCGGGCCAGAGGCAGTCGGTGAAATAGAGCTCAGCGTAGGCGATCTGCCAAAGCAGGAAGTTGCTCACCCGCACCTCGCCGCCGGTCCGGATGAACAGGTCAGGGTCCGGTGCATAGGCCAGCGCCATGTGGCGGCTCAGCACGCCTTCGGTGAGCTGGTCGGCCGTCACGCCGTCGGCGATCGCACGCTTGCATGCCTGGACGATGTCCCACCGTCCACCATAGTTGAACGCGACGGTGACGGTCAGACCGGTGTTGTCGCGGGTGCACTCCTCCGCCTCGTTCCAGGCCTGCCGCACGCGGTCGGAGACCGCCGAACGGTCGCCGGCGACGCGGATGCGCACGCCGTTGCCGGCCAGCCGGGCCAGGTACTTGGAGACGCCCACGAGCACCAGGTTCATGAGGCCGGAGACTTCCTCGTCCGGCCGCTTCCAGTTCTCGGAGGAGAAGGCGTAGATGGTGAGGAACTCCACCCCGCGACGCGTGCACTCGTCGATGACGCGCACCACCGTCTCCATGCCGTACTTGTGGCCGAAGATCCGCGGCATGAACCGCCGACGTGCCCAGCGTCCGTTGCCGTCCATCACGATGGCCACGTGACGCGGGACGCCTGCGGCGCTCGCGGGCGGCAGGGCGGTGGAATCGGCGGCCATGGTCTTCAGACCGCGAGGATGTCGGCTTCCTTGGCCTGCACCAGCTTGTCAATCTCGGCGACGGTGCGGTCCGTCAGCTTCTGGACGTCGTCCTGCGCACGACGCTCGTCGTCCTCGGAGACTTCCTTGTCCTTCAGCAGCTTCTTCAGGTGCTCGTTCGCGTCACGGCGCAGGTTGCGCACGGCGACCTTGGCGTTCTCGCCTTCGTGCCGCACCACCTTGGTCAGCTCCTTGCGGCGCTCCTCGGTGAGCGCGGGCATGGGCACGCGGATCAGGTCGCCCTGCGACGAGGGGTTCAGGCCGAGGTCCGACTCGCGGATGGCCTTCTCGATCTTGCCGCCCATGCCCTTTTCCCAGGGCTGCACGCTGATCGTGCGAGCGTCGAGCAGGCTCACGTTGGCCACCTGGCTGATGGGCACCATCGATCCGTAGTACTCCACGTGCACCTGGTCCAGGATGCCCGGGTGCGCGCGGCCGGTGCGCACCTTCTGCAGGTCGTTCTTCAGTGCCTCGATGGACTTGGCCATCTTGGCCTCGGCCGTCTTCTTGATGTCTGCAATCGTCATGATGGGTCCACTCTCCTCACACATGCACCAGGGTGCCCTCGTCTTCGCCCTGGACCACCCGCTTCAGGGCGCCCGGCTTGAAGATCGAGAACACCTTGATGGGCAGCTTCTGGTCGCGGCACAGCGCGAACGCGGTCGCATCCATCACCTGCAGGTTGCGGGCGATGGCCTCGTCGAAGGTGATGTTGGCGTAGCGCGTGGCGGTCGGGTCCTTGGCCGGATCGGCCGTGTAGACGCCATCCACCTTGGTGGCCTTGAGCACCACCTCGGCACCGATCTCGGCACCACGCAATGCCGCGGCCGTGTCGGTGGTGAAGAAGGGGTTGCCCGTGCCGGCCGCGAAGACCACGACCTTGCCTTCTTCCATGTACTGCAGCGCCTTGGGCCGCACATACGGCTCGACCACCTGCTCGATGCTGATGGCGGACATGACACGCGCGGTCATGCCCTCCTGGCGCATGGTGTCGGCCAGCGCCAGCGAGTTCATCACGGTGGCCAGCATGCCCATGTAGTCGGCCGTGGCACGGTCCATGCCTACGGAGCCGCCCGCCACGCCGCGGAAGATGTTGCCGCCTCCGATGACCACGGCGACCTCGCAGCCCAGCTGCGTCACTTCCTGGATCTCCCGGACCATGCGCACGATGGTGGCGCGGTTGATGCCGTAGGCATCGTCGCCCATGAGGGCTTCACCGGACAGTTTCAACAGGATGCGTCGGTACGCCGGCATGCAGGGCTCTCCCACGGTCTGGCAGTGATCTCGTGAATCGTTCAAGTGTACGCGGCAGCCTGGATCACAGGCCGCCGCGCACAGGGGGGCGGGGGCTTACTGGCCCTTCGCGGCGGCGACCTGGGCGGCCACCTCGGCAGCGAAGTCGTCCACCTTCTTCTCGATGCCTTCGCCGACCACGTACAGGGTGAAGCCCTTCAAGGTGGTGGCCTTGTCCTTCAGCATCTGGCCGACGGTCTGCTTGCCGTCGGCAGCCTTCACGAAGACCTGGTCCAGCAGGGAGACTTCCTTCAGGAACTTCTGCACCGAGCCCTCGACCATCTTGGCGACGATCTCGGCCGGCTTGCCGGATTCGGCCGCCTTCTCGGCAGCGATCTTGCGCTCCTTCTCCACCAGCTCGGCGGGCACGTCGGCACCCGACAGCGCAGCCGGCTTCATGGCGGCGATGTGCATGGCCACGTCCTTGGCCGCGACATCGTCACCGTCGTACTCCACGACCACGCCGATGCGGGTGCCGTGCAGGTAGCTGGCGAGCTTGCCGCCGCCGGCGTAGCGCTTGAACCGGCGAATCGCCATGTTCTCGCCGATCTTGCCGATCAGGCCCTTGCGCACGTCCTCGACGGTGGGGCCGAAGCCGTCCTGCGACAGCGGCAGGGCGGACAGCGCGGCGATGTCGGCCGGGTTCTGCTCGGCCACCAGCTGCGCGCAGGACTTGGTGAAAGCCAGGAAGGAGTCGTTCTTGGAGACGAAATCGGTCTCGCAGTTGACCTCCAGCAGCGCGCCGGTGGCGCCGGCCACCGAGGCGGACACCACACCCTCGGCCGTGACGCGCGAAGCGGCCTTGCCCGCCTTGCTGCCCAGCTTGACGCGCAGGATCTCCTCCGCGCGGGCCATGTCGCCGTCGGCTTCGGTCAGCGCCTTCTTGCACTCCATCATCGGGGCGTCGGTCTTGGCGCGCAGTTCGGCCACCATGCTGGCGGTAATAGCAGGCATCTTGATCTCTCCGTTGCTGTGGGCGTCAGGCCGGGCCCGACGCCGGAAGTTCCCCTGCGGGCAGGCGCCCGGGGCATGAAAGGGGCGAATGAAGGGGGTACGAAAAAAGGGGCTGTGACAGCCCCTCCTGGTCGCCGGCGCGTGAGTGACACGCGCCCGGGCGTGGGGCCCGTCAGGCGTTCTCGTTGACCTCGACGAACTCGTCGCCGTCGGCCGTCACGGCCTGCACCAGGTCGCTGGCGGCGTTGGCCTTGCCTTCGAGGACGGCATCGGCCATCGCACGGGCGTACAGCGCCACGGCCTTGGCCGAGTCGTCGTTGCCGGGGATGACGTAGTCCACGCCGTCAGGCGAGTGGTTCGTGTCCACGACGCCGATCACCGGGATGCCCAGCTTCTGGGCTTCGGCCACGGCGATCTTGTGGAAGCCCACGTCGATCACGAACAGGGCATCGGGCAGCGCGTTCATGTCCTGGATGCCGCCGATGTCCTTCTCCAGCTTGGCCAGTTCGCGGTCGAACAGCAGCGCTTCCTTCTTGATGCGCATCTCGGCGCCGGAGTCCTTCTGCGCCTGCATGTCCTTCAGCTTCTTCAGCGAGCCCTTGACCGTCTTGAAGTTGGTCAGCATGCCGCCGAGCCAGCGCTGGTCGACGAAGGGCATGCCGGCGCGCTGGGCTTCCATGGCCACGACTTCACGCGCCTGGCGCTTGGTGCCCACGAAGAGGATGTTGCCGCGCTTGGACGACAGCTGGCGCGCGAACTTGAGCGCTTCCTCGAACTTGGGAAGCGTCTTCTCCAGGTTGATGATGTGGATCTTGTTGCGATGGCCGTAGATGAAGGGGGCCATCTTGGGATTCCAGAAGCGGGTCTGGTGTCCGAAATGGACGCCGGCTTCCAGCATTTCACGCATCGACACGGGCATGGGGAACTCCAAAGGTTGGATCTAGAATCCCGGCACACATCGCAGCACCGGTTGCCACTGGCAACATAGCCTGCAGCAACCGCGAGCCGCGACACCTTGTATTGCCGGGTTCGCGAGCTTCAGAGGGTGTCCCCGAGAACCCGACAGACGCCGAAAAGCCGGGTCTGGCGGGACGGTCACGGTGGTTCACCCCCCGGTCTGCCCCGGCCTCCGCAAAAGGTGGCCAAGAGCAAAACCCAAGGAGTATAGCAGGGCCGCCGCGCCGGCCCTGTGTCCCCGATGCGCATCGCAGTGATCGGCGCCGGCCTGACCGGCGTCACGACGGCCTTCGAGCTGTCCAACCGCGGCCATGAGGTCGTGGTCTTCGAACGCCGCAGCGGCATCGCTGCCGAAGGCAGCCACGCCCTGCCAGGAGTGGCCGCCCGGGGGCTCTGGCTGGCGCATGCGGCGGTGGGGTCCCCCACCGGGCTGCCCGCCCCCGTCGGTCGGGGCCAGTGGCTGTGGCAGTGGCGCCGTCGCCGGGCCGCGCAGCACCCGGCCCTGGCGCAGCGTCTGGCCGCGCAGGAAGCGCTGGACACCGTCGGTGCGGCGCGGCGTGCCACCTGGCAGGCTGCCTGTGAGCTGACCTACGACCGCCACACCGGCGTCGTGGCCGTGCTGCGGCGGCCGGCCGATGCCGAGCGTGCGCGCGCGCTGCTCGACGCGCACGGGGATCGGCTGCGGGGGGCCCGCTGGGTCGACGCCGCCGCTCTGGCCACGGCGGACCCGGGCCTGGCGCCTGCGGTCGACGTCCAGGGCGCCCTGCACTGGCCCGCAGGCGAGGCAGCCAATGGCCGGCAGTTCGCCCATGCCGTCAAGTCCGCGGCACAGGGCCTGGGGGCGCGATTCGCCTGCCAGATGGACGTCACCGCCCTGGCGCCCACGGGCACCGGTGGCTGGCGCGTGACGCGCCAGCGCCTGGCAGACGAGGCGGACAGCGGCCTGGCGTCGCGCCAGCCGCTGACGGCACTGCCCGACGAGGACGAGGACGACTCCCTGCCTTTTGACGCCGTGGTGCTGTGCAGCCGAGCCGCCGTGTCCCGCCTCGTGCCGGGCGGTCGCGCCAGCGGAGCATGGGCGGCCGCCAGCCAGGCCACCGTCACCGTGCCGCTGCGTGACGTACAGCATGCATCGGAGGCGGTCGGCCCCCACGGGGCGTGGATGGACCCGCTGACCCGCGTCACCCTGCACCGCATGGGCGACCGCGTGCGTGCGGCGGGGCCCTGGCAGCTCGGTGCCACGCGCGGCGCCCGCCCCGATGCGGACGCCGTGCAGCCCTTGTTCGCTGCCCTCGAGCAGGCGTACCCCGGCGCCACGCGCACCGCGCGTGCGCAGCTCTGGCTGGGGTCGACCATGCTGCCGGTGGACGGCCTGCCGGTGGTCGGTCCTGGCCCCCAGGCGGGCCTGTGGCTGCACCACGGCCTCGGGGAGCGCGCCTGGTCGTGGTCGCCTGCCACCAGTGCCGCCATGGCCGATCTGCTCGAGGGGCGCCCGGCCGACGGCATCGACGTGGCGCTGCTCGCGCCGGAACGACTGCGCTAAGCTGACGGTCATTGCCTGCCCGGCGCACCGCGGCCCGCCATGCCGAACTCGCCATCCGGCCCCGTCCCCCTGCTGCAGAACGACGCTGCCACCTGGCTGCATGACAGCGAGGCCAGCCGTGCCATCGAGGCCCAGGCGCTCGCGTGCCGGCCCGCCCATGCGCTCATCGAGGCGGCTGGCCTGGCGGTGGCCCGCTGGGCCCTGGCCCAGGCACCTCATGCGCGACACATGTGGGTGGCCGCCGGCCCCGGCAACAACGGTGGCGACGGGCTGGTCGCTGCGCGATGGCTCGCCGAGCACGGGCGCCAGGTCCACGTGACCTGGCATGGCCAGCCGGACGCCGCGCCGGCCGATGCGGCCCATGCCCGGGCCGCCGCCCTGGCCGCCGGCATCGTGCTGCACCCGCCAGGTGCCCCGCCGCCCACCCCCCCTGACCTCGTGATCGATGCGCTGCTGGGCCTCGGACAGCGCCGGCCGCTTGGTGGGGCGCTGGCCGCCGCGGTGAACGACATGGCAGCCTGCGCCCGGCGTGGCAGCCGCGTGCTCGCGGTGGACGTGCCCACGGGCCTGTGCGCCGACACCGGGCGGCGCCTGGGTGAGCCGTGCGTGCAGGCACACGCCACGCTCTGCCTGTTGACCGCCAAGCCGGGCCTGTTCACGGCCCACGGCCGCGACGCCGCGGGCGACATCTGGTTCGACGATCTGGGTGTCGCTGCGGCGGGCGGCAGCGCCCGGCTGGCCTGCGCGGCCGACGCACGCGCCGCACTCGCCGGCCGGCGGCTGGCCGCCCATGCCAGCCACAAGGGCCGTTTCGGTGATGTGCTGGTGGTGGGCGGCGCCCCGGGCATGGAAGGCGCAGCGCAGCTGGCGGCCACCGCGGCGCTGCGCGCCGGCGCCGGCCGGGTCTATGTCTGTGCCGTCGCAGGCGCGGCGGTGCCGCCGCACGCCGCCTGGCCTGAACTCATGCACCGCCCATGGTCCGCCGTGCAGGCCAGCGCCCTGCCCGGCTCGGCCACGGTGGTGTGCGGCTGCGGCGGCGGCGATGCGCTGGGCGAGTCGCTGCCGTGTCTGCTGGCCCAGGCACCCCGTCTGGTCCTCGACGCGGACGGACTCAACGCCGTGGCGGCGGACGCAGCCCTCGCCCGCGCGCTGGCCGGCCGCGCCGCCCGGGGCCACACCACCGTGCTGACTCCCCACCCGCTGGAGGCCGCTCGCCTGCTGGGGGTGGCGAGCACCGAGGTACAGGACGACCGGTGGGCCGCGGCCCGGGAACTGGCGCGGCGCTTCGCAGCGGTGGTGGTGCTCAAGGGCGCTGGCACCGTGATCGCCAGCCCGGATGCCACCGCTGTCGTCAACCGCACCGGCAGCGCCCGCCTGGCAAGCGCCGGCACCGGGGACGTGCTGGCCGGTTGGATAGGCGGTTGCTGGAGCGCGCAGGGCACGGCGGTGTCCGGGGCCCTTTCTGCGGCCACAGGCAGTGTGTGGCTGCATGGCCGCGCGGTCGCCGCCGACGCCGGCTTGCCACTGCCCGCCAGCCGCCTCGCCGAGGCCATGGCTGTCCGGGCCGAGGCCCTCGGCACGCCCGACGGCTGACGCGTGCGGCGCGACGGCCAGGCGCCCGGGCCGTCGGCGGCGGGCGGGCCGGGTGTCAGCCCGACCGCCGCGTCCGCGACGACTTCGCCGCCGAGGACGTGCGCCCCCCCGTCGACGACTGGCGTGCCGTGCCCCCCGGCTCCGCCGCTGACGCCTTGCGGGGTTTCGTCGCCTTGCCCCCCCGGGACGTGGAGGCCTTGGCGGCCTTCGCGGCACGCTTGTGCCCGCGGTCCTCTGCCTGCACCGCCGCCAGGGCGTCGCTGGCGGAAGGGGAAGTGCCTTCGCGCCTGCCGGCGCGGCCTCGCGCCAGCAGACGCTCGCCTTCGCCTTCCCTGACCATGCGGAAATCGATGCGTCGGCCATCCAGGTCGACCCGACTGACCTGCACCCGCACGCGCGCCCCGATGGTGTAGCGGATGCCGGTGCGTTCCCCGCGCAGTTCCTGGCGGGCTTCGTCGAAGCGGTAGTACTCGCCGCCCAGTTCGGTGATGTGCACCAGGCCCTCGACGTAGAGCGCATCGAGCGTCACGAAAAGGCCGAAGCTCGTCACGGCGCTGACCGTGCCACTGAACTCCTCGCCCAGGTGCTCGCGCATGTAGCGGCACTTGAGCCACGCCTCCACGTCGCGCGAGGCTTCGTCGGCGCGCCGCTCGTTGGTGCTGCAGTGGACGCCGGCCGCGTCCCAGTGCTCCTGCTCCTGCACCTGCGACTTGGCCAGGCGGCCGCCCTTGCGCACGCGCGCCACGGGCTCCGCCAGCTCGCCGCTGGCCAGGTGGAAGCGCTTGCGCCCGAGGATCGCCTTGATGACCCGGTGCACCAGCAGGTCGGGGTAGCGGCGGATGGGGCTCGTGAAGTGGGTGTACGCCGCATAGGCCAGGCCGAAGTGGCCCGAGTTCTGAGGCGTGTAGATCGCCTGCTGCATGGAGCGCAGCAGCATCATGTGGATCTGCGCCGCGTCCGGACGGTCCTTCGTGGTCTCCGCGAGCGCCTGGAACTCTCCCGGGGTCGGCTCGTCGCTGACCGACTGCGCCACGCCGAGGCTGCGCAGGTAGTTCTGCAGCGTGGTGCGTTTTTCCGGCGTGGGGCCTTCATGCACGCGGTAGAGCGACGGGTGTTCCGCCTGGGCGATGAACTCGGCGGCACACACGTTGGCCGCCAGCATCGCCTCCTCGATCAGCCGGTGCGCGTCGGTGCGGACCCGGGGCACGATCTTCTCGATACGGCCGTTCTCGTCGCACACGATCTGGGTTTCGGTGGTCTCGAAGTCGATGGCGCCACGCCGCTGCCTGGCCTTCAGCAGGGCGCGGTACGCCTCGTGCAGGTGCAGCAGGTGCGGCATCACCGCCTCGCGCCGCGCCGCTTCCGGCCCGCGCGTGTTGGACAGCGCGGCCGCCACCTCGGTGTAGGTGAGTCGCGCATGGGAGCAGATCACGGCCGGGTAGAACTGGTAGGCCTGCACCTCGCCGTCACTGGCGACGAGCATGTCGCACACCAGCGTGAGGCGGTCGACATCGGGGTTCAGCGAGCACAGGCCGTTGGACAGCTTCTCCGGCAGCATCGGAATGACGCGGCGCGGGAAGTACACCGACGTGGCGCGCTCGTAGGCATCCTGGTCGAGTGGCTCGCCCGGCTTGACGTAGTGGCTGACGTCCGCGATGGCCACCAGCAGCCGCCACCCGACGAACGCGGACTTGCCACGGCCGCTCCTGTGCGGCTCGCAGTACACCGCATCGTCGAAGTCGCGGGCATCTTCGCCGTCGATCGTCACCAGCGGCACGTCGCGCAGGTCGATGCGGTGCTTGAGGTCGGCCGAGCGAAGCTTGTCGGGCAGGGCCGCGGCTTGGGCCAGCGTGTCCGGGGAGAAGCGGTGTGGCACCTCGTACTTGCGCACCGCGATCTCGATCTCCATGCCGGGGTCGTCGATGTCGCCCAGCACCTCCGTCACACGACCGACCGGCTGCGAGTACATCGAGGGCGGCTCCGTGAGCTCCACGGCGACCACCTGGCCCGCGGCGGCGCTCGCCGTGGCGTTCTTGGGCACCAGGATGTCCTGCCCGTAGCGGCGGTCCTCCGGGGCCACCAGCCACATGCCGTTCTCGTGGAGCAGGCGCCCGATGATCGGCGCCTTGCGACGCTCCAGGATCTCGATGACGCGGCCCTCGGGCCGCCCCTTGCGGTCGTAGCGGATGATGCGCACCCGCACGCGATCCCGGTGCAGCACGGCCCGCATCTCCTGCGGCGACAGGTACACGTCGGGCTCGCCGTCGCTGCGCTGAACGAAGCCGTGGCCGTCGCGGTGGCCCAGCACGATGCCCTCGAGTTCGCTCAGCAGTGCACTGTGCGCGACGGGGGGGCTTGCAATCTGTTTTGTTTTGATGGTATAGTCCTATCTTTCGTTGACGAGCTCAAGCTTAACAACGAAAACAAAATCCTGAAATGCCCAGGTGGCGGAATTGGTAGACGCACTAGTTTCAGGTACTAGCGGGTAACTCCGTGGAGGTTCGAGTCCTCTCCTGGGCACCATCTTAGAAGGGCCGTCACGCAAGTGACGGCCCTTTTGCTTTTCCGGCGCGACTCTTCGCCACTTCAGTTCTTCCCGGTTCTTCGGGCTGTCATTCACGCTGTCCTTCGGGCTGTCGCGCGACAGCGACCACCAGCGATGGGCAATCGGCAATCGCCCTGCCCGCGCGCCGCGCGCGCCGGCAGGGCCGCGCAGCCCCTCAGGGGCCGGCCAGCTTGCGCGCCAGCGCCTCGGGACGCAGCTGGTCGTAGTCCTCGAACGGCTGGTGGATCCACGGGCTGGTCGCCAGCATGTCCACGTAGTAGTCGGGCGTGTAGCTGGAAGCGGCCTTTGTCCAGATGACGGCAGAGCGCAGTTCGGCGATCGAAGGCAGCCCGCGCAGCCGGTCCACCACGGCGTGCAGCGTCACGCCGGAGTCCGCCAGGTCATCCACCAGCAGCACCCGCCCGGCGAGCTCACCCTTGGGCATGGTGATGTACTTGGCCATGTCCAGCCGGCCCTGGATGGTGCCGGCCTCGGCGCGGTAGGAGCTGGTGGACATGATGGCCAGCGGCTTGTCGAAGATGCGCGACAGCACATCGCCCGGCCGCATGCCGCCGCGCGCCAGGCAAAGGATCTGGTCGAACTGCCAGCCGGACTCGTGCACCTTGAGCGCCAGCCGCTCGATGAGCAGGTGGTACTCGTCCCAGGAAACATAGAGATGTTTGCCGTCGTCGGTGAGCATCGTGTCTTCCTCTCGTCAGGCCGACTGGTAGGGGTGGCGCAGCAGGATGGTGTGGTCGCGGTCGGGGCCGGTCGAGACCATGTCGATCGGCGCGCCGATGAAGGCCTGCAGCCGCTCCAGGTAGCGGCGCGCGTTCAGCGGCAGCTGGTCCCACTCGGTCAGGCCGGCGGTCGAGCCTTCCCAGCCCGGCACGGTCTCGTACACCGGCTCGCACGCGGCGATCTCGTCGGCGTCCAGCGGCAGGATGTCGAGCGACTGGCCGCCCAGCTTGTAGCCCACGCCCAGGCGGATCTCCTTCAGGCCGTCGAGCACGTCGAGCTTGGTGATGCACAGGCCCGACACGCCGTTGATGATCATCGAGCGCTTCAGGGCGGCCGCATCGAGCCAGCCGCAGCGACGCGCCCGGCCGGTCACGGTGCCGCGCTCCTGGCCCACCGTCGACAGGTGGTGGCCCACGGTGCCCGCCTGGTCGATGGGCAGCTCGGTGGGGAATGGGCCGGAGCCCACGCGCGTCGTGTACGCCTTGGTGATGCCCAGGATGTAGTGCAACATCTCGGGGCCCACGCCGGCGCCCGCCGCGGCATTGCCCGCCACGCAGTTGCTGGAGGTGACGTACGGGTAGGTGCCGTGGTCGATGTCCAGCAGGGTACCCTGCGCCCCTTCGAAGAGGTGGTTGTCCCCGGCGCGGCTGGCCTGGTGGATGCGGTAGCCGACATCGGCCATCATCGGTCGAAGCGCCTCGGCCATCTTCATGGCCTGGTCGAAGATCGGTCCGTACTCCAGCGGCTGGCTCTTCAGGTAGCCGCCCAGGGCGAAGTTGTGCAGCTCCAGCAGCTCGCGCAGCCGGTCGCCGAAGCGCTGGGGATGCTTCAGGTCCTGCACGCGCAGGGCGCGGCGCGCGACCTTGTCCTCGTAGGCCGGCCCGATACCCTTGCCGGTGGTGCCGATCTTGCCCGCGCCACTGGTTTCCCGCAGTGCCTCGCGCGCCTTGTCCACCTCCACGTGGAAGGGCAGGATCAGCGGGCAGGACTCGCTCAGGAACAGGCGCGAGCGCACGTCGAGGCCGATCTTCTCGAGCCGCTCGATCTCGAGCAGCAGGTGGGACGGGTCCACGACCACGCCGTTGCCGATGTAGCAGGCGACGCCATCGCGCATGATGCCCGACGGGATCAGCTGCAGCGCCGTCTTGACGCCCTTGATCACCAGCGTGTGGCCGGCGTTGTGGCCCCCCTGGAAGCGCACCACGCCTTGCGCGTGGTCCGTCAGCCAGTCGACGACCTTGCCCTTGCCCTCGTCACCCCATTGGGTGCCGACGACGACGACGTTGCGGCCACGCAGGGCGGCCTTCGGGTTGCTCTGTTGCATGAGATGACTCGTGTCAGTGTTGGGCGACGCGCCGGCCGTCAGGCCAGCGCGCGCACGACCCACAGGCCGTCGACGGCGACCAGCTCGCGGTCACAGTCGAATTCCTGCGTCTGGTGTTCATGGCCTGGCAGGATGCAGACCACCGTGTCGCCGGCGTCGCGCAGGCGCCGGATGGCCGTGCGCAGCCCGGCGTCCTCGGCCCAGGGGGCACGGATGGCGGGCCGCGGCGCGGCCACCGGGGCCACGGCCGCCAGGCTCTTGAGGTCGAGGCTGCAGCCGACGGCGGGGCGGTTGCGGCCGAACACCGCCCCCACCTCGTCGTACCGGCCGCCCCGCACCAGGGCGTTGGACGAGCCCAGGCCGTAGACGGCAAAGCGCACGCCACTGTAGTAGGCGTAGCCGGACATGTCGGACAGATCGAAGCCCACCCGCACCTCGGGGTTCGACTGCGCCAGGTGGCCGGTCAGCCAGGCGAGGTCGTCCAGGGCCGCGGCGATGGAGGCGCGGGCCGGCAGCCGGCGCCGCGCCTCGGCCAGCACCTCCTGCCCGCCATACAGATCCAGGAGCGCCGCCAGGCCGTCGCGCGTGTCCACCGGGCAGCGGCGGGCCAGGTCCTGCACGGCGCTGGCGTCCTTGGCCGTCAGGGCCGCCACCAGTTCCGTCAACGCATCGGCATCCAGCGGCACGCCCGCCAGCACCGACCGCACCAGGCGCGCATCGCCCAGGTCGATGGTGAGCTCGCGCGCACCGATGGCGGACAGGCCGTCGAGTGCCAGCTCCTGCACCTCCAGGTCGGCCTCCAGGCCGGCGTGGCCGAAGATCTCGGCACCGAACTGCAGCTGCTCCCGGCTGGTATGCAGGCCGCTCGGCCGCGTGTGCAGCACCGGCCCGCAGTAGCACAGGCGGGTCACGCCTTCACGGTTGAGCAGGTGCGCATCGACGCGCGCCACCTGGGGGGTGGTGTCGGCCCGCAGGCCCAGCGTGCGGCCCGAGAGCTGGTCCACCAGCTTGAAAGTCTTCAGGTCCAGCTCACGTCCGGTGCCCGACAGCAGCGAATCGAGGTACTCGAGCAGCGGCGGCATGACGAGTTCGAAGCCGTAGCCGCGCGCCCGGTCCAGCCATTGCCGCCGCAGTTCCTCGATGCGCCTGGCCTCGGCGGGCAGGACATCGGCAATGTGCTCTGGCAGCAGCCAAGCAGAGGACATGAAAACGCACCGGGGTTAAAACCGGCATTGTACAGGCCACCCCCCTGGCGGGAGGCTGACGTCAGGACCCGCCGAAGAGCACCAGCAGCCCCATGCCGATGAGCATGCTGGTCAGCCCGATGAAGCGGATCTGGCCGTCGCTCATCTGGGTGGCGCGCAGGAACACCTCGCGCCACTGGCGCGGGCTGATGAAGGGCAACAGGCCCTCGATGACGAGCATCAGGGCCAGGGCGGGCCACAGCCAGTCGCTCATCCGGGCGCCCTCACCGCCACCGCGCGGGGCGGGTGCCGAGTGCGATCGGCCTCACTTGCCGCCGGCCCCGCTGCCGCGCATGGCCTTGAAGAAGTCGGACGACGGGTCGACGACCATCACGTCGGACTTGTTCCGGAAGCTCGAGCGGTAGGCCTCCAGGCTCCGGTAGAACTGGGCAAACTGGGCGTCGCGGCCGAAGGCCGATGCGTACAGCGCGGAGGCCTTGGCGTCGCCCTCGCCCTTGATCTTCTGTGCGTCCCGGTACGCCTCGGCCACGATCACCTCACGCTGGCGGTCGGCATCGGCGCGGATGCGCTCGCCTTCGGCCTGGCCCGTGGAGCGCAGCGCGTTGGCCACCTGCTGGCGTTCCGACTGCATGCGCCGGTAGACGGAGTCGGTGATGCTGGCCACGAAGTCCACCCGCTTGATGCGCACGTCGATGATCTCGACACCGAAGGACTTCGCCGTATCGGCCAGCCGGGCACGCACGTCGTTCATGACCTTCTCTCGCTCGCTGGCGAGCACGGCGCCGACCGTCCGCTTGGTGATCTCTTCGTTGAACGCGGCCTGCACCACGGGGCTCAGGCGGTTCTCCAGGTTGCGGATGTCCACCCCGTTGTTGCGGATGAACTGACGCGGGTCGGTGATGCGCCACTTCACCAGCCAGTCAATGGCCAGCGTCTTCTTCTCGGCGGTGAAGATGGGGCGGGCCTCCGGGCTGTCCAGCGTCTGGATGCGGCGGTCGAGGAACACCACGTTCTGCAGCGGCGGCGGCAGCTTGACCTTCAGGCCCGGCTCGGTGACCACCTCCTTGATCTCGCCCAGGGCATAGACCACGGCCACCTGGCGTTGGTCGACGACGAACAGCGTCGAGGCGGCGACGACCAGCAGCACCAGCACGCTGCCAACGATGACGGCAAATCGGTTCATGGAAAGCTCTCTTCGTCAGGCAGGTCAGCGGGCCTCGCGCTCGCGGCTGCGCAGGTCGCGCGTGCCGCGGTCGGTCGAGGCGGCGTCCGTGGGAGGCGTCGGTGTGTTCACCGGCACGGTGCCGGAAGCAGGGGCGGGCGCGCCCGCCTGCTGCATCAGCTTGTCCAGAGGCAGGTACAGCAGGTTGGACCCGTTGCGACTGTCCACCATCACCTTGCTGACGTTCGTGTACACCTCGCGCATCGTGTCCGTGTAGAGACGGTCGCGGGTGACGCCGGGCGCCTTCTGGTACTCCGCATACACCGCATTGAACCGCTCCGCATCACCTTCGGCGGTGGCAACGATGCGCGACTTGTAGCCCTCGGCCTCGGCACGCAGGCGGGAGGCGGTGCCTTGCGCCTTGGGGATGACGTCGCTGGCGTAGGCCTGGCCTTCGTTCTTGAAGCGATCGCGGTCGGCACCTGCCTTCACCGCGTCGTCGAAGGCGGCCTGCACCTGTTCGGGCACCTGCACGTTCTGCAGGTTGACGTTCTGGATCGTCACCCCGGCATTGAGACGATCGAGCTGGGCCTGGATGGAGCGCGCCAGGTCGGCGGCAATGGCGTCCCGCCGCTCATACAGCACGGAGTCCACGTTGCTGCGTCCCACGATCTCGCGCACCGCCGACTCGCTGGCCTGCACAACCGCCTGGTCGGTGTCCCGGTTCTCGAAGAGAAAGGCACGTGCATCCTTCAGCACGTACTGCACGATGAACCGGATGTCGACGATGTTCTCGTCCTGCGTGAGCATGGAGGAGTCTCGCAGGGCCGTCGCCTGGCTGACCGTGTTGCGACCGACCTCGACCGAGCGCAGCTGCGTCACGGGAACGGTCTCGTGCGCCTGGAACGGGTACGGCAGCCGGTACTGCATGCCGGCCGAGACCGTGCTGCTGTACTTGCCGAAGGTGGTCACCACGGCCTGATGGCCTTCCTGCACGATGAACAGGCCGCTGCCCAGCCAGACCAGCAGCACCAGGCCACCGATGAGGCCGGCGCCAATGCCCGCGCCCTTCAGGTTGGGCGGCTGGAAGCCGGCGTCGTCACCGCCATTGCGGGGCGGCTGGCCACCGCCGCCCTTGCCGCCGAACAGCCCGGACAGCTTGCGGTTGAAGTCGCGCCACAGCTCGTCCAGGTCGGGCGGGCCGTCGTTGCGGCCGTTGTGCATCACCAGGGCGCGGGCCGCGCGGGCCAGCGCGCCCAAGCGGGCACGAAGGCGCAGGGGCGTCGTGCCGGCGGAGAGGTCGGGTTGCATGCTCATGCCGTGGGGGGCGATGGGTTGAAGGGGGGATCAGCCGGCCGCCGGGGGCGCGGTGCTGCCGTCAGGCAAGATGGTGGCAGAAGGTCCGGAACTCAAGGCCTGGACCACCGCCTGTTCGGCGATCAAGGCACGCAGCTCGGGCAGGCCCTCGCCGCTCAGGGCACTGACGAACACGCGGGGCACGCGGTCGCCGGGGCCCCGCTCGATGTCGTCCCGCAGCTGGCGCGGCCGCGCGGCCGGATCCAGGCGGTCCAGCTTGTTGTAGACGAGGATCTGCGGAATGCGTTCCGCGCCGATCTCGGCCAGCACGCGCTCCACCTCCTCCTGCTGTTCCAGCAGCAGCGGGCTGCTCGCGTCCACCACATGCAGCAGCAGGTCGGCGTCGGCCGCCTCCTGCAAGGTGGCCTGGAACGCCTCGACCAGCTTGTGCGGCAGGTCGCGGATGAAGCCGACGGTGTCCGAGAGCGAGACCGAGCGACCCGCCTCGCCGAGATAGAGCGAGCGCGTGGTGGTGTCGAGCGTGGCGAAGAGCTGGTCGGCCGCGTAGGTGCGCGCCTTGACCAGGGCGTTGAACAGCGTCGACTTGCCGGCGTTGGTGTAGCCCACCAGCGAAACCCGGAAGGTGCCACTGCGTTCGCGCGCCCGGCGCTGGGTGCCGCGCTGGCGCTTGACCTTCTCCAGACGTTCCTTCACCGCCTTGATGCGGTCGCCGATCATGCGGCGGTCCAGTTCGATTTGCGCCTCGCCGGGCCCGCCGCGCGTGCCGATGCCGCCGCGCTGCCGCTCCAGGTGGCTCCAGCGACGCACCAGGCGGGTCGACAGATACTGCAGCCTGGCCAGTTCGACCTGGAGCTTGCCTTCGTGGCTCTTGGCGCGCGCGGCGAAGATCTCGAGGATCAGCGCCGTGCGGTCGGCCACGGGCACGCCGAGGTGGCGTTCGAGGTTGCGTTGCTGGGCAGGCGACAGGGCCTGGTCGAAGATCACGCCGTGCGCCTGGTGCGCCTGCACCAGCAGCTTGATCTCGTCGGCCTTGCCGGAGCCGACGAACAGCGCGGGGTCGGGCGACTTGCGCTTGGCCAGCACCCGGGCGACGGGTTCATCACCGGCGGATTCCGCCAGCAGGGCCAGTTCGTCCAGCGACGGGTCGAAGGAGGACCCGGGGCCGAGGTCCACCCCGACCAGCACGGCCCGCGCGGTGTCGTGGTCCGCGGGGTCGGGCGGCGGGGTGTGTGGGTTCAAGGTGGGAGCGACCCGGTCGCCGGTGAGGGCGACGCGGGATGCAGGATCAGGCCTGGTCGGCCGGATCGTTGACGTGGAAGTTCACCGCCCGGCCAGGAACGACCGTGGAGATGGCGTGCTTGTAGACCATCTGGGTGACGGTGTTGCGCAGCAGCACGACGTACTGGTCGAAGGACTCGATGTGGCCCTGGAGCTTGATGCCGTTGACCAGGTAGATGGAAACCGGAACGTGCTCCTTGCGCAGCAGGTTCAGGAAGGGGTCTTGTAGGAGTTGCCCTTTGTTGCTCACGATATGCTCCGTGTTGGAAGTGTGTTGGAGCGGGCACGTTAACACAGGCCCACCCCCGCCACCGCGTAGGGATTCAGCGTTCGCCGTCGGTGAACGGGTTGCGGGACGACTTGGTGTCGATGCGCAGCGGTGTGCCCACCAGCTTGAAGTGCTGGCGGAAGCGTCCTTCCAGGTAGCGCTTGTACGAATCGGTCAGGTGCTCGAGCGAGTTGCCGTGGATCACGATGATGGGCGGGTTCATGCCGCCCTGGTGGGCATAGCGCAGCTTGGGACGGAAGGCCCCGGCGCGCTTGGGCGCCTGGTGCTCCACCGCCTCGTGGAGCAGGCGGGTCAGCACCGGCGTGGGCAGCTTGGCGGTGGCCGAGGCATGCGCGTCGGCGATCGCTTGCCACAGCGGGCCCAGGCCCTGGCGCTTGAGCGCCGAGATGTGCACGAGCGGCGCGAACTTCAGGAACGCGAGGCGCTGCTCGATCGATCGCTCCAGCATCTCCCGCTGGTAGCTGTCGATCGCGTCCCACTTGTTCACGGCGATCACCACCGCCCGGCCGGAGTCCAGGATGTAGCCCGCGATGTGGGCGTCCTGGTCGCTCACGCCCTGCGTCGCGTCGATCATCAGCACGACGACGTGGGCGTCGGCGATGGCCTGCAGCGTCTTCACGACCGAGAACTTCTCGATCGCCTCGAAGACACGCCCCTTGCGACGCAGGCCGGCCGTGTCGATCAGCTCGTAGCGGCGGCCAGCCCGCTCCAGCGGCACGCGGATCGCGTCGCGGGTGGTGCCGGGCATGTCGAAGGCGATCAGGCGCTCCTCGCCCAGCCAGGTGTTGATGAGCGTCGACTTGCCCACGTTGGGGCGGCCTGCCACGGCCAGCCGCACCGGCGTGTCGGCGCCCTCTTCCTCCGCGGCGGCCTCCTCCTCGGGGAAATCGGCCAGCGCAGCCTCGATCAGGCTGCGGATGCCCTGGCCGTGGGCGGCAGAGACGGGATGGGGCTCACCCATGCCGAGTTCGTGGAACTCGGCCAGCAAGGGGGATTCGCTCATCCCCTCGGCCTTGTTCACGGCCAGCAGCACGCGCTTGTTGGCCTGGCGCAGGTACCGGGCGATGTCCTGGTCCTGGCCGGACAGGCCCGTGCGCACGTCGGTCACGAACACGACGACGTCGGCCTCGGCCACGGCCTGCCGCGTCTGGCGGGCCATCTCCTTGACGATGCCGGTGGAGCTGTCGGGCTCGAAGCCCCCCGTGTCGATGACGATGAACTCGCGTTGCCCCAGCCGGCCATCGCCGTAGTGGCGGTCGCGCGTCAAGCCGGCGAAATCCGCCACGATGGCGTCGCGGCTCTTCGTCATGCGGTTGAACAGCGTGGACTTGCCCACGTTGGGGCGGCCCACCAGGGCGATGACAGGTTTCACCTTACTCCGGGCGGAAAGCGTAGAGGCCGCCGCCGCGCGTGGCGACCAGCAGCGTGTTGTTGTCGGCCAGCACAGGCGGCGCGGCGATGCGGGAGCCGTCGGTGGGCAGCCGCAGCACCGGCTTGCCGGTGGTCTGGTCCAGGAAGTGCAAGTGGCCCTCGAAATCGCCGAAGACGACGGCCGTGCCCACGGCGGCAGGTGCGCTCAGCGCCCGGTTGAGCAGCAGTTCGCTGGTCCAGGCGAGCTCGCCGCTGCCCCGGCGGCGGGCGCTGATCCGGTCGCTGCCATCGGCGGCGAACAGCAGCTGCTCGCTGCCGCCGACAGCCTCGGTGCCCCCGAGGTTCTGCACCCACTTCAGGGTGCCGCGCTCGGCATCGATGCAGCCGACCGCACTCTGGAAGGCGCGCATGCAGAACACGCTGCCCTGGCGCACCGGCGGGCCGACGAGATCGGCCAGGCGCTCGACTTCGTTGGTGCCGCGCGGCGTGGTCAGGGCGGTGTCCCAGCGGACCGTGCCGCGCAGAGGGTCCAGACCGACCAGCCGCGTGCCCTGCCCCACCAGCAGTGTGTCCTGGTGGGCGGCGAGCACCCCCGACTGGGCCAGCGTGAGGGCGTCGCCCGGCCGCTTGAAGACCCAGAGGTAGCGGCCGTCCAGCACGTCGTAGGCATGGACGACCCGGTCCACGCCGAGCACGAACACGCGCTCGCCGGCCACGAGCGGCGCCGTCGCCACCGGGGCATCGAGCTTCTTGCGCCACACCACCTTGCCGGCGTCCATGACCACCAGTTCCTGGGCGCGCGTCACCACGGCGGCGTAGCGCCCGTCGCTGCCCACGCCGGCGGCCAGGCGGCCACCGGCGTCGCCCCGCCAGGCTTCGCGGCCGGACGCGACGTCGAGCGCGAGCACCGTGCCGTCGTCGCCGGCCACATGCACCCGGCCCTGGCGCACCGCCAGGCTCAAGGGGAAGGTGACGCCACCGACACGTGCGCTCCACACCTGGCGGCCGGCGATGGGCGATTCCACCACCGGCAGCGGCGCGGGCTTTGGCCGGTCGCTGGCGCAGCCAACCAGTGCCGCCACGCACACGGCGGCCAGCAGCGGGCGCGTCAGGCGGGTCCGGCGCGTCATCGGGCCACCCCGCTGGCCGCCGAGGCCGCAGCCGCCGACTCGTCGGGCGCCGCACCCAGCGCGGTGAGCTTCGCCTCCACGACGCGACGGTAGTCGCTGGTGGCCGGCAGCGCCTGCCACGACGAGCGGAACGCCTGGACCGCGTCGGCCGTCTTGCCCGCCGCCAACAGCACATCGCCGCGCCGGTCACTGGCCAGCGCGGCGAACTCGGGCGCCTTGATGGCGTCGAGCTGCTTGAGGGCCTCGTCGTGGGATTTCTTGTCCAGCAGCAGGCCCGCCAGCTGCAGCTGCGCGAGTGCGCGCACCTCGTCCTCGCCGGCACGTTCCGCGACCCAGCCCAGCGTGGCCTGGGCAGCGTCGGCCTGCCCCTTGTCGGCCTGGAGGTTGGCCGTGAGCAGGCCGGCCTGCGCCGCGTAGGCGGTGCGGCCATGGCGCTCCTTCAGGTCGCCGAACACCCGCGCCGCCTGCTCCACGTTGCCCGCCTGCACGGCACGGTCGAGCTCGTCGTACATGGCGGCCGCTTTGGCGCCCTGTTCACGCTGCCACCAGTTCCAGCCATTGAAAGCGGCCAGGCCGGCCAGCGCGAGCGTGAGCGTCCAGGTGATGAGGTTGCCGTATTGCTTCCAGAACGCTTTCAGCTCGTCGAGCTGTTCCTGTTCCTGCAGGTCGAGATTGCTTGCCATGGGCCAGATGGCCCGCCACTCTCATGGCGGGCCGAAGAGGTCGGTGAACCCGCGGGCACAGGCCGCGCGGGCGAAAACGGCGATTATGCGTCGGGGCCGCGGCGGCGCAGCGATGGGGCCCACGCGGCCACGTCAGCCAGCGGTCGCTCGCTTTGCTCGGCGGCCGGGTCGCGCAGCGACTTGACCCCCACGACGCCGCGGGCCAGCTCGTCGCCACCAAAGACCAGGGCGAACCGCGCACCGCTGGCGTCGGCCTTCTTGAACTGCGACTTCATGCTGCCGCCGCCCGCATGCATCTGCACCGCCACGCCAGCGGCGCGCAGCCCCTCGAGCACGGCCATCGCCTGCGGCAGACCGGCCGGCTCCGCGATGATCGCGTAAGCGTCGGGAGCGGCGTCCGGCACCGGCAGGCCCAGCTCCTGGATGAGCAGCAACAGGCGTTCGATACCCAGGCCGAAGCCGACCGCCGGCGTGGGGCGCCCGCCCAGCTGGGCAAACAGGCCGTCGTAGCGGCCGCCGCCACACACCGTGCCCTGCGAGCCGAGCTGGTCGGTCACCCACTCGAACACGGTGAGGTTGTAGTAGTCCATGCCGCGCACCAGGCGCGTGTTCACGCGGTAGGGCAGCCCGGCGGCGTCCAGCATGGCCCGCAGGGCGTCGAAGTGCGCCAGCGACTCCGGCCCGAGGAAATCGATCAGCCTGGGCGCCGCTTCCACCAGCGACTGCATCGCCGGGTTCTTGGTGTCCAGGATGCGCAGCGGGTTGCTGTGCAGCCGCCGGCGGGCGTCCTCGTCGAGCTCGGCGACATGGTCCTGGAAGTGCGCCACCAGGGCCGCCCGGTGGGCCGCGCGCTCGGCCGGCTGGCCCAGGCTGTTGATCTCCAGGCGCACATGCTCGCCCTCGACCAGCCCCAGCTCCTTCCACAGCCGGCGCACCATGAGGATCAACTCCGCATCGACGTCGGGACCGGCGAAGCCCAGCGCTTCCACGTCGAGCTGGTGGAACTGCCGGTAGCGGCCCTTCTGTGGCCGCTCGTGGCGGAACATGGGCCCCATCGTCCACAGGCGCAGGGGACCGTTGTAGAGGGCGTTGTGCTCCACCATGGCGCGCACGATGCCGGCGGTCGCTTCCGGACGCAGCGTGAGGTGATCGCCGTTCATGGCGTCGTGCCAGGAGTACATCTCCTTCTCGACGATGTCGGTGACCTCGCCCAGTCCCCGCACGAACAGCGCCGTGGGCTCGACGATGGGCGTCAGCAGGTACTGGTAGCCGTAACGGCCGAGCACGGAACGCACCGTGGTCTCGAACCACTGCCACAGCGCGGAGTCGGGCAGCTTGTCCTTGCGCGGGACGCTGCCCGGCAGGATGTCGTTCATGCCCTTGATGGCTTTCAGGGTGTCACTCATGGGAAGGCAGGCGGGACGGATGCAGTGGCGCGCGCCGGCCGGTCGGCAGACGCACGAAGGGGTCAGGCCGCAGGTCGCGCGGCCAGGGGGCGAGTCGGCGCCGGCGTCAATGCGCCGCGTTCACCGTGCCGAAGCGCCGCTCGATGTACTGCTCGACGATGGTCTGGAACTCGCGGGCGATGCCCTCGCCGCGCAGCGTCATCGCCTTCTCGCCGTCGATGAACACGGGCGCGGCAGGCGCCTCGCCGGTGCCGGGCAGGCTGATGCCGATGTCGGCGTGCTTGCTTTCGCCGGGCCCGTTGACGATGCAGCCCATGACGGCCACCTTCATCTGCTCGACGCCGGGATAGCGGCTGCGCCAGACGGGCATCTGTGCGCGCAGGAAATCGTCGATCTGCTTGGCCAGCTCCTGGAAGGTGGTGCTGGTGGTGCGGCCGCAGCCCGGGCAGGCGGTGACGCTCGGGTTGAAGCTGCGCAGGCCCAGCGCCTGCAGGATCTCGAGCGCGACGACCACCTCCTGCGTGCGGGCTTCGCCGGGCTGGGGCGTGAGGGACACGCGGATGGTGTCGCCGATGCCTTCCTGCAGCAGCACGGACAGCGCCGCCGCCGAGGCCACCGTGCCCTTGGTGCCCATGCCGGCCTCGGTGAGCCCCAGGTGCAACGCGTAGTCGCACCGCTGGCTGAGGGCGCGGTAGACCGAGATCAGGTCCTGCACGCCGCTGACCTTGCAGCTGATGATGATCTGGTTGGGATCCAGGCCCACGTCACGGGCCGCCTCGGCCGACTGCAGGGCCGACTGCACCAGCGCCTGGTACATCACCTGCTTGGCATCCCAGGGCTGCGCACGAGAGGCGTTGGCGTCCATCAGCGACGCGAGCAGTTCCTGGTCGAGCGAGCCCCAGTTCACGCCGATCCGGATGGCCTTGCCGAGCCGGCAGGCGGCCTCGACCATCTGGGCGAACTGGCGGTCCCGCTTGTCGCCCTTGCCCACGTTGCCGGGGTTGATGCGGTACTTCGAGAGCGCCTCCGCGCACGCCGGGTGCTCGGCCAGCAGGCGGTGGCCGTTGTAGTGGAAGTCACCCACCAGCGGCACATCGATGCCCATGCGGTCGAGCTGGTCGCGGATGTGCGGCACCGCGGCGGCGGCCTCCGGGGTGTTCACCGTCAGCCGCACCATCTCGGAGCCGGCGATGGCGAGCTCCTTGACCTGGATCGCCGTCTCGATGACGTCCACCGTGTCGGTGTTCGTCATGGACTGCACCCGCACGGGGGCGTCACCGCCCACCGTGACGATGCGGCTGCCCCATGCGACACGGGCCTGGCGCGATCGGCGCGGCGCCGGCGCGGCGGCGGTGATGGGCAGCTCGTCCGAGGTGGAAGAGCACGGCAGGGGCAGGTCGCTCATGCGGCGGTCATTTCAGTTCGAGCCGGACGACGTTGTCACCGTTGTCGTCCACGAGGGCCACGGGTTGGCCGCGGAAGTGCATCTCGGTCCCCGCGGCATTGCCGATCTTCACACGCAGCGGCAAGACCCCGTCCAGGCCGGCGGTTTCACCCGCGGACAGCGTGCGGCCGAAGACCTGCTGGCCGCGGCCATCCACCACCTCGATCCACGAGGCCTGCCGCGCCCGCAGCTGCAGGGAGGCTGCACCGGTGCCGGTGGTTGCAGGTGAAGGCGCCGCGGTGGCGGATGCGCTGGGCGGGGTGGCGGCGGGCGACGGCGTCGGCACCGCCGGTGCGGCGGCCGGCACCCGCACTGCGCCTGCGCTGGCCGCGGCGCTTGGGGCCGACGCCGGGAGCGTCGGCGCGGCTCCGGGCAGGGCCGAAGGCGCCGGCCCGCCCGAGGCGAGCGGCGCCGGCAAGGACACGGGCTCCACCACGGTGGAGTCCGCGGGGCGGTCCGCGGACGAACCGCCCGCACGACCGCCTGGCCAGGGCTGCCAGCCGGCAGGCCACAGCAGGAACGCCAGCGCCCCCAGCAACAGCAGCAGCACGCCGCCCACAACCGGGTTCGCCCAGCGGCTGATCTCCGCGGTGTCGTGCGGCCCGTTGCGCTCACGGAACGGGGTGTTCAGGCCCCGCTCCAGCTGGCTGAGCGTGCCCGAGTCCTGCTCGGGCAGGCGTTCCAGCACGGGGCCGGGATCCACCTTCAGCGCCCGGCAGGCGGCCTGGGCCAGGGCCCTCACGAAGGTGGCGCCTTGCAGGTCGTCGTAGCGGTCGGCCTCGAGCGCCTCCAGCTTGCGCGGAGGCACCTTCAGCATGGTGGCCAGGGCGGCCACGTGCAGGCCCTGCTTCTCGCGCGCGGCCTTCAGCAGCGCGCCCGCCGTGGCGGCAGACTCGGTCATTCGAACTGGCCCTTTTCGTACAGCGTGGCTTCGGGCGACTGGGGGAAGCGGTTGAGCAGCTGGATGCCCAGCGCGCGCACCTGGGCGGTCTCGCCCAGCTTGTGTTCGATGCGGGCGGCCAGCCAGAGCGTCTGGGCGCTCACGAGCTGGTCGTTGTTGTTGACCCGCCGGATGTAGAAGCGCGCGCGCTCGGGCTCGCCACGGCGCAGCAGCACCTCCGAGAGGTTGACCGCCGTGGCCGCGTTGGCCGGGTCCAGCTCATACGAGCGCTGCAGGCTGCGCTCGGCTTCGGCCCACTGGTTGTTGCGCGCCTGGCACACCCCCTGCGCCAGCAGGGTGCGTGTCAGTTCCCGGTAGTTCGGCACCGCCAGCGCGGCATTGAACTGCGCTTCGGCCTCCGGGAACCGGCGCTGCTGGCAGAGGTACCAGCCGTAGTTGTGCATGGTGTCGGCGTCGCGCGGGCTCAGCTGCAGGGCCCGACGGAAGCTGTCTTCGGCCAGGCCGTGCTCGCCCATGCGGGCGTAGATCAGGCCACGCAGGTTGTGCGCCTCGGGCAGGTCCGGCTTGGCTTGCAGCGCCAGCTTCACCTCGTCCAGCGCCGTCGTGTTCTGTCCCCGCCCGAAATAGGCCGATGCGAGCTCCATGCGCACGCGGGCGCGGCGATCGGCGTCGGTCTGGTCGGACTCGGTGCGCAGGTCCTGGCTCGGCGGCGCCGCCGGGGCCACGCAGGCGGACAGCAGCACCGTGAGCGCGGCAACGCCGGCCGCCGCGCACCAGGCGCGCAGGGGGGCGGAATGCTTGGATGTCAACGCCATCTCTCCTTCAACCAGCCGGACCAGCCGATGGCCCGCATTGTCAGCGCGAGCGGGGCCCGGGCGGCGTCGGCGTGGCGGCCACGACACGCACGGGCAGCCTTTTCAGGCGTTCGGTCACGCGGGTGCGGTCCTGCACCTCGCCCGCCAGCTGGCCGCAGGCGGCGTCGATGTCGTCGCCGCGCGTCTTGCGCACGGTCGTGACCACGCCAGCGTCCTGGAGCACCTTGGCGAACGCCATCACGCGCGGCCGGGGAGAACGCAGCAGGCCGGAGGCAGGGAAAGGGTTGAACGGGATCAGGTTGAGCTTGCAGGGTACCCGCGGGATGCCGGGTACCCGGCCCTGGATCAGGTCGAGCAGCTGGCGGGCCTGTTCCTCGCTGTCGTTCACGCCGTCGAGCATGCAGTACTCGAAGGTGATGAAGTCGCGCGGGGCCCGGTCCAGATAGCGCAGGCAGGCCGCCATCAGCTCCGCCAGCGGGTACTTGCGGTTGAGCGGCACGAGCTCGTCGCGCAGGACGTCGGTGGGGGCGTGCAGTGACACCGCCAGGGCCACCGGGCAGTCGTCACGCAGGCGGTCCATCATCGGCACGACGCCGGACGTGGACACGGTCACCCGCCGGCGCGACAGGCCGTAGCCGTGGTCGTCCAGCATGACGCGCAGGGCGGGCACCAGCGCGGCGTAGTTCTGCAGCGGCTCGCCCATGCCCATCATCACCACGTTGGTGATGGCGCGTTCGCCCGCGTCCAGGCCCAGGCGCTGGCGCAGGTGGTGCTCGGCGTGCCACAGCTGGGCGAGGATCTCGCCGGTGGTCAGGTTGCGCGAGAACCCCTGGTGGCCGGTGGAGCAGAAGCGGCAACCCACCGCACAGCCCGCCTGCGACGAGACGCACAAGGTGCCCCGGTCGTCCTCGGGGATGAATACCGCCTCGACGGCATCGCCGTTGGCGACGTCGAACAGCCACTTCACCGTGCCGTCCGCCGAGGCCTGCTCGGTGATGACCGGCAGCGGGCGGATCTCGGCCGTCCCGGCGAGCTTGTCGCGCAGGGACTTGGCCAGGTCGGTCATGGCACCGAAATCGGCGGCGCCCTTCTGGTGGATCCAGCGGAAGAGCTGGGTGGCGCGGAAACGCTTTTCCCCCAGCCCTTCGCAGTGGGCGGCGAGGCCGTCCAGGTCGAAGTCGAGCAGATTGACCAACCCCATGACACGACCCTTGCCAGCCGCCCGAAGGCAGTGTCAGCGCGAATGGACCTGCATGCCCGGGAAGAAGAACGCCACTTCCACGGCGGCGGTCTCCGCGGCGTCCGAGCCGTGCACGGCGTTGGCGTCGATCGAGTCGGCGAAATCGGCGCGGATGGTGCCCTTGTCGGCCTTCTTCGGGTCGGTGGCGCCCATCAGCTCGCGGTTCTTCGCGATGGCGTTCTCGCCCTCGAGCACCTGCACCATCACCGGGCCGGAGATCATGAAGCCGACGAGGTCGTTGAAGAAGGGACGGGCCTTGTGCACGGCGTAGAAAGCCTCGGCGTCCGCACGCGACAGCTGCATCATGCGCGCAGCGATGACCTTCAGGCCGGCGCCTTCAAAGCGCGAGTAGATCTGGCCGATCACGTTCTTGGCGACCGCGTCGGGCTTGATGATCGAGAGGGTACGTTCGATGGCCATGGTGTTCTCCTGGGTGCTTGATGGAAGCAAAGCCTTGAATTCTATCGTGCGACAGGGGTGGACCGCCCGCCCGTGGGCGGGTTCCCCGCTGCCTCAGCGCCGGCCGCGGCGACCGCCCCCGCCCCCGCCCTTGCCGTGCACCTTGCGCACGAAGGCATCGGCGCCGATGTAGCCGACGGAGGTCTGCATCGGATCCGGCTCGCGCTGGGCGCCCCCTCCTCCCTTGCCACCCTTGGCCGGCTTGCCGCCGAAGCCCCGCTGCGGCTGCACGAAGCGCTTGTCGTAGGTCTGCTGCAGGGGGTTGGGGATGGGACCGTTCTCGTAGTCCTCGTCACGCCGCGGCTGCCGCTGGTTCTGCACGGCACGCCGGTCGTAGGTCTGCATCAGGGGATTGGGGATGCGGGTCGGGTCGCCCGGCTCACGCAGTTCACCCGGCAGGCGGTCGCCGTCCTCCCGGTCCCGCACGCGGTCGCGTTCCGGCCGGTCCCGGCGCACGTTCTCCGGGCCTTTCTTCTTGGCCTGTGCCTGGCCCTGGCGGTCCTGGCGGTCCTGGCGGTCCTGCCGATCCGGGCGGTCAGGACGATCCTGCCGGTCCGCTCGCCCGCCATCCGGGCCGCCGCGCTTGGCCGGCGCACCGCGCTCCGGACGGCCGCCGTCGCGGCGGGGCTCACCGCCCCGCGGGCCATCGGTCATCTGGCGCAGCGCGCGCACGTCCGCCTCGCCCAGGTCGACCCACACGCCGCGCTTCAGCCCCCGCGGCAGCACCACGCAGCCATAGCGGATACGGATCAGCCGGCTCACCGCCAGGCCCACGGCCTCGAACAGGCGGCGCACCTCACGGTTGCGGCCCTCGGTGATGACCACCCGGTACCAGTGGTTCACGCCCTCGCCGCCGCCGTCCTCGATGGACTTGAACGCAGCCGGCTGGCCCTCGATCTCCACCCCGGCCAGCAGGCGGTCCCGGGCGTCCTTCTCCAACGTGCCGAGGACGCGCACCGCGTACTCACGCTCCACGCCGAAGCGCGGGTGCATCAGCTTGTTGGCCATGTCACCGGAGTTGGTGAACAGCAGCAGGCCTTCGGTGTTGATGTCCAGGCGGCCTACCGACTGCCACTTGCCCTGCGGCAGGCGCGGCAGCTTGCGGAACACCGTCGGCCTCTGCTGAGGATCGTCGTGCGTGACGACCTCGCCCACCGGCTTGTGGTAGGCGATCACCCTGGCAGGCGGCGGTGCGATACGGAAGCGCACCGGCTTGCCGTCGAGCGTCACGCGGTCGCCAAAGGACACGCGCATGCCCGTGTGGGCCACCTCACCGTTCACCTGCACCCGGCCATCGATGATGGCCTGCTCCATGTCGCGCCGCGAGCCGATGCCGGACTGGGCCAGCACCTTGTGCAGCTTGGGGGCGTCGGCATCGGGCAGCAGCACGCGCTTGTCCGAGGCCTCCCCCGCATTCGCGGTACCGCCCTCGGAGGCCGCGTCCGTGGCGTCGGGCGCCAGCTCGACCTGGCTGCCAGCGGCCGCTTCGTCGCCCACCCCGGCATCCGCCATCGCCATGCCCTCTTCGCTCGCATCGAACTCGCCAGCGAGCACGGCGGCAAAGGCCTCGGCGGCATCGGGCACGACGCCCCCGCCGGCCGTCGCGGGCGCGCCGCCCTCGGCCACGGCCTGCCCTTCCGGGGCGCCGTCACGCTCGCCCTTGCCACGGCGACGCCGGCGGCGGTTGCGTCCGCGGCGGCCTTCGCCGTCCGCCTCTTCATCGTCGCCCCCGTCAGGCGCCAGAGCGTCCTCGGCGCCCGCGGTCGCCTCCGGGGCCGCCACGGCAGGCACCGGCGGCGCGGCGGTCACGGCCACCGCCTCGACGGCCACCCCGTCACCGCCCTGCCCGGCCTCCGCCATGCTGGCGCCCGCTTCGGCCACGGGCTCGGCGGGCTTGCGAGCCCGCGGGCGGGGTGTCTTGCGCGCCGGGGCCGTCGGGTCCGCCGCGGCCTCGCTGGCCGGCTCCCCCGTCGGCTCGCCGACCGTCGCGTCCGCCTCGGCCATGTCGGCCTTGCGCGCTCGCGTGCGGCGCCGCGGCGCGGGGGCCGCGCCGTTGTCGGTGCCCTCGGGCGCCGGGGCCGCGTCGGACGGCGGCATGTCGGGCTGGGAATCGTGGTTCATGCTGTGGGGGAACTGGAGGGAGGGGGGGTATCGGTGTCGGGGTCCGGGCCAGCCTCGGCGGCATGGCCGTCCGGGGTCCCGGTGTCGGTCTCGGCGTCGGTCTCGGCGTCGGTCTCGGCGTCGGTCTCGGAGCCGGTCTCGCTGGTGGCGACGGTCTGTGCCTCGCTTCGTGCGTCGGTCGGCGGGTGGGTCTCCGCGTCGGCCTGCCTGTCAGCCGGCTCGTCGGCTGCCTCGTCGGCCGGGGCCTCAGCCGGCTCCAGCGGCAGCTGCGCCTGGTCGACCAGCAGCGCCGACTGTGCCTCGCCCAGCGCCGCCAGCGCCTGGGCACCGGCCGGGCTGTCGAGCAGGGGCAGCTTGTCCAGGCTGTCCAGGCCCAGGTCATCCAGGAACTGGCGCGTGGTGGCATACAGGGCCGGCCGGCCCGGCGCGTCCCGGTGACCGATGGCTTCGATCCAGCCGCGGTCCTCGAGCTGCTTCATGATCTGGCTGGACACCACCACGCCGCGGATGTCCTCGATGTCGCCGCGCGTGACGGGCTGGCGGTACGCGATGATGGCCAGGGTCTCGAGCACCGCGCGCGAGTAGCGCGGCGGCTTCTCGGGGTTGAGCCGGTCGAGGAACTCGCGCATCTCCGGCCGGCTCTGGAACCGCCAGCCGCTGGACAGCGCGACGAGCTCCACGCCCCGCCCCGACCATTCGCGAGACAGCTCGTCGAGCATGGTCCGCAGCGTGTCGCTGCCCACCTGCTCGGCAAACAGCGCCCGCATGTCGCGCAGCGGCATGGGCTGGCTGGCGCAGATGAGCGCCGTCTCAAGCACGCGCTTGGCGTCCTGTGTGTTCATCGACCGGCATCAAGGCTGCAACAAGGAGGCAGCGACGTTGTCATCAACAGGCCCGCTCAGGGGCACGACCGGCCCGGCGACGCGGCGGCGCGAGCGCGCCAGGGTGACGTCGGGCTGGCAGGGCGCGCAGGGCGCCAGCGGGGCAATACGTTGGTTGGTGTGGCCGGCGGCTCCAGTGGCGGCCAGCGGGGGGCTCGATCGGCGCCTGCGCCGCATCGCGTTCGGCGACGTGCGGCTCTCCAGGGCGGGGCGGGCATGGCCAGGACTTCGACCACGGCACCTGCCGCTCGGAACGACGGTCGGCTTGGGGCCGCATTGTAGCCTGCCGAGGCGGCACCGTGCCGCCTCGCGTGCTGCCGTCTGTCAACCGGGCACCACAGCGGCCCAGGCCTGGGCGAAGTCCGGCGGCGGCTCGGCGCGGAACGCCAACGGCCGCCGCGTGAGCGGGTGGTCGAGCTCCAGCTCGACGGCGTGCAGGGCCTGACGCTGCATGCCGAGGGCCGGCGATCCCCCATACAAGGTGTCGGCGACCAAGGGGTGCCCGCGCGATGCGAGGTGAACACGGATCTGGTGCGTGCGGCCCGTGTGCAGCACGCACCGGACGGCGCTCACCGGCCCGGTCATGGCCGCCCCGCTGGCCACCGGCAGGACGTCCGTCCGCGCCGGCTTGCCCTGTGCGGTGACCGCCATGCGGACCCGGGAAACGGGATCGCGGCCCACCGGCGCTTCGACCGTGAAGGGATCCAGCCCGACGTCGCCATGGGCCAGTGCCAGGTACCGCCGGTGGATGTGGCGCGCGGCCAGGTCGCGCACCAGCGCGGTCATGGCTTCCAGGGTGCGCGCCACGACCATGAGGCCGGAGGTGTCCTTGTCCAGCCGGTGCACGATGCCCGCTCGCGGCAGGCGGGCCGCGCGGGCATCGTGCGCCAGCAGGCCGTTGAGCAGGGTCCCGGACCAGTGCCCCGGCGCCGGGTGCACCACCAGGCCGGCGGGCTTGTGCAGCACGAGCAGGTGCTCGTCCTGGTGCACGATGTCCAGCGGCATGGCCTGCGGGGTGAAGGCCAGCGCCTCGGCGGGCGGCACGAGATGGACCTCGACCTGCTGCCCTGCGCGCAGCTTGCGGGACGCCGTGGTCGCCGTCACGCCGTCCAGGCGCACTTCGCCCGCGGCGAGCAGGCCCTGCAGGTGGCTGCGCGAGAACTCCGGCACCCCCTGTGCGAGCACCTTGTCCAGGCGCTGGGCGTGGCCCCCGGCGTCCACCCGCCACGTGCGCCATTCGGCCTGCGGCCCGGCCCCCTCGTCCGGCACGCCATCGCCCAGCAGGTCACTGTCGGGCGTTTCCGGGACGGTGTCCCGGGACGGGCAAGCCCCCCCCATATAATCCTTCACTTTCCCGCCCGACCATTCCGGCACGGCGTTCGCTGATGCCGCTGCACCGATGATCCAAGCCTTGATGCGTCGCCCTCTGGCGCGCGCCGCGATGACGTCCCTGGCCGTGCTGCTGGCCGCCTGCAGCTCGACGCCGGACGACGGCGACATCCAGGGGTCTGCGGAGAAATTGTATGCAGATGCCAAGTCCGACATGTCGGCCGGCGGCTGGCTCAACGCGATCAAGCTGCTCGAACGTGTGGAAGGCCGCGCTGGCGGCACGCTGCTGGCCCAGCAGGCCCAGCTGGACCTGGCCTACGCCAACTGGAAGGCCGGCGAAAAGGCCGCGGCGCTGTCCACGCTCGACCGCTTCATCAAGCTGAATCCGTCCAGCCCCGGCCTGGACTACGCGCTGTACCTGCGCGGCCTGGTGAACTTCAACGACAACATCGGCGTGCTCGCGTCGCTGTCGCGGCAGAAGCTGTCCGAGCGCGACCAGCAGGCAGCGCGCGATGCCTACCAGGCCTTCAAGCAGCTGGTCGAGCAGTTCCCGGAGTCCAAGTACACGCCGGACGCCAAGCTGCGCATGGACTACATCGTCAATGCGCTGGCCGACTACGAGGTGCATGTCGCGCGCTACTACCTGCGGCGCGGCGCCTACGTGGCTGCGGCGAACCGCGCACAGCAGGCGATCGTCACCTACCCCCAGACGGCGGCCACCGAGGAAGCCCTCCACATCATGGCCCAGGCCTACGACAAGCTGGGCCTGGAGCAGCTGCGCGACGATGCCGGCCGGGTGCTCAAGGGCAACTACCCCAACAGCCGCTTCATCGCGGGCAACCCCGGCAGCGAGAAGCCGTGGTGGCAGTTCTGGGACGACGAGAAGGCCTGGTGGCAGCTCTGGTGACGGGCGAGCACGGCCCGGTGGGAACGCCCGCCGGGTCGGCCTGGTCTACCTGAGCGACCGCAACCAGCCCAGGGCCTCCTCACCCGAGGCCACCGGACGCATGGGCGGCAGCGCCGCCAGCAGGCGCGCCCCATAACGCTTCTCGCGCAGGCGCGTGTCGCAGATGACCAGCAGCCCCTTGTCCGTCTCGGTCCGGATCAGGCGCCCTGCCCCCTGCTTCAGCGCGATGGCCGCCTCGGCCACGAAGTAGTCGTTGAACGCGTCGCGGCCCTGCGACTTCAGCTGCCGCACCCGCGCCTCGACCAGCGGGTCGTTCGGCGGCGGGAACGGCAGCTTGTCGATCATGACGCATTGCAAGGCGTCGCCCGGCACGTCGATGCCCTCCCAGAAGCTCTGCGACCCCACCAGCACGCAACCGCCCTGCTGGAAGCGCGACAGCAGCGCCCGCTTGGCCGCCGTGCCCTGCACCAGCACCTCCAGCGGCTGGCCCAGGGCAGTGAGCTCGGCGCCCAGGGACTCCGCCACGATGCGCATCGCGCGCAAGGTGGTGGTGAGCACGAAGGTCCGTCCACCCAGCGCCGCGGCGCAATGCGCCGCCGCCCGACCGACCTGGGCGTAGTGGGCATCGTCCCCGGGCGGCGGGAACCGCGGCGGCACGTACACCCGGGCATGCGCCGGATAGTCGAAGGGGCTGCCCACGCGCAGGTGGCGTGCGTCCTCCAGCCCGGTGGACTCGCTGAACCAGCTCAGCGTCTCGTCGTCGCCCAGCGTCGCCGAGGTGAACACCCAGGCCCGGGGCGCGAGCGCACGCTGCTGCGTGAGCATGGCCCGGATGTCCAGGGGGCTGTCCACCAGCCGCGCCTGCGATGGCGTCAGGTCGACCCACCGCACATGGTCGTCCGCGCCGCGGCCCTGGAAGCGCACGGCCTGGGCGGCCAGGTCTTGTGCCCTGGCCTGCAGCCGGGCGAAGTCGGGCGCGGCCTCGGACACGGCCTGCGCCGCCTCGGCGGCCGCCTTGAGCGCCCCCTGCAGGCCGCCCAGCGCCTCGGCAAGGCCGGGGCCGGCCGCCTCCTCCCACCGCCGCTTGATGAGGGCACGCACGTCCGGCATGCCCTCGGCAGCGGCCAGGCGCAGGTCCCGGGCGGCCTTCTCCAGCGCCGCGCAGATCTCCGTCCACGGCTGCAGGCCGCGGGCATGCTGCAGCCCGGCGGCCAGCAGGTCCCGCGCGACGTCGATCGCCTGGCCCGTGCCCAGCGTTTGTCCGAGGAACTGCACGCCGGCCTCCACCATCTGGTGCGCCTCGTCGAACACCGCCACGTCCACCGTGGGCAGCAGTTCGGCGACACCGCTGTCACGCAGCGCCAGGTCCGCGAAGAACAGGTGGTGGTTCACCACCACGATGTCCGCGGCCATGGCGTCGCGCCGCGCCTTCATCACATGGCAGCTGGCGTATTCGGGGCACTCGCTGCCCAGGCAGTTGTCGCGGGTGGAGGTGACCAGCGGGATGACGTCCGACCGCTCGTCCAGGCCCTCCAGCTCGCCGATGTCGCCCGTCACCGTGGCATGCGCCCAGGTCTCGATGCGCGCCAGCGCACGCACCGCCGTGCGATCCGGCAGCATCGCGCCCTCGCGCGCCTGGGCCAGGCGATGGCGGCACAGGTAGCTGCCGCGACCCTTGAGCAAGGCGACCGTGGCCGGCACACCCAGCGCATCGCGCAGGCGCGGCAGGTCGCGGAAGAACAGCTGGTCCTGCAGGCTCTTGGTGGCGGTGCTCACCAGGGTGCGACGAGCCGACAGCAGCACGGGCACGAGGTAGGCGAAGGTCTTGCCGACACCGGTGCCCGCCTCGACGACCAGGGCCTGCCGGTCCTCGATGGCCCGTGCCACGGCATCGGCCATCTGCAGCTGCGCCTCGCGCGGGCGGTAGCCGGCATCCGTGCGGCCCAGGGGGCCATCGGCCAGGAAACTGCGCTCCACGGCGGGCCGCAGCCCGTCGAGGGCGATCGCATCGGTCATCAGGCGAGTTCGGGGGGTTCGAGCGCCGCTTCCAGCCGCGCGATCTCGTCGCGCAGCGCCAGCCGGCGCTTCTTCAGCCGGCGCAGGGAGAGCTCGTCGGCGCCCGCCTGGGTGCCTGCGCGGTCGATCAGACCGTCCAGGTCGGCGTGCTCCATGCGCAGCTCGATCAACCGGCGGTGCGGAGAATGCAGGCTATCGGGGTTCGCTGGCGCGTCGCTCACAGCCGGCCAGTTTATATTGCCGGGCATGATGAGTACGCCGACCCAGGGCTTCCGCCTGTCCGCTGCCACCGGCCTGCACCGTGGCGACCGCGCCTACCAGCAGGACCAGGTGGAGATCCTCGCCCACACCCGTGTGCCCGGCTGCGCCCTGGCCCTGGTGGCCGACGGCATGGGCGGCAAGAGCGGGGGCCGCACCGCCGCCGACCAAGTGGTGATGATCGCCCGCCAGGTATTCGACCGCTACTCGCCCGGCACGGACGACACGGCCGCCATGCTGCGGCAGCTGATCGTCGAGTCGCACCTCATGATCAAGCTCACGGCCATCACCGCCGACGAGGAGCCGCACAGCACACTGGCCGCCTTCCTGGTGCGGCCGGACCTCTCCGCCTGGACGGTGCACGCGGGTGATTCGCGGGTCTACCACTTCCGCGGCCCGGACATGGTGCGACGCACCATCGACCACTCCTATGTGCAGCGGCTGATCGACGAAGGCAAGATCACCGAGGCGCAGGCCAACACGCACCCGCAATCCAACCTACTCACCGGCTGCCTGGGCACCCAGCAGGACCCGCCGGTGGAGGTGGCCGAGATCGGCCCGCTGCAGGTGGGCGACACGCTGCTGGCCTGCTCGGACGGCCTGTGGCACTACCTGTCGCCCAAGGAACTGGGCGCCATCGTGAACGCGCTGTCCCCGCGCGAGGCCAGCGAGATGCTCATCAGCAAGGCCCGCCAACGGGCGCGGGGCACGGGCGACAACCTGTCGCTGGCCCTCATTCGCGTCGAAGCGCTGAAGTAGCGCGCGCCGGCTAGGTCAGGGACGTGTCCACGTCCCGGTGGCCGAGCGCCAGGAACTCGGCCGACTGCATCTCGACCAGGCGCGAGACGGTGCGCGGAAACTCGTGCGCCAGCGGGCCCTCGGTGTACAGCTGCTCGGGCGGCACCGCGGCCGAGACGATCAGCTTCACGCGCCGGTCGTAGAGCACATCGACCAGCCAGGTGAAGCGACGCGCCTCGGAGGCCAGCCGTGGCGGCATCTGCGGCACGTCCGACAGCAGCACCGTGTGGAACTGCGTGGCCAGCTCCAGGTAGTCGTTCTGTGAGCGCGGGCCACCGCACAAGGTGGCGAAGTCGAACCACACCACGCCGCCGGCGCGCCGCCGCGCGCGGATCTCGCGCTGCTCGATGTGCAGCACGGGCGACTCGTCGCGCGCCTCGGCCAGCTCGTCGAAGGCGCGCGCCATGGCGGCGTCGGCATCGCCACCCAGCGGCGTGTGGTACAGCTGCACGTGCTCCAGCGTGCGCCGCCGGTAGTCGGTGCCAGCATCGACGTTGATCACCTCGAGCTTGTCCTTCAGCAGCGCGATGGCGGGCAGGATGCGGTCGCGGTGCAGGCCGTTCGGGTACAGGCCGTCGGGATGGAAGTTGGAGGTCGTGACGATGGACACGCGGTGCGCGAACAACGATTCCAGCAGCCGGTGCAGGATCATCGCGTCCGTCACGTCGGCCACGTGGAACTCGTCGAAGCAGATCAGGCGGTAGCGCCGGGCGATGCGTGCGCCGAGCTCCTCCAGCGGGTTCTGCCGGCCTTTCAGGTCCTGCAGCTCGCGGTGCACCTCGCGCATGAACTCATGGAAGTGCAGACGGGTCTTGCGGGTGAGCGGCACGGACTGGAAGAAGCAGTCCATGAGGAAGCTCTTGCCGCGCCCGACGCCGCCGTACATGTAGACGCCGCGCGGGATGGGCGGCCGCACCAGCAGCTTGGCCACGACGTTGCCGCGGCGGGCCTTGTAGGCCAGCCACTCGTTCTCGCAGCGCTCGAGCGCGTCGATGGCGCGCAGCTGAGCGGGGTCAGCCGTGTAACCCCGCTCAGCCAGCGTCTGCTGGTACAGCGCCCGGACGCTCACTGCCAGGTCAGAAGTTCAGCGTGCGCTTGTCCACCGCGAGCGCCGCTTCCTTGGTCGCCTCGGACAGCGACGGGTGGGCGTGGCAGATGCGCGCGATGTCCTCGGACGAGGCCTTGAACTCCATGGCCACCACGGCCTCGGCGATCAGTTCGGACGCGAACGGGCCGATGATGTGCACGCCGAGGATCTCGTCGGTCTGCGCGTCCGCCAGCATCTTGACGAAGCCGGTCGTGTCGCCCAGCGCGCGCGCCCGGCCATTGGCCAGGAACGGGAACTGGCCGGCCTTGTAGGCGCGGCCTTCGGCCTTGAGCTGCTGTTCCGTCTTGCCCACCCAGGCGATCTCGGGGCTGGTGTAGATGACCCACGGGATGGTGTCGAAGTTGACATGCCCGTGCTGGCCGGCGATGCGCTCGGCCACGGCCACACCCTCCTCCTCCGCCTTGTGCGCCAGCATGGGGCCACGGACCACGTCACCCACTGCCCACACGCCGGGCAGGTTGGTGCGGCACTCCGCGTCCACGACGATGGCGCCGCGCTCGTCGAGCTTCAGGCCCACGGCCTCGGCGTTCAGGCCGGTGGTGTTGGGCACGCGGCCGATCGAGACGATCAGGCGGTCACAGGCCAGCACCTGCTCGGCGCCCTTGGCGTCGGCGTACTTCACGGTGACGCCGTCGGCCGTCTTCTCCACGCCCGAGATCTTCACGCCGAGCTGGATGTCCAGGCCCTGCTTCTTGAAGACCTTGGCCGCTTCCTTGGCCACCGCCTCGTCGGCCGCGCCCAGGAAGGCCGGCATGGCCTCGAGGATGGTGACCTGCGCGCCCAGGCGCCGCCACACCGAGCCCATCTCCAGGCCGATCACGCCGGAGCCGATCACGCCCAGCTTCTGGGGCACCGACGGGATGCGCAGGGCACCGTCGTTCGACAGGATGTGCTCCTCGTCGAACGGCGCGCCAGGCAGCGCGCGGGCGCTGGAGCCCGTGGCCACGATCACCTGCTTGGCAACGAGCGTCTCGTTCGCCGCACCGGCCACCGCGACTTCGTAGCCGCCGTCCTTGGCCGCCACGAACGAACCGCGGCCGTGGAAGAAGCTCACCTTGTTCTTCTTGAACAGGTAGAGGATGCCGTCGTTGTTCTGCTTCACGACGGCGTCCTTGCGGCCCACCATCTTGGCCACGTCGATCTTCAGGTCGGCCAGGCTGATGCCGTGGTCGCCGAAGTGGTGCGCGGCGTGGTCGAAGTGCTCGCTGGACTGCAGCAGGGCCTTGGACGGGATGCAGCCGACGTTGGTGCAGGTGCCGCCGGGGGCGGGCCCGCCGGCAGCGTTCTTCCACTCGTCGATGCACGCCGTGTTGAAGCCGAGCTGCGCCGCGCGGATGGCAGCGATGTAGCCGCCGGGGCCGCCGCCGATGACGACGACGTCGAATTGCTTGCTGGACATCGATGGCCTTTCGCGTCAGATGTCGAACAGCAGGCGCGCGGGGTCTTCCAGCGCTTCCTTCATGGCGACCAGGCCCAGCACGGCTTCGCGGCCGTCGATGATGCGGTGGTCGTAGCTCATCGCCAGGTAGTTGATGGGGCGCACCACGACCTGGCCGTTCTCCACCACCGCGCGGTCCTTGGTGGCGTGCACGCCCAGGATGGCCGACTGCGGCGGGTTGATGATGGGCGTGGACAGCATCGAGCCGAACACGCCGCCATTGGAGATGGAGAAGGTGCCGCCGGTGAGCTCCTCGATGCCCAGCTTGCCGTCCTTGGCCTTCTGGCCGAACTCGGCGATCTTCTTCTCGATGTCGGCGAAGTTCATCTGGTCCGCATTGCGGATGATGGGCACGACCAGGCCGCGCGGCGAGCCCACCGCGATGCCGATGTCGAAGAAGCCGTGGTAGACGATGTCGTTGCCGTCGACCGACGCGTTCAGGACCGGGTACTTCTTGAGGGCGTGCACGGCCGCCTTCACGAAGAAGCTCATGAAGCCCAGCTTCACGCCGTGCTCCTTCTCGAACTTGTCCTGGAAGCGCTTGCGCATCTCCATCACCGGGGCCATGTTGACCTCGTTGAAGGTGGTGAGGATGGCGTTGGTGGACTGGGACTGCAGCAGGCGCTCGGCCACGCGCGCACGCAGGCGCGTCATGGGCACGCGCTGCTCCGGGCGGTCGCCCAGGTTCTGCGCCACCGGCGCGGCCACGGGAGGCAGCGGCTTGGCCACGGCCGGCGCGGCAGGGGCCGACACGGGCGCCGGCGCGGCCGGCTTGGCGCCGGCGGCCAGCACGTCGCCCTTGGTCACGCGGCCGTCGCGGCCGGTGCCGGCCACGCCGCTCGCAGCCAGGCCCTTCTCGGCCAGCAGCTTGGCCGCGGCGGGCATCGCCACGTCGCCCTTGCCACCGCCCGTGGCGGCCGCAGCCGGCGCGGCCGGCGCCGGGGCATCGGCCACCTGCTTGACCTGCAGCGGGCTGACCTGCGCGCTGGCGTCGGTGTCGATGCGGGCGATGACCTCCTCGCTGACGACGGTCTCGCCGTCGTTCTTGATGATCTGCGCCAGCACGCCGGCCGACGGCGCCGGCACTTCGAGCACGACCTTGTCGGTCTCGATCTCGATCAGCGTCTCGTCCACGGCGATGGCGTCGCCGGGCTTCTTCTTCCAGGTGATGAGGGTGCCCTCCGAGACGGATTCGGAGAACTGGGGAACCTTGACGTCGATGATGGCCATGATGTGTATTGCGTGTGCCTTACTTCGAAAGGACGAAGCCCTTGAGCTTGCCGAAGGCCTGGTCGAGCAGTGCCTTCTGCTGGTCCTGGTGCAGGTGGGCATAACCCACGGCGGGCGACGCCGACGCGGGGCGCCCGGCGTAGCCGAGCTTCTGGCCGTCCTGCATGTTGTCGTGGATCTGGTGCTGCACGAAGAACCAGGCGCCCTGGTTCTGCGGCTCGTCCTGGCACCACACGATCTCGGTGGCCGCGGCGTACTTCTTCATCTCCGCGGCGAAGGCCTTGTGGGGGAAGGGGTACAGCTGCTCGACGCGCAGGATCGCCACGTCGAAGGCCTTCTTCTCCTCGCGCTTCTTGACCAGGTCGTAGTACACCTTGCCGGAGCAGGCGATCACGCGCTTGACCTTCGCGGCATCGATCTCGGCGTTGAGTTCCGGGATCACGGTGCGGAACTCACCCTTGGTGAACTCCGACATCGGCGAGGTGGCGTCCTTGTTCCGCAGCAGCGACTTCGGGGTCATGATGACCAGCGGCTTGCGGAACATGCGCACCATCTGCCGGCGCAGCAGGTGGAAGATCTGGCTGGCCGTGGTGGGCTGCACGATCTGCATGTTGTTGTCCGCGGCCAGCTGCATGAAGCGCTCGAGGCGCGCCGAGCTGTGCTCTGGGCCCTGGCCTTCGTAGCCGTGCGGCAGCATCATGACCAGGCCGTTGGCACGGCCCCACTTCACCTCGCCCGAGGCGATGAACTGGTCGATGACGACCTGCGCGCCGTTGACGAAGTCGCCGAACTGGGCTTCCCAGATGGTCAGCGTGTTGGGGTCGGCACTGGCGTAGCCGTACTCGAAGCCCAGCACCGCCTCTTCCGACAGGATGGAGTCGATGACGACGAACGGCGCCTGGTTGTCCGCCACGTGCTGCAGCGGGATGTAGGTGCCTTCGTCGAACTTCTCGCGGTTCTGGTCGTGCAGCACGGCATGGCGGTGCACGAAGGTGCCGCGGCCGCAGTCCTCGCCGGACAGGCGCACCGGGTAGCCCGAGGCCACCAGCGAGGCGTAGGCCAGGTGCTCGCCCATGCCCCAGTCCATGTTGATCTCGCCGCGGCCCATGGCGGCGCGGTCGGCGATCACCTTCTCGACCAGCGGGTGCACCTTGAAGTTGGCCGGGATGGTGGTGATGCGCTCGGCCAGGCGCTTCACCTCGGCCAGCGGCAGCGCGGTGTCGGCCGCGTCGGTCCATTTCTTGCCGAGGAACGGCGTCCAGTCCACCGCGTACTTGCTCTTGTAGTTGGTCAGGACCAGGTCGCGGGTGTGCTTGCCCGCGTCCATGGCGGCGCGGAAGGCCTTGACCATCTCGTCAGGCCCCTCGGCCGGCAGCACGCCCTGGGCGACCAGCTTCTCGCCGAACAGCTTGCGCGTGCCCGGGTGCTGGCCGATCTTCTTGTACATCAGGGGCTGCGTCAGCGCGGGCGTGTCCTGCTCGTTGTGGCCGAGCTTGCGGAAGCAGACGATGTCCACCACCACGTCCTTGTTGAACTGCTGGCGGTAGTCGAGCGCGAGCTGGGTGCACCACACCACGGCGTCGGGGTCGTCGCCGTTCACGTGCAGCACCGGCGCCTCGATCATCTTCACCACGTCCGAGCAGTACAGCGTGGAGCGGGTGTCGCGCGGGTCGCTGGTGGTGAAGCCGATCTGGTTGTTGATGACGATGTGCAGCGTGCCACCGGTGTAGTAGCCGCGCGTCTGGGCCAGCGCCAGCGTCTCCATCACCACGCCCTGGCCGGCGAAGGCGGCATCGCCGTGCACCAGCACCGGCAGCACCTGGGTGCCGTCGGCATCGCCGCGGCGGTCCATGCGGGCCTTGACGGAGCCCTCGACCACCGGGTTCACGATCTCCAGGTGCGAGGGGTTGAACGCCAGGCTCAGGTGCACCGGGCCACCGGCGGTGGACACGTCGCTGGAGAAGCCCTGGTGGTACTTCACGTCACCGGCGGGCAGGTCCTCGGGCGCGGTGTGCTCGAACTCGCTGAACAGGTCCTTGGGCGCCTTGCCCAGCGTGTTGACCAGCACGTTCAGGCGGCCGCGGTGGGCCATGCCGATCACGATCTCCTGCACGCCCTTTTCGCCGGCACGCTGGACCACCTCATCCATCGAGGCGATGAAGCTCTCGCCGCCCTCGAGCGAGAAGCGCTTCTGGCCGACGTACTTGGTGTGCAGGTAGCGCTCCAGGCCCTCGGCCGCCGTCAGGCGGTCGAGGATGTGGCGGCGCTTCTCGGGCGAGAACTGCGGCTTGCTGCGCGCGCTTTCCAGGCGCTCCTGCCACCAGCGCTTCTCGGCCGGGTCGGTGCAGTGCATGAACTCGGCGCCGATGGTGCCGCAGTAGGTCTCACGCAGCGCCTGCATGATCTCGCGCAGCGTCATGTTCTCGGCGCGCGAGAAGTAGGTGTTCGCGGCGCTGAACGAGATGTCCATGTCGGACTCGCTCAGGTCGTAGAACGCCGGCTCCAGCTCGGGGATCTTGGGGCGCTCGGTGCGCTTGAGCGGGTCCAGGTCGGCCCAACGGCTGCCGAGGAAGCGGTAGGCGGCGATCAGCGACTGGACGTGCACCTGCTTGCGGGCCACGGCCAGGTCGGCCGAGCTGGCCTTCACGGTGAGCGCATTCGACTTCGCCCGCTGGGCAAAGGATTCGATCACCGGGGCATGCGCCACGTCGCGGCTGTCGGAGCCGTCGACCGCCGGCACGTTCTGCAGCGCGTCGAAGTAGGCGCGCCAGTTGTCGGGCACGGCGCCGGGATTGTCGAGGTAGGCCTCGTACATCTCTTCGACGTACGGTGCGTTACCGCCGAACAGGTACGAGTTCGACCTGTACTGCTGCATCATCTTTCGCTCACCTTTCGCCCCGGTTTCCAGGGCTACGATGGGTTGGACAACCTTCCGCGGCCCGGCTCGACCGGTTGGCGGATAAGCGACCCGCCTTGCTGTTGTCTCAGCCAGCAAGGGGCACAGAAGGGACTAGGGATTCACGCCCGGCACTGTAACACCGTCGGTCGCGTGCCGGGCCGCCCCGAATTACGCAACGGGGACCCTGCTACTTTCCTGACAGGCGGCCAGGGATGCGCGCACAGTGGCGGCGATGACACAGGTGATCTGGCTGCAGCCCGAGGCGCCGCGCCAGCCGGCGCTGGGGCAGCCCTGCAATGGCTGTGGCGTGTGCTGTGCGGCCGAGCCGTGCCCGGTGGGCATGCTGCTCAGCCGGCGCCGCCGGGGCGCCTGCCGGGCATTGGTGTGGTCGGCCGCGGACGGCTGCTACCGCTGTGCCCTGGTACAGGCGCCCGGGCGCGTGCTGCCGTGGCTGCCGGTCGCGGCCGCGCCCTGGGTGGCCCGGGCAGCCCGGCGGTGGATCGCCGCCGCCACCGGCTGCGACGCGACCCTGGTGGCGGAGCCGAGCGCGCCGGATCGCGCGGGCTGAGCCCCTCGGCGCCTCAGAGCTTCAGGCGCGCACGGGCCTCGGCGTACTCACGCGCCAAGCGCGCCACCAGCTCGCGGGCGGGCACCACCTGCTTGACGGGCCCGATGCCCTGCCCGCAGCCCCAGATGTCCTTCCAGGCCTTCTTGGCGTCGCCACCGAAGTTCATGGCGGAGGGGTCGCTCTCGGGCAGCTTGTCCGGGTCCAGCCCGGCCGCGCGGATGGACGGCTTCAGGTAGTTGCCGTGCACGCCAGTGAACAGGCTGGAGTAGACGATGTCGTCGCTCGAGCACTCCACGATCGCCTGCTTGTACGCGTCCACCGCCCTCGCCTCCTCGGTGGCGATGAAGGCCGAGCCGATGTAGGCGAAGTCGGCGCCCATGGCCTGGGCAGCCAGCACCGCGCCGCCCGTGGCGATGGCGCCCGACAGGGCGAGCGGGCCATCGAACCACTCGCGGATCTCCTGCACGAGCGCGAACGGGCTCTTGGTGCCGGCGTGTCCGCCGGCCCCTGCGGCCACCGCGATGAGGCCGTCGGCGCCCTTCTCGATCGCCTTCTTCGCGAAGGTGTTGTTGATGACGTCGTGCAGCACCACGCCGCCCCAGCTGTGCACCGCGTCGTTCACGTCGGTGCGCGCGCCCAGGGAGGTGATGACGATGGGCACCTTGTACTTGGCGCACACCTGCAGGTCGTGCTCCAGGCGGTCGTTGCTCTTGTGCACGATCTGGTTGATCGCGAAGGGCGCGGCCGGCCGGTCCGGGTGCTCGCGGTTGTGGGCGGCCAGCGTCTCCGTGATCTCGGCGAGCCACTCGTCGAGCTGCTGGGCGGGGCGGGCGTTGAGCGCGGGCATGGAGCCCACCACGCCCGCCTTGCACTGCTCGATGACCAGCTTGGGGTTGGAAATGATGAACAGCGGCGAACCGATGATGGGCAGCGGCAGGTTCGCCAGGACGGCGGGCATCGTCATCAGAAGGCCTCCAGAGCCATGTCGTTGATCGGGGCGGCGCCGTCCACGATCGCGTCGCGCAGGCCGGGGGCCTGGGTGAGGATGTGGTCGGCGTAGAAGCGGGCGGTGGCGATCTTGGCGCGCATGAAGTCGGCGTCGCTGCCCTCGGCGAGACGCTTTTCCGCGGCCAGCAGCGCACGACCCATCTGCCAGCCGGCCACCAGGTTGCCGGCCAGCATCAGGTACTTCACGCTGCCGCCGTACACGGCGTTGGGCTGGCCCTTCGCCCCAGCGACCACGAACTCCACCACGTCGAGGAAGGCCAGGCGGGCGGCGCCGAGGCGGCGGGACATCGCCTGCGCCGCGTCGTTGCCGCTGGCCGCGAGCGCCTGCTCCGTCTGCTCGATCTGCGCGGCGATGGCCCGGGCCGTGCGGCCGCCGTCGCGCGCGGTCTTGCGCCCCACCAGGTCGTTGGCCTGGATCGCCGTGGTCCCTTCGTAGATGGTCAGGATCTTCGCGTCGCGGTAGTGCTGCGCGGCCCCCGTCTCCTCGATGAAACCCATGCCGCCATGCACCTGCACGCCCAGCGAGGCGACGTCGATGCTCATCTCGGTGGAATAGCCCTTGATCAGCGGCACCAGGAACTCGTAGACCGCCTGGTTCTGGGCACGGGCCTCGGGGTCGGGGTGGTGGTGGGCCGCGTCGTACGCGGCCGCCCCCACCAGCGCCATGGCGCGGCAGCCCTCGGTGTACGCACGCATCGTCATGAGCATGCGACGCACGTCCGGGTGGTGGATGATGGGCGCGGCCGTGTTCATGGAGCCGTCCACCGGCCGCGACTGCACGCGGTCGCGCGCATAGGCCACGGCGCGCTGGTAGGCGCGGTCGGCCACAGCGATGCCCTGCACGCCCACCCCGAAGCGGGCGGCGTTCATCATCACGAACATGTACTCGAGGCCGCGGTTCTCCTCGCCCACCAGGTAGCCGACGGCCCCGCCGTGGTCGCCGTACTGCAGCACGGCGGTGGGGCTGGCCTTGATGCCCATCTTGTGCTCGATGCTCACGCAGTGCACGTCGTTGCGCGCGCCCGGCGTGCCGTCGGCATTGAGCAGGAACTTCGGGCAGATGAACAGCGAGATGCCCTTCACGCCCTCGGGTGCCCCGGCCACGCGCGCCAGCACGAGATGGACGATGTTCTCGGCCATGTCGTGCTCACCCCAGGTGATGAAGATCTTCGTGCCGAAGAGCTTGTAGCTGCCGTCGGGTTGCGGCTCCGCGCGCGTGCGCACCAGCGACAGGTCCGAGCCCGCCTGCGGCTCGGTCAGGTTCATGGTGCCGGTCCAGGTGCCGTCGATGAGCTTGGGCAGGTAGGTGGCCTGCTGCTCGGGCGTGCCGGCCGTCAGCAGCGCCTCGATCGCGCCGTCCGTCAGCAGCGGGCACAGCGCGAAGCTCATGTTGGCCGCGTTGACCATTTCCTGGCAGGCCGCATGGATCAGCTTGGGCAGGCCCTGGCCGCCGAAGTCGGCCGGGTGGTGCAGGCCCTGCCAGCCGCCCTGCACGTACTGGTCGAAGGCGGCCTTGAAGCCCGGCGTGGCGCGCACCTCGCCAGCCTGGAAGGACGAGGGGTTCACGTCACCGTCCCAGTTCAGCGGGGCGACCACGTCCTCGTTCAGCTTGGCGCATTCCTCCAGCACGGCCTGGGCGGTGTCCAGGCCGGCCTCCTCGAAGCCGGGCAGGCGCGAGACGGCGTCGATGCCGGCCAGCTCCTGCATCACGAACAGCATGTCCTTGACGGGCGCGCGGTAGGTCATGGGGTCTCCTGAAGTCATGAAAAAGGGCGCCACGGCGGGCGCCCTTCGGATGCATCGGTGCGCGTCGCCATGGGCGCGCGCCAGTGGGGCGTCAGAGGGCGTTGATGAGCTCGGGCACGGCGGCGAACAGGTCCGCCTCCAGGCCGTAATCCGCCACGCTGAAGATCGGCGCTTCCGGATCCTTGTTGATCGCCACGATCACCTTGGAATCCTTCATGCCGGCCAGGTGCTGGATGGCGCCCGAGATGCCGACGGCCACGTACAGCTGCGGGGCGACGATCTTGCCCGTCTGGCCCACCTGCCAGTCGTTGGGGGCGTAGCCCGCATCGACCGCGGCGCGGCTCGCGCCGAGCGCGGCGCCCAGCTTGTCGGCCAGGGGCGTGAGCACCTCGGTGAACTTCTCCGAGGAACCCAGCGCGCGGCCGCCGGAGACGATGATCTTGGCGCCGGTGAGTTCCGGGCGGTCGCTCTTCGTGACCTCGCGGCCGACGAAGCTGGCCTTGCCGTTGCCGGCCGCCGCCGCGATGGATTCCACTGAGGCAGAGCCGCCGGTCGCCGCGGCGGGATCGAAGGCCGTGGTACGCACCGTGATCACCTTCACCGCGTCCGCGCTCTGCACGGTCGCGATCGCGTTGCCGGCGTAGATGGGGCGCTCGAAGGTGTCAGCGGCCACCACCTTGGTGATGTCGCTGATCTGAGCCACGTCCAGCCTGGCGGCCACGCGCGGGGCGGCGTTCTTGCCGTTGGCCGTGGCCGGGAACAGGATGTGGCTGTAGCCCGAGGCCAGCGCCAGCACCTGGGCGGCCACGTCCTCGGCCAGCAGCTCGGCGAAGCGCGCGTCGTCGGCATGCAGCACCTTGGCCACACCGGCCACCTGCGCCGCCGCCTGGGCGGCCGCGCCGGCGCCGGAGCCGGCCACCAGCACGTGCACGTCGCCGCCGCATTGGGCCGCAGCGCTCACGGTGTTGAGGGTCGCGCCCTTGAGCGCGGCGTTGTCGTGTTCGGCAATGACGAGGACAGCCATCTCAGATCACCTTCGCTTCGGTCTTCAGCTTGGCCACCAGCGTGGCGACATCGGGCACCTTCACGCCGGCGCCGCGCTTGGCGGGCTCGGCCACCTTCAGCGTCTTCAGACGCGGGGCGATGTCCACGCCCAGGTCGGCCGGCTTGAGCGTGTCCAGCGGCTTCTTCTTGGCCTTCATGATGTTGGGCAGCGTCACGTAGCGCGGCTCGTTCAGGCGCAGGTCGGTGGTCACCACCGCCGGCAGCGCCAGCTTGAGCGTCTCCAGGCCGCCGTCGACCTCACGCGTGACGGACGCAGCGCCGTCGGCCAGCTCCACCTTCGACGCAAACGTGGCCTGGGGCCAGTCGGCGAGCGCGGCGAACATCTGGCCCACCTGGTTGCAGTCATCGTCGATGGCCTGCTTGCCCAGGATCACCAGCTGCGGCTGCTCCTTGTCGGCCACGGCCTTGAGCAGCTTGGCCACGGCCAGCGGCTGCAGGTCCACGTCGGCCGGGGTCTCCACCAGGATCGCGCGGTCCGCGCCGATGGCCATGGCGGTGCGCAGCGTTTCCTGGCACTGGGCCACGCCGCAGGAGACGACCACCACCTCGGTGGCGGTCCCCTTCTCCTTCAGCCGCACGGCCTCCTCGACGGCGATCTCGTCGAAGGGGTTCATGCTCATCTTCACGTTGGCGATGTCCACCCCCGTGCCGTCTGACTTCACGCGTACCTTGACGTTGTAGTCGACGACGCGCTTGACGGCTACCAGTACCTTCATGTCGCGTTGCTCCTGTCGGATCGTGTCTGAATTGACGTTTACGTTAACTGCGGGATTCTAGTGGCAGCACCGCTGCAACGCCGCGCGGTAGCGGGCGGGTGCGCGAGCCGGGTCGACGGCGCCGTGGGTGAAGCGCCATCAAGGATAGAACGAACGATCGTGCTATTTTAAGGCGAACTCTCCAGAATGTCCGCGTCACCGCCCTCCGGGAATGCACCGAGGACCCCGGGTAGACTGGCCGTCCGCCATGTCATCCCGCCCGGCCGGCACGCCGCACGTGCCTCCCCGCACCGACACCCCCGTGCCCCCGCTCATCGGCATCTTCGATTCCGGCGTGGGCGGGCTGTCGGTACTGCGTGCCCTGCACGGCCGGCTGCCGGGGGCACGGCTGCTCTATGTGGCCGACAGCGCCTTTGCTCCCTATGGCGACCGCGACCCCGGTTATGTGCTGGACCGCGCCACCCGCGTGGCCGACCATCTCGCCCGTCAGGGAGCACGAATGGTCGTGGTGGCGTGCAACACCGCCACTGCCTGGGCGATCGACGCCTTGCGGGTGCGCCATCCCGAGCTGGCGTGGGTGGGTGTGGAGCCGGGCGTGAAGCCGGCCGCGCTGGGCAGCCCGCGCGGCCGCATCGCCGTGATGGCCACGCCGGCCACCCTCGCCAGCGCCCGGTATGCCGACCTGGTGGCGCGGCACGCGCCGTCGTGCGAGGTGCATGCCGTGCCCTGCGGAGGCCTGGCGGCCGCCATCGAGCGCGGGCCGGCCGGCACCGACGAGGTGGAACGCCTCCTGGACCGGTACTGCCTGCCACTTGCGGCCATGGACCTGGACAGCGTGGTGCTGGGCTGCACGCACTACCCCTTTGTCGCGGATCGCATCCGCGAACGGCTGGGACCGGAGGTGCCGCTGCTCGACACGGCCGACGCCATCGCACGGCGCGCCGCCCAACTGCTGCCCATGGCGGCCCTGGCGCCGGGAGGCGCCACGATGGGTGCGCCTGGTGCAGCCAGCCTGCCAGGCATCGAACTGCAGTCCACGGGGCACCCCGAGCGCCTGGCCGCCATGGCGCGGCATGGGCTGGGCAGCGACTGGCCGGTGGCGGTGGTGGATCTCTGAAGCGCAGGCCCCGGCGCGCACGGCGGCCACATCGCTGGTGCCCGGAACCGGGTTCGAACCGGTACGCCCTGTGAGGGGCGGCGGATTTTAAGTCCGCTGCGTCTGCCTGTTTCGCCATCCGGGCGCAGGCTGCCGCGGCGCATTATCCGGGCGAGCCACGGTCACCCGGCGCGGCGATGCACCAATGAAAAAGGGAAGCTGCACAGGCAGCTTCCCTTCGGGCATATGGAGCGGGAAACGAGGCTCGAACTCGCGACCTCAACCTTGGCAAGGTTGCGCTCTACCAACTGAGCTATTCCCGCAAAGAGCGTGTGGGCCGGCAAGGTGCTGGAGGCGCGGCCCGGAGTCGAACCGGGCTAGACGGATTTGCAATCCGTTGCATAACCGCTTTGCTACCGCGCCGCCGATTCCATCCTTGGCCGTGCCGCCGGATCGCCACCAGACCCCGACAAAAAAGGGAAGCTGGTCAGCTTCCCCGTCCTGCCGTGAAGTGGTGCATCACCCGGAGGCCGACATCACTTCACCAGAATCTGGAGCGGGAAACGAGGCTCGAACTCGCGACCTCAACCTTGGCAAGGTTGCGCTCTACCAACTGAGCTATTCCCGCATGGCGTTCCTGACGGAACACGCTTCTTTCACTGACGTTCGCGCTTGGTGTCGCTCGCCTTTCAGCGCGTCAGCGAAGCTCGCATTATAGGAGCACTTTTTCGCGGTGTGCAAGCCCCGTCGCGCACTTTCATGCGGACGGGGCGCGCACCCCTCACGACACCCGTTCAGTGCGGCAGCGCGTCGTTGGTGCCGGTGGCCGTGCCGGCACCCTGCCCCTTGTCACCCTGCTTGCCGCCCGGCACGTCGGCCGCCGGCTCGTCGTCCGGCAAGGGCTTCGGGGCCGACTCCAGCGCCACCTCCAGCACCTTGTCGATCCAGCGCACGGGCACGATCTCCAGGCGGCTCTTGACGTTGTCGGGGATGTCCTGCAGATCCTTGACGTTCTCCTCCGGGATCATCACCAGCTTGATGCCGCCGCGGTGGGCCGCCAGGAGCTTCTCCTTCAGGCCGCCGATGGCCGTGACCTCGCCGCGCAGCGTGATCTCGCCCGTCATGGCGACGTCCGCGCGCACCGGGATGCCCGTGAGCGCCGAGACGAAGGCGGTGGTCATGGCAATGCCGGCGCTCGGGCCGTCCTTCGGCGTCGCGCCATCGGGCACGTGGATGTGCACGTCGCGCTTCTCGAACAGCTCGTCCTTGATGCCCAGGCGCCGGGCGCGGCTGCGCACCACCGTGCGCGCGGCCTCGACCGACTCCTTCATCACGTCGCCCAGCGAGCCGGTGCGGATGATGTTGCCCTTGCCGGGCATGGCGGTGGCCTCGATCGTGAGCAGGTCGCCGCCGACTTCCGTCCACGCCAGGCCCACGACCTGACCGACCTGGTTGGTCTTCTCGGCCCGGCCGAAGTCGTACTTGCGCACGCCCAGGAAGTCGTGCAGGTTCTCGTCGGTGACGACGACCTTGCCCTCGTAGCTCTTGAGCTGGATGCCCTTGACCACCTTGCGGCAGATCTTGGAGATCTCGCGCTCGAGCGAGCGCACGCCCGCCTCGCGGGTGTAGTAGCGGATGATCCCGCGGATGGCGGCCTCGGTGACCTCCATCTCGTCGTCCTTCACGCCGTTGTTCTTCTGCTGCTTGGGCAGCAGGTAGCGCTGGGCGATGTTGAGCTTCTCGTCCTCGGTGTAGCCCGACAGGCGGATCACCTCCATCCGGTCCAGCAGGGCCGGCGGGATGTTCATCGAGTTCGAGGTTGCCACGAACATGACGTCCGACAGGTCGAAGTCGACTTCGATGTAGTGGTCGCTGAAGGTGTGGTTCTGCTCGGGGTCGAGCACCTCCAGCAGCGCGGACGACGGGTCGCCGCGGAAGTCCATGCCCAGCTTGTCGATCTCGTCGAGCAGGAAAAGCGGGTTGCGCGTGCCCACCTTGCTCAGGCTCTGCAGCACCTTGCCCGGCATGGAGCCGATGTAGGTGCGGCGGTGCCCACGGATCTCGGCCTCGTCGCGCACGCCGCCCAGCGCCATGCGGACGAACTTGCGGCCCGTGGCGCGCGCCACCGACTGCCCGAGCGAGGTCTTGCCCACGCCGGGGGGGCCGACCAGGCACAGGATCGGGGCCTTCACCTTGTCGACGCGCTGCTGCACCGCGAGGTACTCGAGGATGCGGTCCTTGACCTTCTCCAGGCCGTAGTGGTCCTCGTTGAGCACCTCCTCGGCCAGGGCCAGGTCGTGCTTGATCTTGGTCTTGCGCGACCACGGGAGGTTGATCAGCGTGTCCAGGTAGTTGCGCACCACCGTGGCCTCGGCCGACATCGGGGACATCAGCTTGAGCTTCTTCAGCTCGGCGTCGGCCTTCTTGCGCGCCTCCTTGGGCATGCGGGCGGCCTTGATCTTCTTCTCCAGCTCTTCCAGGTCGGCACCTTCCTCGCCGTCACCCAGCTCCTTCTGGATCGCCTTGACCTGCTCGTTCAGGTAGTACTCGCGCTGGCTCTTCTCCATCTGCCGCTTCACGCGGCCGCGGATGCGCTTCTCCACCTGCAGGATGTCGACCTCGTGCTCGAGCTGCTCCAGCAGCTTCTCCAGCCGCTTGGCCACGTCGAACAGGTCGAGCACCGACTGCTTGGCTTCCAGCTTCAGCGGCAGGTGCGCCGCGATCGTGTCCGCCAGGCGGCCCGGATCGTCGATGCCCGCGATGGAGGTGAGGATCTCGGGCGGGATCTTCTTGTTGAGCTTGACGTACTGGTCGAACTGCTGGGTCACCGCACGGCGCAGCGCCTCCACCTCGGGCGAGGTCTCGGCCGCCGGCTCGATGGGCATCACCTCGGCGACGAAATGCTCGCCGTTGTCGGTGATCTCGCGGGTGGACGCACGCTGCACGCCCTCCACCAGCACCTTCACCGTGCCGTCGGGCAGCTTCAGCATCTGCAGGATGCTCGAGACGCAGCCGACCTCGAACATGTCGTCGGCCTTGGGTTCGTCCTTGCCGGCGGCCTTCTGGGCCACCAGCATGATCTGGCGGCCGGCCTCCATGGCCGCCTCCAGCGCCTTGATGGATTTCGGCCGGCCCACGAACAGCGGGATGACCATGTGGGGAAAGACCACCACGTCACGCAGCGGCAGCAGCGGCAGCGTGATGGGCTCGGCGGGGAGGATGGGATGTCCGGACATGAGAGTGGCCTCACTTTCTCAGGCCCACATGGGGCCCGAGGCGGGGATTGCAAGGAGCCTGGGCCATCAGGGTAGCCGGCCGGCGGGCAAGTGAAACCCGGAAAAGGGGACGGGTCAGGCGCTCGCCTTGGCCTGTTCCCGATACACCAGCAGGGGCTTGCCGCCCTCTTCGATGATGTGCTCGTCCACCACCACCTTGGCCACGCCGTCGAGCGTGGGCAGGTCGAACATGGTGTCGATGAGGGCCTGTTCCATGATGGACCGCAGGCCGCGCGCGCCGGTCTTGCGGGCCAGCGCCTTGCGGGCAATGGCCTGCAGGGCGGACGGACGGATCTCGAGTTCGACCCCGTCCATGGCGAACAGCTTCTGGTACTGCTTCAGCAGCGCATTGCGCGGCTCGACGAGGATCTGCACCAGCGCCTCCTCGGTGAGCTCACCGAGCGTGGCGACCACCGGCAGGCGGCCGACCAGTTCGGGGATCAGGCCGAACCGCACGAGGTCCTCGGGCTCCACCTGGCGGAACACCTCGGACACGCGGTTCTCGGACTTGCTGTGCACCGTCGCACCGAAGCCGATGCCCGACTTCTCGGTGCGGTTCTGGATGACCTTCTCGAGGCCGTCGAAGGCGCCGCCGCAGATGAACAGGATGTTCGTCGTGTCGATCTGCAGGAAGTCCTGGTTCGGGTGCTTGCGGCCGCCCTGCGGCGGCACGCTGGCCATGGTGCCCTCGACCAGCTTCAGCAGGGCCTGCTGCACGCCCTCGCCCGACACGTCGCGGGTGATGCTGGGGTTGTCGGCCTTGCGCGAGATCTTGTCGATCTCGTCGATGTAGACGATGCCGCGCTGCGCCCGCTCGACGTCGTAGTTGCAGTTCTGCAGCAGCTTCTGGATGATGTTCTCGACGTCCTCGCCCACGTAACCCGCCTCGGTCAGCGTGGTGGCGTCGGCGATGACGAACGGCACATTCAGCAGGCGCGCCAGCGTCTGGGCCAGCAGGGTCTTGCCGGAGCCGGTGGGGCCGATGAGCAGGATGTTGCTCTTGGCCAGTTCCACCTCGTCCTTGCTGGCGCCCAGGTGCTTCAGGCGCTTGTAGTGGTTGTACACCGCCACGGCCAGGATGCGCTTGGCCACGTCCTGGCCGATCACGTACTGGTCGAGACTGGCCTTGATCTCGCTGGGCACCGGCAGGTCGGACTTGCCGGCCTTGGCCGTGGCGCCCTCGGCGGGCACCTCGTCACGGATGATGTCGTTGCAGAGTTCGATGCACTCGTCGCAGATGAACACGGACGGCCCGGCAATGAGCTTCTTGACCTCGTGCTGGCTCTTCCCGCAGAAGGAGCAGTAGAGGACCTTTTCGCCGGAGGCGCCTTTCTTGTCGGGCATGGGGAGTGCGTGGCAGGGCTGCGGGGGTTCGCGCCGGATGGAAACAATGATAGATCAAGGGGCGGACAGGCGCCGTCGGACGGCTGCCCGCCGGCGCGTCAGGCGCGCTTCTCGAGCACCTGGTCGATCAGGCCGTAGTCCTTGGACTCGGCGGCGCTCATGTAGTAGTCACGCTCGGTGTCGGCCTGGATCTTGTCCAGCGGCTGGCCGGTGCGCTCGGCCAGGATGCGGTTGAGCTGCTCGCGCGTCTTGAGGATCTCGCGCGCGTGGATCTCGATGTCGGTGGCCTGGCCCTGCGCGCCACCCAGGGGCTGGTGGATCATGATCTTGCTGTTCGGCAGCGCGAAGCGCTTGCCCTTGGTGCCCGCGGCCAGCAGGAAGGCGCCCATGCTGGCGGCCATGCCGATGCACAGCGTGGACACGTCCGGCTTGATGAACTGCATGGTGTCGAAGATCGACAGGCCGGCGCTCACGCTGCCGCCCGGCGAGTTGATGTAGAACGAAATGTCCTTGTCGGGGTTCTCGCTCTCCAGGAACAGCAGCTGGGCGACCACCAGGTTGGCGCTCTGGTCGTTCACCGGCCCCACCAGGAAGACGATGCGCTCGCGCAGCAGGCGGGAATAGATGTCATAGGCCCGCTCGCCGCGGCCCGACTGCTCGATCACCATCGGGACCATGCCCAGGGCTTGGGTTTCCAGTGCACTCATCAGGGTTGCCTCTCGTCTCGCGCTAGGGTGTCGATGTGGGGATTATCTCGCCGCCGTCAAGCCGGCCGATCGGGCGAAAAAAAGCCCGGCCGGCGGCCGGGCGCTTGGCGGGCAGCAGGCCCGGCGGCCGTCAGGCCGTCATCAGTTCGTCGAAGGGCAGCACCTTGTCGGTGACCTTGGCCTGCGCCAGGACGAAATCGGTGACGTTGTTCTCGATCACCACCGCCTCGACCTCGGCCATGCGCTGGCGGTCCGACAGGTACCAGCGCACCACCTCGGCGGGCTTCTCGTAGCTCTGGGCCATTTCCTCGATGTGGGCCTGCAGCTGCTCGGGCTTGGCCTGCAGGCTGTTCTGGCGCACCAGCTCGGATACGACCAGGCCCAGGCGCACGCGGCGCTCGGCCTGCGGCGTGAAGATCTCGGCCGGGATCGGCGTCTTGTCGGCATCCTTGACGCCGCGCTGCTTCAGGTCGGCGCGGGCCGACTCGGTCATGCGCTCCACCTCGGCCTGGATCAGCGCCTTGGGCAGGTCCAGCTCGGCGGTCTTGACCAGGGCGTCCATCACGGCCGCCTTGTTGCGCGCCAGGACGCGGAACTTCACCTCGCGCTCGAGGTTCTTCTTCACGTCGGCCCGCAGGGCCTCCACGGTGCCGCCAGCGATGCCCAGCGACTTGGCAAAGCCCTCGTCCACCGTGGGCAGGTGCTGCGCCTCGACCTTCTTCATGGTCACCAGGAAGTCGGCCTCCTTGCCGGCCACGTCCTTGCCGTGGTAGTCCTCGGGGAACTGCAGCGGGAAGGTCTTGCTCTCGCCGACCTTCATGCCGCGCACGGCCTGGTCGAACTGCTCCAGCATCTGGCCTTCGCCGATGAGGAACTGGAAGGCCTCGGCCTTGCCGCCGGCGAAAGGCTCGCCGTCGATCTTGCCTTCGAAGTCGATCGTGACGCGGTCGCCGGCTTCGGCGCCCTCGGCGGCCGGGCGCTGGGCGAAGGTGCGTCGCTGCTTGCGAAGGATCTCGACGGTCTTGTCGATCGCGGCCTCGTCCACCTCGGCGGTGACGCGATCCACCTCGGCCGCGGACAGGTCGCCCAGCTTCACCTCGGGATACACCTCGAAGGTGGCGTCAAAGGCCATCTGGCCTTCCGGCGCCTCTTCCTTCTGGGTGATGTTGGGCGTGCCGGCGACGCGCAGCTTGGCCTCGTTGGCCGCCTGGGCGAACGCCTGGCCCAGCTTGTCGTTCATGACCTCGTACTGCACCGAGTAGCCATAACGCTGGGCGACCACCGACATGGGCACCTTGCCGGGGCGGAAGCCATCGGCCTTGACGGTGCGGGCCAGCTTCTTCAGCCGGGATTCGACCTCGGTGTTGATGTCGTCGGCCGGCAGCGTCAGGGTGATGCGGCGTTCGAGCTTGTCGAGGGTTTCAACGTTGACTGCCATGATGCGAACTCTGGTTGCGTTGCTTGTCTGCTGGTGCGCGGGGCCGGACTCGAACCGGCACGCCCGTGAAGGCGTCAGGACCTAAACCTGGTGCGTCTACCAATTTCGCCACCCGCGCGGGTGAAGGCCTGGCCGACCGGACCGCGTGCGCTGCAGCAGGCAGCGCACCTCGGCTGTGGCCGGAACTTCGGGGAAGCTGGCGGGCCGCCCGCCAGCCGCGCACGCGGTGTGCCCGGTTGGCCGGCACCCCCTGGGCGAACCGGTAAACCGCGCATTGTATCGGCATGCAGGGGTGCTTCCGCCCCGGGATCGGCCCCGGGGCGCGCCCCGCGCGCCCGACCCACGCGCCGGCCGGCCCTCAGGGCGTGTCGCGGCGCACGCGGAACCAGGCGGCGTACATCGCCGGCAGGGCCAGCAGGGTGAGTGCGGTGGCCACGATGAGGCCGCCCATGATGGCCACGGCCATCGGCCCCCAGAACACGCTGCGTGACAGCGGGATCATCGCCAGCACCGCCGCCGCGGCCGTCAGCACGATCGGCCGGAAACGCCGCACGGCGGATTCCACGATCGCATTCCAGGTGGGCACCCCGCGCTGGCGGTCCTGCTCGATCTGGTCGATGAGGATCACCGAGTTGCGCATGATCATGCCGGCCAGGGCGATGAACCCGAGCAGCGCCACGAAGCCGAACGGCCGGTTCAGCAGCAGCAGCGCGCCCGCCACGCCGGCGATGCCCAGCGGCGCCGTCAGGACGACCAGCATGGTCCGCGAGAAGCTCTGCAGCTGCAGCATGAGCAGCGTGAGCATGATGAACACCATCATCGGCACGCCCGCCGCGATGGACGACTGCCCCTTCGAGCTCTCGGCGACGGCGCCGGCGATCTCGATGTCCATGCCCGCCGGCATGCGGCTGCGCAGCTCCTGCATCTTCGGCCACAGCTCCTTGGTGACCGTGGCGCCCTGGACGCCGTCGACCACGTCGGCCTGCACTGTGGCGGCGTACTTGCGGCCCTCGCGCCACAGCACACCCGGCTCCCAGCCGAAGCCCACCTGGGCGATCTGCGTCAGCGGGATGCTGCGCCCGGTGCTCGTCGGCACGTACGCGTTGCCGATGTCGGTGATGGCATCACGCTCGTCGATCGGCTGGCGCAGCACGATGTCGATCAGGCGGTCGTTCTCCCGGAACTGGCCAATCGTGCTGCCCGACAGCATCACCCGCGACGCCTGGGCGATGGACTGGCTGGTGACGCCCAGCGCCCGGGCCTTGTCCTGGTCGATCTCCAGGCGCAGCGACTTGATCTGCTCGTTCCAGTTGTCGTTCACGTTGCGCAGGGCGGCGTGGCCGCGCAGGATCTCCTTTGCCTGGTCGGCCCACTGGCGCACGGCCTTCACGTCCGTGCCCACCACCCGGAACTGGACGGGGTAAGGGACCGGCGGGCCGTTGGGCAGCAGCTTGACCCGGCCGCGTGCCTCGGGGAACTCGGCCGCCAGGATCTCGGGCACCCGCTGGCGCAGCGCCTCGCGCTCGGCCAGGCCGGCCGGCATGAGGATGAACTGGGTCACGTTGGCCTGCGGGAACACCTGGTCCAGCGGCAGGTAGAAGCGCGGCACGCCGCTGCCCACCCAGGCGGTGACGGACTGGATGCCCGCCTCCTTGGCGATGCGCTGCTCGAACCGGCGCGCCAGCTCATCGCTGGCCTGGATGGTGGAGCCCTCCGGCAGCCACAGGTCGACCAGCAGTTCGGGCCGGTTGGAGTCGGGGAAGAACTGCTGCTGCACGCGCCCCATGCCCACCAGGCCGAGCGCGAAGATCAGCAGCGTCATGCCGATGGTCTTCCAGCGGTGCTCCACGCACCAGTTCACCACCGCGCGAAAGCGGGTGTAGAACGGCGTGTCGAACAGCTCGTGTGCTTCGCCGTCGTGCGTCTTGCGGGTGCGCAGCAGGCGCGCGCCCAGGTAGGGCACGAAGTACACGGACACGAACCACGAGATCACCAGCGCGGCGGTGGTGACGGCAAAGATGGCGAAGGTGTACTCGCCCACCGCGGACTTGGCCATGCCGATCGGCAGGAAGCCGGCGGCAGTGATCAGCGTGCCCGTGAGCATGGGCATGGAGGTGACCTCGTAGGCGTGCGTCGCCGCGGTCATGCGGTCTTCGCCCTCCTCCAGCTTGCGGACCATCATCTCCACCGCAATGATGGCGTCGTCCACCAGCAGGCCCAGCGCGATGATGAGCGAGCCGAGCGAGATCTTGTGCAGGCCCACGCCCCAGTACAGCATGGTGATGAACGTGATGGCCAGCACCAGCGGAATGGTGATGCCCACGACCATGCCCGGCCAGATGTCCACCCGCAGCGGCCGGGTGTGCAGCCCGAGGCTGAGGAAACTGACGGCCAGCACGATCACCACGGCCTCGATCAGCACCTTCACGAACTCGCCCACCGAGCGCGAGACCGCCTGCGGCTGGTCCTGCACCTGACGCAGCTCGATGCCCACCGGCAGCCCGCCCCGGATCTGCTGCGCCTGGGCCTGCAGCGCCTTGCCGAGCCGGACGATGTCGCCGCCCTTGGCCATGGACACGCCCAGGGCCACGACCTGCTCGCCCTGGTGACGCACCATCACGGCGGGCGGGTCCACGTAGGCGCGGCGGATCTCGGCGATGTCGCCCAGGCGCAGCTGGCTGGCGACACCGGTGGACGGGTTGACGCCGCGGATGGGCAGCTGGCGCAGGTCCTCCACCGAGGTGAAGGCGCCGGCCACCCGCACCTGCAGGTTCTGCGAGGTCGCGTTCAGCGTGCCGGCCCCCTCGACCGCGTTCTGCGCGTTCAGCTGGGCGATCACCTGGTTCATGTCCAGCCCGAGCTGCGCCAGGCGCTTCTGCGAGATCTCGACGAAGAGCTTCTCCGCCTGCACGCCGAACAGCTCCACCTTGGCCACGTCCGGCACGCGCAGCATCTGCGAACGCACGTCCTCGGCGTAGCGGCGCAGTTCCTCGGGCGTGAAGCCGTCGGCGGACAGCGCGTAGATGGACCCGTACACATCGCCGAACTCGTCGTTGAAGAACGGCCCGACCACGCCGGACGGCAGCGTGCCGCGCATGTCGCCCACCTTCTTGCGCACCTGGTACCAGATGTCCTGCACCTCCTTCGGCGGCGAGGAGTCCTTCAGCTGCAGGATGGTCAGCGATTCACCGGGCTTGGTGTAGCTTCGGATGATGTCGGCATGGGGCACCTCCTGCAGCGTGCGCTCGAGCTTGTCGGTGACCTGCTCGGCCACCTGCTGGGCGGACGCCCCGGGCCAGTACACCTGCACCACCATGGCGCGGAACGTGAACGGAGGGTCCTCGTCCTGGCCCAGCTGGAAGTAGGCCGCCAGGCCCAGCACCATCAGCACCACCATCAGGTAGCGGGTCAGTGGCGCGTGCTCCAGCGCCCACCGGGAAATGTTGAAGCTCGAGGCGGTGCTCGGGTACATGGCGATCCTGCGGATGTCTGGGGTCCGGCGTGCCGCGTCAGCGGGCCGCCACGGATGCGGAAGGCGCGGAGGCCGCCGGCGCACCGCCGGCCAGGGCCGTGAAGGGCTTCACCTTCTGGCCCGCGGTCAGCACGTGCGTGCCTGCCGTTACCACCTCGTCACCCGGCTTGAGGCCCTGGGCAATCAGCACCTGGTTGCCATCGGCACCGGCCACGGTCACCGGCTGCTGGCGCACCGTCATCGACGCCCGGTCGAACAGCCAGACCATCGAGCGGCCCTGGGACTCCACCACCGCCGCCAGCGGCAGCCGGATGGCCCCGTCGACCGGCGGCGCGTCCACGCGCACCGAGGCGGTCTGCCCCAGTCGCACCGGGGCCTTGCCGGTGTCGGCCTTGACCAGGAAGGTGCGCGTGGCGGGGTCGGCGGCGGCCGCCACCTCCCGCACGGTGGCGGGAACAGCCTCCTGGCTGCCCCAGGGCAGCAGGCGCACGCCGCCGGCCTTGCCCAGCAGCGCGCGGATCGCGCCCACGCGGTCCTCCGGCACCGAGAACACCGCGTCGCGCGGGCCGTCGTGCGCCAGGCGCACGACCGGCGCACCCGCGGCCACCACCTGCCCGGGCTCGGCCTCGACGCCGGTCACCACGCCGGCCGCATCGGCCACGAGGCTGGCGTACGACGCCTGGTTACCCTGCACCGCCAGCTGGGCCCGGGCCTGCTCCCACTGCGCCCGCGCCGCCTTGACCGCCGTCTCGCGCCGCTCCAGCTCGGCAGCGCCGATGAACCCCTGGTCCCGCAGCTCCTTGAACCGCTTGAAATCCGCGCTCGCCTGGTCCAGCTGGGTCTGCGCCGCCGACAGCGCCGCCCGCGCAGCATCCTGGCCCAGCCGCAGGTCCTGGCCGTCCAGCTGCGCCAGCACCTGGCCCGGCCGGACCGGGTCGCCCAGGTTCACGGCACGGCTCTGCAGCTTGCCGCCGACGCGGAAGCCGAGCCGCGATTCCGTGCGCGCCCGGATCTCCGCGGCGTACTCGTGCGAGGCCACCTGGGTGCCGTCGGCCACCACCTGCGTGCGCACGGCGCGCACCGGGTCGGCGGGCGCCTCCGGGCGGCTGCAGCCGGCCAGGGCCAGCGACAGGACAAGCGGAACGAGGGCAGAAGCGGCAAGGCGGTGGTTCATGGCGGCGTACGGAGTCGTCGACGGACAAGGCCGTCAGGAGAGACGTTACTGACTGACCGGTCAGTAATGTACGTGCGGCTGTTGCGCTGCGTCAATGCCTCGGGCGGGAACTTTGTCGCACGCGCCGGCTCGCGCCGCGCGGGCACAATCGCGCCGCCCATGAGCGTCGAGCACTACGAGAACTTCCCCGTGGCGTCGTGGCTGTGTCCACCCCGGCTGCGGCCCGCCGTGACGGCCATCTACTGGTTCGCGCGCGTGGCGGACGACATCGCCGACGAAGGGGACGCCACCGCGGCGGCCCGGCAGGCCGACCTGGCGGCCTACCGGGAAGAGCTGCGCCGCGTGGTGGCGGGCCAGCCGCCCGGCCCCCGCTGGTCGCACGTGTTCGGCCCGCTCGCACACGCCATCACCGCCCACGCCCTGCCGTGGCAGCCCCTGGACGACCTGCTCGATGCCTTCGTCCAGGACACCCACCAGCCGCGCTACGCCGACCGTGCGGAGCTGCTCGATTACTGCCGCCGCTCCGCCAACCCCGTGGGTCGGCTGCTGCTGCACCTGTATGGCATCACCGATTCCACCGCCCTGGCGCGCAGCGACGACATCTGCACGGCACTGCAGCTGATCAACTTCTGGCAGGACCTCAGCCGTGACCTGCCCCGCGGCCGCCACTACCTGCCCCTGGCGGACCGCCGCCGCCACGGCCTGACCGACACGCTGCTCGACGCCGCCGTGGCGGGCCGCACCGGCCCCGAGGGCCGCGCCCTGGTGGCCGACCTCTGCGCCTGGACCGAGGCCCTGATGCGCCGCGGGGCGCCGCTGGCCACGGCCGTGCCCGGCCGCGCCGGCTGGGAGCTTCGGCTGGTCGTGCTGGGGGGGCTGCGCATTGTTGAGAGAATCCGAGCCATGGACCACGACACCTTCCACCGGCGCCCTGCCCTGGCCCGCCGTGACGCCCCGGTGCTGCTGTGGCGCGCCGTGCGCTGGCCCTTCGCGGAGGCGCCGTGACCGCGCTGCCCCCGCCGGGTACGCCGGCGCGTTACGTCCATGACAAGGCGGCCTCCAGCGGCTCGTCGTTCTACTACGCGTTCATGTTCCTGCCGCCGCCCCGGCGTGAGGCGATCACGGCGTTCTATGCCTTCTGCCGCGAGGTGGACGACGTGGTCGATGAGGTCCACGAGCCGCAGGTCGCGCGCACCAAGCTCGCGTGGTGGCGCAACCAGGTGGCCGAGGCGTTTGCCGGGCGGCCGGCCCACCCGGCGATGCAGGCGTTGATGCCCCATGCCGGCACCTACGGCATCGAAGCCGGGCACCTGCTGGCCGTCATCGAGGGCTGCGAAACGGACCTGGCCCAGAACCGCTTCCTCGACTTTGCCGCGCTCGAGCGCTATGCCCACCTGGTGGCCGGCGTGGTGGGCGAAGTCGCGTGCAACATCTTCGGACGCACGCAGACCCAGACCGTGGCCTATGCCCACCGGCTGGGCCTGGCCATGCAGCTCACCAACATCATCCGCGACGTGGGCGAGGACGCCCGCCGCGGGCGCATCTACCTGCCGATCGACGAGCTGCAGCGCTTCGACGTGAAGGCGCACGAGTTGCTGCGGCGGGAAGCCCCGTGGGGCTACAGCGACCGCTTCACCGCCCTCATGCGCTTCCAGGCCGAGCGCGCCCAGCGCTGCTACGACGAGGCGCTGGCGCTCCTGCCGCCGGAGGACCGCGCCACGCAGAAGCCCGGCCTGATGATGGCCAACATCTACCGCACCCTGCTGGGCGAAATCGAGCGCGCCGGCTTCCAGGTGCTGCACCAGCGCACCTCGCTCACGCCCCTGCGCAAGCTCTGGATCGCGGCCCGCACGCATGTCCGCGGTCGTTGAGCCGGGCGACGCCCGCCTCGCCGTGGTGGGCGGCGGGTGGGCAGGGCTGGCTGCCGCCGTCACGGCACGGCAGCGGGGCTGGCGCGTCAGCCTCTGCGAGATGGCGCCCCACCTGGGCGGACGTGCCCGAACCGTGTCGCACGGTGGCCTGCAGCTGGACAACGGCCAGCACATCCTGGTGGGCGCGTACGCCGACACGCTGGCGTTGATGCGCACCGTCGGCGTGGACCCCGAGACCGTGCTGCTTCGCCTGCCGCTCACCCTGCGCACGCCGGACGGCGCGGGCCTGCAGTTGCCCACGGGCCCGGCGGTGCCGGCCTTCGTGCGGGGCGTGCTCGCTTGGCGGGACCTGCCCTGGCTCGACCGGCTGGGCTTGCTCGCCGTCGCGGCCCGCTGGCGGCTGTCGGGCTTCCGCTGCGCGCCAGGGACCACCGTGGCCCAGCTGGCGCGCCACTGCCCGCGTTCGGCCTACACGCGGCTGATCGAGCCGCTGTGCGTGGCCGCGCTGAACACGCCGGCCGACCAAGCCAGCGCACAGGTGCTGCTCAACGTGCTGAGGGACGCGCTGTTCGGCGCCCCAGGCGCGTCGGACCTGCTGCTGCCGCGCGCACCGCTGGATGCGCTGCTGCCCGAGGCCGCCGGGCGCTGGCTGCATGCCCATGGGGTGGAGGTGCGCCTGGGACACCGGGTCAGCCGGCTGGAACCGGACGGCCCCCGATGGCGGGTGGACGGCGAACTGCACGACGCGGTGGTGCTCGCCTGCCCGCCCGGCGAGGCCGGCCGGCTGTGCGACACCGTGGCCCCGGCGTGGGCGGCCCGTGCACGCGCCCTGGCCTACCAGCCCATCGTGACTACGTGGCTGCGCGCACCGGGCGCCCGATGGCCGTGCCCCATGCTCGCGCTGCACAGCGACGCCACATCACCGGCACAGTTCGGCTTCGACCTGGGCGCACTGGGCGGGCCGGCCGGTCTGTACGCGCTGGTGTCCAGCGGCGCGGCTGCGTGGGTGGACGCCGGAGCCGATGCCACCCGGCGGGCCATGCTCGCCCAATGGCAGCGCGAATTCCCGTCGGCGGCCCACGCCCCTGTCGAGTGGGTGGCACAACGCACCGAGAAGCGGGCCACCTTCGCCTGCACGCCCGGCCTGGACCGCCCGCCAGCGCAGGTGGCGCCCCACCTGTGGGCCGCGGGCGACCACGTCGCGGGGCCCTACCCGGCCACACTGGAAGGCGCGGTGCGCGCGGGCATGGAAGCGGCGCGTCAGGCCGTCAGCGGCGCCTGATCGCATCGCGGATGGACGCATCCGGTTTCGCCATGCAAAATCCGGGGCGGAAGGATCCCCGATGACCAAGAAGGACAGCGTCACCCCCAGCATCCAGGTGCTTGCCCGCGCCTTCTCCCTGCTGGACGTGCTCGCCTCCCACCAGGACCCCGTGTCGCTGAAAGAACTCAGCGAGACCACGGGCCTGCACCCCTCGACCGCGCACCGCATCCTCAACGACCTGGCCGCGGGCCGCTTCGTGGACCGGCCGGAGGCCGGCACCTACCGCCTGGGGATGCGCTTGCTCGAGCTGGGCAATCTCGTGAAGGCCCGCCTGGATGTGCGCGACGCCGCGATCGGCCCCATGCGGGAGCTGCACAAGTTCACCCACCAGCCGGTGAACCTGTCGGTTCGCCAGGGCGACGAGATCGTCTACATCGAACGCACCTACAGCGAACGCTCCGGCATGCAGGTGGTGCGCGCGGTGGGCGGCCGCGCGCCGCTGCACCTCACCTCGGTGGGCAAGCTGTTCCTGGCCTACGATGAGCCGCCGCGGGTGCGGGCCTACGCCACCCGCACGGGGCTGGCCGGCCACACGCGCAACAGCATCACGGACCTGCCCGCCCTGGAGCGCGAGCTGGCCGCCGTGCGCCGCCATGCCGCCGCGCGCGACGACGAGGAACTGGAGCTCGGCGTGCGCTGCATGGCAGCCGGCATCTTCGACGACCAGGGCAAGCTCGTGGCGGGCCTGTCCATCAGTGCGCCGGCCGATCGGCTGGAGGAATCCTGGCTGGAGAAGGTGAAGGCCACGGCGGGCCAGATCTCCGCGGCGCTGGGCCACCGCGGCTAGCCGCCCGGCGAGCGGGCGCATCGCCTACCGGGCGATCGCCCACGCTTGCGAGGTGAATCCGTGCGAGGCGGTTCAGTGCGCGGCGACGGGGCGCACGGCCAGCGCCGGGGCCACCGGAGCCGTCGCCACCGGTGCCGACGGCATCGGCGGCGTCGGGTGGCTCGCGAGCCACTTGCGGATGCGCTCGGCATCGCCGATGCGCGAGTACTTGCCGGCGGAATCCAGCAGCACCATGATCAGCTTGCGGCCGGCCAACTGCGCCTGCATGACTAGGCACTGCCCTGCCTCGGAGATGTAGCCGGTCTTCTGCAGGCCGATCTCCCAGCTGGGGTTCAGCACCAGGCGGTTCGTGGTGCGGTACTGCAGATGGCGCGACCCCACGGCGATCTGGTGCTCCGGCGAGGTGCTCAGTTCGCGGATCAGCGGCACATCATGGGCCGTGCGAACGAGCAGGGCCAGGTCACGCGCGCTCGACTGGTTCTTGCTCGACAGGCCCGTGGGCTCGGCGTAGCGGGTGTCCTGCATGCCGAGCAGCTGTGCCTTGGCGTTCATGGCCGCCACGAAGGCGGGCCGGCCGCCCGGGTAGTGCCGGCCCAGGGCGCTGGCCGCCCGGTTCTCCGACGACATGAGCGCCAGATGGAGCATCTCGCCGCGGGTCAGGCGGGTGCCCACCGCCAGGCGAGACGAGCTGCCCTTCTCGGTGTCCACGTCCTCGTCGGTGATGGTGAGCACCTCGTCCAGCGGCAGCTTGGCCTCCGTCACCACCAGGGCCGTCATGAGCTTGGTGATGGACGCGATGGGCAGCACCGCCGTGTCGTTCTTGCTCAGCAGCACCTCGTTGGTGTCCTGGTCGAGCACGAAGGCCACGCTGGACTTGAGGTCGAGCGGGTCGTCGGCGGCATGCAGGCCGGCCAGCTGGCCGAAGGACTGGCGCGCAGGCACCGCCGGCGCCTTGACGGCCGCCCGCCGGGACGCCACCGCGCGCGTGCTGCGCACGCTGCTGCGGGAGGACGCCGCGGCTGTGCGGCTGCGTGTGGCGGGCTTGCGGGCGGTGCCGGACTTCTTCTTGGTGGCGGACGAGCCCTTGGCCGCCTTGGCGGCGGAGGACGTCTTCGCCTTGGCCTGCTGGCTGGCGGCACGCCGCGAGGCGGCAGAGGACGACGCCGCCTCGGCCGCGGGAATGGCCAGCACCAGGCCGACCACCATGCCCAGCAGGCCCAGCCAACGACGCGAATTCTTCAATGTGAGCATGCTCTGGAGCCTTTGCCACCCAGGGTGTCGGCGAGTCTATGTGAAACAAAAAAGACACGCAAGATCAAAAACTTGCATGTCTTTCCTAAAGTGCCCGCCGACGGGCCGGGATGGCTCAGCCCTGGGCAGCGACGCGCTCTGTCTTGGCGTGCAGCTTGTTCAGCGCCGCCAGGTAGGCCTTGGCGGACGCCACCACGATGTCCGGGTCGTTGCCCACGCCGTTGACGACCCGCCCGCCGTGCTGCAGGCGCACGGTGACCTCTCCCTGCGATTCTGTGCTTCCCGAGGTGATGGCGTTCACCGAATAGAGCACCATCTCCGCGCCACTTTCCACGCGGGACTCGATGGCCTTGAGCGTGGCGTCCACCGGGCCGTTGCCGTCGCTGTCGGCGACCTGCTCCTGGCCATCCATCATGAAGACCACCCGAGCGTGCGGGCGCTCGCCCGTTTCCGAGCGCTGCGCCAGCGACAGCAGGCGGAAATGCTCGTCGTCCTGGGTGACGCTGTCGTCGCTGACCAGGGCGATGATGTCCTCGTCGAAGATCTCGCTCTTGCGGTCGGCCAGGTCCTTGAACCGCGCGAAGGCCGCATTCACCTCGGCCTCGGAATCGAGCGCGACGCCCAGCTCCTGCAGGCGCTGCTTGAAGGCATTGCGCCCCGAGAGCTTGCCCAGCACGATCTTGTTGGCCGACCAGCCCACGTCCTCCGCGCGCATGATCTCGTAGGTGTCGCGCGCCTTGAGCACGCCGTCCTGGTGGATCCCGCTGGCATGCGCGAAGGCGTTGGCGCCCACGACCGCCTTGTTGGGCTGCACCACGAAGCCGGTGGTCTGGCTCACCATGCGCGAGGCCGGGACGATCTGCGACGTGTCGATGCCCACGTCCAGGCCGAAATAGTCACGACGGGTCTTCACCGCCATCACCACCTCTTCCAGCGAGCAGTTGCCGGCGCGCTCGCCCAGCCCGTTGATGGTGCACTCCACCTGGCGGGCGCCGCCGATCTTGACCCCGGCCAGCGAATTCGCCACGGCCATGCCCAGGTCGTTGTGGCAGTGGACGGACCAGACGGCCTTGTCGGAGTTGGGAATGCGTTCGCGCAGGGTGCGGATGAAGTTGCCGTACAGCTCCGGCACGGCGTAGCCCACGGTGTCCGGGATGTTGATGGTGGTGGCGCCCTCGGCGATCACCGCCTCCAGCACCCGGCAGAGGAAGTCCACCTCGGAGCGGTAACCGTCCTCGGGGGAGAACTCGATGTCACCGCACAGGTTGCGCGCGAAGCGCACGGCCAGCTTCGCTTGCTCCAGCACCTGCTCGGGCGTCATCCGCAGCTTTTTCTCCATGTGCAGCGGGCTGGTGGCGATGAAGGTGTGGATGCGTCCGCGCGCCGCCCCGGCCAGCGCCTCGGCGGAGCGGGCGATGTCGCGGTCGTTGGCCCGCGCCAGCGAGCAGACCGTGGAGTCCTTGATGTGGTCGGCAATGGTCTTGACCGCCCCGAAGTCCCCGTTGGACGACGCGGCGAAACCGGCTTCGATCACGTCCACGCGCAGGCGCTCGAGCTGGCGGGCGATGCGCAGCTTCTCGTCGCGGGTCATGGAAGCGCCGGGCGACTGCTCGCCGTCGCGCAAGGTGGTGTCGAAGATGATGAGCTTGTCGGCCATGGTGCGGGGGAAACGGAGGGTGGAAACAAGAACGGCCCGCATGCGTGGGCATGGCGGGCCGTTGATCGGAGGGAAAACCTGGTGCGGTGACGAGGACGGACGTGTTCGATCAGCGTGCCCGGGGCACACCTAGTAGCAGCAGCGTGGAAGCGAACGTCTGGCAGGTCATTGCGCAGCCAATATAACACCGCCGGCTGGCGCCGCGCTGACGCGATGCGGCGCTCAATGCAGGCCGCGCTCGTCCGGTTCGTCGGTGGACGTGGCGATCACGCTCACCGGCTTGCCCTTCATCTTCCGGTACACGTACACGACATAGCCGGAGACGCCGTAGGCGCAGAACACCGCGAACAGCACGCGCGGCGGATCCACGTTGATCAGCGCGATGCCCAGCGCGATGGCGACGATCACGGCGAAGGGCACGCTGCGCTTGAAGCTGACGTCCTTGAAGCTGTAGAAGGGAATGTTGGTCACCATCGTCAGCCCGGCGTACAGCGTGAGGGCGAAGGCGCCCCAGGGCAGGCCCACGTACTCGGCCGCCATGCGGTAGCCAGCGTCGTCCATCACCCAGATGAAGCCGATGACCAGCGCCGCCGCGGCCGGGCTGGGCAGACCCTGGAAGAAGCGCTTGTCCACCACGCCGATGTTGGTGTTGAAGCGGGCCAGCCGCAATGCCGCACAGGCGCAGTAGACGAACGCGGCGATCCAGCCGGCCTTGCCCAGGCTGTCCAGCGCCCACTCGTAGACGATGAGCGCCGGCGCCGCGCCGAAGCTCACCATGTCGGACAGGCTGTCCATCTGTTCACCGAAGGCGCTCTGGGTGTTCGTCATCCGCGCCACCCGGCCGTCCAGGCTGTCCAGCAGCGCGGCAATGAAGATGCCGTAGGCCGCCTGGTCGAACCGGTCGTTCATGGCCATCACGATGGCGAAGAAACCACCGAACAGCGCCGCGAGCGTGAACAGGTTGGGCAGGATGTAGATGCCGCGGCGGCGGCGGCGCGGCGGCTCCACGAGCTCGGCGTCGTCGTCCACCAGGGGATCGTGTTCGCGGGAGAGGTCCGGATCAGGCATGGGCGGGGAGCATAACCCAGGGGCTGCACGAAAAAGGCCGCCCGAAGGCGGCCTCGTCTGGCAAGCCAGGTGCCCGGCGCGGGCCCCCGGCGCGGATCAGTTGCGCGACTTGTCGACCAGCTTGTTGGCCTTGATCCAGGGCATCATGGCGCGCAGCTTCTCGCCGACCACCTCGATCTGGTGCTCCTCGGTCAGGCGGCGGCGGCTGATCAGCGTGGGCGCGCCGGCCTTGTTCTCCAGGATGAAGCTCTTGGCGTACTCGCCCGTCTGGATGTCCTTCAGGCACTGCTGCATGGCCTTCTTGGTCTCGGCCGTCACCACCTTGGGGCCGGTGACGTACTCGCCGTACTCGGCGTTGTTCGAGATCGAGTAGTTCATGTTGGCGATGCCGCCTTCGTAGATCAGGTCCACGATCAGCTTCAGCTCGTGCAGGCACTCGAAATAGGCCATCTCGGGCGCATAACCCGCTTCCACCAGCGTCTCGAAGCCAGCCTTGATCAGCTCGACGGTGCCGCCGCACAGCACGGCCTGCTCACCGAACAGGTCGGTCTCGGTCTCCTCGCGGAAGTTGGTCTCGATGATGCCGGCCTTGCCGCCGCCATTGGCCGCGGCGTAGCTCAGGGCCAGGTCACGGGCCTTGCCGGACTTGTCCTGGTGCACGGCGATCAGGTGCGGCACGCCGCCGCCCTGGGTGTAGGTGTTGCGCACGGTGTGGCCGGGCGCCTTGGGAGCCACCATCCACACGTCCAGGTCGGCACGCGGCTGCACCTGGCCGTAGTGCACGTTGAAGCCGTGGGCGAAGGCGAGCGATGCGCCTTCGCGGATGTTCGGCTCCACGTCCTTCTTGTACACCTCGGCGATCTGCTCGTCGGGCAACAGGATCATGACGACGTCGGCGCCCTTGACCGCCTCGGCCACCTCGGCCACCTTCAGGCCGGCCTTCTCGACCTTGGCCCAGGAGGCGCCGCCGCGGCGCAGGCCGACAGTGACCTTGACGCCGCTGTCGTTGAGGTTCTGGGCGTGTGCATGGCCTTGTGAGCCGTAGCCGATGATCGTGACGTTCTTGCCCTTGATGAGGCTGAGATCGGCGTCCTTGTCGTAATAGACCTTCATGGTGGTTCTCTCTTCGCTGGCGGGGAAAGGGGGATGGGGGGCGGTGGCGGGCCGTCAGACCCGCAGGATGCGTTCACCGCGGCCGATGCCGCTGGTGCCGGTGCGCACGGTCTCGAGGATGGCCGCGCGGTCGATGGCCTCGATGAACGCGTCGAGCTTGCCGGCGTCGCCGGTCAGCTCGATGGTGTAGCTCTTCTCCGTCACGTCGATGATGCGGCCGCGGAAGATGTCGGCCATGCGCTTCATCTCCTCGCGCTCCTTGCCAACGGCGCGCACCTTGATGAGCATCAGTTCGCGTTCGGTGTACTGGCCTTCGGTGAGGTCGACGACCTTCACCACGTCGACCAGCCGGTTCAGGTGCTTGGTGATCTGCTCGATCACCTCGTCGGAGCCGGTGGTCACGATGGTCATGCGCGACAGCGACGCGTCCTCGGTGGGCGCGACGGTCAGGCTCTCGATGTTGTAGCCGCGGGCGGAGAACAGGGCGACCACGCGCGACAGGGCACCGGGCTCGTTCTCGAGCAGCACGGCGATGATGTGTTTCATGGGAAGACTCCAGCAGCGGGCTCTTCACGGCCGGCGGCGGTAACCGCCGGCGCTTGGCGCGCCGTCAAGTGGACAGGAAGGAACGCGGTCCGGTCGTTCCGGCGATCCGGCTGCCGGCCCGCGCCGGGCGGTAACCCGACGTGCGCCGCCAGCCTTCAGGCCGTCACAGGTCCTCGGACCCCAGCAGCATCTCGGAGATGCCCTTGCCCGCCTGGACCATCGGCCAGACGTTCTCCGTCGGGTCCGTCCGCACGTCGAGGAACACCGTGCGGTCCTTCAACCGGATCAGCTCCTTGAGCGCGGGCTCCACCTCGGAGGGCTTCTCGATCTTCAGGCCCACGTGGCCATAGGCCTCGGCCAGCTTCACGAAATCGGGCAGCGCATCCATGTAGCTGTGCGAGTAGCGCCCTTCGTAGTCCAGCTCCTGCCACTGCCGCACCATGCCCAGGTAGCGGTTGTTCAGCGAGATGATCTTGACCGGCGTCTTGTACTGCTGGCAGGTCGACAGCTCCTGGATGCACATCTGGATGGAGCCCTCGCCGGTGATGCAGAAGACATCCGACTCGGGCTTCGCCAGCTTGATGCCCATCGCATACGGCAGGCCCACGCCCATCGTGCCCAGGCCACCGGAGTTGATCCAGCGGCGTGGCTCGGTGAAGCCGTAGAACTGGGCGGCCCACATCTGGTGCTGGCCGACGTCGCTGGTGATGTAGGTGTCGCGGCCCCGCGTCAGCTTCCAGAGCGTCTCGATGACGAACTGCGGCTTGATGACCTCGTCGCTGCGGCGGTAGGCCAGGCATTCCTTCTTGCGCCAGTCGTTGATCTGCGACCACCAGCCGTTGATCGCCTCCTTGTCGGAGCGCACGGTGGCCTCCTTCAGATGGGCGATCAGCTCCTGCAGCACGTCCTTGACGTCACCGACGATGGGAATGTCGACCTTCACCCGCTTGGAGATGGATGACGGGTCGATGTCGATGTGGATGATCTTGCGCTCGACCGACGCGAAGTGCTTCGGGTTGCCGATGACACGGTCGTCGAAACGCGCGCCCACCGCCAGCAGCACGTCGCAGTGCTGCATGGTCATGTTGGCCTCGTAGGTGCCATGCATGCCCAGCATGCCCAGGAACTTCGGGTCGCTCGCCGAGATGGAACCCAGGCCCATCAGCGTGTTGGTGCAGGGGTAGCCGAGCAGGTCGGCCAGCTCCCGCAGCTCGGCCGTGGCGTTGCCCAGGATCACGCCGCCGCCGGTGTAGATATAGGGCCGCTTGGCGCTCAGCAGCAGCTGCGCGGCCTTGCGGATCTGGCCGCCGTGGCCCTTCTTCACCGGGTTGTACGAGCGCATCTCCACCCGCTCGGGGTAGTGGAACGGCGCCGTCTTGAGCGACACGTCCTTGGGGATGTCCACCACCACGGGACCGGGACGCCCGGTGCGGGCGATGTGGAACGCCTTCTTCAGCGTCGTCGCCAGGTCGCGCACGTCCTTCACGAGGAAGTTGTGCTTCACGATCGGCCGGGTAATGCCCACGGTGTCGCATTCCTGGAAGGCGTCCAGGCCGATCGCCGGCGTGGGCACCTGCCCCGTGATGATCACCATCGGGATGGAGTCCATGTAGGCCGTGGCAATGCCGGTGATGGCATTGGTGACGCCCGGGCCCGACGTGACGAGGGCAACGCCCACCTCGCCCGTGGCGCGGGCGTAGCCGTCGGCTGCATGGATGGCCGCCTGCTCATGGCGCACCAGCACGTGCTGGATGCTGTCCTGCTTGTACAGCGCGTCGTAGATGTAGAGCACCGCACCGCCGGGGTAGCCCCAGAGGTACTTGACACCCTCGGCCTGCAATGAGCGCACGAGGATCTCGGATCCGTTCGGATCCGCGGCGGGAAAGGAGGAAGGGGAGGAATGCGGCTGAGCCGTGGCGGCACGCCTGACTTCCGCGGCAGACAAGTCCATGTCGAACCTCTGTGAATTTCTCTGACGAAAAACCATCGGTGCCCCTCTTCGCGCCCTTGTGAGGCGGATGTGGAGCCTGCGCGGTCAACACAGCCGGCACCCGCGGTCGGGGCGGCCTGGTAACCAGATCGCAATTGTGCGAAGCAGCATTATTGCATCCTCCGCGTCATCGGGCCGCTTCATCCGACGGCCGCCGGGGGTGAATGACATAATCCAGCGCGATTTCGCGTGGCCCGAGCCCGGCCGCGTCACACAGCCTTGGCCACCGACAAAGAACTCACCGACTTCCTCAAGAGTGTCGAGAAGCGCGCCTTCAAGCGCACGGTCTATGCCGTGCGCGACGACGATGCCGCCCTCGACATCGTCCAGGACGCGATGATCCGGCTGGCCGAAAAGTACGCCGACCGACCGGCCGCGGAACTGCCGCTGGTGTTCCAGCGCATCCTGTCCAACGCCACGATGGACTGGTTTCGGCGCCAGAAGGTGCGCAACGCCGTCATGCAGAACCTGTCGGATTTCGACGGGGCCGACGACGATGGCGACTTCGACCTCCTGGAACTGCTGTCGACCGTGGAAGGGTCGCTGGGTGCCGAAAGCGCCGCCGACACCGTCGGGCGAGAACAGATCCTGCTTCTCATCGAAAAGGAGATCGGCCAGCTCCCGGGCCGTCAACGCGAGGCCTTCCTGCTTCGTTACTGGGAGGAACTGGACGTCGCCGAGACGGCCGCCGTCATGGGCTGTTCCGAGGGCAGTGTGAAAACGCACTGCTCCCGGGCCGTCCATGCGCTGGCCAGATCGCTCAAAGCCAAGGGAATCGCGCCATGAACCGCCCTGTCGACCCTGCCGCCGTCGGCCGCCTCGACGCCGAGCGGCTGGAAGCCCGCTTCGGCCTGCGCGTGGGTGCGCTGCTCAGCGAGCAGGCGCAGCACACGCCGCACGACATCTCCGAGCGCTTGCGCATCGCGCGCGAGCAGGCCCTGTCGCGCGCCCGCGCCGCCCGCGCCCTCGGCGCCGCCGCCGACACCGTGGTCGGCCGGGGCCACTCCGCTGCCCTGGCGCGCCGTCCCACCTGGTGGTTCCGGGTGGCGTCGGTGCTGCCGCTGGTGCTGCTGGTGGCGGGCCTGGTGCTGATCGACGAATGGCACGACCGGGCCCAGATCGAGGCCGCGGCCGACGTGGACGTGTCGCTGCTGGCCGACGACCTGCCGCCGGACGCCTACCGCGACCCGGGCTTCGTCGAGTTCCTCCAGGAGGCCCAGTGACGCGCCAGCCGCCTGGCCGTGTCCGCGCACTGGCGGCCGTGGCCCCCTTTCTGGCGGGCGCCATGCTGGCATGGGCCCTCGCCGGGCCCGCGCACGCCCAGTCGGCGCCCCCCGGCGGGCCCGCCTGGACCCAGCTGAATCCCGCCCAGCAGCGCGCGCTGGAGCCCTTGCAGGGCGAATGGGATCGCCTGGACGCGCCGCGCAAGCAGAAGTGGCTGGAGGTCGCCTCGCGGTTCGACCGCATGTCGCCCCAGCGCCAGCAGCGGGTGCGGGAACGCATGGACGAGTGGGCGCGCATGTCGCCGTCGCAGCGCACGGAAGCGCGCCTGAACTACCAGCAGAGCAAGCGCCTGCCGGCCGAAGACCGCCAGGCGCGGTGGGAGGCCTACCAGGCCCTCAGCCCCGAAGAGCGGGCGGCCCTGGCCGAGCGCGCCACGCGCAAGCCGGCGCCGGTGGCGGGCGGCTCGGCCGCCCCGGCGCAGTCCCTGCGGCGTGCGCCGGTGGATGCGCAGGCGCCCAAGTCGAACGTCGTGGCTCCGGCGCAGGGCCGGCTGCCGCCGCCCACTGCCGTGTCGCCGTCGGTCGTGCAGGGCAGCCGCGGCGCCACCACCTCGCTGGTGACGGCCACCCCCCGCGCTCCGCAGCACCAGCCGCCGGGCCAGCCCAAGATCGCCGCCTCGCCCAAGCTGGTGGACCGCACGACCCTGTTGCCCAAGGCCGGCCCGCAGGCCGCGGGCGCCCAGGCGCCCCAGGCCTCGCGGCCGCAGAAGCAGAACGGCCCGTCCGGGCAGGGCGGCCGGTGAGCGGTGTCGCGCCCGGCGCGGGCGCCGCCGGCCCGGCGCCCACGTCCTCCCGCTGGCCCGCCCCGTCCCTCGCCCGCCGCCTGGCCGCCTTCCTGTATGAAGGGGTGCTGCTGTTCGGTGTGCTCATGGTCGCCGGGGGGCTGTATTCCGTGACGACCGGCATGCGGCACGCCCTGCAGGGGCAGGCCGGCCTGCAGGCCTTCCTCTTTGCCGTGCTCGGGCTGTACTTCGTGTGGTTCTGGACGCACGGCGGCCAGACCGTGGCCATGAAGGCCTGGCACGTGCGCCTGGTGGACGCCCACGGGAGGGCCGTCGGCCGGGGGCGTGCGTTGGTGCGCTACCTGCTCGCCTGGCTGTGGTTCGTTCCCGCCCTCGCAGCGGCCCACCTCGCCGGCCTGCAGGGGGGCGGCAGTGTCTACGGGCTGCTCGCGGTGGGCGTGCTCGTCTACGCCGCCTTGTCGCTGCTGCATCCCGAGCGCCAGTTCTGGCACGACGTCGCCTGCGGCACGCGCCTGGTCGATGCGCGCCAGCATCCGGTCCCCCGCCCGGCCCCCCGGTGACACCCGCCGCCGGCTTCACCGTCTGCGTCTACTGCGGCTCCCGGCCGGGCGCCTTGCCGGCGTTCGCGCAGGCGGCCGCCCAGCTGGGCACCGACATCGGCCGCAGGGGATGGTCGCTGGTGTACGGCGGCGGCCGCGCCGGCCTGATGGGCACGGTGGCCGACGCTGCCCTCGCCGCGGGTGCCCACGTGACCGGCGTGATTCCCGACCGGCTCATGCAGCGCGAACTCGGGCACACCGGCGTGCAGGACCTGCGGGTGGTGTCCAGCATGCACGAACGCAAGCAGCACATGGCCGAGCGCGCGGACGTGTTCGTCGCGCTGCCGGGCGGCATCGGCACGCTGGAAGAGCTGTTCGAGGTATGGACCTGGCGCCACCTGGGCTACCACGACCAGCCCATCGGGCTGCTGAACGTGGGCGGCTTCTACGACGGCCTGCTGGCGTTCCTGGCCCGCACGCAGGCAGACGGCTTCATCGACGCACACCAGCAGGCCATGCTGGAGCTCGATGCGGACCCGACCCGCCTGCTGGACCGGCTGGCCCAACGCGCCACCCGCGCGGGCGGGCCCGACGACTACACCGCGATCTGAACGCAAGCCCGCGCCAGGCGCGGGCCCCGGGGCAATCAGACGGCGGACTCGTCCGTCTCGCCGGTGCGGATGCGCACCACCTGCTCCACGGCGGTGACGAAGATCTTGCCGTCGCCGATCTTGCCGGTCTTGGCGGCCTTCACGATGGATTCGATCGCGCGGTCCACGTCGGCGTCGCGCACGACCACTTCCACCTTCACCTTGGGCAGGAAGTCCACGACGTACTCCGCGCCGCGGTACAGCTCGGTGTGGCCCTTCTGGCGGCCGAAGCCCTTCACTTCCGTGACGGTCAGGCCGGACACGCCCACCTCGGCCAGCGCCTCGCGCACTTCCTCGAGCTTGAAGGGCTTGATGATGGCGGTGATCTGCTTCATGAAGGGCTCCGACGGGCGTGGGGGACGTTGATTCGGCTCGATTTAAGCACGGAACTTCGAGGTGATCGGGTAGCGCCAGTCGCGCCCGAAGGCACGGTGGGTGATGCGGATGCCCACCGGCGCCTGGCGGCGCTTGTACTCGTTGATCTTGATGAGTCGGGTGACCTTCTCGACGTCGGCGGGCTCATAGCCGGCCGCCACGATCTCCTCGATGGACTGGTCGCCCTCCATGTAGCGCGCCAGGACCGCGTCGAGCACCTCGTACGGAGGCAGGCTGTCCTGGTCGGTCTGGTCCGGTCGCAGTTCGGCCGACGGCGGGCGCGTGATGATGCGCTGCGGAATGACGGGGCCCTCGGTGCCATCGGCCCGCGCGGTGGGCTGCTGGTTGCGCCACTCGGCCAGCCGGTACACCAGCGTCTTGGCCACGTCCTTGATGACGGCGAAGCCGCCCGCCATGTCGCCATAGAGCGTGCAGTAGCCGGTCGCCATCTCGCTCTTGTTGCCCGTGGTCAGCACGATGTCGCCGGTCTTGTTGGACAGGGCCATCAGCAGCGTGCCACGCACCCGCGCCTGGATGTTCTCCTCGGTGGCATCCTCCGGCAGGCCGGCGAACTGCGGCGACAGCGCCTCGCGGAACGCATCGAACATCGGGGCGATGGGGATCTCGTCATAGCGGACGCCCAGGCGCTCGGCCATGTCGCGCGCGTCGATCCAGGAGATGTCCGCCGTGTAGCGCGAGGGCATCATCACGCAACGCACACGCTCGGGCCCGAGCGCATCCACCGCAATGGCCAGCACCAGGGCCGAATCGATGCCACCCGACAGGCCGATGATGGCACCCGGGAAGCCGTTCTTGCCGAGGTAGTCGCGCACGCCGACCACCAGGGCCGACCAGGCCTGCCGGGCCTGTTCGGGCACCGGCGTCACGGGGCCGCTCACCTCGCCGTCGGCCGCCACGGACAGCAGCAGCGTCTCCGCCTCGAAACTGGCGGCCCGCGCCTGCACCCGCCCCAGGGCATCCATGGCGAACGACGCGCCGTCGAACACCACCTCGTCCTGGCCGCCCACCAGGTGGGCGTACAGCAGGGGCCGCCCGCAGGCGCGTGCCCGCTCGGCCATGCGCTGCTCACGCTCGTCCTGCTTGTCCAGGTGGAACGGCGAGGCGTTGATCACGCACAGCAACTCGGCGCCCGCCTCGCAGGCGGCCCGCGCCGGCTCCTCGAACCAGGCGTCCTCGCAGATCAGCACGCCGATGCGCCGGCCCTCCACCTCGAACACCAGCGGGCCGAGGCCGGCGTCGCGGCCGGACGCGAAATACCGTCGCTCGTCGAACACCTGGTAGTTGGGCAACTCACGCTTGGCGTAGGTGCCGGCCACCTGCCCCCCCGCCAGCACCGAGGCTGCATTGAAGCAGCCCGGCAGCGAATGCGACTTCGACCTAACATCGTCCGCCTGCCCCCACGCCGCCGGATGCCCCACCACCACATGCAGCCCCTCGCAATCGGCCAGTTCCTCCGCCAAGGCGCGCAGCTGGGCATCGCAGGCCTGCAGGAACGCGGGGCGCAGCAGCAGGTCCTCGGGCGGGTAGCCGGTGAGTGCCAGCTCGGGGGCCACCACCAGGCGGGCGCCCTGGGCGTGGGCGGCCCTCGCCGCCTGCGCCACCTGGCGGGCGTTGCCGGGCAGGTCACCTACCGTCGTGTTGATCTGGGCCAGGGCCACCATGAGGGGGCCTGAAGCAGGAGCCGGGGTGGGCATGGGCAAAGGGCAGGACGGAGCGAAAGATTATGTCATCCGGGTCCATGCCGACCCGGCCGAGATTCCGGCGGCAGCGTGGAACGGGCTGCTGGACGCGCAGGCCCAGCAACCACCGTTCCTGCGGCACGAGTTCCTGGCCGCCTTGCACGACACGGGCTGCGCGGCGCCGCGCAGCGGCTGGTCGCCCGCCTTCCTGGCCGCGTGGAAGGGCGACGCGCTGGTCGGCGTCGTGGCGGCCTACCTGAAGGCGCACTCCTACGGCGAATACGTGTTCGACTGGGCCTGGGCGGACGCCTACGAGCGCCATGGCTTGGCCTACTATCCCAAGCTCGTCGCCGCCTTGCCCTTCACGCCGGTACCCGGCCCGCGGCTGCTCGCCCGCGACGCAGGCGCCCGCCGGGCGCTGGTGCAGGGCCTGCGCGCGCTGGCCCGGCAGGCCGGCCTGTCCTCGGCCCATCTGCTCTTTGCGGACGAGGCGGACATCGCGGCCGCCGAGGCGGACGGCTGGATGGTGCGCCACGGCGTGCAGTTCCATTGGCGCAACCGGGCGGGCCAGCCCTACGCCGATTTCCCTGACTTCCTCGCCGCACTGCAGCGTGAGAAGCGCAAGAAGATCCAGCAGGAGCGCCGTCGCGTCGCGGACGCCGGGATCCACTTCGAGGTGCTGGAGGGCGCCGCCATCGACGCGGACGCGTGGCGCTTCTTCCACCGCTGCTACACGCTCACCTACCGGGCGCACCACTCCACGCCCTACCTCAATCTGGCGTTCTTCGAGGCCGTGGGGGCCGCGCTGCCGGCTCACTGGCTCATGTTCATCGCCCGGCGCGGTGGCGAACGCATCGCCGCCTCCCTGGTGGCCGTGGACCGGGCCAGTGGCTGGGCCTGGGGCCGCTACTGGGGCGCCACCCAAGCCGTGGACTGCCTGCATTTCGAGGCCTGCTACTACCAGCCGCTGCAGTGGTGCATCGAACAGCGGTTCTCCTGCTTCGAGGGTGGTGCCCAGGGCGAACACAAGATGGCGCGCGGGCTGACGCCGCAGCCCACGCGCTCGGCCCACTGGCTGGCACATCCCGAGTTCGCGCGGGCCGTGGAGGACTTCCTCGCCCAGGAGGGCCAGGGCGTGGCGGCCTACCTGAACGAGCTGCGCGAGCGCAACCCGTTCAAGGCGGGATCCACCCCGCCCACCTCCGTCACTGGCCCTTGAAGTCGCCCGCCACGGCGCTGACGAACCGGTCCGGGTCGATGTACTTGCGCCAGGCCGCGCTGGCCTGCTCGGGCGTCACGGCCGCGATGGCGTCGTCGAGCTGCTGGGCCACGGTGAAGCGGCGCCCGAGGTAGTCGTTGTGGGCCAGGCCGCCGGCGAGCGCGGCATCCTGCGCGCGCTGCAGCCGCCGGTAGTTCAGCAGGCCGGTCTTCGCCTGGGCGATCTCGTCCGCCGTGAAGCCCTGCTTCAGCGCCCGATCGGCCTCCTCGCGGAACGCCTTCTCCACCTTCGTGCGGTTGGAGGGAGCGAAGATGGCGCTGGCCTGCCAGGTGCTGTGCACGTCGATGGGGCTCCACATCACGCCGCTGCGCACGTCGTAGCTCAGGCCTTCCGTCTCGCGGATGCGCTTCCACAGGCGCGAGTTGCCTCCCGAGCCGAAGGCGAAGTTCGCCACCATCAGCGGCGCCTGGTCGGGGTCGAGCTCCTTGATCGCCAGCGGCTGCCGCACCACCAGGGTGGCGTTCTGCTTGTCCGGCGTCTCGAACGACAGGCGTGCGGGCGCCAGCGCCACCAGCGGGCGAGGCACGCGCTGGAACGTGGCTGGCTGCGACCACCCCGCGAAGGCCTTGTCGAGCGCTGCGCGCACCGCCGCCGCGTCCATGGCACCCACGGCGGCGAACTGGGCCTGCCGCACGCCGACGAAACGCTGGTGGAAGGCCTTCAGCTGCTCCACCGTGACGCCGGCCACCTCGGCCGCGAGCTCGTCGAACGTGCGGGCGTGGCGCACATCGCCGGCAGGGTACGGGTTGCCATGGCGGTCCAGCGCATCGTCCACGATGGCCTCCGGCTCCTTGCGCGCCTGCTCGATGGACGACAGGGTTTGGCGGCGCACCTCCTCGAGCCCCTCGGCGGGCAGGCTGGGTTCGCGCAGCATCTGGCCCACCAGCTCGATGACCGCCGGCAGATGGTCCCGTGTGGTCATGAGGGTCACCGACAGCTGCTCGGCCGAGCCCCCCAGCTGGATGTCCGCCTTCAGCGCCGTCATGCGGTCCTGCAGCTGCTGGCGGCTCAGGCGCGCCGTGCCCTTGTCCAGCATGCCCGGCAGCATGTCACCCACGGTCGCCAGGCCCTTGAGGCTGTCCGCGTCACCCAGGCGCAGCACCAGCTGGGCCTGCACCACGTCACCGCGGGTGCCCTTGGGCAGCAGCGACACCTTGAGCCCGGGCGCCAGCTCGAAGCGCTGGGTGCGGGCCTCGATGTTCGCCGGGGTGGCGTCGAAGGCCTCGGCCTTGGCCACGGTCTCGACCGGCCGGAAGTCCTTGAGTTGGGCGGCCGGGTCCACCTGCTGGGGCCGTGGCGCGCGGGTGGGCTTCTCGGTGGGCACGTAGGTGGCCAAGGTGCGGTTGTCGCGCAGCAGATGGGCCTGCGCGACGCGGTTGAGGTCGGCCGCCGTGGCGGCCTTGACGCGGTCGCGCAGCAGGAAGAACAGGCGCCAGTCGCCCTGCGCCACGGTCTCCGACAGCGCCACGCCCACGGTTTCCGGGTCGGAGAAGCGCAGCTCCCACTCCTTCAGCCACTTGGCCTTGGCGCGCGCCACCTCCTCCTCCGTCACGGGCTGGGCGGCCAGCGACTCCAGCGTGGCCAGCATGGCCTCGCGCGCCTTGTCCGCGTCCTGCCCCGGTGCCAGCTGCGCACCGTAGAGTGCGAAGCCCGGGTCGGCCAGCGTCGCGTTCCAGGAGAACACGCTGGCCGCCAGCTGCCCGTCGACCAGGCGCTTGTGCAGGCGGCCGGCCGGCACGTCGCTCATCACCAGGCCCAGCAGCTCCACCGCCGCCGTGTCCGGGTGGGCGCCGGGCGGCACGTGGTAGCCGGCGAACAGCAAGGGCACCCCACCCTGGCGGCGCAGGGTGATGGCGCGCTCGCCGTCTTGCACCGGGTCGATGGTGTAGAGCGTGGGCAGCTTGCGCCTGGGCGCGGGCAGCTTGCCGAACTCGGCCTGCACCCAGGCCAGCACCTTGGCCGGGTCGAACTTGCCGCTGACGATGAGGGTGGCGTTGTCCGGCTGGTAGTACTGGCGGTAGAACGCCTGCAGGCGCTGGATGTCGACGTTCTCCACGTCGGCCCGGGCGCCGATCGTGTCCTTGCCGTAGTTGTGCCACTGGTACATGGTGGCCAGCGTCTTCTCGAACAGGATGCGCGAGGGGTTGTTCTCGCCCATCTCCATCTCGTTGCGCACCACCGTCATCTCGGTGTCCAGGTCGCGCTTGGCGATGAAGCTGTTCACCATGGCGTCCGCCTGCCAGGCCAGGTACCAGCGCAGGTTGTCCTCGTTGGCCGTGAAGCTGGCGAAGTAGTTCGTGCGGTCCAGCCAGGTGCTGCCGTTGGCGCGCAGGCCGCGCTTGGTGAATTCGGACCAGGCCTTGGGGTACTTCGGCGAGCCCTTGAAGAGCAGGTGCTCCAGCAGGTGGGCCATGCCGGTCTCGCCATAGTTCTCGTGCCGCGAGCCCACGCGGTAGGTGAGGTTCACCGTCGTCGTGGGCTTGGCGTCGTCCTGCGCCAGCAGCACCTGCAGGCCGTTGGGCAGGCGGTACTCGGTGATCCCCTCCACCGCACGCACGGGCGCCAGCGGCGCGACCGCAGCCGCCGTGGCTGCCTTGGCGGTGGCAGCGGGCTTGCGCGCCGGGGGCTTGGCCTTGCCCTTGCGGGCGGGGGCGGCCTGGGCGGTGGCCACGAGCAGGGCACTGGCGACGATCAGCCAGCGGGCGGGGTAGGTGCGCATGGGCAGGGCAACTCCTGGTCAGGACATGAGACGCTGCCCATTCCGCGCCGCCGCGAGGAAGCGAACACGCCGCCCGAGGGCGGCGTGGAATGTGGCACCGCGGCCGCCGCGGATGGCGGCGCGCCGGCGCCAAAGATACCGCATGCGCTGCGGTGGGCGGGTCAGCCGTGCTTGGCCTTCCAGTTGGCCTGGCCGGTCACGACCTCCTGGCGGGCCGCATCCGGGCCTTCCCAGCCCAGCACCTTCACCCACTTGCCGGGCTCCAGGTCCTTGTAGTGCTCGAAGAAGTGCTGGATCGACTTCAGGCGGATCGGATTGAGGTCCTCCGGCGTCTGCCACTGGCTGTAGAGCGACAGGATCTTCGTGGTCGGCACGGCGATCAGCTTGTTGTCGCCACCGGCCTCGTCGTCCATGCGCAGCATGCCGATCGGCCGGCAGGTCACGACCACACCGGGGATCAGCGGCACCGGCGTGATGACCAGCACGTCCACGGGGTCCCCGTCATCGGCCAGCGTCTGCGGGATGTAGCCGTAGTTGGTGGGGTAGTGCATGGCGGTGGCCATGAAGCGGTCCACGAACAAGGCACCGGTCTCCTCGTCGACCTCGTACTTGATGGGGTCGGCGTTCATCGGGATCTCGATGATCACGTTGAACTCATCGGGCGCCTTGGGGCCGGGGGTGACGTTGTGCAGGCTCATGCTGGTGCGATGTTGGGAGGTGGCAAGAAGCGGGGAAACCCCGATTCTACGAAGGGCGCTTGCCCTGCCCTGACGGACGACGGTCTTTGATGCACCGCAGGAAAACACCATCCCGAGCGGGTGGGCCTTCACTTAGGATGGCCCGGCGCCCTGCAACAGGGCCATGCAACGACAGCCCCGTGCACGGGGCGCCCAACACAAATGTGTCAGTGAGCGGAAGGAGAACCCTTTGATGTCGACCACCATGGCGCTGTATGTGGCGCTGGCGTGCGGCCTCGTGGCCGTGCTGTACGGATTCATCCAGCGCAGCTGGATCCTCAAGCAGGACGCAGGCAATGCCCGCATGCAGGAGATCGCCGGCGCGATCCAGCAGGGCGCGGCGGCCTACCTGGCACGGCAGTACAAAACCATCGCCATCGTCGGCGTGGTGCTGGCGGTGCTGATCTTCTTCTTCCTCGGCGGCCAAACGGCCGCCGGGTTCGTTCTGGGGGCCGTGTTGTCCGGCGCCTGCGGGTTCATCGGCATGAACGTGTCCGTGCGCGCGAACGTGCGCACCACCCAGGCGGCCACCCGCGGCATCGGGCCGGCCCTCGACGTCGCCTTCAAGGGCGGTGCCATCACCGGCATGCTGGTCGTCGGCCTGGGCCTGCTGGGCGTCGGCCTGTTCTTCTGGTACCTCACCGGTGGCGCCAAGGCGGACTCGGCCACGCTCAAGCCGCTGCTGGGTCTGGCCTTCGGCTCCAGCCTGATCTCCATCTTCGCCCGCCTGGGCGGCGGCATCTTCACCAAGGGCGCGGATGTGGGTGCCGACCTGGTGGGCAAGGTCGAGGCCGGCATCCCCGAGGACGACCCGCGCAACCCGGCCGTGATCGCCGACAACGTGGGCGACAACGTGGGCGACTGCGCCGGCATGGCCGCCGACCTGTTCGAGACCTACGCCGTCACCCTGATCGCCACCATGGCGCTGGGGGCACTCATGGTCAGCACCGCGGGCAGCGTGGCCGCGGCGGTGTACCCGCTGCTGCTGGGCGGCGTGTCCATCATCGCCTCCATCATCGGCTGCAGCTTCGTCAAGGCCAGCCCCGGCATGAAGAACGTGATGCCGGCCCTGTACCGCGGCCTGATCATCGCGGGCGTCATCTCGCTGGTGGCCTTCTACGGCGTCACCGTGGCGCTGTTCCCCAACGGGCTGGAGCTCGCCGCCGGCGGCACCGTCTCGTCCATGGCGCTGTTCGGCGCCTGCGTGGTCGGCCTGCTGCTGACGGCGGCCATGGTGTGGATCACCGAGTACTACACCGGCACGCAGTTCGCCCCGGTCAAGCATGTGGCACAGGCCTCCACCACCGGCCACGGCACCAACGTCATTGCCGGCCTGGGCGTCAGCATGAAGTCCACCGCCTGGCCGGTGATCTTCGTGTGCATCGCCATCGTCACCGCCTACTGGCTGGGTGGCCTGTACGGCATCGCCATCGGGGCCACCGCCATGCTGAGCATGGCCGGCATCATCGTGGCGCTGGACGCGTACGGCCCGATCACCGACAACGGCGGCGGCATCGCCGAGATGGCCGAGCTGCCCGACAGCGTGCGTGACGTGACCGACCCGCTGGACGCGGTGGGCAACACCACCAAGGCCGTCACCAAGGGCTATGCCATCGGCTCGGCCGGCCTGGCGGCGCTGGTGCTGTTCGCGGACTACACGCACGCGCTCGAAGCACGCGGCATGCACGTCACCTTCGACCTGTCCAACCACATGGTCATCGTGGGGTTGTTCATCGGCGGCCTGATCCCCTACCTCTTCGGCGCCATGGCGATGGAGGCCGTGGGCCGGGCCGCCGGCTCGGTGGTGGTCGAAGTGCGCCGCCAGTTCCAGGGTGGCGAGATCATGGCCGGCCGCAAGAAGCCCGACTACAGCGCGGCGGTGGACATGCTCACCACCGCGGCCATCAAGGAAATGATCGTACCCTCGCTGCTGCCGGTGGCCGTGCCCATCCTGGTGGGCATGCTGCTCGGCCCGGCCGCCCTCGGCGGCCTGCTTATGGGCACCATCGTCACCGGCCTGTTCGTCGCCATCAGCATGTGCACGGGCGGTGGCGCCTGGGACAACGCCAAGAAGCTGATCGAGGAGGGCTTCACCGACAGCAACGGCGTCCTGCACAAGAAGGGCTCCGATGCGCACAAGAGCGCCGTCACCGGCGACACGGTGGGCGACCCCTACAAGGACACCGCCGGCCCGGCCGTGAACCCCCTCATCAAGATCATCAACATCGTCGCCCTGCTGATCGTGCCGCTGCTGCCCGCGGGCACCGGTGCCAGCTCCGCCGCGGCTGCGCACGCATCGCCCCCGCCCGCCGTGGTGGCGCCGGCGGACACGACGGCCCCGGCTGCCGCGCCTGCGGCAGAAGCGGCCCCGCCCGCCGCGTCGGCCGCCTCGAGCTGACCATCGCCGCGGCCGGCGTGCCGCGGCCGATGCCACACATTGCCGACGGGCCCGCCTTGCGTGGGCCCGTCGCCTTTCCGGCGGGCCGCACGCACCGCTATGCTGGCGGGCCATGCAACTGACCTGGCTCGCCGCCGACGATCCGTTCCCGTCCAGCGCCCTGGCGCTGGGCCCCGATTCGGACGCGCCCGGCCTGCTGGCCGCGGGTGGCGACCTGTCCCCCGCTCGCCTGCTGGCCGCCTATCGGCAGGGCGTGTTCCCCTGGTACGGCCCGGGACAGCCGGTGCTGTGGTGGACGACCGACCCGCGCATGGTGCTGCCGGTGGATGGGTTTCGCCTGCACCGGTCGCTGCGCAAGACGCTGCAGCGGTTCATCCGCACGGCCGGCTGCGAGGTGCGCATCGACGCGGACACGCCGGCGGTGATCCGCGCCTGCGCCGCGTCGCCCCGCGAGGGACAGCCGGGCACCTGGATCGTGCCGGACATGGTGCTGGCCTATGAGCGGCTGCACCGACTGGGCCATGTCCACAGCGTCGAGACCTGGGTGGACGGCGCGTTGGCCGGCGGCCTGTACGGGGTGAACATCGGCCGCATGTTCTACGGCGAGTCGATGTTTGCCCGGCGCACCGACGCCTCGAAGATCGCCCTGGCGGCCCTCGTGGCGTTCTGCCGGGCGAACGGCATCCCGCTGGTCGATTGCCAGCAGCAGACCAGCCACCTGGCCAGCCTGGGGGCGCGCCCCATCCCCCGCGATGCGTTCGAGGCCCACCTCGACCGGGTGGTCGACCTGCCGGCGCCGGCGCGCTGGGCCTATGATCCGACGTATTGGGCGCACCTGGGCTTGGCCGAGTCGGGCGCGCCACTTGCCCAACCCGCGCCGTGACCCACCCGAAAGAGCTACCGTTCGCGTCGCTCCAGTTCTACGCGACGGCGCCCTACCCGTGCAGTTACCTGCCGGACCGGTTCGCCCGCTCGCAGGTGGCCACTCCCGGGCACCTGATCCACGCGGAGGCGTACTCCGCGCTGGTCGCCAGCGGCTTCCGGCGCAGCGGCATGTTCACCTACCGGCCCTATTGCGACAGCTGCCGCGCCTGCCAGCCGCTGCGCATCCCGGTGAAGGAGTTCGAGCCCAACCGCAGCCAGCGCCGCGCGTGGGCCGCCCACGCGCACCTGAAGACGCGGGTGATGCGACTCGGATTCGTGCCCGAGCACTACCAGCTCTACCTGCGCTACCAGGCCGGGCGTCACGCCGGTGGCGGCATGGACCACGACAGCGTCGACCAGTACACCCAGTTCCTGCTGCAGAGCAGGGTCAACTCGCGCCTGGTGGAGTTCCGCGAGCCACCCGCCGCCGGTCAGGCCGGGCCGGGCGCGCTGCGCATGGTGTCCATCGTGGACATCCTCAATGACGGCCTCTCCGCGGTCTACACCTTCTACGACCCCGACGTGAAGGGCAGCCTGGGCACCTACTGCGTGCTCTGGCAGATCGAACAGACGCGTTCGCTGAAGCTGCCGCACCTGTACCTCGGCTACTGGATCGCCCAGAGCCCGAAGATGGCCTACAAGCAGCAGTTCCGGCCACACGAGCTGCTGGTCGATGGCCGTTGGCAACGGGCGGCCCCCCCGTCGCCGACCTGAACCCCCGGCGCGCGGGCGTCTCGCCTGGTCCGCGCCCACTGCAGTTCGTCGGCGCCAACCGGCGGTGCGTCGCGCGGCGGTGGCGGTCCCGGCCGCCCCTGCCTAGCATCCGGGCCATAGAGATCACCCCCGGAGCCCGCCATGACCATCCAACGCCGCCTCCACTCCGTTGCCCTGATGGCCGCGCCGCTGCTGACCGCGCTGGCCGCGACGGCGGCCCTGGTCCTGCCGACAGCCGCCGACGCCTTCACCATCGACATCTCCACCGGCCTGGGCGGCACCCGTGTCGTCGGTTCGGGCAAGGTCGTGGAAGAGCGCCGCCCCGCCGCCGCCTTCCAGCGGCTGCGCCTGGACAGCGCCATCACGGTCCATGCCCGCCCCGCGAGCGCGCCGGGCATCACCGTGCGCGCGGACGACAACATCGCCCCGCTGATCCTGACCGCCGTGGAAGGTGACACCCTGGTCATCAAGGTGAAGCCCAACACGTCGATCCGCACGGACTCCGTGCTGCAGGTGCAGGTGGATTTCACGGCCCTGACCCAGGCGGACCTGCGCGGGAGCGGCGACCTGAACATCAGCGCGATCAAGGCCGACCAGTTCGAGTTGTCCCTGGCCGGCTCCGGTGACGTGCGCTTCGACAAGGCCGAGTTCGGGCGCCTGTCCACCCGGCTGGCCGGTTCGGGCGACATCTGGATGAAGGGCCGCGCCGAGGACGCGAGCTTCAACCTCGCCGGCTCGGGGGACATCCATGCCGCCGAGTTGGTGGCCCGCCGCGTCAACGTGGACATCGCGGGCTCCGGCGACGTGCGCGTACACGCCGGCGAAGCGCTGGCCGTGCAGATCGCCGGTTCGGGTGACGTGGTGTACAGCGGCGCGCCCACCAAGCTCACGAGCCGCGTGGTCGGCTCGGGAGACATCCGCGCCGCCCGCTGAACCGGACCGCCTCGGGTGTGAGCCTGCTCACGCCTGAGCGACCGTGCGGCTGGCGCGGCAGGCCCGGCTGGGCCATCATCGCTGCATGAGCACACGCATCGACCCCGTCCTGAAGCAACTCGACGTCGAACTGCCCGCCAGCCCCGCCGCCACGCTGCGCCTGACGGAACTGCTGGCACAAGAGGACACCTCCGTGCCCGAGGTGGCCGAGGTCATCGAGGGCGACCTGGCCCTCGCCTCGGCGGTGGTGCGCACGGTCAACTCCGCCATGTTCGGCATCCTGCGGCGGGTGGAAACGGTGGCCGAGGCGGTGATGTACCTCGGCATGCGCGAGGTGGCCGCCATCACGCTCGAGCTGGGCCTGCGCACGCGTTTCCCGCCCTCGCCCACCATGACGCGGCTGTGGGACCAGGCGCGGCTGCGCGGGCTGCTGATGGGACGCACCGCGGTGACGCTGGGGCTGCACGCCTGGCGCGCGCAGTCGGCCGGGTTGTTCGCGCAGAGCGGGCAGGCGGTGCTGTGCCTGCATGCGCCGAACGCCTACCCCGCCCTGCTGGCCCGGGAAGGCGGCCAGATCGCCGACCTGCTGGCTGCCGAAGCGGCCGCCTTCGGCGTGAGCCACGAGGTGCTGGGCGCCTCGCTGTGCCGGGCCTGGGGCCTGGCGGCCGAGGTGGCGGACTTCGTCCACGACCGGCCGCTGCCGCCCGAGCGCTGGGCCGGCCGCCAGCAGCCGGTGCGCGCCATGCTGGCCCTGGGGGCCGTGGCCGACACGCTCATTGCCGTGGAGGACGGTGCGCCCACGCAGGAGGTGGTGCAGGCGACGGCGCAGCAGGTGGCGCCGGTCGCGGGCATCGATGCCGAGGATCTCGCCCAGGCCGCCTGGCAGCACTGGGAGCGGGTCGGCACGGCCGCCGCCGCAGGCGACTGACCGGGCCCAGGGCCTGGGCCCGGCTGGGCAGCCCGTCCGCGAGCGCGGCGGGTTCGCCCCCTTGGGGCAAAGAAAAAGGCCCTGCCGGCGATGCCTGCAGGGCCTTGGTCTTGGTGGGCGGTGCAGGGTTCGAACCTGCGACCCCTGCCGTGTGAAGGCAGTGCTCTACCGCTGAGCTAACCGCCCGGAATCTATGCCGCAGCGCTTCAATGAATTGCTGCATCCGGGAAAGCCTTGGATTATGCCACAAGTTTTCGCCACTGTGTCTTCCCCCCGCTCACTTTGTCGAGATCGGCCAACACCGCCTCGTGCGCGGCGGCTTCTTCCGGCGACGGCGACACCACGATCAGCTCGAACGACGACAGGTCGATGTCGGCCACCTGCAGCACCTGGCCCGTGCCCTCGGACGTGTCGATCACCAGGGCGTCCTGGCCCCGCGTGAGGCGGATGTACACCTCGGCCAGCAGGCCGGCGTCCAGCAAGGCGCCGTGCAGGGTGCGGCTCGAGTTGTCCACCTCCAGCCGCTTGCACAGCGCGTCCAGCGAGTTGCTCTTGCCCGGGAACATCTCCCGCGCCATGAGCAGGGTGTCCTTCACGCCGGACACGCACTGGGCGAATGGCGGGCGCCCCAGCCGGCGCAGCTCCGCGTCCAGGAAGGCGACGTCGAACGCCGCGTTGTGGATCACCACCTCCGCGCCCGCCAGGTAGTCCATGAGTTCGTCGGCCACGGCCGCGAACACCGGCTTGTCCGCCAGGAACTCGTCGGTGAGGCCGTGCACGCGCACCGCGTCCTCGGAGTTCTTGCGCTCGGGATTGAGGTAGAAGTGCTTGTTCTGCCCGGTCAGGCGCCGGTTGACCATCTCGATGCAGCCGATCTCGATCACCCGGTCACCGCTGTCGGGGGACAGGCCGGTGGTTTCGGTATCCAGGAAGATCTGCCTCATGCGCGCGCTCCGGCGGCAGCGGCCGGCGCCGACGCACGGCCGCGCAGCCACAGCCATGCGCCCAGCGCCACCATGGGCACGCACAGCCACTGGCCCATGCTCATGTTCAGCGCCAGCAGCCCCAGGAAGCTGTCCGGCTCCCGGAAGTACTCCGCGACGAAGCGGAACACCCCATAGCCCACGAGGAAGGCGCCCGACACCTGGCCCCTGCCGCGCGGCCGCCGGGCATACCACCACAGCAGGACGAACAGCAGCAGGCCCTCCAGCAGGAACTGGTAGACCTGGGACGGATGCCGGGGCAGCGTCGAGCCGGACTGGGGGAACACCATGGCCCACGGCAGTGCCGGGTCGGCGAACCGGCCCCACAGTTCACCGTTGATGAAGTTGCCCACCCGGCCGCTGGCCAGGCCGGTGGGCACGCACGGGGCGATGAGGTCCGTCACCTGCCAGAAGGGACGCTGCCGCACCCTGGCGAACAGGGCCATGGCCAGCACCACGCCGATCAGCCCGCCATGGAAGGACATGCCGCCCTTCCAGACCGCCAGGATCTCCAGCGGGTGGCTGGCGTAGTAGCCGGGCTTGTAGAACAACGCATAGCCCAGGCGGCCGCCCAGCACCACGCCGACGACGCCGTAGAACAGCAGGTCCTCCACATCTCGCCGGCTCCAGCCCGCCTGCGCGAACCAGGGCAGGCGCACTCGGCGCGCCGCCAGGAAGAGGAACAGGCCGAAGGCCACCAGGTAGGTCAGGCCGTACCAGTGGATCTGCAGCGGCAACCCCAGGCTGGAGAGGTCCAGTGCCACGGGGTCGAATTGAGGGTGCACGAGCATGGGGCGGCATGATACGGCGCAGGCTTCACGCAAGCCCCGGCGTCTATAGTGCCGGGGTTTGCCTTTGCTCACCGTTTGACGCAGCCGCCATGTCCGAACTGAACCGCCGCTCCAAGAACATCACCGAGGGCGTCGCCCGCGCCCCCAACCGCTCCATGTACTACGGCATGGGCTACCAGGAGGGCGACTTCGGCAAGCCCATGGTGGGGGTGGCCAACGGCCACTCCACCATCACGCCCTGCAACGCGGGCCTGCAGAAGCTGGCGGATGCGGCGGTGCAGGGCCTGGTCGAGGCGGGCGCCAATCCCCAGATCTTCGGCACCCCGACCATCTCCGACGGCATGGCCATGGGCACCGAGGGCATGAAGTACTCGCTGGTGTCGCGCGAGGTCATCGCCGACTGCGTCGAGACCTGCGTGGGCGGGCAGTGGATGGATGGCGTCATCGTCATCGGCGGCTGCGACAAGAACATGCCCGGCGGCATGATGGGCATGCTGCGCGCCAACGTGCCGTCCATCTACGTCTATGGCGGCACCATCCTGCCCGGCCACTACAAGGGCCAGGACCTGAACATCGTGAGCGTGTTCGAGGCCGTGGGCCAGTTCTCAGCCGGCAAGATGAGCGAGGAGGACTTCTGCCAGATCGAGCGCCGGGCGATCCCGGGCACCGGCTCTTGCGGCGGCATGTACACGGCCAACACCATGAGCTCGGCCTTCGAGGCGCTGGGCATGAGCCTGCCCTACGCGTCCACCATGGCGAACGTGGAGGAGGAGATCGTCGCCAGCGTGAAGCGCTGCGCCGGCGTGCTGGTGGAGGCCATCCGGCGCGACCTGAAGCCGCGCGACATCGTCACGCGGGAATCGATCGAGAACGCCGTGGCGGTGATCATGGCCACCGGCGGCTCCACCAACGCGGTGCTGCACTTCCTGGCGATCGCCCACGCGGCCGGCGTGGAATGGACCATCGACGACTTCGAGCGGGTGCGCCGCAAGGTGCCGGTCATCTGCGACCTCAAGCCCAGCGGCCGCTTCCTCGCCATCGACCTGCACCGGGCGGGCGGCATCCCCCAGGTCATGAAGCTGCTGCTCAATGCCGGCCTGCTGCACGGCGACTGCATGACGATCACCGGCAAGACCGTGGCCGAGAACCTCGCCGACGTGCCGGACGCGCCGCCCGCGGGGCAGGAGGTGATCCGCCCGATCGACCAGCCGATGTACGCCGAGGGTCACCTGGCCATCCTCAAGGGCAACCTGTCGCCCGAGGGCTGCGTGGCGAAGATCACCGGCCTGAAGAACCCCGTCATCACCGGGCCGGCACGCGTGTTCGACGACGAGCAGTCGGCCCTGGCCGCCATCATGGGCGGCCGCATCCAGGCGGGCGACGTGATGGTCCTGCGCTACCTGGGCCCGAAGGGTGGCCCGGGCATGCCGGAGATGCTCGCCCCCACCGGGGCGCTGATCGGCCAGGGCCTGGGCGAATCGGTGGGCCTGATCACCGACGGGCGCTTCTCCGGTGGCACCTGGGGCATGGTGGTCGGCCACGTGGCGCCCGAGGCCCACGAGGGGGGCGCCATCGCCCTGGTGCAGGAGGGCGACTCCATCACCATCGACGCGCACCGCCTCGTGCTGCAGCTGCATGTGGCCGACGACGAGCTGGCGCGCCGCCGCGCGGCCTGGGTGCGCCCGGCGCCTCGCTACACGCGGGGGGTGCTGGCCAAGTTCGCGTTCAATGCCAGCAGCGCCAGCAGCGGCGCGGTGCTCGACAAGTTCTGATCGGCAGCGCGGGCGGCACGGCGCGCCCTGCCCGCCCGCTCAGCGACGGCGGCCCTGGCCGCCCTTGCCGTCCTTGGGGCCCAGCCCCATGTTGGCGATGTTGCGGGCACGACGCTCGGCCTTGCGCTGGTCGTCGCGTTCCATCTCGCGCCGCCTGGTCCAGCCGCTGGCATCCGACCACGCCCACCAGATCAGTGCAGCGACGAAGGGCCACACCATCTTCCACAGGTCGCCGGTGAGCTCGTAGTTCCATTCCGCCATGGGGTTGACGCCCAACAGCTTCAGGGCGATGAGCGCGACACCGATGATGATGAAGATCATGGAGCAGGTTTCTTGAGGCGTGACAACAAGCCGGCACAGCGCAAGCACGGCGTCAACGGGAATCCGTACACTCGCGTTTCTCCACTGTAACCCGCCTGCCGGCTTGCGTGCCGGGGCATGATTGCACCACCGCAAAGGACCTCATGAAAGCTCTGATCGCCCTGCTCGCCGTTGCCGCCGTGTCGCCGGCTTTCGCCAGCGCCGAACTGGCCGGCAAGAAGAACTGCCTGGCCTGCCACGCCACCGACAAGAAGCTGGTGGGCCCGTCCTACAAGGACGTCGCCGCCAAGTACAAGGGCCAGAAGGACGCCGTGGCCATGCTGGCCACCAAGATCCAGAAGGGCAGCGTCGGCGTGTGGGGCCAGGTGCCCATGCCCGCCAACAATGTCACCGCGGACGAGGCCAAGCAGCTCGCCACCTGGGTGCTGTCGGTCAAGTGACGCCCCGCCGGCCGCGCGCCGGCCGCGGGCCCCGGGCCCGCCGCGCATGAAAAAAGCCCCGCGATGCGGGGCTTTTTGCTGGGCGCGGCCGGTCAGTTGTTCTCGGACAGCTGGTCCAGGATGGCCGGGTTCTCCAGCGTGGAGGTGTCCTGCGTGATGGCCTCGCCCTTGGCGATGGCGCGCAGCAGGCGCCGCATGATCTTGCCCGAACGGGTCTTGGGCAGGTTGTCGCCGAAGCGGATGTCCCTGGGCTTGGCGATCGGCCCGATCTCCTTGCCCACATGGTCGCGCAGCTGCTTGGCGATCGCCTTGGCTTCCTCGCCCGTGGGACGCGGGCGCTTGAGCACCACGAAGGCGCAGATGGCCTCGCCGGTGGTGTCGTCCGGACGCCCGACCACCGCGGCCTCGGCCACCAGCTCCGTGCAGCTCACCAGGGCCGACTCGATTTCCATCGTGCCCATGCGGTGGCCCGACACGTTCAGCACGTCGTCGATGCGGCCGGTGATGGTGAAGTACCCCGTCCTGGCGTCGCGGATGGCGCCATCGCCGGCCAGGTAGTAGCCCTTCAGCTCCGAGGGGTAGTAGCTCTTCTTGAAACGCTCGGGGTCGCCCCAGATGGTGCGGATCATGCTGGGCCATGGCTTCTTCACCACCAGGATGCCGCCCTGGCCGTTCGGCACGTCGTTGCCGGTCTCGTCCACGATGGCCGCCTGGATGCCGGGGAACGGCAGCGTGCAGGAGCCAGGCACCAGCGTCGTGGCACCGGGCAGCGGGGTGATCATGTGCCCGCCGGTCTCCGTCTGCCAGAAGGTGTCCACGATGGGGCAGCGGCCGCCGCCCACATGCTGGTGGTACCACTCCCAGGCGGCCGGGTTGATCGGTTCGCCCACCGAGCCCAGGATGCGCAGGCTGGACAGGTCGTAGCTCTTCGGGTGCACGGCCAGGTTGGCCTCCGCCGCCTTGATGAGCGAGCGGATCGCGGTGGGCGCCGTGTAGAAGATCGACACCTTGTGGTCCTGGATCATCTTCCAGAAGCGGCCGGCGTCCGGGAAGGTGGGCACGCCCTCGAAGACGATCTCGGTGGCGCCCAGCGCCAGCGGGCCGTAGGTGATGTACGTGTGGCCCGTGACCCAGCCGATGTCGGCCGTGCACCAGAAGACGTCGTCGGCCTTCAGGTCGAAGGTCCACTTGGTGGTCAGCGCCGCGTGCAGCAGGTAGCCGCCGGTGGCGTGCTGCACGCCCTTGGGCTTGCCGGTGGAACCCGAGGTGTACAGCAGGAACAGCGGGTGCTCCGCCTCCACCCATTCCGGCTCGCAGGTGGTGGGCTGCTGGGCCACCACGTCGGCCATCCAGAGGTCGCGGCCGGCGGTCATGGCCACGTCGGCGCCGCTGCGCTTGACCACGAGCACGTTCTGCACGGATTCGCAGCCACCCAGGCCGAGGGCCTCGTCGACGATCGCCTTGAGCGGCAGCTGCTTGCCGCCACGCACCTGGTGGTCGGCCGTGATGATGGCCTTGGCACCGGTGTCCTCGATGCGGTCGCGCAGCGACTGGGCCGAGAAGCCGCCGAAGACCACCGAGTGCGTCGCCCCGATGCGGGCGCAGGCCTGCATCGCCGCCACGCCGTCGATGGACATGGCGATGTAGATGACCACGCGGTCGCCCTTGCGGATGCCCAGCGACTTCAGGCCGTTGGCGATCTGGCAGGTGCGGGCCAGCAGCTCGGCATACGTGACCTTGGTGACTTCGCCGCCGTCGGCTTCGAAGATGAGCGCCGTCTTGTCGCCCAGGCCGCGTTCGACGTTGCGGTCCAGGCAGTTGTAGGACGCGTTGAGCGTGCCGTCCTCGAACCACTTGAAGAACGGCGCCTCGCTGTCATTGAGCACCGAGGTGAACGGCTTCTTCCAGCTGATGAGCTCGCGCGCCAGGCGGGCCCAGTACCCCGTGTAGTCGGCGTCCGCCTCCTGGCACAGGGCCTCGTAGGCGGCCATGCCCGACACGGTGGCCTGTGCAGCCAGGGCAGCGGGTGGGGCGTAGGTCTTCAGCTCGTCGGTCATCGCTTGTCTCCTCGGTGCTTCAAAGGCGCATGCCGGCCACCCATCGGCACCGGCGATGGGGTGACTGTCGTGCGGGCGTCTGACGAACGGCTTACTCCAGGTGACAGCGGCTGTCAAACGCCCGGCGTGGCCCCGCTCCTACAATGCCGCGCTGCTTAACCGGACGACCATGACCCCAACCACCCCTGCCCGCACGGACCCCGCCCTGCGCCCCCTGCCGCGCCTGATCTTCGCCAGCCGCTGGCTGCAGATGCCGCTGTACCTGGGCCTGATCCTGGCCCAGGCGGTGTATGTCTTCCAGTTCTGGGGCGAGCTGATCCACCTCATCGAGGCGGTGTTCGGCAGCAAGGACGCGCTGAACAGCCTGGTGACCAGCCTCGGCTACAAGGGCACGCCCATCCTGGACGCCGCCGGCAGGGTGACCGGCTACGAGCCGATCGCGCGCCTGTCCGAGACCATCATCATGCTGGTGGTGCTCGGGCTGATCGACGTGGTGATGATCTCCAACCTGCTCATCATGGTGATCGTGGGCGGCTACGAGACCTTCGTCTCGCGGCTCGACCTGGAGGGCCACCCGGACCAGCCGGAATGGCTGAGCCACGTGAACGCCTCGGTGCTGAAGGTGAAGCTGGCCACCGCCATCATCGGCATCAGCTCGATCCACCTGCTCAAGACCTTCATCAACGCGGCCAACTACACCGAGCAGGTGCTGATGTGGCAGACCATCATCCACGTCGCCTTCCTGCTGTCGGCGCTGGCCATCGCCGCAGCCGACCGGGTGATGGGCGCCACCCATCCCAAGCACTGACGGGATCCGGCGCCGCTCTCCCGAGCGGCGGCGCCGGTCAGGCGTCCGTCAGAGCGTGACGGCCACGGTGCGCGAGGTGGTCTGGCCGTTGGCCGGCACGGCGATCGGCGCCAGCGTGCCGTACACGTCGATGTTCTCCAGCACGCTCGAATCGCCCAGGGTGAGCACGCTGTAGGTGGTGTGGACCTGCGCGTTCGTGTTGTTGATCAGCCAGGCGTAGTTGATGTTGACGGTGCAGGTGGCGGTGCTGCCGCTGCGCGTGGCCTTGACCGTCTTCTGGTTGACGACCGTGGTGCCGGTCATGTCCAGCACGGTGGCCGACTGGGTGCAATGGATCGGCCAGTCCGCCGGCACCGACGACTTGAGCGTGATGTTGATGCGCAGGCTCAGCGTGCCGCCGTAGGTGCCCACGGCCAGCGGGTCCAGGTCGGTCTGGGCGGCCACTTGCGGCTTGGCGACGAACTGGCCGGTGCGGGCGTCCAGGTAGCCGGGGATCTGGGCCTTCTGGGGGCCGGCCGCCCACGCCGATGTGCTGGCGATCGTCGCCAGCGCCAGGACGGCACGCAGGGAGGTGGATCGAACGTTCATGGAATCTCCGAAAGGCAGGTGATGGAATGTTCGGCGCCCGGCTCGATGGCCGGCACTGCCGGCCACCCGGGCGCGCGCCTGGGTAGCAGCCGCATCATGGCAAAGCGCCCGGTGGCCGCCGTGGCGCCCCCCATGCTGTAGGGATGCGGACAGGCACGTTGGGTAAACTTTCCGCCCACCCAAGACACGCCCCGCCGCCATGACCACGATCCGCCAGGCCGACCTGATCGAGTCGGTCGCTGCTGCCCTGCAGTACATCAGCTACTACCACCCCGCCGACTACATCGCCCACCTGGCGCGTGCCTACGAGCGGGAGGAGTCCGCCGCCGCCAAGGACGCCATTGCCCAGATCCTGACCAACTCGCGCATGTGCGCCGAGGGCCGCCGGCCCATCTGCCAGGACACCGGCATCGTGAACGTGTTCCTGAAGATCGGCATGGACGTGAAGTGGGAAGGCTTCACCGGCTCCATCCAGGACGCCATCGACGAGGGCGTGCGCCGGGGCTACAACCACCCGGACAACCGGCTGCGTGCGTCGGTGCTGTCCGATCCCATCTTCGAGCGCAAGAACACCCGCGACAACACGCCCGCCGTCGTGTTCATGGAGGTGGTGCCGGGCGACAAGCTGGACGTCACGGTCGCCGCCAAGGGTGGCGGCTCGGAGAACAAGTCCAAGGTCTACATGCTCAACCCGTCCGACAACATCGTCGACTGGGTGCTCAAGACCGTGCCCACCATGGGCGCCGGCTGGTGCCCGCCCGGCATGCTGGGCATCGGCGTGGGCGGCACGGCGGAGAAGGCCGCCCTGCTGGCCAAGGAAGCGCTGATGGACGACATCGACATGTACGAGCTGCTGCAGCGCGGCCCGCAGAACAAGCTCGAGGAACTGCGCATCGAGCTCTACGAGAAGGTCAATGCGCTGGGCATCGGCGCGCAGGGCCTGGGCGGCCTGACCACCGTGCTGGACGTCAAGATCAAGACCTATCCCACGCACGCCGCCTCCAAGCCGATCGCCATGATCCCGAACTGCGCGGCCACCCGGCATGCGCACTTCGTGATGGACGGCTCCGGGCCGGTGTACCTGGATCCGCCCAGCCTGGACCTCTGGCCCAACGTGAACTGGGCGCCGGACTACAACAAGTCCAAGCGGGTGGACCTCAACACGCTGACGAAGGAGGAAGTGGCCAGCTGGACCCCCGGCCAGACGCTGCTGCTCAACGGCCGCATGCTCACCGGCCGCGACGCCGCCCACAAGCGCATCCAGGACATGCTGGCGGCCGGGCAGCCGCTGCCGGTGGACTTCACCAACCGCGTCATCTACTACGTGGGCCCGGTCGATCCGGTGCGCGACGAGGTGGTCGGCCCGGCCGGCCCCACCACGGCCACGCGCATGGACAAGTTCACGCGCATGATGCTGGACAAGACCGGCCTCATCGCCATGGTCGGCAAGGCCGAGCGCGGCCCGGAGGCCATCGCCGCCATCAAGGACGCCAGGAGCGCCTACCTGATGGCCGTGGGCGGCTCGGCCTACCTGGTCTCGAAGGCCATCAAGGCCGCCAAGGTGGTGGGCTTCGAGGACCTGGGCATGGAGGCCATCTACGAATTCGACGTGGTGGACATGCCCGTGACCGTCGCCGTGGACGCCGGTGGCACCAGCGCCCATGTCGAGGGCCCGAAGACCTGGCAGGCGAAGATCGGCAAGATCCCGGTGGCGGTGGCCTGAACCGGTGCGCCGGGCCTCAGGCCCGGCGCAGCACCCGCTGCGGGAACGGGATCTCCACGCCCGCGGCCTCGAGGCAGCGCAGCACCGCCAGGTTCACCTCCGAGCGGGCGTTGCCCGTGCCGTTCTCCGGGTCGCCGATCCAGAAGTTCAGCGTCAGCTCCAGGCCGTCGGCGGCAAACGCCGACAGCTGCACGCCAGGGCCCGGGTCCTGCAGCACGCGCGGCACCTGGGCGATGGCCTCCACCAGGCGCGGGAACAGCGTCTCCAGCGCCGTGCCATAGGCGACCTGCACGGTGGACTGCAGCAGCACCTTCGGGTCCGCCAGCGACGAGTTCTCCACCCGCTGGGTGATCAGCAGCTCGTTGGGCACGATGGACTCGCGGCCGTTGAGCGCCCGGATCACCGTGTACCGGGTGGCAATGTCCGTGATGCGGCCCTCGAAGCCGTCCACGCGCACCATGTCGCCGATGCGCAGCGAGCGCTCCGCCAGGATCACGAAGCCGCTGACGTAGTTGGCCGCCAGCTTCTGCAGGCCGAAGCCGAGGCCCACGCCGATGGCGCCGCCCAGCACCGACAGGGCCGTGAGGTCGATGCCCACCGCCGTGAGCGCGAGCAGCAGGCCGATGAAGGTGAGCAGGGCGCGCACGGCATTGGCCGCCGCCTTGCGCAGCGACAGCTGCTCGCCGAAGGCGCCCTTGAGCAGCCGCGCCTCGATGGCGGCGGACACCCACAGCACCAGCACCAGGACGAAGCCGGCGACCAGCGCCCCTTCGATGAGGCTGCGCACGGACACCGTGGCGCCGCCCATCTTCCAGTGGATGGCGTCGAGCTCCTCCAGCACGACGGGCAGCAGGCCGGTGATCCAGCCCACCACGGCCAGCCAGGCCAGCCAGGAGATGGTGCGCTCGGCGACGCGCACGAGGCGCGAGCTCGGGAAGGCGGCCGACAGCACGCGCACCGACAGGCGGATGACGGCGAACGACAGCAGCACCGGCAGCGCCACCTTGAACACCGCCAGCGGCACCTCGAGCGCGCGCAGCGCCACCTGGGCGGCGTAGGCAGACGCCAGCGCGAGCGCCGGGAACAGCACCCCATCGACGATGCGCCGGCCGAACCAGACCGACTGCGCCGGCACCTGCGGCCCGCGCACCAGCCGCACCGCCAGCCAGGCGAGCGTGAGGCAGCCGGCGACCGCGGCGAGTTCGACCCAGGCGCTGCGGTGGGTCAGCGCCGCGAACAGTTCATCCAGGGTGACGGCAGGCAGGGGAGACGGTCGGGACATGGCCCGATTGTCTCAGCGCCGCCGCGAGCGCCGCCGGGTCAGACGCCGGCCAGCGCCCGCAGGTGCGCCGCCACGCTGCGCGCCAGCGCGCTCAGCGCATAACCGCCTTCCAGGCAGGACACGATGCGGCCGCCCGCATGGCGCCGGGCCACGTCCATCAGGCGCAGCGTGATCCACTCGTAATCCGCTTCGACCAGCCCCAGCTGGCCGAGGTCGTCCTCGCGGTGCGCATCGAAGCCGGCCGAGATGAAGATCATCTGCGGCCGGAAGTCGTCCAGGCGGGGCATCCAGTTGGCCTCGATCAGCTCGCGGATCTCGCCACCGCGCGTGTAGGCGGGGATCGGCAGGTTGACCATGTTCGTGCCCAGCGGCACGCCGCCCGAGTACGGGTAGATCTGGTCCTGGAAGAAGCTGACCATCAGCACGCGGTCATCGCCGGCGATGATGTCCTCGGTGCCGTTGCCGTGGTGCACGTCGAAGTCGATGATCGCCACGCGGTCGAGCCCGCGCACGTCCAGCGCATGGCGCGCCGCCACGGCCACGTTGTTGAAGAAGCAGAAGCCCATCGCGGCCGCCCGCGTGGCGTGGTGGCCCGGCGGGCGCACGGCGCAGAAGGCGTTCTCCGCCCGCCCGTCGATCACCGCGTCGGTGGCGGCCACGGCCGCGCCGGCCGCGCGCAGCGCCGCCTGCCAGGTGGCCGGGCACACCGTGGTGTCGGGGTCGAGCGCACGGTGTTCACCCGTGGCCTCGGCCTGCTGCATGAACTCGGCGAGCTCCAGCAGGTAACCCTCGGCATGGGCCAGCATCAGGTCCTCGTGGCGCGCCAGCGGCGCGTCCACCCGCTGCAGCGCGATGTCCAGGCCGGTGGCCAGCAGGTGGTCCTCGATCGCGTCCAGCCGGGCGGGACATTCGGGGTGGCCGCGGCCCATGTCGTGGGCGCGGCAGTCGGCATGCGTGAAGTAGGCAGTGGTCATGGCAGGAGCCCAGGGCGAGGGGGTCTCGTTCCGGGTTATCGTCTTGACACCATGATGAGCGCCGAACTCCAGTCGCGATTGATCGCCCTCAAGGATCAGATTAACACGGTGATCGTGGGCAAGGCCGCGCAGGTGGACGACAGCATCGCCTGCCTGCTGGCGGGCGGCCACCTGCTCGTGGAAGACGTGCCCGGCGTCGGCAAGACCACCCTGGCGCATGCCCTGGCCCTGTCGCTGGGGCTGCAGTTCGCGCGCGCCCAGTTCACCGCGGATCTCCTGCCCAGCGACCTGGTCGGCGTGAGCGTGTACGAGCGGGCCAAGGAAGAGTTCGTGTTCCACCCCGGCCCGGTGTTCTCGCAGGTGCTGCTGGCCGACGAGATCAACCGCGCGGGCCCCAAGACGCAGAGCGCGCTGCTGGAAGCCATGGAGGAGCACCAGGTCAGCGTGGACGGCCGCACCCTGCCGCTGCCCGCGCCGTTCTTCGTCATCGCCACCCAGAACCCCACCGACCAGCTGGGCACCTACCCGCTGCCGGAAAGCCAGCTCGACCGCTTCCTGCTGTGCATCACGCTGGGCTACCCCGACCAGCGGGCCGAGCGCGCGCTGCTGAGCGGGGAGGACCGGCGCGACACCCTGGCACGCCTGCAGCCGGTGATGCGCGTGGACGATCTGCTGGCGCTGATGGCGGCGGTGCCGCAGGTGCACGCGTCGGCCGCCTTGCTGGACTACCTGCAGGCGCTGATCGCGGCCACACGCTCGGGCCGCTGGTTCATCGACGGCATGTCGCCGCGCGCCGGCCTGGGCGTGCTGCGCGTGGCACGGGCCCGGGCCCTGATGGCCGGGCGCGACCATGTGATCCCGGACGACCTGCAGGCCATCCTGCCGCAGGCCATCGGCCACCGCCTGCTCCCGGTGCCGGGCGCCGGGCGGGGCCGCCGTGAGCAGGTGCGGGCCATGGTCGAGGCGGTGCCCCTCCCCTGAGGCGGTGGGTCGCATGGCCAGTCCCCGCTCGCCTTGGCGCGCCCGCTGGCAGGCCTGGTGGGAGGCCCGGCACCGCCCCACCGACCGCTGGCAGCTGGGCCAGCGCAACATCTACATCCTGCCCACGCGCGCCGGGCTGGCGTTCGGCCTCACCCTGCTGCTGCTGCTGGTGGCGTCCATCAACTACCAGCTCAGCCTGGGCTACGCGCTCACCTTCCTGCTCTCCGGCAGCGCACTGGTGTCCATGCACCTCACGCACGCGAGCCTGCGAGGGCTGACGCTGCATGTGCGTCCCCCGGCGCCCGCCTTCGCGGGGGATGCGGTGGCACTGGAGATCGTCGCCACCAATCCTGGCACGGTGCGCCATGGCGTGGCCGTGGGCGTGCATGCGCGGGGCGCCGAAGGCCTGGCCTGGGGCGAGCTGGCCGCGATGGGGCAGACGACCATCGCCATCGCCGTCGCGCCGCTGGCGCGCGGGCTGCATGCCCTGCCGCTGATGCGGGTGGAGACCCGCTTTCCCTTCGGGCTGTTTCGCGCCTGGTCCACCTGGCGGCCGACGGGGCAGCTGTGCGTCTACCCGCGTCCCGAGGCCCCGTGGCCCGCCCTCCCTGTGGCCGGCCCGGCACACGACGGACCGGCGGCCGGCGGGCGGCGACAGGGCGGTGGCGAGTTCGACGGCCTGCGCCCATGGCGCCGTGGCGACACCCTGCGGCAGCTCGCCTGGAAGGCCTATGCACGCAGCGGCGAGCTGGTCAGCCGGGACAGCCGGCTGCCCGCGCGGCGCGACCTGTGGCTCGACTGGGCCCAGTGTGGCCTGCCTGACACCGAGTCACGCCTGTCGCGCCTGGCGGCCTGGGTGATGCGGGCCGAGCGCGAGGGTGTCAGCTACGGCCTGCGCCTGCCGGGCCAGGAGCTGCCCAGCGGAGCCGGCCCCGCGCATCGCCAGGCGGCGCTCACGGCCCTGGCGGCCTGGCACTGACCATGGCGAGCGCCCACCCCGCCGTCGGCCTGCCCGCCTGGCGCGCCGCCCTCGCCGGGACCAGCCGCGACACCCGCGACACGCTCTTCATGCTGGCCGTCATCGGCTGGACCATCCTGCCGCACCTGCTGCGCCTCGCGCCGTGGGTGGCGGTGCTGTGCACCAGCGTGCTGGCCTGGCGCGCCCGACTCGCGTGGCGGCAGGCCGCCCTGCCGGGCCGCGGCTGGCTGGTGCTCACGCTGGCGGTGGCGGTCGGCCTCACGCTGCTCACCGAACGCACGCTGTTCGGCCGCCAGGCCGGCGTGACGCTGCTGGTCGTGCTGATGGCCTTGAAGACCCTGGAGCTGCGCGCCCGGCGCGACGCGCTGGTCGTGTTCTTCCTGGGCTTCTTCCTGGTGCTCACCCAGTTCCTCTATTCCCAGTCCGCCCTCACGGCCGTCGCCATGGGCCTGTCCGTGTGGGGCTGGCTCACCGCCCTGACGCTGGCGCACATGCCCACCGGGCGACCCGCGCTGCGCACGGCCGCCGCGGTGGCGGGCCGCGCGGCGCTGCTGGGCACGCCCATCATGGTGGCCCTGTTCCTGCTCTTCCCGCGCATCGGGCCGCTCTGGGCCATGCCCGGCGCGGGGGCGCGCACCGGCCTGTCCGACACCCTCCAGCTGGGCGATGTGGCGCAGCTGGCCAACGACGACAGCATCGCACTGCGGCTGCGGTTCACGGGCCGCCCGCCGGCGGCGGAGGCGCTGTACTTCCGCGGCCCTGTGCTGAGCGAGTACGACGGTGTGCGCTGGCGCGTGGACCCGTTCGCGCCGCTGCGGGCCGGCTCCGGGCCCTCGCCCGCGGAAAGCCAGGCGCCCCGGTATGCCTACGACATGGTGCTGGAGCCGCTGCGCGTGCCCTGGCTGCCGCTGCTGGACGGCACGCGGGCGCTGCCGGCCTCCTCCTCGCCGCTGGCCCTGCTGCCCGGCCAGCCCGATGCCGAGGGCCAGTGGCGGCTGGCCCGGCCGCTCGGGGAGCGGGTGCAGGTCTCGGCGCAGGCGGACCTGCAGCCGCCGGCCACCGCCGCGCTGCGGCCGGCCGAACGCCGCGCCCTGGTGGCCTTGCCGGCCGGCCGACACCCCCGCCTGCAGGCCTGGGCCCGGACGGTGCAGGCGCGCCTGGGCGCCTCGGCGGACAGCGGCGCGCGCGTCGCCGCGCTGCTGGCCTACATCCGGCGCCAGCCCTTCGTGTACACCCTCGCGCCGGGCAGCTACGGCGACGACCCGGTGGACGAGTTCTGGTTCGACCGCCGCGCCGGCTTCTGCGAGCACTACGCCTCCGCGGTCGCCATCGGCCTGCGGGCCATGGGTGTGCCGGCACGCATCGTCACCGGCTACCAGGGCACCGACCAGCTGGCCGTGGACGGCTGGTACGCCGTGCGCCAGAGCCACGCGCACGCCTGGGTCGAGTACTGGGACGACGCGCGCGGCTGGGCGCGGGCCGATCCGACCGCCGCCGTCGCCCCCGAGCGCATCCTGCGCAGCGAGGCGCTGGAGCCGCCACCCGGGCTGTTCGGCGGCGCCATGGAGGCCGTGACGCCCGGCCTGCGCCAGCAGCTGCGGCGCTGGGCCGAGGGACTGGACCAGCGCTGGTCGCAGTGGGTGCTCGGCTACGGCAAGCGCGAGCAGTTCCAGCTGCTGGGGCGGCTGGGCGTGGAATCGCCCGACCCCGCCACGGTGGCCCGGGTGCTGGTGGGCCTGCTGGCCGCCGCCGGCCTGGCCGGGGCGGTGTGGGCCTGGCTGGACGGCCGGCGGCGCAGTCCCTGGCAGCGCCTGCGCAGCCGCATCGCCCGCCGACTGGCCGTGCACGGCGTGCCCCTGGCCCCATCGGACAGCCTGCGCACCCTGGCCGGGCGCCTGCAGGCCCGGCACGGCGGCGTCGCGCAGGCCGCGGCCGACGCACTGCTGGCGCTCGAAGGGCACCGCTACGGCCGCTCGGCGCAGGAAGGCCTGCCCGCCGGGTGGTGGGCCGGCTTCGATGCGGCGCTGTCCCGGGTGCCCCGGGATAATCGCGCCCGATGAAGTTCCGAGTCTCTCGCCTGGTGGCCGCAGCGCCGCTGCTGGCCGGCCTGGCTGCGCCCACCACCGCCTCCGCGGCCCCTGCCCGCCCGGCCGCACCCGCGGTGCGCCACGACAGCGCCCCCGACATCGTGCAGTACGGCCGGCGCGACGATGTGGTCGCCTTCGCCCGCCACGCCGCGGAGCAGCGCGGGTTCGATGCCGACTGGGCCATCGCGCAGCTGGCGCAGGCGCGCTACCAGCCCAGCGTCGCTCGGCTGGTGATGCCGGCGGCCACGCCGTCCGCCAAGAACTGGTCCGCCTACCGCGAGCGCTTCATCGAGCCGCAGCGCATCCAGGCCGGCCTGCGCTGGTGGCAGGCCAACGAGGCGCCCTTGCAGCGCGCCCAGGAACGCTGGGGCGTGCCGGCCGAGATGGTGGTGGCCATCGTCGGCGTGGAGACCTTCTACGGCCGCATTCGCGGCCACTACAAGGTGATCGACGCCCTGGCCACGCTGTCCTTCGATTTCCCCACCGGCCGGTCCGACCGCAGCGGCTTCTACCGGGCAGAGCTCGAGGCCTTCCTGCACTGGTGCGCCACCGAGGGCCGCGATCCGCAGTCGGTCAAGGGCTCGTACGCCGGTGCCATGGGCCTGCCGCAGTTCATGCCCAGCACCCTGCTGCGCTATGCGGTGGATTTCGACGACGACGGCCGCATCGACCTCGAGCAGAGCGCGGCGGACACCGTCGGCAGCATCGCCCACTACTTCGCCCAGTTCGGCTGGCAGCAGGGCATGCCCACCCACTACGGCGTGCGCCCCCCCGAGGAGGCGGACGACCGCGCCGTGCTGCTGGCACCCGACATCGTGCCGAGCTTCACCACGGCCCAGTTCGCCGAGCGCGGCGCCCTGCTCGACGAGGCGGGTCGTCGCCACGAGGGGCCGCTGGCCCTGGTGCAGCTGTTCAACGGCGACGCACCGCCCAGCTATGTGGCCGGCACGCGCAACTTCTACGTCGTCACGCGCTACAACTGGTCCAGCTACTACGCGCTGGCGGTGATCGAGCTGGCCCGGGCGCTCAAGCAGATGCGACCGCCGGCCGAGGCGCCGGCCGCGGCCGGCCTGGCGCCCGTGCCCGCTCAGGCCGGCAGCCAGCTGCCCCCGGCCGCCAGCCAGTCGCAGCCGTAGACCGACTGCAGCGTCGGCGCGTCCAGCATCTGCGCCACCGGGCCGGCGCGCCAGCGGCCGTCGCCCCAGAGCGCCAGCACATGGGTGGCGGCGCGCCCCACCCAATGGATGTCGTGGCTGCTGGCTACCCATGCGCGCCCGGCGCGCTCGCCGGCCCAGCCCGCCAGCCAGCGGGCCACCACGCCCTGGTGGGTGGGGTCCTGGAAGGCAATGGGCTCGTCCAGCAGCATGAGCGCGGCGCCCTGGGCCGCCGTCTGGGCCAGCGCCACGCGCTGCCGCTCGCCGCCGGACAGCTGGGTCACCGCCCGGTCGGCCAGCTCGGCCACGTCGAGGGCCGCCAGCACGGCCAGCGGGTCCGCGTCCGCGCCGGGCTGCACCACGGACAGCTCCATCAGCCGCCGCACCGGCAGCGCGAAACGGTCCGCGGCCTGCTGCGGCATCCACGCGCGCCAGGCGGCGGCCTCCGCCGCCGACCAGTCCGCCTGCGGCCGGCCCGCCCAGCGCACCTCGCCGGCGCGGCCCGGCACGCCCAGGCCGGCCAGCGCGCGCAGCAGGCTGCTCTTGCCCGCGGCATTGCGGCCGATCAGGCACCAGCGCTCGCCCGCGTGCACCCGCCAATTCAGGCCCTGCAGCAGGCAGCGCCCGCCCGCACGCAGCGTCAGGCCGCGGGTCTCCAGCAGCGGGCCGGCGCCGGCGCTCACCGTGGCCCCCGCAGCAGCAGGGCGATGAAGCACGGGGCGCCCACCAGCGCCATCACGGCGCCCACCGGCAACTCCATCGGGGCCACCGCCGTGCGCGACAACAGGTCGGCCGCCACCAGCAGCGTGGCCCCGCCCACGGCCGACAGGCCGGCCAGCTCGCGCGTGTCGTGCACGCCCAGCAGCCGCCAGGCCTGCGGCACCACCAGGCCGACGAAGCCGATGGCCCCGGCCGTCGAGACGGCGAGTCCCACCGCGAGCGAGGCCGCCACCAGCAGCTCCAGACGCAGCCGGCGCACGGGCTCGCCCAGCAGGCCCGCCGCCTCGGCACCCAGCATCAGCCGGTCCACCGAGCGGCCGCGGGCGGCCAGCCACCCGAGCAGGGCCAGGGCCCCGGCCAGCGCCATGCCGCGGTCCTGCGCGGCAGACAGGTCGCCCACCAGCCAGAAGATGGCGCCGCGCAGGCGCTCGTCCGGCGTGAGCATGAGCAGCAAGGTGGCCACGGCCCCGAACAGGGCCGCGAGCATGGCCCCCACCAGGATCAACCGTGGCGAAGCGTCGTCGGTGGTGGCCAGCGCCGAACGCGCCAGCAGCAGCAGCAGCGCGCCGGCCGCCAGCGCGCCCCCGCCGGCACCCGCCCACAGGGGCAGGCCCGCCAGCAGCGCCGCCAGCGCGCCCACCGAGGCGCCGCCCGAGGTGCCCAGCACGTAGGGGTCGGCCAGGGGGTTGCGCAGCAGCACCTGCATCACCAGGCCGGCCAGCGCCAGCAGTGCGCCCACGCCGGCCGCGGCCAGCACCCGCGGGCCGCGCAGCAGGCGCACGAGCTCCGGGTCCCAGCCACCGCTGCCGGCCAGCACCGCCGCCAGCACCACGCCGGTGGCGGCACCGAGGGCCAGGCTCCAGCGCAGGACAGGGGGCAGCAGGGGCACGGCAGGGGGGCGCAAGGCAGGGCGGGGCAAGGCGGCGGGCATGCTAGCACCGGCCCCTCGCGACCGCCCCTCTACAATGGCCGCTCCTCCCACCGCCACGCCCTGGCCCATGTCTCGCCTGCCGGAACTTGCCGAGCGCATCGACCGCCTCGTGCTGCGCCACGAGGAGCTCGCACGCACCAACGCGCTGCTCGCCGAACAGCTGCAGGCCATGACCGCGGAGCGCGACAGCCTGCGCTCCCGGCTGGCCGCCGCCCGGGCGCGCATCGACGCCTTGCTGGACCGCCTGCCCACCGAACGCAGCCCGCAGGCCGGAGCCGGCGAATGAAGCAGATCGAAGTCACCATCCTCGGCCAGAGCTACCTGCTCGGCTGCCCCGAAGGCGGCGAGGCCCTGCTGCACGCGGCCGTGGCCACGGTGGACCAGGAGATGAGCGCCATCCGCGACGCGGGCAAGGTGAAGGCGCGTGAGCGCATGGCGGTGCTGGCCGCGCTGAACCTGGCGTACCGGCTGGCCGAGCGGCCGGCCCCGGCGCCGTCCGTGGCATCCCGGGCCGCGCCCGCGGCGAGCGAGGGGACCCCCACCGACGGCGAGCCGTCCGAGGCCCTCATCGCGTCGCTGATCATGCGCGTGGACGGCATCCTTGGCAACGACGGCCAACTCCTCTGACGCCGCGGCGTGGTTTCCTACGCCAGGGTCACCCGGCTCGGCCTAGAATGGACCCGTCCATCGCATCCGCGTGGGTTTTATATTTCCTTGAACCGATGCTCATATGAGCCGGGGCTTGGAACATTGCCCGGTTGGTGTGATCGTCTCGCGTCAGATGAACCCGACGCCGGTGCTGACCTCGCCCACCTGAATCCCCTGGGTTCAGGAATGCGGCCCACGGTTTGCGGTGGACACCCCTCCCCCTGATCCCCTCCTGCTTCCCGCCTGGCCGCCGGTGTGCACGCCGTGCCCGGCCACGGCGCCCTGCCCTGCGCGATGACACAGTTCTGGCTGATGAAGAGCGAGCCCGACGAGGCGTCGATCGACCACCTCGCCGCCGCCCCTGGCCAGACACTGCCGTGGACAGGCGTGCGCAACTACCAGGCCCGCAACTTCATGCGCGACACCATGCGCGTGGGCGATGGCGTGCTGTTCTACCACTCGTCCTGCGCCGAGCCGGGCGTGGCCGGGCTGGCGCGTGTCGCCAGCGCCGCCTACCCGGACGCCACCCAGTTCGACCCGGCGAGCCCCTGGTTCGATGCGAAGTCCACGCGTGAGCGGCCGCGCTGGCTGCACGTGGACGTGACGCTGGTGCGCAAGACCCGGCTGCTCAGCCTGCGCGAGATGCGCCAGGCGCCCGCGCTGGCCACCATGCAGCTGCTCAAGCCGGGCAACCGGCTGTCGATCACGCCGGTCACGGCCCCCGAATGGCAGGCCGTCCTGGCGCTGCTCGACGCTTCCTGACGCCTTTCCGATGGACCTCCTCGCCCTCTTCCCCCCGCTGCTCGTCGTCGAGCTGCTCGCGCTCGGCCTGGCCGCCGGCTTCCTGGCTGGCCTGTTCGGCATCGGCGGCGGCATGCTGATGGTGCCCTTTCTCACCTTCATCCTCAGCCACCGCGGCGTGGCACCCGGCATGGCGGTGAAGATGGCCATCGCCACCTCCATGGCCACCATCGTGTTCACGTCGTTGTCCAGCGTGCGCGCCCACCACCGGCGCGGCGCCGTGCGCTGGGACATCGTGCGCGGCATGGCCCCCGGGATCTTCGCCGGCGGGCTGCTGGCCGGTGCCGGCGCGTTCGCGTTGCTCAAGGGCCAGGCGCTGGCGCTGGTGTTCGGCCTGTTCGTCGCCTTCTCCGCCACGCAGATGCTGCGCGGCAAGAAACCCGCGGCCAGCCGCCAGATGCCCGGCTGGCCGGGCCAGACGGCCGCCGGCACCGGCATCGGCTTCGTGTCCGGGCTGGTGGGCGCGGGCGGCGGTTTCCTCAGCGTGCCTTTCATGACCTGGTGCAACGTGCCCATCCACAACGCGGTGGCCACCAGCGCGGCGCTGGGGCTGCCCATCGCCCTGGCCAGCACCGCCGGCTACGTGGTGGGCGGCTGGGCCTTGCCGCCCGCCCTGCCGGGCGCCGCCGGCTACCTGTTCCTGCCGGCCCTGGCGGTGATCGCCGTCGCGAGCGTGTCCATGGCGCCGCTGGGCGCGCGCGCCGCCCATGCGCTGAACGTCGCGCAGCTCAAGCGCGCGTTCGCCGTGCTGCTCTACGGCCTGGCCGCCTACATGCTGGCCAAGGCCTTCACGGCCTGACACGGCGCAGCGCATGGCGGACCATCGATTCGACGCCGTCGTCGTCGGCGCCGGCGCGGCGGGCCTGTTCTGCGCCGCCCAGGCGGGCCAGCGCGGGCTGCGCGTGCTGCTGGTCGACCACGCCGCCAAGGTGGCGGAGAAGATCCGCATCTCCGGCGGCGGCCGCTGCAACTTCACCAACCGCGACGCCTCCCCGGCGCAGTTCCTTTCCGGCAACCCGCACTTCTGCCGCTCCGCCCTGGCGCGCTACGGCGCGGCCGATTTCATCGCCCTGGTGCAGCGCCATGGCATCGCCTTCCACGAGAAGCACAAGGGCCAGCTGTTCTGCGACCACTCGGCCGAGGACATCATCGCCATGCTGCTGCGCGAATGCGAGGCGGGCGGGGTCACGCGCTGGCAGCCGTGCCGGGTGCACGAGGTGCAGCCCGCCGATGGCGGGTGGACCGTGGCCACCGAACGCGGTGGGGTGGCGGCGCCCTCGGTGGTGGTGGCCACCGGCGGCCTGCCGGTGCCGAAGATCGGCGCCACCGACTTCGGCCTGCGGCTGGCCAGCCGGCTGGGACACCGCCTCGTGGAGCCGCGCCCCGCGCTGGTGCCGCTCACCTTCGACGCGGCGGCCTGGGCGCCCTTCGTGCCGATGGCCGGCATCGCCCTGCCGGTGGCCATCTCCACCGACCTGCCCGCCCGCCGCGGCAGCGTGCGCACCACCTTCCACGAGGACCTGCTCTTCACCCACCGCGGCCTCTCGGGCCCGGCGGTGCTGCAGATCTCCAGCTTCTGGCGCCCCGGCCAGGCCATCGAAGTGGACCTGGCACCGGGCCACGACGTGGCGGCCGAGCTGGCCCGGGCCAAGGCCCGCTCGCGCCGCCAGCTCGGCAACGAGCTGGCCACCTGGCTGCCCGGCCGGCTGGCCGACGCCTGGCTGGCCCTGCACGGGCCGGCCGCCGACACCGCCATGCCGCAGCTGCCCGACGCTGCACTGCGCGCGCTGGCCGGCGGGCTGCAGGCCTGGACGCTGCAACCCACCGGCACCGAGGGCTGGCGCAAGGCCGAGGTCATGGCGGGCGGCGTGGACACGCGCGACCTCAGCTCCCAGACCTTGGAAAGCCGCCTGCACGCGGGCCTGCACTTCATTGGCGAGGTGGTCGACGTGACCGGCTGGCTGGGCGGCTACAACTTCCAGTGGGCCTGGTCCAGCGCACACGCCTGCGCCGAGGCCCTGGCCGAGCGCCACGCCGCCCGCGAGGCCAGCATGGCGGACGCCTGAAAAACAGGCTAGAATGCCCGACTTTGCTAGCAAACCGCGTGTCGATCTTGCGTCCACTCGAGTGCGGCTGGCGTGTTCCACGACAGCCGGCGCAAGGCACCGAGCGCATCTTCCCCGAAGGATCCTTCCCCTCATGACGACCATCCGTGTCAAGGAAAACGAGCCGTTCGACGTGGCCCTGCGCCGCTTCAAGCGCACCATCGAAAAGCTGGGTCTGCTGACCGAACTGCGCGCCCGCGAGTTCTACGAGAAGCCCACTTCCGAGCGCAAGCGCAAGAAGGCCGCCGCCGTCAAGCGCCACTACAAGCGCGTGCGCAGCATGCAGCTGCCCAAGAAGCTGTACTGAGCCCGAGCGCTCGTGGCCAGGCTGCCCTGCGGCAGCCACCGCCTTGACCGAAAGCCCGCGCGGGACGCCGTTGCGGGCTTTTGTCGTTTTCAGCCCCTTCCGCCCGCCTGCCCGAAAGACCCCCATGAGCCTGAAAGACCGCATCACCGACGACATGAAGGCCGCCATGCGCGCCAAGGAAGCCGACCGGCTGTCCACCATCCGCATGCTGCTGGCCGCGTGCAAGCAGAAGGAAGTGGACGAACGCATCGAGCTGGACGACGCCGCGGTGGTGGGTATCGTGGACAAGCTCATCAAGCAGCGCAAGGACTCCATCGCCGCCTTCCAGCAGGCCGGCCGCACCGACCTGGCCGACAAGGAGACCGCCGAGGTCGCCGTGCTGTCGGCCTACCTGCCCCAGCGCCTGGGCGCCGAGGAGATCGCCGCGGAAGTGCGTGCGCTCGTGGCCGAGCTGGGCGCCGCCGGCCCCGGCGACATGGGCAAGGTGATGGGCGCGGCCAAGGCCCGCCTGGCCGGCAAGGCCGACATGGCCCTCGTCTCCGCCGCGGTCAAGCAGGCCCTGGCACAGTGAGCGGCATGGACACCTCCCTGCCCCTGCGCCCCGTCGCCGACGACGTGTTCGTCGCCCCCCAGCTCGATGCGGCCGCCATGGCCGAGGTGGCCCGCCTGGGCTTCCGCAGCGTCGTCAACAACCGGCCCGATTTCGAAGGCGGGCCGGACCAGCCCACCAGCGCCGACGTGGAAGCCGCCGCCCTGGCCGCTGGCCTCGCCTACCGCTTCCTGCCGGTCAACGGCGCCTGGCAGTCGCCCGAGCAGATCGCCGCCTTCGGCGCCCTGCTGGCCGAGCTGCCCCGGCCGCTGCTGTGCTTCTGCCGCTCCGGCGCCCGCTCCACCCGCCTGTACCTGAGCGCCACGCAGGGCTGACCGGCGCGGCGTGCAGCGCCCCCCGTTTCAGAGTTCTTTCAGGGCCTGTCTTCTACAGTGCGGTCCAGCTGGGCACGGCTGCCCGTGCCCGGCGATGAGATCCACAGGAGACAACCTTGGCCCCCTTGCTTCGACTTTCCGCCTGGATAGACTCGTTCGACGAGCTGCTGGGCAAGATGATCCGCTGGCTGGTGCTGGCGGCCGTGCTCATCAGCGCCGGCAACGCCATCGTTCGCAAGCTGTTCAACTACAGCTCGAACGGCCTGCTGGAGATCCAGTGGTATCTCTTCGCCGGCGTGTTCATGCTCGGCGTGGGCTACGTGTTCCTGCACAACGCCCATGTGCGCATCGACTTCATCTCCGCCCGGCTCTCGTCGCGCACCAATGCGGTGATCGACGCGCTGGGCATGGTGGTGTTCACCATCCCGCTGTCGATCATCATGATCGCCCTGGGCTGGCCGCTGTTCGAGAACGCCTGGGTCAGCGGTGAGATGAGCCAGAACGCCGGTGGCCTGATCCGCTGGCCGGTGCTGCTGCTCATCCCCGTGGGCTTCGCCCTGCTGCTGCTGCAGTCGGTGTCCGAGCTGATCAAGCGCGTGGCCTACCTCACCGGCCACCGCGACCAGCCATTCAGCGTCATCCATGCCAAGTCGGCCGAGGAAGAGCTCGCCGAGGAACTGGCCGCCGCCGCGGCCGCCGACAAGAACAACACCGCCGGGAGCCGCGCATGAGCCAGTTCGTCGCCGAGAACTTCGTGCCGCTGATGTTCAGCGGCCTGCTGGTCTTCCTGCTCACCGGCATTCCGGTGGCCTTCGGCCTGGCCGCCACCGGCCTGCTGTTCGGTTTCATCGGCATGGAAGTGGGCCTGTTCGGCTCCAACCTGTTCCAGGCACTGCCGCTACGGGTGTTCGGCATCATGCAGAACGACACCCTGCTGGCGATCCCCTTCTTCACCTTCATGGGGATCATCCTGGAGCGCTCCGGGATGGCGGAGGACCTGCTGGAAACCGTGGGCCAGGTGTTCGGCCCGGTGCGCGGCGGCCTGGCCATCGCGGTGATCCTGGTGGGCGCGCTGCTGGCAGCCACCACCGGCGTGGTGGCCGCGGCCGTGATCTCGATGGGCCTGATCTCCCTGCCCATCATGCTGCGCTACGGCTACAACCGCACCATCGCCACCGGCACCATCACGGCGTCGGGCACGCTGGCGCAGGCCATCCCGCCGTCGCTGGTGCTCATCGTGCTGGCCGACCAGCTCGGCCGCTCGGTGGGTGACATGTACGCCGGCGCGCTGGTGCCGGGCGTGGCGCTCGTGGGCCTGTACCTGGCCTTCATCGCCGTGGTGGCCATCGTCAAGCCCTCGTGGGTGCCGGCGCTGCCGCCGGAAGCCCGCATCTACCGCGAGCCCACCGGCGCCAGCGGGCACCGCTCGCTGCTGGTGCTGCTGGCCGTGTGCGGTGCGGCCGGCTGGGCCTGGTCGCAGGTGCACGGGCAGTGGGTCAACGCCTGGATCGAGCGGGCCACGCCCGCCCCCGGCGACGAGGTGCTGATCATGTCGATGACGGTCGCCTCGCTGCTGGCCCTGGCACTCGCGGGCCTGAACCGCCTGCTCAGGCTCGGCCTGCTGTCGCGCCTGGCCGAACGGGTGACCTTCGTGCTCATTCCGCCGCTGGTGCTGATCTTCCTCGTGCTCGGCACCATCTTCCTGGGGATCGCGACGCCGACCGAAGGCGGTGCGATGGGCGCGCTGGGTGCGCTGCTGATGGCAATCGGGCGCCGCCAGCTGTCGTTCAAGCTGCTCAACCAGGCACTGGAGAACACCGCCAAGCTCGCCACCTTCGTGCTGTTCATCCTGATCGGCTCGACCGTGTTCAGCTTCACCTTCAACGCGGCCGACGGCCACGTGTGGGTGGAACACCTGTTCGACAAGCTGCCGGGCGGTGCGCTGGGCTTCCTCATCATCGTCAACCTGCTGATCTTCATCCTCGGCTGCTTCATCGACTTCTTCGAGATCGCCTTCATCGTGATCCCGATGCTGGTGCCGGTGGCCGAGAAGCTGCTGCCGGAGATGCTGCCTGGCGTGCCGGTGGACGCGGTGATGGTGTGGTTCGGTGTGGTCATCGCCATGAACCTGCAGACCTCGTTCCTGACGCCGCCCTTCGGCTTTGCCCTGTTCTACCTGCGCAGCGTGGCGCCCAAGGCCGACTACAAGGACCGCATCACCGGCGAAGCCATCCCTGCGGTGACGACGCCGCAGATCTACAAGGGCTCCATCGCCTTCATCATCCTGCAGCTCATCATGGTGGGTCTCATCATCGCCATGCCAAGCCTGGTCGTGAGCGGCCTCAGCGAGCAGACGCAGGTGGACCCGAACCAGGCACTCGAGCAGCTGATGCAGAGCGACAGCGCCCCCAGCGGCGAGCCTGGCGCCAGCGAGCCGGCGTTCGACCCGATGCAGGGCCTCGGCGACACCCCGGCCAAGCCCTGATCGTCGGCCCGGGGGGGGGGGGCCCCCCCGCCCGCCCCCCCCCCCCCCCCCCCCCCCCCCGCCGCGGCGGCACCC
>NZ_JAYRUN010000002.1:0-293791 GCF_041918995.1 Ideonella sp. | reverse complement strand
GATGAACGGCGCGGCCGCGGACGAAACCGTCCAGGCGCCGACGAAATGGCCCGTCGCCGCGCCCGCATCCGCCCGGCGGCGACGGCGCCAGGCGCCACGCGGCGCCGGGCGTCGGGCCGCGCTCAGCGGCCGCGCCGCGGCGGGCGGGGCGCGCCGCCGTCCGGCCGGGGGCCCTGGCCCTCCCGCCGCGGACCACCGCCCTCGCGGCGCGGGCCGTCGCGTCGCGGGCCGGGGCCGTCACGCCTGGGGCCGGGTCCGCCGGGGCGGTGCCCGCCCGGACCCTGCTCGCGCGCCTGGCGCGCTTCGGTGGCTTCCTGCCGTGCCTGGGCCAGCACGGTGTCCAGCGCGTCGGGGGCAATGCCCTTGAGCGCACAGAAGTTCTCGCGCGTGAGCGTGGTGGTCTCGAAGGCCCGCAGCAGCAGCGCCCGGTCGCGCCGCGCGGCCTCGTCGGCCTGGCGCCGGCTGTCGCGCAGCGCGCGGCGGCGCGCCAGCTCGTCGGCGGCAGCCTGGCGGTGCTCGGCGCTGATCTCGCCGGCCGGCTGGCCATCCAGGTCCAGGCGCTGGGGCGCCTGGGTCAGGGCGATGAGGTAGCTGGTGCTGCCGGTGTGGCGCCGCAGGAAACCCGACAGGGTGGCGCGGGTGAACACCCCGGGGGCACGCGCCTGGATGTCGGCCTGGATGCGCAGCTTCACGGGCTTGGCGGCACCGGCGAAGAGCGCGGGGAAGCGCGCCTTGAGCTCGGCCGCGCAGGCCTCCGGCGACAGGCGCGGGGCGGCCGCTTCCGGGGCGGCGTCGGCCCCGAGCTCGGCCCGATCGTCGGTCGACGCGGCCTCAAGCTCGGAGTGGGCGCTCACCGGCTCCGCCGGAGTGGCCTCGGCGGCCGGGAGCGGGGCAGGCGCATCGGCGGGCGGCGCCGGCGGGGTCGGGTCGGTGGCGGTCATGGGCGGCGGGGGGCGCAGGGGCGGCTCGGCTCGAAAGGCCGGCATTGTGCCTGCTCAAATCCACCGCAATCGCATGGGTGGGCGCCGCCGGGCCCCAGGCCTTTGCGGCATGATCCTGTGCTTATACCCAGTGACACCATGACGACCACCCGCCGCACCGCCGCCACCCGCTCCGCCACCCCCACCCCGGCCGCCCTGCCGCCGCAGCCCATCAGCGCCGAGGTGCTGCTCGAGAAATACGCCAAGGGCGACGAACGTACGCTCGACGAGGTGCGCCTGCGCGTCGCCCGGGCGCTGGCCGCCGTGGAGGCGCCGGAGCAGCGCGCCCTGTGGGAGCAGCGTTTCGTGGAGGCGCAGCGCCGCGGCTTCGTGCCGGCCGGCCGCATCAACTCGGCCGCCGGCACCGACCTCACGGCCACGTTGATCAACTGTTTCGTGCAGCCGGTGGGCGACTCCATCGCCCAGGTGGAAGAGGGCTTCCCCGGCATCTACACGGCCCTGACGGAGGCGGCCGAGACCATGCGCCGCGGCGGCGGCGTGGGCTACGACTTCTCGCGCATCCGGCCGCAAGGCGCCTGGGTGGGCTCCACGCAGTCCAGTGCGTCCGGCCCCGTGAGCTACATGCGCGTGTTCGACCGCTCGTGCGAGACGGTGGAATCCGCCGGCGCCCGGCGCGGCGCGCAGATGGCGGTGCTGCGCTGCGACCACCCCGACGTGGAGACCTTCATCCGCGCCAAGGACGAGGGTGACCTGCGCAACTTCAACATCTCGGTCGGCGTGACCGACGAGTTCATGCAGGCCGTGCTGGCCGGCACCGACGTGGAGCTGGTGCACCGCGCCGAGCCCGGTGCCGCCCAGAAGGCGGCCGGCGCCCACCGCCGGGCCGATGGCCTGTGGGTGTACCGCCGCGTGGCGGCGGCCAAGCTGTGGGACCTGATCATGCGGTCCACCTACGACCACGCCGAGCCGGGCGTGCTGTTCCTCGACCGCATCAACGTCGACAACAACCTCAACTACTGCGAGACGATCGCGGCGACGAACCCCTGCGCCGAGCAGCCGCTGCCGCCGTACGGCTGCTGCTGCCTGGGCTCGATCGACCTCACCCACTTCGTCACGCGCGCCTTCGAGCCGGGCGCGGGCTTCGATGCCGCGGGTTTCAGCGAGGTGGTGAAGACGGCGGTGCGCATGCTGGACAACGTGCTGGACGTGACCGTCTGGCCGCTGCCGCAGCAGGCCGAGGAGGCGCGCAACAAGCGCCGCGTGGGCCTGGGCTTCACCGGCCTGGGTGACGCGCTGATCATGCTCGGCCTGCGCTACGACACGCCCGAGGCGCGCGAGATGGCGCGCCGCATCAGCGAGACCATGCGTGACGCCGCCTACCTTGCCAGCGCCGAGCTGGCCACCGAGCGCGGCGCCTTCCCGCTGTTCAACGCCGACCTGTACCTCACGGGCACCAGCTTCGCCTCGCGCCTGCCCGGCGAGGTGAAGGACAGGATCCGCGCCCAGGGCCTGCGCAATTCGCACCTGCTGTCCATCGCCCCCACCGGCACCATCAGCCTGGCCTTCGCCGACAACGCCAGCAACGGCATCGAGCCGCCGTTCTCCTGGACCTACACCCGCAAGAAGCGCATGCCCGATGGCAGCTTCAAGGAATACGCGGTGGAGGACCACGCCTGGCGCCTGTACCGCCACCTCAAGGGCCCCGACGCGCCGCTGACCGAGGCCTTCGTCACCGCGCTCGAGATGAGTGCCGAGGCGCATGCGCTGATGGTGGCCGCGGTGGCGCCGTGCATCGACACGTCCATCAGCAAGACCGTGAACGTGCCGGCCGACTACCCGTACGAGGACTTCCAGGGCCTGTACCTCACCGCCTGGCGCTCCGGCCTCAAGGGCCTGGCCACCTACCGGCCCAATGCGGTGCTGGGGTCCGTGCTGAGCGTGGACACGCCGGCCGCCCCGGTGGCGCCGGCCCCGCTGGCCACCGACGCGGTGAACCAGCGCCTCACGCTCGACAAGCTGCCGGCCCCGGTGCTCACCTCGCTGCGCTGGCCCGGCCGGCCCGAGCTGAAGGCGGGCAACCCGGCCTGGAGCTACCTCATCCAGCACCCGCACGGCGACTTCTCGCTGTTCGTGGGCGAGCTGCCGGCCGAGGCCGGCCCCAGCACCGGCCTGTTCGGCGCCACGCTGCCCTTCGAGGTGTGGGTCAACGGCGCCGAGCAGCCGCGTGGCCTGGGCGCGCTGGCCAAGACGCTGTCCATGGACATGCGCACCAACGACGCGCAGTGGCTCAAGCTCAAGCTCGATGCGCTGGCCACGGTGGCCGAGGAGCGCTCGTTCGAGATGCCCTTCCCCCCCACCGGCGAGAAGCGGCTGTTCCCGGGCGTCGTTGCCGCCACGGCCAGCGTCATCCGCTGGCGCTGCGAGCAGCTGGGCGCGCTGCAGGACGGCGGCCCCACTCCGGTGATGGACGCGCTGTTCAGCCGCGAGGAGCCGCGCACCAGCACCTCGGGCACGCTGGCCTGGGCGGTGGACGTGGACAACCCGGCCACGGGTGAATCCTTCACCCTCACGCTGAAGGAGGTGTCGCTGGCCACCAGCGACCCGCGCGTGTCCCCCACGGGCTTCGTCACCCGGCCCTGCGCGGTGGGCTTCTCGGGCAACTACCCCAAGGCCTTCGACGGCCTGGCGCGCCTGCTGTCGCTGGACATGCGGGTGATCGACCCGGCGTGGATCGGCATGAAGCTGCGCAAGCTGCTCAACGTGGGCGAGCCGCTGGGCCATTTCATGGCGCCGGTGCCCGGCGAGCGGCGCCAGCAGGTGTGGCCCAGCACGGTGGCCTACGTGGCGCGCCTCATCATCCACCGCTACGCCATGCTGGGCGTGCTGGACGAGCACGGCTTCCCGCTGCACGAGATGGGCATCCTGGAGGCGCCGGCCCCCAAGCCCACGGGCGACGTGGCGGTGCCCGTGCTCGCCGGCAAGCCCTGCCCCGAGTGCGGCAACGCCACGCTCATCCACAAGGACGGCTGCGACTTCTGCACCGCCTGCGGCTACGTGGGCCAGTGCGGCTGAGCCCAGGCCCGCACGGTGCGCCCCGGGCGGGCCCGCGGGCGCACCGGCTGGCGGCTCACTTGCCGTTCTCGATGCTCGGGTCGAGCTCCAGCTCCGCGTTGTCCGACTTGCGCACCACCCGCACGGTGTAGTCGTAGGTGAGGGCGTCGGTATTGGCGTCGAACAGGGTCACCAGCTGCGTGGCCTCCGTCTGGGCCGGTTGGGGGAACTGGCTGTTCGGCGCCGTCTTGACCACGACTGCATTGGCCGTGGGGAAGCGGTAGGTCGAGGTCTCCAGCACGAAGCTGATGGTCTGGTCCGCCCCGCTGACGGGCACGGGGTCGGGCGTGCAGGTAATGCGCCCGGTGGCGCTGACGGTGACGGTGACGGTTGGCATGGGGGCTCCCTGTGTCAGGTGGATGGCCGCTCGCCCGCCCCGCTCGGGCTGGCGGCCGTTTTCTGCAGATCGGCCATGTCGGGGTGCCGATATCCCTCGTGTTGCAGTCGCGTGATCAGTTCCTGGGCCGCTGGGCGGCGGCCCAGTGCCCACAGGGCCCGGGCGCGCCACAGCATGGCGGCCGGGTCGCCCTGGGTGCTGGCCTGCAGCAGGCGCTGCGCGGCCCGCTCGCGCCGTGCCGCGGCCTGCGCCGCCTGCCCGGGCGCCAGGTGCTCGGCCAGCAGCACCTCGGCGGCCGCGATGGCCAGCGTCTGCTCGGCGTCGAAGGCGCGGCCGGCCTGCGCCAGGGCGTCGGCGTCTGCCACGTAGGCCTGCAGCGCCTCCTGCAGCGCCGGCTGCGGCGGCTGCAGGGCGGCCTGCAGGCGCAGCAGCGCGCCGCGCTGCACCAGCCGCCACGCCGGCCGGTCCACCGCGCGGCCGAGCAGCCGCTCCACGTCGCTGGCCGCCTGGCCGAGCCGGGCGCGCGCCGCATCCCGGTCGCCCACGGCCCACTCGGCCTCGGCCAGCGCCAGGCGGGAGAGGTTCGCCTGCGCCTGCCAGGCCAGGTTGCTGTCGTCCAGGGCCACCAGGGCGTCGATGCGCGTGCTCGCCTGCCGCGCCGCCTCCAGGCCCTGGGCCCCCTGGCCCATCGCCACCTGCAGGCGCGCCTGCTCGTGCAGCGCGTGGGCGATGAGGCGCTCGCTGTGGCGGTCGCCCGCTGCGCCCGCGTGGGCGAGCACCGTCTGCTTCTCGCGCTGGAAGGCGAGGGCGCCCGCGAGGTCGCCGCGGGCCTCCTTGGCCTTGGCGGCCCAGCCCAGCGAGTTGGCCCATTCGAAGCGCAGGTCGCGGCGCGCGGTCGATGCCGAGGCGAAGATGTCGCGTGCGCGCTGGAAGGCGTCCAGCGCCTCGGCCGGGCGGGACCGTTCCAGCGCCAGGATGCCCAGGTTCTGGTGGGCGTGCGCCTGCTCGATGCGCCAGTCCAGGCGCGAGGGGTCCAGGGCCACGAGCCGGTCCGCCAGGCCCCGGTAGCCGTCGAAGGCCCGCTCGGCCTCGTCCGCCAGCCCGCGCCGGCGCGCCAGGTAGCCCACCCAGTACAGGCTCTGCGCGTGGTCGAACAGGCGCTGGCCGTTGCCGGGCGCGCGCTGCACCAGGGCGGCGGTGGTGTCGGCTGCCTCGTTGAACATGTGCCCGGCCTGGGCGAGGTCGCCCCGGTCGTCGGCGATCTCGCCCATGAGGTGCAGGGCCCGGGCGCGGCGGCCGAGCGAGTCGGCGTCCAGCTGGGCCAGGTCCTGGGCGGCGTAGTAGGCGAGTGCCCGTTCGCCCACGGCATCCAGGGCGTCCAGCCGGCCCACCGGCTGCAGCCGCTGCCGCAGGTCGCCCAGCATGAACTCGATCAGCCCTTCGGCCTGCTCGCGCTGCCGCTGCGCCTCGTCCGCCTCGTGCAGGGCCACGCCGAGGCCGGCGCCGAGCGCCACGACCACGGACGCGGCGGCGGCCACGCCCACGCGATGCCGGCGCACGAACTTGGCGGCCACGTACGCGGCGGTGTCGCGCCGGGCCTGGATGGGCTCGTGGTCCAGGTAGCGCCGCAGGTCGTCGCCCAGGGCCTCGGCATGCGGGTAACGCTCCGCGGGCGACTTCTTCAGCGCCTTGGCGACGATGGTGTCCAGGTCACCTTGCAGCGCGCGGGCCAGGCGGGCGGCCTGCGGGCCGCCGCCACGCCGCACGGCGTCCGACAGCCGCCGCGGGACCTGCTCCAGCGTGGCGCGCATCTGGTCCACCGCGGTGGCGGTGGCCTCGCCGGTGGGGTGGCGCCCGCCCAGCAGCACGTACAGCAGCACACCCAGGGCGTAGACGTCCGTGGCGGTGGTGACCTCGCCGTCCTGGAGCTGCTCGGGCGCCGCATAGGCCACGGTGAAGGCACGGCCCGCGCGCCGCGTGAGCTCGGTGGCCGGTGCGCCGGTGGTGGTGCCGCCCTGGGCGCGTCGCATCAGCTTGGCGATGCCGAAGTCCAGCAGCTTCACCTGGCCGTCCCGGGTGACCAGGATGTTGCTCGGCTTGATGTCGCGGTGCAGGATGAGCCGCTGGTGGGCATGGGCGACCGCCGACAGCACGTCGAGGAACAGCGCGAGGCGCTGCGGCATGTCGAGCCGGTGTTCGTCGCAGTAGCGGTCGATCGGCACGCCGTCGACGTACTCCAGCACCAGGTACGGCTGCCCGACCCCAATCTGGCCCGGCGGGGCGTGCACGCCGGCGTCGAGCAGGCGCGCGATGTGCGGATGGGCCAGGCGCGCCAGGATGCGGCCTTCGCGTGCGAAGCGCTCGGCGTCGGCGCGCGGCGCCAGGCTGGCATGCAGGAACTTGATGGCCACCTGGCCGTCGAAGCGGCCGTCCGCGCGGTGGGCGAGCCAGACGCTGCCCATGCCACCCTGGCCCAGTTCGTGTTCGATCACGTAGGGCCCGACGGCCTGCCCCTGCAGGCACGCATCGGCCGCCGGCATGGCGGGCGCCTGCAGGAAGGCCTCTTCGTCGAGCGACTGCAGGCTGGCGAGCAGCGCCTGCAGTTCGTCGGCCAGCCGAGGGTCCTGGGCGCGCAGCGTGGCCAGCCGGGCGGCGCGCTCGGCCGGCTCCTGGTCGAGCAGTTCGTCCAGGTAGGGGCTGAGGACCGGCCACCGGGCCTTGTCCACCACCGGGGCGGCCGGGGAAGAGGCCACGCTCACTTCAGCGCCAGCGCAAGGTAGAGCCTCGCCTTCTGCCAGTCACGCTGCACGGTGCGCTCGGTGACGCCCAGGCACTGGGCGATCTCCGCCTCCGACAGCCCGCCGAAGTAGCGCATCTGCACCACCTGCGCCAGGCGAGGCTCGGTGGCGGCCAGGTCGTCCAGCGCCTCGTGCACGCGCAGCACCTCGTCCTCGTGCCGGGCCACGGACTCGGCCACCTGGGTGTTCAGCGTGACGTGCCAGGCCCCGCCACCGTGCCGCTCGGCCTGGCGGCTGCGCAGCAGGTCCACGACGATGCTGCGCATGACCTGGGCGGCGTAGGCGAGGAAATGCCCGCGGTCGGTGAAATCCACCCCGGCCCCGCGCGACAGGCGCAGCCAGGATTCGTGGACGAGCGAGGTGGTGTCGAGCAAGGTGAGGTCGCCTGCGCGGCGCAGGCGGCTGCGCGCCAGCCGCTGGAGCTCGGCGTACATCATCGAGACGACCTGGTCGGCCGCCTGGCGGTCGCCCGCGGCGGCGTCGCGAAGCAGCAGGGTGATGTCGTGGGTCATGCACGGAGGTCAGGCGGCGCCACAGGCTGCACGGGAGGCGCACGCACCGGCGCGACTCTAGCTGGCGCGCGGGGGCGGGGCAATTGGTCGCTGCGCGGCACGGGCCGCCACGCACGCGGCCGCACTTTTTTTTGCGGTGCATGTCGGGTCCTGCGCGGGCGATCCGTTATGCAAGGGGAGAACGCCAGCGGCGCCCACAGGGGGGGGGGCGGGTTCGCGGTGGGTGCCGGACATCCCGCCCCGGCCGGCGCCGGGCGCGTGGCGGGGTCGCCCGGGCACCCGGTCGACCCCCACCTCGATGGACACGCTCCATCACGCGGCCTGGGCGGCCCCGGTGGATTCAGCGCGCCAGGCAGGCACTCAGTGCCATTCACCCTCGCCCTTCGGTGCACCGCGGTCGCTCGCGCGGCCCCGGTCGGACGCGGCGCGCAGGCGGTCCAGCTTCGCGGCATAGAGCCGGTGCTCCTCGCGCGTGGTGCTGTGGGCCACCGCCTGTGCCAGGTGCCGGTCGGCCACCGCCGCGCGCCCGGCCGCCGCCTGCGCCACCGCCAGCCAGTAGTGCACCTCGTGGTACAGCGGGTCGCGCGCCAGCTCGCGCTGCAGCAGCGCGATGGCGGCCGTGTGGTCGCCCCGCGCCAGCGCAGCGCGCCCCAGGTCCAGGTAGTGGAACGGCGCCACCCGCTCGACGCGGCGCAAGGCATCGTGGTAGCGCGCGGCGTCTGTCGGCCGGTCCACGCTGTCCAGCAACAGCGCCATGTTGGCCAGCGCCTGCGGGTTGTCCGGCTGGAGTGCGAGGGCATGCGCGAGCGCGCGCTCGGCGTCCTCGGCCAGCCCCCGGCGCTGGTAGACCAGGCCAAGCGTGATGGCGGCGCTCGCAAAGCCGGCGTCCTGCTGCAGCGCGGCGCGCACCGACGCATAGGCCAGGTCCAGGTCGCCGGCCACCAGCGCCTCGGCGGCACGGTTGTTGAAGAACATGGCGAGGATGCGGCGCTCGTCCACGACCGTGCCGCCGCGGGTGGGGGCGTCGGTCGACGCCACGAAGTCCACGACGAGCTGGCCGCTCGTGCCCAGGTCCCGGGCGCGATCGATCAGCCGGCGGCCCAGCAGGAGGTTGACGTGCCCATTGGCCACGACCAGGCCGGGCGCGCGGCTGAAGCTGTCGTCACCGGCGTCGAACGCCTGGAACACCACCGGCAGGTCCAGCTCGCGCGCCAGCGCGGCGGTCATGATGGCCAAGGACAGGCAGTTGCCTGCGCGGGCCTCGAACGCCTCGCTGGCGGTGCGCGTGCGTGCCGCGTCGTACTCCAGGTGCAGCAGGCCGTCCCTCTGCAGCGCAGTGATCAGGCGGCGCTGGTGTTCGGGCCCCTGCCGGCGCGGGGCGAGCAGCTGGGTGGCGTACGCGCGCATCGCGGGGCTGAGTGCGAACACCTGCTCCGGCGCCAGGGACTCGGGCGGGGTGCCGAAGGCGTCGTCGCGCAGCGGCGGCAAGGGGAAGGCCGCGCTGCCTGGGGTGGCGCAGCCGGCCCACCAGGGGAGCAGCGCGGCGCACGCCAGGGCGGCGAGCCACGGGCGCATGCCGTGGACGCCGCGGGGCACAAGGGCGATGGATGGGGCCATGGCGCACCTCCGCAGGGCGAGGGTCCCATGGTAGGCCCGCGGGCCCCGGCAGGCCAGCCCCGCGCACGAGAGGCGCGGGCGGCGCGCCGCGAGTCAGCGCAGGAACAGCCGATAGACCGGGTTGTCCGTCTCGTCCACGCAGGGATAGGCCAGCGAGGCGAGGAAGTCCTTGAAGGCCCGCTTGTCGGCCTTCGGCACCTGGATGCCCACCAGGATGCGCCCGTAATCGGCACCCTGGTTGCGGTAATGGAACAGGCTGATGTTCCAGTCGGGGTGCATCGCCGCCAGGAAGCGCATCAGGGCACCCGGCCGCTCGGGGAACTGGAAGCGGTACAGGCGTTCATCCCGGGCCAGTTCGCTGCGGCCGCCCACCATGTGGCGCACATGCTCCTTGGCGAGCTCGTCGTCGGTGAGGTTCACGGTCGGGAAGCCGTGGCGGATGAAGTGGCGCTCGATCTTGTCGGCTTCGTCGCGCCGGCTGATCGCCAGGCCCACGAACACATGCGCCACGCGCTCGTCCGAGATGCGGTAGTTGAACTCGGTGACGGCCCTCGGCTGGCCGGCCGGACCCAGCAGCTCGCAGAAGCGGCGGAAGCTGCCGCGCTCCTCGGGGATGGTGACCGCGAACAAGGCCTCGCGCTGTTCGCCGAACTCCGCGCGCTCGGCGACGAAGCGCAGGCGGTCGAAGTTCATGTTCGCGCCGCAGGTCACGGCCACGAAGGTCTTGCCCTTGGGCTTGTGGGTGGCCACGTACTGCTTGAGCCCCGCCACTCCCAGCGCGCCCGACGGCTCCACGATGGAGCGCGTGTCCTGGAACACGTCCTTGATGGCGGCGCACACGGCGTCCGTGTCCACGACCACGTAGTCGTCCACCAGCTCGCGCGCCAGCCGGAAGGTCTCTTCGCCCACGAGCTTGACGGCGGTGCCGTCGGCGAACAGGCCCACATCCGGCAGCGTCACGCGGCGGCCGGCCTTCACCGAGCGCACCATGGCGTCGGAATCCACCGTCTGCACGCCGATGACGCGGATCTCCGGGCGCACGGCCTTGATGTAGGCCGCGACGCCGGAGATGAGCCCGCCGCCGCCGATGGCCACGAACACTGCATCGATGGGCCCCTCGCACTGGCGCAGGATCTCCATGGCAATGGTGCCCTGGCCGGCGATCACGTCGGGGTCGTCGAACGGATGGACGAAGGTCAGGCCCTGCGCCTTCTCGATCTCCAGGGCGCGCAGGTAGGCGTCGGAGTAGCTGTCGCCGTGCAGCACGACCTCCCCGCCCAGGGCCGCGACGGCGTCGACCTTGACCTTCGGCGTGGTCGTGGGCATCACGATCACGGCCCGGCACTTGAGGCGGTGGGCGCCGAGCGCCACGCCCTGGGCGTGGTTGCCGGCGGACGCGCAGATGACGCCCCGGGCGAGCGCATCGGGCGGCAGGTGCGCCATCTTGTTGTAGGCGCCGCGCAGCTTGAAGCTGAAGACCGGCTGGCAGTCCTCGCGCTTGAGCAGCACGGTGTTGCCGAGACGGCGGCTCAGCGACCGTGCGCTGTCGAGGGGCGTCTCCCGCGCCACGTCGTACACCTTGGCCGTGAGAATGCGGCGCAGGTAGTCGGTCGAGCTGGGGTAGGGGTCGCGCGCGCGGGGGGCGCGCGCCTGGCGGGCGGCGCCGGCCATGGCGTCTCTCCTCGTCGGCGGGAAGGTGCCGGTGCCCGAAGGGCACCGTGTTGCAGTGCCGCATGATATGCCAGCCGGCTGCAGGGTCTTCGAGGCCAGCGCCGGTGGCGCGGGCAGAAAAAAGCCCGGGACGCGAACGACCCGGGCTGAATCCACCGTTGAGGAGGTGGAGGAGACAAACGGTGCGTGGAGCGAATGGATCGCGCAACGCCTGCGGGCAGTCTAGCGCGGCGCATGTTGCGGTGCAATATCCGGCCCTAGGGGCGCCGCTCCAGGCGCGACGCCGCGCCCCATAATCGCGCCCCCCGCTCAGCAACGAGGACCGACGAGATGGAATGCACCGTGCACTGGCTGGCCGACACCGGCATGGCCATGCTGGCCGAAACCGGCAGCGGCCACACGATCACGATGGACGGCGCGCCCGAGGGCGGCGGGCGCAACCTCGCGCCCCGGCCCATGGAGACGCTGCTGGCCGGCGCCGGCGGCTGCACCGCCTACGACGTGGTGCTCATCCTGAAGCGGGGCCGCCACGACGTGACCGGCTGCCAGGTGCAGCTGCGTGCCGAGCGGGCACAGACGGACCCCAAGGTGTTCACCGCCTTGCACCTGCACTTCGTGGTCACGGGCCGGGCACTGCCCGCCGCCGCCGTCGAGCGCGCGGTGGCGCTGTCGCACGAGAAGTACTGCTCGGCCACGGCGATGATCGCGCACACGGCGCGCATCACCACCAGCGTCGAGGTGCGCGAGCTGGCCTGAGGCCGGCGGCTCAGAGGTGGTGGGCCGTCGAGGTCATCACGCGGGCCGCACCACGCATCAGCCACCGCACGGGCGCCGGCAGCGGGTAAGCGCCCGCCCGCTCGGCCTGCTGGGCATGGCCGGCCTCGTCCAGACGCATCTGCGCCACCACGGCGCGCGAGGCCTCGTCGCCGGCCGGCAGGCGGTCCAGGTGGCCGGCCAGGTGCTCCTCCACCTGCCGCTCCGTCTCGACCAGGAAGCCCAGGCTCCAGCCATCGCCGGCGCGGCCGGCCGCCAGGCCGATGGCGAAGGCGCCGGCATACCACAGCGGGTTCAACAGGCTCGGGCGGGCACCCAGCTCGGCCAGGCGCTCGGCGGTCCAGGCGAGGTGGTCCTCTTCCTCGCGGGCAGCGTGCTGCATCTCCTGGCGCACGGCGTCCGTGCGGGCGGTGAGTGCCTGCGCCTCGTACAGCGCCTGGGCACAGACCTCGCCCACGTGGTTGACCCGCATCAGCGCGCCGGACAGGGCGCGCTCTTCGGGGCCCGGCGGCCCGGCCAGACCGGCGCCGGGTGAGGGCCGCCCGGCGTGGGCGACGCCGGAGAGGGTGCGCAATGCATGGTCCAGCGTGACCAGCAGGGGATCGAGGGCCGGGAGGGTCGGCATGCGCCGAGCATAACGCGCGCCGCCCTGACAGGCTGGGCCGCGGCGCCCCACCCTGGTGCGCGGCCAGCGCTTGCGCGTTGTTACCCGACAACAGCGCGCGCCGCCGTGGGGCGATTTCTTTGCGCGTGCCGGGGGGGTCTGGTGCAATAGCGCCAACTTCCGCTGAGGAGGTTGGCCTGATCGGCCCCACCAGCTTCGGTGTTCCGGGTTCTCCCCTCGATCGGGACCTCTTGTTCAAACCTAGGAGATCTCAGACATGAAAAAATCCCTGATTGCCCTGGCTGCGCTGGGTGCCTTCGCCGGTGCCGCCAACGCCCAGTCGTCGGTCACCATCTACGGCTTCATCGACCAGATGGTCACGAAGCCCTACGCCACCGAAGACAAGCAAGTCGCTGACGGCGCCTTCTACGGCGGCGGCAGCCGTCTGGGCTTCCGCGGCGTGGAAGACCTGGGTGGCGGCTACAAGGCCACCTTCGGCATGGAGCATCGCCTGAACGCCGACACCGGCGCCCAAGCCGGTGGTGTGTTCTGGCAAGGCTACTCGACCGTCGGTCTGGTCACCCCGTTCGGTGCCGTGAACCTGGGTCGCCAGTACACCCCCGCGTTCCTGATGATCCAGAACCAGATCGACCCGTTCGGCGGCGAGACCGTGGCGCAAGGCCGTGAGATCGGCATGCGCTTCGGCGTCGTGGCCGCTGGTGGCGCCACCGGTTCCGCGATCTACAAGACCCGCGTGTCCGACTCCATCCGCTACGACCTGTCCCTGGGTGGCTTCAACCTCGGCGCCTCCATCGCCGAAGCCGCTCCCAACGGTGGTGAAGACAAGCCGTTCTCCGTGGCCGCCAACTACGCCGCGGGCCCGTTCTGGGTGGGCGTGGGCTACGAGAACCCGGCCGCCGAGGAAGACAAGGGCTGGAACGTGGGCGGCCGCTACAACTTCGGTTGGGCCACCCTGTCGGCCGGCTACTCCAAGGGCACGACCGCCGCTGGCGCCGATGCCAAGGGCTGGATCGTCGGTGCCACGGTGCCCGTCGGCGCCGTCGACATCAAGGGCATGTACGCCACCAGCGACATCGACGTGATCGGCCAGACCCGCAAGATCGGCCTGGGCGTGCACTACAACTTCAGCAAGCGCACCAAGGTGTACGCCGATGCCGCCCGCATCTCCGGCGACGCCACCGACGCGCTGGACAACAAGACCGGCTACGACCTCGGCATCAAGCACACCTTCTGATTCCCGCGCCCCCGGGCGCTTCGATCAGAATGCAAGCCGCCTTCGGGCGGCTTTTTCTTTTCCTCCTGACGCATGCTCGCCTTCCTCCTTCGCCGGCTCCTGGGTGCGGTCGCCGTCATGCTCACCGTCGGCGTGGTGGCGTTTTCGCTGTTCCAGTTCGTCGGCGACCCCGTCACGCACCTGGTCGGGCAGGAGGCCACGCCCGAGCAACGGCAGCAGTTGCGGGCCGATCTCGGCCTGGACCAGCCGGTGCTGGTGCAGTTCGCGCGGTTCGCCGGGCAGGCGGTGCAAGGCGAGTTCGGCATCAGCCTGCGCCAGGGCCGCAAGGTGTCCGACCTCATGGCCGAGCGCCTGCCCGCCACATTGGAGCTGGCCGTGGTGGCGGCGCTGCTCGCGCTCGTCGTCGGCATCCCTCTGGGCGTGGTGGCGGCACTCAAGCGCGGCACCTGGCTGGCCCAGGGCCTGATGGCCGCCTCCCTGCTGGGCGTGTCGCTGCCCACCTTCCTCGTGGGCAACCTCGCGGTGCTGGTCTTCGCCGCGACGCTGCAATGGCTGCCGGCGTTCGGGCGCGGCGAGGTGGTCGCCTGGGGCGGGTGGACGACCGGCCTGCTCACGCTCGATGGCTGGCGCCACCTGCTGCTGCCTGCCGTCACGCTGTCGATCTTCCAGATGACCCTGGTGATGCGGCTGGTGCGGGCGGAGATGCTGGAGGTGCTGCGCAGTGACTACATCAAGTTCGCCCGCGCGCGCGGCCTGCCCGACCGCGTCGTGCACTTCGGCCACGCGCTGAAGAACACGCTGGTCCCGGTGATCACGATCACCGGCCTGCAGTTGGGCAGCTTGATCGCATTCGCCATCATCACGGAGACCGTCTTCCAGTGGCCCGGCATGGGCCTGCTGTTCATCCAGGCCGTCCAGTTCGCGGACATTCCGGTGATGGCCGCCTACCTGTGCCTGATTTCGCTGATCTTCGTGGTCATCAACCTCGTCGTGGACCTGCTCTACCTGGTGGTCGACCCGCGCCTGCTGGCGGGCCGCTCGGCAGGGCACTGATCCGTTGTTCCCATGTCCTCCGTCCTGACCCCTCCACCGGTGCGCCGGCCGTCCGCCTGGCGCCGGGCCTGGGACAGCGACCTGCTGCACAGCTTCCGCCAATCGCCGGTGGCGCAGCTGGCGGCGGTGCTGGCGCTCGTCTGCAGCATCGCGGCGCTGGGTGCGCCATGGCTGGCCCCTCACAATCCCTTCGACCTCGCCACGGTGGACCTGATGGACGCGCGCCTGCCGCCGGCCTGGCTGGAGGGGGGCAGCTGGCGCTTCCCGCTGGGGACCGACGACCAGGGACGCGACGTGCTCTCGGCCCTGATGCACGGCGCGCGGATCTCCCTGTTCGTCGGCGGCGCGGCGGTTCTGCTGTCCCTGCTGGCGGGGGTCGGGCTCGGCCTGCTGTCGGGCTTTGTCGGCGGCTGGCTGGACAGCCTGCTCATGCGGGTGTGCGACGTGATGCTGTCGTTCCCCGCCATCCTGGTGGCCCTGCTGATCGACGGCGTGGGACGGGCGCTGTGGCCCGGCGCCCACGGGAGCCTGGCCTTCGGCGTGCTCATCCTGGCCATCGCGCTCACCGGCTGGGTCAAGTACGCCCGCACGGTGCGTGGCTCCACCCTCGTGGAGCGCCGCAAGGAATACGTGCAGGCGGCCCAGGTGATCGGTGTCGCGCCCTGGCGCATCATGCTGCGCCACGTGCTGCCCAACGTGACCGGGCCCGTGCTCGTGCTGGCCACCATCGACGTGGCGGCCGCGGTGATCATCGAGGCGACGCTGTCGTTCCTCGGCGTGGGCGTGCCGCCCACCAGCCCGTCGCTCGGCACGCTGATCCGCGTGGGCAACGACTACCTGCTGTCCGGCGAGTGGTGGATCACGGTGTTTCCCGGCGCCATGCTGATGGCCATCGCGCTGTCGGTGAACCTGCTGGGCGACTGGCTGCGCGACGCGCTGAACCCGAGGCTGCAATGACACTGTCCGCCCAGCCGGTCCACACACTGCTCGAGGTGCAGGACCTCGTCGTGGAGTTCCCCACGCGGCGGGGCACCCTGCGTGCACTCGACGGCGTCAGCCTGCACATCGCGCCGGGCGAGATCCTCGGTGTGGTGGGCGAATCGGGCGCGGGCAAGTCGCTCACCGGGGCGGCGGTCATCGGGCTGCTGGAGCCGCCGGGTCGCATCGCCTCCGGGGTCATCCGCCTGCGCGGCCAGCGCATCGACAACCTGCCGCCGGAGCGCATGCGGCAGCTGCGCGGGCGGCACATCGGCGCGATTTTCCAGGACCCGCTGACCTCGCTGAACCCGCTCTACACCGTGGGTCGTCAGCTGGTGGAGACCATCCGCACCCACCTGCCGATGGATGCCACCCAGGCCCGCGCCCGCGCGGTGGAGCTGCTGCGCCAGACGGGCATCCCCGCGCCGGAAGCGCGCGTGGACCATTACCCGCACCAGTTTTCCGGCGGCATGCGGCAGCGGGTGGTGATCGCGCTCGCCCTGGCCGCCGAGCCCGGGCTCATCGTGGCGGACGAGCCGACCACGGCGCTCGACGTGTCCATCCAGGCGCAGGTCATCGGCCTGCTGCGTCGGCTGGCGCGCGAGCACGGGACCGCGGTCATGCTGGTGACCCACGACATGGGCGTCATCGCCGAGGCCTGTGACCGGGTCGCCGTGATGTACGCGGGCCGCGTGGTGGAGACCGGTCCGGTGGCTGAGGTGATCCATCGGCCGGCCCATCCCTATACGCGGGGCCTGATGGCGGCGATTCCTTCGCTGGCCGACGGCATGGATCGCCTGGCGCAGATCGACGGTGCGATGCCACGCCTGGACGCCATCCCCGGCGGCTGTGCATTCCATCCCCGCTGCGCCCAGGTGCACGCACCGTGCCGGGTGGACCGGCCCGACATGCTGGACGCGGGGGCGACCCGGGCTGCCTGCTGGCTGCACGCCGCGCCGCCGGCGGGAGGACACGGATGACCTCGCCCATCGCCTGTCAGGAGCCCATGGTCGCACCGCCGACACCCACGCCGCTGGTGGAGGTGAACGACCTGGCCAAGCGCTTCGATGTGTCCGCGCCCTGGCTCACCCGCGTGCTCGCCCGCGAGCCCAGGCGCACGGTGCGGGCGGTGGACGGCGTGTCCTTCCGCATCCGGCGCGGCGGCACGCTGGCGCTGGTGGGCGAATCGGGCTGCGGCAAGAGCACCGTCGCCCGCATGCTGGTGGGCCTGCAGGCGCCGGACCGGGGACAGGTGCACTTCGATGGCCAGGATGCACTGGCGGCGTGGCGTGCCGGTCGCCGGGCGGCCGGGCTGCGTCGCCGCCTGCAGATGATCTTCCAGGACCCGTATGCGAGCCTGAACCCGCGCTGGCGGGTGGCCGACATCGTGGCCGAGCCGCTGCTGGTGCACGGCCTGGCAGGCGATCGCCGGCAGGCGCGGGAACGGGTGGATCAGCTGCTGGCTGCCGTCGGCCTGGACGGCGCGGATGCCGGGCGCTTCCCGCACCAGTTCTCGGGCGGCCAGCGGCAACGCATCTCCATCGCGCGGGCGCTCGCCTCCGGGCCGGAGTTCCTGGTGTGCGACGAGCCCACCTCGGCGCTGGACGTGTCGGTCCAGGCCCAGGTGCTGAACCTCATGAAGGACCTGCAGCAGTCGCTGGGGCTCACCTACCTGTTCATCTCGCACAACCTGGCGGTGGTGCACCACATGGCCGACGAGGTGGGGGTGATGTACCTGGGCCGGCTCGTCGAGCTCGCGCCGCGGCGCCAGCTGTTCGCGCAGCCGCGCCACCCCTACACGCGCATGCTGCTGGACGCCATACCGGACCTGCACGCGACGGGGCGCGCACGCACGCCCGTGCAGGGCGAGGTGCCCAATCCCCTGTCGCCGCCCACGGGTTGCACGTTCCACCCGCGCTGCCCGCATGCGACACCGCGCTGCCGTGCCGAGGTGCCCGTGTGGCGGGTGCTGCCGGCGGGCGGCGCCGTGGCCTGCCACGCGGTGGAGGAGGGGCGGCTCGGTTGAACGCCGCGCGCCCCGGCCAGACGGCTATCAGCCGATGAGGCGCTCGCCCGCCAGCAGCTGCGCCCCCGACCCCCGCGCGGGGCCGCGGTGCCCCCGCTCGCCGTCGACCATCACCTGGGCCGCGCGCGGCCGGGTGTTGTAGTTGCTCGCCATGGTCATGCCATAGGCCCCCGCGGACAGCACGGCGAGCACGTCGCCCGGCTGCACGACCAGCCGGCGGTCCCGGCCCAGCCAGTCGCCGGATTCGCACACCGGACCGACCACGTCCCAGGTGCGTGGCGTGCCGTCGTGCCGGTGGCACGGCTCGATGCGCATCCAGGCCTGGTACATGGCCGGGCGCATCAGGTCGTTCATGGCGGCGTCGACGATGCAGAAGCTCTTCTCGTCGCCGGGCTTGAGGTAGAGCACCTGGGTGAGCAGCACCCCGGCGTTGCCCACCAGCGAGCGGCCGGGCTCCAGCAGCACCTCGCGGTGGCCGTGACCACGCGCGTCGATGCGTTCCAGCATCTGCCGCACCAGCGACTCGGGGCTGGGCGGCTCCTCGTCGGTGTAGGTGATGCCCAGCCCGCCGCCCAGGTCGATGTGCTGCAGCTCGATGCCCTCGCCGGCCAGGGCCTCCACCAGATCGAGCAGGCGGTCGAGCGCATCGAGGTAGGGGCTGGCGTGGGTGATCTGCGAGCCGATGTGGCAATCGATGCCGACCACCTCGATGCCCGGCAGCGCCCGCGCCTGGGCGTAGACCGCCAGCGCCCGCTCATGGGCGATGCCGAACTTGTTGCCCTTCAGGCCGGTGGAGATGTAGGGGTGCGTGCCGGCGTCCACATCGGGGTTCACGCGCAGGCTCACCGGAGCCCGGCGCCCGGCCCCGGTGGCCACGTCGGACAGCACGAGCAATTCCGCCTCGCTTTCCACGTTGAAGTAGCGCACGCCGGCGTCCAGCGCCAGGCGCATCTCGTCGCGCGTCTTGCCGACGCCCGAGAAGACGACCTGGTCGGCCCGCCCGCCGGCGGCCAGCACGCGCTGCAGTTCGCCACCCGAGACGATGTCGAAGCCGCAGCCCGCCTCGGCAAAGGTCTGCAGCACGGCCAGGCTCGAGTTGGCCTTCATGGCATAGCACAGCAGGTGCGGGCGGCCCGCCAGCGCCCGCTGGTAGCTGCGGACCTGCTCGCGCATGGCGTTGCGCGAGTAGGCGTACAGGGGGGTGCCGAACTGGCGGGCCAGGTCGACGAGTGCATGCCCCTCCAGCTGGAGATGGCGGTCGTGCAGGGCGAGGAAAGGGTGGCCGGGCAGGGTCATCGGGGCACGGGCAGCGCGCGGCCGCCCGGTGAGGAGGCGGTGGGCGTGGGCACCGCCGGCGCCGGCGGGGTGCCCGGCGAGGGCGTGGCCGTGGGCGGTGTGGTGGGGGTGGGCAGGGTGAGGGGGCCGCGCTGCCCGCAGGCCGACGCGAGCAGGGCGACGGCCATGCCGGACGCGACCGCGGCACGGCGGTGCCACAAGCCCATGGACGAACGGCGCCGCGAGGGCGCCACTACACTCGACGCAGCGCGGTACGGCATGCCGCGAAGTGTACCGATCCCATGAGCGCCTCTGCCTTCTCGGACGCCGAATACCACCAGCGTGCAGCCGCCGCCCTGGCCGCCGTCGAGCGGCAGGTCGACCGCTGGCTGGACGAGGACGTCATCGACATCGACAGCCACCGCACGGGGGGCTTGCTGGAGCTGTCGCTGCCCGACGGCAGCAAGCTCATCGTGAACACCCAGCCGCCGCTGCACGAGATCTGGCTCGCGGCCCGGGCCGGCGGCTTCCACTTCCGGCTGCAGGCCGATGGCAGCTGGCGCGACACGCGTGACGGCGCCGACTTCTTCGAACGCCTGTCGCAGCAGGCGAGCGCCCAGGCCGGGCGCCCGCTGGTCTTCGCGGCCGGCTGAGGCCGGCTCAGCGGAAGAGGTCGAGGATGCCCTTCTTCTCGTCCTCGGTCGGCGATTGCGGCAGGTGCTCCTCGGCGCCCAGGGTGTCGACCCCGCGCCCAGGGCTGTACTCGTCGTAGTACCACTCGCCGCCCACGTTCACCACCCCCTCCGGCGCGGGCGGCTCGCTCACGGGCACGCCCTTGAGCGCCTGGCCCATGTACTCGATCCACACCGGCAGTGACAGGCCGCCGCCGGTCTCGCGGTCGCCCAGCTTGCGCGGGTTGTCGTAGCCGATCCACACCACCGCCGTCACGGTGGGCTGGAAGCCGGCGAACCAGGCGTCCATGGAATCGTTGGTGGTGCCGGTCTTGCCGTAGAGATCGGGCCGCTTGAGCGTGGCCTGCGCCTTGGCGGCGGTGCCCGAGCGGGTGATCTCCTGCAGCAGGCTGCCCATGACGAAGGCGTTGCGGGCGTCGATCACCCGGGCCGACTCCTCGGGCCCGCGCAGCGGCACTTCGTGCAGCAGCTTGCCGCGGGCATCGGTGATGCGCGCGATCAGCACCGGGGCCACGCGGTAGCCGCCATTGGCGAACACGCTGTAGGCGGTGGCCATCTGCATCGGCGTGACGGATCCGGCCCCGAGGGCCATCGTCAGGTAGGGGTCGTGCTTGTCGCGGTCGAAGCCGAAGCGCGTGACCCAGTCGCGCGCGTAGTCCACGCCCACCGACTGCAGCACCCGGATCGAGACCATGTTCTTGGACTTCGCCAGGGCCCGCCGCAGCGGCATGGGGCCGTCGAAGCTGCCGTCGTAGTTCTTCGGCTCCCACGGCTGGCTGCCGGTGCTGCCGGCGTCGAAGAACAGCGGGGCGTCGTTCACCACCGTGGCGGGGGTGAAGCCCTTCTCGAGGGCCGACGAGTAGATGAAGGGCTTGAAGCTGGAGCCCGGCTGCCGCCACGCCTGGGTGACGTGGTTGAACTTGTTCTTGCCGAAGTCGAAGCCGCCGACCATGGCCAGGATGGCGCCGGTCTGCGGGTCCATGGACACGAAGGCGCCTTCGACTTCCGGCTGCTGCGTGAGGGTCCACTCGCCCTTCGCGCCGCGCACCGCGCGCACCACCGCGCCGGGGCGGATCTGGCGCTTGGGCTCGGCGTTGGCGGCGAGCCCGGATGTCACGGGCTTCAGGCCGTCGCCCGTCACCGTGATCGACTCGCCCGACTGCAGCACGGCCACCACCTTCTTCGGGGAGGCCTCCAGCACCACCGCCGCCTTGAGCTCGTCGTTGTCGGGGTGCTCGGCCAGCGCCTCGGCCACCCGCGCGTCCACCGCCTTGGGGTCGGCCGGCAGGTCGATGTAGGCCTCGGGACCGCGGTAGCGCTGGCGGCGCTCGTAGTCCATGAGGCCCCTGCGCAGGGCGCGGTACGCCGCCACCTGGTCGGCGGCGCGCACGGTGAGCTGCACTTGCAGGCCGCGCGTGTAGGTGTCGGGGCCGTACTGGTTGAACACCATCTGGCGCGCCAGCTCGGCCACGTACTCGGCGTGGACCGGCACGTCGGCCGGCGCGCGGTAGCGCAGCTTCTCCGCCTTGGCGGCCGCATGCTGCTCGGCCGTGATGAAGCCGTTGTCCAGCATGCGGTCGATGATGTACTGCTGCCGCACCGTCGCCCGGCGCGGATTCACGATCGGGTTGTAGGCCGATGGCGCCTTGGGCAGGCCGGCCAGCATCGCGGCCTCGGCCACGGTGATGTCCTTCAGGGGCTTGCCGAAATAGATGTCACTGGCGGCGGCGAAACCGTAGGCACGCTGGCCGAGGTAGATCTGGTTCATGTACAGCTCGAGGATCTGGTCCTTGCTGAGCTGGCTCTCGATCTTCAGGGCGAGCAGCACCTCGTACAGCTTGCGCGACAGCACCTTCTCGGAAGACAGGTAGAAGTTGCGCGCCACCTGCATGGTGATCGTCGAGGCGCCCTGGCTGCCCACCGCGCCGAACTGCGCCAGCGCGGCGCGCAGCACGCCCACGTAGTCCACGCCGCTGTGCTCGTAGAAGCGCGCGTCCTCGATGGCCAGCACCGCCTGCTTCATGACCAGCGGGATCTCGCCGATCGGCGTGAAGGTGCGCCGCTCGTCGCCGAACTCGCCCAGCAGCGTGCCGTCGGCCGAGTACACCCGCAGCGGCAGGCGTGGCCGGTAGTCGGTCACCGAGTCCAGCTCGGGCAGGTTGGGATAGGCCACCGCCAGGGCGATGGCCGCGGCGATGAGCCCGAGCAGGACCACCGCGGCGATGCTGCCCGCGACGAACGCGGCGGCCCTCGCCGGCACCGCCCACCACCGGGGCGCGGTGCGCCCGCGGCCAGCGGGGTCGGAGGAATCGGCGGGGGAATCGTCGCTCATGGAGGGCTGCGGGGTGGGGACGGCTGATTATAGAAATGGGGTTCCCCCCGTCAGCGACTTACGGCCAACGGGTTTTCGCCATCACAGTTGCTTGCCCGTCAAAACGGTTTGTCACAGCTGAACGCGGGAACCCGAGAACCCTTTCTCGCGCCGCGGAAGAGAGTGTGCGAACCGCAACGAACAGGCCGGCTCAAAGGGCGTTTTTCCTTGGTTTCACAACATCCTTGCTGCTAGGATTGAAGTGCTTTGTTAACTTTGCGTCCTGTCGTAGGGCCGCTGGAGCCTTGACTCGTGGGTTTTCTTGATCGCCTGTTGGGCCAGAAGCATCCGCCGATGATTGGCCTGGATATCAGTTCGTCGAGCGTCAAGCTGGTCGAGCTGTCGCGGTCTGCGCCAGGCGAGCTCGTGCTCGAGCGTCTGGCCAGTGAGCCCTTCGAGAAGGGCTGGATCGTCGACGGCCAGATCGAGAAGTTCGACGAGGTGGCCGACGCCGTTCGCCGGGTGGTCACCCGCAGCGGCACCAAGACCCGCCAGGTCGTCATGGCGATGCCGCAATCGGCGGTCATCACGAAGAAGATCGTGCTGCCCGCCGGCCTGCGCGAAGAGGAGATGGAGCTCCAGGTCGAATCGGAAGCGCACCAGTACATCCCCTTCTCGCTGGACGAGGTGAGCCTGGACTTCTGTGTCATCGGGCCCAACGCGGCCTCCGCGGGTGACGTGGACGTGCTCATCGCCGCGTCCCGCAAGGACCGGGTGCAGGACCGCCAGGGTCTGGCGGAGGCTGCCGGCCTCACGCCCGTGGTGCTGGACATCGAATCGCACGCCTCCCGCCTGGCCATGGGACGCCTCATCTCCGCCCTGCCCGAGCAGGGCAAGGAATCGCTCGTCGCCCTGTTCGAGATCGGTGCCGACACCACCAGCCTGAAGGTGCTGCGCGAAGACGAGATGCTGTACGACCGGGACCAGTCCTTCGGCGGCTCCCAGCTCACCCAGCTCATTTCCCGTCAGTACGGCTTCTCCTACGAGGAGGCCGAGCAGAAGAAGATCAGCGGCGACCTGCCGGAGGACTACGAGTCCACCCTGCTCACGCCCTTCGTCGACAGCCTGGCGCATGAGATCGGCCGGGCCCTGCAGTACTTCTTCACCAGCACGCCCCACCACAAGGTGCATTACGTCATGCTTGCCGGCGGCACGGCCGCCATGCCCGGGCTGCGCGAGCGCGTCAAGGACGTCACCGGCTTCACCTCCAAGGTGGTCAATCCCTTCGAGGGCATGAAGCTCGGGTCCTCGGTCCGCGAGGCCAAGCTGCGTCGCGAGGCGCCCTCCTACCTCACGGCCTGTGGCCTGGCGATGCGGAGGTTCGTGCAGTGATCCTCATCAACCTGCTCCCGCACCGCGAAGCGCGGCGCCAGGAGCGCAAGCGCCAGTTCCTGTCTGCCCTGTTGCTGGCCGCCATCGTCGGTGCCGGTGTCGTCCTGCTCTGGTTCGGCGTGATCCAGCAGATGAAGGCCGCGCAGGAAGGTCGCAACCGGTTCCTCTCCGAAGAGATCAAGAAGCTCGAGGAGCAGATCAAGGACGTGGCCGACCTGCGCACCGAGATCGATCAGCTCAAGGCGCGCCAGAAGGCGGTCGAGGATCTCCAGACCGACCGCAACGTGCCGGTCTACCTGCTCGACGAACTGGTCCGGCAGACGCCCGAGGGCATCTACCTCACGGCCGTCAAGCAAGCGGGCAACGTCGTCACCGTGAGCGGCCAGTCCTCCACCAATGAGCGCGTGTCCGAGATGCTGCGCAACACGGCCTACAACTCGTCCTGGCTGGAGAAGCCCGAACTGGTGGAGATCAAGGCCGTCACCATCGGCAAGGATCGCGCGGCGCGCCGCCTGTTCGATTTCTCCATGCGCCTGTCCATCAAGCGGCCGCAGGCGCCCGGTGCGGCGAGTGCGCCCGAGGGCGGCGCTGCACCGGCCAAGTCGTCCAAGCCGGCCAAGGCCGGCAGCAAGGCCAAAGGCGCATGATGGCCACCGCAAAGTCCTCGCCCCGCATCGACCTCGGCGCCAGCCTGCAGCGCGCGGCCGCCCAGTTCCGCGACCTCAATCCCAAGGAGCCGGGCCAGTGGCCCGTCCTGCCCAAGATCGCCGCCTGCCTCGCCGTCACCGGCATTGCCGTCGGACTCGGCTGGCTGCTCGTGCTGAGTGATGCCAACCAGAGCCTCGAGGCTGCCCGCGCCAAGGAGCCGAAGCTCAAGGCGGAGTACCGGGACAAGCTCGCCCAGGCGGTGAACCTGAACGAGCTGAAGAAGCAGAAGGAACAGGTCCAGGAGTACGTCACGCAGCTGGAGAAGCAGCTGCCCGGCAAGGCCGAGATGGACGCGCTGCTGTCGGACATCAACCAGGCAGGCATCGGCCGCGGCCTGCAGTTCGAGCTGTTCCGGCCCGGTCAGGTGGTCATCAAGGACTACTACGCCGAGCTGCCGATTGCCGTGAAGGTGTCGGGGCGCTACCACGACATCGGCTCCTTCGTCGCGGACGTGGCCAACCTGTCGCGCATCGTCACGCTGCACAACGTCAGCATCGCCCCGCCGCCCAAGGACACCTCGGGCACGCTGGTGATGGAAGCCACCGCCCGCACCTACCGGTACCTTGATGCGACCGAAGTGGCCGAGGTCAAGCGCGCGGCCGCCGAGGCCGCCAAGGCGAAGAAGAAGGGCAAGAAGTGATGACGCGCCTGTCATGTGTCCTGGCGGTCGCCGCGTTGTCGCTGGCGGGCTGCGGCGCCAATACCGACGAGCTCACGGACTGGATGGAGCAGCAGAAGCGCGCCGCCAAGCCCAGCGTGCAGCCGATCGAGGCCCCGAAAAAGTTCGAGCCGCACCCCTATGCGGCGATTGCGTCCATGGACCCGTTCAGCGCCCAGAAGATCGGCAGCGGCACGCGGCTCGAAGGTGGCCAGGGCAACCCCATCCTGGCGGCGCAGATGCGCCGCCGCAAGGAGCCGCTGGAGGCCTATCCGCTCGATGCCATGAAGATGGTCGGCACGGTCTCCAGGCAAGGACGGCCGCACGCCCTGATCGAGGTGGACAAGCTGCTCCACTATGTCAAGGCGGGCGAATACATCGGCCAGAACTACGGCCAGATCACGCGGATCGACGAAACCGAGCTGACCTTGCGCGAGCTGGTGCAGGACGCGGCCGGTGAATGGATCGAGCGCACCACGACTCTCCAGCTGCAGGAGAAGGCGCGATGAACACACAGTTGGAGTGTCGCAAGATGCGGAGTACGACGTTGGGCGCCCTGGTGGCGACCCTGGCGCTGGCCATGCCCGGCATGTCCTGGGCGCAGAACCTGATTCGCTCGATCAGCAGCAACCAGCAGGCCACCGGCGAGGTGATCCGCGTCGACCTGAGCGAGGCCCTGCCTGCGGCGCCCACGGGTTTCGCGGTGCAATCGCCGCCCCGGGTGGCCATCGACCTGCCCATGGTGACCAACGGCCTGGGTCGCTCGTCGGTGGAGATCAACTCCACCAACGTGCGCAGCGTGAACGTGGCCAGTGCCGGTGAGCGCACGCGCCTGGTGCTGAGCCTGCGCGCGCCCGCCAACTACCGCACCGAGCTGCAGGGCCGATCGCTGCTCATCCATGTGGAGCCGCAGGCGCCTGTCGCGGCGGCGCAGACCAGCGGCCCGACCGTCCAGTTCGCACCCAGCCAGAACACCGAGCAGCTGCCTCTGCGCGAGATCGACTTCCGCCGCGGGCCGGATGGCTCGGGCCGGGTCATCGTCGGACTGGCCAGCACCCAGGTCGGCGTGGACCTTCGCCAGCAGGGCCAGAACCTGGTGGTCGAGTTCCTGCGCTCGGGCCTGCCGGAATCGCTGCGGCGTCGCCTGGACGTGACCGACTTCGGCACGCCGGTGCAGTCGATCTCCACCGTGCAGAGCGGCGACAAGGTGCGCATGGTCGTCGAGCCGCGTGGCGCGTGGGAGCACAGCGCCTACCAGACGGACACCCAGTTCGTGCTGGAGGTGCGCCCGGTGAAGCTGGACCCGAACAAGGTCAGCCAGGGCCCCGGCTACACGGGCGAGAAGCTGTCGCTCAACTTCCAGAACATCGAGGTGCGGTCGCTGCTGCAGGTGATCGCCGACTTCACCAACTTCAACGTCGTCACGAGCGACACCGTGACCGGCAACGTCACGCTGCGCCTGAAGGACGTGCCGTGGGATCAGGCCCTCGACATCATCCTGCAGGCCAAGGGCCTGGGCATGCGCAAGTCCGGTAACGTGCTGTGGATCGCTCCCAAGGAGGAGCTGGCCACCAAGGAGCAGGTCGACCTCGAGGCCAAGAAGAAGATCTCCGACCTCGAGCCGGTGCGCACGCAGGCCTTCCAGTTCAACTACGCCAAGGCCGACGAGATCGCCCGGCTGCTGCTCGGGCAGATCATCGGGGTGGACGGCAAGGCCATCTCTGTCACGTCCGCTGGAGGTGGCGGCGGTGCGGCCAACAACGTGCGTGTCCTGTCCCCGCGGGGCTCGGTGCTGCCAGAGCCCCGCACGAACCAGCTGTTCGTCACCGACATTCCCTCCAAGCTGGAGGAAATCGCCGCCATGATCGCGCGCATCGACGTGCCGGTGCGGCAGGTGCTGATCGAGGCCCGCATCGTCGAGGCAGACGACAAGTTCGGCCGTGCGCTGGGCGTCAAGCTGGGCGCTTCCGACCTGCGTGGTCTGCGTGGCGGCACGCCGGGTTACAGCGTGGGTGGCAGCAACTACGTGACCATCGGCGGCAACTACAACGCCGTGGGCGGCCAGACGGGCCAGATGGATCCGGACGACTTCCTCTACAACGACACGCAGTTCGTCAACCTGCCCGCCAACACCTCGAACATCAGCACGGCGTCGGCAGCCAACTTCGCCCTGTCGCTGTTCAGTGCCACGGCCAACCGGTTCCTGAACCTCGAACTGTCCGCCTTGGAGGCCGAAGGCAAGGGCAAGATCCTGTCCAGCCCGCGCGTCATCACGGCGGACCAGAAACGCGCGGTGGTCAAGCAGGGTGAAGAGATTCCGTACCTGGTCGCCACATCCAGCGGTGCCACCTCGGTTCAGTTCCGAGATGCCGTGCTGAAGCTGGAGGTGACGCCCCAGATCACGCCCGAGGGCAACGTGATCCTGAGCGTCGACGTGTCCAAGGACAGCCGCGGCGAAGGCACCGTGGCAGGCCCGGCCATCAACAAGAAGCAGGTCCAGACCGAGGTGCTCGTCGAGAACGGCGGCACGGTCGTGATCGGCGGCATCTTCACGCAGACCGACCGCGAGGACGTCAACAAGGTCCCGCTGCTGGGCGACATTCCCTACCTGGGCAACCTGTTCAAGGACCGCGTCAAGCTGAGCAACCGCACCGAGCTGCTCATCTTCCTGACGCCCAAGGTGCTGAACGACCGCGCCGCCGCCCGCTGACAGAGCAGGCGCCGCGAACGACACGATCGGGAGTTATCAATGATTCGATGGATGAAGGCCTGGGCCCTGGGCCTGGCGACGACGGCCCTGCTGTCGGCCTGCGGCGGTGGCGGCGGTGATCCTGGCGAATGCCAGCTCTGTGGCGGCAGCGACACCAGGGTGAGCAGCCTGGTCATCACGCTCAGCGAACCGAGCCTGAGCAACGGCGGGACGGATACCGTCACTGCTACCGTCACGGCGCTCAACCCCAATCGTGTGGCCATTCCAGGCGCAACGGTCGAGGTGGCGGTGGATGCCAACGCGGTGGCCACGGTCGGCAGCAACACGACGGACGCGACGGGCAGCATCACCGCCACCATCGGGGTCGGTGCGGACAAGTCCAACCGGACGGTCACGTTCGTGGCCCGCAGCGGTGAGGTGACGCAGCAGATCAGCGTGCAAGTCACAGGCACCCGGGTGAGTTCGTCCTATGCCAGCACGGTGGCCCCTGGGTCGGCCGACAACACCATCGAGTACCTCGTCACCGACATCAACGGCGTCGGCATGGCCGGACAGGCCATCACGGTGTCCGCGCCGGGTCTCACGTCCGTGACCGGCACGACCGATGGATCAGGGCATTTCACCTACACCTACAGCGCGCCCACCGCGACGGGATCGCTGGTGGTCACCGCCACGGTGGCGGGGGTGAGTGACGTCGCGGCGATCCAGGTCGCCGGAAGCGGTACCGTCCCGCCGGCCACCGGCACGGTCGGCTCTGCTTCCCTGGCAGTCAGCCCGAGCACCGTCCTGGTCAATACCGCGGGAAGTACCGCCAACCAGACCCAGGTGCGTGCGCTGTTTGTTCGTGAAGACAACAGCGCGGTGCAGAACCTGCGCGTCCGCTTCGACCTGGGCGGTGATCCCAACCGGGTGGGCGGCACCTTCAGCTCTGGCTCGGACATGCTGTACAGCTCGGCCAACGGCATCGTGACGGTGTCCTATATTCCTGGCACGCGCTCCAGCCCGACGGACGGGGTGACGGTGCGGGCATGCTGGGATTACACCGACTTCGCGGCCGGCCTGTGCCCGAACGAGGTCACCACCACGCTCACGGTGACCTCCCAAGCCATCTCCGTCACCCTGGGCGGCAATGGCACCATCGCTGAAGGTGAGCAGGGAGTCACCTACACCAAGCAGTTCGTGGCCATGGTGGTGGATTCGGCTGGCTACGCGATGCCCGGCGTCACCATCACGCCGACGGTCGACCTGACCGATTACCGCAAAGGCATGTGGGTGCCGGACTTCGGTGCGTGGAGCCTGGATGTGGAGCGCGAGTGCGCCAACGAGGATCTCGACCGCGACGGCGTCCTCGATCCGGGTGAAGACATCGACCGTGATGGGATCCTCGAGCCTCGCAAGGCCGATGTCTCCGTGCGCATGGTGGGTTCGGCGAAGACCGACAGCAGTGGGCTCGCCCTCCTGCAGATCGAGTATCCGCAGGATGTGGCCAGCTGGGTGCGGTTCCAGCTCACCGTCACGGCGAGCGGTGTCAGCGGTACGGAGGGGCGCGCCAGCCGGTCGGATTGGCTGGCGGTGCCGGCGAGCGCGGTGAACAGCACGGACAGCTCCCCCGCGTTCCAGGAAAGCCCGTACGGAATCACGCCATCCTGCACGGTCCACTGAGCCACACGGCGGTGGACGCATCGCGCTGCCGACTTGCAGCGCGCCGACGCCGTCGAGCAGGCCCGATTCGGACGCAATGACCGTCATCCTTGTCGGCCTGCCCGGCAGCGGCAAATCCACTGCGGGCCGGCAGCTGGCCCGGCACCTGGACTGGCCGTTCGCCGACTCCGACCACGAGCTGGAGCGCGAATTCGGCACGACCATCCGGGACTTCTTCGCCGACCACGGTGAGGACGCCTTCCGGGACAGGGAGGAGCAGGCGATCGACCACCTCGCCCAGCCGGGCCGGCGTGTGCTTGCCACCGGCGGAGGTGCCGTGCTGCGCCCTGCCAACCGGGCGGCGATGAAGCGCGAGGGCAATGTCGTCGTGTACCTTCGCGCCTCCCCGGAGGAACTGGCCCGGCGCCTGCGCCACGACACCCAGCGCCCCTTGCTGCAAGGCGGCGACGCCCTGCGCAAGCTGCGCGACCTGTACCGGGTGCGTGACCCGCTGTACCGCGAGGTGGCCACCTTCGTGCTCGACGCGGGTCGCACCTCGGTGCCGTCCCTGGTGCACCGGCTGTGCATGCAAATGGACATGGCGGGGCTGAGCCAGGCGCTCTGATCCCCGTGGGGGTGCGGCCACGTGGCCCCGTACACTGGCCGCATGGTCAGCCCTGATACCTTGCTGTCGGCGTCGGTCCCCGCCGACCTCACCGTCCCTGTCGCCCTGGGCGACCGTGCCTATGACATCCTGATCGGCCCGGGCCTGCTGCACCGGGAGTCGCCTTGGCAGGGCCTGCCCCGCGCCAGCGATGCGGTCATCGTCAGCAACGACACCGTGGCGCCGCTGTATGCCGACCGGCTCGCGGACCGTCTGTCGCCGCATTACCGGCGTGTGCTGCGTGTGGTGCTGCCGGATGGCGAAGCCCACAAGGACTGGCCCGCCCTGAACAGCATCTTCGATGCGCTGCTGGGGGCCGGCTGTGACCGCAAGACCGTGCTGTTCGCGCTGGGGGGCGGTGTGATCGGGGACATGACCGGTTTTGCGGCCGCCTGCTACATGCGGGGCGTCCCTTTCGTGCAGGTGCCGACCACGCTGCTGGCGCAGGTCGATTCGTCCGTGGGGGGCAAGACGGCCATCAACCATCCGCTCGGCAAGAACATGATCGGGGCGTTCTACCAGCCCGTGCGGGTGCTGTGCGACCTCGACACGCTTGCCACGCTGCCGGACCGGGAGCTGAGCGCCGGCCTCGCCGAAGTGATCAAGTACGGTCCCATCGCGGACCCCGTCTTCCTCGAATGGCTGGAGGCCCACATGCCCCACCTGCGCCGGCGTGACATGACGGCGCTGCAGCAGGCGGTGAAGCGGTCCTGCGAGATCAAGGCGGCGGTGGTGGCGGCGGACGAGCGGGAGGGCGGGCTGCGCGCCATCCTCAACTTCGGGCACACGTTCGGGCACGCGATCGAAGCGGGGCTGGGCTTCGGGGTGTGGTTGCACGGGGAGGCGGTCGCCGCGGGCATGGTCATGGCGGCTGAACTGTCGGAGCGGCTCGGCCTGGCCGCGACCGGCTTCACGGCCCGCCTGGTGCGTCTGCTCGATGCGGCCGGGCTGCCCGTGCGTGGCCCGGCATCGCTCACGGCGCAGGACTACCTGCGCCACATGCGCGTGGACAAGAAGGCGGAAGGGGGTGACATCCGCTTCGTGCTGATCGAAGGCATCGGCCGTGCGGTGGTGCGTCCCGCGCCGGACGGCCTGGTGGCCGAGTGCGTCCGTGCCCACACGGCCCAAGGATGACCCCGCCGAACGGCGCGCCCGACGGGCCCTTCGTGGCGCGGCTGCGCGACCAGGGTCTCGCCCCTTGGGCCGTGCATGCCTCGCGCAGCCGCGGGCGGCGCCGGCCGGAGCCGCCTGCGCCGACGCGCAGCGAGTTCCAGCGCGACCGCGACCGCATCGTGCACTGCAGCGCGTTTCGGCGCCTGGTCTACAAGACCCAGGTCTTCCTCAACCATGAGGGCGACCTGTTTCGCACGCGCCTCACCCATTCCCTGGAGGTGGCGCAGCTGGCCCGCTCCATGGCCCACAGCCTGGGCCTCAACGAGGATCTGGTGGAGGCCATTGCCCTGGCCCATGACCTCGGGCACACGCCCTTCGGGCACGCGGGGCAGGACGCGCTGGACGCCTGCATGGCGGGGCAGGGCGGGTTCGAGCACAACCTGCAAAGCCTGCGGGTGGTGGACGCGCTGGAACAGCGCTACCCCGAGTGGGATGGCCTGAACCTGTGCCTGGAGACGCGCGAGGGCATCCTGAAGCGCTGTCCGCTGCCGCTGGCACAGGCGTGGGAGCGGGACGAACCCGGCGGACCCGGCCGGCGCTTCGTGCAGGGCCTGCAGCCCAGCCTCGAAGCGCAGCTGACCAACCTGGCCGACGAGATCGCCTACAACGCCCACGATGTGGACGACGGCGTCCGTTCGGGGCTGCTCAGCGTGGAGATGCTGCGCGAAGTGCCCTTGTTCGAGCGCTTCCACCAGGAGACCCTGGCGGCGCATCCGGCGCTGGCCGGCACGGCGCAGCGCCGGCTCCTGGCCGAGATCATCCGCCGCATGCTCTCGGCGCAGGTCTACGACGTCATCGATGCCACCGCGGTGCGCCTTGCCCATCACCGTCCCGAGGACGCCGAGGCCGCGCGCACGCTGCCGCCGCTCGTGGGTTTCAGTGAGGGCATGAAGGCATCCAGCGCCGCCCTCAAGCGCTTTCTCTTCCGGGCGCTCTACCGCCATCCCCGGGTCATGGCGAACACCGACGCAGGCAAGCGCGTCATCACCGAGCTCTTCGCGATCTACCGCGACCGGGATGCCGAGTGGCCCGAGGAATTTCGACAGCGCGGCTCGCGGCTGCGCGGCCTGGCCGACTACATCGCCGGCATGACCGACCGCTTCGCCTTGCGTGAGCACCAGCGCCTGACCGGGCAGCGCCTGTTCGCCGACTGAGGGCGCCTGGCGCACCGCCACGGCGGATCCCGGCGAAAATGGGGCCAGGCTTTTCAACCCCGCCATGGCGCGCCAACCTCGCATCACCCTTCCCGGTGTCCCGCACCACCTGCAGCTGCGCGGCCACAACCGGCAACCGATCTGTCACGACGAGGAGGACCGGCGCCGGCTGCTCGCGGACCTGCGCGATGCCCTGCGGGAGCACCAGGTGCCTCTGCACGGCTACGCGGTGCTCCCGACGGCTCTTCACCTGCTCGTCACGCCGGCGCAATCCGACGACGTGGGGCGCCTGCTGCAGAGCCTGAGCCGCCGTTATGTCAGTGCCTTCAATGCGCGCCATGGCCGCAGTGGCTCACTCTGGGAGGGGCGTTACCGGGCGCACCTGGTGGCCGACGACACCTCGCTGTTGGCGTGCCTGCGCCTGTTGGAGCTTGCCGCGGCCGAGGCCGGCCAGCGCGACGCCAGCAGCCTGCCCCACCACCTGGGCCAGCGCCGCGACCCGCTGGTGACGGACCCGCCGGCTTACTGGGCCCTGGGCAACACCCCCTTCGACCGCGAAGCCGCCTACCGGCAGGCGGTGGAGCAGGGTGTCACCCCGGCCGAGCAGGCGGCGGTGGACGCAGCACTCAGGTCGGGCCGCCCATGGGGGACGCCGGCAGCGCTCCAGTCGGTGGAGAAGCAAGTTGGCAGGAGCTTGGTGGCGCGCCCGCGCGGTCGACCCCGCAAGCTGCAAAAGGCTGTCCCCAATTAAACAATGGCTGCTGATCTCAAACAATAATATGGAAGCCTGACCCTAATTTAAAGCGCTTGTCCCGTCAGGGTCTTTGGCCTACCCTCGCGTTTCCCCTAAGTCTCGTGAGGAGCGTCGCCATGTCCCAGGCCGCGCCGGGCGCCCAGCCCACCGCCATTGCCCCCGTTTCGCCCACCGCTCCCGAGGCCGCCGCCACCCCGGCGTCGCGCCACGAGATCGAGCAGCTGGCCGAGCGCGGCCTGTACCGCCCGGCCGCCGAGAAGGACGCCTGCGGGGTGGGCTTCGTCGCCCACATCAAGGGGCAGAAGGCCCATGCCATCGTCGAGCAGGGCCTGAAGATCCTGGAGAACCTCGACCACCGCGGCGCGGTGGGCGCCGACGCGCTCATGGGTGACGGGGCCGGCATCCTCATCCAGATTCCCGACGAGTTCTTCCGCGCCGAGATGGCGGCCCAGGGCATCACGCTGCCGCCGCCCGGCGAATACGGCGTGGGCATGATCTTCCTGCCCAAGGAGCATGCCTCCCGCCTGGCCTGCGAGCAGGAGCTCGAGCGCGCCATCAAGGCCGAAGGCCAGGTGCTGCTGGGCTGGCGCGACGTGCCGGTGGACACCGAGATGCCCATGTCGCCCGCCGTGCGCACGACCGAGCCGGTGATCCGCCAGGTCTTCATCGGCCGCGGCGCCGATGTGATCGTGCCGGACGCGCTGGAACGCAAGCTTTACGTGATCCGCAAGACCGCGTCGGCGGCCATCCAGGCGCTCAAGCTCACGCACAGCCGCGAGTACTACGTGCCCAGCATGAGCTGCCGCACCATCATCTACAAGGGCCTGCTGCTGGCCAACCAGGTGGGTCAGTACTTCAAGGACCTGGCCGACCCGCGCACGGTGTCCGCGCTCGCCCTGGTGCACCAGCGCTTCTCCACCAACACCTTCCCCGAATGGCCGCTGGCCCACCCCTACCGGATGGTGGCGCACAACGGCGAGATCAACACGGTCAAGGGCAACTTCAACTGGATGCGCGCGCGCGAGGGCGTGATGAAGTCGCCCGTGCTGGGCGAGGACCTGCGCAAGCTCTACCCCATCAGCTTCGAGGGCCAGAGCGACACCGCCACCTTCGACAACACGCTCGAGCTGCTCACCATGGCGGGCTACCCGCTGGCCCACGCCGCCATGATGATGATCCCGGAGGCCTGGGAACAGCACGAGATGATGGACGAGCGTCGGCGCGCGTTCTACGAGTACCACGCGTCGATGATGGAGCCCTGGGACGGCCCGGCGGCGATGGTGTTCACCGACGGCAAGCAGATCGGCGCCACGCTGGACCGCAACGGCCTGCGTCCGGCGCGCTACATCGTCACCAACGACGACCTGGTGGTGATGGCCTCCGAATCCGGCGTGCTGCCCATCCCGGAGAACCGCATCGTCAAGAAGTGGCGCCTGCAGCCGGGCAAGATGTTCCTCATCGACCTGGAGCAGGGCCGCATCGTCAACGACGAGGAGCTCAAGGCCCAGTTCGCCAGCGCGCGCCCCTACCGCCAATGGATCGACAACGTGCGGGTGCGGCTCGACGCCATCCCCGCGGGCGACGCCGTGCAGGCCGGTTTCAGCGAATCCCTGCTCGACCGCCAGCAGGCCTTCGGCTACACCCAGGAGGACATCAAGTTCCTGCTGGCGCCCATGGCCACGGCCGGCGAGGAAGGCATCGGCTCGATGGGCAACGACTCGCCCCTGGCCGTGCTGTCGGACAAGAACAAGCCGCTGTACAACTACTTCAAGCAGCTGTTCGCCCAGGTGACGAACCCGCCGATCGACCCGATCCGCGAGGCCATCGTGATGAGCCTGAACAGCTTCATCGGCCCCAAGCCCAACCTGCTGGACATCAACGCGGTGAACCCGCCGATGCGACTGGAGGTGGCCCAGCCCATCCTGGACTTCCAGGCCATGGCGCGGCTGCGCAACATCGAGTCGGCCACCGGCGGCAAGTTCAAGACCTGCGAGGTGGACATCACCTACCCGCTGGCCTGGGGCCGTGAGGGCATCGAGGCCAAGCTGGCCTCGCTGTGCGCGGAAGCCGTGGACGCCATCAAGAGCGGCCACAACATCCTCATCATCACCGACCGCCGCATGGCGCGCGGCCAGGTGGCCATTCCCGCGCTGCTGGCGCTGTCGGCCATCCACCACCACCTGGTGCGCGAGGGCCTGCGCACCACCGCCGGCCTGGTGGTCGAGACCGGCTCGGCGCGCGAGGTGCACCACTTCGCCGTGCTGGCCGGCTATGGCGCCGAGGCCGTGCACCCCTACCTCGCCATGGAGACCCTGGCGGGGATGCACCAGGAGCTGCCCGGCGAGCTGTCGGCCGACAAGGCCATCGCCAACTACGTCAAGGCCATCGGCAAGGGCCTGTCGAAGATCATGTCCAAGATGGGCGTGTCGACCTACATGTCGTACTGCGGCGCCCAGCTGTTCGAGGCCATCGGCCTGAACAAGGCCATGGTGGACAAGTACTTCCGCGGCACCGCCACGCAGGTCGAAGGCATCGGCGTGTTCGAGGTGGCGGAGGAGGCGCTGCGCAACCACCGCGCCGCCTTCGGTGACGACCCGCTGCTCGAGGGCATGCTGGACGCCGGTGGCGAGTACGCCTGGCGCACCCGTGGCGAGGAGCACATGTGGACGCCCGACGCCATCGCCAAGCTGCAGCACAGCACGCGCTCCGGGCAGTTCGATTCGTACAAGGAATACGCCCAGCTCATCAACGACCAGAGCCGGCGCCACCTCACGCTGCGCGGCCTGTTCGAGTTCCGCTTCGACCCGTCCCAGGCGATCCCGCTGGAGGAGGTGGAGCCGGCGGCGGAGATCGTCAAGCGTTTCGCCACGGGCGCCATGTCGCTGGGGTCGATCTCCACCGAGGCGCACACCACGCTGGCGATCGCCATGAACCGCATCGGTGGCAAGAGCAACACCGGTGAAGGCGGCGAGGACCCGGCGCGCTACCGCAACGAGCTCAAGGGCATCGCGATCACCGATGGCACCAAGGTGTCCGAGGTGCTGGGCGCGCAGGTGGTCGAGTCCGACTACGTCATGCGTGCCGGCGACAGCCTGCGTTCGCGCATCAAGCAGGTGGCGTCCGGCCGGTTCGGCGTGACCACCGAGTACCTGGTGTCGGCCGACCAGATCCAGATCAAGATGGCCCAGGGCGCCAAGCCGGGTGAGGGCGGCCAGCTGCCGGGCGGCAAGGTCAGCGAGTACATCGGCTTCCTGCGCTACTCGGTGCCGGGCGTGGGCCTGATCAGCCCGCCGCCGCACCACGACATCTATTCCATCGAGGACCTGGCCCAGCTCATCCACGACCTGAAGAACGCCAACCCGCGTGCGTCCATCAGCGTGAAGCTGGTGTCCGAGGTCGGCGTGGGCACCATCGCCGCGGGCGTGGCCAAGTGCAAGGCCGACCACATCGTGATCGCCGGCCACGACGGCGGCACCGGCGCCTCGCCGTGGTCCAGCATCAAGCACGCCGGCACGCCCTGGGAGCTCGGCCTGGCCGAGACGCAGCAGACGCTGGTGCTCAACCGCCTGCGTGGCCGAGTGCGCGTGCAGGCCGACGGCCAGATGAAGACCGGACGCGACGTCGTGATCGGCGCGCTGCTGGGCGCGGACGAGTTCGGCTTCGCCACCGCGCCGCTGGTGGTGGAAGGCTGCATCATGATGCGCAAGTGCCACCTCAACACCTGCCCGGTGGGCGTGGCCACGCAGGACCCGGTGCTGCGCCGCAAGTTCGCCGGCAAGCCCGAGCACGTCGTCAACTACTTCTTCTTTGTGGCCGAGGAGGCGCGCCAGCTCATGGCGCAGCTGGGCATCCGCAGGTTCGACGACCTGATCGGCCGCGCCGACCTGCTGGACACGCGCAAGGCCGTCACCCACTGGAAGGCCCGCGGCCTGGACTTCAGCCGCGTGTTCCACCGCCCGCAGGTGCCCGCCGGCGTGGCCCGCTTTCACGTGGAGGCGCAGGACCACGGGCTGGACAGGTCGCTGGACCGCAAGCTGATCCAGAAGTGCCAGGACGCCTTCACCACCGGCGAGAAGATCCAGTTCATGCAGGACGCGCGCAACGTCAACCGCTCGGTGGGCGCCATGCTCTCCGGCGAGCTGATCCGCCAGCGCCCCGAGGGCCTGCCCGACCACACGGTGTTCATCCAGATGGAAGGCACCGGCGGCCAGAGCTTCGCGGCCTTCCTGGCCCCGGGCATCACGCTGTACCTCATCGGCGAGGCCAACGACTACACCGGCAAGGGCCTGTCCGGCGGCCGGGTGGTGGTGCGCCCGTCCATCGACTTCCGCGGCGATGCCACGCAGAACATCATCGTCGGCAACACGGCGCTGTACGGTGCCACCAGCGGCGAGGCCTTCTTCCGTGGCGTGGCCGGTGAGCGCTTCGCGGTCCGCCTGTCCGGCGCCACGACGGTGGTCGAGGGCACGGGTGACCACGGCTGCGAGTACATGACGGGTGGCACGGTGGCGGTGCTGGGCCGCACCGGCCGCAACTTCGCTGCCGGCATGTCGGGCGGCGTGGCCTACGTCTTCGACGAGGACGGCCAGTTCGCGCGCCGCTGCAACACCGCCATGGTGACGCTGGAGCCGGTGCTGCCGGCCAGCGTGCAGGAGGAGACGGTGGACCGCGCCGTGTGGCACCGCGGCCAGACGGACGAGGCGCTGCTCAAGAAGCTGATCGAGGACCACCACAAGTGGACCGGCAGCCTGCGCGCACGCGACATCCTCGACCACTGGGCCGACTCGCGCGCCAAGTTTGTCAAGGTCTTCCCCACCGAGTACAAGCGCGCGCTCGCCGAGCTGCAGGCTGCCCGCGAGACCACCGAGGTCATCGACAAGGCCGTGGGCCGCCCCGCCGCCAAGCCGGGCAAGGCCGGCAAGACGCTGGCGGCCAAGTAAGCGCCCCGCACGACCCGCACCCCCGCATCCACCGGAACCGCATCATGGGAAAAGTCACCGGCTTTCTGGAGTACGAGCGCATCGAGGAGGGCTACGCCCCCGTCGCCGACCGCCTGAAGCACCACAAGGAGTTCGTCATCGGCCTGGTGCCCGAGCAGGCCAAGGTGCAGGGCGCACGCTGCATGGACTGCGGCACGCCCTTCTGCAACAGCGGCTGCCCGGTCAACAACATCGTCCCGGACTTCAACGACCTCGTGTACCGGGGCGACTGGCGCAACGCCATCCGGGTGCTGCACAGCACCAACAACTTCCCCGAGTTCACCGGCCGCATCTGCCCGGCCCCCTGCGAGGCCGCCTGCACGCTGAACGTGAACGACGACCCGGTGGGCATCAAGTCCATCGAGCACGCCATCATCGACCGCGCCTGGGCGGAGGGCTGGGTCACCCCGCAGCCGGCCGCCCACAAGACCGGCAGGAAAGTGGCCGTGGTCGGCTCCGGCCCGGCCGGCCTGGCGGCAGCGCAGCAGCTGGCGCGCGCGGGCCACGACGTGACGGTGTTCGAGAAGAACGACCGCGTCGGCGGCCTGTTGCGCTACGGCATCCCCGACTTCAAGCTGGAGAAGTCGCACATCGACCGCCGCGTGGCGCAGATGGCGGCCGAGGGCGTGGTCTTCCGCACCGGCGTGCTCGTGGGCGAGATGCCCAAGGGCTCCAAGGTGACGAACTGGGCCAAGGAGACCGTGAGCGCCGAGCAGCTCAAGGCGGAATTCGACGCCGTGCTGCTGGCCGGTGGCGCGGAGCAGAGCCGCGACCTGCCGGTGCCCGGGCGTGACCTGGACGGCGTGCACTTCGCCATGGAGTTCCTGCCGCAGCAGAACAAGGTGAACGCGGGCGACAAGCTCAAGGGCCAGATCCGCGCGGACGGCAAGCACGTCATCGTGATCGGCGGCGGCGACACCGGCAGCGACTGCGTGGGCACCAGCAACCGCCACGGGGCGGCCAGCGTCACGCAGTTCGAGCTGATGCCCATGCCGCCCGAGACCGAGAACAAGCCGCTGGTGTGGCCCTACTGGCCCATCAAGCTACGCACCTCGTCCAGCCACGAGGAAGGCTGCCAGCGCGAGTTCGCCATCGCCACCAAGGAGTTCGTCGGTGAGAAGGGCAAGCTCGCCGGCGTGAAGACGGTGCGCGTGCAGTGGGAAGGCGGCAAGATGGTCGAGGTGCCCGGCACCGAGCAGGTGCTCAAGGCCGACCTCGCGCTGCTGGCGATGGGTTTCGTGAACCCGGTCGCCTCGGTGATGCAGGCCTTCGGCGTGGAGCTCGATGCACGTGGCAATGCCAAGGCGGCCACCGACGCCGCCGTGGGCTACCGCACCAACGTGGACAAGGTGTTCGCCGCCGGCGACATGCGCCGCGGCCAGTCGCTGGTGGTCTGGGCCATCCGCGAGGGCCGTCAGGCCGCCCGCGCGGTGGACGAGTTCCTGACGGGCGCCTCGGTGCTGCCGCGCTGACGGAGCGGTGAAGGACCGGCCCGGCACCCTGCCGGGCCGCATGCGAGAATCCCTCGGGTCACCCCTGCCCGAGATGAGCGACACCTTCATCGAGATCGACCGCGTCACCTTCGGGTACGACGCCAGCCGCAACATCCTCACTGACCTGAGCCTGCGCTTCCAGCGCGGCAAGGTCACGGCCGTGCTGGGCAGCTCCGGCTGCGGCAAGACCACGCTGATGCGGCTCATCGGCGGCGTGCACGCCGCCAACAGCGGCCGCGTGGTCTTCGACGGGGAGGTGGTCGACGTGCACGACCGCGCCCAGCTGTACCGCCTGCGCCGCCGCCTGGGCATGCTGTTCCAGTTCGGGGCGCTGTTCACCGACCTCACGGTCTACGACAACGTGGCCTTCCCACTGCGCGAGATGACGGATCTGCCGGAGCCGCTGATCCACGACATCGTGCTCATGAAGCTCAACGCCGTCGGCCTGCGCGGGGCGGCCTCGCTCAGGATCAGCGAAGTCTCCGGTGGCATGGCACGGCGCGTCGCCCTGGCCCGCGCCATCGTGCTGGACCCCGAGCTCATCATGTACGACGAGCCCTTCGCGGGCCTGGACCTCATCTCCATGGGGGTGGCGGCCAAGCTCATCCGCACGCTCAACGACGTGACGGGCGCCACTTCCCTGGTCATCTCGCACGACGTGCCCGAGTGCATGGCCATCGCCGACTGGGTGGTGCTCCTGGCCAACGGCGGGCGCGTGGTGGCCCAGGGCACGCCGGCAGAGCTGATGGACAGCACCGATCCCGAGGTGCGCCAGTTCGTGCGTGGCGAGCCGGACGGCCCGGTCAAGTTCCACTACCCCGCCAGGCCGCTGGCCGAGGATTTCGGCCTCGGCACGGCGGAGGCCCGCGCATGAACTTCCTCGCCCTCATCGGCGCCTGGGCCCTGCGCGTGCTGCGTGGCTGGGGCCGGGCCGCGCTGTTCCTGGCCGACCTGCTGCGCGCGCTGCCGGCCTCGCTGCGGCGCTTCGGCCTGGTGGTCACCCAGATCCATGCCATCGGCAACCGCTCGCTGGTGATCATCCTCGCGTCGGGCATGGCGGTGGGCTTCGTGCTGGCGCTGCAGATGTACTACGCCCTGGCCACCTACGGCGCGGCCGAGCAGCTGGGCCTGGTGGTGAACCTGTCGCTCGTGCGCGAGCTGGGCCCGGTGGTCGCCGCGCTGCTGTTCGCGGGCCGGGCGGGCACCTCGCTCACCGCCGAGATCGGCCTCATGAAGGCGGGCGAGCAGATCGCCGCGCTGGAGCTGATGGCCATCGACCCGCGCGAGCGGGTGCTGGCCCCGCGCTTCCTGGCCGGCCTGATCGCCATGCCCCTGCTGGCCATCATGTTCTCGGCCGTGGGCATCCTCGGGGCCTGGCTGGTGGCCGTGGGCCTGATCGGCATCGACCCCGGCAACTTCTGGTCCATCCAGCAAAGCGGCGTGGATGTCTGGCGGGACGTGGGCAACGGCGTCGTCAAGAGCTTCGTGTTCGGCGTCATCTGCACCGCCGTGGCGCTGTACCAGGGCTACGAGACCGAGGCGACACCCGAAGGGGTCGCCTATGCCACCACGCGCACGGTGGTCATCTCCTCGCTGTCCGTGCTGGGCATGGACTTCATCCTCACCGCGCTGATGTTCTCCACCCGCTGAAGCGACGCGACACCCTTTTGGACTTGCAACGATGGCAAAGAAGAGCATCGAGATCATGGTCGGCCTGTTCGTGCTGATGGGCCTGGGGGCCCTGATGTTCGTGGCGCTGAAGGCGGCCAACCTCACCACCACCACCAACGGCGAGACCTACACGCTGCAGGCCCGCTTCGACAACATCGGCGGCCTGAAGTCCCGCGCGCCGGTGCGCTCGGCGGGCGTCGTGGTCGGGCGCGTCACGTCCATCACGCTGGATCCCAAGACCTACCAGGGCGTGGTCACGCTGGCCATCCGCTCGGACGTGCAGTTCCCGCGCGACTCGTCGGCCAAGATCCTCACCTCGGGCCTGCTGGGTGACCAGTACATCGGCATCGAGCCCGGGGGCGACGAGAAGAACTTCACTCCCGGCACGCTGATCACGCAGACGCAGTCCGCGGTGGTGCTGGAGAACCTGATCGGCCAGTTCCTGTTCAACAAGGCGGCGGACGCGGGCTCGCAGGCCCCGGCGGAGGGGGCCAAGTGAGCGCAGCCCCGGGCGCCCGCGGGCTGGCCGCCGGCCTGGTGCTGGCCGCGGCGCTCGCCGCGGTGACGTCTCCGTCCCACGCCCAGGCGCCGGCGCCACTGGCGCCGGCAGCGGCCGCGTCGGCCGCGGGCACGGACGCTCCACCGTCGCCGACGGCCGCCCCCCGGTCCCCCCGCGACCCCCTCGAACCCTGGAACCGCTCGGTGTTCTCGTTCAACGAGGCGCTCGACGCGGCCGTGCTCAAGCCGGTGGCCACGGCCTACCGTGACTGGGTGCCCGAGTACCTGCGGGGCCTGGTGGACAACGTGTTCGGCAACGTCGCCGACGCCTGGTCGGCCATCAACCACCTGCTGCAGGGCAAGGTGGAAAGCGGCCTGCAGATGGGCTTCCGCGTCGTCGTCAACACGGGCCTCGGCTTCGGCGGCCTGCTGGACATCGGCACGGAGATCGGGCTGGACAAGCAGCCGGAGGATTTCGGCCAGACCCTCGGCCGCTGGGGCATGCCGTCGGGGCCGTACCTGGTGCTGCCGCTGCTCGGACCGTCCACCGTGCGCGACACGGCGGCGCTGCCGGTCGACATGCAGGCCAGCCCCTCGGCTCTCGTGGACGACACGCGCGCCCGGGTGCTGGCGGTGACGTTGCTGAACGTGGTCAACACGCGTGCCAACCTGCTGGGCGCCTCGCGTGTGCTCGACGACATCGCCCTCGACAAGTACAGCTTCCTGCGCGACGCCTACCTCGCGCGGCGGCAGAACCAGGTGCACGACGGCAACCCGCCCGAGGAGCCTGCCGAGGACGACGAACCGGCGCCCCCGCCGGCGGCCGCGTCGGAACCGGCGGCCCGCTGAGCGGTCCCAGGCGGATGGGGCGGCCGCCTGGATGGCTGCTTTTTGTTACCGTGCCCGGTCGACCGCCCGGCCATGGCCCGCGTTGAACGCTGACCGGGCGCGACGCTTGCTCGCTGCCCGCCGAACCGAGGAATGAACCACATGTCCGTGACGCTTTCCCCCGCCTTCACCACGCGCCGCGTGGCCCTTGCCGCCGTCGCCGCCCTGGCCCTGGCGGGCCCGCTGGCCAGCACCGTGGCCCGCGCCGCCGACGCCGCCGCGCCGGACCAGCTCATCAAGCAGGTCTCCACCGAGGTGATCGACACCGTGAAGGCCGACAAGGCCATCCAGGCCGGCGACGTCTCCCGCATCATCGCCCTGGTCGACACCAAGGTCATGCCGCACGTGAATTTCCAGCGCATGACGGCGTCCGCCGTGGGCCGGCACTGGCGCACCGCCACGCCCGACCAGCAGCAGAAGCTGCAGAACGAGTTCAAGGTCCTGCTGGTGCGCACCTATTCCGGTGCGCTCACCCAGGTGAAGGACCAGACCGTGCAGCTCAAGCCCTTCCGCGCCGCGCCCACCGACACCGAGGTGGTGGTGCGCACGGAGGTCAAGGGCAAGGGCGAGCCCATCCAGCTCGACTACCGCCTGGAGAAGGCGGACGCCGGCTGGAAGATCTACGACGTCAACGTCATGGGCGTGTGGCTGGTCGAGCAGTACAAGACCAGCTTCGCGCAGGAGATCGGCGCTGTCGGCGTGGACGGCCTGATCGGCAAGCTGGCCGAGAAGAACAAGGCGGCGGCGGCGGCCGCGCCGGCGGCGAAGGGCTGATGCACATGGCCGAGGCGAACCTGTCTCCCGCGGCGACGGCGCCGGTGCCGGCAGGCCTGGTGCTGCCGGCCGCGCTGACGCTGCGCGACGCGCGCTCGGCCATGGCGGCGCTCGGGCCCGCCATCGCCGCCACCGACGAGCGCACGGTGCGCATCGATGCCGCGGCGCTCACCCACATCGATTCCGCCTCCCTGGCCGTGCTGCTGCAATGCCGACGGCTGGCCGAGGAGCGGGGCCGCGGCTTTGCCGTGGTGAACGCACCGGCCCGCCTGGTCGACCTGGCGCGCCTGTACGGCGTGGCCGAACTGCTCGGCCTGGCCTGAGGCGCAGTGCGCCGGGGCGTCAGTCGGCGGCCGTGGCGGCCGACAAGGGGCCCGACGCCGCCGCGGCATGGCGCCGCGTGCGCAGGTTGCGCTTGATCTCCTGCAGCAGCGGCCGCAGCGCCGGGCCCAGGCGCAGCGCCACGCCGGTGGTGAGGATGTCAATCACCATCAGGTGCAGCATGCGCGACACCATGGGGCTGTAGCGGTCGTAGTCCTCGGGGTGGTCGGCTGCCAGCACGATGTGGCCGGCCGCCTGCGCCAGCTGGGCGAGCGGTGAGCCGCTCGCGGTGATGGCGACCAGCGTCGCGCCCTTCTTCAGCGCGATCTCGGCGGCGCCGATCAGGTCCTGGCTGCGACCCGAGTTGCTGATGATCACGGCGCAGTCGTCCGGCTTGAGCATGGTGGCGCTCATCACCTGCACGTGGCCGTCCACCAGCGCCACCGCGTTCACGCCCAGGCGGAAGAACTTGTGCTGTGCGTCCTGGGCCACGATGCCCGAGTTGCCCACGCCGTAGAACTCCACGCGGCCGCGCTGGTCCGCACAGCGTGCGAGCGCCGAGATGGCGCGCTCGAAGGCATGGCCAGCGGCGTCGTTGCGGTACTTGAGCAGCGCACTCACCGCGTTGTCGATCACCTTGACGATGATGTCGGCGGGCTTGTCGTCCTCGTCCACCGCCCGGTGCACGAATGGCACGCCCTCGTTCACCGTGCCGGCCAGCTTGAGCTTGAAGTCGGCCAGCCCGTCGTAGCCCACGCTGCGGCAGAAGCGCACGACGGTGGGCTTGCTCACGTGGGCGCGCTCGGCCAGCTCGCTCACCGGCATGGACGCGAAGCTGCGCGGGTCCGCCAGCACGAGCTTGGCCACCCGCTGCTCGGCGGGGGGCAGGGCGGGAATGCAGGCGCGGATGCGGTCCAGCATGGTGATGTCAGCCCCTCGCCCCGTGGGCACATGGGGCGATCCCCCGGGGGGATCGGGCCTTGCTCGGGAGCGGCCCAGCGCTGCGGCCCGCGGCGGCAGGCACCGTCGTCATTGCTCCTCCGCCCAGGCGAAGCCGTCGCGCGCCACCAGGGCGCTGGCGGCGGGCGGGCCCCAGCTGCCGGCGGCGTAGGTCTTGAGGTCGCCGCCGTCGTCGCGCCACGCCGACAGGATGGGCTCCACCCAGCGCCAGGCCTGCTCCTGTTCGTCGCTGCGCACGAACAGGTTCAGCCGGCCGGCGATCGCGTCGAGCAGCAGCCGCTCGTAGGCGCCCACGCGCTCGGTGGGGAAGGCCTTGTCGAAATCGAGGTCCAGCGAGACCGTCGACAGCGCGTCCCCCTGGCCGGAGCCCTTGGCCGCCAGCAGGTGCAGCTCCAGGCCGTCCTCGGGCTGCAGCTTGATGACGAGCTTGTTCGCCCGCGTGGTGCCCGGAAAGATGGGGTGCGGCACCTCGCGGAAGTTCACCACGATCTGCGCGTCGCGCGCCGCCAGCCGCTTGCCGGTGCGCAGGTAGAAGGGCACGCCCGCCCATCGCCAGTTCTGCACCTCGGTGCGCAGCGCCACGAAGGTCTCGCAGCGGCTGCCGGGCGGCACCTTGAGCTCGTCGAGGTAGCCGACGGCCGCCTTGCCGTCCACGGTGCCGGCGCGGTACTGGCCGCGCACCACGTCGCGGGCCACGCTGGCGGCGGTGAAGGGCTTGAGCGACTTCAGCACCTTGAGCTTCTCGTCGCGGATCGCGTCCGCGTCGCTGGACGAGGGGGGCTCCATGGCGATCATGGTGAGCAGCTGCAGCGCGTGGTTCTGGACCATGTCGCGCAAGGCGCCGGTGCGGTCGTAGAAGTCGCCGCGCGTGCCCACGCCGATCGACTCGGCCAGCGTGATCTGGATGTTGGCGATGCTCTCGCGCCGCCACAGCGGCTCGAACAGGGCATTGGCGAAGCGCAGCGCCATGAGGTTCTGCACCGCCGGCTTGCCGAGGTAGTGGTCGATGCGGAAGGCCTGGGCCTCGGTGAACACCGAGCGCACCACCCGGTTGATCTCCTGCGCGCTGGCCAGGTCGTGGCCGAGCGGCTTCTCCAGCACCACCCGCACGTCCGGCCCGTTCAGGCCGGCCGCGCCGAGCTGCTCGCAGACCACCGGGAACAGGTGGGGGCTGGTGGCCAGGTACAGCACCTTGGTGTCGGCGCCGCGGCTGTCCAGCCACACCTTCAGGCCGGTGTAGTCGTCGGGCTGCGACAGGTCCATGCGACGGTAGTGCAGCAGGGCGGCGAAGCGGGCGAACTCCTCGTCGCTCGGGCGCTTGGACGGCTCCACCTCGGCGAAGCGCTCCTGGATGAAGGCGCGGTAGTCCGCGTCGCTGCGGTCGTCGCGCGCCACGGCGAGGATGCGGCCGCCGGCGGGCAGCTTGCCGTGCCGGAAGGCCTGGAACAGGGCCGGCATGAGCTTGCGCCAGGTGAGGTCGCCGGTGCCGCCGAAGAAGACGAGGTCGAAGGACATCAGGAGCGCCGCGGCCGCCCGCGGATGAAACAAAGTTACATTACCGATGATGCCGGCGTTTCGTGGACGGGTCAACCGGCAGCACCCCCAGGCGAGGCGGCGACCGGCTATCACCCGGTCGTCGCCGCGGACAGCGGCCGGGGCGTTCTAATCCGCCCTTGGACCGCCGGCCATCGGGGCCGGGCTTTTTTCGTTCCCGCCGCCATGAACCAGCTCGATCAGCTCAAGGCCCACACCACCGTCGTGGCCGACACCGGCAACTTCCGCCAGCTGGCGCAGTACGCGCCGCGCGATGCCACCACCAACCCGTCGCTCATCCTCAAGGCGGTGCAGCAGGCGGAGTACGCACCGCTGCTGCAGGAGGCGGTGGCGGCGCACCGCGGCGAGCCGCTGGCCGACATCGTGGACCAGGTGCTGGTGCGCTTCGGGCTCGAGATCCTCAAGGTCGTGCCCGGCCGCGTGTCGACCGAAGTGGACGCGCGCCTGTCCTTCGACACGGCGGCCACCATCGCCCGCGCGCACCGCCTGATCGGCCTGTACGAGGCGGCCGGCGTGCCACGCGAGCGGGTGCTGATCAAGATCGCCTCCACCTGGGAGGGCATCCAGGCGGCCCGCGCGCTGGAGCGCGAGGGCATCCACTGCAACCTCACGCTGCTGTTCAGCTTCTGCCAGGCGGTGGCCTGCGGCGAGGCCGGCGTGACGCTGATCAGCCCCTTCGTCGGGCGCATCTACGACTGGTACAAGAAGCAGGCCGGCGCCGGCTGGGACGACGCCGCCATGGCGGGCGCCAACGACCCGGGCGTGCAGTCGGTGGCGCGCATCTACCACCACTACAAGAAGTTCGGCATCGCCACCGAGGTGATGGGTGCCAGCTTCCGCAACACGGGGCAGATCCTGGCGCTGGCGGGCTGCGACCTGCTCACTATCAGCCCCGACCTGCTCGGCCAGCTGCAGGGCAGCGAGGCGCCGGTGCAGCGGGCGCTGGACCCGGCCGCCTCGGCCCGCATGGACCTGCACGCGGTGACCTACGCCGAGCCGGCCTTCCGCTACGCGCTGAACGAGGACGCGATGGCCACCGAGAAGCTGGCCGAGGGCATCCGCCTGTTCGCGGCCGACGCGGCCCGACTCGACCGCCTGATCCAGGAGGCCTGACGCCCATGCCCGTGCCCATGACCCGCTGCGACGAGACGGTGGCCTGGACCGCGCTGCGAGGGCACTTCGAGGCCCATGGCCGCGAGCTGGACCTGCGCCAGGTCTTCGCGGACGACCCGGCCCGCTTCGAGCGCTTCGCGCTGCAGGCCCCCGAGGTCTTCGCCGACCTGTCCAAGAACCTGTGGGACGAGGTGACGCGCCGGCTGCTCGTGGAGCTGGCCGGACAGTGCGGGCTCGAGGCGCGGCGCGATGCCCTGTTCGCGGGCGAGCCGATCAACACCACCGAGGGGCGGGCGGTGCTGCACACGGCGCTGCGCGCGCCGCGCGGCGCGGCACCGTTCAGCGACGAGGTGCACGAGGTGCTGGACCGCCTGCTGGCGTGTGCCGAGCGCGTGCGCGCAGCCGCCGGGCCGGACGGCTTCACCGACGTGGTGAGCATCGGCATCGGCGGCTCCGACCTCGGCCCGCGCATGGCGGCGCAGGCGTTGCAGCCCTTCGCGCACGACGCGCTGCGCTTGCACTTCGTCTCCAACGTCGACGGCCACGACATCACGCCGGTGCTGCAGGGCCTGCGGCCGGAGCGCACGCTGTTCATCATCGCGAGCAAGACCTTCACCACGCAGGAGACCATGGCCAACGCGGCCGTGGCGCGCGAGTGGTTCGTGTCGCAGTGCGAGGCGCAGGGGCGTCCGGCGGACGTGGCTCGCCATTTCATCGGCGTCACGACCCACCTGCCGGCCGCCGCCGCCTTCGGCATCACCGAGACCTTCGGCTTCTGGGACTGGGTCGGAGGGCGTTACTCGCTGTGGAGCGCGATCGGCCTGCCGCTGGCCATCGCCATCGGGGCGGCCGCCTTCCGCGAGCTGCTGGCGGGCGCGCACGCCATGGACCGCCATTTCGCCGAGGCCCCGCTGGCGCAGAACCTGCCCGTGCAGCTGGGCCTGCTGGACGTCTGGTACCGCAACTTCCACGGCTTCACCAGCCGTTCGGTCGCGCCCTACCACCAGGGCCTGGCTCGGCTGCCCGCCTACCTGCAGCAGCTGGAGATGGAGTCCAACGGCAAGTCGGTGGACACGGCGGGGCGCGCGCTGCCCTATGCCACCAGCCCGGTGGTGTGGGGCGAGCCCGGCACCAACGGGCAGCACGCCTATTTCCAGCAGCTGCACCAGGGCACGGATGTGGTGCCGGTGGAGTTCATCGCCGTCAAGCAGCCCGCCCACGGGCACCGTGACCTGCACACCAAGCTGCTGGCCAACTGCCTGGCCCAGAGCCAGGCGCTCATGCAGGGCAAGACCGCCGACGAGGCGGCCGCCGAGACCGCCCCCACCGCCTCGGCCACGCTCGACCGGGCCGTGCTGGCGCAGCACCGCCGATTCCCCGGCAACCGGCCCAGCACCACGCTCGTGCTGGATGCGCTCACCCCGCGCTCGCTCGGCGCGCTCATCGCGCTGTACGAGCACCGCGTGTTCACCAGCGGTGCGGTCTGGGGCATCAACAGCTTCGACCAATGGGGCGTGGAGCTGGGCAAGGCGCTGTGCAGCCAACTGCTGCCGCGCTTCGCCTCGGGCGACGCGAGCGGCCTGGACGCGTCCACCGCGGGCCTGCTGGCCCGGCTGCGTTCATGAGCGGGAATGCCGCCCCGGAGGCGGACACCGCCGTCGTCTTCGATTTCGGCCGCGTGCTGTTCGACTGGCAGCCCGAGCGCCTGCTGGCGCAGGTGCTGCCCCACCGGGTGGTCGACGAGGCGAGCGCCGCGCACTGGGTGGCGCAGGTGTTCCAGGGCTATACCGGCGACTGGGGCGACTTCGACCGCGGCGTGGTGGAGGTGCCGGCCCTCGTGCAGCGCATCGCCGCGCGCACCGGCCTGGCACCCGACGAGGTGCAGGCGGTGGTGGACGCGGTGCCCGAGGCGCTGCAGCCCCTGCCGGGGACGGTGCAGCTGTTGCTGGACCTGAAGGCCGCGGGTCGCCCGCTGTACTTCCTGTCCAACATGCCGGCCCCCTATGCCGAACACCTGGAGCGCACGCACGGTTTTCTCGCGTGCTTCGATGGCGGCGTGTTCTCGTCGCGCGCCCAGCGCAACAAGCCGGATCCCGCCCTGTACGCGCATGCCGAGCAGTGCTTCGGCCGTGCGCCCCACGCGCTGTACTTCGTGGACGACCACGCCCCCAACGTCGCGGCCGCCCAGGCCCGCGGCTGGCGCGGCCATGTGTTCACCGGCCACCAGCCCCTGGCCGAGGCCCTGCGTTCAATCGGCGTGTTGTGAGGCGCCCGGGGCGGGGGCTGTCGCCGCCCGCTGGCGGGCACGGCGCCACTGCCGGTCCGAGCTGAAGCCCGCCAGGGCCAGCGACTCGGCGCTGGACAGCCCGGCGGCGCGGGCCTGCTGGGCCAGCGCCAGGCGCACCTGCTCCACGTGTTCACGCGGGGTCTGGCCCACATGGGCCTGGAACAGCCGCGTCAGGTGGCGTGGCGTCACGTGGGCCACCTCGGCCAGCCGCTCCAGCGACCAGTCCGCGCCCGGCGCGTCCAGCACCGCGTTCTGCACCGCGTGCACGGCCGGGTGCAGGTGGCGCCGGCCGGCCAGCAGCGGGGAGTGCTCCGGGTCGTCGGTGCCGCGTCGGTGGTACAGCACCATCACCTGGGCCACCGCGGACGCCAGCGGCTCGCCCAGCGTGGCGGCCACCAGGTGCAGTGCCAGGTCGATGCCGGCGGTGATGCCGGCGCTGGTGAGCACCGGGCCGTCCTCCACGAACACGCGGTTGCCCAGCACACGCGCCGCGGGCGCCAGCGCCGCCAGGTCGGCCAGCAGCTCGTGGTGCGTGGTGACGCGGCGGCCGGCCAGCAGGCCCGCGTCGGCCGCCAGCAGGGCGCCCACGCACACGGTGACCAGGCGGTGCGCCGGGGCGGGACCGGCCAGGGCCGGCGCGACGACCCGGCTGAGCCACTGCCGCGTGTCGAGCCAGGGGCGCTGGTGGCGCACCACCTGCGCCGCGTCGCCCGGGCGGCCCAGCAGCACCACCCAGCTGGGCGCGGCCAGCGCGTCCGGCAGCGGCTCGATGCCCGCCAGCGTGAGGCCCACCGACGAGGATGTGCTGGCCTGCGGGCCGACGTAGCGCAGGCGGAAGGCCGGCGGCAGGCCGCGGCGGGCACACTGCTGGTTGGCCAGGCGCAAGGCTTCGGCCGGTCCGGCCAGGTCCAGCAGCAGCGTGTCGGGCAGCACCACGAACAGCACGTCCACCGCCCTGGGAGCGGGCGCGGCCCGCGGGGCGGTCAGGCGCCGATCCACGGCACGTCCAGCTGGCGCGCGGTGCGGCGCGCCAGCGCCTCGCCCGCGCAGCGCGCCACCAGGTGCAGGCTCATGTCGATGCCGGCCGCGATGCCCGCCGACGTGACCACCGCCCCGTGGTCCACCCAGCGCCGGTCGGGCTGCAGCTGCAGGTCGGGGTGGCGCGCGGCGAGGTCGGCGGCGTCTTCCCAGTGGGTGGTGGCGGGGGCGTCGTGCAGCACACCGGCCGCCGCCAGCACGAAGGCGCCGGTGCAGATGGAGGCCGTGATCTCGGCCGTGTCGGCGCGGCGGGCGATCTGCGCCAGCAGGGCGGTGTCGGTCAGCAGGGCGTCCACCACGCCGCCGGGCACCAGCAGCAGCTGCGCCGCCGGTGCGTCGGCGAGCGCGCTGTCGGGCTGCAGCACCAGCCCGGCCCGCGCATGCACGGGGCGGCCATGCGGCGAGGCGGTGGCCAGGGCGAAGGGGGGCGGTTCGCCGGGCGTCAGCCGCTGGGCCATGCGGTTGGCGGTGGTGAACACCTCGTAGGGCCCGGCGAAGTCGAGCAGCTCGACCTCGTCGAACATCAGCAGCACGATCTGGCGGGTCATCAGCGGCCCTCCCCGTCGCGGGCACGCTGCAGCGCGTCGTCCACCGTGCACAGGGTGGCGAAGCGGCCGGCCAGCACGGTCTCGGTGCGCTCGCGGATCTGCGCGGCGCTCAGCGTCTGCCCCGAAGGGGTCGTCATGTCGAAGGTGAGCGTCGCCTCGGTCACGAAGTCCACCGCCCAGCCTTCGTCGCTGGCATGGCGGGTGGTGGTCTCGCAGCACTGCTCGGTGCGGATGCCCGCCACGATCAGGCGGCGAATGCCCTGCTGGTGCAGCCAGACGGCCAGGCCGGTGCCCACCAGCGCGCTGTGCCGGTGCTTGTCCACCACCAGGGCCGGGTCGAACGGCGCCAGGCCGTCGAGCGGGCGGACGAGGCCGCTGGCGTGCGAGAACGCGTTGTCGGCCGCCTGCGGCCCGTCGGTGTGGAACACCTGCACCACCGGGATGCCCGCTGCCTGGGCACCGGCCACCAGCCGGTTCGTGGCGGCCAGGAAGGCCGGCGCCTCCGCGTCGCTCCAATAGGGGCGGGCACGGAAGGACTGCTGCACGTCGATCAGCAGCAGGGCGGTGGAGCCGGCGGTGGGGCGGACAGCAGCGGACATGGGCAGCACCAGACAGGAAGTGGATGATGCGCCATGTTGGCCCGCAAACGCGCCGCCAGTCAGGTCAGCGCCGGACCGGTTGCGGTCAAATCAGGACATCGCGCGTCAGCCGCGCGCGAGGAAACGCTCGGCCAGCCGCACCCACAGCGCGGCGCCCGGCGCCAGCAGCTGGTCGTTGAAATCGTAGCTGGGGTTGTGCAGCGTGCAGGGCCCCAGCCCGTGGCCGGCCTCACGGTGGCCGCCGTCGCCGTTGCCGATCACGAAGTAGGCGCCTGGCCGCTCCAGCAGGAAGAAGCTGAAGTCCTCGGCCGTCATGGCCGGCTCGAACTCGTGCGTGGCCGCCTCGCCCACCAGCTCCTGCATCACGCCGCGCAGGAACTGCGCCTCGCGCGCATGGTTCACGGTGGGCGGGTAGTTGCGCCTGAACTCGAACTCCGCGGTGCAGCCGAAGGCGGCCGCGGTGTGGCGCGCCACCTCCTCCATGCGCCGCTCGATCAGGTCCAGCACCTCGACGCTGAAGGTGCGCACGGTGCCCTCGATGACGCAGTGGTCCGGCACCACGTTGGTGGCCTCGCCCGCATGGATCATGGTCACCGAGATCACGGCCGTGTCCAGCGGCTTCTTGTTGCGCGTGACGATGGTCTGGAAGGCCTGCACCATCTGGCAGGCCACCGGCACCGGGTCCAGGCCCAGGTGGGGCAGGGCGGCGTGGGCGCCCTTGCCGCGCACCACCACCTTGAACTCGTTGCTGGAGGCCATGGCGGGCCCGTCGCACACCGCGAAGTGCCCGGCGGGGTAGCCGGGCCAGTTGTGCATGCCGAACACCGCGTCCATGGGGAAGCGCTCGAACAGGCCGTCCTTGACCATCTCGCGCGCCCCGCCACCGCCTTCCTCGGCCGGCTGGAAGATCAGGTAGACGGTGCCGTCGAAGTGGCGGTGCCGCGCCAGATGGTGGGCCGCGGCCAGCAGCATGGCGGTGTGGCCGTCGTGGCCGCAGGCATGCATCTTCCCCGCGTGGCGGCTGGCGTGCGCGAAGGTGTTGCGCTCAGTGATCGGCAGCGCGTCCATGTCCGCCCTCAGGCCGATGGCCCGGGGGCTGCTGCCGTTGCTGACGACACCCACCACGCCCGTCCTGCCGAGGCCGCGGTGCACCGGGATGCCCCATTCGGCCAGCTGGCGGGCCACGAGGTCCGAGGTGCGCTCCTCCTCGAAGCACAGCTCGGGGTGGGCGTGGATGTCGCGTCGCAGCGCGGTCAGCGCCGCGAGGGTGGCGGCATCCGCCTGCAGGTCGTCGATGAGGGCCATGGGCGCTGATGTCTCGCGTGTGTCTCGTTCGGCCGCCGCGGGCGGCGGGCGTGCCGGACGATGTTACGCGAGGGCCCTTGGCCCGGCCGGCGGCGGGGCCGTCAGCGCCGCACGCCCCCGTCCTTGGTGAGCATGGACAGCTCGACGAAGCGCGAGGCCACATGCTGGCGCGCCCCAAAGGCCACGGTGAAGCCGCCCAGGTTGAGCTTGCTGAGCGACTCCAGGCCGTTCACGAAGGCGTCGTAGCTGGCGCTGCGCGCCTGCTTCAGGCCTTCGATGAAGACGCGGGCCGCCACGTAGCCTTCCATGCTGGAGTAGTTGGGCTGGATCTTCGGGTCACGGGCGGCCTGGATGGCGCCGAGGTAGTCCCGCACGATGCCCACCGAGTTGGTGTACGGGTACGGCATGACCTGGCTGACCACCACGCCGTTGGCCTCCGCGCCGAGTTCGTCGGCCAGCGCCTGCGTGCCCACGAAGGACACGTTGTAGAAGGTGCCGCCATAGCCCGCCTGGCGGGCCGCGCGGATGAAGGCCGCGCAGCTCTTGTAGGCGCTGATCTGCACGATGGCGTCCGGCTTGGCGGCCACCAGCGCCTTCACGGCGCCGGCGACGTCGACGCTGTTGCGCTCCACGGTGCCCACCGCGGCCGGCTCCAGCCCCTTGGCCTTGAGCGCCTTGGTCACCCCGTCCAGGCCGGCCTGGCCGTAGCTGTCGTTCTGGCGGAACACGGCCACCCGGTTCAGGCCCAGCGACGTGAGCTGCTTGACGATCAGGGCCGTCTCGTCCTCGTAGGAGGCGCGCACATGGAAGACCGAGCGCAGCACCGGCTCGCGCAGTGCCATGGCGCCCGTGAAGGGGGCGAAGAAGGGCGTGCGCCCGTCCTTGACCAGCGTCAGCGCGGCCAGCGAGGTGGGCGTGCCCACGTAGCCGAACAGCGCGAAGACGTCCTGCTCCAGGAACTTCTCGGTGTTGGTCTTGCAGCGCGCGGGGTCGTAGCCGTCGTCCAGCGTGCGCAGTTCGATGCGCTGACCGCCCAGGCCGCCTTCGGCGTTGAAGGCGTCGAAGGCCAGGCGGGCGCCCTGGTTCATCTGGATGCCCAGCTGGGCGGCCGGGCCGGTGAACGCGGCCGACTGCCCCAGGACGATGCGTCCGCTGCTCTGGGCGAACACGGGCGCGCCCGCGATGGCCAGGCCGCCGGCGGCCAGCCGGCCCAGCGTCCGCCGCCGCCCGGCGTCGGCCGGCTGCGGGCCGGTGACGTCGGCGGTCGTGGGGCGGGCGTCGGCGGGGTCGGAGTGGGAAGGGGGGAAAGATGGCATGCCGGCATTGTCGACAGCGCTTCCACATCGATTGACGTCAGGCTGTCGCGCCGCGTCGTTACAAACCGCAACGGGCGTGCAGCCTGCCACGGTCTCGCTGATCGGATGCGCCGCCGGTCCGTCGGCGCGCGGGCGGCCCTGCGGCGCGGCGGGGCGCGGGCGCTGTGCCATCATTCCCGGATGAGCCTGCGCACCGTCCACGCCGCCTGTCCCCACGACTGCCCCGACACCTGCGCCATGCGCGTCACGGTGGACACGGCCGCGCAGCGCATCGTGCGCATCCAGGGCGACTCGGACCATCCGCCCACCCATGGGGCGCTGTGCACCAAGGTGTCGCGCTATGCCGAGCGCGTGGACCACCCGGAACGTGTGCTCACGCCGCTCCGGCGTGTCGGTCCCAAGGGGTCCGGCCAGTTCCAGCCGGTGTCCTGGGACGAGGCGCTGGACGACATCGCAGGTCGCCTCGGTGCCATCGCGGCGCGCGACCCGCAGGCCATCCTGCCGTACAGCTACGCCGGCACCATGGGGCTGGTGCAGGGCGAGAGCATGGCGGCGCGCTTCTTCCACCGGCTGGGGGCCTCGCGCCTGGACCGCACCATCTGCGCGTCCGCCGGGGGCCAGGCGCTGGAGATGACCTACGGCGGCAAGCTGGGCATGCACCTGGAGCACTTCGCCGAGAGCCGGCTGATCCTCATCTGGGGCAGCCATTCCATCGCCTCCAACCTGCATTTCTGGACCTTCGCCCAGGCGGCCAAGCGGGCCGGCGCCAAGCTCATCGCCATCGACCCGCGGCGCACCGAGACGGCCGAGAAGTGCCACCAGCACATCGCCCTGCTGCCCGGCACCGACGGCGCCCTGGCGCTCGGGCTCATGCACGAGCTCATCGTCAACGACTGGCTGGACCACGACTACCTCGCCCGCCATGTGCAGGGCTGGCCCGAGCTGCGTGAGCAAGCGCTGGCCTGGTCGCCCGAGCGCACGGCGGCCGAGTGCGGCATCACGGCGGACGAGGTGCGCGCCCTGGCGCGCGACTACGGCACCACCGCGCCCGCGGCCATCCGCCTGAACTACGGCATGCAGCGCGTGCACGGCGGCGGCAACGCGGTGCGGCTGGTGGCGCTGCTGCCCTGCCTGGTGGGCGCATGGCGCCACCGGGCCGGTGGCCTGCTGCTGTCCGCCTCGGGCTGGGCCAAGCCCGTGAAGAACACCGCCTGGCTGGAGCGGCCCGACCTGCTGGCCGGCCGCCAGCCGCGGGTGGTGAACATGAGCACCATCGGCGACGACCTGCTGCGGGAGACGGACACCTCGCCCGGCGGCTTCGGGCCGAAGATCGAGGCGCTGGTGGTCTACAACAGCAACCCGGTGGCGGTGGCGCCGGAGTCGGCCAAGGTGGTGGCGGGTTTCCGCCGCGACGACCTGTTCACCGTGGTGCTGGAGCACTTCCTCACCGACACGGCCGACCATGCCGACTACGTGCTGCCGGCCACCACCCAGCTGGAGCACTGGGACGCCCACGCCAGCTACGGCCACACCTGGGTGCTGATCAACGAGCCGGCCCTCCCGCCGCGTGGCCAGGCGCGCTCGAACGCCGAGATCTTCCGCCAGCTGGCCGCTCGCATGGGCTTCCCCGAGCCCTGCTTCCTTGACGGCGACGAGCAACTCGCCGCCAACGCCTTCACCGACGCGGTGGACCGCGAGGCGCTGCGGCGCGACGGCTTCGTCAAGCTGGCGGTGCCCGAGGCCCCGTTCGCCGAGGGCGGCTTCGCCACGCCCAGCGGCCAGGCGGTGGCCGCCGCGCCGGGCGTGCCGCTGCCCACGCATGTGCGCAACCATGAGTGCGCCCTGTCCGCGCCCGAGCTGGCCGCGCGCTATCCGCTGGCCATGATCTCCCCGCCGGCCCGCCACTTCCTCAATTCCACCTTCGTGAACGTGAAAAGCCTGCGCGACATCGAGGGCGAGCCGCTGGTGGAGATCCACGCCAGCGACGCGGCCGCCCGTGGCGTGGCGGACGGCCAGCCCGTGCGGGTGTTCAACGACCGCGGCAGCTACGAATGCGTGGCGCGCGTCAGCCCGCGGGCCCGGCCCGGGGTGGTGAACGGCCTGGGCGTGTGGTGGCGCAAGTTGGGCCGCAACGGCACCAACGTGAACCAGCTCACCCACCAGCGGCTCACCGACCTCGGCGCGGCGCCGTCGTTCTACGACTGCCTGGTCGAGGTGGCTCCCCTGTGAGCGCATGGCGACCGGCCTGCCCCGCCCTGGCTGGCGCCGGGCGCTGCTGATGGCCGGGCTGGGCGCCGCGGGGCTGGCCGGGGTGGCCCTGCTCACGGTGTGCCTGAGCAGCGGCTGCAGCTCGGTGGGCTACCTCGCCGGTTCCGTGGCAGGGCACCTGGCCCTGCTGAACAGCGCCCGCCCGGTGGACGAGTGGCTGGCCCGCGCGGACACGCCGGACACGCTGCGCACGCGCCTCGTGCTGAGCCAGCGCATGCGCGATTTCGCGGTGAGCGAGCTCGCCCTGCCGGACAACCGCAGCTACCGCAGCTATGCCGACCTGAAGCGCGCCGCCGCGGTGTGGAACGTGGCGGCGGCGCCGGAACTCTCGCTCACGCTGCACACCTGGTGCTACCCGGTGGTGGGATGCGTCAGCTATCGGGGCTTCTACGACCGTGCCGAGGCCGAAGCCGCCGCCGAGGCACTGCGGGCCCAGGGGCTGGACGTGACGCTGTACCCCGTGGCGGCCTATTCCACGCTGGGCAAGGCCGAATGGCTGGGTGGGGACCCCCTGCTCAATACCTTCATCGGCGGGTCGGAGCTGGAGCTGGCGCGGCTGATCTTCCACGAGCTGGCCCACCAGGTGGCCTACGCGCCCGGCGACAGCATGTTCAACGAGTCCTTCGCGACGGCGGTGGAACAGCTCGGCGGCGCGCGCTGGCAGGCCGCGCAGGGCGGCGCGGCCGACCCCGCCGCGCTGCGGGCCATCGACCGCCGGCGCAGCGAGTTCCGCGCGCTCACCCTGCAGGCCCGCCAGGCCCTGGACGCGCTGTACCGCAGCCGCCTCGGCCCCGAGGCGCAGCGCGCGCGCAAGGCGCAGATCCTGGCCGAGCTGCGCGCGGGGCATGCGGCGCTCAAGGCGTCCTCCTGGAACGGCTACGCCGGCTACGACGCCTTCATCGCCAACGCCAACAATGCGTCGCTCGGCATGCAGGCCACCTACCACGACTGGGTGCCGGCGTTCACCCGCCTGTTCGCCCAGCAGGGTGAGGATTTCCCCCGGTTCTATGCCGAGGTGCAGCGCCTGGCCGGCTTGCCGCGCGGCGAGCGGGAGGCGACACTGCGCGCGCTCGCACCGCCGGCTTCCACCGCGGCCGGGCCTTCCTCCACCCCCTGAACCGCTGCTGCACACCGCTGTCCCATGGCCCAGATCCACATCCGTCGCGACCACACCCTCGGCCTCGCCCGTGCCCGCAAGGTGGCCTGGAAATGGGCCGAGCACGTGGAGAAGAAGTTCGAGATGGAGTGCACCGTGCTCGAAGGCGAGACCAGCGACACGGTGCAGTTCAAGCGGTCCGGCGTGTCCGGCAGCATGATCGTCACCGCCGACCACTTCGAGGTGGACGCCAAGCTGGGCCTGCTGCTCGGCGCGTTCGCCGGCCAGATCGAGACCGAGGTCTGCAAGCAGCTCGACGCCGCCCTGGCCAAGGAACAGGCCAAGAGCAGCAAGGCCTGAACGGAAGCAGGCGCCCTGGCGGGCGCCCGGTGATTACTTCAGCGATTCGATGAGGTCGATGTACTGCTGCATCGCCTCGTCGGCGGACGTGCCCTGGAGCTCGTTCCAGGCGTCCCACTTGGCCCGGCCCACCATGTCGGTGAAGCCCGGGCGCTTGCCGTCCACGTCGCCCGCGGTGGCCTGCTTGTACAGCGCGTAGATCTTCAGCAGCGTCATGTTGTCCGGCTTCTCCGGCAGCTGCTTGCTCTCGGCGACGGCGGTCTCGAATTGCGCCTTGAGGTCGGCCATGGGTGCCTCCTGATGGTAAGGAACGTGGTGGGTAAAGCAGAATTGACGCGCAGGATGTTACCCAGCATCGTGGCCGCCACTGCACCGAATTCCTAGAGGGAGACACCCATGTCCGGCCGCCCCGCCGCCGTGTCCGAACGCATGTCCAGGGTCGACACCGCCTGGCTGCGCATGGACAACGACGCGAACCTCATGATGATCGTGGGCGTCTGGCTGATCGAGCCGCAGCTGGGCCTGGACGACCTGCGCCGGCGCGTGGCCGAGCGGCTGCTGCGCTACGACCGCTTCCGCCAGCGCGTGGTGGAAGACGCCATGGGCGCCAGCTGGGTGGAGGACGGCGAAGTCGACCTCTCGGCCCACGTGGTGGCCGAGACGCTCCGTCCGGCTGCCGGCCAGACGCCCACCGAGGCGCTGCAGGCGCGCGTGGGCGAACTCGCCGCCACGCCGCTGGACCGCACGCGCCCACTGTGGGAGCTGCGCCTGGTCGAGGCGCTGGAGCCCGGCTGCAGCGCGGTCATCATCCGCGTGCACCACTGCATCGGCGACGGCATCGCGCTCATCTCGGTGATGCTGTCCATCACCGACGACGGCCAGCCGCCGCCCGAGCGCGTGCGGCCGCCCGAGGGGCAGGCCGAGGGCGACGCCTTCGCCGACCTGCTGCTCAAGCCCATGACCGACCTCACCCTCAAGGCCATCGGCCTGTACGGCGACGGGGTGGTCAAGTCGGTGGAATGGATGAGCAACCCCGTGCAGCCGCTGGCTGGTGGCCTGGACGTGGCCCGGGCCGGCATGCAGGTGGTGCAGGACGCGGCGGCGCTGGCCCTCATGCCCGACGACTCGCCCACGCGGCTCAAGGGCAAGGCCACGCCGGGCAAGCGCGTGGCCTGGGGCCAGCCGCTGCCGCTGGACGAGGTGAAGGCGGTGGCCCAGGCCTTCGGGGCCTCCATCAACGACGTGCTGCTGGCCAGCGTGGCCGGGGCGATCGGCAGCTACCTGCGCGCCCACGGCGACGACCCCACCGGCCAGGAGATCCGCGCCATGGTGCCGGTGAACCTGCGGCCCATGGAGGAAGCCTGGAAGCTGGGCAACCGCTTCGGCCTGGTGCCGCTGGTGCTGCCCATCGGCATCGCCAACCCGGTGGAGCGGCTGGCGGCGGTGCGCGCCCGCATGAACGAGCTCAAGGGCGGCTACCAGCCGGTGCTGGCCTTCGCCCTGCTGGCCGTGGCGGGCCTGCTCATCAAGCCCATGCAGGACGCGCTGCTGAACCTCTTTGCCCGCAAGGCCACGGCGGTGATGACCAACGTGCCCGGTCCGCGCCACCCGCTGGCGTTTTGTGGCCGCACGGTGCGCCAGGTCATGTTCTGGGTTCCCCAGAGCGGTGACATCGGCGTGGGGGTGAGCGTGCTCAGCTATGGCGGCGGCGTGCAGTTCGGGCTCATCACCGACGATGCGCTGTGCCCCGACCCCCAGGCGGTGGTCGACCGCTTCCGCCCCGAGTTCGAGCAGCTGCTGTACCTGGCCCTGATGCTGCCCTGGGGGCACGCGGACGAGGGATAGCGCCCGGCCGGTCCACGTCCCACACTGCGCGCGATGGCCCCGATCTCCGTGCTCATCGTCGACGACGACACGCGTATTCTCACGATATTCGCGGAGGTGGTGGCGAGCGCGCCCGGTCTGCGCCTGGCCGGCACGGCGGGTGACCTGCCACAGGGACGCCGGCTGCTCGTGGAGCTGCGCCCGGACGTGCTGCTGGTGGACCTGGGCCTGCCCAGCGGCAGCGGCATCGAGCTCATCCGCCATGCCCACCTGCACCTGCCGGCCACCGATGTGATGGTGGTGTCGGTGTTCGGTGACGACGCGCACATCATGGCGTCGCTCGAGGCCGGCGCCACCGGCTACCTGCTGAAGGACAGCGACCCCGCGGACCTGGCCGCCGCGGTGCGTGCCCTGCGGGCCGGTGGTAGCCCCATCAGCCCGGTGATCGCGCGCCACCTGCTGCAGCGCCTGGCGCCGGCCCCCGCCGGGCCGGTGGATGGCGACGCGCTGCTGTCGCCGCAGGAGCGGCAGGTGCTCACCTACTCCGCCAAGGGCTTCAGCTTCGAGGAGATCGCGCGCATGCTGGGGGTGTCCCGCCATACCGTCATGACCTACGTGAAGCGCAGCTACCGCAAGCTGCAGGTGCACTCGAAGACCGAGGCAATCTACGAGGCGCGCAAGCTGGGCCTGGTGCGTGACTGAAGCCGAGCTGGCGGGCCCGACGGTGCCCGCCGGGCCGCCTGACGCGGCGGCGCCGGGCGCCCAGCGTGCGCGGCGTCGATGGCGGGCGGCCTGGGGCCTGGCGCTGCTGGCGGGCCTGGCCGCCGGCCTGGGCCTGCTGGGCCGGGCGCACGCGCCCTGGGCGCCGGCCGTGGACCGCGCCACCGCGGCCGCGGGTGCCGCCTGGGTGCATTCGCGTCCCTTCGAGGCGGCGCGCCTGCGACGCGACGGGCGGGTGCGGCCGCAGGTGGACGCCCCGTCGCCCGGCGACGCAGCCGCCTGGCAGGCGGTGGAGCTGCCGCTGCGCGAGGCGGCCCGGCGGGATCTGCCCGCGCAGGCGCAACCCCGGCCGCTGCGCGTCTGGTGGTACCGCGTCGACTACACCGTGCCCAGTGGCGTGGAGGGCCCGCTCGCGCTGTACGTGCCGCGCGTCGTCGGCGGGCCGGTGCAGGTGATACGCCACGAGGGTGATCACTGGGCACTGCTGTGGGACGGTGCCGAGCGCTGGCGCGAGCAGTGGAACCGCCCGGTCTTCGTGGACCTGGGCGCGGCGCCGCCGGCCGGCACCACCGTGCACCTGGCGCTGGGGCTGGTGCGCTACGACAGCGGCCAGCACCAGCTGTCGCGCGTGCTCGTCGGCCCGCGCGAGCCGCTGGCCCGGCGCGACGGCTGGCGGCGCCTGCTGCAGCTGTCGCTGCCACAGGTGGGATCGCTCACCTTCCTGGCGCTCGGCGCGTGCGCCCTGCTGCACTGGCTGCGTCGGCCGCGCGAGCCGGCGTACCTGCTGTTCTTCTGCAGCTCGGCGGTCTGGGCGCTGCGCGCGCTGCACTACACCATCGACATGCCCGCCGACCGCGCCGCGTACGGCTGGTTCTGGTGGGCGAGCCAGGCCTCGCTGTCCTGGGGCATGCTGCTGATCTACCTGTTCGCCTTCCGCTTCGACGCGCGCAGCTACCCGCGCGTGGAGCGCCTGCTCACCGTGTTCGTGGCCTCGGTGTCTCTGCTGTCCATGCCGGTGCCGGGCTCGCCGCTGAGCTCTCTGGCCCAGTTGCATGCGCTGAACGCGGTGGTGGCCCTGGCGGTCACGGCCTGGCTGACGGGGGTGGCCTGGCGCGGCGGGGGGCCGGAGTTCCGGGCCATCGTGGGCGTGCTGTGGTTCAACCTCGCGCTCGGCGCTCACGACCTGCTGCTGGTGGCCGGCCGGGCCCCGGTGGAATCGGCCTACCTGCTGCCGGTGGGCACCTTCGTCATGCTGCTGGCCTTCCTGTACGCGGTGCAGCGCCGCTACAGCGCCGCCATGGAGGCGGTGGAGCGCGTCAACGCCGGGCTGGAGGCGCGGCTGGCCGAACGGGAAGCCGAGCTGCGCCTGCAGCACGAGCGCCTGCGCGCCGTCGAGCGGGACCAGGCCCTGCTGCTGGAGCGCCAGCGCCTGATGCGCGACATGCACGACGGGCTGGGCTCCACGCTGATGTCGTCGCTGGTGCTGGCCGAGCAGGGCCGCTTCGCCCCCGATGCGCTGGCCGGCGTGCTGCGCGAGTGCCTGGATGACCTGCGGCTGGTCATCGACTCGCTCGAGCCCATCGAGCACGACCTGGTGACGCTGCTGGCCTCGCTGCGCCACCGCCTGGGCCGCCGCCTGGAGGACGCAGGCCTGGTGCTGCACTGGGACGTGCAGGACCTGCCGCCGCTGCCCTGGCTCAACCCGCCGGACGCGCTGCAGGTGCTGCGCATCGTGCAGGAGGTGCTCACCAACGTGCTCAAGCATGCGGCGGCGCGCCATGTGAGCATTGCCACGCGCCCGCTGGGCGAGCACGTGCGGGTGCAGGTGGAGGACGACGGCTGCGGCTTCGAGCCTGGCCCCGCGGCCACGGGACGGGGCTTGCGCCACCTGGCGCTGCGGGCGGCGCGCCTGGGCGGGCGCCTGCAGGTGGACAGCGTGGTGGGCCGCGGCACGCGGGTGGTGCTTGACCTGCCCTTGGGGCGGGACACCGCGCCCTGACGGACAATGGCCCCGCCATGCTGCAGCAACGCACCCTCAAGTCCATCACCCGCGCCGTGGGCGTGGGCCTGCACAGCGGCCAGCGGGTGGAGCTCACCCTGCGTCCGGCCGCGCCCGACACCGGCATCGTCTTCCGCCGGGTCGACCTGCCCCAGCCGGTGGACATCCCGGTGCGCTTCGATTCGGTGTGCGACACCCGCATGGCGTCCACCATCTCGCCGGGCGGCGACCCGGGCGCACCCAAGGTGCAGACCATCGAGCACCTGATGTCCGCCTGCTCGGGCCTGGGGCTGGACAACCTGTACGTGGACATCACCGCCGACGAGGTGCCCATCCTCGACGGCTCGTCGGCCAGCTTCGTGTTCCTGCTGCAGAGCGCGGGCATCGAGCTGCAGAACGCGCCCAAGCGCTTCATCAAGGTGAAGAAGACCGTCGAGGTGCGCGAGGGCGAGGGCGCGCGCCTGATGTGGGCCCGCCTGGAGCCGCACCACGGCTACAAGCTGAGCTTCCAGATCGACTTCAACCACCCTGCGGTGGACGCCACCGGGCAGGAGACCACCTTCGACATGGGCTCCGGCCGCTACAAGCAGGAGATCGCCCGCGCGCGCACCTTCGGCTTCACCAAGGACGTGGAGGCCATGCGCGCGCGCGGCCTCACGCTCGGCGGCAGCATGGACAACGCGATCGTCATCGACGACTACCGCGTGCTCAACAGCGAGGGCCTGCGCTACGACGACGAGTTCGCCAAGCACAAGATCCTCGACGCCATCGGCGACCTCTACGTGGCCGGCCGCCCGCTGCTGGCCGCCTACACCTCGTACAAGGGCGGGCACGCGCTGAACAACCGGCTGCTGCGCACGCTGCTGGCCGATGCGTCCGCCTGGGAGCTCGTCACTTTCGAGGACGAGTCGCTCGCCCCCACCGGTTTCGCCGAGCTGGCACCTGCCTGGTGACGGCCATGGGCTGTCGCCGAGACCCACCCCATGATGCTCTTTCGCCTCGTCTTCGGCCTGCTGCTCGTGGCCGGCCTGGCCTGCCTGGCCACCTACATCGCCACGAAGGACCCGGTATGGCGGCGCCGCGGCCTGGTGATCGTCAAGTGGACCGTGCTGGCGGCGATCGGCGCGCTCGCGGTGCTCGTCCTGGAGCGGCTGGCGCTGCTGCTGTAGCCGACGGGGGGGCGGCGGGCAGCGCGGCGCGCAGGCCATTCACGTAGGCCTTGACGGCGGCGTCGCCACACTCCACGAGGTCGAAGCCGCCGGGCTGCAGTGTCCAGTGGTGCATCAGGCCGTCCACCAGGGCGAACAGGCCCAGCGCCACGGCCTTGAGCGACAGCCCGGGGCGCAGCAGGCCGGCCTGGCTGGCCACCTCGAGCTGCGCCTGCAGGTCGTCGCGGAACTGGTTGATGCCCTCCAGGTAGCGCTGCTGCACCGAGGCGAGCTCCTCGGTGTACTCGGTCTGGTGCATGGCGATGCGGAAGACGCGTTGCACCTGCTCGTTCTCGGCCAGCACACGCAGCGGCCAGGTGGCCTGGCGCATCAGCCGGCCCAGCGGGTCGTCGGCCGGCGGGCAGCCGGGGCATTCACCCGCCTCGCAGGGCAGGAACGCCCGCTCCATCATGGCGTTGAACAGGGCCGCCTTGTCCTCGAAGTGCCAGTAGATGGCACCGCGTGTCACGCCGGCGGCCACCGCCACGTCCTGCAGGCGGGTGTGCGCCACGCCGCGGGCGAGGAACTCGCGCTCGGCGGCATCCAGGATCTGGTGGCGGGTGGATTCGGCTTCGGCCTTGGTGCGGCGGACCATGAGGGGGCAATCAGAGCTAGGGGGATTGTCGCTGCACGCCTGCTGACGGCCCGTTGTCAGCAGGGCGGTGTCAACATACATACACGATTGTATGTATACTGCGCCGCCTTGACCAGCCCGGCAGACGCCTCCTTGTCGAGCGCGTGGTTTGCCGATCGTCGAACCCAATAAGAACACCGCCCATGACACCCGACGCCATGCACGCACCCAACCCCTCTTCCGCGGCGGCCCGACGCCGCTTTCCGCGCGCCATCACCGCGCTCACGGCACTGACGGCGCTCGCGGCCGCGGCCTTCCTGCTCACGGCCTGCGGTGGCTCCACCGCGGCCGGTGGCGCAGGCGGCCCAGGCGGCCAGATGCCCGCCATGCCGGTGGGCGTGGTGACGGTGCAGCCGTCCGGCGTGACGCTGTCCACCGAGCTGCCGGGTCGCCTGGAGGCCTGGCGCACGGCGCAGGTGCGCGCTCGCGTGACCGGCGTCGTGAACAAGCGCCTGTTCGAAGAGGGCAGCACCGTGCGCGCCGGCCAGAGCCTGTTCCAGATCGACGACGCCGCCTACCGCGCCGCGCTCGACAGTGCCCTGGCCACGCAGGCGCGTGCGGAAGCCGCCCTGGCGCAGGCCGAGGCGCAGCTGGCGCGCAACCGTCCGCTGGCCGAGGCGCGTGCCATCAGCCAGCAGGAGTGGGTGGCCACCCAGGCTGCGCACAAGCAGGCCGTGGCCGACGTGGCCGCGGCCCAGGCCGCCGTGGCGCAGGCTCGGCTGAACGTGGGCTACGCGGCCGTGCAGGCGCCCATCGGCGGGCGCATCGGCCGGGCGCAGGTCACCGAGGGCGCGCTGGTGAGCCAGGCCGAGGCCACGCTGCTGGCCACCATCCAGCAGACCGACCGGCTGTACGTGAACATCCCCCAATCGGCCACCGAGGCGCTGCGCCTGAAGCGCGCCTTCGAATCCGGGCAGCTGAAGGCGGCGCAGTCCGATGCGCGCGTCATCCTGGACGACGGCAGCCTTTACCCGCTGCCGGCCAGGCTGCTGTTCGCCGACCTCACCGTGGACGCCACCAGCGGCCAGGTGATGCTGCGCGCCGAGGTGCCCAACCCCCGGGGTGAGCTGCTGCCCGGCCTGTACGTGCGCGTGCGGCTGGCGCAGGCGACGCGGTCGGACGGCATGCTGGTGCCGCAACAGGGCGTCACCCGCGGCGCGGGCGGCGACACCGTGATGGTGGTGGGTGCCGACGGCATGGTGTCCACCCGTGGCGTGCAGCTCGGCGGCACCCAGACCACGGCACAGGGCCCGCAATGGGTGGTGCTGGGCGGCCTGAAGGCCGGTGAGCAGGTGGTGGTGGACGGCTTCCAGAAGATCCGCCCGAACGCCCCGGTCAAGCCGGTGCCGTGGAGCCCGGTGGCCGCCTCCGGCGCGGCCGGTGCATCCGCGCCCGCCGGCGCGGCCCCCGCCGCCTCCGCCGCCAGCCGCTGACCCGGGAGCCAACGAGCACACGACCATGAACTCCCGCTTCTTCATCGACCGACCCATCTTCGCGTGGGTGATCGCCCTGTTCATCGTGGTCATTGGCGCAGCCGCCATCACCCGGCTGCCCGTGGCCCAGTACCCCACGGTGGCGCCACCGGCGATCGTCATCTCCAGTGCCTACCCCGGCGCCTCCGCCAAGGTGATGGAGGACAGCGTGCTGTCCGTCATCGAGCAGGAGCTCAACGGCGCGCCGGGCCTCATCTACATGGAGTCCAGCGCCGACGCGAGCGGCACCGGCACCGTCACGGCCACCTTCGAGCCGGGCACCGACATCTCCATCGCCCAGATCGAGGTGCAGAACCGCGTGTCGCGGGCCACGCCGCGGCTGCCCGCGGCCGTGACGCAGCAGGGCGTGCGCATCGACAAGGCGCGCGCGAACTTCCTGCTGGTGGTGATGCTCACCTCCACCAACCCGGACCACGACCCCATCGCCCTGGGTGACTACGCGGCGCGCAACATCGTGCCCGAGCTGCTGAGGGTGCCCGGCGTGGGCCAGGCGCAGCTGTTCGGCAGCGAGCGCGCCATGCGCGTGTGGGTGGACCCGGCCAAGCTGGTGGGCTATGGCCTGTCCACGGCCGACGTGAACGCCGCCATCCGTGCGCAGAACCTGCAGGTGTCCGCCGGCACGGTGGGCGGGCTGCCCGCCACCAGCGAGCAGACGCTGTACGCGACCATCACCGTCAACGGCCAGCTCGCCAGCATCGAGCAGTTCGGCAACATCCTGCTGCGCACCAACGCCGATGGCTCGTCCGTGCGGCTGAAGGACGTGGCGCGGCTGGAGCTGGGCGGCCAGGCCTACGCCACCTCCGCGCGGCTGAACGGCGTCACCGCCAACGGCATCGGCGTGCAGCTGTCGCCCACGGGCAACGCGCTGGCCACGGCCACGGCCATCCGCGAGCGCATGGACGAGCTCAAGCAGTTCATGCCCGAGGGCATGAGCTACGACGTGCCCTACGACAGCTCGAAGTTCGTGCGCATCTCCATCGAGGAGGTGGTCAAGACGCTGATCGAGGCGATCGCGCTGGTGTTCATCGTGATGCTGGTGTTCCTGCAGAACATCCGCTACACGCTGATTCCCACCATCGTGGTGCCGGTGGCGCTGATGGGCACCTTCGCCGCGATGCTGGCCTTCGGCTTCTCCATCAACGTGCTCACGCTGTTCGGCATGGTGCTGGCCATCGGCATCCTGGTGGACGACGCCATCGTGGTGGTGGAGAACGTCGAGCGCATCATGGCCGAGGAGGGCTTGCCGCCGCGCGAGGCCACCGTCAAGGCCATGGGCCAGATCACCGGCGCCATCATCGGCATCACCGTGGTGCTGGTGTCGGTCTTCGTGCCGATGGCCTTCTTCAGCGGCTCGGTGGGCAACATCTACCGCCAGTTCTCGCTGGCGATGGTGGCGTCCATGCTGCTGTCGGCCTTCATGGCGCTGTCGCTGACGCCGGCGCTGTGCGCCACGCTGCTCAAGCCGGTGCCTGCCGGCCACCACGAGAAGAAGGGCTTCTTCGGCTGGTTCAACCGCGGCTTCCGCCGCACGGCCAAGGGCTACGAGTCGGTGGTGGCGCGCATCCTGCCGCGCGCCGGGCGCTTCCTGGTGCTGTACGCGGTGATCCTCGCCGCCGCGGGCCTGATGTACACGCGCCTGCCCACGTCCTTCCTGCCCAACGAGGACCAGGGCTACCTGGTCGTCAACGTGCAGCTGCCGCCCGGCGCCTCGCAGGCGCGCACCGAGGCGGTGATGAAGCAGGTCGAGCAGTTCTTCCTGGCGCAGCCCGAGGTCGACAAGATCGTCGCCGTGCTGGGCTTCTCGTTCTCCGGCTCCGGCCAGAACGCGGGCCTGGCCTTCGTGCCGCTCAAGCCGTGGGAGGAGCGCCAGGGCGCGGAGCACACCGCGCAGGCGCTCGCGGGCCGGGCGTTCGGCGCGCTCATGGGCATCCGCGATGCGTTCATCTTCCCGCTCTCGCCGCCGCCCATCCCCGAGCTGGGCACGGCCACCGGCTTCAACTTCCGGCTGCAGGACCGCAGCGGCCAGGGGCACGAGGCCCTGCTGGGCGCGCGCAACCAGCTGCTGGGCATGGCCTCGCAGAGCAAGCTGCTCGCGGGCGTGCGCCCCGACGGCCTGGAGGACGCGCCGCAGCTGCAGCTGGACGTGGACCGCGAGCGCGCTGCCGCGTTGGGCGTGGGCTTCGACACCGTCGGCGCCGTGCTGTCCACCGCGCTTGGCTCCAGCTACGTGAACGACTTCCCCAATGCCGGCCGCCTGCAGCGCGTCATCGTGCAGGCCGAGGCGCGGTCGCGCATGCAGCCGGAGGACATCCTGCAGCTGCACGTGCCCAACAACCGCGGCCAGCAGGTGCCGCTGTCGGCCTTCGCCAGCACGCGCTGGGTCACCGGCCCGCTGCAGACCGTGCGCTACAACGGCTACCCGGCGATGAAGATCGCCGGGGACGCGGCGCCGGGCGTGTCCACGGGGGAGGCCATGGCCGAGATGGAGCGGCTGGTGTCGCAGCTGCCGCCGGGCTTCGGCTTCGAGTGGACCGGCCAGTCGCGCGAGGAGAAGCTCTCGGGTGCGCAGGCCACCATCCTGCTCGCGTTCTCGATGCTGGCGGTGTTCCTCTGCCTGTCCGCGCTCTACGAGAGCTGGAGCATCCCGGTGGCCGTGCTGCTGGTGGTGCCGCTGGGCGTGCTGGGCGCGCTGGCCGGCGTGTGGCTGCGCGGCATGCCCAACGACGTGTACTTCAAGGTCGGACTGATCACCATCATCGGCCTGTCGGCGAAGAACGCGATCCTGATCATCGAGTTCGCCAAGGACCTGCAGGCCGAAGGCAAGAGCCTGCTGGTGGCCACGCTGGAAGCCTGCCACCTGCGCTTCCGGCCGATCCTGATGACCAGCTTCGCCTTCATCCTGGGCGTGCTGCCGCTGGCCATCGCCTCGGGCGCCGGCTCGGCGAGCCAGCGTGCCATCGGCACCGGCGTGATGGGCGGGATGATCACGGCGACGGTGCTGGCCGTGCTGCTGGTGCCGGTGTTCTTCGTGGTCATCCGCCGCCTGTTCCCGGGCGGCCATGTGGCCGGCCACGGCACCTCCATCTCCTCGCCCGAGGCGGATGCGGCCGCGGCCGAAGCGCTGCACCTGGACAACAACTCGAACAAGGAGGGCCGGTGATGCACGGCCAGACGATGTCCGCCCCCCGGGCGGCCCGCGGCGGCCGGTGGACCCGTGCCGCTCTCATCCCCACGGCGCTGGCCACCGCGCTGCTCGCCGCCGGCTGCATGAGCCTGGCGCCGGACTACCAGCGGCCCACCTCCCCGCTGGTGGACGCACCCGCCGCGGGCGTCTCGGCACCCGCCGCTTCGCTGCCCGCCACGCGCGAGTTCCTGCGCGACGCGCGCCTGCGCACCCTCGTCGACCAGGCGCTCGCCAACAACACCGACCTGCGCGTGGCGCTGCTCAACGTGGAGCGCAGCCGCGCGGCCTTGCGCATCACCGAGGCGGACCGCTGGCCCACGGTGGCGGCCGCGGTCAGCGCCAGCCGCGCGCCCAACACGGCAGGCGACCAGACCAACACCTTCCAGGCCGGGCTGCAGGTCACCAGCTACGAGCTCGATCTGCTGGGCCGCGTGCGCAGCCTGAGCGACGCCGCGGCGGCGAACCTGCTGGCCACCGAAGCCGGGGCGCGCGCGGCGCGGCTGGCCCTGGTCACCCAGGTGGCGGCCACCTGGTTCACGCTGGCCGCCGACGAGGAGCAGCTGGCGCTGGCACGCCAGACCCTCGCCGCCCGTGAGCGCACGCTGCAGCTCACCGAGCTGCGCGTGCAGGTGGGGGCCGCGTCGGACGTGGAGCTGCATGGCACGCGGGGCCTGACGGCGCAGTCGCGCGCCAGCGTGGCCGCGCTCGAGCGCCAGGTGGCGCAGGACGCCAACGCCCTGGCGCTGCTGGTGGGCGAGCCGGTGGGCCAGCAGGCGGCTGCCGCCGGGCGCCATGCGCCGGCCGGCGTGACGCTGTCGGACGCGCTGCTGGCGCCGGTGCCCGAGCTGCCGTCGAGCGTGCTGCTGGCGCGCCCGGACGTGATGCAGGCCGAGCAGCAGCTCATCGCCGCCAACGCCAACATCGGCGCCGCGCGCGCCGCGCTGTTCCCGCGCCTCACGCTGAGCACGAGCGCCGGCGTGGTCAGCGACACGCTGCGCGGGCTGGTCGAGTCGGGCACCTTCGCGTGGACGCTCGCGGGCCAGGCGGCGGTGGCCCTCTTCGACGCCGGCCGCAACCAGGCCAACCTGCGCAGCACCGAGGTGTTGCGTGACATCGCCCTGGCGCAGTACCAGAAGGCCATCCAGGTGGCGTTCCGCGAGACCGCCGACGGGCTGCGGGCGCAGGGGGCCTGGCGCAGCCAGGTGCAGGCCCTGCAGCAGCTGCAGGACGGCGAACGCGAGCGCCTGCGCCTGACGCGCCTGCGCCACGAGGCCGGCGCGGCCAGCCTGCTCGAGCTGCTCGATGCCGAGCGCTCGGTGGCGGCCGCGGAGCAGTCGCTGGTGCAGGCCCGCCTGGGTGAACTCCTCAACCGGCTGGCGCTGTACAAGGCGCTGGGGGGCGAGGAACCCGGCATGCCCTGAGGCGCGCCCATGCGACCGGGATCTCCTTGCGGCAGCCCTGGCCGGCCGCCGTGTGGCGGCGCTCGCCCCGGCCACGGCGAGGGCGAGCGCGCCGGCGGCATCGCGCCGCTCGGCGCCTGGCTCGTGCAGGGGGGCCTGCTCGTGCTGGTGCTCCTGGGCATCACGCTCAGCCGGGCTTGGACGGTGGTGCATGTCGACGCCGGCCTGCACGTGGACGAGGCGCAGTACTGGGCCTGGTCGCGCGCGCTGGACTGGGGCTACTACTCCAAGCCGCCGGCCATCGCCGCCTTGATCGCCGCGTCCACCGCCGTGCTGGGCGACAGCCTGCTGGGCGTGAAGGCGCTGGCCATGCTGTGCTATCCGCTCACCGCCTGGGTGCTGTACCGCCTGGCCACCGAGATGGCGGGCGAGGCAGGGGGAGGCGGCAGCACGGGGCGGGCGGAGCGCGCGGGCTGGCTCGCGGCCGGCCTGTTCATGGTGTCGCCGGTGGCGGCCCTGCTGGGCCTGGTGGCCACCACCGACGCCCCGCTGCTGCTGGCCTGGGCGCTGGCCAGCCGGGCGCTGTGGCGCGCGGCACGCGGCGACCGGTGGCGCGACTGGCTCTGGGTGGGCCTGTGGCTGGGCCTGGGCTTGCTGTCCAAGTACACGATGGCGGCGTTCGCCGTGTCGGTCGCCGGCGTGGGCCTGACGCTGGCCCGGCCCCGGCGGCTGGCCGGCCCGATGGTGGCGGGCGCGGTGGCCGCGCTCCTGTTCGCGCCGCACCTGATGTGGAACGCCCTGCATGGCTGGCCCACCCTGCGCCACACGGCCGAGATCACGCTCGGTGCGCAGGCCGAACCGCTGGGCCGCACGCTCGCCGGCTACCTGGGCGGCCTGGTGCTGCTGCTCGGCCCGGTGGTGGCGCCCTGGGGCGCCTGGCAGGCGCTGCACGCGTGGCGGCAGGGCCAGGGCGTCGGGTCGGGGCCGGCCCGGGCGCCGGACACCGCACGACGCACGGGGCTCGTCTTCGCCGCCTGGCTGGCCGGGCCGGTGCTGCTGGCGGGCCTGGCGCAGGCGCTGCATGCGCAGGCCGAGTTGAACTGGGCTGCGCCGGCCCTGATCGGCGCCATCCTGGCGATCACGCTGGTGGTGGCGCCGCAGCGCACCGGCGGGGTGGAGCGGCTGTCGCGCTGGCATGCCGTGCTGGCGGTGCAGGCGGTGGTGCTGTCCGCCGTCACGCTGGCGGGCGACCTGGCGCATGCCGTGGGCGAGCCGTTGCCGCGACGCCTGGACGTGTGGGCCCGCATGCGCGGCTGGGAGCCGGCGTTCGACGGGCTGCGCCCGGCGCTCGCCGAGGCGCTGGCCGCGCATGTGCGCCGTCACCCGCATGCGCCCGCGCCGGCCGTGCTGGGCGCCGACCGGGCGGTGCTGGCGCACGGCGCGTGGGCCTGGCGCGGCCTGCTGCCGCCGGGCCCGCCGGTGCCGACGGACGGGCCCGGCGTGGCCGCCCCGACGGGGCTGATGACCGCGGCCTGGGCGGGCACGACGCCCCTGGCGGCCACCGCACCGGCGCCTGCGCCTGGCTGGGTGGCCTGGCAGGAGGCGGGGCGGCCGCCGATGAACCACTTCGAGCTGTCGGCCCCGCTGCGGCCGGCGCGCCAGCCCCGGCTGGTGTGGGTGGTCAGCGCCGGGGAGCTGCCGGCGGGGCTGCGCGCCGCATTGGCCCGGCCGCCGCGCGTGCTGGCGCAGTCCGATGCCGAGCAGTCCCCCGGCCGCCGGGTCCGCCTGACGCTGTGGGAGGCCACCCTGGCGCCGCTGCCTGCCGCCGCCGCAGGGCCGCAGGAGGCCGCTGCCGGCTGACGGCTGTCCGGCAGCGTGCGCGATGCCTCAGTAGGTGCGGCCCTTGCGGAACTGGGCGTGCGGCCGGCGTGCCAGCGTCGTGGCTTCCGCCAGCGCCGCGAAGGAGCCGCCCGCGTGCGCATGCGTGATGGCCAGGCCCAGCGCGTCGGCGGCGTCCGGCCCCGGCAGGCCCGGCAGCGCCAGCATGCGCATCACCATGGCTTGCACCTGGGCCTTGGCGGCGCCGCCGTGGCCGGCGATGGCCTTCTTCAACTGGGCCGAGGTGTACTCGGCCACCGGCAGCCCCGCGCTGACCAAGGCTGTGATCGCGGCACCGCGTGCCTGCCCCAGCAGCAGGGTGCTCTGGGGGTTGGTGTTCACGAACACGATCTCCACCGAGGACTCCACCGGCTGGTAGCGCTCGGCCACCTCGCGCACGCCGTCGAAGATGATCTTCAGGCGGCTGGGCAGGTCGCCCATGGTCACGCCGCGGGCGCCTGCGCCGGTGGTGCGGATGGTGCCGCTGGCCACGTAGTGCAGCCGCGCGCCGTCGCGCTCCACCACGCCGAAGCCGGTGGTCTGCAGGCCGGGGTCGATGCCGAGGATGCGGGTCATGCTCAGAGCCGGAAGTACCAGCGCACCGAGTGGAAGAACACCGGGGCGGCAAAGGCCAGCGGGGCGACGCGGTCCAGCAGGCCGACGGCGCCCGTCACGGCGGCCTGGTTGCCCCAGTAGGCCACGCCCGCGTCCTTCTTCAGCGCCTTCATCACGAACTCGCCCAGGGTGCCCGCGGCGCCCGCCAGCAGCGCCATGGCGAGGGCCTGCGGCGGCTTGAAGGGCGTGATCCAGAACAGCAGCCCGCCGGCGAGCGCGCCGGTGGCCGAGCCCAGCACCCACGCCTGCCACGAGAAGCTGCGGCTGATGTGGCGCGCCAGCGGCCGGCGGCGCAGCCAGCGGCTGGCCGCCTCCTGCACGATCTGCGCGACCGCGGCCACCACCACGAGGAAGAACACGAGGAAGGCGCCGCGCCCCGGCGGCTGGCCCGGGAAGTTGAGCAGCAGCAGCGCGGGCGCGTGCGACAGCCCGAAGACGCACACCATGATCCCCCACTGGATGCTGGCGTTGCGCTCCAGGAAGCGCTCGGGGTCGCCGGCCAGGGCGCTGACCACCGGGATGGCGAAGAACGCGTAGACGGGGATGAACACCGTGAACAGGTCGAAATGCCGGTGGCCCACCAGCAGGTACTGCACCGGCAGCACCACGAAGAAGGCGAGGAGCAGGCTGCGGTGGTCCCCGCGCCGCGTGGGGCTGAGCGTGATGAACTCGCGCAGCGCGAAGAACGAGAACGCGCCGAACAGCAGCGTGGCGCCCAGTGGGCCGGACACCCAGGCCAGCCAGAACACCACCGCGCCCACCCACACCGCGCGCAGGTCGCGCTGGAAGCGGTCGTAGGCGGCCATCCAGGCGGCGGGGCGGTCGCGCAGGCCCAGCAGCAGTGCGCCGATGGTCACCGCGCCCAGCAGGCCGAAGACGAGGAGGAACAGCAGGCCCACCTGCTGCTCGGGCGTGAGGGCGCGCAGGGTCGAGACCATGGTCGCTGCGCTCACTGCACGCGCGGCCGCAGGGCCAGCACCGCCTGGCGCGCCCGCACCAGGAAGTCGCGCTTGTCCTCGCCCGCCTGGCGCACGAGCGGCGGGCCGAAAGTGACGGTGCACAGGATCGGCACCGGCACCACCTCGCCCTTGGGCATGACGCGCTGCACGTTGTCGATCCAGGCCGGCACCAGCTGCACCTGCGGGAACTGCTCGGCCAGGTGGAAAAGGCCGCTCTTGAAGGGCATGGGGTCGCCCTTCAGGCTGCGCGTGCCCTCGGGGAAGATCACCAGCGAATCACCGGCGGCCAGGGCGTGCACCAGCGGCTCCAGCGGGTCCTGGTCGTCGGTGCGGGTGCGGTTCACGTACACCGCGTGGAACACCTCGCGGGTGAGCCAGTGGCGAAACGGGCTGGCCGTCCAGTAGTCCTTGGCGGCGATGGGGCGGGTGTGGGTGCGCAGCTCGCCGGGCAGGGCGGCCCAGATCAGCACCCAGTCCAGGTGGCTCTGGTGGTTGGCGAAGTAGATGCGCTGCACCGCCTCTGGCGCGCACCCTTTCCAGTGGCCCTGGGCGCCGGTGATGAGCCGGGCCACGAAAGCGAGCAGACGGCCCATCAGGTCGGCACGCGTCATGCGAGCCATGGTACCCGCATTGCTGCACTCGTCTGGGGCCCGGGCGCCTGGGGGATGTTCAGGGGATCGTCTGTACTTCCGCTACGCCGTCACTGGTTGGTCGGGTCGCTCTGGTTGTGAAACGCCGGTAGTTTTGCTACCTTCCCCTTTTGCCTGCTGTGTCCCATGACGCCCACGCCTGCCCCCTGCACCCCCCTTCCGAGCGACGCGGGCTTCCCCCGACTGGTGGCCGACATCGGCGGCACCAACGCCCGCTTCGGCTGGGTGGCGGCGGCCGGGGAGCCGGTGTCGCACGTGCGCAAGCTGGCGGTGCCGGAGTTCGCGGTGCCCGCCGATGCCGCGCGGGCCTACCTGGAGCAGCTGGCCGCCGCCATGGGCACGCGCGCGGTGCCGCGCCATGCGGCGGTCGCGGTGGCCACCGCCGTGGTGGACGACCGGGTGGCCTTCACCAACAGCCACTGGGCCTTCTCGCGCCAGGCGCTGCAGCGTGATCTCGCGCTGGACAGCCTGCTCGTGCTCAACGACTTCGAGGCGCTGGCCCTGGCGCTGCCCTGGCTGGGCCCGGCGCAGCTGCGCACGCACGGCGCCGCGCCCGGTGGGCCCGGCGCCCGCGCGGTGATCGGGCCCGGCACCGGCCTGGGCGTGGCCGGCGTGGTGCCCACGCGCCACGGGTGGCAGGCATTGCCCGGCGAGGGCGGCCATGCCACCCTGGCCGCGGGCGACGATTTCGAGTCCGACCTGCTGCGCTGCGTGCGGCGGCAGTACGAGCATGTGTCGGCCGAGCGGCTGCTGTCGGGCATCGGCCTGCCCGTGCTGCACGCGGCCGTGGCCGAGGTGCTGGGCCAGCCGGTGGCCGCGCCCTGGTCGGCCGAGCAGGTGATGGCCGCGGGCCTGGCGCGCAGCGACGCCGCCAGCGATCGCACGCTCGACGTCTTCTGCAGCCTGCTGGGCAGCTTCGCCGGCAACGTGGCGCTGGTGCTGGGCGCCCGTGGCGGCGTGTACATCGGCGGCGGCATCGTGCCGCGCATGGCGGAGCGCTTCTTCGCCTCGCCCTTCCGCGACCGCTTCGAGGCCAAGGGCCGGTTCGCCGCCTACCTGCGCGCCGTCCCCACGGCGCTCATCACCGACACCCTCGTCGCCCTCACCGGCGCCGCCGCGGCCATCGACGCCGAGGTGGGCACCGGCGTGCCGCGCCCGCGCTGAGCGGCTGCCGGCCGGCCGCCGCCCGGCGCCTTTCCCCTTCGGCTTCGTCCGCCGCGGCACCCGGCCGCGGCGGCGCGCGGCCGTCCATGCGTCGCACGTGCTGTAGTGACACTACAGACTCTGAAAACCCCGACTACATCGCGACGGCGGGTAGGCGAACGAGGAGAGACCGAGACGTGCGCGGGCATTCTTACAGGGAGATTGCGCGGCCGATCGCGGAGACGGTGGGCCACTAAGGGATTGCCTGAGGTACGGCGTAATCTAGTTTTAGTACAGAATTCTCGGCAGACTGATCGATCGGTACTTTCGTCTTGTGAGGGGCGGGGCCGAGGTCGGCGTGGTGCGTGTGTTGTTCGACAAAAGCTTGAGGAGTCCCCCATGACATCGACGATGGACCAGCGCCGGGCGGCCCGCCCGGGGCGCGGCGCCTTCCGGGTGAGCCCCGTGGCGGCCGCGTGTTCGGCCCTGCTGCTGGCCACCGGTGCCGCCTGGGCGCAGAGCGCGCCGGCGGCCGAGGAGAAGCAGGCCGAGGAGACGGTGCAGAAGGTCACCGTCACCGGCATCCGCAAGGGCATCGAGAGCGCCATCTCGGTGAAGAAGAACGCCGACAACATCGTCGAATCCATCTCGGCCGAGGACATCGGCAAGCTGCCGGACGCGTCGATCGCCGAGTCCATCGCCCGCCTGCCGGGCCTGACGGCCCAGCGCAACCCGCAGGGCGGCTCGGCCCAGCTCATCAGCATCCGCGGCATGTCGCCGGATTTCTCCACCGCGCTGCTCAACGGCCGGGAGGTGGTCTCCACCGGCGACAGCCGCACGGTCGAGTTCGACCAGTACCCGTCGGAGATGCTCGCCGGCGTGAACGTCTACAAGACGCCCGACGGCGGCCTGATCGGCCAGGGACTGGCCGGCACGGTGGACATGCTGGCGGTGCGGCCGCTGAACTTCAACGGCCGGCAGATCGTCGTCAACTACCGCCAGGAGCAGAACGGCATCGGCGCGGCCAGCGAGGGCAGCGGCAACCGCTACAGCCTGTCCTACATCGACCAGTACCTGGACCGCACGCTCGGCCTGGCCATCGGCTATGCCAAGACCGACCGTGACCTGGGCGCGCAGACGCGCGGCGGCAGCTGGGGCCTGACGGGCTATTGCGACGGCGACGTGGTGGACGGCGTCTGCACCGGGCCCAGCTTCCAGGCGCCGGGCGGCTTCGAGTTCTTCACCGACCAGATCACCGAGAAGCGCGAGGGCGTCATGGCGGTGCTCGAGTGGCGGCCCACCCGCCACTTCAGCTCCACCTTCGACCTGATGTACTCCACGTACGACAAGCAGCTGGACAAGAAGGGCTTCCAGGGCGCGCTCATCTGGGGTGGCGGCGAGACGCTGCCCTACGGCCAGCGCCGCACGCTGCGCGACTACACGGTGGTCGACGGCGTCGCCGTCAGCGGCACCTGGGACAACTTCCGCGGCATTGTGCGCAACGACGCCCAGAGCATCCAGGACGAGACCCAGGCCTTCGGCTGGAACAACAAGCTCAAGCTGGCCGACGGCTGGAGCGCCGCGCTGGACCTGAGCTACTCGCACGCCGACCGCGAGGAAGTGATCGTCGAGACGACGGCCAGCACCGCCGCCTTCGAGGGCGACACGCTGGCCTTCGACAGCACCGGCGGCCGCCTGCGCGTGACCCCGGGCCGCTCGTACGCCGACCCGAACGAGATGGTGCTCACCGACGTCATGGGCTGGGGCGGTGGCCCCAACTTCCCGCAGGCCGGCTACACCAAGCAGCCGCACGTGGAGGACGACCTGTCGTCGCTGCGCCTGTCCGGCCGCAAGGACCTGGAGGGCAACGGCTGGTTCAGCGGCATGGACTTCGGCGTCAATTACGCCGACCGCAAGAAGCAGCGCGAGTTCATCGAGGGCCGCCTGGTCATCAAGGGTGGCGACCCGTACGGCTTCGCGGCCATGCCCGGCGGCAGCACGATGGTGGCGGGCGACAGCGGCATTCCCATCGCCGTGTTCGACCCCGTGGCCAACCTCGACGCCATCTACGACATCGAGTCCAAGCGCCACCCGGACATCTACAACAAGGACTGGACGGTCAAGGAGAAGCTCACCACGCTGTACGTGAAGGGCGACATCGACACCGAGCTGTTCGGCATCCCGGTGCGCGGCAACCTCGGCCTGCAGTACGTCCACACGGACCAGCAATCCACCGGTTTCTCGGTGGACCTGGGTTCCGGCTCCGACGACTCCAACCGCGAGGCCACCGAGGTGACGCGCGGCGCCACCTACGGCGATGTGCTGCCCAGCCTGAACCTGGCCTTCGACCTGGGCAACCAGAACATCGTGCGCTTCGGCCTGGCCAAGGTGATGGCGCGCCCGAACATGCAGCAGATGCGGGCCAGCAACTCCATCGATGGCGTGACCCCCACCACCCAGGTCTACAACGGCAGCGGCGGCAACCCGTTCCTGCGGCCCTTCCGCGCCAACGCGATCGACCTGTCCTACGAGAAGTACTGGGGCAACAAGGCCTACGTGGGCATCGCCGGCTTCTACAAGGACATCAAGAGCTACGTCCTGAACGAGGTCGTCCTGCGCGACTTCGAGCCCTACCTCACGCCCGACATGCCGCGCCTGCCGTCCACCATCGGCACCTACAGCACCACCATCAACGGCAAGGGTGGCTCGATCAGCGGTGTGGAGCTGTCCGCCTCGCTGCCGCTGGACATGCTGTGGAAGCCGCTGGCCGGCTTCGGCCTGGTGGCGAGCTACTCCAACACCGACAGCTCGCTGAACCCGCCCGACCTGACCGACGGCGGCAACGGCCGCATGGAGCTGCCGGGCCTGTCCAAGGAGGTGAGCAGCCTGACCGCCTACTACGAGAACGGCGGCTTCCAGGTCCGCTACTCGCAGCGCCAGCGCTCCGACTTCGTGGGCGAACGCCGCAACGACGTGGGTGACCGCCAGCTCGTCTACATCAAGGGCGAGACGATCAACGACGCGCAGATCGGCTACGAGTTCCAGCAGGGCTGGCTCAAGGGCCTGGGCGTGGTGCTGCAGGGCTACAACATCGGCAACACCAAGTACAAGCGCTACGCCGAGACGCCCAACAACATCGTGGAGACGGTCAACGTGGGCACGACCTACCTGCTGGGCATCAACTACAAGCTGTGATGCCTCCGCGCTGAAGCTGCCCTTCAGCGCGGCCTTCCACCGCCGCCTTCCAGCGCCGCCACCCGCGGCGCCCCCAGCGGCCCCGAGGCCTCCCGCGGTTCAACCGCCGGAGGCCTTTGTCATGGGCGCTCGGCCGGGGCGACGGGCGCGAAGCGCGGCTGCCAGCGTCCGTCCACCTGGACGGCTTCCACGAACATGGCATGCGGGCGCACCCACAGGGCACCGTCGCCGTACAGCGGCCGGTACACCACGACCGGTTCCAGCGTCTCGCTGTGCCGCGCCACGCCGAGCACCTCGTAGTCCCGGCCCTTGTGGTGGCGGTAGCGGCCAGGGGCCAGGGGGGGCAGCGGGGGCAGGTCGGACATGGCGGGGGCTGGAGGCAGCGGTGGACGGGGCGCAGGCGCGCGCCGCAGTATGCCGGCTCAGGCCCGCGCGCTGTCCAGGGCGCGGGCGCGCAGACGCCGCCGCGCGGCCCGGGCGTGCGGCAGCCAGCCCAGCGTGGACCAGCGGTGCCACATGAGCAGGCCGCGGATCCACTCGTCGGCGGTGTAGGCCAGCCACAGGCCGGGCAGCCCCCAGCCGAGCACCACCGCGAACAGCCACGAACCGCCGGCGAGCACCCCCACCATCGAGGCGGCGCCGGCCAGGGCCGGGTAGCGGGCGTCGCCGGCGGCGCGCAGGGCGTTCACCAGCACCAGGTTGAAGGTGCGGCCTGGCTCCAGTGCCACGGTGATCCACATCAGCCCCACGCCGGCCTGCACGATGGCGGGGTCGTCGGTGAAGCCGCGCAGCAGCGCCGGGGACAGCAGGGCCACCGCGGCGGCGATGGCGATGCTGGCCGCGAGGCCGCGCGCCAGGGCCCGGCGCACCAGGCGGTGGGCGGCGTGCCACTGGCCGGCGCCGATGAGGTGGCCGGTGAGGATCTCGACCGCCAGCCCGGTGGCCAGGCCGAACAGCAGCACGCCGTACATGAGCTGCGAGGTGTAGGCGTGCGTGGCCAGCGCGCCGGCGCCGAGCTGCGTGGCCGCGGCCACGCTGGCCATGAAGGCCAGGCGGTAGCCGATGTTCTCGGCCGCGCCGGGCAGGCCGATGTGCAGCATGGCCGCCAGCTCGGCGCGGGGCGCCCACAGCCAGTCGCGCCAGCGCGGCCGCAGCCCCAGCCGCCAGCGCCACAGCCCCAGGTGCAGCACCAGGCCGAGCGCGCGGCTGGCGCCCAGCGCCAGGGCATAGCCGGTCAGGCCCAGCGCGGGCCAGCCGGCCGCGCCGGTCATCAGCGGCACGGCGAGTGCCAGGTGCGCCAGGTGCATGCAGACGATCACCACCAGCGTGTCGCGGGTGTGCAGGTGGCTGCGCACCACGCTCGCCATGGCGGCGTTCCAGGCGTCGCCCAGCAGCGCGGGCGCCAGGGCCAGCAGGAAGGGGGCGGCCAGGGCCAGCACGTCCGGCGGCGCGTTCATCGCCGACAGCAGCGCCCGCGCGCCGCCGGCGGCCGCCAGCGCCACGGCGCCGCCCACCCAGGTGCGGGCGGCCAGCGCTGCGCGGGCGACGCGGTCGGCTGCCGCGGCGTGGCCCGCGCCCAGGGCCTGGGTGAGCACCACGCCGATGCCCGCCCCGATGATGCGGAACACGACGAAGAGCGTGGCGCCGACCTGGTTGGCGAGCGCGAAGGCGGCGCCGGCCGTGTCGGACACGCGGGCGGCCAGCAGCGTGCCGGCCACGCTGACGGCGATGCCCAGGCCGAGCTCGACGAACAGCGGCCACGCCACGGCGAACAGGCGCGGGCGCCGGCTGTCCGGCGCCGCGCGGGCCGCGCTCAAGGCGTGGGCCCGTCGCCGGCCAGCAGCACCTGCCCGCCGAGTGCCGGCAGGCGCAGGGTGAGGGTGCGGTCCCGGGCTGCCGCGTGCACCGGCGCGTCCGGGGCCAGCGCGTCGGCCCACGGGCCGGCGGGCGCACCGTCGGGCAGCGCGAGGGTGAGTTCGCGCGGGGTGTCGGCGTGGTTGAAGGCGGTGAGGGCCCAGCGGTGGCCGAGGCGCCGCGCCAGCACGATCGCTTGCGCATCGGCGAACAGCGGCGCATCGAGGCTGCCCCGTCGCAGCACCGGCTCGCGGTGGCGCAGCTGCACCAGGCGCTGCACCTCGGCGCGCAGGGCGAGGTCGGGCTGGCCGCCTTCGTCTGGCCAGGGGTAGGTGGCGCGGTTGAAGGGATCGTCGCCGCCCGTCACCCCGACCTCGTCGCCGTAGTAGATGGCCGGGGCGCCGGGGTAGGTCATCTGCCACAGCAGGGCCAGGCGGTAGCGGCGCCTGGCCTGCGCCACCGCCGCCGGGGGGGCACCGTCCGTCCACCCCAGCACATGCAGCGAGCGTGCCTGGTCGTGGGTGGACAGCAGGTTCATCAGGGCATGGAAGGCAGGGGGTGGATAGGCCTCGCGCAGCAGCTCCAGGTTGCGGTAGAGCAGCGCCGCATCCCCGCCGCCGGCCATCGCCAGCACGGTGTTGCGGAAGATGTAGTTCATGGTCGAGTCGAAGGTGTCGCCCAGGAAGTACTTGGCGGCATCGAACCACGTCTCGGCCACGGTGATCGCGTCGGGCCGGTGCGCCTTCACGGCCTGGCGCCACTCGCGCCAGAAGTCGTCGGGCACCCACGGCGCCACGTCCATGCGCCAGCCGGCGGCGCCGCGGTCCAGCCAGACGCGGGTCACCGCATCGGGTCGGCCGTAGGCGAAGTCGCGCCAGGCGCGCGAGGACTTGTCCAGCTCCGGCAGGTCGGCCACGCCCACCCAGCCGCGGTACTGCCTGTCGGGATCCGTCTGCGTCGGGTCGAGCCGGAACCAGCTGGCGTAGGGCGAGGCCGGGTTCACCCGCCCGCCCTGGAAGGCGCCGTCGCTGCCGAACCGGCCGTGGCGGTTGAAGTACACCGAGTCGCTGCCCACGTGGTTGAACGAGGCGTCGATCACCACCCGCATGCCGCGCCGCGCGGCCTCGCGCGTCAGGCGCTCGAAGTCGGCGTTGCTGCCGAAGGCGGGGTCGATGCGGTGGTAGTCGGCGGTGTCGTACTTGTGGTTGCTGGCGGCCTGGAAGATGGGCGTCAGGTACAGCGCGTTGGCGCCCAGTTCGCGGATGTCGTCGAGCTTGTCGATCAGGCCGGCGAGGTCACCGCCGAAGAAATCGTTGTTGTAGACCGCGTCCGAGCCGTCGCCGGTGCCTGGCTTGCAGGGGGCCTCGGTCCAGCGGGCGTGGCGCTCCACCGGGTGGTCCTGGTAGCGGTCCTGCGGGCGGCCGCCGCCAGGGCGGGGGTCGTTCTCGCGGTCGCCGTTGCGGAAGCGCTCGGGGAAGACGTAGTAGTACACGAGGTCGGCCGCGTACGCCGGCACCTCGAACTTCGGGTCGTACACCGTCTGGCGGAAGCGCCGGATGGCGCTGTCGCGGCTGGGCGGGTGGCCCACCACGCCGGCGCCGTGGGTGCCGCGCTCGCGTGTCCAGAACACGCTCTCGGCGTTGTTCTGCAGCAGGACGCGCTGGGGCGGGCCTCCGGCCGGGGCGTCGGGACCGTCGGGCCCGGCCACCCAGGCCTCGAACCAGTAGCCGTAGATGGCCTTGTCGCCGAAGGTGTGGCGCGCGGTCCAGCGCTCGTGCCCGCCGGGGGTCGGGGCGGGCTGGCGCCGCATGGGCACGCGCGCCACCGGCTCGTAGTCCAGCCGTTCCTGGTTGCCTTCCAGGCGCCGCCGCTCCACCACCAGCGTGAGCCGCTGCACCCCCGGCAGGGCGGTGACGGTGAAGTCGATGGCGCTGCCTTCGGTGACGGCGCCGAAGGGGCGCTTGTGGGCCGCGCTGCGCGAATCGAAGCGCAGGCTGGCTGCCACCGGGTGCACCACCGGCCGGGTGGCCGGGTCGTCGAAGGCCTTCGGGCCGAGGCTGAGCAGCACCCGGTCGGCCACGATGACCGCGCGCAGCGTCTGCTCGCTGCCGTCGAACGCCAGCGTCTGCGCGGGCGAGGTCAGCGACGGTGTCCAGGCCGCGTCGGCGATCTTGAACTCGTGGCGGCCGGCGAGACGGACGTTGAGGTAGTACGCGTCGCAGTGGAACTGGAAGGCGTGCTCGTCGAGCGCGCCCCAGTTGTTCATGCTGCCGCGCAGGTACAGCACGGTGTCGCCGAAGGGAGCGGGCGTGGCCGCCGGCGTGTGGGCGGGCGGGGGGGCCGCGGTGCAGCCGGCCACGGGGCGGGGGGCGGGATCGTGCATGCGCAAGGTGTCCAGTGAGGGCGTGGCCGAGGCCGCCACGGGGGCATGGGCGATCGCGGCAGCGAGTGCGGCGGCGCCGGCGGCGAGCCAGCCGCGGGCCCTCACCCCTTGACCCCGCCGGCCGTGAGGCCCGAGACGATCCAGCGCTGGGCCGCCAGGAACACCAGCGTGATCGGCAGGCCCGACAGCACCGCCGCGGCGGCGAAGTCGCCCCAGAGGTACTTCTGGTCGTACAGGTAGAACTTGGACCCCACGGCCAGCGTGAGGTGCGGCTCCTCGCGCAGCAGCACCGAGGCCACCGGGTACTCGATGATGGTGCCGATGAAGGCCAGCACGAAGACCACCATGAGGATGGGCACGGCCATGGGCAGCAGCACCAGGCGGAACGCCTGCCAGTGGCTGGCGCCGTCCACCACGGCGTTCTCCTCGATCTCGGCGGGGAGGGTGTCGAAGTAGCCCTTGATGGTCCAGACATGGGTGGCCACGCCGCCCAGGTAGGCGAGCACCAGGCCGGCGTGTGTCTCGATGCCCAGCCCGGGCACCAGCCCGCCCAGGCCCTCGAAGATGGCGTAGATGGCCACCAGCGCCACCGCCACCGGGAACATCTGCAGCAGCAGCATCGACGACAGCAGCGCACGCTTGCCGGCAAAGCGCAGGCGCGAGAAGGCGTAGGCCGCGGTGGTGGAGATCGCCACGATGAGCGCCGCCGAGACCGTGGCGATCTTCACCGAGTTCCACAGCCACCGCAGCACGGGGAAGGGCGGCTCCACCCGCGTGCCGTCGGGCAGCACGTGGGCGAAGCCCAGCGCCAGCTTCCAGTGCTCCAGGCTGATGTCGGTGGGAATGAGCGAGCCGGTGGCGAAGTTGCCCGGCCGCAGCGAGATGGAGATGACGGCCAGCAAGGGGAACAGCGTGACGGCGATCAGCACCCACAGCCCCGCATGGGCCGCCAGGATGCGCCAGCGCTGGCGCCGGCCGGTGACGATGGGCATGGGTCAGCTCCTCGGGGCGGGGGTGGCCGCACCGGTCAGGCGCAGATTCAGCAGCGACATCAGCGCCACCACCACGAAGATCAGGGTGGAGATGGCCGCGGCCAGGCCGAAGTTGGCGCCGGCGTCCGTGAAGGCGATGCGGTAGGTGTAGCTCACCAGGATGTCGGTGGTGCCGGCCGGCAGCTTGGTGTTCAGGTAGTCGGGCCGCCCGTCGGTGAGCAGCGCGATGAGCACGAAGTTGTTGAAGTTGAAGGCGAAGGCGCTGATGAGCAGCGGCGTCAACGGCCGGGCGATGAGCGGCGCCGTGATGCGGAAGAAGTTGGTCAGCGGGCCGGCGCCGGCGATGGCCGAGGCCTCGTACAGGTCGGCCGGGATGGCCTTGAGCAGGCCGGTGCACAGCACCATGATGTAGGGGTAGCCCAGCCAGGTGTTGACGATCAGCAGCATCGCGCGCGCCAGCGTGGGGTCGGCGAACCAGGCCGGGCGGATGCCGAACAGCGCATCGAGGATGGCGTTGATCTCGCCGAAGTTCTGGTTGAACAGCCCCTTGAACACCAGGATGCTGATGAACCCCGGCACGGCGTAGGGCAGGAACAGCAGGGTGCGGTAGAGCGCCCGGTGCGACAGCGCCTCCCAGTTCAGCAGCACGGCCAGGGTCATGCCGATGGCGGTGGCGAACAGCACGGTGAGCGCCGAGAACACCACCGTCCAGCCGAAGATGCTGACGAAGGGGCCGCGGAAGTCGGCGTCGCCCAGCATGCGGGCGTAGTTGGCCCAGCCGATGTTCACCTTGAACCCGGGCGAGACGCGCTCGCCGGCGGCGTTCTCGAAGTAGCCGGTGTCGCGGTTCGGGCGCCACACCTGGCCGGTGGCGGCGTGCACCAGGCCACCGTCGTCGCCGGCCGTCCACAGCCGCTCGAGCGGGCCGAACTCGCGCACGCCGGTGTAGTGCAGCAGCGTGCCGTCCGGTGCGCGCAGCGTCAGGGCGCGCAGGCGCTCGCGGTGCGCGATCACCTCGCGCAGGCCCAGGGGCGTGCCGGGCGGCGCGTCCACCAGGGGCTGCAGCGCCACGGGCTCGCGTGGCAGGGCGCCGGGGGGCAGGGCGGGCGTGGCCAGGCGGGTCCGGCCGTCGGCATGGGTGAGCACCAGCTGCAGCCCCTGTCCCGCAGCGAACACCTGGCTGGCGAAGGCGCGGGCCTCGTCCACGTCGGTCTGGTCCAGCAGGTAGGCGCGCGCGCGCTGCTCGCTCAGCAGGTGGGCGGAGGAGTAGTTGGTGAAGCCCAGCTGCACGGTGTAGAGCAGCGGGAAGGCGGCGAACAGCAGCATGCCGGCCACGCCGGGCAGCAGGTAGCGCCAGGCCAGCGAGGTGGCGGCGCTGTAGGTGTAGACGGCGAAGGTGCCCAGGACCAGCGTGGCGGTGCCCAGCAGCAGCTGCCCGCTGGCGGCCAGGCGCCAGGTGAACCACAGCACGAGCAGCTCGACCGTGGCGGCCACGGCGAGGGTGAGGGCCCGCGAGCGCGGCGGGGCCGGGCGGACGGAGGCGGGGGCCGGAATGGTCGTGGCGGTCATCGCGGGGTGTGGCGATCGGCAGGGTGTGGGGCGGTGCGAGAGGTGCACTGCAGCGGTGGGTGCGGGCCCCCCGTGCGGCCTGCCGGCCCGGGCCCATTCGCACTCGCTGCGCGAACGGCGTTCGCGCAGCGCAGGCACCGGCGGCGAGTCAGAAGACGATGCGCGCGGCGCGCGCGCGGGCACCCGCTGCGCGCCTCGGCGCTCCCCGCATCGCCCCGCCCCACAGGCCGCACGGCGGGCAGGCAGGGTAGGCGGCGGGGTGTCGCGAAGACGGCCGTCATTGCGCCCGCATCCGTGCCGCCGCACCGTCCAGCGCGTCCTTGGGCGCCTGGCGGCCGTTGGTGATGGCTTCCAGCGCGGCGTCCATCGCGGGGAAGAAGCGCTGCATCTCCGGGATATTGGGGATGGGCTCGCCCGCCTGGGCGTTGGCCATGGTGGCGCGGATGGCCGGGTCGCTGGCCAGCTCGGCGTAGTAGGCCTTGTGGGCCGGTGTGCCCAGGGCCACGTCCGCGGAGATCGTCTTGAGGCTGTCCACCGTCAGCAGGTGGTGCTCGATGAACTCGCGCGCCAGGTCCTTCACCGGGCTGGGGGCGGTGACCATGCAGCCCAGCACGCCGACGAAGGGCCTGGACGCATGGCCGGCGACGCCGGGCACGGGCGCCACGCCGAAGTCGATGCCGGCCTTGCGCGCGTTGTCCCAGGCCCAGGGGCCGCTGAGCATCATGGCCACCTCGCCACGGGCAAAGGCGGCTTCCATCTCCGAGTAGCGCGCACCGCGCGGCATGTGGCCGTCGCGCACCAGGCGCTCCAGCATCTGCGCGCCCAGCAGCGCGCCGGCGGTGTTCACGCCCACCTGCTGCGGGTCCAGCTCGCCCGACGGCGTGCGTCCGAAGACGAAGCCGCCCGGGCCGGCCAGCAGCGGCCAGCTGAAGAAGGACTTGTTGTAGTCCCACAGGATGGCGTGCCTGCCCTGCTCCTGCAGCGCACGGTCGAGCGCGATGACCTCCTCGAACTGGGCCGGTGGCTGCTTCACCAGCGCCTTGTTGTAGATGAGGCCGATGGCCTCGATGGCGAGCGGGTAGCCCCAGGTGCGGCCCTGGTAGGTGAAGGCCTGCCAGGCGGCGGGCTCGATCTCGTCGCGCAGGCGCTGCGGCGGGTGCACCGGCACGATGAGGCCGGACTTGGCCCATTCGCCCACGCGGTCGTGCGGCCAGCAGAAGATGTCCGGGCCCTTGCCGGCGCCGGCCGCCGCCTGGAACTTGTCGGGCGCGCCCTCGGGGTGCTGCACCACCACCGGCACGCCGGTGGCCGCGGTGAAGGCGTCGCCCACCTGCTGCAGGCCGTGGTAGCCCTTGTCGCCGTTGATCCACACCAGCAGGCGCGGCGCCTCGGTGCCGCCGGCAACGGGCGGTCCGTCGCAGGCGGCCAGGGTGGCCGTGAGCACCACGGCGGCCATGCGCAGCCTCATGCGCAGCCTCACGCGCGACCCGCCGCGCTGTGCCGGGCAAAGGCCCGCCCGTCCGCATCGAACAGGTACGCCCGGTCCTCCTGCACGGCCAGCCGCAAGGCCTGACCCGCGCGAGGCAGCACCTGCCCGTCGAGCTGGCAGGTCAGCGTGCGGGCTTCCGCACTGGCGTGCTCGCAGTACGCATAGGTGGTCCCGCCCAGGGGCTCGACGAAGGTGACGCGCACCTCGATGGCCTGGGCGGCGTCCTCGGCCGCCTGCTTCAGGTGCTCGGGCCGCAGGCCCAGCTTCACCGGTGCACCGGGGGCCGCGCCCGTGGCGTCCACCGCGCAGCGCAGGCGCGTGCCGTCCGCCAGGCGGACGGCGGCGCCCAGGGCGTCCGCCGATTCCAGTGTCGCGTCCAGCACGTTCATCTCGGGCGAGCCGATGAAGCGCGCGACGAACAGGTTGGCGGGGTGCTCGTACAGCCCCAGCGGCGCGCCCACCTGCTCCAGGCGGCCGGCCGAGAGCACGGCGATGCGGTCGGCCAGCGTCATGGCCTCCACCTGGTCGTGCGTCACGTAGACCATCGTGGTCTTGAGGTCCTGGTGCAGCTTGGCGAACTCGTAGCGCATGCGCACGCGCAGGGCGGTGTCCAGGTTGGACAGCGGCTCGTCGAAGAGGAACACCTGCGGCTGGCGCACGATGGCGCGGCCGATGGCCACGCGCTGGCGCTGGCCGCCGGACAGGTCCCTGGGCTTGCGGTCCAGCAGGTGCTCGATGTGCAGGACCCGCGCCGCCTGGCGCACGGCGCGGTCGATCTCGCCCTTGGGCACCTTGGCCAGCTGCAACCCGAACGCCATGTTGTCGTACAGGTTCATGTGGGGGTAGAGCGCGTAGCTCTGGAACACCATGGCGATGCCGCGCTCGGCCGGCGGCACGTCGTTCACCACCCGACCGCCGATGCTCAGCTCGCCGCGCGTGATGTCCTCCAGGCCGGCGATCACCCGCAGCAGCGTGGACTTGCCGCAGCCCGACGGACCCACGAACACCATGAACTCGCCGTCGCGGATCTCCAGGTCCACGCCCTGCAGGATGGTGGTCTCGCCATAGGCCTTGGCCACGCCTTGCAGCTTCACGTCTGCCACGTCAATGCCTTTCGGCCGGTGCACGCGACGGCGCATCGGCTTGTCTCGCTCGTTTGCTTGATGTAGACAATATACATTCCGTCGTGGCCGACGACAACGTCTCTTCGATGCCGACGGCGAGGTATTGCCATAGGGAAATCATGCACTTAGGATGGCGTTCGGGTTAACCATATGTAGTCAAACTACAGAAATACGGCGAATCCGGCGATACTTTTCGACCGCGCGGCGGACGCCCGCCGCTGCCGCCCTCTTCATTGCCCGTGCGCGCCTGCCGCGCCGGCCGTACGCCATTCACCATGACGATGACCGCTGCTTCCCGTCCTCCGCGTCCCCCCTCTCCCGCGGCCGAGCCGGCCCTGTCCCTGCGCGCGGCCTTCCGCCAGCAGGTGCAGGCCGCCCTGGCCGTGTCTGCCGCGCGGCCGGGACCCGAGCTGCTGCTGCGCGCCGCCGCGGCGGCCTGCAGCGCCTTGCTGCAGCAGCGCTGGGCGCGCACCCAGGCGGAGGACGCGGCGCCGGACGACGAGCGTGTCTCGCGCCGGGTGCACTACCTGTCGATGGAGTTCCTGATGGGGCGGGCGCTGGGCAATGCCCTGGCCGCCCTGGGCCTGGAGGCGGAGCTGCGCACGCTGCTGGCCGACCACGGGCTGGAGCTGTCCGATGTGCTCGAGCGCGAGCCGGACGCCGCGCTGGGCAACGGTGGCCTGGGCCGGCTGGCGGCCTGTTTCCTGGACGCGTTCGCGGCGCAGGGCCTGCCCGCCTTCGGCTACGGCCTGCGCTACCGCTACGGCATGTTCGCCCAGGGCATCGCCGGCGGCCGCCAGGTGGAGCGCCCGGACGACTGGATGGCCCATGGCGAGCCCTGGGAGCTGCGCCGCCCCGAACTGCGCTATCCCGTGGGCTTCGGCGGCGAGGTGCAGGTGGACGGCGAGGGCCGCCACCAGTGGCGCCCCGCGGAGCGTCTGGAGGCCGAGGCCTTCGACTTCATCGTGCCGGCCCACCACAGCGAGCGTGTGGCCACGCTGCGCCAGTGGCAGGCCCGGGCCGCGGACCCGATCGACTTCGGTGCGTTCTGCCACGGCGACCATGCCGGCGCGGCCCGGCACCTGGTGGCGGCCGACGCGCTGAACTGGGTGCTCTACCCCGACGACTCCACGGACGCCGGTCGCGCGCTGCGCCTGAAGCAGGAGGCCTTCCTCGTCAGCGCCTCGCTGCAGGACCTGATCGCCCGCCACCTGGCCGAGGGCCAGCCCCTGGCCACCCTGGGCCAGCGCAACGCCGTCCACCTGAACGACACCCACCCGGCGCTGGCGCCCGCCGAGCTGATGCGCCTGCTGCTGGACGAGCACCACCTGGCATGGGACGCCGCCTGGGCCATCACGACCACGGCCGTCTCGTACACCAACCATACGCTGATGCCGGAGGCGCTGGAGACCTGGCCGGTGGCGCTGTTCGAGCGCCTGCTGCCGCGGCACCTGCAGATCGTGTACGAGATCAACCAGCGCTTCCTGGCGCAGGTGCGCACCCGCTTCCCCGGCGACGCCGCGCGCGTGGCGCGCATGTCGCTCATCGACGAAGGCGCGGCCGGGCAGCCCGGCGGCCACGGCGAGCGGCGGGTGCGCATGGCGGCCATGGCCATCGTGGCCTCGCACCGGGTCAACGGCGTCTCGGCCCTGCACAGCGAGCTGATGGTGCAGACCATCTTCGCCGAATACGCCGCGCTCTGGCCCGAGCGCTTCCACAACGTGACCAACGGCGTCACCCCCCGGCGCTGGCTGGCCCAGGCCAACCCCGGCCTGGCGCGCCTGCTGGACACGCACATCGGCACCGCCTGGCGCAAGGACCTGTCGCAGCTGGCGACGCTCAAGGCGCATGCGGGCGACGCGACGCTGCAGCGCGAGTTCCTGGCCGTGAAGCGGGCGAACAAGCGCCGGCTGGCCGAGCGCGTCCTGCGCGACACCGGCCTGCGCGTCGACGTCGACAGCCTGTTCGACGTGCAGATCAAGCGCATCCACGAATACAAGCGCCAGCTGCTCAACCTGCTGCACGTGGTGGCCCGCTACCAGGCCATCGTCGACGCCCCCGGGGGCGACTGGCAGCCGCGCACGGTGCTGATCGCCGGCAAGGCGGCCTCGGCCTACCACACGGCCAAGCAGGTGATCCGGCTGGCGCACGACATCGGCGCCGTGGTGAATGCCGACCCGCGCGTGGCCGGGCGGCTGCAGCTCGTGTTCCTGCCCAACTACGGCGTGAGCCTGGCCGAGGCGATCCTGCCCGCGGCGGACCTGTCCGAGCAAATCTCCACGGCAGGCACCGAGGCCTCGGGCACCGGCAACATGAAGTTCGCCCTGAACGGCGCGCTGACCATCGGCACCTGGGACGGCGCGAACATCGAGATGGCCGAGGCCATGGGCGTGGAGGACATGTTCGTGTTCGGCCTGCGTGCCGACGAGGTGGTGCGCACGGTCGCCGCGGGCTACCGCCCCGCCGAGGTGGCGCGGGCGCACCCCCCGCTGCAGCGGGTGCTCGACGCCATCGCCGGCGGGCAGTTCAGCCCGGACGAGCCGGCGCGCTACCGGGCGCTGGTGGACAGCCTGCTGCACACCGACCGCTACCTGCTGCTGGCCGATTTCGCCGACTACGTGGCCGCGCAGCAGCGCGTGGATGCGCTGTACCGGCAACCCGCGGCGTGGGCCGGGCAGGCGCTGCGCAACGTGGCCGGCATGGGCGCGTTCTCGGCCGACCGCACCATCCGCGACTACGTGGAACGTGTCTGGGCCGTGCCCGAGCGCGGCTGAGCGGGCTGCCCGGTCAGCGTATAAGACGCCGCATGCTCGACGACACGAATGTCCAGGCCCTGCTGGCCGCCCGCCATGGCGACCCGTTTTCGGTGCTCGGCCTGCACCATGAAGACGATGGCCAGCTGTGGCTGCGGGTCATCTGGCCCAGTGTGTCCGCCATCGATGTGCTCGATGCCCGCAGCAGCCGGCTGCTCACGCGGCTGAAGGCACGCGACCCCGAGGGCTTCTTCGAGGCGCCGATTCCGCGCCGCCACCAGCGCTTCGCCTACCGGCTGCGCCTGCACGACGCCCACGGCGCGCTGCTGGCCGAGGTGGCCGACGCCTATGCCTTCGGCAAGCTGCTGGCCGATGCCGACCTGGACTTGCTGCGCGAGGGCCGGCACCCGCGGCCCTACACCGTGCTGGGCGCGCACGCCATGACGCTGCAGGGGGTGGCGGGCGTGCGCTTCGCGGTGTGGGCGCCGAACGCCCGTCGCGTGAGCGTCGTGGGCGACTTCAACCAGTGGGACGGCCGACGCCATCCCATGCGCTACCGCCACGAGGGCGGGGTGTGGGAGATCTTCGTTCCGCACGTCATCGAGGGCGACCTCTACAAGTTCGAGGTGGTGGCGCGCGACGGGGCCCTGCTGCCGCTCAAGGCCGACCCCTATGCCCGCGCCGCGCAGCTGCGGCCCGACACCGCCAGCCGCGTGGCGGGGCTGCCCGCACCGCGCGCGCTGCCGCCCGGCCGCGCGCAGGCCAATCGCACCGACGCGCCGGTGTCCATCTACGAGGTGCACCTGCCCTCCTGGAAGCGGCTCGGCTCGGGCGCCTTCCCCACCTGGGACGACCTGGCGGCGGCGCTGCCCGAGTACGCCGCGGGCATGGGCTTCACCCATGTGGAGCTCCTGCCCATCACCGAGCACCCGTACGACGGCTCCTGGGGCTACCAGACGCTGGGCCAGTACGCCGCCAGCGCGCGCTTCGGGCCGCCCGAGGGGCTGACGCGCTTCGTCGAGGCCTGCCACGCCCGCGGGCTCGGTGTGCTGCTGGACTGGGTGCCGGCGCACTTCCCGAGCGATGGGCATGGCCTGGCGCAGTTCGACGGCACACCGTTGTACGAGTACGCCGACCCGCGCGAGGGCGTGCACCGGGACTGGAACACGCTGATCCCCAACTTCGCCCGCCACGAGGTGCGCAACTGGCTGGCCGGCAGCGCGCTGTACTGGCTGGAGCGCCACGGCGTCGACGGCCTGCGCGTGGACGCGGTGGCCTCCATGCTGTACCGCGACTACTCGCGCCCCGAGGGGCAGTGGGTGCCCAACGTGCACGGCGGCCGGGAGAACCTGGAGGCCATCTCGCTGCTGCGCGAGGTGAATGCGCGCGTCTCGGCGGACGCCCCCGGCACGGTGACGATGGCCGAGGAATCCACCGCCTTCCCCGGCGTCACGGCGCCGGTGGGCGAGGGCGGCCTGGGCTTCGCCTGCAAGTGGAACATGGGCTGGATGAACGACACCCTGGCCTACATCCGCCAGGACCCGATCTACCGCCGCTGGCACCACGACAAGATCCGCTTCGGCCTCAGCTATGCGTTCAGCGAGCGCTACGTGCTGCCCATCTCGCACGACGAGGTGGTGCACGGCAAGGGCTCGATGCTGGCCAAGATGCCGGGCGACGACTGGCAGCGCTTCGCCAACCTGCGGGCCTACTACGGCTTCATGTGGGGCCACCCGGGCAAGAAGCTGCTGTTCATGGGCCAGGAGTTCGCCCAGCCCGACGAGTGGCACCACGACGCGTTCCTGCCCTGGCGCCGGCTGGACGATCCGCGGCATGCCGGCGTGCACGCGCTGGTGCGCGACCTGAACCACCTGTACACCGGCACGCCCGCGCTGCACCGCCTGGATGCCCAGGCCGCCGGCTTCGAATGGCTGGCCCAGGAGGACGCGGAGAACTCGGTCTTCGCCTGGGCGCGGCACGATGGCGCGGGTGGCACGGTGGTGGTGGTCTGCAACTTCACGCCGGTGCCGCGGCCGGGCTACCGCATCGGCCTGCCGGCCGGTGTGCTGCGCCTGCGCGAGCTGCTGAACACCGACGCCACGGCGTACGGCGGCAGCGGCCTGCGGCACGAGGGGCCGCGGGTGGCCGAGCCGGTGGCATGCGAAGGACGCGATGTGTCGGTGGCCCTGCACCTGCCGCCGCTGTCGGTGGTGTTCCTGGCGGGGGAGCGGGGATGACCTGCCCGTTCGCCAGATCCGCCCGCCTCCTGTGCGGCGTGGCCCGCCGCCCACCGGCGCCGTAGCGACATGCCGTCCGCGTCGTCCTTCCCTCTGCTCGCCGGCCGCCCCGAGCCGCTGGGCGCCCATGTGCGCGACGGCGGGGTGAACGTGGCCGTGTGGTCGGAGCATGCGGAGCGCATCGAGCTGTGCCTGTTCGATGCGGCAGGCGGCGAGGAGACCGCGCGCGTGCCGCTGCACGGCCCCGTCGACGGCGTGTTCCATGGCTTCCTGCCCGGCGCCCGCGCGGGCCTGGTGTACGGGCTGCGTGCCCACGGGCCCCATGCGCCCGGGCAGGGCCACCGCTTCAACCCGCACAAGCTGCTGCTGGACCCGTATGCCCGCGAGATCGTCGGCCGCTTCGAGGGCCGGCCCGAGCACCACGGCTACACGCTGGGCCATCCGGACGGCCCGCGGTCCTTCGATGCGCGCGACAACGCGGCGTCGGCGCTGAAGGCGCGCGTGGCGGCGCCGCCGCCGGCCTCGCGACGCCCGTCACCGCCGCGCCACGCGGCCGACCGGCTGGTGCTGTACGAGGTGCACGTCAAGGGCTTCACCCGGCTGCATCCCGCCATCCCGCCCCCGTGGCGCGGCACCTATGCCGGCATGGGCCACCCGGCGGCGGTAGCCCACCTGCGCGCGCTGGGCGTGACCACGGTGTCGCTGCTGCCGGTGCACTACCACCTGGACGAGCCGCACCTGCACGGCAGCGGCCGGGTCAACTACTGGGGCTACAACACGCTGGGCTTCTTCTGCCCGGACCCGCGCCTGGCGAGCCAGCCGGACGACCCCGCGGCGGTGGCGGCCGAGTTCCGGGCCATGGTGGACGCGCTCCATGCGCAGGGCATCGAGGTGGTGCTGGACGTGGTCTACAACCACACGCCCGAAGGCAACGAGCACGGGCCCACGCTGAGCTGGCGCGGCCTGGACAGCCGCAGCTGGTACCGGCTCGACCCGGCCGACCCCGGCCGCCATGCCGACCACACCGGCTGCGGCAACACCCTGAACCTGGCGCACCCGCGTGTCACCCAGTTCGTGCTGGATTCCCTGCGCTTCTGGGTGCAGGACATGGGCGTGGACGGCTTCCGCTTCGACCTGGCGCCGGTGCTGGGACGCACGGAGGCGGGCTTCGATCCGCAGGCGGCGTTCTTCACCGCCTTGCGCCAGGACCCGGTGCTGGCCCGCGCGCACCTCATCGCCGAGCCCTGGGACGCCGGCCCGCAGGGCTACCAGCTTGGCCACTTCCCGGGCCGCTTCCTGGAGTGGAACGACCGCTTCCGGGATGCCGCGCGGGGCTACTGGCTGGGCCGGGGCGTGTCGCGGGGCGAGTTCGCCCGCCGCTTCACCGCCAGCAGCGACCTGTTCCACCACGCCGGCCGGGCGCCGGCGGCGTCGGTGAACTTCATCGCGGTCCACGACGGCTTCACGCTCGCGGACCTGGTGAGCCACGACACCAAGCACAACCACGCCAACGGCGAAGACAACCGTGACGGCCGCGACGGCGAGCTGTGCGCGGCGTTCGGCCCCGAGGGCCCGAGCGACGACCCCGCCGTGCGCGACACCCGCGCCCGCGTGCAGCGCGCGCTGCTGGCCACGCTGATGCTGGCCCAGGGCACGCCCATGCTGCAGGCGGGCGACGAGCTCGGCCGCAGCCAGGGTGGCAACAACAACGCGTACTGCCAGGACAACCCCACCAGCTGGCTGGACTGGGACCATGCCGACGAGCCGCTGCAGCGATTCGTGGAGGCGCTGGCCGCGCTGCGGCAGGAGGCCGCGCTGCTGCGCCACCCGCGCTGGTTCGTGGCCGGCCCGCCGGGCCCGGGGGACGCCGCCATCGCCTGGCTCACCGCCGACGGCACGGCGATGCAGCCCGTCGACTGGCAGACGCCCCCGGCCGCGGGCGGCGACGCGGCCGCGTCCCTGCCCTTCGCCTGCCGCCTGCATGGCCATGCCGCCGCGCGCCACGAGCGCGTGCTGGACTGGCTGCTGATCTTCAACCCCACGCCCCAGCCGGTGCCCTTCGTGTTGCCGGCCGGTGACTGGGCATTGCGCCTGGACAGCAGCGGCCAGCTGCCCGGCGGCCACGGCCGCGCGGCCAGCCACCACTTCACCGCGCCGGCGCGCAGCCTGCTGGTGCTGTGCGAGCTGCCCGACACCTTCGACCCCGACCCCGACTTCCTGCCATGACCACCTGCTCCGCTGCGCCCGCCGCCACCCATGCGCTCCAGGACCTGACGCAGCGCCGCGCCGGCGTGCTGCTGCACATCACCTCGCTGCCCGGCCCGCACGGCCTGGGGGACTTCGGCCCCGATGCCTACCGCTTCGTGGACTGGCTGCAGGCCGCGGGGCAGCGCGTGTGGCAGTGGCTGCCCAGCACGCCCATCGGCCCCGGCGACTCGCCCTACCAGGGCGTGAGCGCGTTTGCCGGCAGCCCGTGGATGGTGGCGCTGGAGCCGCTCGTCCAGCGCGGCTGGCTGGTGTCGCCGGCGCTGCCGGCCGGCGGCTTCTGCGCCGAACGGGTCGACTACGGGCGGGTGCTGCCCTGGCGCGAGGCGCGGCTGCGCGACGCCTTCGCGGGCTTCCGCGCGCAGGCGGGCGCGGCCGACCGCGCGGCGCACGACGCGTTCTGCGCCGCCGAGGCCGGCTGGCTCGACGACTACGCGCTGTTCATGGCGATCCGCTCGCCGCGCGGCGGCCAGCCGTGGTGGGAGTGGCCCGCCCCGCTGGCGCGGCGCGAGCCGGCCGCGCTGGCCGCGGCGCGGCGCGAGCATGCCGAGGAGACCGCCTTCTGGCGCTTCGTGCAGTGGTGCTTCGCCGAGCAGGTGGCGGCGCTGAAGGCGTACGCCAAGGCCCGCGGCGTGGCCCTGATGGGCGACCTGCCCATCTTCGTGGCGCACGATTCGGCCGACTGCTGGTCGCGGCCGGACCTGTACCACCTGGACGGGCAGTTCCGCACCACCGTGGTCGCCGGCGTGCCGCCCGACGACCTGGGCCCGCTGGGCCAGCGCTGGGGCAACCCGCTGTACCGCTGGGACCGCATGGCCGACGAAGGCTACGCCTGGTGGACGGCACGCGTGCGCCGCGCGCTGGTGAGCGCCGACATCTTCCGCATCGACCACTTCCGTGGCTTCGCGGAGTACTACGAGATCCCGGGCGACAGCCCGGACGCACGCCAGGGGCGCTGGCTGCCTGGCCCGGGCCGCGCGCTGTTCGCGGCCATCGAGGCCGAGCTGGGCCGCCTGCCGATCGTGGCCGAGGACCTGGGCTACATCACGCCGGACGTGCATGCGCTGCGGAACGCCTGCGGCTTCCCGGGCATGAAGATCCTGCAGTTCGGCTTCGGCGCGCAGGCCGACCATGAGTTCCTGCCGCACACCTGGACGCCGGCCTGCGTGGCCTACACGGGCACGCACGACAACGACACCGTGCGCGGATGGTGGCAGCACGCCGGCGTGCGCGAGCGGGCCTTCGCGGGCAGCTACCTGGCCTGTGGCGAGCACGATGTGCACTGGGCCATGATCCGCGCCTGCTGCAACTCGGTGGCGGCGATGGCGGTGTTCCCGCTGCAGGACGTGCTGGGCCTGCCCAGCGAGCACCGCATGAACATCCCCGGCGTGCTGGGCGGCAACTGGAGCTGGCGCTTCACCTGGCCGATGGTGAGCGACGAGATCACGCGGGTGCTGGGGCTCATCACCGCCGCCAGCGGGCGCGGGCCCTTCGAGCTGCTGCGCCTGCCCTGAGATGGTCCGCGCGTCGCAGGAGTCGGTGGACCCGGTGGCGCATGTCGCCTGGTCGCGTCAGGCGACGATCTACGAAGTCAACCTGCGGCAGTACACGCCCGAGGGCACGTTCAACGCCTTCGCCGCCCACCTGCCACGGCTGCAGCGCATGGGCGTGGCCATCGTGTGGCTCATGCCCGTGCACCCCATCGGCCAGCGGCACCGCAAGGGCACGCTCGGCAGCGGCTACGCGGTGCGGGACCACCTCGCCGTGAACCCCGAGTTCGGCACGCTCGACGAGCTGCGTGCGCTGGTGGCGCGGGCGCATGCGCTGGGCCTGCGCGTCATCCTCGACTGGGTGGCCAACCACACCGCGTGGGACCACCCATGGCTGTCGGCGCACCCCGAGTGGTACCAGACCGATGCCCGCGGCGAGATCGCCTCGGTCACCTTCGGCGAGGGGGCGGCGAGGGAAGAATGGACTGACGTGGTGGCGCTGGACTACCGCCAGCCCGCGCTGCGCGCCGCCATGGTGGAGGCCATGGCCTGGTGGGTGCGCGAGGTGGACGTCGACGGCTTTCGCTGCGACGTGGCGGGCCTGGTGCCGACCGACTTCTGGAACGGTGCGCGCGCCGCGCTCGATGCGATCAAGCCGGTGTTCCTGCTGGCCGAATGGAGCGACCCGGGCCTGCACGCGCGGGCCTTCGACATGACCTACGACTGGGCGCTGCAGGAGCTGATGGTGGCCATGGCGCAGGGGCGGGCAGGCAAGCCGGATCTGCTGCGCCACCTGCACGAGCGGGCGACGGCGTTTCCCGCCGACGCCTACCGCATGACCTTCACGAGCAACCACGACATCAATGCGTGGAAGGGCAGTGACGTGGAGCTGTTCGGCGAGGCCTTGTGCGCCATGGCGGTGCTGGCCGCCACGCTGCCCGGCATGCCGCTGGTGTACGGCGGCCAGGAGGCGGGGCTCGACCGGCGCCTGGCCTTCTTCGAGAAGGACCCCATCGCCTGGGGCGACCGGCCTCTGGAGGCGTTCTTCACGTCCTTGCTGCAGCTCAAGCGGCGCCACCCGGCGCTCGCCAATGGGGCCTGGGGAGGGCCGCTGGAGCCCATCGATGTGCCTCATCCCGCCCTCTTCGCCTTCCGCCGGGCGCGCGGCGGGCAGGCATTGACGGTGGTGGTGAACCTGGGCGGCGAGGCGGCGTGCGCGCCGGTCGATGGGCTGGGAACCGTGGAGCTGCCCGGCTGGGGCTGGCGCTGGGTGGAATGCGTTTCCGCCTGAGCCACCCCGGGCCGTTTGGCCTGGGCACCCCCTGGCCGTTCGGCCTGGGCACCCCCTGGCCGTTCGGCCCGAGCACCCCCTGGCCGTTCGGCCTGAGCCTGTCGAAGGCCCGCACAGCTCTCTGTTCGGCCTGAGCCCTTCGACAAGCTCAGGACAGGCCTGTCGGAGGCCCTTGGCGTTCAAGGGGTGTGCCAGCCCGCACCGGCACCCACCCCGGCCGGCTCATGCGTCCGCGCCCTCGGCCTGAAGGCCGAGGGTGCCCTGCGATGCTCGGCCCCGGGTCGCGCGGCTCAACTCGCTTCGTTCGCTGCGCTCACTGCGCTCGGACAGTCGCCGCGAGTCAGATCACGATGCGCGCTGACGCGCGCCGACCCGCGTCCTGCGCTTCTCGGCGCTCCCAAATCGCCGGCCGGGGCGGGCGCCGGCGCCGGCAGGCGAGCGGCTCGTCCTGTCACGCAGCCCTTCGACGAGCTCAGGGCGAACGGGGAGGGCTCCGCTCGCTCACGGACCGTTCGGCTGAGCCACCCCACCTGTTCGGCCTGAGCCTGTCGAGGGCCCTCCCTCGCCGCCGCACCCACGCCTCCCCGGCACCCCCGACACCCGCCACGCCGGGCGATTTCGGGAGCGGCGAGAAGCGCAGGACGGCCGGCAGCGCGCCGGTCTGGCGCGCCTCGTCCTCTGACTCGCCGTCCGGTGTCTGAGCGCAGCGGGCGACAGCCCGCGCAGCGAGTTCGGCGGCGTGCCGGCCGGCCGAGCATCGCAGCGGACCCTCGGCCGCCAGGCCGAGGGCGCGGACGCATGAGCCCGGTGGGGCGGGTGTCGGGGGTGGCGCGCGCCGGCCTTGGCACGCGGGCCTTCGACAGGCCTGTCCTGAGCTTGTCGAAGGGCTCAGGCTGAACGGTAAGGGACAGGGCCTTCGACCAGCTCATGCAGAACGGGGTGGGACGAGCCCAGTCCGAACCGATCGAGGGTGGGCGCCGGGTCCTACCTCGCCAGCTCGATCACCATCGCCCGCCGCGGCGGCACCACCAGCGCATGCCCCAAGTCCACCGCCGCGCCGCTCAGCACGTCCACGCCGCGCGTGCCGGCCGGCAGCACCTCGGCAAAGCGCCGCGTGTCCAGCGTGACCGGTTCGGTGGCCTTGCTCAGCACCACCATCACCGTGGCGCCGGTGGCATCGTCGCGGCGGAAGTAGGTGTAGGTGCCGCGGTCGGGCGCGAAGTGCAGGAAGCGGCCGCGGTGCACCGCCGTGGCCGTGCGGCGCCAGGTGAACAGGCGCTGCACGGTCGCCTGCATCTCGCGCTGCGCGGCGCTCAGGCCCGCGCCCGTGAAGGCGTTGACGCGGTCACCCGGCCAGCCGCCGGGGAAATCGCTGCGCACGATGCCGTCGTCGCGGTGCAGCGGGCTGGTCATCAGAACCTCGCCGCCGTAGAAGAACTGTGGCGTGCGCACGGCGGTGGCCAGGTAGGCCACGAGCAGCTGGTTCAGCGCCAGGTCCTCGCCGAGCGCGGAGAACACGCGCGAGGTGTCGTGGTTGCCGTCGAACAGCCACAGGCGTTCAGGGGCGGGATAGAGCCGGTCGTTCACCAGCGCCTCGTACAGCCGCCCCAGCCCCACGCCGTAGCCCTGGCCCTCCGGCTCGGTGAGGGCCTGCCTGAGCACGCCGTACAGCGGGAAGTCCATCATCGCCGGCATGGCCGAGCGCGCCTCGGGCGCCGTGTCGGCCACCGGCGAGCCCTGCAGCCAGTAGGCCACCAGCACGGGGTGCTCGGTCATCTCCTCGCCCACCAACGCGAGCCGGGGGTACTCGGCGCGGATGGCGGCCACCCAGCGTGCGAGGAAGGCCTTGTCCGAGTACGGGTGCGTGTCCACGCGGATGCCCGACAGGCCCGCTTCCTCCACCCACCAGATGGCTTGCTGGATGAGGGCGCGCGCCAGCACCGGATGGCGCTGGTTCAGGTCGGGCATGGTGGGCACGAACCATCCGTCCTGGAAGGCCTCGGCATCCGCCCGGGCGGCGTAGCGGTCGGCCACCGTCACGTGGCGGTGGTTGGTCTCCGCATACGGGGCGCCCTGGCGGTTGAACCAGTCGGGCGCGGGCGGGTCGGCCAGCCAGGGGTGGCCGGAGCCGATGTGGTTGGGCACCAGGTCCTGGATCACGCCGATGCCGCGGGCGCGCGCCTCGGCGGTGAAGCGCAGGTAGTCGGCGTGCGTGCCGAAGCGGGGGTCGATCCGGTACAGGTCGGTGGCCGAGTAGCCGTGGTAGCTGTAGCGCGGCTGGCGGTTCTCCAGCAGGGGCGTGGGCCACACCTGGGTGAAGCCCAGGCGGGCGATGTAGTCCAGGGCGGCGGTCATGCCGGCCAGGTCGCCGCCGTGGCGGCCGCCGGGCTCGGCGCGGTTCGTGGGGTCGCCCAGCCCGTCATGGTCGTCGTTGGCCGGGTCACCGTTGGCGAAGCGGTCCGGCACCAGCAGGTACACCGCGTCCTGCGGGCCGAAGCCGGCGCGCCCGGCCGAGCCGGGCGCCCGGGCGCGCAGCGTGTAGCGGTGGGTCAGCAGCGTGCGGCCGCCACGCTGCAGTGCCAGCGTCACCGGCCCGGGCGCCGCCCCGGGCGGCACGGCCAGCTCCACCGCCAGGTAACGCGGGTTGGGCAGGGCGGTGGTGCGGGCCACGCGCACCCCCGCGGGGCCGGACTGCACCCGGGCCTGCAGGCCGCCCAGGTCCTGGCCCTGCAGCAGCAGCTGCACGGTGGGCGCCCGCATGCCGGCCCACCAGTGCGGCGGGTCCACCCGGGCGATGGACGCGGCCCGCGCGGCGCTGGCGAGCGCGCAGATGGCGGCCAGGCCGGCCATGGCGAGCTGACGGAGAAGGGCGTGGCTCATCGGATGTCGAAGACGTGGACGGATTGCGGCGGCAGCGACAGGCCACGGGGGTCGGGCGGCAGGCCGTCCGCGCCGTCACCCGGCGGGAACAGCCGTGTCAGCACCGCGCCGGGGGCCAGCCCCGGGATCACCAGCCGCGCCGGCTCGCTGCCGTAGTGGATGACCACCAGCGTGCGCTCGCTGCCCAGGCGGCGCTGGAAGGCCAGCGTGTGCCCCTGGGCCACGGGGTGTTCGTAGCCACCGCGGGCGACCGAGGGCCGGTCGTTGCGCAGCCGGATCAGCGTGCGGTAGAAGGCCAGCAGCGAGCCGGCGTCCCTGCGCTGCGCGGCGACGTGGTGCGAGGCGGCGTTGGGCGCCGCCGGCCGGAAGGGCGTGCCGGTGGTGAAGGCGCCCGGGCCGCGCGCGTCGGCGGCCCAGCTCATGGGCGAGCGGATGGGCAGGTCCTCGGCCAGGCCCGGCACGCTGGCCTGGCCGATCTCCTCGCCGTAGTAGACGAACGGGGTGCCGGGTTGCAGCAGGTAGCCCGCGGCCGCCAGGCGGTAGCGCGCCTCGTCGCCGCCCACCTGGTCCCACAGGCGCAGGCCGGCAAAGATGTCGTGGTTGGACACGAAGGTGGCCAGGCGCGGCGTGGCGGCCACAGGGAAGCGCGCCAGCGCCTGCACGGCGGCTGCATCGCCGCGTGCGGCGGCCACGTAGTGCTGCACGTGGCCGAAGGCGAAGGCGCCGCCGCACACCGCCTCGTCGGCATAGGCCGCGGGCTCGGCGGTGGCCTCGCAGACGACGTACCGGCCGGGGTAGCGGTGGATCTCCTGCTGCAGCCGCCGCGTGAGGGCGCGGCTTTCCGGCTGGTCGTTCCAGTGCACCGCGTCGCGCTCCACCATGTGCGGCACGGCGTCCAGCCGGAAGCCGTCCAGGCCGCGGTTGAGCCAGAAGCGCAGGCTGTCCAGGTGGTAGGCCAGCACCTCGGGGTTCGTCAGGTCGAAGTCCGGCATGTGCGGACCGAAGGTGCCGAAGTAGGCCCCCAGGGGCGACGCGGCCTGCGCCGGCGTGGGTTCGGGCAGGTCCTTGGGAGGGCCGGTGAAGCGCCAGGGCTGCGCCGCGGTGCTGTACCAGGGGTTCTTGCCCCAGATGTCCCAGCCGGCGGGCCGCTGCGGGCGGAACACGTACCAGGCGCGCCAGGGGCTGTCCGGCCGGCTGCGCGCGTCCACGAACCAGGGGTGCTCGGCGGCGCTGTGGTTGATGACGTAGTCCATCACCACGCCGATGCCGCGTGCGTGCGCCTCGCGGATGAGCAGGTCGAAGTCGGCCAGCGTGCCGTACTCCGGGGCGATGCCGCGGTAGTCGGTCGTGGCGTAGCCGTGGTCGCCGTCGGCGTTCGGCTGGATGGGCATGAGCCACAGCCCGCGCACGCCGAGGTCCGCCAGGTGGTCGAGCCGCTGGACGAGGCCGCGCAGGTCGCCGATGCCGTCGCCGTCGGAGTCCTGGTAGGCGCGGACGAAGATCTCCATGAAGACGCCGTGCTGCCACCCGGCGGGCAGGCCACTGGACGTCGGCGCCCACGGCACCGGCCGGCGGTCCACCGCTGCCGCGGCCCGCGCACTGTCGGCGGGCGGCTGCGCCCGAGCCGGCGCAGCGGCCACGGTGGCGCACAGCGCCCCCAGGCAGACAATGTAGTAAAGGTACTTCATCGATGGGATCACCAGGCCATGCAGTGCGTGCGGAGCATAGGGCAACTCCTGGATCCGCACCATCCGTTGTGGCGGCATGATGTAGTTTTGCTACCTATGTTCCACCGGATTTCCCCGACCTGCACGATGCGAGCGCCCATGTCCTGCTTCCGGCGGGGGCCTGCCGCCGTCGCCGTCGCCGCCGCCGTCGCGGCCGGAGTGAGCGCCGCGGCCCTCGCCGGCCCGGTGGCCGCGGCGGTTCCGGCGGCCTGCGACGCGCCCGGCCACACCACCCTGCTCAGCCCTGCCCCCGCCGGCGAGCCGGCCCACGCCGAGGCGGTGTGGCTGGACGACCGGCGGCTGCACTGGCCGGGCGCGCCCACGGCGGAGGCTGGCTCCGCCGCGCCTGCCGCCTTCTGGCTGCTGCACGACCCCGAGGCCCGCGAGGCGCCTCGGCCGGGCCAGCCGCTGCCGCCCACGGCCAGCGCCTGGCGCCTGGACGCGGCCGGGTCGCAGGGTGAGGGGCGCGCCCCCGCCGCCGCGCCGGGAGAGCGCTGGCGGCACCTGGCGCCGGGCATGACGCTGGCGCTGCCTGCCGCGGCCGCGGCCGGTGTCGCCGGACGGTTGCCGGGGGCCTGGTGGCTGGTGCGCACGTCGCCCGACGGGGTGTCATCGGGGGCGCCGCGCGTGCAGGCCGCGACGGCGCCGCAGCATGCCGCCTTGCTCGACGCGCTCTTCCCGGCCGCGGCGGACCCGGCGGTGCTGCCGCAGCTGGGCGCGGTGACGCGGCGCGGCCAGCCCACCGGCTTCCATCTCTGGGCCCCCACGGCGCGCGCCGTCGGGGTCTGCGTGCATGCGGCCCCCGAGGGGCCGGCGACCGCGTGGCTGCCCCTGCAGCGCGACCCGCGCACCGGCGCCTGGCAGGCGCGCGCGCCGGCCGACTGGCGGGGCCGCACCTACACCTACCTGGTGGAGGTGTACGTGCCGGGCACCGGCTGGGTGCGCAACCGGGTGACCGACCCCTACGCCGTCAGCCTCACCGCCGACAGCGCGCGTGCCGCGCTGCTCGACCTGGACGATGCCGCCCTGAAGCCACCGGGCTGGGACGGCCACCGGGCGCCCGCGCTGGCCGCGCCCACCGATGCGGTGATCTACGAACTGCACGTGCGGGACTTCTCGCTGCACGACCCGGACGTGCCAGCCGCCCACCGCGGCCGCTACCTGGCCTTCACCCATGCCGGCTCGCGGGGCATGCGCCACCTGCGCGACCTGGCGCGCGCCGGCCTGACGGACGTCCACCTGCTGCCGGTGTTCGACCTGGCCAGCGTGCCCGAGCGCGGCTGCGTCACCCCCCGCCTTCCCGCGGCCGCGCCGGACAGCCCGGCGCCGCAGGCCGCGCTGCGGGCGGTGGCCGCCACCGACTGCTTCAACTGGGGCTACGACCCCTGGCACTACAACGCCCCCGAGGGCAGCTACGCCACCGACGCGGTCGACCCGGCGGTGCGCGTGCGCGAGCTGCGCGCCGCCGTGATGGCGCTGCACCGCGCCGGCCTGCGCGTGGGCATGGACGTGGTCTACAACCACACCTCCGCCTCGGGGCAGTCGCTGCCCTCGGTGCTGGACCGCATCGTGCCCGGCTACTACCACCGTCTCGATGCGCAGGGCCGGGTGGAGCGCTCGACCTGCTGCGACAACACCGCCACGGAGCACGCCATGATGGCGCGGCTCATGATCGACTCGGTGGCGCTGTGGGCGCGCGCCTACCGCATCGACGCCTTCCGCTTCGACCTGATGGGCCACCAGCCGCGCGAGGCCATGCAGCGCCTGCAGGCGGTGGTGGACGCGGCGGCCGGCCGGCCCGTGCACCTGATCGGCGAAGGCTGGAACTTCGGCGAGGTGGCCGACGGCCGCCGTTTCGTGCAGGCCTCGCAGCTGAGCCTGAACGGCACGGGCATCGGCACCTTCAGCGACCGCGCGCGTGACGCGGTGCGCGGTGGCTCGGCAGGTGATTCAGGCATCGCCCTGACGCAGCGCCGCGGCTGGGTGCACGGCGGCGTGGCCGCCGACCACGCGCGCGCGCAGGAGGCCCGCACCCAGGCCGACCTGGTCCGCGCCGGACTGGCCGGCACGCTGCGCGGCTACCGCCTCACGCCCGCGGACGGCCGCACCCGCCCGCTGGCGGCGCTGGACTATGCCGGCCAGCCCGCAGGCTATGCGAGCGAGCCCGCCGAGGTGGTGAACTACGTGGAGAACCACGACAACCAGACCCTGTTCGACAACCACCTGCTCAAGCTGCCGCGCGGCCTGGACGGCCACGAGCGCGCGCGGGTGCAGCTGCTGTCGCTGGCCAGCGTGGCCTTCAGCCAGGGCGTGGCCTACTTCCATGCCGGCGGCGAGCTGCTGCGCAGCAAGAGCCTGGACCGCAACAGCTTCGATTCGGGCGACTGGTTCAACCGCATCGACTGGTCCGGCCGCCGCAGCGCCTTCGGCAGCGGCCTGCCGCCCGCCGGCGACAACGAGGCGAGCTGGCCGGTGTTCCAGCCGCTGCTGGCGGACGCGGCCCGCCTCGCGCCGACGCCGGCCGACATGGCCTTCACCCGCGCCGGCTTCCTGGACCTGCTGGCCATGCGCGCCAGCACGACGCTGTTCCGGCTGCGCACCGCCGACGAGGTGATGCAGCGCCTGAGCTTCCCGGGCAGCGGCCCGGGCGCGAACCCCTGGCTCATCGCCGCGCGCCTGGACGGGCGCGGCCTGCCCGGCGCCCGCTTCGGCGCGGTGATGGTGCTGCTCAACGCAGCCGACACGCCGCAGTCCATCACCCTGCCGGACGAGGCCGGGGCCGCTTGGCGGCTGCACCCGGTGCAGGCCCGTCGCGGCGCGGCCGACCGCCGGGTCGCCACGCAGGCCCGCATGCACCGCGCCACCGGCCGCTTCGACGTGCCGGCCCGCAGCGCGGTGGTGTTCGTGCGCTGACGCCGCCGGGCGGCGCCCCGGGCGGGGGCGGCCGGATAATCGGCCCATCCCGGCACCGCCCCCGCGCCCACCTCCCCACCGCATGGCCACCTTCGACAGCCCCCGGCTGCTCGCCGACATCGGCGGCACCTATGCCCGATTCGCCCTCGAGGTGTCGCCTGGCCAGTTCCAGCACCTGGCCAACCTGCGCTGCGCGGACCACCCGGATTTCCAGGCCACCGTGGCGGCCTACCTGGCCACCTTGCCGGCGGGCCTGGGTGTGCAGCACGCGGCCGTCGCCATCGCCAACCCGGTGGAAGGCGACCAGGTGCGCATGACCAACTACCACTGGCAGTTCTCCATCGAGCAGACCCGGCAGCGCCTGGGGCTGGAGACGCTGGTGGTGCTGAACGACTTCACCGCGCTGGCCATGGCGCTGCCGCGCCTGGGGCCGCAGGATGTGCGCCAGGTGGGCGGCGGCACGGCGCGCAAGCGCAACGTCATGGGCCTGCTCGGCTCGGGCAGCGGCCTGGGCATGTCGGGCCTCATCCCGGCCGGCGAGGGCTGGATGGCGCTGGGCTCGGAGGGCGGGCACACCAGCTTCTCGCCGCGCGACGAGCGCGAGGTCGCCATCCTGCGCCACGCGTGGACGCAGTTCGACCACGTCTCCTTCGAGCGCCTGCTCTCGGGGCCCGGCCTGGAGCTGATGCACCGCGCGCTGGCGGCGCACGCCGGCCAGCCGGTGCGTGAGCTGTCCGCGCCGGAGATCACCCAGCATGCGCTGGACGGCACCGACCCCGTCTGCGTGGACACGCTGGAGGTGTTCTGCGCCATGCTCGGCACCGCGGCCGCCAACCTGGCCGTCACGCTGGGTGCGCTGGGCGGCATCTACATCGGCGGCACCATCGTGCCGCGCCTGGGCGCCGCCTTCGACCGCTCCCCGTTCCGCGCCCGCTTCGAGGACAAGGGCCGCTTCAGCCGCTACGTGGGCGACATCCCCACCTTCGTCATCACGGCCGAGCACGCCACCTTCATCGGCGCGTCGGCGGTGCTCGATGCCCAGCTGCGCACCCTCAGCACCACGCCGGCGTCCACCCTGCTCACGCAGATCCGCCGAGCGCGCGGCGACCTCACGCCGGCCGAGCTGCGCGTGGCCGACCATGTGCTGGCGCACCCGCGCTCGGTGCTCAACGACCCCATCGCCGAGATCGCCAAGGCGGCCAACGTGAGCCAGCCCACGGTGATCCGGTTCTGCCGCTCGCTCGGCTGCGAGGGCCTGTCCGACTTCAAGCTGCGCCTGGCCTCCAGCCTCACCGGTACCGTGCCGATCACCCACACCCAGGTGACCACCGACGACTCCATGGTCGAGCTGGGCAGCAAGGTGCTGGGCAACACGGCGTCGGCCATCCTGCAGCTGCGCAGCCAGCTCAACCGGGAGATGAGCCACCGCGCCACCGAGCTGCTGCTGGCCGCGCACCGGGTGGATTTCTACGCCGCCGGCCACTACGGCGTGGTGGCGCAGGACGCGCAGTTCAAGTTCCTGCGCTTCGGCCTGCCCAGCATGGCCTACACCGACCCGCGCCTGCAGCTGCTGGCGGCCGACGTGCTGAAGGCCGGCGACGTGGCCGTGGTCATCAGCCCCAGCGGCAAGCGGCCGGAGTTGCTGGAGGTGGTGGACAAGGCCCGCGCGCGCGGCGCCCAGGTCATCGCCATCACCGCCAGCCAGACGCCGCTGGCGCGCAAGGCCGACGTGGCGCTCATCGTGGACTACCCCGAGGACGTGACCACCCACCTGCCCATGGTCAGCCGCATCCTGCACCTGCTGGTCATCGACATCCTGGCCGTGGGCCTGGCCATGCGCGGCCAGGCGGCGGAGGCCGGCTCGGCGGTGGCGCTCACCGGCGAGGGCGTGGCCGAGACGGGCGACGCCGCGGCGGGCGTGGCCCTGGCGTCGCCGCTGGCGCGGCTGACCTCGCACAGCCGCTGAGCCCCTGGCCATCCCCTGGCTCGGGCGGCCCATACCGGGGCGGCCCGCCCACAATGCGCGCTCCTGCCCGCCGGAGCCCGCCGCCATGTCCGTTTCCTTGAACCGTCGCCAGACGCTTGGCGCCCTGGCCCTCGCTGCCGCCGGCACCTGGCCCGGCCCGGCCCGCGCCGGTTCACCGCCGCGCTACCGCATCGAGGACCTGGGCGACCTGGGTGGTCCCGCGGTGCGCCCCCGGGCCCTCAACCTGCACGGCATCGCCACCGGCGAGGCGCTGAAGAATGACCGGGACGCCAACGGGGTGGCCTTTCGCGGCCCGGCCGGCGCGCTGGTCGACCAGCCGTGGACCGGCGTGGCGCACCGGGGCAACGGCATCAACGACGACGGCCTGGTGGTCGGTGACGACCAGCCCGACCACCCAGGCACCTACGCCTGCTGGATGTGGGACGGCATGCAACGCCGCGACCTCCAGGTGCGGGGCGCGCCGCATCTGCGCAGCGCGCGCGACATCAGCCAGCGCCGCGAGGTGGTGGGGCTCACGATCGATGCGCAGCTCTACCTCTACGCCGACGGGGCGGTGCGTCTGCATGAGCCCCCTGCGCGCGCCAGCTTCTGGGATGCCCTGTGCATCAACGGCAGCGGCACGGTGGGCGGCATGCTGTACCGCACCGGACGCCATCTGGTGACGGCCGGCTTCGTGATGGAACATGGCGTGGTGCGGGTGCTGGACCTGCCCGGCACCACCGACCATGGCGTGCGCGGCATCAACGACGCCGGACACGTCTGCGGCTTCCTGCGCGCCGTGCCGCGCGGGCCCGACATTCCCTTCCTGCTGCGCGAGGGGGAGCTGATCACGCTGGGGCGTCTGCCCGGCACCACCTCGTCCACCGTGGCCACGGCCCTGAACCGGCACGACATGGTCGTCGGCCAGGGCATGTGGTCGCAGTCGCCAGGCTCGTTCCGCTGGCTGGCATTCCTGTGGGTGGACGGCCGGATGCACGAACTCAACACGCTGGCCGACGCCCAGGCCCAGGGCTGGACCCTGAGGACTGCCGAGGACATCAACGACGTGGGGCAGATCCTCGGCACGGGGCTGCACCACGGGGTGCGCAGGGCCTACCTGGCCACGCCGATCTGAGAGGCCGCCGCCCGCAGGTCGGCCACCCAGCGCGGCCAGGCGCGCTCGCGCTCGTCGGGCGGCATGCGCAGCAGGGCGGCGGGGTGCCAGGTGACGTGCACCTCGAGGCCGTCCTGCGGCCGGCGCAGCGGCGGCGCGCCGCGGGAGGCGGACACCGACACCGCGGCCCCGAGCAGGGCGCGGGCCGCGGTGGCACCCAGCGCCAGCAGGCGCGTGGGCTGCACGAGCGCGATCTCCTCGTCCAGCCAGCGGCTGCAGGCCAGCACCTCCTGCTGGCCGGGCGTCTTGTGCAGCCGCCGGGTGCCGCGCAGCGTGAAGCCGAAGTGCTTCACCGCGTTGGTGAGGTAGACCGCCTCGCGCGCGATGCCGGCCTCGGCCAGCGCACGGTCCAGCAGCTGGCCGGCGGGGCCCACGAAGGCGCGGCCCTGCAGGTCCTCCTGGTCGCCCGGTTGCTCGCCCACGAGCATCAGGGCCGCGCCTGGCGGCCCCTCGCCCGCCACCGCCTGGGTGGCCTGCCGGCCGTGGGCACAGGCGGTGCAGGCCTGCGCCTGCGCCCGCACGGCGGCCAGCGCGGCGTGCGGGTCGGCGCCGGCGGCGGGCGGATCGCGGTGGGAGGGGTCGGCAGGCACCATGGCCACGGTGCGACGGCGGTGGGGCAGGGTGCCGGGGCGCTCCACCATGGCCTCGGCGCGCTGCGCCGCCGCGGCCGCCAAGGGCGCGATCAAGCGCGCCTCGGGCAGGTTGTGCCAGTACTTGCGCGGCATGTGCTGCGCCATCGTCGCCAGCTTCAGGCGCGCCGGGTTGAAGATGCTGGCGTAGTAGGTGAGCCACAGCGCCTGGGTGGCGTCCTCGGTGGGGATCTCATCGCGGCGGGCGGGGCCGCCGTGGTGCAGGCAGTGGCCGTCCCAGGCGATGCTGGCGTCGGGCGTGAAGATCGCCCAGCGCATGCGGGCGAAGCGGCGCTGGAAGAAGCCGGCCTGCGAGGCGAGCGTGTGGTGCCCGGGCTCGAACCAGGCCACGTACTGCGGGCCCAGGGGCGTGGGCCGCTCGTGGAAGCGCACGAAGGCGCGCATCTTGTGCTGGTCGCGGTGCACCGCCTGGGCCAGCGCCTGCGCGGCCAGCCAGTCGGCGTCCAGCGGGTCGCCGCGCAGGCCGGGCTCCTGCTGCAGGCGCCAGAGCAAGCGGTACAGCAGGGCGAAGCGGCCGGGGTCGCGGTGCAGCAGCGCGCTGTCGGCCAGGGCGGGGAAGGCGGCCGGCACGCGTGGCGCGGGCACGCCGGCGCACCCGGGGGCACCGTCGTCATCGTCGCGTGGCGGCGCGCCATCGAACAGACCGGGCGTCGGCTCACAGGCGTCGAGCGGCCCGCTGCCCCGTGGATCGCCCACCGGGCCGGCCACGCCCCAGGACACCGCGTGCGGTGCCACGCCGGCGCGCAGCAGGGCGCGGGCCTCGCGGCGCCAGCCCTCGGTGTCGGTCTCCGCGGCGAGCCACACGCAGCGCATGGCAGGGCCTGCGTGTCAGGCCGCGGCGGGCGCGTCGAACAGCGACGCCTGCACCGGCACACGGCCCAGGCCGGTGGCAGGCACAGCGTCGCGCGTCGCCGCGCGCGGCCGGTGGTCGGCCGTCACCACGAACGGCAGCACTTTCTTCACCGGCACGCGCAGGCGCTGCAGGTCGTCGGCCCGCAGCCGCCGCACGCGGCGGCTGGCCAGCAGACGGTCCACCGCCTTGACACCCAGGCCGGGCACACGCAGCAGCAGCTCGCGCGGCGCGGTGTTCAGGTCCACGGGGAAGCGCTCGGGATGGGCCAGTGCCCAGGCGAGCTTGGGGTCCACGTCCAGGCGCAGCAGGCCGGCGTCGCCGCCCGGGCGGGACGGCCCGGGCACGATCTCGTCCGCCGCGAAGCCGTAGAAGCGCATCAGCCAGTCGGCCTGGTACAGGCGATGCTCGCGCTGCAGGGGCGGCGCATGCGGCGGCAGCTGGCGCGAGGCATCGGGGATGGGGCTGAACGCCGAGTAGTACACCCGCTTGAGGCCATAGCTGGCGTACAGCGTGTGGCTGGTGGCCAGGATGGTGCGGTCGTCGGCGCCATCGGCGCCCACGATCATCTGCGTGCTCTGGCCCGCCGGCGCGAAGGGCGGCGGCGTGGCGGCGCGGGGCCGCAGCGCCGCCCCGGCGCGCGGCGCGGCCGGCCGCCCGGCGTCCTTCGCGTCGTCGATCAGCAGCCGCAGCCGCGCCATGGAGCGGCGGATGCCCACCGCGTCCTTCTCGGGCGCCAGGGCGGCCAGGCCGGCGGGCGTGGGCAGCTCCAGGTTGATGCTCAGCCGGTCGGCGTGGCGGCCGGCCGCGGCCAGCAGCTCGGGCGCGGCATCCGGAATCGTCTTGAGGTGGATGTAGCCGCGGAAGTGGTGGTCCTCGCGCAGTGCGCGTGCCACCTCCACCAGCTGCTCCATGGTGTAGTCGGGGCTGCGGATGATGCCGCTGGACAGGAACAGCCCCTCGATGAGGTTGCGACGGTAGAAGTCCAGCGTGAGCTGCACCACCTCCGCGGGCCGGAAGCGCGCCCGCGGCACGTTGCTGCTCACCCGGTTGACGCAGTACAGGCAGTCGAACTGGCAGTGGTTCGTGAGCAGGATCTTCAGCAGCGACACGCAGCGCCCGTCCGGCGTGTAGCTGTGGCAGATCCCCATGCCCTCGGTGGAGCCCAGGCCCACCCCATCGCGCGAATCACGCTTCGTGCTGCCGCTGGACGCGCAGGACGCGTCGTACTTGGCCGCATCGGCCAGCACCGCGAGCTTGGCAATCAGGTCCATGGAGATACTGTATAGAAATACAGTAGCCCAAGGTCCAAGGTGGCTTTCTCAGTGCCTGAAATGGCGGGTGCCGGTGAGCACCATCGCAATGCCGCGCTCGTCGGCGGCAGCGATCACTTCGTCGTCGCGCATGGAGCCGCCCGGGTGGATGACGCAGGTGGCGCCGGCGTCCACCACCACGTCCAGGCCGTCGCGGAACGGGAAGAACGCGTCGCTGGCCACGGCCGTGCCCTGCAGCGACAGGCCGGCGGCCTGCGCCTTGATGCTGGCGATGCGGGCGGAATCGAGCCGGCTCATCTGGCCCGCACCCACGCCGAAGGTCATGCCGTCCTTGCAGAACACGATGGCGTTGCTCTTGACGAAGCGCGCCACGGTCCAGGCGAAGCGCAGGTCCTGCAGCTGCTGCGCGGTGGGCTGCACCTTGGTGACCACCTTCAGCTCACCCACCACATCGACGTTGTCCGCCGACTGCAGCAGCAGGCCGCCGCCCACGCGTTTGAAGTCGAGCGCATTCACGGCGCCGCTGATGGGCACCTCGAGCAGGCGCACGTTCGTCTTGCTGGCATAGGCCTCGCGCGCGGCGGGCGTCACCTGCGGCGCGATCGCCACCTCGACGAAGTGCTTGCGCTCGTGGATGGCGGCCACCACGTCGGCGTCCAGCGGCCGGTTGAAGGCGATGATGCCGCCGAAGGCGCTCGTGGGGTCGGTCTTGAACGCCTTCTCGTAGGCCTCCAGCAGCGTGGCGCCCACCGCCACACCGCAGGGGTTGGCGTGCTTGACGATCACGCAGGCCGGCAGGTCGAAGGCCTTCACGCACTCCCAGGCCGCGTCCGCGTCGGCGATGTTGTTGAAGCTCAGCTCCTTGCCCTGGATCTGCGTCCAGCCGGCCAGCAGGCCCTGCGCCACCTGCGCCTCGCGGTAGAACGCGGCGCTCTGGTGCGGGTTCTCGCCATAACGCATGCCCTGCACCTTGTGCAGCTGCAGGTTGTACACGGCCGGGTACTCGGCGCGGGCCGGCACCGCCGCGGTGCGGTCCTCGGCGCCGGCTTCCAGGGCGGTGAGGTAGTTGGCGATCATGCCGTCGTAGGCGGCGGTGTGGGCGAACACCTTCTTGGCCAGCATGAATTTGGTGGTGCGCGTCAGGCGCTGGCCGCCGGACGCCTGCAGCTCGGCCAGCACCTGCGGGTAGTCGGCGGGGTCGATCACCACGCCCACGTCCTGCCAGTTCTTGGCGGCGGCGCGCAGCATGGCCGGCCCGCCGATGTCGATGTTCTCGATGGCGTCGTCCAGCGTGCAGTCGGCCTTGGCGGTGGCCTGCGCGAAGGGGTAGAGGTTGATCACCAGCAGGTCGATGGTGTCGATGCCGTGCGCCTGCAGCGCGGCCATGTGCTCGGGCAGGTCGCGCCGGGCCAGCAGGCCACCGTGCACGCGCGGGTGCAGCGTCTTCACCCGGCCGTCGAGCATCTCGGGAAAGCCGGTGACCTCGCTCACCTCGGTGACGGGCAGGCCGGCGCCGGCCAGCAGCTTGGCGGTGCCGCCGGTGGACAGCAGGCGGATGCCGTGGCCGTGCAGGGCCTGGGCCAGTTCGACGATGCCGGTCTTGTCGGAGACCGAGAGCAGGGCGGTGAGTCGGGTCATGGGGAGGGGCTCAGTGAAGTGTGGAATCGTTCGGGCCGGCCGGGCGGGCGCGCCGGGCGGCTAGATCAGCTGGTGTTCGAGCAGCTTGCGGCGCAGGGTGTTGCGGTTGATGCCCAGCCACTCGGCGGCCTTGCTCTGGTTGCCGCCGGCCTGCTGCATCACCACATCCAGCAGCGGCTTCTCCACCGTGCGGATCACCATGTCGTGCAGCGAATGCGGCTCGGCGCCGTCCAGGTCCTTGAAGTACTGCGTCAGGGTCTCGCGGACGCAGTCCTCGATGCTTTTCTTGCTCATGCGAAGGGGTGGGCTGCGTGCCGCCGGGCGGTGACGGCGCGCCCGCGGCACGCCGGGCGCACCGCCGATGCAGGCGCGCGCGTCAGGCGGAAAGGGTGAAGTGGTCGGGGTTGGCCGCCGCGGGCACGGGAAGGCGCTCGTGGCGGTCGGCAAGGTGGTCGAAGAAGCGGGTCACCGCGTGCCACTGGGCATCGGCGTCGTCGAGCATGTTCATGGCCGCGCGGAAGGCCTCGCCGCCGGGCAGGGTGCGCACGGCCCAGCCGATGTGCTTGCGCGCGCTTCGCACGCCGCTGGCCTCGCCGTACAGGCGGTAGTGGTCGCTCAGGTGCTCGGTGAGCCAGCGCTGCACATCGCGCGTGGCGGGCGCCGGCCGGTGCGCGCCGTGAGCCAGGTAGTGGGCGATGTCGGCGAAGATCCACGGCCGGCCCTGGGCGGCGCGGCCCACCATGACGGCGTCGCAGCCCGTGGCCCGCAGCACCTCGGCGGCACGCTCGGGCGTGTCGATGTCGCCGTTGGCCACCACGGGGATGCGCAGCGCCGCCTTGATGGCCGCCACGGTGTCGTGCTCGGCCTGGCCGCCATAGCCTTGTTCGCGCGTGCGTCCGTGCACGGTGACCAGCGCCACGCCGGCGCTTTCGGCGGCCCGGGCGATGGACAGCGCATTGCGCTCGGCGGCGCACCAGCCGGTGCGCATCTTGAGCGTGACGGGCACGCCGCGCGGCGCGCAGGCCGCCACCACCGCCTCGACGATGGCCAGGGCGCCCGCCTCGTCGCGCATCAGCGCCGAGCCGGCCCAGGTGTTGCACACCTTCTTCGCCGGGCAGCCCATGTTGATGTCGATGATCTGGGCGCCGCGGTCGATGTTGTAGGCGGCCGCCTCGGCCATCATCGCGGGCTCGGTGCCGGCGATCTGCACGGCGATGGGGCCGGGCTCGCCCTCGTGGTTGGCGCGCCGGGAGGTCTTGAGCGAATCCCAGAGCTCGCGCTTCGAGGTGACCATCTCGCTGACGGCGTGGCCGGCGCCCAGGCGCCGGCACAGCTGTCGGAAGGGCCGGTCCGTCACACCCGCCATCGGCGCCACGAACAGGTTGTTCGCCAGCCGATGGGGCCCGATGTGCATGGGCCGCAGCAGGGAGGGGGACGAAGGGGCGGGCGACATCGGCTGCTCAAAAAGAAGGCAGGGATTCTACCGGCCGCGCCCCGGTGGCCCGCCCGGCGGCCTGCGCGGGCGCGCCGGGTGCATCCACGGCGTGTCAGGGCTTGCCGTTCTGCTGGCGTCGCCACAGGTTGATGGCACGGTCCATGAAACCCGTCATGATGGCCTTGTCGCGCTGCAGCTTGTACAGCGCGCGGGCGATGCGCCCGCGCAGCTCGGGCGAGTTGCACGCCGAGCGGTGGGACATGGTCACGTAGAGGTTCTCGCGCGCCACCGGCTCGCCGAGCATCTTGACGTCGCTGATGTTGCGCCGCGCCAGGAACGCCTGGCCGGGGTAGTCCTCATAGACGAGGTAGTCGGCGCGCCGGTTCTGCACGATCTGGATCGCCTGCTCCAGGCTGGCCACCTGGTTGATGCGCAGCTTGTCCTTGGCGTAGCGGTCGAACTCCTCGCCGAAGCTGTTGTTGATCACGGTGACGCCCTGACGGCCGATGAGGTCGTTCCAGCGCCGGAACTTCATGCCGCTGTCGTCGCCGCGCGTCCAGATCACCGAGCGCGTCTCGTAGAACGCCGGGTGGAAGTAGTCCATGTACTCGGTGCGCGGCAGCGTGAAGAAGGCGCCGGCGATCATGTCCAGGTGGCCCAGCCGGGTCTCCTCCTGCACGCGGCCCCAGGGCCCGCTGTACTGCACCTCGATGGGCACGCCGATCTCGCGCGCGAGCCACTGCATCATCTCGGCGTTGGCGCCGATGAGGCGGTTCTCGTTGTCCGGGTCGCGCCAGAGGTAGGGCGGGTACTCGGGGTTGCCCGAGGCCACCAGCTGCGCGCAGGCCTGGGCCGACGCGGGGGCGGCCGGCGCCCATCCCAGCAGGGCTGCCAGGGCGGCCATCAGGGCGACTCGACAACGGCGAAGGTGACGCAGCATGGTGGGCCTCGGGTCGTGACAGGGCAACGGGAACGGGGCGGCGCGGGGCCCCGCCGCGATTGTGACGCCCGCCACCCATAATCGGCCTTGATGGAATCGAGCATCCTGTCATGGGTGGAGGGGCTGTTGACGGCGCTGGCGGTGCCCAAGCTGGGCCTGACCGCCGTCTTCCTCATCTCCGTGCTGTCGGCCACGCTGCTGCCGCTCGGCTCGGAGTTCGCCGTGGTCGGCCTGGTGAAGCTGGACCCCACGCTGTTCTGGCCGGCCGTGGCGGTGGCCACCGTCGGCAACACGCTGGGCGGGGCCATCAGCTGGTGGATGGGGTATGGCGCCGAGCGGGCGTACGAGCACATCAAGCACCGGCCCCCGCACGAGGCGCGCGCGCTGCAGTGGCTGCAGCGCTTCGGCCCCAAGGCCTGCCTGCTGAGCTGGCTGCCGGCCGTGGGCGACCCGCTGTGTGCCGTGGCCGGCTGGCTCAAGCTGCCGTTCTGGCCGTGCGTGCTGTACATGGCCATCGGCAAGTTCGCGCGCTATGTCAGCATGACGGCGGCCCTGCTCTGGTGGTTCCCCGGCGAGCTCCACTGGCCCACCGGGTGAGGCGCCGGCGCGCCCCGGTTCAGTGCCGGAACGCGCCGTCTTCGCGCCGCTGCGACCGGCCGGAGGCGCAGCTGCTGAACTCGCGGTTGCCGCTGGGCGTGGGGTGGGCGGATTCCCACACCGCCTGGCGACCGTCCCACTTCAGGTACTTGTACTGCACGCGGCTGCGCGCCGGCAGCGTCACCGTGCCGCTCCAGGGCGCGTCCGCCCCGCTGCCCTGGATGCGCAAGGGGACGCCGCGTGCCGGGTTCCACTGGCCCAGGGCCGGGGTGTCACCCACGACGACCACCTCCTGGCCCCACTGGGTGCGGGCCTCGGCGATGGTGAAGCGCACCGCGCAGCCGCTGCCGCCCGGGCCGGCCACCCTCTGGCCCGTAGATGACCACCGCCGGCACGCTGCTGCCGTCGTTGGGCCCGATCGTGAGCGCGGCGCTGCCGTCGGCCTGCACCGTGATGGTGGCGCCCGTGCAGGCGCTGCCGTCGGGGGTGAGCGTGCCCTGCACGACGTTGCAGTAGGTGCCCGCCGGCAGGCCGGTGGCGAAGGTGCGCTGCCATGTCTGGCCGCTGTTGCTGAGGGCGACGAAGCCGGCATTGCCGCGGTTGAAGGCCACCTGCTGGCGGTTGTCGCCCACCGTCCAGCGCTGCTGCGGCTGGCCCGCCATGGCCGAGCGGAACTTCACCAGGGGGGAGATGTCGCTCCAGCGGTGCACGAAATCCCACACCACGTTGATCTGCGGCTGGCCGTCCCGGTAGGGGCTCGCGGCGGGACGGTCGTCGTCATGGTGGGTGAAGCGGAAGCCGGAGTGCAGCTGGGCCTCGCCATAGCCCTGGCTGAGCATGAAGATGTTGGCCAGGTCGTAGCGCTTGGTGCCCACGGTGTCGTTCACCGCACCCGGTGAGTGGTTGGCCGTGGTCAGGGAGCTGCCGTTGCGCTCGGTGTCCCAGTTGTTCACGAAGACGGTGGCGTGCTGCGGCGGCATGAAGCCCCAGCTGCCGCCCCACTGGCCCCAGCTGCCCATGAGGGCCGGGATGTCGGCGAGGGCCAGGCCGTCCTCCCCGCGGAACACCTGGCGCATGGCGTAGCTGAACTTGAACTCGTTCACGGTGCCCAGGCCGAAGTACGCCGCGCGGTCCACGCCGCCGTCGGGAATGATCTCCTGGGTGACCCACAGGGGCTCGCCCTGGCGGGTCAGCGGATGCGTGCTGCGCACGGCCGACAGGATCGCCTGCCATGGCGCCACCGGCATGTGCTTGGCCGCGTCGATGCGCAAGCCATCCACACCCATGTCGAGCAGGCGCCGCAGGTAGTCGGTGATCTGGCCCTGCACGTAGCCGCTTTCGGTGGCCAGGTCGGGCAGACCGCCGAGGCGGCAGTCCATCACCCGCTGGCGCCCGGACGGGCCGTCGTAGTCCGCCGGCTGGATGACACAGTGCGGATGGAAGTCGAAGCCACTGAAGGCGGGGTAGCGCAGGCTGCCGCCGTCCCAGGTGCTGCCGTCGGTGGCGGTGCCGCTGCCGTCAGCCATCTGGTTCACCACCACGTCCGTGTACACCCGCACCCCGGCGGCGTGGCAGGTGTCGATCATCTGCTGCAGCTGCGCGGGCGTGCCCATGCGGCTCGTGAGGTCGAGGTAGTTGACGGGCTGGTAGACGCCCCACCAGCCGTCGGCCACCTTCGAGGCATGCGGCGGGGAGATCTGCACCGCGCCGTAGCCCTGGGGGCCCAGCCATTCGGTGCACTCGCGGGCGATGTCGGGCCAGCTCCACTGGAACATCTGGACGGAGGTGTCTTTCGGGTTCAGCGCGGCGGTGCCGGGCAACGGCAGGCTGGTCAGCACCACCGCGACGGCGGCGCTCAGGGCGTGTCTCCTCTGGGGCATGGGGGCTCCTCGTGGTGGGAAAGGCCAAACCAGGCCACCGGATGACGCGTGTCCGCGGGGTGGGATCCGGCCAAGGCCGGGGAATGCAGTTTCACTACCGGATGGGGCGGCCTGCAAGCGTCGACAGGGGAACGTAGTGGGTTACCCCGGTGCGACAAGGTAATCGGCCGCAACGCTTCTGCCGTGGCCAATCCCCGTAGTCCGGCTACGTACGCTGACCGCCATCCCCCATGAGAGGGTGGCGAAAGCCCGCTGGTCGCCGGAACCGGGGCGCGGACAATCGGTCCCACCCCGTCTTTCCTCTGCCTCGCCGCGGCCCACCGGCCGGCGGCTGCCCCCATGCCTTCCGCGACCCCGCACTACGACGCGCTCAGCCACCGCTTCACGCGCATCCACCGTTTCAACCACCTGCAGCAGATCGCGTACTGGGACCTGGCGGCGAACATGCCGCCCAAGGGACACGCGGCGCGCGCGGATGCGCTGGCCGAGATCACCGGCCTGCTGCACCAGATGCGCACCGACCCGGCGCTGGGCGAGCAGCTCGATGCCGCCGGCGCGGAGCCGCTGGATGCGCTGCAGGCGGCCAACCTGCGCGAGATCCGCCGCCAGTGGCTGTCCGCCACCGCCCTGCCGCAGGCGCTGGTGGAGCAGCGCAGCCGCGTCACCAGCGCCTGCGAGCACGCCTGGCGACAGCAGCGCCCCGCCAACGACTGGGCCGGCTTCCTGCCCAACCTGCAGCAGGTGCTGGCCGTCACCCGCGAGTGCGCCCAGCGCCTGGCGGACGCCACCGGCCTCGCGCCCTACGACGCGCTGATGGACCAGTACGAGCCCGGCACCACCAGCGCCCAGGTGGCCGCGGTGTTCACCGAGCTGCGCACCTGGCTGCCGGACCTCATCCGCCGCGTGGCCGACAAGCAGTCGCGCGAGGTGGTGCTCAGCCCGCACGGGCCGTTTCCCGTCGCCGCGCAGCGCGCGCTGTGCGAACGCGTGATGGGCCTGCTCGGCTTCGATTTCGACGCCGGCCGGCTGGACGTCAGCGCCCATCCGTTTTCCGGCGGCGTGCCCGAGGACGTGCGCCTGACCACGCGCTTTCGCGAGGACGATTTCCTGCAGAGCCTGATGGGCACCATCCACGAGACCGGCCATGGCCGCTACGAGCAGAACCTGCCGCGTGCGCTGCTGGGCCAGCCCGTGGCCGAGGCGCGCTCCATGGCCATCCACGAAAGCCAGAGCCTGGCCTTCGAGATGCAGCTGGGCGGCCATGCGGGCTTCGCCGCGCTGCTCTCACCGCTGCTGGTGGAGGCCTTCGGCGACCAGGCGGCCTTCATGCCCGGCAACCTGCATCGCCTGCTCACCCGCGTGAAGCCCGGGTTCATCCGCGTGGACGCCGACGAGGTGACCTACCCCGCCCACGTCATCCTGCGCTTCGAGATCGAGCGTGCCCTGATCGCGGGCGACGCGGAGGCGGCCGACATCCCCGCGCTGTGGGACGCCGCGATGCAGGAGCTGCTCGGGATCGACACGCGCGGCAACTTTGCCGATGGCCCCATGCAGGACGTGCACTGGCCGGAGGGCCTGTTCGGCTACTTCCCCTGCTACACGCTCGGTGCCATGTACGCGGCCCAGTGGTTTGCCGCCATGCGACGCAGCCTGCCCGACCTGGACGCGCGCCTGATGGCGGGCGACCTGGCACCGGTGTTCGACTGGCTCAAGGAGCAGATCTGGCAGCAGGGCAGCCGCTGGACCACCGAGGAGCTCTCCCGGCGCATCAGCGGCGAGCCGCTCAACCCGGCCCACTTCCGGGCGCACTTGGAGGCGCGCTACCTGGGCTGACGCGCCCGGGCGCGCGCGGCGGCGGCCTCAGCGGGCGTGGCCGCGGCGCTCCACCAGCGCGGGCGCGTGGTCGCGCACCCGCGCCTCGAGCTGGTCCAGCACGTGGTGCAGGCGCTCCGCCAGGTCGTTGCCCGAGCGGCGCAGCGCCAGCTTGGGCAGCAGGCGCCGTTCACGCATCAGCACGTCGGCGTCCAGCGGCACGCCGTGGGCAGCGAACACCGGGGCGAGCTCGGCGCTGCGCGCGCGCAGCAGCCGGCGCGTCTGGCCGTAGGCGTGTTCCGCGAGCTCGCGCCGGCGCTTGTAGCTGAAGGTGCCGGCGTGGTACAGCCGCGGGTCGTGGTGGTCCGGCTCCAGCAGCACGATGTCGCACGCCGGGTGGCTGCGGCGGTAGCCGCGCATGCCCAGCTCCAGGCGCGAATGGATGAGCGAGCGGAAGGTCTGGCTCATCACGGCCGGCAGGCCGGCGCTGGCCAGGTGGGGGATGCGCCCGGTGTGTCCCTCGCCGGTGGCGCCCGTGCGCTGCGACGCGTCGAAGGGCACCAGCGGGTTCAGGCAGATCAGCAGGTCCTGCCCCTGGTCGAGCAGCACCGAGGCGTGCATCGTCTTCTTCAGCGCGCCATCGACGTAGTGCCTCCCGTGGATCGCCACCGGCGGGTACAGGCCGGGCAGCGCCGCGCTGGCGATGACCGCCCGCGCAATCGGGGTGTCGTCCCAGCCTGGCAGCCCGAAGGGTGCGGCCTCGCCGGTGTCGAGGTCGGTGGCCACGACGACCAGCGGTCGCGCGAGCTGGCGGAAGTCGTTCGTGCGCCCGGACGCGGAGAACACGCGCTCCAGCTGCGCCTGCATGGCCTGGTTGTCGAACAGGCCGGTGGGCAGCGCGCCGCCGAGGCGGCAGAGCGCGCCGGCCAGCGAGGCCCCGCCGGCCAGCCAGTCCCAGCCGGCGCGCGCCGCCATGCCGGGCAGGCGGCGCAGGCGGCGCTGGTACTCCCGCCAGGCGGGGCGCGTGAACAGCCGCGGGTCGATGAGGTCGTCGGTGCCGTCGCCGTCGATGAAGGCGGCGCACATCTGGCGCGGCGTCATGCCGTTGGCCAGCCCGGCGGCGATGAAGGCGCCGGCAGAGACGCCCACGTAGGCGTTGAGCTGGGTGAAATCGAGCCCCGGCAGCGCCTCTTCGAGGGCGCACAGGGCGCCGATCTCGTGGATGGCGCCCAGCGGCCCGCCACCGGCCAGCGCCAGCGCGATGCGCGCCGGGGCAGCCGGGGAGGCGGAGCGGGCGGGGCGGCTCAAGCGGTGTCAGCCCGCGATCAGGCGGTGGTGGCCTCGGCGGCCGGCGCCGACTTGGCGGCGGCCTTGCGCGGGGCCGCCTTGCGCGGTGCGGCCTTGGCGGGCGCCGCCTTCTTCGGTGCCGGTGCCGCGGCCTTGGCGGCCTTGGCGCGCGGTGCCGCCTTCTTGGCAGCGGCCGGCTTGTCGGCCACGGGGGCGGCGGCCGCGGCGCGGCGGCTGCGCTTGGGAGCGGCCACGTCACCGCCCAGCTGGGCCACGGCGGAGGCGAGCGCATCGACACGCGCCGTCAGCTCGGCCACGTCCTTGGCGGTGGGCACGCCCAGCTTGCCCAGTGCCTTGGCGGTGCGGGCTTCGAAGATGGACTCCAGCTTGTCCCAGGAGGCGTTCGCCTTGGTGGTGACCTCGCCAGCCATGGCGCTCATCTTGCCGGTCACTTCGCCCAGGCGCTCCTCGGCCACGGCCTGGGTGCGACGCTGCAGGCCGACGCCCTCCTTGACCAGGGCCTCGAACACCTTGCCGCCTTCTTCCTGGGCCTTCGCGAAGGCACCCATGCCGGCCAGCCAGATCTGCTGCGCGGAGGCCTTCACGGCGCCGGCCAGCTGGTTGTCGAGCAGCCCGGCCGGGGAGCTGGCCTTCTGCTGCGCCATCTTCTTGAGCTTCTTGACCATGGTCGGGTCCTTCCTCTGAGCGCAGCTGCGTGCGCGTGTTCTTGCGGTCCTTGGCGACACTGCCAATGGTCAGTGTAGAGAGCGCGTCTGGAGGCGGCATCCTAAAGCGCTAGGGCGCCGCCTCCATCTGGGGTAAGCGCCGAACGGCCGACCGGGACGGACGCCGCACAATCCCCTGTCGTCGACATTGCCCCCAGGAGAGAGCTTCATGCGGTATTTCGTCACCGGTGCCACCGGCTTCATCGGCAAACGCCTGGTCAGGAAGCTGCTGGGGCGGCGAGGCTCGACGGTGTACTTCCTGGTGCGGCCGGGCAGCGAGGACAAGGTGCCCGCCCTGCTGCAGGAGTGGGGCGTGTCCAAGGCGCGTGCGGTCGCCGTGACCGGCGACCTGACGCAGAAGAAGCTCGGGGTGGCCGCCGAGACCCTGAAGACGCTCAAGGGCCAGATCGACGCGGTCTACCACCTGGCGGCCGTGTACGACCTGTCCGCCGACGAGGAGACGCAGGTGCGCGTCAACGTGGAAGGCACGCGCCATGTGGTGGAGTTCGCCCGCGCCGTGGACGCCGGGCACCTGCACCACGTCAGCTCGATCGCCGCCGCCGGGCTGTACGAGGGCGTGTTCCGCGAGGACATGTTCGAGGAGGCCGAGGGGCTGGACCACCCGTACTTCATGACCAAGCACGAGTCCGAGAAGATCGTGCGCCAGGAGAGCAAGCTGCCCTGGACGGTCTACCGCCCCGCCATGGTGGTGGGCGACTCGCGCACCGGCGAGATGGACAAGATCGACGGGCCCTACTACTTCTTCAAGCTCATCCAGCGCATGCGCCAGATCCTGCCGCCGTGGATGCCGGCGGTGGGCCTGGAGGGCGGGCGCGTGAACATCGTGCCGGTGGATTTCGTGGTGGACGCACTCGACCACATCAGCCACGCCAAGGCGGACCTGCGTGGCCGCTGCTTCCATCTGGTGGACCCGGTGGGCTACCGCGTGGGCGACGTGCTGGACATCTTCGCCAAGGCCGCCCACGCGCCGAAGATGAACCTGTTCGTCAACGCGGCGCTGCTGGGCTTCATTCCCAAGAGCGTCAAGAAGGGGCTGATGGCCATCGCCCCGGTGCGCCGCGTGCGCCAGGCCGTGATGAACGACCTCGGGCTGCCCGAGGACATGCTCACCTTCGTCAACTACCCCACGCGCTTCGATTGCCGCGAGACGACGGCCGCGCTGAAGGGCTCGGGCATCGCCTGCCCCAACCTGCACGACTACGCGTGGCTGCTGTGGGACTACTGGGAACGGCACCTGGACCCGGACCTGCTGATCGACCGTTCACTGCGCGGCACGGTGGGCGGCAAGGTGGTGCTGGTCACGGGGGGCTCCTCGGGCATCGGCCTGGCCGCGGCCAGGAAGTTCGCCGAAGCCGGCGCCATCACCGTCATCTGTGCGCGCGACGAGGTCAAGCTCAAGGAGGCGCAGGCGGAGATCGTGGCGCACGCGGGCGACGACGCCCAGGTGCACATCTACTCGGCCGACATCGCCAACGAGCAGAGCTGCGGCGATATGGTCGCCTGGCTCAACGAGCAGTTCGGGGGCGTCGACTTCCTCATCAACAACGCCGGCCGGTCCATCCGCCGGGCGATCGAGAACAGCTACGATCGCTTCCACGACTTCGAGCGCACCATGCAGCTGAACTACTTCGGCTGCCTGCGCGTGACCATGGGCCTGCTGCCCGGCATGGTGAGCAAGCGCCGCGGCCACGTGGTGAACATCAGCTCCATTGGCGTGCTGACGAACGCCCCGCGGTTCTCTGCCTATGTCGCCAGCAAGGCGGCGCTGGATGCCTGGACCCGCTGCGCGTCCAGCGAGTACGCCGACCAGGGGGTGAGCTTCACCACGATCAACATGCCGTTGGTGCGCACGCCCATGATCGCGCCCACCAAGATCTACAACAACGTGCCCACGCTGAGCCCCGAGGAGGCGGCCGACATGATCGCGCAGGCCTGCGTGTACAAGCCGGTGCGCATCGCCACGCGCCTGGGCATCACGGGCCAGCTCATGCACGCCCTGGTGCCGCGCGTCGCCCAGATCGTGATGAACACCAGCTTCCGCATGTTCCCCGACTCCGACGCGGCGCAGGGTGGCAAGGGCGGCAAGCCGCAGCTGTCGCCCGAGGCCGTGGCGTTGCAGCAGATGATGCGCGGCATCCACTTCTGACCGCCCGGGCGACCCGGGCGGGTGGGCTCAGGCCATGAAGCGGCCGCCCTGGGGCGGCACCCGCGCGGCCCAGCCCAGCTCGCGGCCCACCAGCTGGCGCAGGGCGTCGCTGGCCTCCGGCTCGCCGTGCACGATGAAGGTCTGGCGCGGCGGGCGGTGGAAGCGGCTCATCCAGTCGATCAGCTCGCGCTGGTCGGCATGGCCGGAGAAGCCCTCCAGGTGGGTGACGGACGCGTTCACCGGCACCCATTCGCCGTGGATCTTCACCTCGCGCGCGCCGCCCACCAGCAGCGCCCCGCGGCTGCCCCCGACCTGGAAGCCCGCGAAGACGATGTGGTGCCGAGGGTCCGGCGCCAGTGCCTTCAGGTGGTGCAGCACCCGGCCGCCGGTGGCCATGCCGCTGGCGGAGATGATGACGCCTGGCATGCGTGCATTGGCCAGCCGCTGCGACTGCACGCCGGTGGTCACCAGGCGCACGCCGTCGCACAGGTTGGCCATCTCGCGCTGCGGCACACGCAGCAGCCGGCGGTGGCGCCGGTACAGCTCGGTGGCCTCGATGGCCATGGGGCTGTCGAGGTAGATGGGCAGGTGCGCCGGGATCTCGCCGGCTGCCTTCAGGCGCTGCAGCACCACCAGCAGCGCCTGGGCTCGCCCCACGGCGAAGGCGGGCAGCAGCACCGAGCCGCCGCGGTGGATGGTCTCGCGCACGATGGCAGCGAGCTCCGCCTGCACGTCCTCGGGCGGGTGCAGCCGGTTGCCGTAGGTCGATTCCACGATCAGGACGTCGGCCTCGCCGGGGTGCTGGGGCGCCGGCATCAGCAGGTCGTGCTGGCGGCCCACGTCGCCGGAATACACAAGCTTCTCCTGGCCATGCGCCAGCGTGACGGCGCTGGCGCCCAGGAGGTGGCCGATCGGCGTGAGCGTGACGCTGAGCCCGCCGATGCGGGCCGCCTGGCCCTCGCGGATGGGCTTGAACAGTGACAGGGCCTTCTTCGCGTCCGCCTTGGTGAACAGCGGCAAGGCCTTGTCGTGGCGCGAGTAGCCGTAGCGGTTCGCGCGCCGGGCGTCTTCCTCCTGCAGGTGGGCGGCGTCCAGCAACAGCACCTCGGCCAGGTCGCGCGTGGCGTGCGAGCACCACACGGGGCCCTTGAAGCCGCGCTTGGCCAGCACCGGCAGGTAGCCGGAATGGTCGAGGTGGGCATGGCTGAGGACCACCGCGTCCAGCGAGCGCGGCTCGAAGGGCGCTGGGGACCAGTTGCGCTCACGCAGCACCTTGAAGCCCTGGAACAGGCCGGCGTCGAGCAGGACGCGCTGGCCACCCCAGGTGACGAGATGCCGCGACCCGGTGACGGTGTCGGCCGCGCCGAAGAAGTCGATCTGCATGGGGCTGGCGGTCACTCCCCGGCCGGCGCCGCCACGGCCACGGCGGCCACGCGTCCCTGGTCGTCCGCGCGCAGGGCCGATTCCGCCGCCTGCAACAGCGGCAGCAGCTGGTCGCCGTGCTCGGGGTAGACCGCCACGCCGACGCGCGCGCTGGGGTGCAGCACCTCCACGCCGGTGTTCACCGGCCCGGCCAGGGCCGAGGCGACCTTGTGCGCCACCATCTCGGCCTGCTCGGCCTGCTGGATGTCGACCAGCAGCGCCACGAACTGGCCGCGGTCCAGGCGGACGGCGGTGTCGGTCTTGCGCAGCTCGAAATGCAGGCGGCCGGCGGTGGCACGCAGCAGGTCGTCGCCGAGCGTCGGCCCATGGCGCTCGCACAGCTCGTCGAAGCCCTCCAGCTCGATCAGCAGCACGCCCAGGCGCGTGCCGGCGCGGGCCGCCCGCTGCATGGCCATCTCGGCGCGGTCGGCGAGCACGGCGCGGCTGGGCAGGCCGGTGAGGCTGTCGTGCAACGTGAGCGGGATGGGAGCGTCCGCGGGCGCCTCGCCCTCGGCCTCGACGGCGATCAGGCCGGTGACCCCACCGTGGGCGTTGCGCAGGGTGCCCAGCGACAGGGCGGTGGTGCGCGGCTCGCCGTCGCGGCGGCGCAGCACCCAGGCGTGGTCGTCGGTCAGGCCCTCGCGCAGCCGGGCCGAGAAGACGGCGGCATCGGCGGGGACGTCGATGCCGAGGTCCTCGGACAGCTCGGCCGCCCGGGCGACCACGTCGTCCTGGCGCAGCAGCGTGCCGATGAGCGGCTGGCCCGCCAGCTCCTCGGGGTCGTGCCCCAGGGCCTGGGCACCGGCCGGGTTGATCCAGCGGATGCGACCGTCCAGGTCCAGCCCCATGACGAGGCGGGGGAAGCGGTCGATCAGCAGGCGATGCGCCTCACCCAGCTCCAGCCAGGTGAGGGCGTCGAGGTCGAATGGGGGGGGCGTGTGGCGGTCCATGGGGCAGTGTCCCACGGGCGCGAAGCCACCGACAAGAGTGCACGCAGCGGGCCGGATCGCGTCAGGGTCGCCGGCCGCGCCTGGCTGGCATCAGCCCCGGCCGCCGCCGCGCGACGAGCGGCCACCGCCGCCGCCGTGGCCGCCCTGGCCGCCGCGGGGGCCGCCGCCACCGCCACCGCCACCGCCACCGCCACGACCGCCCCGGGACGGGCCGGCCGGCCCGCGGGAGGACGGCTGGCCGCCGCCGCCCATGGCGTGGGCGCCGCCGGGCCGACCGCCCCGGCCACCGCCACCGCCGCCACCGCCTGCGCCACCGCGGCGGGTGCCCCCCACGCCGATGGTCATGCGGCCCAGCACGATGGGCTCGGCCTTCTCACCGGCCGGCACGTCGAAGCCCGGCACGGCCTCGCGGGGAATCTGGCGCTTGATCAGCTTCTCGATGTCCCGCAGGAAGAGCTCCTCGTCCGGGCACACGAGCGAGACCGCCTCGCCCTGGGCGCCGGCGCGGCCGGTGCGGCCGATGCGGTGCACGTAGTCCTCGGGCACGTTGGGCAGCTCGAAGTTCACCACGTGGGGCAGCTGGTCGATGTCGATGCCGCGTGCCGCGATGTCGGTCGCCACCAGCACCTGCAGCTCACCGCTCTTGAAGTCGGCCAGTGCCTTGGTGCGTGCGCCCTGGCTCTTGTTGCCATGGATGGCCATGGCGCTGATGTCGCTCTTGTTCAGGAACTCCGCCAGGCGGTTGGCACCGTGCTTCATGCGCGTGAACACCAGCACCTGGTGCCAGTCGCCCTGGCGGATGAGGTGGGCCAGGAGCTCCTTCTTGCCGTCGCGGCCCACCGGATGCACCTTCTGGGCGATGGTGTCCGCGGTGGCATTGCGCCGGGCCACCTCGATGAGCGCCGGCTGGTTCAGCAGGCGGTCGGCGAGCGCCTTGATGTCGTCGCTGAAGGTGGCCGAGAACAGCAGGCTCTGCTTGTGCTGCGGCAGGATGGCCAGCACCTTCTTGATGTCGTGGATGAAGCCCATGTCGAGCATGCGGTCGGCTTCATCGAGCACGAAGATCTGCACCTGCGACAGGTCCAGCGTGCCTTGCTGGTGGTGGTCCAGCAGGCGGCCGGGCGTGGCCACCAGGATGTCCACGCCCTTGCGCAGGCGGTCGATCTGCGGCTGCATGCCGACGCCGCCGAACATGACCATGCTGGTCAGCGGCAGGAACTTGCCGTAGGTGCGCACGCTTTCCTCCACCTGGGCCGCGAGCTCGCGGGTGGGGGTGAGGATGAGGGCACGGATGGCGATGCGTCCGCGCGCGTCGCGCTTGGGGCCCTGCGCGGCCAGCCGGTGCAGCAGCGGCAGTGTGAACCCGGCGGTCTTGCCGGTGCCGGTCTGCGCGCCGGCCATGAGGTCGCCGCCCTGCAGGACGGCGGGAATGGCTTGCGCCTGGATGGGGGTGGGCTGGGAATAGCCTTGTTCGCGAACGGCACGAACAATCGGTTCGGCCAGGCCGAGGGAATCGAAGGACATGGGTGATGGAGGGCCCGCGGGGGGCTTCACGCCGGGCCCATCACCCGCGACACAGGCCACCGAGGCGGTGGGGTCGGGGGACCAGCCAGGGGCCCGGCCGGATGAAGGTGCGCACCACACAGGGGGCCCTGCATGGGAGGCAGGGCGGGCGCGCTGTCAGGACTGACAGACCACCGTCGAGGCTGGACCTCGCGGGGCTGGCGGCAGTGTACCAGGGGGCCGCGGGCCGGCCATGAGAAAGGGCCGGGAAACCCGGCCCTTGGCGTGGGGCGCACGGCGCCTCAGGCGCCGTGCGCTGCGCCTCCGCGCGTCAGAAGCCGCCGACGTTCAGCCGGCCGCCGGTCACCGTCTTGCCGTTGAGCGAGGCGGTGGCGGTGGTGCTGCCGAGGATCGCCGCCTTGAGCTGCGCGGCGTTCAGGCCGGGGTTGCGCTTGGCGTACAGGGCGATCGCGCCGGCCACGTGCGGCGTGGCCATGGACGTGCCGCTGTACGACGCGTACGAGTTGGTCGGCACGGTGGAGTTGATGCCGGCACCCGGTGCCCCCAGGTCCACCGTGTTCAGGCCGTAGTTGGAGAAGCTCGACATCGTGCCGTTGCTGTTCAGCGAGGCCACCGCGATCACGTTCGAGTTCGGGTAGCTGGCCGGGTAGAACGGCGTGTTGTCGATGTTCATCCCGTTGTTGCCAGCCGCGGCCACGAAGAGGATGTTGGCGGCATTGGCACGCTCGATGGCGTCCTGCAGGCCCTGCGAGAAGCCACCGCCACCCCAGGAGTTGTTGGTGGCCACCAGGTTCAGGTTGTGGCGGCTCTTCAGGTCGGTGACGTAGTCGACCGACTTGATCGCATTGGCCGTGGTGCCGCCGAAGCTGCCCAGGAACTTGACGTGCAGCATCTTGACCTTCCAGCACACGCCGGCCACGCCCACGCCGTTGTTGCCGACACCGCCGATGGTGCCCGACACGTGCGTGCCGTGGTCGTCGCCGGTGCCGTCGTACACCGACTTGTTGTTGCCGTCGAAGTCCCAGCCGTGCTTGTCGTCGACGTAGCCGTTGCCGTCGTCGTCGATGCCGTTGCCGTCGGTCTCGGCGGCGTTCTTCCAGTGGTTGGCCTTCAGGTCCGGGTGGGTGTACTGCACGCCCTCGTCGATCACGCCCACGACCACGCCCTTGCAGCTGTAGTGGTCGTTGTTCCAGGCTTCACCGGCCTGGCTGCCGTACTGGTTGGTCTGCAGCGGCGAGCTGTCGCCGTACATGCCCCACAGCTGGCCGTTCACGTAGTACGGATCGTTGGAGACGGCGGTGTGCTGGTAGATCCAGTTCGGCTCGGCGAACTCGACCGCGTCCTGCGCGTGCAGCGCACGCACGGCCGCGGCCAGGTTGGCGCCCTGCGGCAGGCTGATGCGGTGCAGGTCGCCGCGCACGCGCTCCAGCAGCTTGCCGCCCACCTTGTTCAGGGCGGTCAGGCGGCTGCTCTCGGCCGCGTCGGCCTTGAACTGCACGAGCATTTCGCCGCGCACGAACTGGCGGTGCGGTTGCTGCAGCTCGGCCACGACGAGATCCGGCTTGCCGCCAGCCAGCGCGCCGCCGGCCAGCGAGGCCAGGGCAGTGACGATCAGCGTGTGGCGGAAGCGGGGGGTGATACGACGCATGGAAGGGCTCCTGTGCATGGGGGGAGGGTCAAGGCCGGCGTGAGGGCCGGCATCAGGGATCCGGATGCTCTGCCTCCCCCACAGGGGTGTCGACCCTTCAGCCTAGGGGCGAGTGGGAACCCTTGTCCCCCAAAAAGGCGCAGGCCGGTCCTGGGACCGGCCTGCGGGGTTGACGCCCCTGGGGGCGCGTGTCACGGACCGACGTGCGGCCCGCCGACCGTCATCAGAAACCGCTCACGTCCAGGCGACCCCCAGTGACCGTCTTGCCGGCGAGCGAGGTGGTGGGCACCGCCGAGTTCAGGATGGCTGCCTTGATCTGCGTCGCGGTGGCGGTGGGATGCAGCGAGGCGTACAGCGCCACGGCGCCGGTGACGTGCGGCGTGGCCATCGAGGTGCCGTCGTAGGCGGCGTAGCCCGGCGTGACCACGCCGTTCACGTTCTTCGGCACGGTCGACCAGATGGCAGAGCCGGGCGCGCCCAGGTCCACGGAGGTCAGGCCGTAGTTCGAGAAGCCGGACTTCGTGCCCTTCTTGGTGATCGACGCCACCGAGATGATGTTGCTGCTGGTGTAGCTGGCGGGGTAGGCCGGCTTCTTGTCGGTGTTCTGGCCGATGCCCAGCAGGTTGCCGTTGCCGGCGGCCGCGACGAACAGGATGCCGGCGGCGCCCTGGCGGTCGATCGCGTCCTTCAGGGCCTGCGAGAACCCGCCGCCGCCCCAGGAGTTGTTGGTGGCGACCAGCTTGATGCCGTGGCGGGTCTTCAGGTCGGTCATGTAGTCGACGGCCAGGATGGCGTCGGCCGTGGTGCCGCCCTGGGCGCCCAGGAACTTGGCGTTGACCATCTTCACCGTGCCGCAGATGCCGGCCACGCCTTCGGCGTTGTTGCGCACGGCGCCGATGGTGCCCGACACGTGCGTGCCGTGGTCGTCGCCCACGCCGTCGAAGGTCGTGTTGTCGTCGCCGACGAAGTCCCAGCCATGCACGTCGTCGACATAGCCGTTGCCGTCGTCGTCGATGCCGTTGCCGGCCACCTCGAACGGGTTGACCCAGATGTTGGCCTGGGTGTCCGGGTGGCTGGTCATGACACCTTCGTCGATGATGCCCACCACCACGTCCGACGAGCAGTCCTTGCCCACGTTCCAGGCTTCGGCGGCCTGGCTGCCGTACGGGTTCTTGCGGCCCGGCGACGCGTCACCGTACACACCCCAGAGGCTGCCGTCGGCGTAGTAGGGGTCGTTCGGCGCGGCCTGGGTGCCGTAGATCCAGTTCGGCTCGACGAACTTCACGGCGCCGTGCGCGCGCAGCGTGCGCAGCGCATCGGTCACGGCCCGACCTTGGGGCAGGCGCACCAGGTGGAGCTCGCCGTCCTGGGCCGCGCGGCGCAGCACCTTGGCCGAGCGGGCGCCAAGCGTCTTCAGGGCGGCGTCGCGCGCGGCAGCGGCCATGCCGGGTCGGAACTGCACCAGCAGCTCGTCCGCCACGAAACGCAGGTCGGTGCGCTGCAGGTCGGCGTCGATGCGGGCCGGGGAGGCGTGCGCGCCGGCGGCGCAGACGGTGGCGACGGCGGCGGCCACGAGGCCGCGGGAGAAGCGTTGTTTCATGCGTCAGCTCTTTCGGGTGGGAGGCGTGGGTCTGTCGCCGGGAAGGCGGCCGGCCGATTGTGCGCAGCGCGTGCCGGGCCGCACGGGGGTCGGCACGGGGGACGGCCAACCCCATGACGCTTGTTGAGGGTCGGGGGCGGGGGATAATGGCCGGTTCGGCGCCCTTTGGCGGTGCGCCGGACTGACACGCTTTCCCGACAGCTCCCCGACCCGAAAGACATCAAGCGATGGCCCAGTACGTCTTCACCATGAACCGCGTCGGCAAGATCGTGCCGCCGAAGCGGCAGATCCTGAAGGACATCTCGCTGTCCTTCTTCCCGGGCGCGAAGATCGGCGTGCTCGGCCTGAACGGCTCCGGCAAGTCCACCCTGCTGAAGATCATGGCCGGCGTGGACAAGGAATACGAGGGCGAAGCCACGCCCATGCCGGGGATCAAGATCGGCTACCTCCCGCAGGAGCCGCAGATGAACCCGGAACAGACGGTGCGCCAGGCGGTGGAAGAAGGCATCGGCGGCGTGCTGGCGGCCAAGAAGCGCCTGGACGAGGTGTACGCCGCCTATGCCGAGCCGGACGCCGATTTCGACAAGCTCGCGGCCGAGCAGGCCGAGCTGGAGGCCGTCATCGCCGCGGCCGGCAGCGAGAACACCGAGCACCAGCTCGACATCGCGGCCGACGCCCTGCGCCTGCCGCCCTGGGACGCCGTGATCGGCCAGCTGTCCGGCGGCGAGAAGCGCCGCGTGGCGCTGTGCCGCCTGCTGCTGTCCAAGCCGGACATGCTGCTGCTGGACGAGCCCACCAACCACCTGGACGCGGAATCGGTGGAGTGGCTCGAGCAGTTCCTCAAGCGCTTCTCGGGCACCGTGGTCGCCATCACCCACGACCGGTACTTCCTGGACAACGCCGCGGAGTGGATCCTGGAACTAGACCGGGGCCAGGGCTTCCCGTTCAAGGGCAACTACTCGGACTGGCTGGAAGGCAAGGAAGAGCGCCTGAAGCAGGAGCAGAAGACCGAGGATGCGCGCGCCAAGGCCATGAAGCAGGAGCTGGAGTGGGTGCGCAAGAACGCCAAGGGCCGCCAGGCCAAGAGCAAGGCACGCCTGGCCCGCTTCGAGGAGCTGAGCGACGTCGAATACCAGAAGCGCAACGAGACCAACGAGATCTTCATCCCGGTGGCGGAGCGCCTGGGCAACGAGGTGATCGAGTTCGTCAACGTCACCAAGAGCTTCGGTGACCGCGTGCTCATCGACAACCTGAGCTTCAAGGTGCCCGCCGGTGCCATCGTCGGCATCATCGGGCCCAACGGTGCCGGCAAGTCGACCCTGTTCCGCATGATCCAGGGCACCGAGCAGCCCGATTCCGGCGAGGTGAGGATCGGCAAGACCGCCAAGCTCGCCTTCGTCGACCAGAGCCGCGAGAACCTGGCCAACGACAAGACCGTGTGGGAGGACGTCTCCGGCGGGCTCGACAACATCGTCGTGGGCAAGTTCGTCATGCCCAGCCGCGCCTACATCGGGCGCTTCAACTTCAAGGGCAACGACCAGCAGAAGCTGGTGGGCAGCCTGTCGGGCGGCGAGCGCGGCCGGCTGCACCTGGCCAAGACGCTGGCGCAAGGCGGTAACGTGCTCATGCTCGACGAGCCGTCGAACGACCTGGACGTGGAAACCCTGCGTGCGCTGGAGGAGGCCCTGCTCGAGTTCGCCGGCTCGGCCATGGTCATCTCCCACGACCGCTGGTTCCTCGACCGCATCTGCACGCACATCCTGGCGGTGGAAGACGACTCCCAGTGGTTCTTCTACGAGGGCAACTTCCACGAGTACGAGGAAGACAAGAAGAAGCGCCTCGGCGAGGAGGGTGCCCGCCCGCACCGCATGCGCTACAAGGCGCTGAAGTAGGCCCCCACGGCCCCTGGCGGGGCCTGCCCCCCGAGGGGGCTCGCGCAGCGGACCGGCAAAGCCGGATCCGCGCACGCCGCTTGGAGGAAGCGGCCGCCCTGTCGGGCGGCGCTTCGATTTACATCGGCATCACCACGGTGTCGATCACGTGGATCACGCCGTTGTCGGCCGCGATGTCGGTCTGAACGACCTTGGCGTTGTCCACCATGACGCCGCCGGTGGTGGCCACCGTGAGTTCCTTGCCCTGCACGGTCTTCACCTTGCCGGCCTTCACGTCCTTGGCCATCACCTTGCCCGGCACCACGTGGTAGGTGAGCACGGCGGTGAGCTTGGCCTTGTCGGCCAGCAGCGCGTCGAGCTGCGCCTTCGGGATCTTCGCGAAGGCGGCGTCCGTGGGTGCGAACACGGTGAACGGGCCGGGGCCCTTGAGCGTGTCCACCAGGCCGGCCGCCTGCAGCGCGGTGGCCAGGGTCTTGAACTGGCCGGCGGCCACCGCGGTGTCCACGATGTCCTTGGCCTGGGCGCCCAGGGCGGCCGCGCCGAGCGCGAGGGAAACGAGCAGTCGCTTCATGGCAGAAGTCCTTTCTACGGGGGGAGGGCAGGCGCTCACAGCGCCGGGAGGATGACGCGGTCGATGACGTGGATGACGCCGTTGCCGGCCAGCACGTCGGTCAGGGTGATGTTGGCCGTGCGGCCCGCGGTGTCGGTGATGACCAGCGATCCGCTGACGCTGAAGCTGCCGCCCTGCACGGTGGTGATGGGCGTGTCCAGCGGCACATCGGCGGCCAGCACCAGGTCGGGCACCACGTGGTAGGTGAGCACGCTGCTGAGCAGGGCGGTGTCGGCGAACAGCTCGTCCTTCGTCAGCCCCAGTTCCTCGAGCAGCGCCACGAAGGCCGCGTCGGTGGGCGCGAACACGGTGAAGGGGCCCGTGCCGGAGAGCGTGGCGTCCAGGCCGGTCACCTGCAGCGCCTCCACCAGCAGCGTGAACTCGGGCGGATCGCCCGCGGCCAGGGCGGCGGCGGTCTGCACCACGGTCTTGTCGGCTGGCAGCAGCACCTTGTCCACCACGTGGATCACGCCGTTCTCCACCTCCTCGTCCGTGGCGGCGATGGGGCTCACGCGGTTGCGGCCATCGGTCACGGCCAGGGCGCCCGACGAGGTGTCGATCTTGAAGTAGCCGCCCTGCACCGTGGTGATGGGGCTGCCTTGCGGGATGTCGGCCGCCATGACCTCGCCCGCCACCACGTGGTAGGTGAGCACGGCGGTCAGCAGGGGCTTGTCCGCGAACAGCTGCTCCTTCGTCAGGCCCAGCTCGGCGAGCAGGGCGGTGAAGGCGTCGTTGGTCGGTGCGAACAGCGTGAAGGGGCCCTCCCCGCTCAGGGTGTCGGCCAGGTCGGCGGCCACCACGGCCTCCGCCAGCACGCTGAATTCCGGGTCGGCCTGCACGGCTTCCACGAGGTTGCGCTTGTCGTCGTCGTCGTCATCCCAGCAGCCGGCGAGCAGGCTGCTGGCGACCACGGCGGCGGCGACGCCGGTGCGTTGGATCCATGTCCACATGGCGGTTCTCCATCAGGTTGACGAGCGGGTGAAGAGAGATCGAAGTCGGTGCGAATCCGGTGGTCGGTACCGAACGGTGCTAAATGTGAACTGACGAGTTCACGAAGTCAACTGTATGGTCATTCGGAAAACTATTCGGTACAAATTGCGCCCAGTGAGTTCATTTGCGCGCGCCACGCGGTAACATCGCGGCATGGCACGGGTGTCGTTTCGGGAACAGGTCCTGCTGGCCCGCGAGGAGGCCATCGTTTCGTCGGTGAACCGGCTGCTCGCGCAGAAGGGCTACGACGGCATGACGGTGGACGAGGTCGCGGCCGACGTGGGCATCGCCAAGGCGGTGCTCTACAAGCACTTCCCCTCGAAGGAGGCGCTGGCGGCGGCGGCCATGGTGCGCGTGCTGGACCGCGCCCAGGCGCGGCTGGACGAGCTGGCGGCAGCGGGCCTGAATGCGTTCGAGCGCCTGCAGGCGGTGGCCCGCTGGACCCTGGAGGTGCAGCTGGCCGGCGAGATGCCCTCGCTGCCCGCGCAGAACTCGGCGCTGCGTGCGGCGCTGGTGGCCGATGCCGGCTACATGGGCAAGCTGCTGGGGGTGAGCGAGCAGCTCGGCGAGTGGATCACCGAGGCACAGGCCGACGGCGACATCGATGCCGCGATGCCGCCGGAGGTGGTGCTGTACACGCTGTTCGCGCGCGCCTGCGACCCGGTGCTGGGCGTGCTCAAGGCGTCCGGGGCCTACACCGACGAGCGCATCGTGGCGCTGCTGCTGGCCACCTGCTTCGGTGGCCTGCAGTCGCGTGCCGCGGGCGCCGCCGTCAGCCGAACAGCTCGAGCACGATCGCCAGGATCTCCAGTGCCAGCGACAAGGGCTGCCCGAGGTCGCTGAGCTGGTCCTGCTCCACGGTGCGCAGGGGCGGCTTGCGGTCCAGCGCGCTGTTGATGAACGGCTCCACGGTGGCCAGGCCCGCCTCCTGGATGCCGGTGCCCGAGAAGTCGACGATGGTCAGGCAGTGCGATTCATTGAAGTCGCGGAAGAAGGGCACGTGGTACTGGATGTTCGGCTCGGCGTCGAGCGTGGGCAGCCAGTGGGCCAGGTCCTGCCGCCACAGGGCGTTGAGCAGGTCGGCGCGCCTCTTCGGATCCGGCTCGTTGGCGATCTCGGGGAAGAAGTCCAGGTAGCTGAAGCCGGCGAAGATGCCGTCCTCCTGGAACACCATGTAGCCGAACCGGTCCTGGGTGTAGCGCCGGGCCAGCGCGCCGTGGAGGCTGCCCAGGTCATCGGGGTTCAGCGTGGGCAGTCGCGCCTGCAGCGTGGGGATCAGGCCGCCCGGCGCGTCCAGGCCCCAGGTGGCGCGGATGCGCTCATGCAGCGGCAGCGAGGGCGACTGCTCCCTGGTGTGGCCGCGCGGCGCGCTCATCAGCGGCCCGGAATCGGCCAGCAGCGTCGTGCGCCCGCGCGGTGCCAGCCGGTCGCGCACGATGGCGTGCTGGGCCGTGGCACCCACGCCGCCGGCGGAGAAGCCCGTGAGCAGCAGCTTGTCCGGCCGGCCGAGGTGGCGGCGCATCCAGTCCGCCGCCGCGCGGACGTTGGCCTGGCCCGCGTGGTACTGCACACGCGGCGCATCGGGCCGCTGGTCACCGTAGACCCTCACCGTGCTGCCGGTGTGCACGTCGCCGGTGCAGTAGGGCAGGTAGACGAGGGTCCAGTCCTGCGTCTGCACCGACTGGAAGGGGTCGACACGCGCCGTGAACGGCGTCACCAGCCCGCCCGCGGCCGCGTTCGGCTGCGCCAGGTAGTCGGCGGGAATGCCATCGGGGTTGGTGGCGCTGTACTCGCCTCGGCCCTCGCAGGCGTCCTGGTCCCAGCAGGCGCCGCCGCCCTCGAAGCTGATGGCCACGTGGCCGTTCAGCGGCGTGCGGTTGACGAAGAAGCGGTAGGGCGTGCCGTTGCCGCAGGACGCGCCCGTGGCCAGCGACAGCTCCACCGTCTCCCACACGAACCAGGCCGCCTGCGCCGCCGGGGCGGCCAGCCAGGCGGCCAGCGCGAGGGCCGCGTGCCAGCCCAGTCGCCGCCAGCGCGGCCTGGTCCGTGCCATCGGGGATCGCAAGGCAGTGTGGCTCATGGCGTGTCTCCTGGGGGTGGGGGGGAGTCGGATGTGCCGGCATAGATGCGCTGGCGCAATGCCTGCAAGGCGTCGAGCTGCCCGGCCGACGGGCTGACGCCGGCGGGCCAGCCGGCCACCAGCGCGTCGCGCTCCCGCCGCCAGCGCGTGTCGCGCGCGTCCGCGGGCGATCGGGCGCGCTCGGCCAGCGCTGCGCGCCAGGCGGCGAGCTCGGGCGCGCGGGCCGCCGGGTCGGGCTGCAGCACCGCCAGCAGCGCGGCCTTCAGGTGCAGCGCCTCCGGGGCGGTCATCTCGCGGCGGGCCACACGCTCGGCCAGCCCGGCGTCCAGCCGCCGGGCGATGGCGCGTGTGGACTCGTCGGGCCCGCCCTGGGCCAGCGCCGCCTGCACCGCCCGGGCGTCACGCCGGAAGGCCAGCAGCTCCAGGATGCGGGCGATCTCCGCCGGGCCGTCCGGCTGCCCGGCATGCGCGGCGTGCAAGGCGGCCCACTCGGCAGGTGTGAGCAGGTCGGCGCTGGCCACGGCCGGAGCGGGGGGGATGGCCGCAGGCGCCGCACGGGCCGACGCCGCCGCGGCCGCAGGCGCGGACTGCACGGCGGGGCCGACCGCCGGCGGCCCGGCGCGCCCTGCCGCAAGCCCCAGCGCCGCGACCACGGCGGCGCCCGCCAGTACCGCCACCACGCCGGCGCGGCGACGCGTCGAGCGGGTGCGGGCACGGTCCGGCGTGGCCATGGGCGATTTCAGTACCATTCGCGCCTTCGCGGCAAGGTGCCGCCCTGCTTTCAACAAGGGGAACACAGCGATGGCGATGGATGTCGTGGACTACGAGATCAAGGGCTCGGAGATGCAGTTCGTGGAGGTCGAGCTCGACCCCGGCGAAGCGGCGGTGGGGGAGGCCGGCAGCCTGTTCTTCATGGACGCCTCGGTCGGCATGGACACCGTGTTCGGCGACGGCGGCAAGCAAGGCGGCGGCCTGTTCGGCAAGCTGCTCGGTGCCGGCAAGCGCCTGATCACCGGTGAGTCGCTGTTCACCACGGTCTACACCAACCAGGGCGCCGGCAAGGCCCGCGTGGCGTTCGCCGCGCCCTACCCGGGCAAGATCATCCCCATGGACCTGCGGCAGCTCGGCGGCATGCTGGTGTGCCAGAAGGACGCGTTCCTGTGCGCCGCGCGCGGCGTGTCCATCGGCCTGCACTTCCAGCAGAAGCTGTCGGTGGGCTTCTTCGGCGGCGAAGGCTTCATCATGCAGAAGCTCGAGGGCGACGGCCTGGCGTTCGTGCACGCCGGCGGCACGGTGGTCAAGCGCGAGCTGCAGCCCGGCCAGACGCTGATGATCGACACCGGCTGCGTCGTGGCCTACACGCCCAACGTGAACTTCGAGATCCAGTACGTGGGCAAGATCAAGACGGCGCTGTTCGGCGGCGAGGGCCTGTTCTTCGCCAAGATGACCGGCCCGGGCACCGTGTGGCTGCAGAGCCTGCCGTTCTCCCGCCTGGCCAGCCGCGTGTTCGCCGCGGCCCCGCAGATGGGCGGCTCGCGCGAGGAGGGCTCGGTGCTGGGCGGCTTCGCCACCGGCGGCCTGCTCGGCGGCATCCTGGGCGGCGACGACGAGTGACCGGCCCGGCGCGCGGCGGGGCCGCCCGCGGCGCGCCGGCCGGCTATGCTGCGGCCGATGACCCTGCTGCTCGACTCCTTCTGGCGCGCGCTGGCCTACCTGCTGATGCCGCGGGTGATCGGCCTGTCGCTGTTGCCGCTGCTCATCGCGGGCGGACTCACCATCGGCTGGGCCTGGTACTTCTGGGATGGCGCGTATGCCACGGTGCGCCAGGCGCTCGAGGACTGGGCGCTGGTGGATGCGGCGCTGAAGTGGGTGGAGTCCATGATGGGCCCGCACTTCCGGGCCATGGTGGTCTCGCTGATCCTCATCGCGCTGGCGGCGCCGCTGGTCATCGTGGCGTCGCTGCTGCTGGTGGCGCTGCTCATGACGCCGGCCATCGTGAGCCTGGTCGCCGAGCGGCGGTTCCCCGCGCTCGAGAAGCGCCGCGGAGCGGCCTGGTGGCAGAGCCTCGGCTGGTCGCTGGCCGCCACCGCGCTGGCGCTGCTGGCCATCTTCGTGACGCTGCCCCTGTGGCTGGTCCCGGGCGCGGTGCTGATCGTGCCGCCGTTGATCTGGGGCTGGCTCACCGCCCGGGTGATGAGCTTCGATGCCCTGGCCGAGCACGCCAGCCGCGACGAGCGGCGGGCCCTCATGGCCGAGCACCGCTGGCAGCTCCTGCTGCTGGGCATCGTCAGCGGCTTCCTGGGCGCCGCGCCCACGCTGATCTGGGCGGTGAGTGCGCTGGCGCTGGTGCTCGCGCCCGTGATGGTGGCGGCCACGGTGTGGCTCTACACGCTGGTGTTCGCCTTCTCCTCGCTGTGGTTCACGCACTACCTGCTGGCGGCGCTGCATGCCCGCCGCGCGGCGGCGGTGGTCGTCGTGGAGCCGGTGGAGCCACCCCCGCCCATGCCGGGCGCTGCGCCGCCCGGCGCCGCGCTGGGCACCGACCTGCGCGGCCCGCTGGCCTGAACCCCGGGACTTGCCGCCATGACACGTGAATTCGGTCTGATCATCATCGGCGACGAGATCCTGTCGGGCCGACGGCAGGACAAGCACATGGCCCGCGTGATCGAGCTGCTCGGCGCGCGCGGCCATGCGCTGTCGTGGGTGCGCTACCTCGGTGACGAGCGCGGGCTCATCACGGCGGCGCTGCGCGAGGCCTTCGCCAGCGGGGACGTCGTGTTCAGCTGTGGCGGCATCGGTGCCACGCCGGACGACCACACGCGCCAGTGCGCCGCGGCCGCGCTGGGCCGCCCGCTCGTGCTGCACCCGGACGCACGCGCCCTCATCGAGGAGCGCATGCGCGATGTGGCGGCGGAGCAGGGCGTGGCCTACGAGCCCGACCGGCCCGACAACGTCCACCGCTTCCAGATGGGCGTGTTCCCCGAGGGCGCCGAGCTCATTCCCAACCCGTACAACAAGATCCCCGGCTTCAGCGTGGGTGACGTGCACTTCGTGCCCGGCTTTCCGGTCATGGCCCATCCGATGATCGAGTGGCTGCTGGACCAGCGTTACGCCGGCCTCGTGCCGCGCGCCCACCTGGAACGCGCGGTCTTCGTGCGGGGCAGCATGGAGGCCACGCTGACGCCGCTGATGGAGGCGATCGAGGCCGCCCACCCGGGCGTCAAGGTGTTCAGCCTGCCCAGCGTGGACCATCCGCAACGGGGCCGGCACATCGAGCTCGGGGTGAAGGGAGAGCCCGTCGCCACGGAGCGCGCCTTCCTGGCGCTGCAGGCGGGCCTGCGCGTGCTGCCCGGCGTCGAGTTCAGCACCGAATAGGTGCACCCCGTTCGCTCCAGGATGGGGCGGTCGCTCGCCCTGGAGTGGTGCGTCGCCTCGGCTTGCGGCGTGTCAAGGCCTGCTCAGAAGGGCGGCACGCGCCCGCGGCGCCCGGCCGGGGCGCTCACCAGAAGTGGGCATGCTTTCTGCATAATCCTCGCGGCTTGCCCGCCCGATCCGGTGCGCCGCGTCCGCGCCGCGCCCTGTCCGACGAGGCGAACTTCCCCCGTCATTGAACACACCCAGCCGCCAGGAGCCCTTTTGATGGCCAAGACCGTCGCCGACGTGATGCAGATGGTGAAGGACAACGAAGTCAAGTTCGTCGACTTCCGCTTCACCGATACCCGTGGCAAGGAGCAGCACGTCTCCGTGCCCGTCTCCCACTTTGACGAAGACAAGTTCACGAGCGGCCATGCGTTCGACGGCTCCTCCATCGCCGGCTGGAAGGGCATCGAGGCGTCCGACATGCTGCTGATGCCGGATCCCAACACGGCCAACATCGACCCGTTCTTCGAAGAGCCCACGCTGATCCTGACCTGCGACGTCATCGATCCGCACGACGGCAAGCCCTACGAGCGCGACCCGCGCTCGCTGGCCAAGCGCGCCGAGGCCTACATGAAGAGCTCCGGCCTGGGCGACGCCGCGTTCTTCGGCCCCGAGCCCGAGTTCTTCGTGTTCGACAGCGTGCGCTGGGGCAACGAGATGGGCGGTTCGTTCTTCAAGATCGAATCGGAGGAAGCCGCCTGGAACAGCGCCAAGGAGTACGAGCACGGCAACTCCGGCTACCGCCCCACCGTCAAGGGCGGCTACTTCCCGGTGCCCCCGGTCGACAGCGGCCAGGACATGCGCTCGGAGATGTGCCTGCTGCTCGAGCAGCTGGGCATCCCGGTCGAGGTGCACCACCACGAGGTGGCCAATGCCGGCCAGATGGAGATCGGCACGAAGTTCTCCACCATGGTCGAGCGCGCCGACTGGCTGCAGCTGCAGAAGTACGTGATCGTGAACGTGGCCCATGCCTACGGCAAGACGGCCACCTTCATGCCCAAGCCCATCGTCGGTGACAACGGCTCCGGCATGCACGTGCACCAGTCGGTCTGGAAGGACGGCAAGAACCTGTTCGCCGGCGACGGCTACGCGGGCCTGTCCGAGTTCGCGCTGTACTACATCGGCGGCATCATCAAGCACGCCCGTGCGCTCAACGCCATCACCAACCCCGGCACGAACAGCTACAAGCGCCTGGTGCCCGGCTTCGAGGCCCCGGTCAAGCTGGCCTACTCGGCCAAGAACCGCTCGGCGTCCATCCGCATCCCGTACGTGGCCAACCCCAAGGGCCGCCGCATCGAGGCGCGCTTCCCGGATCCCTCCGCCAACCCGTACCTGTGCTTCGCCGCCCTGCTGATGGCCGGCCTGGACGGCGTGGAGAACAAGATCCACCCGGGCGAGGCCGCCACCAAGGACCTGTACCACCTGCCGCCGGAAGAGGACGCGAAGATCCCGACCGTCTGCCACAGCCTGGACCAGGCGCTGGAGTACCTGGACAAGGACCGCGCGTTCCTGACCAAGGGTGGCGTGTTCACCGATGCCTACATCGACGCCTACATCGAGCTGAAGATGCAGGAGGTGACCCGCTTCCGCATGGCCACGCACCCGGTCGAGTTCGACATGTACTACGCGCTGTGATGCGCGGGCGGCGGCCCCGGCGTGCCGGGGCGCCGCCGGCACACGCGACAAAGGGCGGCCGAAGGCCGCCCTTTTTCATGGCCGGTGCCCGGTCGTCGTGCCGGTCACCTCGGGCGTTGAGGGCCTTTGGCGCACAATCCTTCGCATGATCACACCCGCTGACTTTCTCGGCGCCTGGCGCGTGGCCGCCGTGGCCGTGGCCTGCCTGGCGGTGGCCGGGCCTGCGGCGGCGCAGGCGGGCAGCGTCTACTACATCTGCCCCGGCAACGTGTTCACGAACACGATCACCGCCAAGGAGGCCGAGGCCCGCGGCTGCAAGGCCCGCGAGGCCCAGCAGCCCACCACCATCGCCGGCCCCAAGCCGCGCCCCGTGCAGGGCGCCGCGCCGTCCTCCGGCCCCAAGACCGACCGCGTCGATTCGGCCGAGCAGCGCGCGCGCGACACCGATGCCCGCCGCATCCTGGAGACCGAGCTGCGGCAGGCCGAGGAACGCCTGGAGGCGCTGCGGCGCGAGTACAACAACGGCGAGCCCGAGCGCCGCGGCGACGAAGTCCGCAATGCGCAGCGCTACCTCGACCGCGTGGCCGAGCTGAAGGCCGCCATCACGCGCCAGGAGGCCGACGTGGCGGCGCTGCGGCGGGAGCTGGCCAAGCTGCCGTCGTGAGCGCCCCCCACGACCCGCAGGCCGACGTCGACACCCCGGCGGGCCTGGAGGCGCTGGACCTGCTGGCCACCATGGTGGCCGTGGTCCGGCCCAGTGGCGAATGCCTGTTCGCGAACGCCCCCCTGGAGGCGGCCGTCGGGCTGTCGCGGCGCACGCTCACCCGCCGCCACCTGCACGAATGGCTGCGCGAGCCGGCCGCCCTGCGTGAGGCGCTGGACGCCGTGTCGCGCAACGAGTTCTCCACCCGCCGCTTCGAAGGCGCGCTGCGCCGGGCGGTGGTGGGTGGCAGCGAGCCACTGCCCGTGCACATCATCGTCAGCCAGACCGACCGCGCCGGCGGGGCCGTGCTGGTGGAGATGATCGAGATCGAGCAGCAGACCCGCCAGGAGCGCGAGGAGCGCGTGCACGGGCAGGCCGAGGTCACCAAGGAACTCATCCGCAACCTCGCGCACGAGATCAAGAACCCGCTGGGCGGCATCCGCGGGGCGGCCCAGCTGCTGGCCCTGGAGCTGCCGTCGCCGGAGCTCACCGAGTACACGCAGGTCATCATCCACGAGGCAGACCGCCTGCAGACCCTGGTCGACCGGCTGCTGGCGCCGCACCGCAAGCCGCATGTGGTGGGCGACGTGAACATCCACGAGGTGTGCGAGCGTGTGCGCACGCTGGTGCTGCTGGAACACCCGCGCGGGCTGGCCGTCCGCCGCGACTACGACGCGTCCATCCCCGAGTTCCGCGGTGACCGCGAGCAGCTCATCCAGGCCGTGCTCAACATCGTGCAGAACGCCGCGCAGGCGCTGGGCGAGCGCATCGAGCGGGAGGAGGCCGAGATCATCCTGCGCACGCGGGTGGCGCGACAGGTGACGATCGGCAAGCAGCGCTATCGACTGGCATTGGAATTGCATGTTCTGGACAACGGACCGGGCGTCCCCGAGCACCTGAAGGACCGCATCTTCTACCCCTTGGTATCGGGGCGGGACGGCGGCTCAGGACTCGGGCTCACGCTGGCGCAGACCTTCGTCCAACAGCATCAGGGCACGATCGAATGCGACAGCGAGCCGGGACGCACGGTCTTCAAGATCGTGATTCCGTTGCCCTGACGCTGAAAGACAGCCCCCTCGATGAAACCCATCTGGATCGTCGACGACGACCAATCGATCCGCTTCGTGCTCGAGAAGGCCCTGGCCCGCGAGCAGTTGCCGGTGCGCAGCTTCGCCAACCCGCGCGAGGTGCTCACCGCCCTGGCGGACGACGAGCCCCAGGTGCTGGTGAGCGACATCCGCATGCCGGGCGGCTCGGGGCTGGACCTGCTGGCCCAGGTGAAGGAGCGGCTGCCGGGGCTGCCAGTCATCATCATGACCGCCTACTCCGACCTGGACAGCGCGGTGTCGGCCTTCCAGGGCGGGGCCTTCGAGTACCTGCCCAAGCCCTTCGACCTCACCAAGGCGGTGGAGCTGATCCGCCGCGCCGTGGACGAGAGCCTGCGCGAGGAGGTCAAGGACGAGCGGCAGCTCCCGGCGCCCGAGATCCTCGGCCAGGCGCCGGCCATGCAGGACGTGTTCCGTGCCATCGGCCGGCTGTCGCAGAGCAACGTCACGGTGCTCATCACGGGCGAGTCCGGCACGGGCAAGGAGCTGGTCGCGCATGCGCTGCACCGCCACAGCCCGCGCGGCAGCGGCCCGTTCATCGCCATCAACACCGCGGCCATTCCGAAGGACCTGCTCGAGTCGGAGCTGTTCGGCCATGAGCGCGGCGCCTTCACCGGCGCGCAGACCATGCGCCGCGGCCGCTTCGAGCAGGCCGACGGCGGCACGCTGTTCCTGGACGAGATCGGCGACATGCCCTTCGACCTGCAGACGCGCCTGCTGCGCGTGCTGTCGGACGGCCAGTTCTACCGCGTGGGCGGCCACCAGCCGCTGAAGGCCAACGTGCGCGTCATCGCCGCCACCCACCAGAACCTGGAGGAGCGCGTGCGACAGGGCGCGTTCCGCGAGGACCTGTTCCACCGCCTGAACGTCATCCGCCTGCGGCTGCCGCCGCTGCGCGAGCGGGCCGACGACGTTCCCGCCCTGGCCCGGTTCTTCCTGGCCAAGAGCGCCAAGGAGCTCGGGGTGGAGCCCAAGCGCATCAGCGACGAGGCGCTCGCGGTCATGAAGACCTTCGAGTTCCCCGGCAACGTGCGCCAGCTGGAGAACGTGTGCCACTGGCTCACCGTGATGGCGCCCGCGCAGCTGATCGAGGCCAAGGACCTGCCGGCCGAGCTGGCGACGCGCGCCGTCGCCGGGTCGGCGCCTGCGGCACCGGCGTCGTCATGGCCGACGGCCGGCGAGGCGCGGGTGGGTGCCGAGCCCGCACCCGCCGCACCGCCCGCCGGCCCGGCCGCGCTGGCGGGTGGGGTGGGTGGGGTGGGCGAGGCGGCCGACGGGCGCTGGCTGGCCGACCTGGAATCCGAGGCGCGCCGCCGCCTGGAGGCTGGCCTGCCCGAGGTGTGGGACGGCCTGACGCGCCAGTTCGAGGCCCGCCTGATCCGCACGGCGCTGGGCCTCACCCGGGGCCGCCGCATCGAGGCCGCGCAGAAGCTGGGCATCGGCCGCAACACCATCACGCGCAAGATCCAGGAACTCGGCCTGGACGACTGACCGGCGGCCCCGCCTGCTGACACGGTGGCGTGGCAGCGGGTGCGACACTCCCGCGGATGTCGACCACATCCCTGTATGCCCTGTGCGTGCTGATCTGGGGCACCACGTGGTACGCCATCACGGCGCAGATCGGCGCCATCGCGCCGGAGTATGGCGTGGCGGTGCGCTTCGCCCTGGCCGCGCTGCTGCTGTTCGGCTGGTGCAGCTGGCGGCGCCTGCCGATGCGGTTCCCGCCCCGGCTGCATGCGCTGTTCGCGCTGCAGGGCCTCACCGGCTTCTGCCTGAGCTACATCGGCATCTACCACGCCGAGCGTTTCATCGTCAGCGGCGTGGTGGCGGTGGGTTATGCCGCCTCGCCCCTGGTGGGGCTGGTCACCGCTCGCCTGTTCCTGGGCACGCCCATGTCGCGCCGCGTGGCGGCCGGCGGTGCCATGGGCCTGGCCGGCGTGGCGCTGATCTTCCGCCACGAGTTCGCGCGGCTCGGCGCCTCGGACGGCGTGCTGCTGGGTGCCGCGTTGACGGCCGCGGCCGTGCTGCTGTCCAACGCCGCGAGCATCGCCGCCGTGCGCTACCAGCGCCAGGGTGTCTCCGGCTGGCCGCCGTTGGCCTGGGCCATGGCGTGGGGCGCGGCCGGGTCGGCGGTCGTCGGCGGGCTGGGCGGCGCGTCGACGCAGGTGCTGTGGAGCGTGCCGTTCGTGGCCTCGCTGGCCTACCTGGCGGTGGCGGGATCGGTGGCGACCTTCGGCGCGTTCTACACCCTGGTGCACCGCATCGGTCCGGCCAAGGCGGGCTACATCGGCGTGGTGACACCCGTGGTGGCGCTGGCGGTCTCGTCGCTGCTCGAGGGTTTCGTGTGGACGGGGGAGACGGCGGCCGGCGTGGTGCTCGCCCTGGCCGGCAACGGGGTGGCGATGTGGCAGCCGCGCGGGCGGGTGCCCGGTGGCGGCACGGGCCTTGCCGCGCCGGCGGCCAGCCCGTCCGACCGCTGAAAGGAACCCGCCATGGCGACCCCTGCCGCTGCCCCGCCCCCCGTGCCACCGGCTCCCGCGCCGGCCGACCCGGCATCACCCAACGCCGCCGAACGCCTGCCTGCGCAGGGCATCGGGCAGGGCGGACGCCCCGGTGAACCCGCGCCGCCGCCGCCGACCGAGCGCCTGCCCGGCGCCAAGGACCAGGTCAGCGGCGGCTGAACGCGGGCCGGCCGCTCAGGCGTCGGCCAGTTCCACCCACACCGGCGCGTGGTCGCTGGGCCGCTCGTGGCGGCGCGGCTGCTTGTCGATGCCGCAGGCGCGCACCCGGGCGCGCAAGGCCTCGCTCACCAGGATGTGGTCGATGCGCAGGCCCTGGTTCCTGCGGAACGCGAGCTGGCGGTAGTCCCACCAGCTCCAGCTTTTCTCGGGCTGCTCGAACAGCCGGAAGGCGTCGTGCAGCCCCAGGCCCACGAGGGCGCGGAAATGCGCACGTTCCTCGTCGGTGCAATGGATCTGGCCGGCCCAGGCGACCGGGTCGTGCACGTCGCGGTCCTCGGGGGCGATGTTGAAGTCGCCCATCAGCACGAGCTGCGGGTGGGCCGCCAGTTCCGCCTGCAGCCAGCCGCGCAGCGCGTCCAGCCAGCCCATCTTGTAGGCGAACTTGTCGGTGCCGGGCGCCTGCCCGTTGGGGAAGTAGGCGCCGATGACGCGGATGCCCGCCAGCGTGCCCGCGATCAGCCGCGCCTGGTCGTCGCCGAAGCCGGGCAGGTTGCGCACCACCGTCTCGGCCGGCGTGCCGCGGGTCAGCAGCGCCACGCCGTTGTACGTCTTCTGCCCATGGAAGACCACGTGGTAGCCGGCCGCCTCGATCTCCGCCACCGGGAACTTGTCGTCCGAGAGCTTGGTTTCCTGCAGCACCATGGCGTCCACCGGGTGCTCGGCCAGCCAGGCCAGCAGCTGGGGCAGGCGGACCGACAGCGAATTGACGTTCCAGGTGGCGAGCTTCATCGGGCGGGCAGGGGCAGGTCGAGGGCGCGCCCGGGGATCACCTCAGGGCGCGGTGCGGGTGGCGGATGCTACCTGCTGCGCCACCGGCCGGCGGGCGCGCGCCACCAGCCAGTGCAGCACGCCGGCCACGGCCAGCAGCAGCGCCAGGCCCAGGCCCCAGCCCAGCCACACCAGGCCCACGACCCAGCCGACCGCCTGCCGGGCCAGCGTGCCGCCGCTGGGCATCGCGTCGACCAGCCAGGTCAGGGCCTCCTGGCCCCAGCGCAGCAGGGCGGGGTCGACCCAGATCGCCAGCCAGTCGGGCACCGGCCACTGTGCGGCGGCGCGGCCCCAGTCGGCCGCCTCGCCGGTGTTCACGGCCTGCGCCGCCCAGGCCACGGCCTCGGCGGTGCCCCAGGCCAGGCCCGTCCAGACCGCCGCCAGCAGCGTGGTGATGCCCCAGATCCATGCCTTCATCGTGATGTCCTCCAGCCAATGGCCAATGGCCCAGGCATGTCGATCGCCAGGGGACCGGCAGGTTCCGTCGGTTCGACGGAACCGATGCTGCGGTGCAGCCTGCTCGACGGCCCGTCCGGTGCCGCGGCAGGATACGGTGCCGCCCCTGTCCACCCCTGCTTCACCACTCCCACCCCCATGGACATTGCCCTGTGGATCGTCGCCGTCGCCGCCGTGCTGCTCGGCCTGGCCGGCCTGGTGTTGCCGCTGCTGCCCGGCACCCCGCTGCTGTTCGGCGGGCTGTGGCTGGCCGCGTGGATCGACGGCTACGACCGCGTCGGCCCGTGGACCCTGGTCGCCCTGGCGCTGGTCGCGCTGCTGGCCTGGGGCGTGGACTTCGCCGCGGCCGCGCTGGCCGTGAAGCGGGCCGGGGCCAGCCGGCGCGCAATGGCGGGCGCGGGGCTCGGGGCCGTGCTGGGGGTGTTCGGCGGTCTCGCCGGGCTGATCCTGGGCCCGGTGGCCGGCGCGGCCGCGGGCGAATGGAGCCAGGGGCGCGACCGGGCCGGCACGGCGCGCGCCGCAGTGGCTGCGGGCGCGGGCTACCTCGTGGCCGCCCTCGTCAAGCTCACCCTGGGCCTGGCCATGGTGGCCGCCTGGGCCGTGGCCTACGCCGTCTGAGCGCGGTGGCGCCGGTTCAGCGCCGCCGACGGTAGGTGACGAACGCGATGTCCATCGCGTTCGGCGGCGCGGCGCGCTGGGTGTGGCGGGCCACTTCCTCGAACTGCGCCGGATCCACCTCGGGAAAGTGCGCGTCGCCGTCCACGTCGAGGTCGATCTCGGTGAGCAGCAGCTCGTCGGCGTGGGGCAGGGCCTGCCGGTAGATCTGCTCGCCGCCGATGACGAAGGCGCGCGGGGCGTCCTGCACCCGTTGCAGGGCATCGGCCAGCGCCGGCACCACCTCCGCCCCCGGTGCGTGGAAGCCGGGCTGGCGGCTGAGCACGAGGTTGCGGCGGCCCGGCAAGGGGCGGAAGCGCTCGGGCAGCGAATCCCAGGTGCGCCGGCCCATGATGACCGGGCAACCCATCGTCGCGGCGCGGAAGTGCTTCATGTCTTCCGGCAGCGACCACAGCAGCCGGTTGTCGCGGCCGATCACGCCGCCGCGCGCCACCCCGGCGATGAGCACCAGCGCCATGTCAGACGGCCACCGGCGCCTTGATGGGCGCGTGGTGCTGGTAGTCACGCACCTCGAAGTCGTCGAGCTCGTAGTCGAAGATCGAGGCGGGGCGCCGGCGGATGTGCAGCTCGGGGTAGGCGAAGGGGGTGCGGGCGAGCTGCGTCCTGACCTGCTCCACGTGGTTGTCGTAGATGTGGCAGTCGCCGCCCGTCCAGATGAAGTCGCCCGGCGTCAGATCGCACTGCTGCGCCAGCATGTGGGTGAGCAGGGCGTAGCTGGCGATGTTGAACGGCACGCCGAGGAAGATGTCGGCGCTGCGCTGGTACAGCTGGCAGCTGAGCCGGCCGTGCGCCACATGGAACTGGAAGAACGCATGGCAGGGCATGAGCGCCATCTTGTGGAGCTCGGCCACGTTCCACGCGCTCACGATGATGCGGCGCGAGTCGGGGTTGGTCTTGAGCTGCTCGACCACCTGCGCGATCTGGTCGATGTGGCCGCCGTCGGGCGTGGGCCAGGTGCGCCACTGCACGCCATACACCGGCCCGAGGTCCCCGTCGTCGCGGGCCCATTCGTCCCAGATGGTGCAGCCGCGCTCCTGCAGCCATTTCACGTTGGAGTCGCCGCGCAGGAACCACAGCAGCTCAAGGATGATGCTCTTGAGGTGGACCTTCTTGGTCGTGACCAGCGGGAAGCCTTCGGCCAGGTCGAACCGCATCTGGTGGCCGAACACGCTGCGGGTGCCCGTGCCGGTGCGGTCCGCCTTGGCCACGCCCGTCTCGAAGACATGGCGCAGGAAATCCTCATACTGCGAGCGGACGGGGCGGGGTGCGGTCATCGCGAAATTCTATGCGCCGCCCCCGCCGTGCCCGCCCGCAGCCGGCGCCGGGCCGGGTCTCAGGAGGGGCGTTCCGGCTCGCGCAGGAAGATCTCCACGCGGCGGTTGCGGGCCCGTCCGTCGGCCGTGCCGTTGTCGGCGATGGGCTGGCGCGAGCCGGCGCCGGAGATCTCCACGCGCTGCGCGCTCACGCCGCGTGCCGAGAGGTAGTCCTGCACCGACCGGGCGCGGGCCACGGACAGCGGGTCGTTCACCGCATCGCTGCCGGTGCTGTCGGTGTGGCCGACCACCCGCACGTGCATGCTGGTGTCCAGCCCCTGTGCGAACTGGTCCAGCACCGGGCGCAGCTCGGGGCGGATGTCGGCGCGGCCGGTGTCGAACGAGATGTCGCTCGGCACATTCACCTTGAGCTGGTTGTCGGCCGTGCGGTCCACGGTCACGCCCGTGCCCTGGGTGGCCTTTTCCATGGCCTTGCGCTTGTCTTCCATGCGCTTGGACCAGAGGTTGCCCGCCACCGCGCCCACCACACCACCGGCGACGGCCCCCGTGCCGGCCTTGCCGCCGGTGGTGGTGCTGACGATGGCGCCCACGGCGGCGCCGATGCCCGCGCCGGCGGCGGTGCCCTTTTCGCGTTCGCCCATGTTGGCGCAGCCGGTGGCCAGCGCGGCGCTCAGGCACAGCGCGGTCAGGCGCAGGGAAGGCGTGTTCAGGTTCATCACGAGGCTCCTTTCTGGGTTGGACCGGCCCGGAGCAGGTGGCGTTCCCGCCCTGGGCGCATCAGGCGTCGAACTGCATCGCGGCCAGGCGCGCGTACAGGCCCCCGCGGGCCACGAGCTCGGCGTGCCGGCCCTGCTCCACGATGCGGCCCGCCTCGAGCACCACGATGCGGTCCGCCTTCTGAACGGTGGCCAGGCGGTGCGCGATGACGAGCGTGGTGCGGTCGGCCATCGCCCGCTCCAGGGCGGCCTGCACCATGCGCTCGCTCTCGGCATCGAGCGCGCTGGTGGCCTCGTCCAGCAGCAGCAGGGGCGGGTTCTTCAGGATGGCCCGGGCGATGGCCAGGCGCTGGCGCTGGCCGCCGGACAGGCGCACGCCGCGCTCTCCCAGGAAGCTGGCATAACCCTCGGGCAGCGCCAGGATGAAGTCGTGCGCGAACGCGGCCTTCGCCGCTGCGATGACCTCTTCATTCGTGGCGTCGGGGCGCCCGTAGCGGATGTTCTCCAGGGCGCTGGTGGAGAACACCACGCTGTCCTGCGGCACGATGCCGATGCGCCCGCGCAGGTCCGCCAGGGCAGCCTCGCGCACATCGACGCCGTCGATGGCCACGCGGCCCTGCTGGGCGTCGTAGAAGCGCAGCAGCAGCTGCAGCACGGTGGTCTTGCCCGCGCCGCTGGGGCCCACGAGCGCCACCGTCTCGCCGGGCTCGATGTGCAGGCTCACGGCGTCCAGGGCTGCATGGGCGGGGCGGGACGGATAGTGGAAGCGCACCTCCTGCAGCGCCACCCGCGAGCCGCCACGGGTGGGCGGCAGGGCGGTGGGCCGGGCCGGCTCGGCCACCGGCGAGCGGGCGGCCAGCAGCTCCATCAGCCGCTCGGTGGCGCCGGCGGCACGCAGCAGGTCGCCATAGACCTCCGACAGCACCGCCACGGAGCTCACCAGCACGATCACGTACAGCACCGTCTGCCCCAGGTGGCCGGCGGTGATGTCGCCGCGCAGCACCGCCTGCGTGCCCTGGTACAGGCCCCACAGCAGCGCGCCGAAGGTGGCGCTGATGAGGAAGGCCACCAGGGCGGCGCGCACCCGCGTGCGCCGTCGGGCGGTGTCGAACGCGGCTTCGGTGGCGGCGGCGAACCGCTCCGCCTCGCGCCGCTCCTGCCCGTAGGCCTGCACCACGGGGATGGCGTTCAGCACCTCGCCGGCGATGGCGCTGGAATCGGCCACGCGGTCCTGGCTGGCGCGGCTGAGCTTGCGCACGCGGCGGCCGAAGAACAGCGCCGGCAGCACCACCAGCACCAGGATGCCCAGCACCTGCGTCATGACGTAGGGGTTGGTGACGACCAGCATGCCCAGCGCGCCGATGCCCATGACCGTGTTGCGCAGGCCCATGCTGAGGCTGGAGCCGACCACCGACTGCACCAGCGTCGTGTCCGTGGTCAGGCGGCTGAGCACCTCGCCGGTGGCGGTGGTCTCGAAGAACTCCGGGCTCTGGCGCACCACGTGCGCGTACACGGCATCACGCAGGTCGGCCGTCACGCGCTCGCCGATCCAGGTGACGAAGTAGAACCGCCCGGCGGAGAACAGCCCCAGCGCGGCACCCACGGCGAACAGCGCCCCGAAGTGCTCCCGCAGGGCCATGAGCCGGTCGCCCGGACCGGCGGCGACCAGGCCCTCGTCGATGAGGGACTTCAGCGCCACCGGCAGGACCAGCGTGGCCACGGCGGCCAGCACCATGAACATCAGCGCCAGGGCGATGCGGCCACGGTAGGGCCGCAGGAAAGGCATCAGCCCGGACAGGGCGCGCGGGTTGGCGCCGCGCGGGCGCTCGGAGGCTTCGGTGGGGGCAGCGGGCATGGGCGCGAGTGTAGGCAATGGCCCCCGGTGTGCGTGGGGTCGATGTAACGCATGCCTTGTCAATCATTGCATAGGCAAGTAAATTGCGGGCATGACTTCCCGCCACGACGATGCGGTGCCCGGCTTCTACGTGGCCGGCCAGTACCGGCCCGACCAGAGCTACGGCTTCCTGATGAAGCGCGTGCTCGCCTCGGTGCTGGCCCAGGCCGACGAACGCCTGGCCCGCTACGACCTCACCCATGCGCAGTGGCTGCCGCTGTTCAAGCTCTCGGTGCGCGAGTGCGACACGGCCGTGTCGCTGGCGCGTGAACTCTCGCTCGATGCCGGCGCCATGACGCGTGCGCTGGACCGGCTGGAGGCCAAGGGCCTGGTGCGGCGCGAGCGCTCCGAGGCCGACCGGCGCGTGGTGCGCGTGGCGCTCACCGACGAGGGGCGCCAGGTGGCCAAGCGCGTGCCGCCGGTGATGGCCGAGGTGCTGAACAACCACCTGCGCGGCTTCAGTCGGGCCGAGTGGGAGCAGCTGCTGTCGCTGCTGGGCCGCCTGGTGGCCAATGCCGATGCCATGCGCGAGGAGCACGACGCATGAAGCCGATGGATCCCCGACGCGGCGCGGCCGCGCTGACCTCGGCCACGCTGGGGGTGGCCGTGCTGTCCGCCCTGGTGCTGCTGCTGGGCGGCTGCGCGTCGCCCGGCGAGCCGCTGACGCGGGCCCAGCCGCGTGATGCGCGCTCCCTCGGTCTCGACGGCCCCGGCGAGCCGGCAGGCGAGGGGGCGCTGGCGGCAACGCCGTGGTGGACGGCATGGGGCGATGCCCAGCTCGCCTCGCTGGTGGAGCGGGCGCTGCAGGCGCAGCCCAGCCTGCTGGCCGCGCAAGCCCGGGCCCTGCGCGCCGAGGCCCTGGCGCGGCAGACGGAGGGCGCCGGGCAGGCCCAGGCGCGCCTGTCGGTGGAGGCCTCGCGGCAGCGCTACACCGCCCAGGGCCTGGTGCCGCCGCCGCTGGCCGGCAGCGTGCTCAACAGCGGCACGGTGCAGGCGGGCGTGGCCTGGGGGCCCGACTGGTATGGCGCCCAGGCGGCGGCCCTGGCGGCCGCGCGCGGCCAGGCCAGTGCCGCGAGGGCCGATGCGGCGCTGGCCGCCCAGGGCCTGGCGGCGCAGGTGGCGCGTGGCTACGTGGCGCTGGCGCGCGTGCTGGCCCAGCGTGAGGTGGCGGCGCGCGCGCTGGCACAGCGTGAACAGATGTGGGTGCTCACGCGGCAGCGCGTGGCCGCCGGCCTGGACACCCAGGTCGAGCGGGTGCAGTCGCAGGCCTCGCTGCCCGACATGCGCGCGCAGATCGAGGCGCTCGACGAGCAGGCGGCGCTCGGCCGCCATCAACTCGCGGTGCTCTCCGGCCAGGCGCCGGCGGCGCTCGACGGCCTGCATCCGTCGCTCGATGCCCTGGACTTGCCGGGGCTGCCGGCCCGCCTGGGTGCCGACCTGCTTGCCCGGCGCGCCGACGTGCAGGCCGCCCGCTGGCGCGTCGAGGCGGCGGGGCAGGAGGTGGCGCTGGCGCGCACCCGCTTCTACCCGGACGTGAACCTGTCGGCCTTCATCGGGCTGAACGCCATCGGCCTGGACCACGTGTTCGAAGCCGCCAGCCGCCAGGCTGGCGTGACGCCCGCGCTGCACCTGCCGCTGTTCGAGGGCGGCCAGCTGCGTGCCCAGCTGCGCGGCCGTGAGGCCGAGCTGAACGCCGCCGTGGCCCAGTACGACGGCACGGTGCTGACGGCCGTGCGGGAGGCGGCCGATGCCCTGGTGTCGCTGCAGTCGCTCGCGCGCCAGCGGGACGAGCAGGCGCGGGCCCTGGCCGGTGCCGAGCAGGCGCATGCGCTGGCCGCGCAGCGCCACCGCGCCGGCCTGGGCAGCTACCTGGTGGTGCTCAACGCCGAGACGCAGTGGCTGGCACAGCGCCGCCAGGCCGTCGACCTGCGCGCCCGCGAGCTCGACGCCGGGGTGGCCCTGGCGCTGTCGCTGGGCGGCGGCTGGGCCGTGGTGCCCCCGACGAACACGGCGCGCACCGACGCGTCGCCCGACTTCCCGCCTGCCGCCGCCGTCGTCCAGGCGGCCGCCGGCACCCCTTGAACCGGATTTCCGACCGCCCATGAACGACGCCGCTTCCTCTCCCGTCGCCTCCCCCGCCGCCCGCCGCCGTGGCCTGGTCGGCGTGGCCCTCGTGGTGGCCCTCGCCGGTGCCAGCTGGGGCGTGTGGCACTGGCTGCACGGTCGCCACCACGAGACCACCGACAACGCCTACGTGGCGGGCAACGTGGTGCAGATCACCCCGCAGGTGGGCGGCACGGTGGTGGCCATCCTGGCCGACGACAACGACCGGGTGAAGGCCGGGCAGCCGCTGGTGCGGCTGGACACGGCCGACATGCGGGTGGCGCTGGAGCAAGCCGAGGCGCAGCTCGCGCAGACGGTGCGCGAGGTGCGCTCGCTGTACGCCGGCAACGCCACGCTGCAGGCCCAGGTGGCGCTGCGCGAGGCGGACCTCGCGCGTGCCCAGGCCGAGCAGCGCCGCGCCCAGGAGGATGTGGACCGGCGGGCGCCGCTCGTGGCCACGGGCGCGGTGGGACGCGAGGAGTACGAGCACGCGACGGCGCAGCTGGCGGCGGTGCGCAGCGCCGCCGCGGCGGCGCAATCCGCCGTGCTGGCCGCACGCGAACAGCTGGCCACGGCGCGCGTGATGACCGAGGGCACCACGCCCACGCAGCACCCCAACGTGCAGCGTGCCGCGGCAAGGGTGCGCGAGGCCGCGCTGGCGCTGCAGCGCGCCGACCTGCCGGCCCCGATCGACGGCCATGTCGCGCGGCGTGCGGTGCAGGTGGGCCAGCGGGTCCAGGCCGGTGCGCCCTTGATGACCGTCGTGGCGCTCGACCGGCTGTGGGTGGACGCGAACTTCAAGGAAGGCCAACTGGCCGACCTGCGCATCGGCCAGCCGGCCGAGCTGGTGGCCGACGTCTACGGCACGCGGGTGGTCTACCACGGCCGGGTCGCCGGGCTGGGCGCGGGCACGGGCTCGGCCTTTGCGCTGCTGCCGGCGCAGAACGCCACCGGCAACTGGATCAAGGTGGTGCAGCGCGTGCCGGTGCGCATCGCCCTCGACCCGGCCGAGCTGGCGGCGCACCCGCTGCGCATCGGCCTGTCGATGGAGGTGACGGTGGACACGGCCGACACCGGGGGCGCCACGCTGGCGTCCACCCCGCGCGAGCAGGCGGTGGCGGCCACCACCGTCTACCAGGCGGCCGAGCGCGCGGTGGACGAGCGCATCGCGCGCATCGTCGGCGGCCAGGCCCTGGCGCGCTGACGGGCGGCGTGGGCATGAGCCGGCCTTCCGCTGCCGCTGCCTCGGCACCGCCGCCCCCGCTGCAGGGCGCGGCGCTGGCACTGGGCACCTTGTCGCTGTCGCTGGCGACCTTCATGAACGTGCTGGACTCGTCCATCGCCAACGTGTCCATCCCCGCCATCGCGGGCGACCTGGGCGTCAGCCCGGGGCAGGGCACGTGGGTGATCACCAGCTTCGGCGTGGCCAACGCGATCTCCGTGCCGCTCACGGGCTGGCTCACCCAGCGGTTCGGCGCGGTGCGCCTGTTCACCTGGAGCGTGCTGCTGTTCGTGCTGGCGTCGTGGCTGTGCGGCTTCGCGCCGACGCTGGAATGGCTGGTCGCGTTCCGCGTGATGCAGGGGCTGGTGGCCGGGCCGATGATCCCGCTGTCGCAGACGCTGCTGCTGGCCAGCTACCCACGCGCCAAGGCCGGCACGGCGCTGGCGCTGTGGGGCGTCACCACGCTTGTCGCGCCGGTGGTGGGGCCGCTGCTGGGCGGCTGGATCACCGACCACATCGCGTGGCCGTGGATCTTCTACATCAACATCCCCGTGGGCCTGTTCGCGGCGGCGCTCACCTGGGGCATCTACCGCCACCGCGAGACCCCGGTGCGGCGGCTGCCGATCGACGGCATCGGCCTGGCCCTGCTGGTCACCTGGGTGGGCGCGCTGCAGCTCATGCTGGACAAGGGCAAGGAACTGGACTGGTTCGCCTCGCCGCAGATCGTGCTGCTGGCGGTGGTGGCCGGGGTCTCGTTCGCGGTGTTCCTGGTCTGGGAGCTCACCGACGCGCACCCGGTGGTGGACCTGCGCCTGTTCGCGCGGCGCAACTTCGCCTTCGGTGCGCTGGCGCTGTCCGTGGCCTATGGTCTGTTCTTCGGCAACGTGGTGCTCATGCCGCTGTGGCTGCAGCAGTGGATGGGCTACACGGCCACCGCCGCGGGCATGGCGCTGGCGCCGGTGGGCGTGTTCGCCATCCTGCTGTCGCCGCTGGTGGGCCGCAAGGTGGCGGTCTGGGACCCGCGCCGCATGGCCACGCTGGCCTTCGTCGTGTTCGCGCTGGTGCTGTGGATGCGCTCCCAGTTCACGCCGCAGACCGACCTGGCGCACGTGCTGCTGCCCACCTTCATCCAGGGCGCGGCGATGGCGTTCTTCTTCATCCCGCTCACCACGCTGACGATGTCGGGCATCGCGCCGGAGCGGGTCGCGACGGCCGCGGGCCTGTCGAACTTCGTGCGCATCACCGCCGGCGCCATGGGCACCTCCATCGCGACGACGCTGTGGGACGACCGGGCGGCGATGCACCACGCCCACCTGGCCGAGCCGCTGGGCACGGGGCACGGCGCGCTGGCGCAGACGCTGGCGTCGCTGCAGGCGGCCGGGCTCAGCGCAGAGCAGGCGCTGGCGCAGGTCAACCGGCTGATCGACCAGCAGGCCTACACACGGGCGGCGGACGACATCTTCCTCGCCTCGTCGCTGCTGTTCCTGGCGTTGATCGGCCTGATCTGGTTCACCCGCCGTCCGCCTCGCCTGGGGGCGGCGCCGGTGGACGCGGGCGGGGCGCACTGACCGGCGCAGCCGCGCCCGCGCCGTCGGCGGCCGGCAGCCGGCCGCGCCGGGCCAGCGCCTCGCGCAGCAGGAACTCCACCTGCGAGTTGGCGCTGCGCAGCTCCTGCGCCGCGAGCCGCTCGATCTCGGCCCACAGCGCCGGGTCGATGCGCAGCGGGTAGCTCTTCTTGCCCGGGCTGGCCATGCCGGCTCAGTTGTACAGCGTGCCCGCGTTGAGGATGGGCTGGGTGTCCTTGTCCGAGCACAGCACGACCAGCAGGTTGCTCACCATGGCGGCCTTGCGCTCGTCGTCCAGGTGCACGATCTCGCGCTCGGACAGCCCGCGCAGGGCCGCCTCCACCATCGTGACGGCGCCGGTGACGATCTTGCGCCGGGCGCTGATGATGGCCTCGGCCTGCTGGCGGCGCAGCATCACCTGGGCGATCTCGGGCGCATAGGCCAGGTGGGTGAGCTTGGCGTCGATGACCTCCACGCCGGCGTCCGCGAAGCGCGCCTGCAGCTCGGTCTTCAACGCCGCGGCCACCTCCTCGATGCTGCCGCGCAGCGTGACCTCGGTGCTCTCGACCTCCGTGTCGTCGCCCTGGTCGTAGGCGTACTGCGAGGCGAGGTGGCGCAGCGCGGCCTCCGCCTGCACCTTCACGAACAGCTCGAAGTCGTCCACCTCGAACACCGCCTGCGCGGTGTCGCGCACCCGCCAGACCACCGCGGCGCTGATCTCCACCGGGTTGCCGCGCCGGTCATTCACCTTCAGCGTCGGGGCGTTCAGGTTGCGCGCCCGCAGCGACAGCTTGCGCTTGACCAGCAGCGGGTTGGCCCAGCGCAGGCCTTCGCTGCGGTCGGTGCCGCGGTACTCGCCGAACAGCATCAGCAGGGCGGACGTGTTGGGCTGCAGCATGTACAGGCCGGCCAGCACCACCGTCCCGCCGCCCAGCAGGGCCAGGGCGAACAGCAGCCCGCCGATGCCGGCGACGCCGCGCACCAGGCTGGCCAGGCCGATCGTGATCAACCCCACCCCCACGGCCGCCATGAGGTAGCCATTGGCCGACGTGAAGGGTCGCTCGGCGCGGACGCTGGGTGTCATGAAGGTCTCCCGGTTGAAATCAGAGTGATATCACTTTAGGGCCGGGCCGGCAAAGGTGTCAATCGGGGCGGGACCCCACGATGTAAATGCCGCAGGGGCCGGGCTCAAGCCCGTCCCCGATTGGCCGATTTGTGGTCGAATTCCCCGACCCTCACCCGACATGACGATGGTGCCCGAGACCCCGCCGCCTACCGCGCGCGCCGCCCCGCCTGCCTGGCTGCAGGCCCTGACCCGACTCGCGAGCCGGGCCAGCCTCGGCTCGGCCCTGGCCTTCCAGGCCGGCGTGGCCGTGGTGGTGGCCGTCGTGGTGGCCACCCTGCTGGTGTGGCTCGATGGCACCTCCTGGCCGGTGGCCCTGGGTGCCGGTGTGCTGGCGCTGGCGCCGGCCGTGGCCGCGGGTTATGCGGCCCTGCACCTGGCGCGCGCGCTGGCGCAGACATCGGTGCAGCGTGAGCTGCTGCTGGTGGACGACGAACTCACCGGTGTCAGCAACCGCCGTCAGTTCCTACGTCTGGCCGAGCGCGAGTGGTCGCGCTGCCGCCGCTACGGCGACGATGGCGCCTTGCTGCTGATCGACACCGACCACCTGCGCCGCATCAACGACACCATGGGCCAGCGCTGCGGTGACGCGATCCTGATGGAAGTGACGCGGCGGGTGAACGCCACGCTGCGCCAGTCCGACCTGCTGGCGCGCTTCGGCGGCGCGGAGCTGGCCGTCTTCCTGCCCCACACCGACCCGCTGGGCGCGCTGGATGCCGCCGAGCGCATCCGCCAGCAGGTGGCGTCGGCGCCGTTCCGCTGGGAAAACGCGCACGTGGTGGCCACCGTCAGCGTGGGTGTCGCCCATGTGCACATGGGCCAGGCGGCGCTGGACGGGCTCATCCAGGACGCCGAGGCGGCGCTCGAGGCCGCCAAGGAAGCGGGCCGCAACTGCGTGCGTGCCACGCCCATCCAGCCCCGCCGCAGCGGCGAGACGCGCTCCGTCACTTCCTGAGGCGCGTCGCCCGCGGGATCAGGCCGGCACGCGGTAGAGCGTGCTGTCCACCAGGTCCACCCCACAGGCCAGGCCGCGCGCCCACTGGATGAACTGGCCGACGGCCGGGCCCACCAGCGGGGCGCCATGCTGCGGCACGATCATCTGGATGGGCAGGGTGGACACCATGTCCGCCCACAGGCGCATCACCTTGTTGGACACCATGTAGCGCCGATGGAAGCGCTCCATGTGCGGCAGCAGCGTGGCCAGGTTGTCCACCGGCTTCTGCGCCGCCTGGCCCCCCACGAGGGAGACGCCCAGGTCACCCGAGAACAGGATGCGGCTGACCGGGTCGTAGAACTGGAAGTTGCCTTCGGCGTGCAGGAAGTGCGCCGGCAGGGCGATGAGGTCCGACCGGCCGATGCGGATGCGCATGCCGCTGTCCGGGATGGGCACGATGCGGCCCACGGTCTTGCCCGGCTTGCAGAAGTGGGGGATGAAGCGCTCCCACACCGCGGACACGTAGATCTTCGCCTGCGTGGACGTGGTCCAGCGGTCCAGCGAGGCGATGATGTCCGGGTCCGCGTGGGACGCGAGCAGCGCCTCCAGCCGATGCGGCGGGAAGTGCCGCGTCATGGCCAGGTACAGCTCGCTGTAGGCCAGGTTGCCGCCCGGGTCGATGATGGCGCCGGTGTCGCCGTCCACGATCAGGAACTGGTTCGACTGCACCGCCTCGTCGGCATGGCCGTCCGCGCCGGGCGGGTGGCCGAGGTCGGTGAACATGAGACAGCGGTGGCCGTCCTGGTCGTACAGGGTGACAGGCATGCGGCGCAATGTAGGCGCCGCCATCGAGCCGGCGATTGACAGACGTCAATCGTGTACGGCAAGTAACAACTGCCGGGCCCGGGTGCGGGCGGCGGCCGGGTCCTCCGCCGGCAATATGTCACGCGGCATCTTACGCAGCCAGGTGAGCTGGCGCTTGGCCAGCTGGCGGGTGGCCGCGGCGCCGCGCTCGGCCACGGCCGCGCGCAGCGCATCGCCCGCCAGGCCGGCGTCCAGTGCCTCCCACGCCTGGCGGTAGCCCACGCAGCGCACGCTGGGCAGGCCGAGGTGCAGGTCGCCACGGGCGCGCAGCGCGTGCACCTCCTCCAGCAGGCCGTCGTGCAGCATGTGGGCGAAGCGCTCGTCGATGCGCGCATGCAGCCAGGCGCGGTCCGTGGGCTCGAGCGACAGCAGGCGGTGCGGCATGGGGGCGCGGGCCGCGCCGCCCGTGTGGAAGGACGACAGCGGCTGGCCCGTGAGCATCCACACCTCCAGCGCGCGCTGGATGCGCTGCGCGTCGCCGCGCGGCAGGCGCGCCGCCGTGGCCGGATCGTGCCGCGCGAGGCGCGCATGCAGGGCCGGCCAGCCGTCGCGCGCCGCCTCGGCATCGAGCGTGGCGCGCACGGCCGCGTCCGCCGGGGGCAGCGCATCGATGCCGTCGACCAGCGCCTTGAAGTACAGCATGGTGCCACCCACCAGCAGCGGCAGCCGCCCGCGTGCCCGGATGTCGGCGACGAGCCGCCGCGCGTCCTCCACGAATCGGGCGGCGGAATAGGCCTCGGCCGGATCCAGGATGTCGAGCAGGTGGTGCGGCACCGCGGACTGCTCTGCGGGCGTGGGCTTGGCGGTGCCGATGTCCATGCCGCGGAACACCAGCGCGGAATCGACGCTGACGACCTCGATCGGGAACTCGCGCGCCAGCGCCAGGGCCAGGGCGGTCTTGCCCGAGGCGGTGGGGCCGGCGAGGCCGATCCATTCGGGAGACGACGGGATGTCCATGGGCCTCACCGTGCGGCGGGGGCGGCGGCACCGGCCGCCGCGGGGCCGAACCGTTCGCCGTCGCGCCGCACCCAGGTCCAGGCGATGAGCGCGGTGACCACCGCCCAGAACCCCAGGCCCAGGCCCAGGGGCTGCAGCGTGCCGTCCAGCGCCTGGCCGAGCCACAGGCCCACGCCGAAGGCCACCGCCGCGAGCACGCAGCCGGCCAGCGCGGAGGCCAGCCCGGCCGTGCGCGGGAAGGGGCCGACGGCGCCGGCCTGGCCGCAGGGCTGGTGGACCCCATGGCCGATGTTGTAGAGCCAGTGCGCCGCCAGCACGGGCAGCAGCTGCGTGGACCCGGCCAGGCCGAGTGCGGCCATGCCGAGGCCGCCGGCGAGCGTGCACGCGGCGCCGCGCCGCACCGCGCCGGCCAGCCCATGGCGACGCAGCAGCCGCCGGCACCAGAAGGTGCCGCCCAGGTAGGCCAGCGAGGCCGAGGCGAGCGCCACGCCATAACCCGCCGCGTCCAGGCCCAGCACGCCCATGTACACGAACGACGAGCCGGCAAGCATGAGGAACAGGCCGCCGTAGGTGGCGCTGACCAGCCCCGCCCAGGCACGGAAGGTGCGATGCCGCAGCACCTGTCCCAGCGTGCGCACCAGCGGGCGCAGCCGCAGCGCGTCGGCGTCGCGGCGGCCAAGGGTCTCGGGCACGCGCCAGGCGATGACGACGAGCGCCACGCCCGCCACCGCGGCCACGCCTCCCAGCGGCGCACGCCAGCCGATCCGCGCCGCCAGCCAGCCACCCGCCAGCGGGGCCACCAGGGCCATCACGCCCAGGCCCGACATGGCCCAGGTCATCACGTGGGCGCCCTGGGCCGGCTCGTAGAGATCGCGCACCATCGCCCGGGCACACACCACGCAGGCGGCCAGCCCCAGGCCCTGCACGGTGCGCGCCACGATCAGCGCCTCGATGTGCGGCGCCGCGGCGCAGGCCAGGCTGGCCGCGACATGCAGCACCAGGCCGCCCAGCAGCACGGGACGGCGGCCGAAGCGATCGGACAGCGGCCCGGCCACCAGCTGCCCGGCGCCAAACGCCAGCAGCAGCAGCGACATGGTCAGCTGCACCGCCGGCATGGAGGCCCCCAGCTGCGCGCGCAGCAGCGGCAGGGCGGGCAGGTACAGGTCGGTCGTGACCGGCTGCAGCCCCAGCAGCAGTGCGATCGCCAGGGCGGCCAGGGCCGGGGAGAGCGGGGAAAGCCGGTCGGTGGTCACTCGTCCTCGAGTTCCGCCCGTGCCATCTCCACGTCCAGGCGCTCCATGGCGTCCATCGGCTCGCACGCGGCGGCCTCGGCGTACAGGCGCTCCGCATCCGCCATCTTCTTCTCGCCCTCGAGCATCACCAGCCCGTTGGCGTATTCCACCCGGGCGATGGCGCTCGCCGGGTTCAGCTTCATCGCCTCCTTGTACAGGCGCAGCCCGGTGGCCGCGTCCGCACCCTGCGTCTTGCCCAGCAGCTTGCCCACCTTGTCGATCACCTCGGCATGGAACGCTGCCAGCGCGATGTGGGCGTCGGCGTGCCGGGGCTGCAGCGTGATGGCGGTCTCCAGCGCCCCCTTCACTTTGCCGCCCAGGCCCTGCGCCAGGGCCTTGGTCACGCTGATGCCCTGGCTGTAGCGGCCCAGGGCATAGGCCATGAGGTACCAGGCGTTGGCGTTCTTCGGCTCGGCCCGGGCCTGCGCCTCGGCGCGCTCGGCCACCTCCAGCAGCAGGGCCAGGCGCGTCTTCTCGCTCTTTTCCAGGTAGTTGGCGTAGATGGCCTGGGCCTTGTTGGCGGCGGTGAGGCCCGCGCCCCCCGCCTTCAGCCCGGCGTCCACGGCCTGCTGGAACTGCCCGGCGTGGTACAGCGCCCAGGCCCGCTGGGCGGCCTCGTCCTTGGGCCAGGGCTCGGCGTCGCCGGCGTGCAGGCGCGCCCAGTGCTTCTTCAGCGCCGCGGCGTCGTAGGTGTAGTCGGCGCTGTCATAGGGAAAGGCGGTCCACTTGGCCATGGCTGTCTCCTTGTCGGGCGATGTGGGGGTGCAGGGCGCGGCGTGGCGCGGCGCCGGTCAATCGGTCTGCCGGTAGGGGCCGGCCAGGGTGTGCAGATGGGCGCGCGCCTCGGGCTCCAGGTAGGGGCCGAGCAGCCCCAGCACATGCCAGGCGCCGCTGGCGAGCGTGGCCGCGGCGTGCTCGGTCTCCAGCGCCTTGCGCGGCTCGCGCACGTAGGCGTAGCTGAGCCAGTAGGTCAGCACCACCACCATGGACGTGGCCACCACCGCCATGTCCTCGCGCGCCAGCCGCATGGCCTGGCCGCGGCCCAGGCCCGCCAGCACGGCCTCGACGGCACGGGACTTGTTCTTCAGCACGAACTGGAAGTGCGTCTCCAGCCGCCGGTTCTTGCTGAGCAGGTCGTTGAGGTCGCGGTACAGGAAGCGGTGGTCCCAGATCAGCTCGAAGAGCATGTGGAAGAACAGCCAGGCGTCCTCCACGTGGCGCACGTCGTCCGCGGCGTTGAGCAGCTCGTTCAGGGCACGTTCGTAGCGGTCGAACAGCGCGTTGATCAGCTCGTCCTTGGCCGGGTAGTGGTAGTAGAGGTTGCCCGGGCTGATGCCCAGCTCCGCCGAGATGAGCGTGGTGGACACGTTCGGCTCGCCGAAGCGGTTGAACAGGTCGAGCGTGACCTCCAGGATGCGCTCGGCGGTGCGGCGGGGTTTCTTGGTGGGCATGGTGGGCGCCGCCAATCTAGCATCCCCGCACCGCACACCCCTTGGGGAGGCTACCTACAATCCGGCCGCTATGCCAGCCGTTTCCTTCCAGGGCGTCGCCAAGACCTACACCGGCGCCCGGGGCACCTTGCGTGCGCTCGATGGGGTCAGTTTCGATATCCAGCGGGGCGAGTTCTTCGGACTGCTCGGCCCCAACGGGGCGGGCAAGACCACGCTGATCAGCATCCTGGCCGGCCTGGCGCGTGCCACGCAGGGGCGCGTCACCGTCATGGGCCACGATGTGGTCGACGACTACGCGGCGGCGCGGCGCATGCTGGGCATCGTGCCGCAGGAGCTGGTGTTCGACCCGTTCTTCTCGGTGCGCGAGACGCTGCGCATCCAGAGCGGCTACTTCGGCGTGCGCCACAACGACGACTGGATCGACGAGCTGCTGGCCGGCCTGGGCCTGGCCGACAAGGCGCATGCCAACATGCGCCAGCTGTCGGGGGGCATGAAGCGCCGCGTGCTGGTGGCGCAGGCGCTGGTGCACCGGCCGCCCGTCATCGTGCTGGATGAGCCCACTGCCGGCGTGGACGTGGAGCTGCGCCAGACGCTGTGGCAGTTCATCGCCCGGCTGAACCGCGAGGGCCACACGGTGCTGCTGACCACGCACTACCTCGAGGAGGCCGAGGCGCTGTGCGGCCGCATCGCCATGCTCAAGCAGGGGCGCATCGTGGCGCTGGAGCGCACGGCCGACCTGCTGGCCGGCACGGCCGGCAGCCAGCTGCGCTTCAAGACCGACGACACGCTGCCACCCGAGCTGGCCGCCGCGGCCCGGGTGACCGGCCGCATCGTGCAGCTGCCGGCGCATGACGCCGCCGAGATCGAGCAGCTGCTGGGTCGCCTGCGCCAGGCCGGCGTGCGCGTGGAGGACCTGGAGATCGGCCGGGCCGACCTGGAGGACGTGTTCCTGCAGATCATGCAGGCGCATGCGCAGGAGGTGGCGGCATGAGCGCCCGTCCCGCCGTCCGTCCGGCGCGCTTCTGGCGCCTCGAAGGCAGCCGCCCGCTGTTCTACAAGGAGATCCTGCGCTTCTGGAAGGTGAGTTTCCAGACGGTGGGGGCCCCGGTGCTCACGGCCGTGCTGTACCTGCTGATCTTCGGCCATGTGCTGGAAGACCACGTGCAGGTCTACGACCGCCTGTCGTACACCAGCTTCCTGATCCCCGGCCTGGTGATGATGAGCGTGCTGCAGAACGCGTTCGCCAATACCTCGTCCAGCCTCATCCAGAGCAAGATCACGGGCAACCTCGTGTTCCTGCTGGTCACCCCGCTGTCGCCGCTGGCCTGGTACGTGGCCTATGTCGGGGCGTCCATGGTCCGCGGGCTGGTGGTGGGTGCCGGCGTGCTGGCCGTGACCGTGTGGTTCGACCCGCCCGCCTTCGCGGCGCCCGGCTGGATCCTCGTCTTCGGCCTCGCCGGCTCGGCGCTGATGGGCTCGCTGGGGCTGATCGCGGGGCTGTGGGCGGAGAAGTTCGACCAGATGGCGGCCTTCCAGAACTTCATCGTCATGCCCATGACCTTCCTGGCTGGCGTGTTCTATTCGGTGCACTCGCTGCCGCCGTTCTGGCAGGCGGCCAGCCACCTGAACCCGTTCTTCTACATGGTCGACGGGTTCCGGCACGGCTTCTTCGGCGTCAGCGACGTGTCGCCCTGGCTGTCCCTGGCGGTGGTGCTGGGGGCGTTCGTGGCCGTGGCGGCGGCCGCGCTGCGGCTGCTGCACACCGGCTACAAGCTGCGCCACTGAGCGCGCCGCATCCCCCGCCGCGTCGCCCCGTCATCGCCCTATCGGGGATAATCCCGAGCCATGTCCGCGCCCACCCCTGCCCAGATCCGTGAGTACATCGCTGCCGGCCTCGGCTGCGACCACCTGGAGGTGGAGGGCGACGGTCGGCACTTCTTCGCCACCATCGTGTCGGCCGAGTTCGAGGGGCTGTCGCGCATCCGCCGGCACCAGCGCGTGTACGCGGCGCTGGGCGACCGCATGCGCGAGGAGATCCACGCGCTGTCGATGAAGACCCTCACGCCGGCCGAGTGGACGGCCCCGCCGGGCTCCCCGTGATGTGCCCCCATTGACCCTGGCCTGACACGCCGGGCGGCCCGTCCGCCCGCCTGCCCTCCCGGCGCCCGCTGGGCGCGCCCCCTCCCCCGGTCCCGCACGGACCCGCCGGCCCCAGTCGCCTTCACTGACTCCACCATGGACAAACTGCAGATCCGCGGCGGCCGCCGCCTCCAGGGCGAGATCACCATCTCCGGCGCCAAGAATGCGGCGCTGCCCGAGCTGTGCGCGGCCCTGCTCACGCCGGAGCCGGTGGCGCTGCACAACGTGCCCCGCTTGCAGGACGTGGCCACCACGCTGAAGCTGCTGCGCCACCTGGGCGCCCGCACCGCGGTGGACGAGGCGGCGGCCGGCCGGGTCGTCATCGACGCCGCGGACATCACCAGCACGCAGGCGCCCTACGAGCTGGTCAAGACCATGCGCGCGTCCATCCTCGTGCTCGGGCCGCTGCTGGCGCGCTTCGGCACGGCCACGGTGTCCCTGCCGGGCGGCTGCGCCATCGGCTCGCGGCCGGTGGACCAGCACATCAAGGGCCTGCAGGCCATGGGGGCCGAGATCGTCGTCGAGCACGGCGACATTCGCGCGCAGGCGCCCCTGAACGCCGCCGGCCAGCGCCGCCTGCGCGGCGCCCGCATCACCACCGACATGGTCACGGTGACCGGCACCGAGAACCTCATGATGGCGGCGGTCCTGGCCGAGGGCCAGACGGTGCTGGAGAACGCCGCGCAGGAGCCCGAGATCCCCGACTTGGCCGAGCTGCTGATCGCCATGGGCGCACGCATCGAGGGCCACGGCACCCACCGCATCGTCATCGACGGCGTGGAGCGGCTGCATGCCCCGGCCACGCCGCACCACATCCTGCCCGACCGCATCGAGACGGGCACCTTCCTGTGTGCCGTGGCCGCGGCCGGCGGGGACGTAACGCTGCGCCGCGCCGAGGCGCGCCACCTGGACGCGGTGATCGACAAGCTGGGCGAGGCCGGCGTCGTCGTCACCTCCGGCCGCGACGGGCAGGGGGACTGGATCCGCGTGCAGGCCGATCGCCGGCCTCAGGCGGTGAGCTTCCGCACCAGCGAGTACCCGGCCTTTCCCACCGACATGCAGGCGCAGTTCATGGCGGTCAACTGCATCGCCGAAGGCGCCGCGCGCATCAGCGAGACGATCTTCGAGAACCGCTTCATGCACGTCAACGAGCTGATCCGCCTGGGCGCGAAGATCGAGGTGGACGGGCACTCGGCCATGGTCACCGGTGTGGAGCGCCTGTCCGGGGCGGCCGTGATGGCCACCGACCTGCGGGCCTCGGCCAGCCTGGTCATCGCCGGCCTGGTGGCCGAGGGCACCACGGTGGTGGACCGCATCTACCACCTGGACCGCGGCTACGACCGCATGGAAGACAAGCTGCGCGCCCTCGGCGCCGACATCGAACGCATTGCCGCACGGGGGGCCTGATGCTCACGCTCGCGTTGTCCAAGGGACGCATCTTCGAGGAGACCCTGCCGCTGCTGGCTGCCGCCGGCATCGAGGTGGCCGAGGACCCGGACAAGAGCCGCAAGCTCATCCTGGCCACCAACCGGCCGGATGTGCGCGTGGTGCTGGTGCGCGCCACCGACGTGCCCACCTACGTGCAGTACGGCGCGGCCGACCTCGGCGTGGCCGGCAAGGACGTGCTGCTGGAGCACGGCGCGGCCTCGGATGCCGCCTTCGGCGGCGGTGGCCTGTACCAGCCGCTGGACCTGCAGATCGCACGCTGCCGCATGAGCGTGGCCGTGCGGGACGACTTCGACTACGCCGCCGCCGTGCGCCAGGGCTCGCGCATCCGCGTGGCCACGAAGTACACCAGCGTCGCGCGCCAGCACTTCGCCGACAAGGGCGTGCACGTGGACCTGATCAAGCTGTACGGCTCGATGGAGCTGGCGCCGCTCACCGGCCTGGCCGACGCCATCGTCGACCTGGTGTCCACCGGGTCCACGCTGAAGGCGAACCACCTGGTCGAGGTGGAACGCATCATGGAGATTTCCTCGCGCCTGGTGGTGAACCAGGCCGCGCTGAAGCTCAAGCGCGACATGCTGCGCCCCTTGATCGATGCGTTTGCCGGCGCCGTGCGCGCCTGACGACCCCAGCCACCGCCTGCCCCGCCCCGCCATGCTGAACCTGCGCCAGCTCGACACCACCGCCGCCGACTTCGACGCCGAGTTCGCCCGCCTGCGCCATTGGTCGGAGGACACCGATGCCTCCATCGAGCAGCGCGTGGCCGACATCCTCGCGGATGTGCGGCGCCGCGGCGACGCGGCGGTGCTGGACTACACCGCGCGCTTCGACCGTCTGCAGGCCGCGTCGGTGGCCGGGCTCGAGCTCACGCGCGAGGAGCTGAAGGCGGCCTTCGACGCCATCACGCCCGCCCAGCGCAGCGCGCTGCAGGCCGCGGCCGAGCGGGTGCGCCGCTACCACGAGCGCCAGCTGGAGGCCTGTGGCCGCAGCTTCAGCTACCGCGACGAGGACGGCACGCTGCTCGGGCAGAAGGTCACCCCGCTGGACCGGGTGGGCATTTACGTGCCGGGCGGCAAGGCGGCGTACCCGTCGTCCGTGCTGATGAACGCCATTCCGGCCCACGTGGCCGGTGTGGGCGAGATCATCATGGTGGTGCCCACCCCCGGCGGCGAGAAGAACCCGCTGGTGCTGGCGGCGGCCTATGTGGCCGGCGTCACGCGCGCCTTCACGCTGGGCGGCGCCCAGGCGGTGGCGGCGCTGGCCTATGGCACCGCCACCGTGCCGGCGGTGGACAAGATCACCGGCCCGGGCAATGCCTACGTGGCCAGCGCCAAGCGGCGCGTGTTCGGCCAGGTGGGCATCGACATGATCGCGGGGCCCAGCGAGATCCTGGTGCTGGCCGACGGCAGCACGCCCGCCGACTGGGTGGCCATGGACCTCTTCAGCCAGGCCGAGCATGACGAGCTGGCGCAATCCATCCTGCTGTGCCCGAGCGCCGAGTACCTGGCCGAGGTGCGCGCTGCCATGGGGCGACTGCTGCCTGAGATGCCGCGCGCGGCGGTGATCCGCGCCTCGCTGGAAGGCCGCGGGGCGCTCATCCGGACGCGCTCGATGGAAGAAGCCTGCGAGATCAGCAACCGCATCGCGCCGGAGCACCTCGAGGTGTCGTCCGCCGACCCGCACCGCTGGGAGCCGCTGCTGCGGCATGCCGGCGCCATCTTCCTCGGGGCCTACACCAGCGAGAGCCTGGGCGACTACTGCGCGGGCCCCAACCATGTGCTGCCCACGTCGGGCACGGCCCGCTTCTCGTCGCCGCTGGGGGTGTACGACTTTCAGAAGCGCAGCAGCCTCATCGAGGTGAGCGAAGTGGGCGCCAACAAGCTTGGCGTGATCGCCGCGGAGCTGGCGCACGGGGAAGGCCTGCAGGGCCACGCGCGGGCCGCGGAGATGCGCCTGAAGCGTTGACACGAACTTCGTGCCACACGAGAATCGTGCCACACGAAGTTCGTGTTCGTCCGGTCCCGCGGGGGTAGGCATGAAGAACGTCACCGTCACCATGGAAGACAGCGTCGCCGAGTGGGCGAGGCTGGAAGCCGCGCGCCGCAACACCAGCGTGTCGCGGCTGGTCGGTGAGATGCTGGCCGAGAAGATGCGCCACGACGACGCCTACGAGCGCGCGATGAACGAGTGGCGGCAGCGCGAGCGGCCCTTGTTCAGCATCGGCGGCCCTTATCCCAAGCGGGACGAGATTTATGGCGACCGCCTCGACCGTTTTCGTTGACACCAACGTCCTCGTCTACGCCGACGATGCGCGCGAGGACGACAAGCGGCCCATCGCCCGCGCCTGGCTGGAGAAGCTGTGGCTTGAGCGGCGCGGTCGCACCAGCCAGCAGGTCCTGAACGAGTACTACGCGGTGGCCACGCGCAAGCTGGCAGCCAACGTGACACGCGGTGATGCCCGCGCCGAGGTGCGTCGGTATCAGCACTGGCAGCCCTGGGCCGTCGACCACCAGACCGTGGAGACTGCCTGGGCCCTGGAGGCACGCTTCGGCATCAGCTGGTGGGACAGCCTGATGGTGGCGGCCGCGCTGCACCAGGGCTGCGAGTGGCTGCTCACCGAGGACCTGCAGCACGACCAGCGCATCGACGGCCTGCGCATCGTGAACCCCTTCCTTGTCGACCCCGCCGTGCTGGACCACCCCCCTCCCGAACCCGCCGCCAAGCCATGAGCGCCGCCCTTGCCGACCGCATGACCCGCTTCCTGCGCGCCGATGTGCAGGGCATGCACGGGTACGCCGTGCAGCCCAGCGCCGGCTTCGTGAAGGTGGACACCATGGAGAACCCGTTCACCCTGCCGCCGGCGCTGCGCCGTGCGCTGGGCGAGCGGCTGGCCGAGGTGGCGCTCAACCGCTACCCGGCCGAGCGCATCGACGTGCTGCGCGAGGCGCTGGCCCGCCACGCCGGCATGCCCGAGGGCTGCGAGCTGATGCTGGGCAACGGCTCCGACGAGCTCATCAGCCTGCTGGCGCTGGCTGCCGATGTGCCGGGCAGCGTGGTGCTGGCGCCGGTGCCGGGCTTCGTGATGTACGAGCTCTCCGCCAGGCTGCAGGGCCTGCGCTTCGTCGGGGTGCCCACCACGGCCGATTTCGAGCTGGACCGCGCCGCCATGCTGGCGGCCATCGCCGAGCACCAGCCGGCCATCGTCTACCTGGCCTACCCCAACAACCCCACCGCCAACCTCTGGGACGACGCCACGATCGAGGCGATCATCGAGGCAGCGCCCGGGCTGGTGGTGATGGACGAGGCCTACCAGCCCTTCGCCACGCGTGATTCCCGCGCCCGGCTGCAGCGCCACGACCATGTGCTGCTGATGCGCACCATGAGCAAGTTCGGCCTGGCCGGCGTGCGCATCGGCTACCTCATCGGCCGCGCCCCGCTGATCCGCGAGCTGGACAAGCTGCGCCCGCCGTTCAACGTGAGCGTGCTCAACGCCGAGGCGGCGCTGTTCGCGCTGGAGCATGTGGACGAGTACGCGCGCCAAGCCGGCGTGATCCGCGCCGAGCGTGAGGCCATGCAGGCGGCCCTGCGCGGCATGCCCGGCGTGCAGCCCTTCCCGAGCGAGGCCAACATGATCCTGGCGCGCGTGCCCGATGCCGCCCGCGTGTTCGCCGGCATGAAGGCCCGCGGCGTGCTGGTGAAGAACGTCTCGGGCCTGCACCCCTTGCTGGCCGGCTGCCTGCGCATCACCATTGGCACGCCGGACGACAACCTCCAGACCCTGGCCGCCCTGCGCGGCGCCCTGGCCGACTGATGACCCATGAGCACCCACGACTCCGCCCTGGTCCCCGTGAACCCGCCCGTCGACGCCACCGTGCGTGCGCCCAGCCCTGAGCGTGCCGCGGAAGTGCGGCGCGACACCAACGAGACCCGGATCTCGGTGCGCGTCGACCTCGATGGCACGGGCCGCGCCCAGCTCGCCACCGGCATCGGCTTCTTCGACCACATGCTCGACCAGATCGCCCGCCACGGGCTGATCGACCTGGAGGTGCAGGCCGAGGGCGACCTGCACATCGACGGCCACCACACGGTGGAGGACGTGGGCATCACGCTCGGCATGGCGGTGGCACGCGCCGTGGGCGACAAGAAGGGCATCACCCGCTACGGCCATGCCTACGTGCCGCTGGACGAGGCGCTGTCGCGCGTGGTGGTCGATTTCTCCGGCCGGCCGGGCCTGCACATGGACGTGCGCTTCACGGCCGGCAGCATCGGCGGCTTCGACACCCAGCTGGCCTTCGAGTTCTTCCAGGGCTTCGCCAACCACGCCGGCGTCACCCTGCACATCGACAACCTGAAGGGCCACAACGCGCACCACCAGTGCGAGACCATCTTCAAGGCCTTTGCCCGGGCACTGCGCATGGCGCTCACACCCGACCCGCGTGCGGCGGGCATGGTGCCGTCCACCAAGGGAAGCCTCTGACATGGCACGCACCGTCGCGGTGGTCGACTACGGCATGGGCAACCTGCGCTCGGTGTCGCAGGCGGTGATGCACGTGGCCGAGGGCTCAGGCGTGGAAGTGGCCGTCACCTCGCGCCCCGAAGACGTGCGCGCCGCCGAACGCGTGGTGCTGCCGGGGCAGGGCGCGATGCGCGACTGCATGCGGGAGCTGCGCGACTCCGGCCTGCAGCAGGCGGTGCTCGAGGCCGCGGCGACCAAGCCGCTGATGGGCGTGTGCGTGGGCATGCAGATGCTCCTCGACCACTCGGAGGAACAGGACACCCCCGGCCTCGGGCTGATCCCGGGCCGGGTGAAGCGCTTCCGGCTGGACGGCCGCCTGCAGCCCGACGGCAGCCGCTACAAGGTGCCGCAGATGGGCTGGAACCGCGTCCACCAGCAGCCGCACGGCGGGCGGGTGCATGCCTTGTGGGCGGGCATCCCGGACGAGGCCTGGTACTACTTCGTCCACAGCTACTACACCGAGCCCGCCGATCCGGCGCACAGCGCGGGTTCCACCGAATACGGTGCGCGCTTTACCTGTGCGGTGGCCCGGGATAATATTTTTGCCACCCAGTTCCACCCGGAGAAGAGCGCCGCGCACGGCCTGGCCCTGTACCGCAACTTCCTGCACTGGAACCCCTGATGCCCGGGGCGCGCACACCGCTTGCCGCGGTGCCTGCCCGCTGACCGCGCCACCCGCGCGGCCCCTTCCTCCTTCCCCACTCGTGCTCGCCGAGCCATGCTGCTGATCCCTGCGATCGACCTCAAAGACGGTCACTGCGTCCGCCTGCAACAAGGCGACATGGACGCCTCCACCACCTTCGGGGAGGACCCGGCCGCCATGGCGCGACGCTGGGTGGACGCCGGCGCACGCCGGCTCCACCTGGTGGACCTGAACGGTGCCTTCGCCGGCAAGCCGGTGAACGAGGCGGCGATCAAGGCCATCCTGAAGGCCGTGGGCGACGACATCCCCGTGCAGCTGGGTGGCGGCATCCGCGACCTCGACACCATCGAGCGCTACCTCGACGACGGCCTGAGCTACGTCATCATCGGCACGGCCGCGGTGAAGAACCCCGGCTTCCTGCGCGACGCCTGCACGGCCTTTGGCGGCCACATCATCGTGGGCCTGGACGCCAAGGACGGCAAGGTCGCCACCGACGGCTGGAGCAAGCTCACCGGCCACGAGGTGGTGGACCTGGCGCGCAAGTTCGAGGACTACGGTGTGGAGGGCGTCATCTACACCGACATCGGCCGCGACGGCATGCTCACCGGCATCAACATCGAGGCCACGGTGAAGCTGGCGCAGGCGCTCACCATGCCCGTGTACGCCTCGGGCGGCCTGTCCGGCATCGCCGACATCGAGGCCCTGTGCGCGGTGGAGCGCGAGGGCATCGCGGGCGTGATCTGCGGCCGCTCCATCTACACCGGTGCCCTGGACCTGGCCGCCGGCCAGGCCCGCGCCGACGCGCTGGCCGAGCAGCAGGCGGCGCCGACCTGATGCTCGCCAAACGCATCATCCCCTGCCTGGACGTGACGGGCGGCCGGGTCGTCAAGGGCGTCAACTTCGTCGAGCTGCGCGACGCGGGTGACCCGGTGGAGATCGCCGCGCGCTACAACGAGCAGGGCGCCGACGAACTCACCTTCCTCGACATCACCGCCACCAGCGACGGCCGCGACCTGATCCTGCACATCATCGAGGCGGTGGCCTCGCAGGTGTTCATCCCCCTCACGGTGGGCGGCGGCGTGCGCACGGTGGACGACGTGCGCCGGCTGCTCAACGCGGGGGCGGACAAGGTGAGCTTCAACTCCGCCGCCGTGGCCCACCCGCAGGTCATCCGCGACGCCTCGGACAAGTACGGTGCCCAGTGCATCGTGGTGGCCATCGATGCGAAGCGGCGTCATGGCGACGACCTCGCGGCGCGCGGTCCGGGCTGGGACGTCTACACCCACGGCGGCCGCAAGAACGTGGGCCTGGACGCGGTGGCCTGGGCGCGCCAGATGGCCGAGCATGGCGCGGGCGAGATCCTGCTAACCAGCATGGACCGCGACGGCACCAAGATCGGCTTCGATCTGGAACTCACCCGCGCGGTGAGCGATGCCGTGCCGGTGCCGGTGATCGCCTCGGGCGGCGTGGGGGCGCTGGACCACCTCGTCGAAGGCATCCAGCAGGGCGGCGCCGACGCCGTCCTGGCCGCCAGCATCTTCCACTACGGCGAGTTCACGGTGGCGCAGGCCAAGGCCCGCCTGGCCGCGGCCGGCGTGCCGGTGCGCCAGTGAAGCCCGCGCGCGGCCCGGCGCCGCCCCGGCCGGGTGGTGCCTCGCGCGCGCCGCACCAGGTGCGCATCATCGGCGGCCAGTGGCGGCGCAGCGTGCTGCCGGTGGCGTCGCTGCCGGGGCTGCGCCCGACACCCGACCGCGTGCGCGAGACCCTGTTCAACTGGCTGGGCCAGGACCTCACCGGCTGGCGTGTGCTGGACGCCTTCGCCGGCTCCGGGGCGCTGGGCTTCGAGGCGGCATCGCGCGGTGCGGCCGAGGTGCTGCTGGTCGAGCACGACCCGACGCTGGTGCGCTCGCTCGACGCGAGCCGCGAGCGGCTGAAGGCCACCGGGCTGCGGGTGCAGCGCGGCGACGGCCTGGGCGTGCTGCGCGGCGGCCGTGCCCGCTGGGAGCTGGTGCTGCTGGATCCGCCCTTCGACGCCGGCCTGGCGCAGCCGGCGCTCGCCGCAGCCGCCGGGGCCGTCGTGCCGGGCGGCTGGGTCTACCTGGAAAGCGGCGAGCCGGCGCCCGCGCCGCCCGCCGGCCTGCGGCTGCACCGCAGCGGCCGGGCAGGGGCGGTGCACTACGCGCTGTTCCAGGCCGACCCCGCCTGACCGGGCCGCCGCCCTACACTGCGCCCCCATGACCGCCACCCGCCCGCTGACCGCCGTCTACCCCGGCACCTTCGACCCCATGACCCTGGGCCACGAGGACCTCATGCGCCGGGCGAGCCGCCTGTTCGACCGGCTCATCCTGGCGGTGGCGGCCGGGCACCACAAGCGCACGCTGTTCACCGTGGACGAGCGCTTGGCCATCGCCACCGAACTCGCGCAGGCCTACCCCAACGTGGAGGTGGTGGCATTCCGCGGGCTGCTGCGCGACTTCGTGGTAGGCCACGGCGCGCAGGTCGTGGTGCGGGGCCTGCGGGCGGTGAGCGACTTCGAGTACGAGTTCCAGATGGCGGGCATGAACCGCCAGCTCATGCCGGATGTGGAGACGATGTTCCTCACGCCCAGCGACCAGTTCCAGTTCGTTTCCGGCACTTTCGTGCGCGAGATTGCCATGCTCGGCGGTGATGTCTCCAAGTTCGTGGCACCCTCGGTGCTGCAGCGGCTGAAGGAGCGTATGGCCCAGCCGCGCGACCCCAGCTGATCCTCCGGCGGCTACTGCCCGCCTTGTCCGTTCCCGCCATGGCCCTGACCATCACCGACCAGTGCATCAATTGCGACGTGTGCGAGCCCGAGTGCCCGAACGACGCGATCTCCATGGGCGAGGAGCACTACCTCATCGACCCGAACCGCTGCACCGAGTGCGTGGGGCACTTCGACGAGCCGCAATGTGTGCAGGTCTGCCCGGTCGAGTGCATCCCGGTGAACCCCGAGCGGGTGGAAACGCGCGAGCAGCTGCAGCGCAAGTTCCACACCCTGCAGGCGCAGGCGCGCGCCGAGGCCGAGGCTAGCTCTCGGGGCTGACGGCCGGTGGCGCCGCGGGCGGCCGCGGCGGCTTGGGCCGCGGGGGCTGCGCGTGCAGCTTCATCACGGCACGACCCATCTCGCCCGCGGTGAGCAGGTCCAGGTGGCGCAGCGACTCCTCGATGCAGCGCTCGATGGCGTCGCGCTCGTCGGCCGGCGGCTTGCGCAGCACGTAGTTCGCCACCTCCGCCTTCACGCCCGGGTGGCCGATCCCCAGGCGCAGGCGCCAGAAATCCGCCGCGCCCAGCTGGGCCTGGATGTCCTTCAGCCCGTTGTGGCCGCCGTTGCCGCCGCCCTGCTTGAGCTTCATCTGGCCGGGCAGCAGGTCCAGCTCGTCGTGCACCACCAGGATCTCGGCCGGCGCGATCTTGAAAAAGCGCGCCAGCGGCGCCACCGACTTGCCCGACACGTTCATGTAGGTCATGGGCTGCAGCAGCCACAGCGGGCCGCCCTGCTCGGCGGGGCGGTTCACGCGCGCCACCAGGCCGTGGTAGGCGCGGTCGGGCTGCAGGCTGGCCTTGAGCAGGCGGGCGGCGCCGTCCACCCACCGGAAGCCGGCGTTGTGGCGGGTTGCTTCGTATTCGGCGCCCGGGTTGCCCAGGCCGACGATGAGACGGATCATCCGGTGGATTATCGGCCGCCTACCGGGCGCCCAGGGGGGCGCCCAGGGCGGCGCGGGCGCCGGCGATCACCGCCTGCCCGATCTGTTCCATCAGCCCGGTATGGGCCGGCGTGACGGGGCGGTCGCCCGCCGCGGGTGGCAGCAGCCGGGGCTCCTCCAGGCTGCTCAGCTTCCACTGGTGCCAGTACAGGTCCACGTCCAGCGTCACCTGCGGCAGCAGCGGCCGCAGGGCGCCGCTGGCCAGCGCGTCGCGCGCCAGCAGCTCGGGCAGCACGGCGACGCCCCAGCCCATGGCCGCGGCGCGCGCGCCGGCCTCGCTGCTGGGCACGTAGCGCTCCTTCAGCCGTGGCGCGCGCACGCCGAAGGCCTTGGACACCCACTGGGCCTGCATGTCGTCCTTGCGGTTGAAGACGATGAAGGGCACCTGCGGAAAGTTGTGCGGCGTCAGGCCGTCGGGCATGGCGCGCTCGATGAAGGCCGGGCTCGCCACCGCCAGGTAGCGCATGTGGCCCAGCGGCTGGCACGAGCAGCCGCGCAGGGCGTGGGACACCGTGCTCACGCAGCCCAGCACCTCGCCCTGGCGCAGCCAGTCGTGCGTGAAGTCCTGGTCGTCCACGATGAGTTCCAGCCCGTAGCCCTCGCGCTGGCCGGTGCGCACCAGCGCGTCCAGGGCCGGCAGCACCCAGGTGGCGAGGCTGTCGGCGTTCACCGCGATGGGCAGGCGCTCGTCGCGCGCCAGCACCGTGCCCAGCTCGCGCGCGGCGTCGGCGCGCAGGGCCTGCATCTGGCGGGCATAGCGCAGCAGCACCTTGCCCGGCTCGGTGAGACGCAGCGGGCGGGCCCGCACCACCAGCAGGTGGCCGGCGCTGGCTTCCAGCGAACGCAGGCGCTGCGACACGGCCGACTGGGTGATGGACAGCAGCTGCGCCGCCCGCTCGAAGCTGCCCGCCTCGGCAAGGGCGGCCAGGCACTCCAGTCCCGCGGGGTCCAGCGCATTCATGCGGTATGGCTAATGGGCGTCATCAGGCTGGCTAATGTAGCCGCTGACCTGCCGATGCACCTTGGCGCGGGCACGCCAGCCGCCGGAACATGGCCGCTTCCAACGTCCAACCAGGAGACAAGCCATGCGCATCGGCGTGCCCAAGGAGATCAAGAACCACGAGTACCGGGTCGGCCTGACCCCGGCGAGCGTGCGCGAGTTCACCAGCCACGGCCACGAGGTCTTCGTGCAGGCGGGCGCGGGTGCGGCCATCGGCCTGGCCGACGAGCACTACGCGGCCGCCGGGGCGGTGCTGCTGAAGGATGCGGCCGAGGTGTTCGCCAAGGCCGACATGATCGTGAAGGTGAAGGAGCCCCAGCCCGCCGAGTGCGCCATGCTGCGCGAGGGCCAGATCCTCTACACCTACCTGCACCTGGCGCCGGACCCGGAGCAGACCGCGGCCCTGGTGAAATCCGGCGCGATCTGCGTGGCCTACGAGACCATCACCGGCCCGGGCGGCGGCCTGCCGCTGCTGGCGCCGATGAGCGAGGTCGCCGGCCGCATGAGCATCCAGGCGGGCGCCGCCCACCTCGAGAAGAGCAAGGGCGGCATGGGCGTGCTGCTGGGCGGCGTGCCCGGCGTGGAGCCGGCGCACGTGCTGGTGATCGGTGCGGGGGTCGTCGGCACGCACGCCATGCAGATGGCGATCGGCCTGGGTGCGCGTGTCACCGTGCTGGACAAGAACGTGGATCGCCTGCGCCAGATCGACATGGTGTTCGGCAACCGCGTGAAGACGCTGTACTCCAACGCCCAGACGCTGGAGGAGAAGGTGCTGGAGTCCGACCTGGTGATCGGCGGCGTGCTGGTGCCCGGTGCGGCGGCCCCCAAGCTGGTGACCCGGCCGATGGTGCGCTGCATGAAGAAGGGCGCCGTGCTGGTGGACGTGGCCATCGACCAGGGCGGCTGCTTCGAGACCTCGCGTGCCACCACCCATGCCGAGCCCACCTACATGGTCGACGACGTGGTGCACTACTGCGTGGCGAACATGCCCGGCGCCGTGGCGCGCACCTCCACCTTTGCGCTCAACAACGCCACGCTGGCCCACGGCCTGGCGCTGGCGGACAAGGGCTGGAAGCAGGCCCTGCGCGACAACCCGCACCTGAAGAACGGGCTGAACGTGGCGGCAGGGCAGGTGACCTACGAGGCCGTGGCACGCGACCTCAACTACGCCTACGTGCCGGCGGACACCCTGCTGAACTGACAAGGGGCCACACGGCCCCTTTTTTCATCCCGCTGCGCGGCAAGCTCAGGGCGCAGGTGCCGTGCCCGTGACCCGGTACTGGCCCACGCTGCCGAAATCGCTGTAGCCGGTCGTGGCCGGGTCGTTGACGCCCACGCCGTCCACGGCCAGGTAGTACAGGCCCGCCGAGGGCAGTGTCACGGACACGGTCGCGGACAGCGTGGCCGCAGGGTTCGCCACGGCGATCGAGCGGCCCGTGCCATCGAGCACGCGCAGGTGCACGTCGAGGTTGGGTGACGGCGTCGCACCGGTGACCGTGAACGTGGCCCGCCCGGCGCCTGCCTTGAAGCTGAACCAGTCCCGGTCCGAGCTCGATTCGATGACCCCGGTGCCGGACAGCGTGGACACGCCGGCCTGGGTGTCGGCATGCAGGGGCGTGGCCGTGGCGCTGGTGGCGCCGTGGTCGTCGCGGCGCAGCGGCAGGCCGTGGTTGCCCATGACCAGGAAATCGCCTTCCAGGTTGTCCGCCGTGGCGTACTCGCCCTTGCTCCACTGCACCACCGGCTGGTAGTAGCCGACGCCCATGATGGGCGCCCAGCCGGTGTCGCCCGTGCCGTGGCCGGTGTAGTAGCTGCCGCCGGAGTAGCCGTCATGGCTGAGGCCCAGGTTGTGGCCCGCCTCGTGCGAGATGGCCTCGGCGACGTACTTGTCGTGGCCGCCACCCAGCGCGTCGAAGAACACCAGCGCCGGCTTGTAGTAGTCGCCCACATAGTCGAACACGCCGACGTAGGCGACGCCACCGCAGCCGCACACGTACACCCCGTCACGCCGGGTGATGAGCACGGTGGTGCCGAAGCTGGTGTCGGCGCTGGAGCTGCGGGTCAGGCGGCTGGCCGCCGGCACCTGCGTGGTGACGTCCACGTCCAGTGGCGCGAAGTCCTCGGCCACGCGTTGCCAGATGGCCTGGATGCGTCGCAGTTCCTCGTCATTGAAGCTGGCAGGGTTGCCGTCGAGGTCGAATGCCGGTGCGTCGATGGGTGCGCCGCCGCTGTTCCACGCGGTGTTGGTGAGCACCGCGCCGTCGAAGTCCAGGTAGATGGTGCGGCGTGCCAGCGGCCGGCTGTGCAGGAGGAAGGTGTACTCCAGCGGGATGGGCTGGTCGAGGTAGGCGGGGCTGGCACGCTCCGGCGCGGGCGTGGCCGGCAGCGGCCGGTCCAGGGTGTCCACCACGTAGAGGCGGCCGCGGGCATCGAGCCGCAGCGTGGGGTCGCTCAGCAGGGCCCGGCGAAGCGCGTCTGGGCTCCGGCGGTGCCAGCGTGCCACCGCGTCCAGGGCCGGTCCGAGGGTGTCGATGGCCCGCTGGCCGCTGAGCCCGCTCTCGGGCAGGAGCAGGGCAGGCGCCGGCGGTGGGGCCGTCGGGACGGGATCGGCGGCCGCGGCGCGGGTGGCGGCCGACGCCGCGGGCAGGGCGATGGCCATGGCGGTGGCGCCACAGCAGGCCAGCACCAGCCGGTGCACCAGTCGTGTCAAGGGCATGCGGTCCTTCCTCATGGGTCGAGGCGCCAGCATAGCGCCGTGACCCGCCGCCCTGCCGTGCAAGTTGCACGGCAGGGCGGTGCCGCGGTGCCCGGACGGCCGGGGCTCAGGGCGCCGGCACGGTCCCCGTGATGCGGTACTGGCCGAGGCTGCCGTAGTCGCTGTAGCCGTCCGTGGCCGGGTCGTACACGCCCACGCCGTCCACCGTCACGTAGTACGTGCCGGCGGCGGGCAGGTTGAACGACAGGCTGGCGCCCAGCGTGGTAGGCGGCTTGGCCTTGGCGATCACCGTCCCCGCGGCGTTCGTCAGCTTCACGAACACGTCGAGGTTGGCCGAGCGGCTGTCGGGCGACACGGTGAGCGAGCCGGCGCCGGCGCCCGCGGTGAACTTGAACACGTCCTTGTCCTTGCGGCGCTCCACCACGCCGCTGCCGGCCAGGTTGATGTTGCCGCCGTTGGGCGTGGTGGACAGGGCGGTGGCGGTGGCGGCCTTGTTGCCGTGGTCGTCGGGCCGCAGGGGGGCGCCGTTGTTGCCGATGACCACGATGTCGTCCTCGTGGTTGTTGGCGGTGTTGTACTCGCCGATGCTCCACTGCACGACGGGCTGGTAGTAGCCCACGCCCATGATGGGCGCCCAGCCGGTGTCACCGCTGCCATGGCCGGGGTAGTAGCCGCCGCCGGAATAGCCGTCGTGGCTCAGGCCGAGGTTGTGGCCCACCTCATGGGTGGTGGCCTCGGCCACGTATTTCTCGTTGCCGCTGCCCAGCATGTCCCAGAACACCAGCGCCGGCTTGTAGAAGTCGCCCACGGCATCGAACACGCCCACATAGGCCACGCCGCCGCAGCTGCAGTTGTAGACGCCGTTGTGGTTGGTGATGAGGGCGGTGGTGCCGTAGACCTCGTCGGCCATGCTGCTGCGCGTGAGCTTGTCGGCGGCCGGCTCCTCGGTGGTGACGTTGACATCGAAGGGCGCGAAGTCCTCGGCCACGCGCTGCCAGATGTACTGGATGCGCTCCAGCTCCATGTCGGAGAAGTTGGTGTTGACGCTGCCGTCGGCGTCGAAGGGCTGGGCCGTGATGGGGCCGCCGCCGTTGTTCCAGGCGGTGTTGGTCAGCACCGCGCCGTTGAAGTCCAGGTAGATGGTGCGCTTGGCGCCGGGGCGGCTGTGCAACTTGAAGGTGTCGGCCAGGGGCGCGGTGAGCACACCGGGCTCGGAGGCCGGGCCGTTCTCCGGCGCCGGCGGCAGCGGGTGGTCGAGCTGGTCCACCACGTACAGCCGGCCCTGGCGGTCCAGGCGCATGAGGGGGTCGCGCAGCAGCATCTCGCGCAGCGCTTCCGGGCTGCGCTTGTGCCAGGCGGCCACCTCGGGCAGCCGGTCGCCCAGCAGGTCGATGGCGCGCTGGCCGGAGGCGCCCGCCTCGGGCAGCGACAGGCGCGGCGCCGGCGCGGCGGCGAAGGCGGTGGACAGGGCGGCGCTCAGCGCAGTGGCGGCCAGGCTGGCGCGCCAGGGCAGGGGGTGGGACATGGTGCGTCTCCGGATCGGGGTGGTAGGTGGCGCGCCAGCATGCGTGTCCCACCGCCGCGCGAGCATCCCCAGGCCAAGGGGCATGCGCCCCCAATGTGCGACCAGACGCAACAGACACCCCCGGAAACGACACACCCCGCCGGGGCGGGGTGTGCAGGGAGCCGGGCAGGCGAATTACTTCTTGCCCTTCTTGCCCTTCTTGTCGTCCGCGGCGGGGGCCGGCGCGGCGACGATTTCCTCTTCCGGCTTCGGCTCGGTGACGGCCACGACCACCGGGTTCAGGTTGCCGTGCTTCACCACCTTGATGCCGGCGGGCAGCTGCAGGTCCGACACGTGCAGGCTCTTGCCCTTGACCAGGCCGGTCAGGTCGACGCCGATGAACTCGGGCAGCTCGACCGCCAGGCACTCGATCTCGATCTCGGTGGCCACGTGGCTGACCAGGCACTTGTCGGTCTTCACGGCGACGGAGTTCTCTTCGCCGGAGAAGTGCAGCGGCACCTTCTTGCGCAGGCGGGTGGTCTCGTCCACGCGCTGGAAGTCCACGTGCAGCACCTGCTGCTTCCAGGGGTGCATCTGGAAGTCACGCAGCAGCACCTTCTGCTTGGCGCCGTTCAGTTCCATCTCGAGAATGGACGAGTGGAAGGCTTCCTTCTTGAGGGCGAAGTACAGCGCGTTGTGGTCCAGCTCGATCATCGCGGGCTCGCCGGCCCCGAAGACGATGCCGGGCACCTTGCCCGTGTTGCGCAGGCGGCGGCTCGCTCCGGTCCCCTGCAGCTTGCGCTCGAAAGCGACGAATTCCATGACACTCTCCAATGAGTCGGGGCGTCCGCGACCAGATGCGCCCCTGGGTGAATGGGCAGCCTCGAAAGACGGCCGCCCGGCGAAAGAGACCTGCGGCGCAGGCCTCAGAAGTTGTTGTTCTGCTCCGCGAACATCGAGGTGACGGATTCCCCGTCGGAGATGCGGCGGATGGTCTCGGCGAACAGGAAGGCCACCGACAGCTGGCGGATCTTCGGGCAGCCCCGGCCGGCGTCCGACAGCGGAATGGTGTTGGTGATCACCACCTCGTCGAGGTGGGACGACTTGATGCGCTCGATGGCGGGGCCGGAGAACACCGCGTGCGTGCAATAGGCATACACGCTCTTGGCGCCGCGCTCCTTGAGCACCTCGGCCGCCTTCACCAGCGTGCCGGCGGTGTCGATCATGTCGTCCATGATCACGCAGTTGCGGCCTTCGATCTCGCCGATGACGTGCATCACCTCCGAGACATTGGCGCGCGGACGGCGCTTGTCGATGATGGCCAGGTCGCAACCGAGCTGCTTGGCCAGCGCGCGCGCGCGCACCACGCCGCCGACATCGGGGCTGACGACGACCAGGTCGGGGTAGGACTTGGCCTTCAGGTCGGTCAGCAGCACCGGCGAGGCGTAGATGTTGTCCACCGGGATGTCGAAGAAGCCCTGGATCTGGTCCGCGTGCAGGTCCATGGTGAGCACGCGCTCGACGCCCACGGTCTCCAGCAGGTTGGCCACGACCTTGGCCGAGATGGGCACGCGCGTGGAACGCGGGCGGCGGTCCTGGCGGGCATAGCCGAAATAGGGGATCACGGCGGTGATGCGTCGAGCGCTGGCGCGCTTCAACGCATCGGCCATGATCAACAGCTCCATCAGGTTCTCGTTCGTGGGTGCGCAGGTGGGCTGCACCACGAACACGTCACGGGCGCGGACGTTCTGCTGGATCTCGACCGTGACCTCGCCGTCGGAGAAGCGGCCGACGGACGCCTTGCCCAGCTCGGTGCCCAGGTGGGTGGCGATTTCCTGGGCCAGCACCGGGTTCGCGTTGCCGGTGAAGAGCACGGTGTTGAACAGCACGGGGGAACTCCGGGAAGGCAACGGGAGGCGGGGGACGAGAAGGGCGCGCTACAGACGACAACGGCGCAGTGCCTGGCAATCAGCAGCGCGCCGTCGTGTTGTGAAGAATTTGGCAGGGGAGGAAGGACTCGAACCCTCGCATGTCGGAATCAAAATCCGATGCCTTAACCAACTTGGCGACTCCCCTACACAGGACCCGGCCTGACGGCCACGCCCTTGAAACCTTTCAGCCCGGCCACCCGACGAGCGGGTGCTGATCCAGACCACGGCACATTCGACCGACCCAGCCTTCGGGCAAACCGCCTTCGGGCATGGTCGCCACAGGTTGGTCGCCTGTGCCGGCTCTCGCAAACACCGCACTGCCTGAGCCGGTCATCCGGCTGTTGCCGAACCGGGCTTCCAGCCACTGCCCTACTGCGGCCACTTCGGGGCACAAGGCCTCTGCGGCTGCCTGCAGGTCGTTGCGTCCCGGGTATCCGGTGCGCTCTGCCGTTGGCTGCTCAGCGCTTGCTTTTGCGTCTGCGAGAAAGCCCACTACTGTAGCAGCGTTCGTGTCACGTGTCAGCAGGGGGCTCGAAAAAATCTTGGCGGTGGGCAGGGCGGCGGCCGGCTTGAGCACCGCGTAATGCTGCCGCGAGGGAGGCACGGGCAGCTCGATGGGCGTCAGGCGTTCGCCGATGCCCTCGACCCAGGCCGTGCGGCCGCCGATGAAGAACGGCACGTCCGCGCCCAGCTCCAGCGCCAGCGGCAGCAGCTGCTCGCGCGTCCAGTGCAGCCCCCACAGCCGGTTCAGGCCGAGCAGCACCGTCGCGGCGTCCGAGCTGCCTCCGCCCAGCCCGGCCCCCCAGGGCACCTGCTTGTCGATGTGGATGTCGGCGCCGACGCGGCAGCCGCTCGCGGCCTGCAGGCGCCGGGCGGCGCGCAGGCACAGGTCGTCCTCGGGCAGCGCGGGCCCCAGGTCATGGCGCAGCAGGCGGCCGTCGGTGCGGCGCTCCAGGTGCAGGGTGTCCGCCCAGTCGATGAGCGTGAAGACCGACTGCAGCAGGTGGTAGCCGTCCTCCCGCCGCCCCACGACGTGCAGGAAGAGGTTCAGCTTGGCCGGTGCGGGCAGGTCGTACAGGGCGAGCAGGGACATGGGCGAAGGGCGACGGTGGCGCGCCGTGTCAGGGCGCGGGGTCCAGGCGGGCGCGGACGCTGACGCCGGGCGGGTCCAGGCGCTCGGCCTGCAGCGTGGCCGCGTCCGCCCAGCGGCTGAGGTCCACCGCCCAGCCGAGCTGCACGAAGCCCTGTGCCGACGGTTCGTGCGGGGCACCGGGCCACGGCCGGCCGGCCAGCCAGTGCAGCAGCGCCGCCAGCGGCAGCGGCTCGCCCAGCGCCTCGCGCGCCAGGGTGGTCAGGTCGGGGAAGTGGCGCCGTCCCTGGCCGTCGTCCAGCTGCACGCCCTGCGGCCCCCATTCCGCCTGGGCCACCTGCGTGCCCAGCGGGCCCAGCAGGCGCAGCCGGCCGGTGGTCTCGTCGCCCTGCAGCTCGAAGGCGGCGCTGTGGCTGCGGCTGCCCTGGTCGCCCTCGGCGACCTTGACCACCAGGCGGCCGGCGCGCAGCGCGCCCGGCGGCGCGGCGCCCGGCGGCGGTGCGGTGGCGCAGCCCGCCAGCACCAGGCCGGCGGCCAGCCAGGTGGCAGCCCGTCGTTTCACAGGGCGACCTGCAGCCGCTGCAAGGTCTCGCGCAGCACCTCGTTGTCCGCCTCGCGGCGACGCCCGTCGCGCCACACCTGCAGGGCCTCGTCACGCCGCCCGAGCGTCCACAGCACTTCGCCCAGGTGGGCCGCCACCTCCACATGGGGGCGGGCCCGGTGCGCGCGGCGCAGCAGGGCGACGGCCTCCTCGGGCCGCCCGAGCCGGAACTGCACCCAGCCCAGGCTGTCGAGGATGAAGGGGTCGTGCGGTGCCAGGCGCGCGGCCTGCTGCACCAGCGACAGGGCCTCCGACAGGCGCAGGCCCCGGTCCGCCAGCGAGTAGCCCAGGGCGTTGTGCGCGTGGTGGTCGTCCGGCTTGAGCGTGATCACGCGGCGCAGCAGCGCCTCCATGTCGTCGAAGCGCGCCAGGCGCTCGGCCACCATGGCCAGCTCGTACATGAGCGTGGTGTCGTCGGGTTGCTGGCGCAGGGCGCCGAGCAGCAGCTCGTGCGCTGGCCCCCACTGGCGGCGGTCGCGCAGCACCTGGGCCTCGGCCAGCAGCCGGGTGCGCGCCTCGGGCGCGTCGCGCACGGCGCCTTCGCGCACGAGGGCCCGTGCCTGATCCATGCGACCCTGGGCCGCCCACACGCTGGCTCGCCGCACCAGCACCGACATGTCCACCCGTTCGGGCGGGATGCGGTCGAGCCACGCTTCGGCCGCACGCAGGTCGCCCTTCTGTTCGTGCGCCTGGGCCATGAGCAGCACCGCGAGGTCCGCCGTGGCATGGGGGTCGCGCGGTGCGCGGGTGCCAGCGCCGGGCGTGTCGGCGGGCTCGTCGGCGCCGGTGTCGGCGGCAGCGGTCGGCTGCGACAGCACCCGCTCCAGGGCGCGGATCGCTTCGTCGTTCTCGCGCAGGTCCACCAGGTAGGCCCCCAGCGTCAGCCAGGCGCCCGGCTGCTCGGGCTGGGCCTGCAGCACCTGGCCCAGCTGCTCGGCTGCCTCGCCGATGCGCTGCTGCTGGTCCAGCGCGCGGGCGTAGGCCAGCCGCACCACCGTGAGCGCCTCACGCTGCACCAGGTAGCCCTGCACCAGGGTTTCCGCTGCCGGCTCCTTGGGCATCAGCTCCAGCGCCACCAGCACCGGCCCTGGCGCGGCCGGGTCCTCGGCCAGGGCGCGCCGGGCGTGGTCCAGCGCCTTGGCCGGCTGGTCGGCGGCCAGCGCGAGCCGCGCCAGGGCGGTGCGGGCGGCCGTGCGCGTGGGGCTGGCGCCGGCGTAGGGCGCGAGCGCCTGCTCGGCGGCCGCCAGCGCGCGCGGCTTGTCCGCGAAGGCCCCCAGGAAGCGGGGCACCGCCGCGATGGTCGCGCCGCGGTCGGTCGCCGGCTGGCGTTCGATCAGGGTGCGCAGCGGCTCCGCCACGTCGGCCGGGCGGTCCAGCGCCGCCAGCAGCTGCAGCTGCGTCTGCACCGCGGCCACCGACTCGGGCAGCGTGGCCCGCCAGGCGCGCACGGTGGCCAGCGCGCGGTCGCCGGACCGGGCCGCCACGGCGATCTCCACGGCGCGCTGGAAGAGCTGCTCGTCGCGGCTGCGCCGGGCGGCCGCCAGCATGTCGCCATAGGCGTCACCCAGGTCGCCGCCCTGGGCCTTGAGCTCGGCTTCGATGAGGGTCTCGAGCAGCGCGGCGTCGAGCGCCGAGTTGGGCGCCGGCGCGCTGGCCGCCGCCGCCGGTGCCGGTGCCGTGGCCGGGGCCGGGGCCGGCTGGGCGTGGCTGGCGCCCGCGCCCGCCAGCACGGCGGCCGCAGCCAGGAGACGCAGCGGGGCAGGGCGGCGCGTCGGCGCGGGGGCGGGCGTGGCGGGCATGGGGTCCTTGCAGGCGGAGGCGACGATTCTAGGAGGCGGTCGCGGGGCGGCCGGCCGAGGGTGTGACCCCGGCCAGCCGGGATAATTCCCCCATGCCGGAACTGCCCGAGGTGGAGGTCACGCGCCGCAGTGTCGGCGGCGTCCAGGGTGCCCGCGTGCTGGGGCTGCGGCTGGGCAAGCCGCTGCGCTGGCCCCTGGGCGTGGACCCGTCACGCCTGGCCGGGCTGCACGTGGGGGAGGTGGGGCGGCGCGGCAAGTACCTGCTGCTGCCGCTGCTCGACGGGCCCGGGGCGGCGCCGGACGCGGCGCCCGGGGTGCTGCTGTGGCACCTGGGCATGTCGGGGTCGCTCGCCTGGTGGCCGCTGGGCCGGCCGCTGCCGGAGCCCGGGCGGCACGACCATGCCGACCTGCGCACCGACGCCGGCACGCTGCGCCTGACGGACCCACGGCGCTTCGGCGCCGTGGTCTGGGCACCCGGGCCCGAGGCGCCGCCGGCCAGCCGCCTGCTCGCCGGCCTGGGCCCCGAGCCGTTCGACCCCGCCTGGACGGCGGGCGACCTCCTCGCGCGCCTGCGCGCGCGGCGTGCGCCCATCAAGCCGGCGCTGCTGTCGGGCGAGCTGGTGGTGGGCGCCGGCAACATCTACGCCAGCGATGCGCTGTGGGAAGCGGGCATCGACCCGCGCACGCCCTGCACGCGCATCGGGCCGGCGCGGGCCACCCGCCTGCACGCGGCCGTGCGGCAGGTGCTGGGCGAGGCCATCGCGGCGGGCGGCTCCACGCTGCGCGACTTCCGCAACGCGCACGGCGAGGTGGGCCAGTACCAGGGCCGGCGCCGGGTCTACGGGCGCGAAGGCGAGCCCTGCGCCCGTTGCGGGGGCGCCATCCGGCGGATCATGCAGGGCCAGCGTGCGACATATTTCTGCCCTGGCTGCCAGCGTCGCTGACGCCGGCCGCGGGCACCGGGTGCCTTTGCTAGGATTTCCCACTCTTCTTCGCACCCCGGTGCGGGGCGTCCGCCGCTGCGTCTGCCGGCGCGGCGCCGCGTGCCCCCTGACGCCGACATGCCCATCCACTCCGTGGCCGAACAGCAGCTTGCGATGCAGCCTTTCCTGGCGCCCGGCCTCGACGCCCTGGCCGACTGGCGCCTGGCGATGGAGCGCGACCTCGCCCTGCTCGAGCGCTACCTGCTGGACGCCGACCTGCTCGACCCGGCGGCCCAGTCGGCCTCGCAATCGCTGCGCCAGCGGCTGGCCAGCGACAAGCTCGTCATCGCCTTCGTGGCCGAGTTCTCGCGCGGCAAGAGCGAGCTCATCAACGCCATCTTCTTCGCCGACGCCGGCCGCCGCGTCCTGCCCGCGACGCCCGGGCGCACCACCATGTGCCCCGTGGAGCTGTGCTGGGACGACCGCGAGCTGCCCACCCTCGACCTGCTGCCCATCGAGACGCGGCGTGAAGCCGCCTCGCTGGTGGAGTGGCGCGCCCAGCGCGAGCGCTGGAAGCGGCTGACGCTCGACCCGAACGACACCGAGGGGTTGGCGCGTTCGCTCAACGAGGTGACGGCCACCCGCCTGGTCACCGTGGACGAGGCGCGCACGCTCGGGCTCTGGGCCGACCAGTCGCCGTCCGACAACCCGCCCCTGCAGGCCGATGGCCGGGTGGAGGTGCCCGCCTGGCGCCACGCCATCATCAACTACCCGCACCCGCTGCTGCAGCGCGGCCTGGTGGTGGTGGACACGCCGGGCCTGAACGCCATCGGCACCGAGCCCGAGCTCACGCTGGGCCTGCTGCCCAGCGCGCATGCGGCGCTGTTCGTGCTGGGTGCCGACACCGGCGTCACCCGCTCCGACCTCGACATCTGGAACGACCACCTGGGTGGCCAGGGGCTGGCCAGCTTCGTGGTGCTGAACAAGGTGGACACCCTGGCCGACCCGCTGGCCACGCCGGCCGAGCGTGAGCGCGCGGTCGAGCGCCAGTGCGCCGACACCGCGGCCACGCTGGGCATTCCGCGCGGCCGGGTGTTCCCCGTGTCGGCCCGGCAGGCGCTGGCTGCCCGGCTCGCGGGCGACGAGGCCGGGCTCGCGGCCAGCCGCCTGCCCGCACTGGAGGCCGCGCTCAATGCCGATCTGCTGCCGCAGCGCCAGCAGGTGCTCTCACGCACCGTGATCAGCGGCGTGCAGTCGATGATCGAGCACGCCACGCGCCGCCTGCGCGACCAGCGCCGCGGCAACGCCGAGCAGATGCTCGAGCTGCGCAGCCTGCGCGGCAAGAGTGGCAGCCGCGTGGCGCAGATGCTGGTGCGCGTGCATGCCGACACGGAGGAATTCGAGCGCTGTGCGTCGCGGCTCACGGCGCTGCGTGCGGTGCACCTGCGCATGCTGCGCGACGCCCTGCATGCGCTGTCCAGCGACCGCCTGCGCGAGGCGGTGGCCAGCCTGCAGGCCAACCTCGGGACCAGCTGGTTCAACCTGCGCGCCCGCTCCGCGTTCGAAAGCCTGTGCCAGGGGCTGCTGGAGCAGGTCGACCGCGCGGCCCACCAGTGCGCCGAGATCGACCAGATGCTGCAGGCCACCTTCAAGCAGCTGAACGCGGAGTTCGGCTTCACCCTGGCGCTGACCCCCCCGCCCGACCTGGCGCCGTTCCGCGAGGAACTGCAGCTCATCGAGAAGGGCTACAGCCGCTACTTCAGCGTGACGCGGTCCCTGCGCATGAGCGGCCCGGCGTTCAACGACCAGTTCCAGCGCATGCTCATGAGCAAGCTGCGCGTGATCTTCGAGAACGCCTCGGCGGAGGTGGAATCCTGGAACCAGATGGCTTCGCAGCAGATCGACGGCCAGTTCAAGGACCGGCGGCGGGGCTTCAAGCGCCGCCGCGAGGCGCTGGAGCGCATCCAGCAGGCCACGGGCGAGCTGGAGCACCGGCTCGCCGAGGTGGAGCAGCAGGACGTGCGCCTCATGGAGGTGATCGAGCAGGCCTACGCGCAGGCCAACGAGCTGCGCCAGCTGGCCCAGCGCGGCCCCGCCACCGAGGGGCTGATGCGCGACGCGATCGACACAGAGCCCGGCACCGCCTCGCTGCTGGCCGGCGGCACCGACCTCGTGCTGCCCTGACGCCGCGATGAACGCCGACTTCGCCGGGCGCGTCGTCGCCTGGCAGCGCCGGCATGGCCGGCACGCCCTGCCGTGGCAGCGGACGCGCGACCCGTACCGCGTGTGGCTGTCGGAGATCATGCTGCAGCAGACGCAGGTGAGCACCGTGCTCGCCTACTACGAGCGCTTCCTGCAGCGGTTCCCCGACGTGGCCACGCTGGCCGCCGCCCCGGCGGACGAGGTGCTCGCCCTGTGGGCGGGGCTCGGCTACTACAGCCGGGCGCGCCACCTGCATCGCTGCGCCCAGGAGGTGGTGGCGACGCACGGCGGGGCGTTCCCCCGCCGCGCCGAGGTGCTGGCCACCTTGCCCGGCATCGGCCGTTCCACCGCGGCCGCGATCGCGGCGTTCTGCTTCGACGAGCGCGCGGCCATCCTGGACGGCAACGTCAAGCGGGTGCTCGGCCGTGCCTTCGCGGTGGACGACGACCTCTCGGTGGCGCGGCACGAGCGCGCCTTGTGGGCCCGCGCCGAATCGCTGCTGCCGCCGGCGCCCGGCGACATGCCGGCGTACACGCAGGGCCTCATGGACCTGGGGGCCACCGTGTGCACGCGCAGTGCGCCGCGTTGCGGCACGTGCCCGCTGGCCGACACCTGCCTGGCCCGTGCCGAGGGCCGGCCCGAGGCCTACCCGGTGAAGACGCGCCGGCTGCGGCGCAGCGCCCAGCGCGTGGTGCTGCTGTGGCTGTCGCAGCAGGACCGGGTGTGGCTGGTGCGGCGTCCCGCCACCGGCATCTGGGCCGGGCTGTGGTCCTTGCCCGAGTTCGATGCACCGGAGGTGCTGGCCGAGGCGCTGGCGGGCTGGCCGGGGCAGGCCGATTGGCTGCCGGGCTTCACCCATGTGCTGACGCACCGGGACCTGCACCTGGAGCCGGTGCGCTGGGTGCTCCCGGCCGGTGCCGACACGCAGGCGCTGCCGGGTGCGCGCTGGCCGCAGGGGCGCTGGGTGGACGCGGCGAGCCTGCCCGAGCACGGCCTGCCGGCGCCCGTGGCGCGGCTGCTCGCGGCGAGCGGGTGACCCGGCGCCCGGGCCCGCGCTAGACCAGCTTCTTGTCGCGCAGGTAGCGGTCGACGAGGGCCAGGCGCTGCAGCGGGTCGTCCAGCACCATGAGCTGCTGGCGCGCCGCCAGCGACAGCGGCAGCAGCTCGCACCAGCGGTTGGCCACCCAGCCGGCATTGCCGAACTCGCGCTCGGGGGGCAGGTCCGTGTCGGCGCGCAGGCTCAGCGCGGCATAGGCGCGGGCGAGCGCCAGGGCGGTGGGCAGCATGGGCTGGGGCACCACGCGGGGCGGGTCGTCCGCCAGCCACTGCACACCCTCGGCCTGCCACAGGCCGTTCGGGCCCTCCACCATGCCCGTCCAGCGGAACCGCCGGGTGCCGGTGCAGCGCACCTGCAGCCGCCCCGCGGCCGGCGCGTCCACGTCCACCAGACGCGCCAGCACGCCCACCGGCTCGAACAGCGGGGCCGGCGCGCCCGGCTGCCGCACCTCCTGGCCCTGCGCCAGGCACACCACGCCGAAGCCACGCTGCTCGCGCAGGCAGGTGGCCACCAGGTCGAGGTAGCGCGCCTCGAACACCTGCAGGCCCAGGCGCCCGCCCGGGAACAGCACGCTGCGCAGGGGGAACAGTGGCAGCACGCCGCCCGGGGCGTCGAGCGACAGGTCGGTCATCCGCGCGCGTCCAGCTCGCGGTGGCGCCGCAGCGTGGCCACCCGGCCGGCGAAGCGCTGGCCGAGCTGCTCGACGAAGTACACCGAGCGGTGCTGCCCGCCCGTGCAGCCGATGGCCACGGTGAGGTAGCTGCGTTGGTCCTGCGCATAGCCGGGCAGCCAGCGGGCCACGAAGGCCTCGATCTGGTCGAGCATCTCGCGCGCCTCGGGCTGGGCCAGCAGGTAGTCCGCCACGGGCGCGTCGCGTCCGGTGAGCGGCCGCAGCTCGCGGATGTAGAACGGGTTGGGCAGCACGCGCACGTCGAACACCAGGTCGGCGTCCAGCGGCACGCCGCGCTTGTAGGCGAAGGACTGGAACACCAGCGTCAGGCGCGACTCCGGCAGGCCCACCAGCTCGCTGAGCCACTGGCGCAGCTGGGCCGGGCGCAGGTGCGTGGTGTCGAGCACCGTGGAGCGCTCGCGCAGGTCGGCCAGCAGCTCGCGCTCCAGCTCGATCGCGTCGAACAGGGCGCGGTGGATGTCCTGGCCGGGACGCGGCTTGCTCAGCGGGTGCGGGCGCCTTGTCTCGGAAAAGCGCTTGACCAGCTCGGTGCTGGTGGCGTCGAGGAACAGGCTGCGCACCACCACGCCGCCCGCGCGCAGCTCATCCAGCACCGGCAGCAGGTGGGGCAGCGAGCCGGCGCTGCGCACGTCGGCGGCGATGGCCATGCGGCGCACGCCGTGGCGGGTTTCCACCTCGATCAGGTCGCGCAGCAGCTCGGGCGGCAGGTTGTCCACGCAGTAGAAGCCGGCGTCTTCCAGTGCATGCAGCGCCACCGACTTGCCCGAGCCGGAGATGCCGGTGACCAGCACCACCTCGCGGTCCGGCGCGGGCGGCGGGGGAATGGCGGGTAAGGGGGGCGGGGTGTCCATCGTGGCCTCGGGCCGCTCAGGCCGCGCCGGCGGCCTGCTGGATGAGCTCGTGCGCATGCGCCAGGCTGGTGCCCGACGCGCGTTCGCCGCCCAGCATGCGCGCCACCTCGGCCACACGGGCCTCGCCCTGCACGGGCTGCACGCGGCTGGTGGTGTGGCCGCCTTCCGTGGCCTTGGCCACCACGAAGTGGCCATCGGCGCAGGCGGCCACCTGGGGCAGGTGGGTCACGGCCAGCACCTGGGCGCTGCGGCCGAGCTGCTTCATCAGCCGGCCGACGGCGTCGGCCACCGTGCCGCCCACGCCGGAATCGATCTCGTCGAAGATCAGCGTGGCCGGCGAGGCGGCGCTGCGCCCGGCGCTGCCCGTCTGGCGCGACTGGGCGGTGGTCACGGCAATCGCCAGCGCCAGCCGCGACAGCTCGCCGCCCGAGGCCACCTTGCCCAGGGGCCGCGGCGGGCTGCCGGCGTGGCCGGCCACGAGGAACTCGACGCTCTCCTGCCCATGGGCCTGCGGGCCCTCCACCCGGGTGAGGGCCACCTCGAAGCGGCCGCCGGCCATGCCGAGCTGCTGCATGGCCGCGGTGACCCGCTCGGCCAGCGGCTTGGCCGCCTTCTGGCGCGCGGCGCTGACCTTCTTCGCCTCGGCCTGCCAGGCGGCCAGAGCCTGCGCCACGCGCTGCTCCAGCCCGGCCAGGTCGGTGGCCTCGTCCAGCGCCGCCAGCGCGGCGCGCCACTCGGCCAGCAGGGCGGGCAGTTCCTCCGGCGGACGGCGGTAGCGCCGCGCCAGGCTCACCCAGGCGCCCAGGCGGGCGTCCAGCTCGTTCAGCCGGTCGGGATCGAGCTCGGTGCGCGACAGGTAGGCGTGCAGGGTGTGGCCGGCGTCATCGAGCTGCGCCTGGGCGCCCTGCAGCACCTCGATCACGGCGGCGAGCCGCGTGTCGTAGGCGGCCACGTCTTCCAGGGCGGACAGCGCCCGCGCCACCAGCCGCGACGCATTGGCCTCGTCGTCGTCGCCGCCAATGGCGGCGGCCGCCTGGCTGGCGCCGTCGAGCAGCGCCTGCGCGTGCGCCAGGCGCTGGTGCTCGGCGTTCAGCTCGGGCCACTCCGCCTCGCCGGGCGCCAGGCGGTCCAGCTCGCCGATCTGCCACTGCAGGCGTTCGCGCTCGCTGGCCAGCTCGCCCTGGCGGGTGCGGGCCGAGGCCAGCGTCTGGCTGGCCTGGCGCCAGGCCTCGTAGGCGGCGGCGAGCGGGGCGGTATCGATGCCCGCCTGCTCATCGAGCAGGGCGCGCACGGCGGCCGGCCGCGTGAGGCCCTGCCAGGCGTGCTGGCCGTGGATGTCCACCAGGTGGTCGGCCACCTCGCGCAGCTGCGCGGCGGTGGCCGCGCTGCCGTTGATGAAGCCCCGGCTGCCGCCCTTGGCATCGACGATGCGGCGCAACAGCAGCGTGCCGTCCTCGCCGCGGTCGAAGCCGGCGGCGTCCAGCCAGTCGGCCAGCGAGGCGGGCAGGTCGAAGGCGGCGGTGATCTCGGCGCGCGCGGCGCCGTCGCGCACCACGTGGCTCTCGGCGCGGGCGCCCAGCGCGAGCTGCAGCGCGTCGATGAGGATGGACTTGCCGGCGCCGGTTTCGCCGGTGAGCACCGAGAAGCCGGCGTCGAACTCCACGTCCAGCGCGCGGACGATGACGAAATCCTGGAGGGTCAGGCTCTTGAGCATGGCGTCAGACCACCCCTTCGTACCAGCGCAGCTTGCGCCGCAGGGTGGCGTAGTAGCTCCAGCCGCGCGGGTGCAGGAAGCGCACGCTCGTGGCCGAGCGGCGCACGCTCACGCGGTCGCCGTGCAGCAGGCTGGCCAGGCGGTGCATGTCGAAGCTGGCGCTGGAATCGCGGCCGGCCACGATGGTGACGTGCACGTCCTGCCCGTCGGGCAGCACGATGGGGCGGTTGGACAAGGTGTGCGAGGCGATGGGCAGCACCACCCAGCCGCCGATGGCCGGGTGCAGGATGGGGCCGCCGGCCGACAGGGCGTAGGCCGTGGAGCCGGTGGGCGAGGCAATGATGAGGCCGTCGGCGCGCATGTTGGCCACGAACTCGTCGCCCACGTCCACGCGCAACTCCACCATGCTGGCGGTGTGGCCGCGGCTGACGACCACGTCGTTCAGCGCCAGGCCCTGGAAGATGACCTCGCCGTCGCGCCACACCTCGCCTTCGATCATGGCGCGGTGCTCTTCCTCGTAGTCGCCCTGCACCATGGGCCCGAGCGCGTCGGCCCAGTCGCTGGCGCGGATGTCGGTGATGAAGCCGAGCCGCCCCTGGTTGATGCCCACCAGCGGCAGGTGGAAGGGCGCGAGCTCGCGGGCGATGCCCAGCATGGTGCCGTCGCCGCCCACGACCACGCCGAGGTCGCAGCGCTGGCCCAGCTCGGACGGCGTGTAGGCGCCGTGCTCATGCCAGTCGGTATTGAGCGCCGTCTCGCGCTCGATCGACACCTCCAGCCCCTGGGCGATGAGGAAATCGGCCAGGCTCTGCAGCATCGGTCGGATGCCTTGGGCCTGGTACTTGCCTATCAGCGCGGCGTGGCGGAAACGGGTGGGCATGCACGGAAATTACACCACAGGGGCCCCTGGCGCGCCGTGTTTCGCCGGGCATGTCCGCCCCGCCGTACTTACAATGATTTCATGCTCGACGAGCGCGCCCGATCGCTGCTGAAGACCCTGGTGGAACGCTACATCGCCGACGGCCAGCCCGTGGGCTCGCGCACCCTCAGCAAGGCGTCCGGCCTGGAGCTCTCGCCGGCCACGATCCGCAACGTCATGGCGGATCTGGAAGACATGGGCCTGATCGTCAGCCCGCACACCTCGGCCGGCCGCATCCCCACCGCGCGGGGCTACCGGCTGTTCGTGGACACCATGCTCACCGCCCGGCCGCTGGACCTGCACAGCCCCTCGGCGGATTTCGCCGCGGCGCGCGAGCAGCTGCATCCTGACCAGCCGCAGCGGGTCATCGCGCAGGCGGCCCACCTGCTGTCCAGCCTGTCCAGCTTCGTCGGCGTGGTCACCGCGCCGAAGAAGCCCAGTGTCTTCCGCCACATCGAGTTCCTGCGCCTGAGCGAGCGGCGCGTGCTCGTGATCCTGGTGGCGCCCGACGGCGACGTGCAGAACCGGGTCATCATCACCGCGCACGACCCCAGCCAGTCCGAGCTGGCCGAGGCGAGCAACTACCTCAACGCCCACTACGCCGGCCTCACGCTCGAAGAGGTGCGCGAGCGCCTGAAGGGCGAGATCGACGCCCTGCGCGGCGAGATCGCCGGGCTCATGCAGGCGGCGGTGCAGGTGGGCACCGAGGCCATGGCCGAGACGCAGGAGCAGGTCATCGTCAGCGGCGAGCGCAACCTGCTGGGCGTGCAGGACTTCGGCAACGACCTGGGCTCGCTGCGCAAGCTGTTCGATCTGTTCGAGCAGAAGACCCAGCTGATGCGCCTGCTGGACACGTCCAGCCGCGCCGAAGGCGTGCGCATCTACATCGGCGGCGAGAGCCGCGTGGTGCCCTACGAAGAGCTCTCCGTCGTCTCCGCCCCCTACGAGGTGGACGGCCAGGTGGTGGGCACGCTGGGCGTGATCGGCCCCACCCGCATGGCCTACGACCGCATGATCCAGATCGTGGACATCACCGCGCGGCTGGTGGGCAACGCGCTGTCGCAGCGCTGAGCCGGCGGGACCGCCCTCAGTCCTGCGCAGGCAGGCGGAACCGGGCCACTTCACCCGCGAGGGCGCGCGCGTGCTCGCGCAGGGTGACGGACGCGGCGGCCGTTTCCTCCACCAGGGCGGCGTTCTGCTGCGTCATGCGGTCGAGCTCGCTGAGGGACTGCGTGATCTGGCCCACCCCTGCGGCCTGCTCGCGCGCACCCACGGCCACCTGGTCGAGCAACTCATTCACCTGCGCCGCGTGGTCCACGATCTGCCCGATGGTGCCGCCGGCCTGCTGCACGATGTCGGTGCCGGTGGCCACGCGCTCCACGCTGGTGCCGATGAGCGACTTGATCTCCCGTGCCGCTTCGGCGCTGCGCTGAGCCAGCGCCCGCACTTCGCCGGCCACCACCGCGAAGCCACGGCCCTGCTCGCCGGCACGGGCGGCCTCGACGGCGGCATTGAGCGCCAGGATGTTGGTCTGGAACGCGATGCCGTCGATGGTGCCGATGATCTCGGCGATGCGCGCGGAGGCCTGGTCGATCTCGCCCATGGTGCTGACCATGCGCCGCATCACCTGGCCGCCCGCCTCGGCCACCTGGGCATTGTCCCGGGCGTGGCCCGCCGCACGCGCCACGTGCTCCGAGGTCTGGCGCACCGTGGCGCCGATCTGTTCCATGGCGGCGGCGGATTCCTCCAGGTTGGCGGCAGCCTGCTCGGTGCGCACGTGCAGGTCCTGCGCCCCGCCGGCGATCTCGTCGCTGCTGGCCACGATGCGGTCGCTGGCCCCGCGCACCCCGATGACCATGGCGCGCAGCGAATCCTGCATGTCCCGCAGGCTGAGCATGAGCTTGGCGGCTTCGTCGCGACCCCATGGCGCGGGCGAGGTCGTCAGGTCGCCCTGCGTCATGGCCTGCAGGTGGCGCTCGGTCTCGCGCAGGCCGCCCATCATCACCAGGTAGAAGCTGTGGAAGGCATAGCCGCCGGCCAGCAGCGCCAGCGCGGCGACCAGTGCGTCGACTTCCCAGCGTTGCTTGGCATGGGCCAGCACATGGTCGACGTACACGCCGGAGCCCACGACCCAGCCCCAGGGCGCGAAGCCCTTCACGTAGGACACCTTGTCGGCGGGCGGATCACCCTCCCGGTGCGGCCATTGATAGCGCACGAATCCCTCGCCGCCATCGCGCCCCGTGCGGGCGAACTCGACGAAGATGGCCTGGCCGCGCGGATCCCGACGTCCGCTGAGGTCCTGCCCGTCCAGGGCAGGCTGCAGCGGGTGCATGACCATCCGCGCCTGGGTGTCGTTCACCCAGAAGTAGCCGCTGCCCTGGAGCCCGAAGCGCATCCCGCGCAGCACGTCCAGCGCCGCGCGCTGCGCCGCGGCGCGATCCAGCGCCCCGGCGGTTTCCTGGGCGTGGGCCCAGCGCAGCACGCCATGGGCCGTCTCGACCCGGCTGCGCACGCCGGCTTCGTTCGCCTCCATGTCGAGCTGGTACTCGTTCCAGGCCTGCCAGACGATCAGGCCGGCCAGCGGCAGCACCAGCGCCAGCGTGACCAGCCAGGCCTTGGTGCGAAACCCCAGCCGACGGAACAGGCGCACGCCAGGCGCCCAGATGCCATGGTGGCTGAAGAAGCCGTGCAGGCCGTGTTCGCGGGCCGCAGAGGGGAGGGACGGGGCGCGCGGCGCCGCGGTGCTGGGGTGCATGGGTATGGCTCCGGAGTTGTTGTTATGGGCACCCGCCGTCGGGCGCCACTGCCCTGGCTATAGGCTGCACCGCACGGGGCTTGACCCCGACATGTCGGCGGGCCTCACCTACAATCCGGGCCGTGGGCCGTTAGCTCAGTTGGTTAGAGCAGGGGACTCATCGTGAGGTGACCCTGGTGTGAGAGCACCAGCGGAAAACCGGGTGAACTCAGGGAAACCGTCAGTGACCGCTCGCGTGGTTGCCCGGCAATCCTGAGCCAAGCCCGCCGAAGGCAGGTCGCAAGACCGGTAGGCGGGAAGGTGCAGAGACTAGGGTGTGCGGAGCCATTCCAATAAGCACCCCACGAGCGCCCGGCACCCCAACAGTGCGGCTGTGGGTGATGAGATAGTCCAGGGAACGGGGAAACCCGTGCCAACCTGAATCCCTTGGTCGCTGGTTCGAGCCCAGCACGGCCTACCACGCCGTCGGACCGGCCATCCGATCCGTCGTCCCATCCGCCGTCCCGGCGCGCGCCGGCGGGGCCCTCACCACGGCGGATCGCCGGATCGCAAAATGCGAGGGCAAGGAACCGGGGATGTTCCTAGACTGCCCAGCCATGCACGCTGGCCGGCCCGAGCTCCCCCAATCGAGTGATCCGCTCATCCTGACCGTGGCGCCCAACGGTGCGCGTCGGCAGCCCGCGGATCACCCGGCCCTGCCGCTGAGCCCCGAGACGCTGGCCGACACCGCACGGCGTTGCCTCGACGCGGGCGCGGCGATGCTGCACCTGCACCTGCGCGACGCGCAAGGCCGCCACAGCCTGGACGTCGAAGGCTACCGCGAGGCGCTGCGGGTGGTGCGCAGCGCCGTGGGCGAGGCGATGGTGCTGCAGGTCACCAGCGAGGCCGCGCAGCGCTACCGGCCAGCGCAGCAGATCGCGATGCTGCGCACCCTGCGGCCCGAGGCCCTGTCGGTGGCGCTGCGCGAACTGGACCAGCCGGAGATCGGCGACGCCGGCCTGGCGGCCTTCTTCCACGCGCTGGCCGCACGACGGGCGATGACCCAGGTCATCCTCTACGACCTGACGGACCTGCAGCGCTGGCAGGCCCTGCGCCGGGCAGGCACGGTGCCCGAGGCCCCCTGGTTCCTGCTTTTCGTGCTGGGTCGCCACAGCGCCACCCACGTGTCCGACCCGCGCGAGCTGCTGCCCTTCGTGCAGGCGCATGACGGCCCGGAGGCCTGGGCGACATGCGCCTTCGGACCGGCCGAGCACGCCTGCGTGGCCACCGCCGCGGCGCTGGGCGGCCACGTCCGCGTGGGTTTCGAGAACAACCTCCATCTGCGCGACGGCACCGTCGCACCGGACAACGCCGCTCTTGTGCGGCAGGTCACCGAACTGGCCGGGGCGCTGGGCCGCAAGCTGGCCAGCGCCGCCCAGATCCGAGAACGCTTCGGCGCCTGAGGGCTGCCGGATCCCACCGCCCGGGCCGATGGCCCGGCCTTCCCTGGAGACTGCCCGTGACGCTGCCCCGACGTTCTGCATTGGCCGCCCTCGCCTTCGGCGGCCTGACCCTCGCCCCGTGGACACGCGCCCAGGCGCCGTACCCGAGCGGCCCGGTGCGTTTTGTCGTTCCCTATCCGCCCGGCGGCCCCACCGACCTGATGGCCCGCCTGCTGCAGCCCGAGCTGCAGAAACGACTCGGCGTGCCGGTCGTGATCGAGAACAAGGGCGGCGCCGGTGGCAACCTGGGCAGCGCGGAGGTGGCCCGGCAGGCGCCGGCTGACGGCCAGACCCTGCTGCTGGCAGCCAGCGGTCCGATGGCCGTCAATGCCACGCTGTTCCGCCAGATGCCTTTCAACGCCATCCAGGACCTGGCGCCAGTGGTCCAGTTGTCGGCTTTCCCGCTCGTGCTGGAGGTGCACCCGTCGGTGACCGTGAAGTCGCTCAAGGAGTTCCTCCTGGCCGCCAAGGCTCAGAAGGAGCCGTTCGCCTTCGCCTCGGCGGGCAACGGCACGCCGCAGCATCTGGCGGGTGAACTGTTCGCGCGCGCGTCGGGCGTGCCGCTGGTGCACGTGCCCTACCGGGGCGCCGGCCCGGCGCTCAGCGATGTCCTGGGCGGTCAGGTGAAAGTGATGTTCGACATCCTGGGCAGTTCGCTGCCCCACCTGCAGGCGGGCAGGCTCCGGCCCCTTGCGGTGACCTCGGCGCACCGCAGCCCGGTCCTGCCCCATGTGCCGACGATGGCAGAAGCGGGTCTTGCGTCTTTCGAGACCACGGCCTGGCACGGCGTGGCCGTGCGCGCGGGCACGCCGGCACCGGTCATCGCCCGGCTCAACAGCACCATCGTCGACATCTTCAAGGACCCCGCCTTCCGCCAGAAGTGGGAAGCCATCGGCACCCCGGTGGTGGCTGGCTCGCCGGAGGCCTTCGGCCAGCTGATCCGCACCGAGTCGGTCCGCCTGGGTCGCGTGGTGCGCGAGGCAGGCGTGACTGCCGACTGACTCCCGCGTCGGGGAGGGGGGAGTCAGGACGGGTCAGGCCGGAAGGTACCGGTGCCAGTAGGCGTCCAGGTACTCCTTGGCGGTCGAGAAGCACCAGCGCTCGTCGATTACCTCGTACACGTACTGCAGGTACTGCGCGATGCAGGCGCATTGCGCGGCGGAGAACATCTCGTCGGGCAGGTGGCGTCGCCCGTCTTCCCACTTGCCCCAGGGGTGGAACGCGTTCTCGGCCGCCTCGACGGAGTTCGACTCGGTCGTGTGTCCGTGCCGCACCATCCACGACATGTAGGCCGGCGCGTAGTAGACATGGCCACGCAGGTCGAGGAAGGAGAACACCGACGCATGGGAGGCGATGTGGGCGTCGGGTACCTCGGACCAGTGCCGGTCGGTGTCCAGCCGGCGGGCGGCCTCCCGCTGCGCGGGCGACGCGTGGTCGTCGATGGCCACCGCCTCGTGCAGGCTGATGCCCTCGCCCCGCCGGACGTCGGCGAAGGCCCGCCGGATGCGCCGCAGCATGTCTTCCTGGTCGAGTGCCATGTCAGGGTCCTTCTTCGGGGAACGCGCCCCTCCGGGCGCGTGTGACCGCAGCTTAGGCAGCGGCAGGCCTTCGCACCAGAGGCGTGCGTGCATGGCTGGTTTGCGGCGCTGCGCCAACCGAGACGCAGTCGCCGGCGGTACCGTGTCGGCGGTTCGCCAGCTCAGCCCGTCCGCACGGCGGTACGGCAGAACACCAGATCGTCGGGGTCCCGGCTGTACAGCGGCAGTCCGTCGGGCGCCTCGGCGGGCCGGTAGCCGCAGCGCAGCAGCAGACGGCGCGACCGCAGGTTCGCCGGCCGGGTGGCCGCCCAGCACTCGGTCACGCCGGCCGTCCAGGCCAGCTCGGCGTGCAGCCATTGCAGCCCCTCGGTGGCGTACCCTCGGCCCCAATGGGCCGGACCGAACAGGAACGCCACCTCGGCGATGCCGTGGTGGACCGTCGCCTCGAGCCGTCCCAGCATGTCACCGTCGCCGTTGCGCACCAGGAAGTGGAGCCAGTGCTCTCCGTCCGCCGGCTCCACCGGGCCCGCCAAGCCGTGCTCGAGCTCCGCCCGGAATCGAGCGGGCGGGGGGGGCGTGTCGTCGATGTGGGCGTGCACCAGGGGATGCATGAGCACCTGCGCCAGGCTGTCCAGGTGCTCCGGCCGCAAGGGCTCGATGTGCAGGCGGGGGAGATGGGCTGCGGGCCGGATGTCAGTGTGCATGGCGGTTCCTCGGTGGGGTGGGCGGGCTTCGACCCGGGCGGGCGCATCCGCCTGGCCCCGCGGGAGGCCGGTGCGCCTGGGCGATGGACGGGGACCGGAGCTGCTCGGTGGCCAGTCCCGAGCGCGCGTGCCACGCGCCCCATGCAGCCAGCAGGACCAAGGGCACCGCCGCGAAGAGCTGGACCCCGCCGAGCAGCCGTGCGCGCGGCCCGTGAACGACGGGCGTGCGGCGAAAGACCTTTTCGCCCTCCGGGGGCGTTCGGCCCTGGCGGACGATGCGGTAGCCGCGGCGCCCCACCGTCAGCGCCAACACCGCGGCTGCCAGCAAGGGAAGCCCCACCAGGGCCCCGTGGAGCAGCACGGCGGTTCCGCTGAACCCCAGCACCGTGTGGCAATGGGCCGTGGCCGAGACATCCTGCAGCCAGCGCAGGAACCACTGCACGGCCAGCACCGCCAACCCGCCTCCTGCGATGCCGGTGGCGGCCCGGCGAAGGCGCTCGGTCGGTGTGTACTCCGGCGCGAACTCCACCATGGCCGCCCGGCCGCGTCTGGCGTTCCACATGCTGCTGGCTTCCCGATCAACGCGACAGGGCTTCCAGCCGTGCGCGGGCGTCCTTGAGATGCTCGACCGGGCCGCGGTTCCCATCGACATGGCGCTGCAGCAGGGGTCGGGCCCGTGCCGGCTGACTCATCTGCAGCCACGCCAGTGCCTCGCGGTAGTCCAGCGCCAGGGCGGCCCGGCCCCGCAGCCGACGCGCTTGCTGGTAGGCCTCGATGGCCTCCTGCGGCGCGCCGCGCTCGGCGTGCGTGCGGCCCACGCCGTAGTGGGCCGCGGCCAGTGACGGTTCACGCGCCACCAGGCGCAGGAACAGGCCGTGCGCGGAGTGCAGCTGGCCGGCCTGCAGCTGCAGCCCGCCGACCTGGCAGAGCAGATCGTAGAGCGAGCGCCTGAGCGCTTCGTCCGTGCCGGGCTCGATGGACCACAGCGCGCGTTCGGCGTCCTCGTACCGCCGCTGGTGCACCAGGCGCAGGCCGGCCAGGAAGCGGGCGTGGGACGGATAGGCCGGCTCAGTGAGGCGCAGCAGCGCATCCACCCGCTCATCGCCTCCACCGGCCATCGTCGGTGCTGCCAGGTAGAACTGCATCAGGGCCGCGCGGTAGGGCAGGTGTGCCGGCGCCAGCTGCACCGCCTGCTGGAAGGCTTCGCGGATGCTGGGCGCCAGTCCGAGGGTCTTCCAGGCGCTGTCCCGAGCGCGCGCCGACTGCAGCACCCCCAACGCGAAGGCGCACTCAGCGGCGGTGGGATGGCGGGCGCTGCAGCTCTGCATGAGCGGCAGGGCGGCCTCCGCCACGGATGGCCTGGGGTTCGCCGCCAGCGCCATCGCCAGTGCCAGCGAGGCCGCCGGATCGCCGGGCTGCCGACCAAGGTGGTTGCGCGCGGCGCTCTCCACCAGCCCGGGCGGCTCGTTGTCCTGCATCTCGTCCCATGCCGGCCCGGGGACGGGCTGGGCGACGGCACCGCCCACGAGGCAGGCGGCGAGGCTGGGCAGCGACATCCCACGAAGCAGGGCGGGCAGCGGCATGGACGGGCGCAGTGGCATGGGCAGGCGACGAAGGTGGAGGAGGGCGGCGCGCCAGGGCGGCCGCCGAGCCATGGCCTGTCTATCGGCGGCCGGCGCCTCGCCGTGCAGGGCGGTGACCCAGCGAGTGGTGAGGCCCCCCCTCGGCCGGATGGAGTCCGGCACCACCGCACGGCCGCCCGCCGTGCATGTCACGTGGTGGTCACCCCTGGCCCCCTCGCGGCGCGCGGGGAGGTTCCCAAAATTCGATCTGCCCGCGTATCGATCGGGTGCGATCGCCGCAGGACACACCGCGCACCCCCGTGCGGCGCTGCGGCGCAGGCGATGGACACATCGAAGGAGACCTGGATGACACTGAAGATGCATGCCCCTCGGGCACACCCCTGGACCTGGATCGCGGCGGGATGCGTAGCGGCCTTGACCGCTTGCGGCGGAGGCCAGGAAGGCGACAGCCTGGCAGCTGCCACGGCGTCCTCCGAGCAGGCCTCCATGCGACCCGCGATGCCGGACGACGACCAGGTGCTGGCCACGGCCGATGCGTGGGAGAACACAGGGGACGATCTCGGGAACGCCATCGCGGCGGACGGACCCGACGCCGTCCAGGCCCACCCATCCCTCGTGTGGCCGCCGGCCCTCCCGAGAACGACCTACAACTACCACGTGTCGCCCTCGGGTTCGGACAGCAACCCCGGCACCTCGACCGCCCCCTTCAAGACGCTGGCCCGTGCCGCGCGCGCTGCCACGCGGCCGGGCACCACCGTGTGGGTGGCACCGGGGCGCTACACCGGCGGGTTCAAGACCACCGCGCACGGCACGGCCACCGCGCGCATCCACTGGGTTTCCACCGGCCAGCGGGCCGCCGTCATCGTGCCCGATCCCCTGTCCTCCGCCCAGGCGGCGTGGGACAACCGCGGCCACCACGTGTCGATCTATGGTTTCCAGGTCGACGGCACGGGCGGCAAGCACTGGCGCTTCGGGCTCTACAGCGGCGGCTCGTACACGCGTTACGAGGGCAACCACGTTCACCATGTCGCCAACGACGTGCCCTGCGATGGCACGGGTGGCGCGGGGATCGAGGTGGACAGCTACTACCAGGGCGTCCTGGGCGACGTGGTCGGCAACGTCGTGCACGACATCGGTGACAACCCGTTCGAGCCGAACCCCTGCGTGCGCATCCAGGGCATCTACATGGCCACCTCGGGCAGCGTGGTGAACAACGTGGTGTACCGGGCCAGCTATGGCGCCATCCACCTGTGGCACGACGCGTCGAACGTCAAGATCATCAACAACACCGCTGCCAGCTCGGGCTACGGCGTCATCGTGGGCGGCGGCGACTTCCGCCGGCCTCCCTACGTCGCGGACAACGTGCACGTGCACAACAACATCGTGTACGACAACACCTATGGCATCGGCGAGATCGGCGCCGTCGGAAGGAACACCACCTACCGCAACAACCTCGTGTACCTGAATCGGCTGTCCAACTGGCGGCTGCAGTCGGGCAAGACCCACACGGGCACGGTCACCGCGGATCCGCTGCTGGTGTCCTACTCGCGCACGGCCTCGCCGCCGGACCTGCACCTGACGCCCGCTTCGCCGGCGATCGGCCGTGCGCTGTCCACCTACGCGCCCGCCACCGACCACGACGGCAAGCCTCGCGGCGGCAGCGCGGGCTACGACATCGGCGCATACCAGCACTGACGCCTCATGCGGTCCGGCCCACTGTCTGTCAAAAGGCGGAGGCCGGACCTCCGGTTTCCAGTGTTGCCGAACACGGGCGAGCCGATTACGGTCCGGCGTTCATCGCTGCCCTGTCGCGTTGTCGATGCAGCGGGTTCCATCGTCACCGTACCTCCACGCACATGTTCCACCCTTCCTCCGACCCGTCCATTCGGCAGCGCCTGCTGCGGGTCATGGGCGCCATCCTGCTCACCGCCTTCATCGGCATCGGCATCGGCTACGGCTCGCTCCTGCAGGTGGAGCGGGAGAACCAGGAAATGCTGGGCAACGCGCTGCGGAGCGAACGGCTGGCCGCCGACTGGTACCGCAACATCACCAACGGCGTCTTCCGTACCACCGCCATCGCGGTGAGCAAGGACCCGGCGCTGACGACGTTCTTCGCGGGTGCCTCGGCCCAGGCGACGGCCCAGTCGAGTCAGCTTCAGAAGGAGCTGGACGCGCTGATGGCATCGGACGCCGAACGGGCAGTCTTCGCCCGCCTGGGCGAGGCGAGGAAGACCTACCTCGGCGCCCGCGATGCGCTGTACGCTGCGCGCCAGGCCGGGGATCCGGCGGCCGCCCAGCGGATCTTCGAGCTCGAGTTCGAGCCGGCCGCAACCCGGTTCAAGGACACCATGCAGGCACTGTCGGACCTGCAGCGTGCCGAACTGGACGCGGCCGGGGCCCGTGCCATTGAACGAAGCCGGCACGCGCGGTGGAGCCTGCTGGCGTTCGCGGGTGTGGCGTGCGTGCTGGGCGTGCTGCTGTGCCTCTGGGCGGCGCGGTCCATCAATCGCCCGCTGGAGCATGCGGTGGACGTGGCCCGCTCGATCGCCGCCTACGACCTCAGCCACGACATCCCGGTCAGCCGGCGCGACGAGACCGGCCGGCTGCTGTCTGCCCTGAACGGCATGCAGGATTCGCTGCGCGAGCTGGTGGCGGGTGTGCGTCAGTCCGTCGACAGCACCCACACCGCCAGCGCCGAGATCGCGATGGGCAACCGCGACCTGTCCGAGCGCACCGAACACACCGCCGCCAGCCTGCAGCAAGCGTGTGCCTCGTTGTCTCAGCTGACGGCCATGGTGCGTCAGACGGCCGAGTCCGCCGGCACGGCGGACCAGCTGGCCCAGGCCGCCGCCCAGACCGCCAAGGAAGGTGGACAGGTGATGGGGCAGGTGGTGCACACCATGGCGACCATCAGCGACAGCTCCCGACGCATGGCGGAGATCATCGGCGTCATCGAGACAATCGCCTTCCAGACCAACATCCTTGCCCTCAACGCGGCGGTGGAGGCGGCCCGCGCGGGCGAGGGGGGCCGCGGCTTCGCCGTGGTCGCCAGCGAGGTGCGGACGCTGGCGCAGCGCAGCGCGAACGCGGCCAAGGAGATCAAGGCGCTCATCGGCGCCAACCTCGGCAGGGTCGACAGCGGGGCCGAGCTGGTGCAGCGCGCCGGCCGCACCATGGACGAGATCGTCGCGCGGGTGGACCGGGTCACGGACACCATCGGCGCCATCAGCGTGGCCGGTCAGCAGCAGCGTGCCGAGATCGAACGCGTCAACGGCGCCGTCGCGAGCGTGGACCAGATGACCCAGCAGAACTCGGCGCTGGTGGAGCAGGCTGCGGCCGCCGCTGAGAGCCTGTCGGAACAGGCGAACCGGCTTGCCGACGCCGTGTCCGTGTTCCGGCTGGGGCCGGCTCCGCACGGCGCGGCGGCCGCGGCATGACGCCGGCGCGGCGGCCCTCAGCCGGCGCGCACCTCTCGCACCTCTCGCATCGTCTGCAGCGCCGCCTGCACGGCGGGCTCAGAGGTCCGGCTGGCCAGGCAGCCGAAGCGCACGGGAAAGGTGAAATGCACACCGCCCACCAGGTCGGCGGCGGCGAGGAAGCCCGCCGTCCGCGACACCTCGTCGTGTACGAAGCCCAGTCCCACTCCCCCCGTGACCAAGGCCGGCACCAGCGCGGGCTGGTCCAGGCTGATCAGGCGCCTGGGCACTTCGCCCAGCTGAGCGAACAGCCTGTGCAGTGACTGGCCGCAGCAGCCGCGGCAGGCCGGGCTGATCCACGGGCGCTGGACCAGGGCGCGCCAGTCGGGCTCTGCGTCCGGCGCCGCCCATCCCTTCGGTGCGGCCAGGTGAAGCGTGCGGGTGGCCACCTCCATGCCATGGAGTTCCGTGTCCATGCCGGCCTCGTCCATGAAGAAGCCCACATCCAGGTGCCCGCATTGCAGCCCGTCCGCCACTTGGGCGGAGCTGCCGTGTTCCACGGTGACGGCCAGGTCTGGCCAGCGATCGACCAGCCTGGACATCCAGCGCGAGACGAGCGCGGGGTCCGTTCGGCCCAGCAGCCCCAGGCGAAGGCGGCCGCTGGGCAGCCCCTTGAGCCGCCTGGCCTGCTCGATGAACTGCTGGTGCATCGCGATGGACTGCTCGGCATGCACCAGCAGGCCGGAGCCATTCGGGGTGAGCACCATGCCGCGCGGCGTGCGCTCGAACAGTGTCAGGTCGAACTCTTCCTCGATCGCCTTGATATGCGCGCTGACGGCAGGCTGGCTCAGGTAGAGCAGCTCGGACGCCCGCGTGATGCTGCCCTCGCGGGCCACCGTGACAAAGGTCTTGAGCTGGTAGGTTTCCATGTCGGTCGTGTACTTCGTGATCCAGGGCCCGCCTCGCGACGGCGTTCGACTGACGCGGTGGTCGCCGGCGCCGCGGCAAAGGTAGCAGCGCGCGGGGGGACCGCGCACCCCAGCCAATGCATAGCTGACATGCGACGTGCCGGCTTGTGGTCGCGTCGGGGCCACCGCTAGAGTGCCGCCGTCGTCTGGCCGCACGCCGGGCGCACTGCTCCGAGAGGTGTTCTTCCATGCTGGATGCCGACCCCGGCCATGTGGTCATCCTGGCCCCCCGTCTGACGCTGGCCGAGGGCGTGCTGCGGCACCGCCGGCATGCCGGCCTGGCGCCGGCGGTGCTGCTCGGCCAGGTGCCCGACCGCTCGCAGCAGCCGCTGTTCCGGGGGCCGCGTCGATCCTGGGGGCGGCACATTCAGGAGATCGTCGGCCAACTGCAGGCGTCCTGCGAGGGCGGGCAGGTGGTGGCCATCGACCCCGCGTTCCGACGCGCCGCGGCGCCGCCTGCGCGCGAGTCGCCCGTGTACCGCCTGTTCGTGTCGCTGTGGGAGGCCGGCATCTGCGCACTTCCGGTGGTATCGCGCGGCTGCAGCCTGGCTGACCGGGCCGCGATGCAGGCCGCCAGCGCCACCTGTGGCAACCAGCGTTGGGTGCTGCGCTTCCCCTTGACGCCGCTCGATCGGCATGGGGCGGCGGAGGCGGCCTGCCACTGGCTGGAGCGCACGGCCCGCGAACTGCAGGTGCCGCCCGAGCAGATCACCGCGCTGATCGACGCCTCGCAGCTGGCCGCGCCGCACGACCGCCACACCGCACATGCCGTCGAGGCGGTGGCGGCGTCGGGGCCATGGCGACACGTGGCGCTGTCAGCGGGAGGCCGGGTCGGCGCGTGCCTGGCGGCTGGCAGCGCCTTGCAAGCCCTGACATGCGACGGATGACCCACGGGGTTGCGCGCCGGCGAGTCGGGTGGCGGGGATGCGGCGCATGAGCGATGGGCTCATCCGCCACACCGGCCGCGTCAGCGCCTTCGACTGGAACCAGGCGCGCAGCTTCCTGGCGGTGGCGGACCACGGCACGCTGATGGCCGCGGCCAGGGTGCTGCAGCTCAGCCAGCCCACGCTCAGCCGCCACCTGGTGGCGCTGGAACGGCAGCTGGGCGTGCCGCTGTTCGCCCGGCACGGGCGGGGCATGGCACTCACGCCTGGCGGCCAGGCGCTGCTGGCGCACGTGCGCGTCATGGAAGGGGCCGCCCGCCAGGTGGCGTTGACGGCCCAGGCCCGCACCGAATCGCTGGACGGCAGCGTGACGCTCAGTGTGTCCGAGGTGATGGCGGCCTACGTGATGCCCGGCATTCTTCAGGCACTGCGCGCCTCGCATCCGAGGCTGAGTCTGTCGGTCATTGCCGCGAACCGACCCAGCGACCTGCTGCGGCGTGAAGCCGACATTGCGATCCGCTTGTTCCAGCCGACGCAGGGGCACCTCATCGCGCGGCGGGTTGGACAGATTGCCCTTCGCCTGTACGCGACGCCGGGCTACCTCGACCAGCTCGGCCGGCCGACGTCCCTGGACGCCCTCGCCCACGCGACCTTCATCGTCGGTGAGGATCCCCGTCGCTACGTCGAGCCTCTGCGGCAGCATGGACTGACGGTGACCGACGACAACCTGCGCATTCGCAGCGCCAGCCGCGTGGCGCAGTGGGAGCTGACCAAGCAGGGCCTGGGCATCGGCCTGATGCAGGAGGACATCGGCGACGCCGAGCCGCGGGTCGTGCGCGCCGTGCCCGCACTGCCGCCGGACTGGCGCAGCGTGTGGCTGGCGGCGCACGAGGAGCTGCGCACCCACCGCGCCGTGCGGGCCGTGTTCGACCACCTGGCCAGCCTGCGCTGGGGCAGCGCTCTGGCCCCGTAGGGCACCGTCCTGCCGCGGGGTCGTGTCACCTGCCGGTCACGGTGTGGGGCGCCACGGACGAGGAGGGGAACCCCAGAATCGCCCCCCCATCGTCGGATACGGACGGACCTGCCATGCACCTCATACCTGTACGCCCTGACCGCCTGCCCGCCAGGCGCGCCCGCCGGGCCATCCGCGCGGCGCTGCCCCTCGCGCTCGCCGCAGTGGCGTGGCTGGGCGCGGTCCAGGCCGCCCTCGCCGGCGGCCGCACGGTGGCCCCCGTCCGGCATGCCGGTGCCGGCGTCGCCGTGCCGCTGCTGCTGCAGAGCACCGACACGGCGCCACAGAGCGAGGTACCGCTCAGCTTGGGTCAGGTGTTCGCGCGGGGTGACCTGCCGGAGGGAGCCTCGCTCACGGCGACCTACGCCGGTCAGGACACGCCCGTGCAGCTGGACGTCAAGGCGCGTCACGCGGACGGCTCGGTGCGCCATGCCGTCGTGTCGGCGGTGCTGCCGCGCCTGGAACCGGGCACCACGCAGGAACTCCGGCTGCTGTCCGGGCCGCCGCTGCGCAAGGTGTCGGGCCCGGGCTCCGTGGCGGACCTCCTGGCCGCCGGGTTCACTGCCAAGCTGGGCGTTCGCATCGACGGCCGGACCTACCGCGCGTCCGCGGAGACGATGCTGCGCCGTGATGGCCGGCGCGTCTGGCTGTCCGGGCCGCTGGCACAGGAATGGCTGGGCAGTGCCCCGCTGCGGGACGACGCCGGCGTCGCGCATCCCCACCTGTCCGCCCGGTTCGCGGTGCGCTGGTACCCGGGCGCGCACCGCGCCCGGGTCGACATGACGATCGAGAACACCTGGGCCTATGAGCCGGACCCGCAGAACGTCACCTACGACGTGGCCGCCTACGTCGGCGGTCGCAAGGTGCATGCGCAGCGGGCGCTGAAGCACTTCGCCCATGCGCGCTGGCGCAAGACCTTCTGGTGGGGCGGCCCGGAGCCGCGGCTGCATGTCCGCCACGACACCGGCTACCTGGTCGCCAGCGGCGCCGTGCCGCACTATGACCTCGGCGTACGGCCCTCCACCGCGGCGCTGGACGCCCTGGCCGCGTCGTGGGATGCGGCGGCCAAGGGGCCCATGGCGCCTGGCCTGGTCACGCCCGCCATGCCCACCACCGGCGGGCGCGCGGACATCGCCCCGCTGCCCCAGTGGGCGGCGTTGTATCTCCTGAGCATGGACCCTCGGGCCAAGGCCGCCACCGTGGGCAACGGCGAACTGGCCGGCAGCTGGCCCATCCACTACCGCGACAAGCGCACGGGCCGCCCGGTGAGCCTGGCCGACTATCCCTACATGACGCTGCTCGGCCGGCCGGGTGACACGGTCAATCCGCGCACCGGGCTCAGCGAGGCCTTCCCGCCCTGCCTGGCCTGCGACACGGCGCCTTACGCCTACCAGCCGGACTCCGCACACCAGCCGTCGCTGGCCTACCTGCCGTACCTGGTGACCGGGGACCACTACCTGCTCGAGGAACTGCAGTTCTGGGCCAACTACAACATGCTGCAGGCCAACCCGCACTACCGTGGGCTCGAGCAAGGCCTGTTGAAGTGGGACCAGGTGCGCGGCCAGGCGTGGTCGCTGCGCACGCTGGGCCATGCGGCCTACATCACGCCGGACGACGACCCGATGAAGGCCTATTTCGTGGACCGCCTCCGGCACAACCTCGACTGGTACACCACCACGTATGTCAACACGCCGCCGAATGCCCTGGGCGTGCTGGACGGCAGTGGACAGAACGTGGGGCCGGTGATCGCCTACACCACCGCCATGGGCCCCGCCACCGGCCTGGCACCCTGGATGGACGACTTCTTCACCTGGAGCGTGGCGCACCTGGCCAGCGGACTCGGCTTCGAGCAGGCCCGCCCCCTGGCCACCTGGAAAAGCCGCTTTCCTGTCGGGCGCATGGTCGGCGCCGGCTACTGCTGGACCGACGGCGCCGTGTATGCGCTGGCGGTCCGTCCGGCCGCCGGGGCCCCGCTCTACGGTGACTTCAGCTCGGCCTACCTGGCGACCATGCAGGGCACGGACAGCGCCGGCAAGCCCATCCCGCTGGTCAACAGCACCGGTGCGCGCTACCTGGACCAGCCCTGCGGCAGCACGGCGCAGGCCGACTGGCGCACGCAACGCGACAAGGACCTGGGTGTGCAACGCGTGCCCTGGGTGGCCGGCGAGATGACGGGCTACGCGGCCGTGCCCTCGGGCTACCCGTCGAACATGCAGCCCGCCCTCGCGGCGGCCGTCGACATGGCGGCGCCGCAGGCACAGGCCGCCTGGGACCAGTTCATGGCGCGCAGCGTCAAACCCGACTACACCCAGGCACCGCAGTGGGCCATCGTGCCGGTGCGCTGACGGCGCCCACGCCGTGTCGGCGCTGACGGGAGGCCTCCGAAGATGTGAGTTCGGCGTGGGACCGCTCGGGCGGAGACTGTGCGCCCTGGGGCCGCGAGCCGGTGGCCCCGGTTCGCCACCTCTGGTACCCCTTGGCGTTTGCCCGGCTCGGGCGGCCCTGGGGCGTCCGCGAAAGGTCCTTCCGCCTTGCGACCGTCCTTGCCCTCCTGGTCGAGTCAGACCATCCAGCGCCAGATCACCACCGTGGGCCTGAGCGTGACCGCGCTGACGCTCGCCTTGTCGACCGCTGGCATGCTGGTGCACGAGGTGCTGGCCCGGCGCCATGCGCTCGAACGGTCCATGACCAAGGACGCGGAGATCGTCGGCGCGAGCACGGCGGCGGCGATCGCGTTCGGCGTGTCCACGGAGGCGAACCACATGCTGCGCGCGCTCGCTGCCGCGCCCGAGGTCACCGAGGCGCGCGTGTTCCTGCACGACGGGTCCACCTTCGCCCGCTACGCGCGGCAGCCCGCCGGGGCCGGCTGTTTCCTGCATGCACAGGGCCCGGCGTGGCAGTGGGACGGCTGCGGCGGCGCGGTCGTGCGCGCACCGGTGGTGCTGAACGGGGCGGCACTCGGCACGCTGGCCATCGTCGTCGAGCGTGACCCCACCTATCGGGCGCTGGCCGGTGCCATCGCCACCAGCCTGCTGATGGCGATCACCTCGTTCGTCCTGTCGATGCCGCTGTGGCGGCGCACGGCCCGGCGCATCTCGGGCCCGGTGACGCAACTCGCCGAGATCAGCGAGCGCGTGAGCCTGGAGCACGACTTCCGCGTGCGTGCTCCGGCGCAGGGCAGCCAGGAGGTGTCTGCCCTGGGCCGCAGCTTCAACCGCATGATGGGTGAGTTGCAGCAGCGCGACGATCGCCTCCACCAGGAGCTGCTGCAGCGCCGCGAAGCGGAGCGGCGGCTGAACGACCTGGCCTACTTCGACAGCGTCACCGGCCTGCACAACCGGCACTACTTTCGCGAACGCATCGGCGCGGCCGTGGCGCGCGCCCGGCGCGAGGCGGGACGCTGCGCGCTGCTGTACATCGATCTGGACGGCTTCAAGCAGGTGAACGACGCCCTGGGACACGATGCGGGCGACGAGTTGCTGCGCGAGGTGGGCCGCCGCCTGACCGATACGCTGCGCCGACGCGACGGGGTGTGCCGGCTGGGCGGGGACGAGTTCGCCGTCATCCTGGACGACGACAGCGACCTGGCCCAGGTGGAGGCCGTGGCCGCCAAGCTGGTGCGCAGCCTGGCGCTGCCCTACCCGATGGGGGATCGGCCGGTGCCGCCCGTGTCGGCCAGCATCGGCGCATGCAGCTTTCCCACGGACTCAGATGACCGTGACAGCCTCATGCGCCATGCCGACAGTGCCATGTACCGCGCGAAGGCGGGAGGCAAGAACGGCTACTGCGTGCATCGCCGTGGGCAAGACGACACCGCGACGCGGGCCCAGCAGTTGACCGACGCGCTGGCACAGGCCGTGGAACGGTCGGAGTTCCATCTGCTCTACCAGCCCCAGGTGCAGCTGCGCACCGGTGGGGCGCTCCCCGCCATCACCGGCTTCGAGGCCCTGCTGCGGTGGACGCATCCGGTGCTGGGCGCGGTCAGCCCGGCCGAGTTCGTCCCGCTGGCCGAGTCCAGCGGGGCGATCCAGTGCATCGGCGAATGGGTCATGCGCGAGGCCACCGAACAGCTGTGCCGCTGGCGCGAGCGCTATCCCGCTCTGCAGATGAGCGTCAATCTGTCGGCGCGGCAGCTGGCCTGCGCGGCGAGCGTCGACCGCCTGTGCGAGGTGTTCCGCGCCAGCGGCCTGCCGGCTGGCGCCGTGGAGCTCGAGCTCACCGAGTCCTTGCTGGTGGACCGGACCGGGCCGATGCCCGAACGCCTGGGGCGCCTGCGCGCCGCGGGGCTGGGGCTGGCCGTCGACGACTTCGGCACCGGCTATTCGTCGCTGGCCTACCTGGACAGCTTCCCGGTGACCATGCTGAAGATCGACCGGGCCTTCGTGTGCAAGCTCAACGGCGACAGCCAGAGCGACGCCATCGCCCGCGCCATCATCGCCATCGGTTCCGCCCTGGGCGTCGAGGTGCTGGCCGAGGGCATCGAGACGCCCGTCCAGGCCCAGGCCCTGCTCCGACTCGGCTGCACCCGGGGCCAGGGCTTCCTGTTCTCCGCGCCGGTGGACGCGCTGGCGGCCCAGGCATTGCTGGCGCGCTGGGCCGAGGCGGTCGATCAGCGTGGCGCCGAGATGCAGCCCCTGGACGACGCGCCGGCGTCGGCATAGGCGTGGTGGGTGAGCACCGACACGAACGCGAGTTCCGCGGCCACGCACAGCGCCTGCACCAGCAGCACGGTCGTCACGCCGACGGCGGACCGGGCCCACGCGGGCAGCCGCATGGCCGCCCATTCCTGACACAGCCCGAAGGCCAGCAACAGGGCCAGGGGCAGAGGATGGACCGCGGCGAGCTGCGCTGAACGCGTCCAGGCCGCCGTGCCGCCCAGCCCCGCGAGCAGGACCGCGCCGGCCACGAAGGTGAAGGGCAGGGCGCACAGCTGCATGACGAGCTTCAGTCGGAAGAAGGTGCCGGCCGGGGGCGCCGGGTCGCGCAGCACGCGACCGAAGAAGAACCGCAGGTGGGCGCGGTCCCGGCTGGCGGCGAGGAAGGCCATGCCGGCCAGGAAGGGAATCAGTGCGGCGCCCCACAGCGCCCACAGGGCGGACCACGGGCGCCCCAGGCCCTGGAACAACGCCTGGGGTGCCGGCGCAAGGCCGCCAGCGGCGGCCAGCCACAGCGCCACCATCTGGCAGGCCAGCAGGCTGGACACCGTCAGCTTGAGCACGAACCCCACCCAGGGCAGGAACATCAGCGCCTCGACCGTGACCAGGAACAGGGCGACGACCACGGCCCAGTGCAGCGGATGAGCGGCAAGCAGCTGCGCCGCCTCGGCGACCAGGCGGGCGATGTCGGCCAGGTTCATCGCGCGGCCAGCGTGCGCAGCCCACCGGGCGTGTCGATGTGGGCGACCAGCCCGTGCGCGCGGGCCCGCGTGACCACGACGGTGTGATCCAGGCCGTCCACCTGCAGATCCTGCAGCAGCGCGTGCAGCCGCGCGGGCTCGGGCGTGAGCAGCTCCAGGCCGAGCAGTGCACACTGCTTGTCGGCCAGCGTGGCCGCAGGCGATCCGCCGTCGGGCCACTGCACCAGCACCGGCGCCGTGCCAGACAGCGGCAGGGCCCCATCGTCGCGCAGCGTCATGCGCCACTGGACCGGCCCGCGCGCCAGACTGCGCACCGCCCCCAGGGGCTCCGGTGAGCCGGTGGCAGCCCGGAGGATGTCGTCGCTGCGGACCGACCAGCTCGCCAGCTGCGGGCGCCTGGGTGTCTGTCCCCTGTCCAGTCCGAACCAGCGCGGGCGGGGCGGGCGGCGCGCCCGCGGGTCGATGGCAACGATCTGCAGGAACTGGCTGTGGCCCAGGCGCACCCGTGCCTGGTGAGTGCCCATGGTGTCGGGTTGGCCGCTGCGGTCGGCGTGCACACCCAGCGCCCGTTGCACCCAGGCGATGCCCATGTCCAGCGTGGCGCTGAGCACCGTGAGATGGTCCACCACGCACCCGGCGGGCGGCGGCGCCGGTGCGTGCGCCACGTCGGTGGTGGCACTGGCTCCGAGGCCGACAGGCAGGGACATGTCCATCGCGGGCCGTCAGCCGTGCAGGGCGAACTGCAGGCCCGAACTGGCCTGGAACCCCACCGGATCGAACCGCGACCACGCCGTTCCCCAATGGAAGTTGGCCCCGCTGTCCGAGATGGCGGTGCCCAGCTGCAGCCCCAGCTCCTGCCGCACGAAGACGATCTCGCGGTCGATCTCGGCCCGGGTGGGCGCTGCATCGGCCGCCTGTGGCAGCACCACGTTGAAGTGCAGGGCGGACAGGCGTTGCCGCCGGAACAGCAGCGCGAAGCCGCAGCGCTGGCCGCCAAACCAGGCGCCCTGGAAGCAGGACCAGGAAATGCCGTGGTCGTAGTCGCGCGACAGCCACAGCAGTGCCCTGAGGGACGCCACGGCATCCTGGTGGTGCATGCCGGGGGACAGCACCGCGTCCGGCAGACCGACCAGACGTGCGGTCCCATGGACGGGTTCGAATTGCAGGGAGACAGGCACTGGTTCTTACCCCGAAGTCAACGACTGATTTGCTGCGGAGTGTTACGGCAGTGCCGCGGCTTGCGTCTCGTGTTTTCGGAGGGCAGTCCTTCGCCGCCGCAGGGCCGCGGCGGGGTCCACCGCAGCGCGCAGGCATGTCACGTCGATGTCACGGGGCCAGCCGGCGACCCGCCGCGCCTGCCCGCCAGAATCCGCGGCAATGCAGATCACCGAGGGAAATCGAGGGGTGGCCGGTATTCGCCCGAAGCGAGGCCCCACCCCGCAATACACGATTGGACGCCGGGACGCCCGCCTGCATAAGGTGTGCGACATGGCACCCATCGACACACCGACTCGGCGCAAGCCAGGCCCATGGATGCGCGGGCTGCTGGCGGCGCTTGCTGCCGGCGCGCTGGGCGGCACGGCGGCGGCGGCCACCCCGGTGCTGCAGAAGCTCGCGCAGGGGGGCACCCTGGTGCTGGGTCACCGCGAGTCCTCGACGCCGTTTTCCTACGTCGACGGCACCGGCCGCCCGGTGGGTTATGCCCTGGACATCTGCCAGCGGCTCGCCGAGGCCATGCGCAGGGAGCTCAAGCTGGCCAGCGTGCCTGTGAGCTACAAGCTGGTCACGCCAGCCACGCGGATGGCGCTCGTGCAGTCACACCAGGTGGACCTCGAATGCGGCTCCACCACCAACAACGCCGAGCGCCGGCAGACGGTGGCGTTCACCGTCCCGCACTACATCACCGGGTCCCGCCTGCTGGTGCGCAGCGACAGCGCGCTGACCGAACTGCGCCAGTTCGAGGGCCGGCGACTGGTCTCCACCCGCTCGACCACCTCGCTCAAGGCCCTGCAGGCCGCGAATGCCGACCGCCTCATGCGCATCCAGATCATCGAGGCGCCGGACCACGCCGGTGCCGTGGACATGGTCGAGAAGGCCCAGGCCGACGGTTTCGTGATGGACGACGTGCTGCTCTACGCACTGATGTCCTCGCGTCCCGACCCGTCGCGCCTCAAGGTGGTCGGGAAGATGCTCACCGTGGAGCCCCTGGCCATCATGATGGCCAAGGACGATCCCGACCTGAAGCGCCTCGTCGACGAGGAGATGAAGCGGTTGATCCGCAGCCAGGAACTGCACGGCATCTACACGAAGTGGTTCGAGCGCCCCATTCCGCCCCACGGCAGTTCCCTCAACCTGCCGATGAACCACCTGCTGCGGGACTTCTGGAAGTTCCCGTCGGACTACGTTCCCTTCTGAGCCAGCCATCCCATGCCCCTGACCCGCATTGCCGCGCCCCGCCACCTCCCTGATGCGCTCGTGAAGGCGCTCGCCGCAGCGGTACAGGACGCGCTCGTCCGCACCTGCCAGGTGCCCCCCAATGACCTGTTCCAGCTGATCCAGCGCTTCGACACGGGCGACATGGTCATGGACGAGTCCTTCGGCGGCGTGTGGCGGTCCGATGGCGCGTGCATCGTCGAGATCACCTTCCTGCAAGGACGCACGGACACGCAGAAGCGCGAGCTGTTCCGCCATATTGCCGCCGGTGCCGTGGTCGCGGGGGTGCGTGCCGACGATGTCATGGTGGCCCTGACGGAGAACGGGCCGGGTGACTGGTCGTTGGGCCGCGGGCGCTCCTACGCCGACCACACCGAGCACGGCTGAGCCGTGCGGCCCTCCCACCGTGCGGTGGATGCTTCCCCTCCGTCCACACCGTCCACACCGGCCACACCGGCCACACCGTCCGCGCCGGAGGCCCCTTCCGGCGCCTCCGCGCTGTGTGCGCTCGACCACCTGACGGTGGTGTGCCGCCGCCTGGCCGAGGGGGTCAACCATGTCGAGCGTTGCCTGGGCGTTCCGTTGGAGCCTGGCGGGGCGCATCCCCGCATGGGCACGCACAACGCCCTGCTGCACCTGGGTGACGACCTGTACCTGGAGGTGCTGGCGATCGACCGCGATGCGCCCGCGCCGCCTCACCCGCGGTGGTTCGGCCTGGACCGCCTGTCCGCGCGCGCCCGCCCGCGTCTGGCCGCCTGGGCCGCGCGCACGCAGCAGTTGAATGTCCTGACCGCGTCCGCGCCCGAGCCGATCGGCAGCCCCCAGGCCATGGCGCGCGGCGGTTACGCCTGGACGATGGGCCTGCGCGACGACGGCACCTTGCCGCTCGACGGCGCGGCGCCCTTGTTGCTGCAGTGGCAGTCGGCGGGCCATCCGGCGCGGCAGCTGCCCGACCGGCAGTGCCGCCTGCGCCGACTGGACATTGCCCACCCGGATCCGGCCCGCCTGCAGCGCCTGCTCGTCCACCTCCGGATGGACGGGCTTGGCGCGCTGATCGACGTCCATCGGGCGCCGCAGGCCGGCCTGACTGCCCACATCGACACCCGACGCGGACGCTGTGTGCTGCATGCCGGTGCGCCGGCATGATGGGCCCCAAGGCGGCGCGCGCCGCCCGGCTCATGGCCAACGCAGCGTTGCCTCCGTGTCGCCTTGCACCATCACGGCGACGTGCTCGAAGCAGCCGGCGTCGCCCGTGCCGGCGCCGGCACCACTGCCACCCCCCGCGCCAGGGGCGGTGGCCAGCCGTGCGCGCGGCTCGTCGGCCCGTGCGGCATCCCATCGGTGGTTGAGGTTCCGGTCCAGGTAGGCCAGCACGCCGATGCGGCCCGGCGGCATGTCGGCGAACGCCAGGCGCGCCGGCTGGCCGGCCTTCACCGTGGTACGCCGGGTGCGCAACGGCTGGTGCGGCCAGTTGCCGGGCGCATCGAACAGTTCGATGACCAGTTCTCCGTCGGCGGGGGAGGGCGGCATCTGCAGCGTCAGGGTGAACGCGGCGTCGCCGGGCACGGCGCCATCGGAGGCGCCGGCCAGGAAGGACAGGACGACGGAAAGGGTGAGGGTGAGTCGGTCGATCATGGGCGGAGCCGGGAAGGAAGGAACAGCGCCGGCGCAGGGCATGCGCCACGGGCATGTTCACTGTCCGCGGCCGCCTCGCCGCCGTCCAATCGGATTGCCGGGGGAGCCACCTCGGCAACGCCGATGGGGGCCTCCCCGGCCGCCAGACCGCTCAGCTGGCGTCGTTGCGGGCGGCGATCTCCGTGGCCAGGAAGTCGAACACCGCGCGGATGCGGCTGCTTGTGCGCAGCTCCTGGTGGGTCACCAGCCAGAGCTGCCCGGACATGCGCTCGATGCGCGGCAGCACCGGCACCACGCTCGGTTCGTCGTGGCCCACGTCCTCCTGCATGACCGCCAGGCCAAGGCCGGCCTTGGCCATCTCCCATTGGGTGACGCGGCTCTCGCTGCAATGGCGGAAGTTGTCCTCGCTGACCGGGAAGCCGCACTCCCTCAGCAGCTCGATGTAGCCGGTGTTGTCGCTGTGGCTGCCGATGAACGCGGCTCCGGCGAAGTCCGCCGGACAGCGCGGCGCGCCCAGGGAGGCCAGGTAGCCGGGCGTGGCGTACAGGTTGCCGCTGATCTGGCCCACTCTCTTGCAGATGTGGTCGCTCTGTGTCGGCTTGAACAGCCGCACCGCGATGTCCGCCTCGCGTCGGGTGAGGTTGGTGGTGGCGTTGGAGGAGATCAGCTGCACGGACAGCTGCGGCAGCGTGTGGTTCAGCTTGGCCAGCATCCCGGGCAGCACGTAGGTGGCCATGACCTCCGATGCGCTGATCGTCACGCGTCCTTCCAGGGAATCGTTGCGGCCCGCGGCGGCCAGCGACAACGCATGTGCCGCCTCGCCCATGGCCTGCACATGGGCCAGCAGCTGCCTGCCGCTGGGTGTGAGCTCCAGGCCACGGCCGTGGCGCATGAACAGCGGCACACCCAGCTCGGCTTCCAGCGCCGCCAGCTGCCGCCCGAGGGTGGGCTGCACCATGCCGAGCGCCCGGGCGGCCGCGGACAGCGAGCCTTCCTCCGCGATGGCGAGGAAGGCCCGGGCGTGGTTCCAGTCGAACTTCACGGATTGCCACTTCATGGCCCACCCTCCGTCCACACCTGACGGCCGGATTGTAGGGGCCCGTCCGACCCGCCCGGGCTTTCGTGCATCCCAGCTATGCATGCACGGCCCTTCTCTCGCGCCGATGCCCTTCCTAGACTTTCCTGCACCCCGACCGACCGGCCGACCGCCGCGGAATCGGGCTCACCCGGCCGCACGGCACCACCGTGGCGCGCGGCCGGACGGCTTCACCGGACATCCCTACCCGACCATGATGCTCAAGTTGAAGATCAAGACGCTGATCGTGGCCGTGATGGCCTTCCTGATGCTGGCCATGGCGGGCGTCGGGGCGCTGGCACTGTACGCCTCCTCGTCGATGCAGCGGGCCTACCGCGAGGCCCTGTCGGAGAACATCTTCCAGGAGGTGCGCCTGCTCATGGAGAGCAACCGCAGCCAGGTGCTGCAGGCCCTGCAGCACCACCCGGAGTTCGCGTGGTCCAAGCTGCACGACCATCCGATCGACATCCACTTCGCTGCCATCGAGAAGTTGTCCGGGTCACTCCACGCGCAGTGGACGCGCTACCGGGACTCCCTGGCCAGTGACCAGGAGCGCCAGCTGGCCGACGACTGGTTCGCCAAGAGCAACGGTCTGGGCCTCAAGGACGTGGCGGATGCCGCGCAGGCGGTGCGCGAGGGCCGCTGGAACGATGCGGAACATGTGCTGATCGACCGCATCAACCCGGGCTACGCGGCGGGCGCCAAGGCGTCGGTCGCCCTGTCCCAGCTGCTGGCAGCGCGCCACGCGGACAGCGCGTCCGCCGCGGAGAACCTGGTCACCCGGCTGAGCTACCAGATCGCCGGCGCCCTCGGGCTGGCGCTGCTGGTCAGCGTGGTCGCCGGCGTGGTGCTTCTGCGCAGCATCGCCGGGCCCCTGGAGCGCGCGATCGCCGCCGTGCGGCGGGTCGCGGAGGGCGATCTGGCGACACCCGTGCCGCCGGCTGCCCACAATGAGCTCGGTGCACTGCTGCAGGCGCTGGCGACCATGAACCACAGTCTGCGCGGCATGGTGGCGGGCGTGCGGGGTGGCAGCGAGGCGATCGCCGCGGCCTCGGGCCAGATCGCCGCCGGCAGCCTGGACCTCAGCGAGCGCACGGAACAGCAGGCCAGCAATCTCGAACAGACGGCCTCCGCGATGGAGCAGCTGTCGTCCACCGTGAGGCAGAACGCCGACAACGCGCGCGTGGCGGCCGACCTCGCCGCCGGGGCCAACCAGGTCGCAGTGCAAGGCAACGACGTGGTGCAGGAGATCGTGGCCAAGATGGGCGAGATCTCCGACGGCGCTGCACGCATCACGGACATCATCGCGGTCATCGACGGCATCGCATTCCAGACCAACCTGCTCGCCCTGAATGCGGCCATCGAGGCCGCTCGGGCAGGTGCCCAGGGGCGCGGCTTCGCCGTGGTGGCCGGGGAGGTGCGCGGGCTGGCCCAGCGCAGCGCGCAGGCGGCCCGGGAGATCAAGGGGCTGATCGAGCACAGCGCGCACCGGGTCACCGAAGGCACCGACCTGGTCCGCCAGGCCGGCCAGACCATGTCGTCCATCGTCACCCGCGTGCAGCAGGTGGACGCCCTGGTGCAGGAGATCACCGTGGCGAGCGTGCAGCAGTCGGCCGGCATCGAGCAGGTCGGCCGGGCGATCGGCCAGCTCGAAGGCCTGACACACCAGAACGCATCGATGGTGGAGCAATCCACCGCCGCGGCGCAGAGCATGCGCGACCAGGCCGGCTCGCTGGCACAGGCGGTGGCCGTCTTCCGCCTGCCCGCGGACGAGGCCGTGGCCCCGGCGGCGTCCGCGGCGTGAATGGCGCCTGCGCCGTCAGCCCGGAAGTCGCCATGTTGTCCCATCTTCCCCCCGCGCCCGCCGTCCACGGTGGCCAACCCGCGGACACGGCCGGCGCCGGCGAGGCGACGGACGCCCCGGCCAGCCCGCTGTTGCTGGCCGTGCTGAGCCACGAGATCCGCTCGCCGCTGCACGGCATCCTCGGTTACGCGCGCCTGCTGGAGTCGCAGGCCGGCGAGCACAGTGCACGCACGGCCAGGGGGCTGAGCGCCATCCGCAGTTGCGCCGAGCACGTGCTCCGTCTGGCCAACGAGGTGCTGGAACTGTCGCGCTTCCAGGCCCGGCCCCAGGCGCGACGGGAGGTGGTGGACCTGCATGGCCTGCTCGATGAACTGCTCGATGCGGTGCGTGTGCAGCAGTCCGGCCCCGCCGTGGCGCTCAGGCTGGTCGATGAGACGGGCGACGTGCTGCAGGTGACCACCGACGGCCTGCGGCTGCGCCAGGTGCTGTTCAACCTGCTGGGCAATGCGTTGAAGTTCACCGTCAGCGGTGAGGTCCGGCTGCGCGTCCGGGCGCTGCCCCGGCCGGGTGGCGGGCAGCTGCTCGCGTTCGAGGTGCAGGACACCGGCTGCGGCATCGCCGCACAGGACCTGGCGCGCGTGTTCGCGCCGTTCACCCAGTTCGGCCCCGGCGCGCAGCGCGCCGCGGGTGCCGGCCTCGGGCTGCACATCAGCCAGACGCTGGTGCGGCAGCTGGGGGCCGAGCTGTGGGTGCACAGCCGGCCCGGCCAGGGCAGCACCTTCGGCTTCACGCTGTCCCTGGCGGGCACGGGCACACCGCCGGCCCCGGATGTGCCCCCGCCATTGCGCATCCTCGTGTTCTGTCCGGCGGCGGCGTGCGCCGGCGCCGGGTTCGCGATGCGGCTGCGGGCGCTGGGGCACGAGGCCGCTGCGGTGGCCACGGCGACCGAGCTGGACGGCCAGGCCACGGCGGGCCGTCCCGACCTCATCGTGCTGGTCCTGCCCGACGATGCGGGTGCCCGACGGCCGCCGATGGCGCTGCGCGCGCAGCGGCTGGGACGCCGACTGGGCGTGCCGGTCTGGCGCCTGGAGGCGACCACCGGGGACGCCCGGGGCCGGCCGCAGCGGCTGTGCGCGGCCTGCTCGGACGAGGCGCTCATCGCGCAGCTGGCGGGCGGCCTGGACTGCCGCGGCGAGCGGCCGCGCGGTGCGGCGAGGGACGGGCGGGCATGAGGCTGCGGCTGCACCACGCGTTGTGGCTGCTGTCGGCCGTGCCGCTGGCGGCCGGCGCCGTCCGGCTGCTGGGCCTGGCCGGCGGCGCGGCGCCGGCGGCGGTGGACGAGCGGTTCTTCCAGGCGCCGTGGCCGGTGGCGATCCACGTCATGGCGGCGGCCGTGTACGCCGTCCTGGGGGCCTTGCAGTTCGGTGGCGCCCAACGCTCGCCGCTGCCCCCCTGGCACCGTGCCGCCGGATGGGCTGCACTGGCCGGTGGCCTGGCCACGGGCATGACGGGCATCTGGATGACGCTGCGCTACCCCATCCCGGCGGCGCTGCAGGGCGACCTGCTGTGGGCCGTGCGCCTGGCCGTGGGCACGGGGCTGTGCGTGGCGCTGGTCCTGGCCGTCGTGGCGGCGCGGGCACGTCAGTGGGCGCTGCACCGCGCCTGGATGGTGCGCGCCTACGCCATGGCGCAGGGCGCCGGCACGCAGGTGCTGCTCATGCTGCCGGTGGCGCTCGTGACCGGCTCGGACGTGCTCGGGCTCACCCGGGACGTGCTGATGAGCTGCGCCTGGCTGCTCAACCTGGGTGTGGCCGAGTACGCGATTCGCGCGCGCGGCGCAGGCCCGCTCGCCGCGCGGCCCTGAACCCGCCGACGCGGCACCGGGCCGGTCAGGCGCGACACATCGACAAGGAGACTCGCATGCAGACATGGGGCCACCGATGGCCACTGAGCGAAGGCGGCATCTGCCTGAGACCGCTTCTCGCCAGTGATCTGGCGAACTTTCACCGCTACCGGTCGGACCCGGAGGTCAGCCGCTATCAGGGCTGGACCCCAATGACCGAGGAGGCCGCGGCGCGCATGCTGCAGTTCATGCAGACCGTGCGTGATCTGGTGCCGGGACAGTGGATGCAGCTGGGCATTGCCGACCTGGACACCGACGCGCTGCTGGGCGATCTCGGGCTGTGTCTCGATGCAGCCGGCGGCACGGTCGAACTGGGCATCACCCTCGGCCCGTGGGCCCAGGGCCGCGGCCACGCGACGCGGGCCGTGCAGGCCGTGCGCCGCCTGCTGGCCGATCGCCGGCCGGGGGTCCGCCTGCATGCCGTCACCGACGCCCGCAACGGGGCGTCGATCCGTCTGCTGGAACGCAGCGGCTTCGTCCGCGAGGGTCGCCGCGAGGTCGAGTTCAAGGGAGAGCCCTGCACCGAGTACCTCTACGTCTGCCCGCCCGTCAGGCTGTCCGCCACCCTCCTCACTGGAGCATTCCCATGAAAGCCCTTCGCATCGCCCTGCTGGTCGTCCTGCTGCTGTGCGGGCTGCTGCTGGCCTACGTGCTGTCGCGCGCCCACTACCCGGCACGCCCCGTCGGCTTTCAGGCGGTCGCGGTATCTGCGCCGGACGGCACCCGCTTTCCCGTGGTGCTGTACTACCCCACGACCGCCCGGCCGTGGCCCACCACCCTTCTGGGTGCCAACCTGATCAGCGTGGCCAAGGACGGGCCGGTCGATGGCCTCGGCCTGCCCCTGGTGGTGATCTCGCACGGCAACGAAGGCGGCCCCGGCAGCCATGTCGACCTGGCGTTGGCGCTGGCCGAGAAGGGTTTCGTCGTCGCCGCGCCGGTGCATCCCGGTGACAACGCGGCGGACGCCAGCGCGGTCGGCACCACGGCCTGGTTCACCGGGCGGCACCGCGACATGCGTGCCACCCTCGACCACGTGCTGGGCCGCTGGACGGGCCACGGGCACATCGATGCGGCGAAGGTCGGTGTGTTCGGTTTCTCTGCCGGGGGCTTCACCGCCTTGACCACCGTCGGCGCCCGGCCGGACCTCGGGCGCATCGGCGCGCACTGCGCGCAGGCGCCCGAGCTGGTGTGCGACCTGCTGACGCGGGCGCGCTCGCCGCTGATGCAGGCGCCGGCGTCGGCCGGTGCATGGGAGGGCGACCCCCGTGTGAAGGCAGCGGTGGTGGTGGCGCCGGGGCTCGGCTTCACGTTCGCGGGCGAGGCCCTGGCGGGTGTGCGCGTGCCCGTGCAGCTGTGGACCGGCGCGGCCGACCGCAACGTGCCCACCGCCTCCAACGCGGCCGTCGTGGCCACAGGCCTGGGGCAGCGGGCGGAACTGCACGAGGTACCCGGTGCCGGCCATTTCACCTTCCTGGCCCCGTGCGGGTTGTTCGGGCCGCCGATGCTGTGTGCCGACGGCCCGGGCATCGAGCGCGAGAAGCTGCATGCCGACATGAACGCCGCCGTGGCGGACTTCTTCGCCCGCACGCTGTGACCCCCGGCCGCCCGGGTGGCCTGGGTGGGCCGGCCCGGGCGGCGCCGGACTCAGTGCTGGTAGGCGCCGATGTCGTAACCCGTGCTCGCGTTGCGTGGCTTGCCGTCCGCATCCACCGGCGGCGCGTAGGTCCCGATGCCGCGGCCGATGGCGGGGGAATCGGGCCGCAGGTGCACGTCGGGCAGGGGGGCGCTGCGCGAGTAGGCCACGAATTTCGGGTCGCACGGCGCCGGCGGCACGCAGGCCACGGTGTTGTAGTGCCGCATGCCCGCCCTGAGCGACCAGGAATACCCGGGATTCTGCATCACCAGGTTGTTGTAATAGGTATTTGACGTGCCGGTGTCACCCTGTTCCGAAACCCCATAGGTGTTGTCGTAGATCAGGTTGTTGTGCACGTCGACAAAATTGGCGCCACCCAAATCCTTGCTCCAATAGTAGTAGTTTCCTCCGCCCACGATGATGCCGTACTTTGAGGAAGTCAACGTGTTGTTGACGATTTCGATGTCATGGGCGTCGTGCCAAAGGTGGATGGCCGCTTCGCCGATGCGGTGCACCACGTTGTTCCTGACCGCCCCGGTGGTGCTGAAGTAAATGCCCTGCACATAGGTGCAATCCGATTTGCCGATGTCGTGCACGACATTGGACCGCACCTCGCCATTGACACCCTTGTAGTAGGAATCCACATTGATGCCCGAGCCCCCGCCCGAAGTGCACTGGTAGGCGCTGGTGTTGGCGATGTGGTGCACGCGGTTGCGTTCGATCACGCTGTGTGAGCCGCCGGTGTACAGCCCGATGCGCCAGACCGGCCCGGTCTGTGGCAGCTTGCTGCCGTCCACGTCGAAGCCCACGATGCTGACGTAGTCGCCGCGGTTGTCCCAGGCGGTGCTCGTGCTGGAGTGGGTCGGCTGCACGAGGCTCGCGGCCCACTTGCTGGTGGCGGCCCAGATGATCCGGCCGGTGGCGGTGCCGTGGGCGGTGGTCTTCAGCCCGCCCGTGTAGACGCCAGGGGCGACCCAGACGGTGGTGCTGGGCTGCTGCGCCGCCTGCACGGCGCGCGCCAGGGTCTTGAAGGGCTTGTCCTTGGTGCCCGCCGAGGTGTCGGAGCCGTAGGGGGACACCCAGTAGTTGTGGGTGGTGGGCGGCAGCCCGCGCGTCAGGTGGATGTACTCGGGGCTGTCCTCGATGCCCGCCGCCACGGTGTCCGAGGTGCCGCCATCGCGGATCACCTGCGACCAATAGGCCAAGCCGGCGGGATCGGGGATGCGGTTGAGCATCGTCAGGTACAGCTGGGTGACCTGCTCCTCGGGGGTGGACTGCACGGCGGCCGCAGCGGGCACGGCGGCGGGGCCCGGTGGCTGGGCCGCCGGCGCGGCGTGCGCACACAGCAGGCCCGCGGCCAGGGCGACCGGCCAGGGGCGGAAAGTGCACAGGGAAGTGGCGAACAAGCGCATGGAACGGGATTTCCGAATCGATGAATGAACAGGCGGCTGCCGTGCAGTCGCCCACTGGTTTGTCGCAGGCGATATCCGCCCTGCGAAAGGCTCCCCTCCATGATTCGAATGGTCTGGTGTAACCTATGGATGCATACTGGCGAGGATCGTCGGCATGGTCACCATTGACGATCCGCAATCGTCATCAACAATGACGGCTCGGACCGGCGCGCCACCGGATTCTCCTTATTGGCCGCCGCCTTCAATGGAAAATCCCTCTGCAGGCGCGGCGACCGCATTCTGGCGGTCGCCGTCTGCCGCGTGGGCGGTGAACAGGTGACTCCCACGTGACAAGTCCTTCCCGCGGCGATTCCTGGGACATGGCCCTGGCAGCGGTGCTCGGTGGCCCGTCGTTCGTGCATGCCGGGCGCCAGCGGCAGCTGCTCGTCCACCTGGTGGAGCGGGTGAGGGCCGGCGACGGCGCCTCGCTCAAGGAAACCGTCCTGGCCCTGGAGGTCTTCGGACGGTCCGCCGCACGCTTCGACCCCTCGACCGACTCCATCGTGCGGGTGGAGGTGCGGCGCCTGCGCCAACGTCTGGCGCGCCACTACGCCACCTCGGGTCGCGACGACCCGTGGGAGATCCAGGTGCCCGTGGGCGGCTACCAGCCCCGTCTGGTGCGCCGTGGCGATGGCAGTGCCCCGCCCAGCACCCGCCACGCACGCGACCTCGTCGAACGGGGCGACCACTTCCTGCGGCAGGGCGCGTTCGCGTCCGCGCTGCACCGCTACCAGCAGGCGGTACGCCTGTGTCCCCGCTATGCGCTGGCCCACCTGGGCGCCGCCCGCGGCTGGATCAACCTGAGCATGAGCGGGCAACGGGCGGCCGGTGTGTGTGTCACGCGGGCGCTGGGCAGCCTCGCGCGTGCGCAGCGTCTCGATCCGGCCCTGGCCGAGGCCGCGGCACTGAAGGGACTGGTGCTGCACCGCTTCGGCCACCAGTGGGCGCCTGCCGAGGTGGAGCTGCAGCGTGCGGTGCAGCTGGGGGCCGGGCAGGCGCGCGTGCGCGCCCTGTACGGCAGCCAGCTGATGTTCGCGGGCCTGCTGACGCGTGCCGACGCAGAGCTCTCGGCCGCCCGCGCGCTGGACCCGCACAACCCCGCCTTCCGGCTGCACATGGTGTGGCTGCGGCTGGCGCAGCGGCGCTGGGACGACGCCCAGGCGGAGTGCTCGGCGCTGCTGGACGTGGCGCCCGACCATGTGTGGGCGGTGCTGACGGCCGCCGATCTCCACCTCTACCGCCGGCACTGGGCGGCCGCGCTCGAGGGCTACCGCGCGGCGGCGGCCGCCTCGCCCGGCCATGCCGACGCCCTGCTCGGGCAGGCCGCGGCCCTGGTCGGCCTGGGCCACGAGCAGGAGGCCAGGCGCCTGCACGACGCGGCCCACGGGCTTGCCGCCGCGCCGTCGGCGTTCGTGCAGGCCGAGCTCATGGCGGTGCGCCACTGCCACGAGGAGGCACTGGCCTTGCTGGCGCTCAGTGGCCGACGCCAGGAGCCGCTGTTCCTGGCCGGCGTCATCAGCCCGCTGTTCGAGCCCCTGTACGGGCGGCCCGAGTTCCAGCAGCTGTACCGCAGCGCCCGGGCCGTGCCCCTGCCACCCGCTGCGGGGCCGCCGCCGGTCGCCTGCACCCGCGGCGGCGCCTGAGGCGCGGGTCAGCGCCCCGTGCAGTTGGCGTAGAAGGACACGGTGGCCGGCCAGTCGCTGAAGATGCCGCGCACGCCCACGTCCTTGGCCAGCACGTCGATCACGCGCAGCACGTCGCCTTCGCGGGTGATGGCCGCGTCGATGGTCTGGTAGTACGAGCCGTTGCTGCCGTCGGCCAGGATGCCGCTGCGCTCGAGCGACCAGGTGATCAGGTCCAGGCCGGCGGCGCGGGCGTCCCTGGCAGCCTGCGAGGGCACGATCTGCTGTTTGGCGTCCAGTGCCAGCAGCGCCCAGGTGGGCGGCGCCCAGATGTTGATGCCCTGGGCCTTGTACACGCGCAGCTCGGTGGCCGTGGGCAGGTCGGCCGGCACGCCGGCGTCGTCGAGGTAGACGGCCTGCTGGCCGAAGGCGGGCTCGTGGGCCACCCAGTACAGCACGTCGTCCTTCAGGAAGGACTGGGGGAACACCTTGGACGGCGCGATGCCCGCGGCCTTGTACTCGTCGATCAGCTTCTGGGCATAAGCCTGCTGGGTGAAGCCGTCGAAGGGCATGGGCACCACGGGGGTCTTCAGCTCCGGCGTCATCTTCACGCCCAGCTTCTTGAACAGCGCGATGCTTTCCGCATGCGTCATCAGCGTGCCGCTGGTGGGGCCGGCGTACAGGTCGGTGCGCCAGGTGGCGGTGCCGGCCATGTACTCCTGCACGGTGCGGCCGCGCGGGTTGAAGGCGTCCATCTTGCCGCGCAGGGTCTTGAACTCGGCCAGGGTGATGTCGCTGGTGCGGCACTCGGCCTTGGCCGGCGTCACCAGGTTGCCGGCACCGTCCAGCACGGCCGGCTGGAACGGTGTGGTGCACTTGGCGGCCAGCGGCGTGGCCAGGATGTTGGTGGTGGTGTGCAGGTCGTTCTGCGCATGGCGGCAGACCAGCTCCTTGTCCTGCGTGAAGGCCACGTCGCACTCGATGATGCCGGCGCCCATGCGCGCGGCGGCTTCATACGACTCGCGCGTGTGCTCGGGGAACTGCAGCGGCGCGCCGCGGTGGCCGATGGAGAACTCGCTCGGGCGGTACTGCTGGACGGTCCTGGCGCACTGGTTCAGCTCGCGCTTGAGACGGCCCTCGGGCATCTCGGCGGCCAGGAAGAACGGGCGCGGGCCCAGTTGCACGGAGGGAACGGGGTAGGCGCTGTTCGGCGCGGCGGCGGCACCGACCGACCAGGCGGCGCCGGCGGCGCAGGCCAGGCGGAGCGTGAGAGACATCGACATGGGGCATCCTGTGTGGAGTCAGACGAGGCCGCAGGGTAGGGGGGTGGTGTGTCGGTCGGATGACGTGCCATGCCGTGGGCGCACCCATAATCGACGGGCCGTCGGCCCTGGCCCATGCGGCCCCAGCCCCTGGGGGCCCGCCCGGCCCCCGGGCCCGTTTCCGCAGCCAGGGCTGCCCATGTCCGTTCCCCACGAGGCGCTGTTCCGGCATTCACCGAACGCCTACATGGTGCTCGACCGGCAGATGCGCTATCTCGAGGTCAACACCGCCTACGAGCTGCTCACCGGCCGTCGGCGCGACGAGCTGCTGGGCCGCGGCCTGTTCGAGATCTTCCCCGGCACGGCCAACGACGACGGCAGCGCCCAGGCCGATGTGCTGCGGGCGTCGATCGAGCGGGCGTTCACCACCGGCGAGCGGGACACGCTGGCGCTGATCCCCTATGCCATCGAGGCCCGGACGGCCGACGGCCCGGTGGTGGACCAGCGCTACTGGAGCGCCACCCACACCCCGCTGCGCAACGCGCAGGGCGAGGTGGTGGCGGTGATGCAGCACACCACCGATGTCACCGAGGTGCAGCGCCTGCGCGAGGAGCTGCAGCGGGCCCGCGCCGCCACCGGGCTCACCGCCGACCAGCTCGCCGAAGGCGTGCGCTCGCGCGCCGCGGTGGTGCAGCAGGACAACATCCGCCTGTCGGCCAGCCAGCGCTTCCTCACCGAGCTGTTCGCCCAGGCGCCCGGCTTCATGGCGGTGCTGCGCGGGCCCGCGCATGTGTTCGAGCTGGCCAACGCCGCGTACCTGCAGCTGGTGGACCGCCAGGCGGTGGTCGGCCGGCCGGTGCGCGACGTGTTGCCCGAGCTGGCGGGCCAGGGCTTCTTCGAGCTGCTGGACGCGGTGTACCGCAGTGGCGAGCCGCATGTCGGGCGCGGCGTGCCCGTGCGCCTGCGGGCCCGCGAGGCACCGCGCGAGATCTTCGTCGATTTCGTGTACCAGCCTCTGCGGGGCCCGGGCGGGGAGGTCGAGGGCCTGTTCGTGCAGGGCGCCGACGTGACGGGCCGCGAGGCCGCGCTGGCCGCGCTGCGCGAAAGCGAGGCACGCTTTCGCACCATCGCCAACCTGCTGCCGCACATGCTGTGGTCGACGCGGCCCGACGGCCACCACGACTGGTACAACCAGCGCTGGTACGACTTCACCGGCGTGCCCGAGGGCTCCACCGACGGCGACGCCTGGAGCGGCATGTTCCACCCCGACGACCAGCCGCGCGCCTGGGCACGCTGGCGCCACAGCCTGGCCACGGGGGAGCCCTACGAGGTGGAGTACCGGCTGCGCGACCGCGCCGGCGAGTACCGCTGGGTGCTGGGCCGGGCGCTGCCGGTGCGTGACGAGGACGGCCGCATCACGCGCTGGATGGGCTCCTGCACGGTGATCCACGAGATCAAGGAGGTGCAGGCTCGGCTCGAGCACAGCGAGCAGGCCCTGCGCGACGCGGGCCGGCAGAAGGACCTGTTCCTGGCCGCGCTCGCCCACGAGCTGCGCAACCCCCTGGCACCCATCGGCACCTCGGCCCGGCTCATCCTGCTGGCGCCCGAGCGGGTGGACAGCGTGCGGCATGCGGCCGGCATCATCGACCGCCAGGCCACCCACATGCGCCACCTGGTGGAGGACCTGCTGGATGTGTCGCGCGTCACGCGGGGCCTGGCCACGCTGCAGAAGCGCCCGATGCAGCTGCGCGAGGCGCTGGACATGGCGGTGGAGCAGACGGCCGCGTCCATGGCCGCGCGTGGCCACCGGCTGGACGTGGTCGACGAGGCCCCGGGCCTGGTGCTGCAGGGCGACCCGGTGCGCGTGGCGCAGATCCTCAGCAACCTCCTGAACAACGCGGCCAAGTACACGCCGGAAGGCGGGCAGGTGACGGTGGCGGTGCATGCGGAGCACGGCACCGGCATGGCGCTGGCGCGGGTGGCGGACACCGGCATCGGCATGGAGCCCTCGCTGCTGGCGCGCGTGTTCGACCTGTTCGTGCAGGCCGAGGCCACGCCCGAGCGCTTCCAGGGCGGCCTGGGCATCGGCCTGGCATTGGCGCGCAGCCTCGCCCAGCAGCACGGCGGCAGCCTGGTGGCGTCCAGCCCGGGGCCGGGCCAGGGTTCGGTGTTCGAGCTGCGCCTGCCCCTGGCCGGCTGATGCGTTCGCGGGGTGCGCTCAGCGCGCCCGCAGCACGACCCGCACGAAGCCGATGGCCGCCTCCAGCAGGGCCGGGTCCGCGGGGTCGGCGCCGTGCTGCACGGCATCGCGCACCAGCTCTTCCACGCCGCCCACCATGGCCAGCAGCTCGGTGTCCGTCACGGGGCCGTGGGTCTGGGCGCGGCAGTCGTCCGCCGTGGCGCGCCAGAGCGCCACCCATTGGCGCAGCGCCTGCGCGCGCAGGGCCGCCACGCGCTCGCTGGCGCCCACCGCGGCGGCGGAGAACGCGCGCGCCGCCCCGGGCACCGCGCGCAAGGTGGCGAAGTAGGCGCTCAGCGGCGCGCGCACCCGCTCGGCCAGCGGCCGGCCCACCGCGCCCGCGGTGGCCTCGTGCACGGCCTGCTGCAGGCCGGCCAGGCCGGACGCATAGGCGGCCACGAAGCAGTCGTCCAGGTCGGTGAACTGCTCGTAGAAGGTGCGGCGCGACACGCCGGCGAGCGCGATGACGTGGGCCACGGTGGTGGCCGCATAACCGCGCTCGGCCACGGCCTGCACCACCGCCGCCAGCATGCGGCGGCGCTGGGCCTGGGCCACGGCGTGGCGTGTGCCCGCGGGGGGGGCGGACGGCCCGGGCGGTGGAGGCGGGGCCGGCGAAGCGGGCGGTGCAGGCCGCGCGGCGCCCGGGGCGGCGGCTGAGACGGCAGCTGGGGCGGCAGCTGGGGCGGAGGGGCGGCGGCTGGCGGACATCGCCGGAAAACAATATCATACCGAGCGTAAACAACAATGTTTTCAGGAGCGCCTCATGATCGCGAAGGTCCTGGCCACCGTGGTGGCCCTCATCCACGTCTACATCCTGGTGCTGGAGGTGTTCTGGTGGAACACGCCGCGGGGCCACAAGGCCTTCGGCCTCACCCCCGATTTCGCCGCCGCGACCCGTGTGCTGGCCCAGAACCAGGGCCTGTACAACGGCTTCCTCGCGGCGGGCATCGGCTGGGGCCTGCTGCGCGGGGACGCGCCCACCGTGCTGTTCTTCCTGGCCTGCGTGGCGGTGGCCGGGGTGGTCGGTGCCGCGACGACGGGCTCGCGCAAGATCCTGTTCATCCAGACGGTGCCGGCGGTGGCCGCCATCGCCGCCGGGGTCCTGGCGGCGTCCTGAAGCGGCGGGATGTCACGCGCTTCGACGGGGGCTTGATGTCCGTCCACTGGAGAATCAGGGTTAACCCTTAAGATCGCGGCCGACTGGCGTCGCCGACGCCGCCCGGCCCGCTGTGGCCGCCCCACCGGAGTTCCTGCTTGAGCCTTCCGTCCCGCGTGCTGCACCCTGGCCTGCAGCAGAAGATCACCACGGCCGATGCGGCCGCCGCCCTCATCCGCCACGGGGACCACGTGGGCATGAGCGGCTTCACCGGGGCCGGCTACCCCAAGGTCGTGCCGGGCGCGCTGGCCCGCCGCATCGAGGCCGCGCATGCAGCGGGGCAGCCCTTCCGCGTGGGCGTGTGGACGGGCGCGTCCACCGCGCCGGAGCTCGACGGTGCGCTGGCCAAGGCCGAGGGCATCGAGATGCGCCTGCCCTACCAGTCGGACGCCACCTGCCGCCAGCGCATCAACGCCGGCGAGATGGAGTACCTGGACATCCACCTGTCGCACGTGGCGCAGCTGGTGTGGTTCGGCTTCCTCGGCAAGCTCGACGTGGCCGTGGTGGAAGTCTCCGGCGTGCGCGAGGACGGCCTGCTCATACCCGCCTCGTCGGTGGGCAACAACAAGACCTGGCTGGAGCAGGCCGACCGCGTGATCCTGGAGGTCAACGGCTGGCACCCGGCCGAGCTGGAGGGCATGCACGACATCTACTACGGCACCGAGCGCCCGCCGCATCGCCTGCCCATCCCGATGACCGCCGCCAGCGACCGCATCGGCGAGCCCTACCTGCGGGTGGACCCGGACAAGGTGGTGGCGGTGGTGCAGACGCACCTGCCCGACCGCAACACCGCCTTCGCGCCGCCGGATGCGGTGTCGGAGCGCATTGCGGAGCACATCCTCGACTTCCTGTCGCACGAGGTGAAGCGCGGCCGCCTGCCGGCCAACCTGCTGCCCTTCCAGTCCGGCGTGGGCAACACCGCCAATGCGGTGCTCGCCGGGCTGGACCGTGGCGGCTGGCGCGACCTGTCGGCCTACACCGAGGTGCTGCAGGACGGCATGCTGGCCATGCTCAAGTCGGGCACCCTGGCGCACGCCTCGGCCACGGCGCTGTCGCTCAGCCCCGAGGCGATGCAGGAGTTCCTGGCGCACCTGCCCTTCTACCGCGAGCGCATCGTGCTGCGGCCGCAGGAGATCTCGAACCACCCCGAGCTGATCCGCCGCCTGGGCATCATCGCCATGAACGGCATGATCGAGGCGGACCTGTACGGCAACGTGAACTCCACGCACGTGATGGGCACGCGCATCATGAACGGCATCGGCGGCTCGGGCGACTTCGCCCGCAACGCCTACCTGTCCATCTTCATGACCGCGTCCACCGCCAAGGCCGGCCGCATCTCGTGCATCGTGCCCATGGCCAGCCATGTGGACCACACCGAGCACGACGTGCAGGTGATCGTCACCGAGCAGGGGCTGGCGGACCTGCGCGGCCTGTCGCCGCGGGCACGGGCCCGCGTGGTGGTGGACCGCTGCGCCCACCCCGACTTCCGGCCCGCGCTGCAGGACTACATCGAGCGCGCCGAGGCGGCGGGCCGGCGTGGCCAGGGCGGGCTGCACACGCCGCACCTGCTGGCCGAGGCGCTGTCGTGGCACGAGCGCTACGAGCGCACGGGCAGCATGCGCGCCTGAGGGCCTGCGAGGCTCAGGCCGCGATGGCGCGCGCCAGGGCCTCGGCGATCTCCGAGCCGGTCTGCGGCCTCACCAGGCGCTCCACCTCGCGCCCGTCCTGCAGGAACACGAGCGTGGGCCACAGCTTGACGCCGAACGAGCGGCCCAGCGGGCGGCCCTTGCCGTCCTCCACCTTCACATGGCGCAGCGGCTCGTGCGGCGACAGGGCGCCTTCGATCAACGGCTGCGCGCGCTGGCAGTGGCCGCACCAGCCGGTGCCGAACTCGATGACGCTGAGGCCCCGCCAGGCGTCGACCTCGGCGCGGCTGGGTTCGGGGGTGGTGAACTGGGTGGTGAAGGCCATGGCGGGAGGGGTCAGGCCGCGTGCCGCAGTGGCGCGGCAGCGGGCACGGGCGCCGTCAGGGGCGGGCTGAGGGGAGGAGTGAGGGTGGGCGGGTGGGCCGGGCCGGCCTGCACGTCCGCCATCGCGTGGCCCAGCGCGCCGGAGCGCGCGAGCCAGCCATAAGCGTAGCGGTAGCCGTGGCCGCTGGGATGGATGCCGTCGGCGGAGAAGAACTGGGCTCGCTCGCGCGTGAGCACATGGCTGTGGCGGCTGCCGTGGAAGCCCACGTACTCGACGCCGTGGCGCCGCGCGGCGCGCTGGAACAGGGCGGCCGCCTGCCGGCTGCGGTGTGACAGCCACCAGCTGAAGGGCGGCCGGAACAGCGGTGCCAGCCCCACGTCCACCGGCCCCAGCCACACCACGCGCTTGCCCACGGCGTGCAGGCGCGGCAGCAGTGCGTCGGCGGTGGCCTCGATGGAGCCCAGGTTCGGCGTGCGCATGACGTCGTTGCCGCCGCAGTGCAGCAGCACGATGTCGAAGCGGCGGTCCAGCGGTCCCAGGCGCTCGAGCTGGGCCGGCACGTCGCCCAGGCAGGCGCCCGACACGCTCAGGTTCACCAGCTCGGCGCCCTGGCAGGCCGCGCGCACCAGCGCGCCGATGGACTCCGTGCGGCGCTCGGCGCCGATGCCCACGCCCGTGCTGTCGCCCACCACCAGCACGCGGCGGCGCGGCCGTGCCGCCCGGTACTGATAGGGCTGGGCGCGCGGGCCGCTGTCCACGCCCTGCCAGGCACGCCACACGCGCCATACCTGCTCGGCGGTCAGGGCGACCATCGCCACGCCGGCCGCCGCGGCCACGCCGGTGCCCACACGCGCCAGCACCCGGGTGACGGGGCGGCGGGTCAGCAGGCGCAGGGCGATGGGCAGCAGCAGGGGGTGCATGGCAGAAGGTGGTCTGCCGTGCCCTGGGCAATCACGGTGCCCGTCGGGGCGGGGCGGCGGCCGCGGCCAGCCCCTGCGGGCCGGCGCCCGAGAGCTCGCCGGCCAGGTGCTGCAGGTGGCGCAGGTGGTCCAGCACGGCTGGCAACGTGGCGGCGGCCAGGCGCTGCAGCCGCGCGTCCTGGCCCTGCCCGATCTCGTAGGCCAGCAGCTGGGCGGCCTTCTGGTGCTCGGCGACCTGCGTCTGCACGTACGCGCGGTCGAAGTCGGCGCCCTGCAGCGACTGCAGGTGCGCCAGCGTGGCCCCGTGGTCGGGGGCGGGCCGTGGCGGCCAGGCGATCTGGTCGTCGCGCGCCAGCGCCGCGAGCTGCTCGTTCACCGGCGGGTGGTCCTGCAGCATGCGGCGCGCGAACGCGCGCACCGGAGCGGCAGACGCGCGCGCGTCCGCGAGCCTGGCGGTCTCCACCTCGGCCATGCCGCCCGTGGCCATGAGGTGCACGAACAGCCGGTCGGTGAGGTTGGGCTGGCCCGGCGCCGGGGTGCCGGGCGCGGCCAGCGGCACGGCGGGCGTCATGCCGCCGGGGTTGCCCTGCTGGGCGTGGGCGGGCAGCGCCAGCGCCAGGGCGGCGGCCAGCAGCGAGGCGGGGGTGGGCGACATGGCGGCTCCTTGGCGGCGGGCGGGAGGGCGGACAAAGGCGGACAGGGCGGCTCACAGCGTGAGCAGGTAGGCGACCAGCGCCTCCTTCTCCTGGCCGCTCAGGCGCGTGCCCAGCACCAGGTTGAAGAACTCCACCGTGTCGTGCAGCGTGGGCAGCCGCCCGTCGTGCAGGTAGGGCGGCGAGTCCTTGATGCCGCGCAGCGTCATCGTCTTGATCGGGCCATCGGGCAGCTCGATGAAGTCGTTCTGTGTGCGGCCCACGCGGTAGAAGCGCTCCAGCTTCAGGTCGTGCATCGTCTGGTCCATGAACGCGTTCTGCGGCACATGGCACTGGGCGCATTGGGCCTTGCCCAGGAACAGCTTCTCGCCGGCCAGCTCCAGGGGCGTGGCGCGGGCCGGGTCGAGCCGGCCGAGCGGGTCCAGCTTGGGCGCGGGCGGGAAGTCGATGATGTTCTGCATCTGCGCCATCATCGCCACCTGGTTGGTGCGGTCGGGCAGGTTCGGTCCCTTGCGCGTGGCACTGACGTGGTCGCCGTTGAAGTAGGCGGTGCGCTGCTCGAACTCGGTGAAGTCCTCCACCGAGCGCAGCGAGCGCTTGGAGCCGTGGATCTGCTGGGCGAACATGCCGCGCAGGCTGGTGCTGTCCAGCCGGAAGCGCGCGGCCTGCGGCCGCACGTCCGGCGTCAGGTGGAAGGCGGCGTTGCTGTGGAAGTTGGCGTGGCAATCCAGGCAGGCCACGCCCTGGCTGGGCAGCGCCACCTTGCGGTCCTCGGTGAGGTTGAACTCCTCCTGCGGGAAGGGCGTGAGCAGCAGCCGCAGGCCCTCCATCTGCACCGGCGTCACCAGCCCGTTCATCAGCGCGTAGAAGTTGCGCAGGCTCAGCAGCTGCCCGCGCGACACATCGCCCAGGTGCGGCTGCGTCTGCAGGAAGATGGGCGGCGGGAACTCCGGCGTGAGGTGGTCGGGCAGGTCGAAGTCCACGTCGAAGCGCCGCAGGTCACGCTGCTCCAGGCGGGCGATCTCGTCGATCTGCCGCTGCGGGAACACCTGGCCGCCCGAGGCCTGCTTCACATGCGGCAGCGGCTTGAAGCCGTCGGGCAGCAGGTTGCGCTGCAGGATCTCCTGCGGGCTCAGGCGGCCCAGCGTGTCCCAGGTGACGCCGGCGGGCAGCTTGACGCGCACACCGCCCTGCACGGGCTTGCGCCCGCCGGACATCATCACGCCCGGCAGCGGGCGGTTGGCCAGGTCGTAACGGCTGGCCAGCAGGCCGGCCTGCCGCTGCATCACCTGCGGCTTCATGGCCTCGTCCTGCGCCTTCACCACCGAGAACGGCTGCGTGGGCAGCGGGCGGTAGGTCAGGTCGGCGGGCAGCGGGTCGATGGGCAGCGGGTCGGCCGTGACGGCCACGCTCAGCACGAGGCTGGAGGCGAACAGCGCGGCACCGGCGCACGCAGCGGCGGTGGGGGCGAGGCGGGGCATGGGCGTCTCCTGCTCGGCGGGGGTCGCCCCGGCGGGCAAGGCGCGTGCCGTTCAGTCGGCGCGTCAGACCCGCGCCCGCGCGGGCCGCGGCCGCGCGGCCTCAGTAGGTCTCGAGGTGCAGGCGCCCCTGCTGGCGCAGCGCGGACGCGGTGGCCGTCCAGTCCAGCCCGGCCTGCTGCGCGATGTCCTTCAGCGCCTGCACCACGCCCTCTTCCATGGCCTTCAGGCCACACACGTAGAAGTAGGCGTTCGGGTCGGCCAGCAGCGGGGCGAGCTCCGCGGCCTGCTCGCGCATCAGGTCCTGCACGTAGCGCCGTGGGGCGCCGGGCGTGCGGCTGAAGGCGAAGTGGAGGTCGATGAAATCCTTCGGCAAGTTTTGCAGCGGGCCGAAGTACGGCAGCTCCTGGTGGGTGCGGGCGCCGAAGAACAGCAGCAGGCGACCCCCGTCGAACTTGCCCGAGCGGCGCAGCCGGCGTCGCCACTCCGTCATGGCACGCATGGGCGCGGAGCCGGTCCCCGTGCAGATCATCACCAGGTGGCTGCGCGGGTGGTTGGGCATCAGGAAGCTGGTGCCGAACGGGCCGATGACCTCCACCGTCTGGCCCACGCGCAGGTCGCACAGGTGGTTGCTGGCCACGCCGCGCACGGGGCGGCCGTGGTGATCCTGCAGCACACGCTTCACGGTGAGCGACACGTTGTTGTAGCCGGGGCGCTCGCCGTTGCGCGGGCTGGCCACGGAGTACTGGCGGGCATGGTGGGGGCGGCCGGCCGCGTCGGTGCCCGGCGGCAGGATGCCGATGGACTGGCCCTCCAGCACCGGGAACGGCAGGGCGCCGAAGTCGAGCACGATGTGGTGGGTGTCGTAGGCCGTGCCGGCGTCGGTGACGCGCACGTTGCCCGCCACCGTGGCAGTGACCGAGCGCTCGGCCGCCCGCGGGCCGTAGAGGTTGACGTACGGGTGGGCGGCCGACCACGGCGGCACGGAAGAGCCCCAACTGGCGTGCGGCGTGGCCTCGGGCGCGCCGTCGCTGGGGGCGGCCGCCGGCGCAGGCGCCACCCGGGCTGCCGCCCCCGGGGCGTCCACGGGGTCGCCGCCGGCCGGCTCCGCCGCGCCCGCGGCGCTGGCCAGCTGCAGCGGCGTCAGCTCCGGCGGCAGGGCGTCCCAGCCGAGCTGATCCTGCACGCTGTACGCCGCCTGGCGCGGCATGGTGCGCCAGTTGTCGATGGACCCGGTGGGGCAGGGCGGCACGCAGGCCATGCACGCGTCGCAGCGTGCCGCGTCCACCACGTAGTTGCGCTCGTCGTGGGTGATCGCCCCCACGGGGCAGGTCGCCTCGCAGGTGTTGCACCGGATGCAGATCTCCGGGTCGATCAGGTGCTGCCGGATCACGGTCGGGGCGATGTCCATGGCGACGGGGCGGCGTCGGTGCGCGTCAGTTGAACCGGACGTATTCGAAGTCCACCGGCTGGCGGTTGATGCCCATCACCGGCGGGGCGATCCAGTGCGCGAACCTGCCGGGCTCGACCACGCGGCCCATCAGGCTGGCGACGAAGGCGCGGTCGGCGGCCGAGGGCAGCCAGTCGTCCACGCGCGCGGCCCATTCCGCCTCGGACACGACCTGGCCCTCGGGGGACACCTTGGCGCCGGCCAGCGTGCCGATGCTGCGGTGGAAGGCCTTGTGCGGGGTCTTCAGGCGGAAGGGGATGCCGGCCTTCTCGATGACCTTGTTCCAGCGCTCGACGCCGGCGATGGAATCCTTGATGTAGTCGTCGCGCAGCACCTCGTTGAGCGCGTTCAGCATGGGCACTTCCTTGTCCACCAGCTGCCCGCCCTGCAGGTCGAGCACGCGGTAGCTCTGGCCGCGCAGCTGGTGGTCGTCGGTGCGCTTGCCTTCCTCGAAGCGGCCCTTCAGGCCGGTGGAGTAGAAGGTGGCGGCGTTGCTGGACTGGTCGGCGCCGAACAGGTCGATCGTCACCGAGAAGTGGAAGTTCAGGTAGCGCTGCAGCGTGGGCAGGTCGATCACGCCCGCGGCGCGCAGGCGGGCCGGGTCGTCCGTCTTGAGCTCGTTCATCACCTGGCAGGTGCGCTGGATGACGCGGCTCACGCCCGACTCGCCCACGAACATGTGGTGGGCCTCCTCGGTGAGCATGAACTTGGTCGTGCGCGCCAGGGGGTCGAAGCTGCTCTCCGCCAGCGCGCACAGCTGGAACTTGCCGTCGCGGTCGGTGAAGTAGGTGAACATGAAGAAGCTCAGCCAGTCGGGCGTGGGCTCGTTGAAGGCCTGCAGGATGCGCGGGTTGTCCTGCTGGCCGCTGCGGCGCTCGAGCAGCGCCTCGCCTTCCTCGCGGCCGTCGCGGCCGAAGTACTTGTGCAGCAGGTACACCATGGCCCACAGGTGGCGGCCTTCCTCCACGTTCACCTGGAACAGGTTGCGCAGGTCGTACTGGCTGGGCGCCGTGAGGCCCAGGTGGCGCTGCTGCTCCACGCTGGCCGGCTCGGTGTCTCCCTGGGTGACGATGATGCGGCGCAGGTTGGCGCGGTACTCGCCGGGCACGTCCTGCCAGGCGTCCTCGCCCTTGTGGTCGCCGAAGTGGATCTTGCGGTCCTTCTCGGCCGGGTTCAGGAAGATGCCCCAGCGGTAGTCGGGCATCTTCACGTGCCCGAACTGGGCCCAGCCCTGCGGGTCCACGCTGATGGCGGTGCGCAGGTAGACGTCGAAGTTCTGCGAGCCGTCCGGCCCCATGTCGGCCCACCAGTCCAGATAGTTGGGCTGCCACTGCTCGAGCGCGCGCTTGAGCGTGCGGTCCTCGGCCAGGTTGACGTTGTTGGGGATCTTCTCGCTGTAGTCGATGCTGCTCATGGCTGTCCTTCGTCTCGTGTGGGGCGCCGGGCGGGGGTCAGACGCGCTGCCAGCCGAAGCCGGGCTTGTCGCCGGTGCCGTAGACCTTCAGGGCGCCCTTGTCGCCCACGGCGTTGGGGCGCTGGAAGATCCAGTTCTGCCAGGCGGTGAGCCGGCCGAAGATGCGGGTCCACATGGTCTCGGGCCCGTTGAAGCGCAGGTTGGCCTCCAGGCCGGTGAGCGCGTCCGGGCTCATGGCCACGCGTTCCTCGATGGCGATGCGCGTCTCGTCCGGCCAGTCGATGTCGTCGGGCGCGCTGGTGACCAGGCCCAGCGCCAGCGCGGCGTCGCCGTCCAGCGGCTCGCCCAGGCGGGCCCGCACGGCGTCCAGGGCCTCGGCCTCGCCGTAGAAGCGCCGCGCCAGGCGGCTCTGCCCGGTGGCCAGGGGGTACAGGCCGAAGTTCACCTCGTCCACGGCCAGGCGCGGGGCGCGCTCGGGTGCGTCGGGCAGCACCAGCATGTAGCTGCGGTCGGCGGCCAGCGCCAGCTCCAGCAGCGTGCCGGTGAAGCAGGAGCCCGGCTCGATGAGGGCGAACAGCGTGCGCGAGGACACGTCCAGCCGCGCCAGCGTGCGGCGCAGCAGGCCCACCGTCTCGCGCACCAGCCAGTGGCCGCCGTGCGCGCGCAGCGTGGCGTCCATGGCCTGCACGGCGGCGGGGTCGCCCTGCGTGGTGAGCAGCCAGGTGCCCAGCTCGCCTTCGTTGGTGCGCATGGACAGGATGGCGTCGTCCAGCTCGCGTGCCATCTGCAGCGGGTACCAGGCGGCGCCGGCGGCCTCGATGCCGGCGACGTCGGCCGGCTGGGACCCCGCCGGGGCACGCACCACGAAGGTGGCGGTGCGGCGCGCGCGGTCCATGGTCACGCTGACATGGCGGTAGTGCAGCGCGTCGGGCTCGATGCGGCGCTCCAGCGGGGTGAGCGGCACGCCGCGCGCTCCGGTGGGCCGGTCGCTGGTGGCGGCCAGCTGCAGCGCGCGCTCCTGCACGCGGGCGGCGAACTGGGCGGGCTTGACCACCTCATCCACCAGGCGCCAGGCCTTGGCCTTCTGGCCGCGCACGCCCTCGGTGGTGGTGCAGAAGATGTCGGCCAGGTCGTGCCGCACGCGGCGCTTGTCGGTCAGGCGGGTGAGGCCGCCGGTGCCGGGCAGCACGCCCAGCAGCGGCACCTCGGGCAGGCTGACGGCGCTGGAGCGGTCGTCCACCAGGATGATCTCGTCGCAGGCCAGGGCCAGCTCGTAGCCGCCGCCGGCGCAGGCGCCGTTCACGGCGGCCAGGAACTTCAGGCCCGACTGCGCCGAGGAGTCCTCGAAGCCGTTGCGCGTCTCGTTGGTGAACTTGCAGAAGTTCACCTTCCAGGCGTGGCTGGACACGCCGAGCATGAAGATGTTGGCGCCCGAGCAGAAGACGCGGTCGCGGGCACTGGTGACCACCACGGTGCGCACCTGAGGGTGCTCGAAGCGGATGCGGTTCACCGCGTCGTGCAGCTCGATGTCGACGCCCAGGTCGTAGCTGTTGAGCTTGAGCTTGTAGCCGGGCGCGATGCCGCCGTTCTCGTCGATGTCGCAGGCCAGCGTGGCCACGGCCCCTTCCACGCGCAGCTGCCAGTGGCGGTAGCGGGACGGGTCGGTCTGGTAATCGACACGGGGCGGGTCGACGGGCGGGGCGGACAGGCTCATGCGCGGTCTCCTTGGGGCGGCACGGCACCGGTGCCGCCATGAGACGCAGCATAGTGCATCGCTGTTCCGCACGCAAGCAGTTTACTGCATGCGTGTGCCCCGGAGTGCGCTGGGGGATCAGGGCGCCAGGCGCAGCGCCTCGCGGACCACGCGCCGCAAGGCGGCGAAGGTGGCCTCCAGGGTGTGCGCGCTGGTGTCCACCCGGTAGTCGGCCTTGGAGTAGAAGGCCGCCCGGCCTGCCAGGATGCGCTTGAGGTCGTCCATGGCCTCGCGGCTGGCGGCCATCGGCCGCAGGTCGCCCTGGGCCTGCACGCGCCGCATGTGGTCTTCGGGCTCCGCCTGCAGCCACACGGTGGTGCAGTGCGACAGCAGCAGGTTGAAGGTGGCCGCGTCCGACACCAGCCCGCCGGGCGTGGCGATCACCGCCTCGGGGTAGATCTGGATCGCCTCCTCCAGCGCCCGTCGCTCGTAGCGCCGGTAGGCGTTCTGCCCGTACAGGGCCTGGATCTCGGAGATGCTGCAGCCGGCGAACTTCTCGATCTCCCGGCTCAGCTCCACGAAGGGAAAGGCCAGGTCGTCGGCCAGCATCTGGCCGAGCGTCGACTTGCCGGCGCCGCGCAGGCCCACCAGCGCCACGCGCGGCGGCCGCTCGCCGTCGGCCCGCTGCGCACTGGCGCCCGTGCCCAGCAGCTCGCCGATGGCCAGGCGCACCCGGTGCAGGCTGGGCTCGTCGCGGTGCTCCAGCATCTCGCGGATCAGCAGCCATTCGGGCGAGGACGTGGTGACGTCGCCGATCAGTTCCGCCAGTGGGCACTGCAGGGCCTGCGCCACCTGCAGCAGCACCAGGATGGAGGCGTTGCCGGTGCCGTATTCCAGGTTGGCCAGGTGCCGCTCGGACACCTCGGCGGCGGCGGCCACGGCCTTGCGCGTCATGCCGCGGCGGGCGCGCAGCGCGCGCACACGCTCGCCCAGCGCCACCAGGAAGGGGTGCTTGTCCTCGCTGCCGGGGGGCGCGGCGCCATCGGCGTCGGTGGCGGCGGAGGGATGCAATATAGTGCTTGACATGGTCCGGGGCCGGATCTAGAGTGCCTGCAAGCACAATAGTGCATCCCACCCCCCGGTGCAAGCCGGGCAGGTCAAAGGAGACAGCGATGCCCACCGGCCCCGGACCGCGCCTGAACTTCGCGCAGCACCTGTTCGGCCTGAACGCCGGCCATGGCAGCCGCAGCGCCTTCATCGACGACCAGGGCGCGCTCAGCTACGCCGCGCTGGAGACGCGCAGCCGCCGCCTGGCAGCCGGGCTGCTCGCGCAGGGGCTGCAGCCCGAGCAGCGCGTGCTGCTGCTGATGCACGACACCACCGACTGGCCGGTGGCCTTCCTGGGTGCGCTGTACGCCGGCCTGGTGCCGGTGGCCGTGAACACGCTGCTCACCGCCGACGACTATGCCTACATGCTGCGCCACAGCCGGGCGCACGCCGCGCTGGTGTCGGCGCCGCTGTGGCCGGTGCTGCAGGCGGCCATGGCACAGGCCGAGGTGGCCCTGCGCGCGGTGGTGGTCTCGCGCGGGCCCCAGGGGGCGGTGGCGGGCTCCATGGCCTTCGACGAGGTGCTGGAGCGCCATGCGCCGCTGCAGGCACCGGCCGACACGGGCGCCGACGAGCCCGCGTTCTGGCTCTACTCCTCAGGCTCCACCGGCCGGCCCAAGGGCACGGTGCACACGCATGCCAACCCGTGGTGGACGGCCGAGCTCTACGGCCGAGGCGTGCTGGGCCTGACCGGCGAGGACGTGTGCTTCTCCGCCGCCAAGCTGTTCTTCGCCTACGGGCTGGGCAACGGGCTCACCTTCCCCTTGAGCGTGGGGGCCACCACGCTGCTGATGGCCGAGCGGCCCACGCCGGAGGCGGTGTTCCGGCGCTGGCGCGGCGAGGTGGGCGGCGTGAGGCCCACGGTGTTCTTCGGGGCGCCCACCGGCTATGCCGGCATGCTGGCGGCGCCCGGGCTGCCGGCGCGCGGCGAGGTGGCCCTGCGCCTGTGCTCGTCGGCCGGCGAGGCGCTGCCGGCCGAGCTGGGCGAGCGCTTCACGGCGCACTTCGGCTGCGAGATCGTCGACGGCATCGGCTCCACCGAGATGCTGCACATCTACCTGAGCAACCGCCCGGGCGGGGTGCGCTACGGCACCACCGGCTGGCCGGTGCCCGGCTACGACATCGCGCTGCGCGGCGACGACGGCCAGCCCGTGGCCGACGGCGAGACCGGCGACCTGTACGTGCGCGGCCCGAGTGCGGCACTGATGTACTGGGGCCAGCGCGACCGCTCGCGCGAGACCTTCCAGGGCGACTGGACGCGCACCGGCGACAAGTACCTGCGGCACCCGGACGGCAGCTACACCTACGCCGGGCGCAGCGACGACATGCTCAAGGTGAGCGGCATGTACGTCTCGCCCTTCGAGGTGGAATCCACGCTCGCCCAGCACCCCGCGGTGCTGGAGGCGGCCGTGATCGGCGTGGCCGACCCCGACGGCCTCACACGCACCAAGGCCTTCGTGGTGCTCAAGCCCGGCCAGACGGCCAGCGATGCCGAGCTCAAGGCCTTCGTGAAGGACCGGCTGGCTCCGTACAAGTACCCGCGCCAGATCGCCTTCGTGGACGAACTGCCCAAGACGGCCACGGGCAAGATCCAGCGCTTCCGCCTGCGCGAGCAGGAGCGCGCGGCGGCCGCGTGACGGCGACGCAGCACGTGGCCCTGGCCGGCCTGGCCGCTGCCGGCGGCGGGCCCATGCACATCGAGTACCGCTGGCTCGCCGCCGAGCGGCACGACCGGCCGCTCATGGTGTTCCTGCACGAGGGCCTGGGCTCGGTGTCCCTGTGGCGCGATTTTCCGCAGCGCCTGGTGGACGCCCTGGGCTGGCGCGGGCTGCTGTACTCGCGGCCCGGCTATGGCCGCTCGACCCCGCGGGCGCCGGGCGAACGCTGGGCGCCGAATTTTATGCACCGCCAGGCCCACGAGGTGCTGCCGGCCCTGCTGGCCGCGCTGCAGGTGGACACCGTGGCCGAGCCGCCCTGGCTGTTCGGCCACAGCGACGGCGGCTCCATCGCCCTGCTGCATGCCGCGCGCTTTCCGGGCCGCGTGGCCGGGCTGGTGGTGCTGGCCCCGCACATCCTGGTGGAGGACGTGTCCATGCGCAGCATCGCCCAGGCGCGCGAGGCCTACCGTGCCGGCCCCTTGCGCGAGCGCCTGGCGCGCCACCACGACGACCCGGACTCGGCCTTCTGGGGCTGGAACGACATCTGGCTGGATCCGGCCTTCCGCGGCTGGTCCATCACCGGCGAACTCGCGTCCATCCGCTGCCCGGTGCTGGCGGTGCAGGGTCGCGACGATGAATACGGCAGCCTGGAGCAGGTGCAGGGCATCGCGCGCCAGGTGCCGGGCACCGAGGTGCTGGAACTGCCCGATTGCGGCCATTCGCCGCACCGTGACCAGCCCGGGCGGCTGACCGACGCCGTCCGGCACTTCCTCGCCACGCGCGCCTGAGCGGCCTTGCGGCGGGCCGGGCGCTCATCCCGCTGCGCACTCCGTCACACGGCGCGGGCCCCCCCCGGCCGCGGGCGTGAGGATCGTTGAAGCTTTTGTGATGGGCAACGCCGGCCGCCGGCCGCACACTGCGGGCCTCTTCCTTCACTGACACCTGCCTGCCCGGCGCCGCCCGCGGTGGCAATCCATTTCGGAGCGATTGATGAACAAGACGAGCTTCCCGGTCACCCAGCTGGTCGCCGGCCTGGGCCTGGCCTTCGCCATGATGGGCGCGCAGGCCGCTGCCGACACCACCCGTGTGATCGTGACCTTCAAGTCGGGCGAGCAGGCGGCGAAGATGGCCCGTGCCGCCATCGCCAACTTCGGCGGCCGCATCAAGGTGGAAATCGACGGCCGCAACGTCGCCGTCGAGCTGCCCAAGGCCGCTGCCCAGGCCCTGGCCAAGCACGCCGCCGTGGAGCTGGTGGAGGAAGACGGCAAGCGCTACCCGCTGGCCCTGACCACCCCGTCCACCGGCAAGCCCTACAAGCTCGGCCAGCTGGTGCCCTACGGCATCAAGCAGGTGCAGGCCGACAAGGTAAAGGACACCAACGCCGCCAACCGCAAGATCTGCATCATCGACTCGGGCTACGCCCTGGGCCATGAGGACCTGCCGGGCGTCGACACCGTCGCCGGCGAAGACGATCCGGGCGGCGCCGGCCTGTGGAGCACCGACGAATCGCACCATGGCACGCACGTGGCCGGCACCATCGCCGCCGTCAACCAGGCCGACAAGGGCGTGGTGGGCGTGCTGCCGAACAAGAAGATCAAGCTGCACATCGTCAAGGTGTTCGGTGCGGACGGCTGGGCCTACTCGTCCACCCTGTCGGCCGCGGCCAAGAAGTGCCAGGCCGCCGGCGCCAACGTGATCAGCATGTCCCTGGGCGGCCCGCTGCCCAACGCCAGCGAGCGCGCCACGTTCGACAGCCTGCAGGCTGCCGGCATCCTGTCCATCGCCGCGGCCGGCAACGGCGGCAACACGATGACCTCGTACCCCGCCGGCTACGCCGCGGTGATGTCCGTGGCCGCCGTGGACGAGAACGCGGCCTGGGCGAGCTTCTCGCAGCGCAACAAGGACGTCGAGATCGCCGGCCCGGGCGTCGGCGTGCTGTCGTCCGTGCCCATGGGCACCGGCTCGGCCCCGGCCCTGACCGTGGGTGGCACCACCTACGCCCCCGGCGCCATGGACGGCTCCCCGGTGGCCAGCACCACCGCCCCCCTGGCCGACTTCGGCCTGGGTGAGACCATCGACACCTCGGTGGCCGGCAAGGTGTGCCTGATCCAGCGCGGCAACATCGCCTTCTCCGACAAGGTGCTGAACTGCCAGAACTCCGGCGGCGTGGGCGCCGTGGTCTACAACAACGTGGCGGGCGGCTTCGCCGGCACGCTGAACGGCGTGGCCACCACCATCCCGTCGGTCACCGCGTCCGACACCGAAGGTGCCGACATGCTGACCAAGCTGGGCCAGAGCGCCGCCGTGGCGGTCGAGACCACGAACTACGCCTACTACGACGGCACCTCGATGGCCACGCCGCACGTGTCGGCCGTCGCCGCCCTGGTGTGGAGCTACTTCCCCACCTGCACCGGCGAGCAGATCCGCCAGTCGCTGAACAAGTCTGCCAAGGACCTGGACGTGGCCGGCCGCGACAGCAAGACCGGCTACGGCCTGGTGCAGGCCCTGGCCGCGAAGAAGCGCATCACCGCGCAGGGCTGCGGCAACTGACGACCGACGGCAGCCTCGCGCTGCCTGCGGCAAGACGACGGGGCCCCACGGGGCCCCGTCTGCCTTTCACGGCGACCGCACCTGCACGAAGCGACGGACGTTGAGCGCGCGGGCCATGAACACGCCGCTGCACAGGCCGAGCACCAGGCTCACGGCCGGACCAAACCCGGCCAGTGCGCCCAGCGGCAGGCGCGCGCCGTGCACGATGCCGACGAAGAACTTCAGCGCGAAGATGCCCATCATCAGGGCCAGCGGCAGCCAGCTGCCGGGCACGAGCACCCGTGACGAGCCGGGCACGCGCGACATGCCCACAGGGCCCACCCAGGGGCGGCTGCCCACCATGCTGGCCACGAGGCCGAGCGCCCAAGGCACGAGGCTCCCGGGCGACGCGCCGAACGAGCTGATCACCCCGTACAGCGAGTAGGCCCCGAACCCCAGCGCCGTCAGCGCCGGCACCACGGGGCGCACGGCCCGGGGACGGCTGAACAACAGGCCCAGCGCCAGCAGCGCGAGCAGCACACCGTAGACCCAGGCGGGCACATGCGAGAGCATTTCGATCTCCTTCGTCGAGTTTGACGCCGACTCTGCCGACAGCCATCATGCAACTTGAAGTGGACTTCAAGTCAAGGGATTGCCATGGCCTTGGACATCGCCGACGTTGCCAGGAGGTCCGGGGTGGCCGCCTCGGCGCTGCGGTACTACGAGCGCAAGGGCCTGATCCGTTCGCTGGCGTCGGACGGAGCGCGCCGCAAGTTCGCGCCCGCGGTGCTGGACCAGCTGGCCCTCATCGCACTGGGTCAGGCGGCGGGGTTCTCGCTGGACGAGATCCGCGCGATGCTGACACCGGACGGGGAACCGGACATCGACCGGGCGCGGCTGGCGGCCAAGGCCGACGAGCTGGAAGCGACCGCCCGGCGCCTGCGGGCGATGGTGCGCGGCCTGCGGCATGCGGTGGTGTGTCCGGCGGCCAGCCATGCCGCCTGCCCGTCGTTCCAGCGGCTGCTGTCGGCGGCGGCCGCCGGTGCGCTGCAGAGCCGGCAGCGGGAGGCGTCTGCCGCGGCTGGCCCGGCCACGGCGCCACGCGCGCGCGCACGCCGGCCGGGATGAGCGCAGGCGGGGCGGCCGGCGGCAGCGCTCAGTCCGGAGCCAGCAGGGCATCGACGGCACGGCGCGTGAGTGGTGCCACGACCAGCACGACGGGAAAGGCCACCAGCCAGGCGGTGAGCCAGCCCGAGGCCCACAGGCCCGCGAAGCCGGGCCCGAGGCCGGTGGCGCGGTACGTGGCAATGCCGGAGACCAGCAGCGACATCAGCCCGGACAGGATCAGGCCGAACAGCAGGGGCGCATAGCGGCGGGCGATCATGGCACTCATGCCTCCACCGATGCCGACGCCGCCGCCGCCGCCGACGCTGACAGCGGCGTGGCATTCACGCGCAGCAGCGTGCGTGCCACGGTGCGGCCGAACAGGCGCGCGGTGCGCACGTCGCCCGGCGCAAATTCATCGGCCGGAGCCGAATGCCCCGCCTGGGCCATCAGGCCGGACCAGGAGCCCAGGCGGTTGGCTGCTTCGTCGTAGGGCACGCCGCTGTGCTGCTCGGGGAGGATGGGGTTGCCCACCCACAGCATGCCGTGCTGCATGGCGAAGACGAACATGGACATCAGCGTGGACTGCTTGTCGCCCGCTGGCAGGGACGACACCGTGAAGCCGGCGGCCAGCTTGCCCTTGAGCGCCTGCGTACGCCAGAGGCGGCCGGTGGCGTCCATGAAGGACTTGAACGGCGCGGACACCCCGCCCAGGTAGGTGGGCGAGCCCAGGACGATCCCGTCGTACGCGACGAGGTCGTCGGGCCGCGTGCCGATGTCCTCGGCCCGCACGAGGTGTGCCTGCACGCCGGGGACCTGCTGCGCGCCTTCGAGCACCTGGCGTGCGATGTGCTCGGTGTGCCCGTGGGCGCTGTGGTAGACGATGGCGAGTTGCATGGGGGTTCTCCGGTGAGGGGGCGGACTTCCGAACGGGTGGGGGCTCGTCATCGGGAAATCCGGGCGATGCGAGGCGATCCAGGGCCAGGGCACGGCCGGGCGAGCCCCGGCCGCCGGTCAGGGCAGGACGCGCGAGAGCACGAGGGCGCTCAGGTACAGGCCCATGCCGAACACCGCATGGTTGGCCAGGCTGCGCGCGCAGTTCTTGAGGGGCGTGGCTGTGCGGGAGGCGGCGACGCCCTGGCCCATCGCCGGCTGCATCACCAGCAGCGGCATGGCCACCGTGGCGACGCCCGTGAGGAAGGCGGGCAGGAACCGGGGTGCCTGGAGCCAGTCGGTGCCCTGCATGGCCACCAGCGCGGCGGCGAAGGCGATGCCAACGGCGTAGTGCGTGGCCCAGCCCAGCGCGAGCTCATGGTCCACCGGTTCGGCGCGGGCGATGGCCGCGTGGCGGAACCGGCCGCGGCCCATGTGGGCCACCCAGCGACCGATGAGGGCGAAGCTCCCGGTGGGCACGCCCACCCGCTTCAGTGCGGCCAGCCACAGGTCCAGCAGGGCGGTGGCGCCGATGCCGATGAGGACGGCGGCCAGCAGGGGCGGCAGGGTGTTCATGGGGGCTCCTTTGACGGGGTGGGATCCGTGGCCGAACTGTAGAAGTTGAAGTCAACTTCAAGTCAAGCCGTCCGTCGAAGAAGCCCGACCAACGGCAGGGGCAAGCCCTGCCGGTCGGCGCCGTGGGTGTCAGGCGGGGTGGAGCGCCGTCTGCGCCGCCACCGGCTCCAGCACCATCAGGCCCGAGGCCGTGTTCGAGATGGGGATGTGGTAATTGCGGTGCACCTCCCGCACCTGCTCGCCCAGCGCTGCGCGCGTGGCCAGCCACATGAGCAGCTCCACGCCCTGGGTGCCGGCGTGTTCCACCAGCTCATGGGTGCTGTACTGGGTCGCCCAGCGCGGCTCCGTCACCAGGCTGTCCATGAAGCGCAGGTCGAAGGCCTTGTTGATGAAGCCCGCGCGCGGCCCGTCCAGCTGGTGCGACAGCCCGCCCGTGCCCAGCACGAGCACCCGCTGGTCGGCGCGCCAGGCACGCACCGCGCGTCCGATGGCCTCGCCCAGCGCGTGGCAGCGCCGGGCGCTCGGCAGCGGCAGCTGCACGGTGTTGATGCACACCGGCACCACGCGCACCGGCCAGGCCTGGTCCGGCCACAGCAGGGCCATGGGCAGGGTGAACGCATGGTCCACCACCATCTCCTGGCAGGTCGTGAGGTCGAACTCGTCGGCGACCAGCGATTCGATCAGGTGCCAGGACAGGTCCTGCTCGCCGCGGAAGGCGGGCACCTGGGGGATGCCCCAGCCCTCGTCGGCATTCAGGTACTCGGGTGCCGCGCCCACCGCGAAGGTGGGCATCTTGTCGAGGAAGAAGTTCAGCCCGTGGTCGTTGTAGATGACGACGACCACGTCGGGACGCGCGGTGTCGTGCAGCCAGCGCCGCACCGGCACGAAGCCGTCGAAGAAGGGCTTCCAGTAGGGCTCGTCCTGCAGGCCCTGGGCGATCGCGCGGCCGATGGCCGGCACATGGGAGGTGGTGATGCCACCGACGAGGGTTGCCATGGGGACTGCTCCGGGCGGGGGTGTGGCGGGATCAGTTGGCGTGCGCGAGCAGCATGGCCTTGAAGGCGTCCTTGCTCATGCCGGTCTGCAAGGCGCCCAGGTCCTGCACGTCCAGGCCCAGGATGCCGGCGAACTTGGCCAGGTAGTAGACGTTGCCGCCCTCGGCGATGAGGCCGGCCACGTCGCGCTCGCGGATGGCGCGCGTCTGCGCGGGCGTGAGGCCGAAGCGCGCGCAGCAGGCCGCCTCATCGCGCTGGAACTCGGCGCGGTTCGCGGCGCTGTTGAACGAGTAGCACATGCGGTTCAGGGCATAGCCCTTGCGGGCCTGGGTGCCGTCGAACAGCGTGGTGCCCGGGATGGGCCGCGGCGTCGGGGGCATGGGTGTCTCCTGGGGAAGCTTGTCGTGCATCAAGGCCGGGCGGTGGCCGCCCGGTTGTCGAGTGTGCAAAGCGCTCGCCGGCGAAGGAAGCGGCCCATACTCATGCCATCCATGAACGGCATCGATGCATTGGACCTGGACGGCCACCTGCTGGCGCTGCTGGTGGCGGTGCACGACACCGGCTCGGTCACCCGGGCGGCGGAGCGCCTGGGGCTGAGCCAGTCCGCGGTGAGCCACGGCCTGGACCGGCTGCGCGCGCTCACGGGCGACGCGCTGTTCGTGCGCAGCGGCCGGGGCATCGCGGCCACGCCGCGCGCGGCCGAGCTCGCGGGCCGCGCCGAGGCGCTGCTGGACGGCCTGCGCGGCTTCGCGGCGGCGCCCGGGTTCGAGCCCGCGAGGCTGGCCGCCTGTGTCACCGTGGCCGCCAACGACCTGCAGCGCGACCTGCTGCTGCCCGCCTGGCTGCGCCGGGTACGCAGCGCGGCGCCGGGGGTCACGCTGCGCGTCATCCCCTCCGGCGCACCGCGCGCCGAGCTGCTGCGCGACGGCGGCTGTGACCTGCTGCTCACCCCGCGCCCGCCCGAGGCCGGCGACATCGTGCACCGGCGCCTGTTCGAGGACCGCCATGCGGTGTTCTTCGACGCCGCCGTGCGCCCGCCGCCTGCCGACATGGCCGATTACCTGCGCAGCGAGCACGTGAGCGTGCAGTACGAGCAGCCGCGCCGGGCCCTGGAGATCGACGACTGGCTGGCTGCGCAGGGCGTGGCGCGCCGGCTGGTGGCCACGGTGCCGGGCTTCGCCGGGGTGGCCGCCCTCCTGCACGGGGGGCCCTGGCTGGCCACGATGCCATCCCGGCTGGCCGGTGGCGTGCTGCGCGGCCTGGGCTGCGCACCGGTGCCGCGGCCCACGCCGCCGCTGCCCATGTACCTGGCCTGGCACACGCGCCAGCATGCCGACCCGGCGATGCAGTGGCTGCGCGGGCAGCTGATGGAGGTGGCGGCCGCGCTGTGACGCGTCGGCCGAGGGCCAGACCCCTCAGTCCACCTCGGCGTCGTGGGCCGGCTGGTCGAACAGCACCAGGCCCACGATGAGCAGCGCGGTGGCGGGCAGCATGGCCAGCGGGTGCACGATGCCTGCCACCAGCGGCAGCACCATCAGGAACAGGCGCAGGCCCCAGCTGTACATCAGCCCGGCGCGGCGCACGTGCCGCGCCGCGGTGGGGTTGAGCGCCTGGCGCTCGGGGTGCCCCACCGGCATGGACATGATGAAGCTGGCGTGGCTGTAGTGCCGCGTGGACAGGGCCGAGCACACGTAGGACGCGAACAGCGTGGCCACCAGCACCGCCTGCAGCACCGTGTGCAGGGTGTGCTCGGTGGACCAGCGCGCCAGGTTGGCCACCAGCGAGGCACCCACCATGCTGAGCGCGCCCATCACCGCCAGCGCGGCGGTGGACGCCGAGATGGACGCGGCCATCAGCGAGTTGCGCAGCGACTGCACCGCCACGATTTCGAAACCGGGCTGGTCGCCCAGCGCCCGGACCCAGTGCATGCGCAGCCGCGCGTTGGCGTAGCGGGCGAGCTTCTCGGGCTGCTGCCGGCCGACGTGGTGCACGCGCCACTCGTAGCCGACGAGCAGGGCCACGCTGAGCATGAAGCCGCCCCAGGACCACCAGGTGTTCATGCGGCGGATGATAGGCGTGGCCCGGCGCAGGGTTCATGCGCCTGTCACGGCCGCTGGCCAGCATGCGCGCACTTCGATCACACGCCCGAGGATGCGCATGACCCGACCCTCCCTCCGCCCGGTGGCCGCCGCCACCGCCGCCCTGGCCGCCGCGCTGGTGGCACTGCCCGCCATCGCCGCCGGCACGCTCAGCGGCTTTGCCGTGATGCCCGCCGACACCTTCGCGCCCGGGCCCACGTCCGGCCAGTTCGCGAGCGGCGCCAACGGCGTGACGCTGCCCCTGGTGGACCGCCAGCCGGTGCAGGGCTTCTCCGCCGTGCTGCCCGGCCCGGTGGAGGGAAGCTTCCGCGTCATGCCCGACAACGGCTTCGGCACCAAGGCGAACTCGCCCGACGCGCTGCTGCGCCTGTACACCGTGACGCCTGACTTCCGCCGTGTGGAAGGCGGCTCGTTGGTCGGCGCCGGCGTGGTGCACGCGGCCGACCGGCATACCGGCTTCGCGCTGCCGGCCTTCGACGAGCGCAGCTTCATCACCCTGCACGACACCGACCACCGCCTCGGCTTCGGCCTGGTGGCCGACGCGGCCACCTACCCCTACGCCGGCAGCGGCCCGGGCAGCGCCGACATCCCGGTGGACCGCGCCATCGCCAAGCGCCGGCTGCTGACGGGCGGCGACCTGGACATCGAGTCGGTGCGCATGGACCGCAAGGGCCGGCTGTGGTTCGGCGACGAGTTCGGGCCCTTCCTGGTGCAGGCCAACGCCAACGGCAAGGTGCTGCGCGCCGAGGTGCCGATGCCGGGCGTGCAGTCGCCGGACAACCCGCACCTGGACGGCGGCACGCCCACGCTGGGCCGCTCCAAGGGCTTCGAGGGCATGGCGATCAACGCCGCGGGCAACCTGCTGTTCACGCTGCTGGAGGGCACCGTGACCGGCGACGCCCCGGGCACCCTGCGCATCAACGCCTTCGACATCCCCACGGCGCATTACACCGGGCGCCACTGGCTGTACCGCCTGGAGCCGCAGGGCACGGCCATCGGCGACATGACGGCGGTGAACAACCACCAGTTCCTGGTGATCGAGCGCAACGGCACCGAGGAGCCGCGCTTCAAGAAGGTCTTCCTGATCGACCTGAACGACCGCGACGACGCGGGCTACGTGCGCAAGACCGAGGTGGTGGACCTGATGGCCATCGCCGACCCCGACGACCTGAACCAGGACGGCCAGTCGACGTTCACCTTCCCGTGGGTGACCATCGAGGACGTGCTGGTGCTGGACGAGCGCACGATCCTGGTGATCAACGACAACAACTACCCCGGCAGCAGCCGCGACGCCGGCGTGCCCGACCGCACCGAGTTCCTGCGCCTGACGCTGGACCAGCCGCTGCCGGTGAAGAGCGAGGTGGCGCTGCGTTGAGTTGGCGCCCTGACCGTCCGCAGCCTGACCGCTGCGTCCGGCCAGGGCGCCCCCATTCCGTTCGGCCTGAGCTTGTCGAAGGCCCTCGTCGCCCAGGTGGAGCAGGCCCCCACCGGCACCCGCCCCGGGCGGCTCATGCGTCCGCGCCCTCGGCCTCGCGGCCGAGGGTGCCCTGCGATGCTCGGCCGCGGGTCGCGCGGCTCAACTCGCTTCGCTCACTGGCGTTCGCTGCGCTCGGACAGTCGCCGCGAGTCAGTTCACAAGGCGCGCCCTTGGCGCGCCGACCCGCAGCCTGCGCTTCTCGGCGCTGCCGAAATCGCCACCCGGGGCGGGCACCGGCGCGGGCGGGTGAGCGGCTCGTCCTTTCACGAGGCCCTGGCCCTCCCTTGCCGCTGCGCCGACGCAGCTCCGGCACCCCCGACACCGGCCCCGCCGGGCGATTTGGGGAGCGGCGAGAAGCGCAGGACGGCCGGCAGCGCGCCGTTGCGGCGCGCTTCGTCCTCTGACTCGCCGTCCGGTGTCTGAGCGCAGCGGGCGGCAGCCCGCGCAGCGAGTTCGGCGGCGTGCCGGCTGGCCGAGCATCGCAGCGGACCGTCGGCCGCCAGGCCGAGGGCGCGGACGAATGAGCCCGGCGGGGTCGGTGTCGGGGGTGCCGCGCGACGACCGTCGCGCCGATCGCTGGCACTCATACCAGGCTGCCACGGCGCCGGGCGCCGGGCAGCGTCAGTACTCCTCGGTGTCGATCTCGGCCTGGGTGGCGGGGTGGTAGCGCGCACCCTGCACGCGCCCCGGGGCGAACAGTGCGGCGGCGCGCGCGAGCAGCTCGGCTGGGAGTGGCAGCGCACCGGCGCCCAGGTCGTCGTCCAGGTGGTCGATGCGGGTGGTGCCCGGCAGGGCGATGATGTGTTCGCCTTGCGCGAGCACCCAGGCCAGGGCCAGCTGGGCCGGGGTGCAGCCGGCCTCGGCGGCCAGCGCGCCCAGGGCGTCGGCCAGGGACAGGTTGTGCGCGTAGGCGGCGGGGGCGAAGCGCGGCATGGCGCGGCGGATGTCCTTGGCGTCGAGCGCCGACACGTCACGCAGCGTGCCGGGCAGGAAGCCGCGCGCCAGCGGGCTGAAGGCCACGAACGCGGTGCCCAGCTCGCGGCAGGCATCCAGAACGGCGATCTCCGGGTTGCGCGTCCACAGCGAGTACTCGGACTGCACGGCGGTGATCGGGTGCACCGCGTGCGCGCGCCGCAGCGTGGCGGCCGAGACCTCCGACAGGCCGATCGTGCGCACCTTGCCGGCGCGCACCAGGTCGGCGAGCGCACCCACCGAGTCCTCGATGGGCACCGCCTTGTCCCAGCGGTGCAGGTAGTACAGGTCGATCACGTCGGTGCGCAGGCGCTGGAGCGATGCGTCGCAGGTGCGCTTGATCGTCTCGGGGCGGCCGTCGATCACCCGCTTGATGCCGCCCTCGCCGGGCACGCCCGTCATGCCGCATTTGCTGGCCAGCACGAACTCGCGGCGGTGCGGCCCCAGGACGCGGCCGAACAGGTCCTCGTTCGCCCCGAAGCCGTAGAGCGCCGCGGTGTCGAACAGCGTCACGCCACGGTCCAGCGCATGGCGCAGCAGCGCGCTGGCCTGCTCGAACGACGGCGGCTGGCCATAGGCGTGGCTGAGGTTCATGCAGCCCAGGGCCACGGGCGCGACGCGCCAGGGCCCGAGGGCGCGCGGGGCGCCGAGGGAGGTGGGCACGGCCGCCATGCCGGTCAGCCCCGCTGGAGCTGCTGCTCCAGCGCGTGCAGCACTTCGTAGCAGGGCAGCACCTGCGCCACGCTGGCGTTGGGCTCGCGCCGCTCGCGGATGGCGGCGAAGAACTCGCGGTCCTGCAGCTCGATGCCGTTCATCGACACGTCCACCGCCGACACGTCGATCTGCTCGTCCTTGCCGGTGTAGAGGTCGTCGTAGCGGGCGATGTAGGTGGCGGTGTCGCCGATGTAGCGGAAGAAGGTGCCCAGCGGCCCGTCGTTGTTGAAGCTCAGCGACAGCGTGCAGATCGCCCCGTTGGCCGCCTTGAGCTGGATGGACATGTCCATCGCGATGCCCAGCGTGGGGTGGATGGGGCCCTGGATCGCGTTGGCCTGCACGATGGGGCTGCCGCACTGGTAGGCGAACAGGTCCACCGTGTGCGCGGCGTGGTGCCACAGCAGGTGGTCCGTCCAGCTGCGCGGCTGGCCCAGCGCGTTCATGTTGGTGCGCCGGAAGAAGTAGGTCTGCACGTCCATCTGCTGGATGGCGAACTCGCCCGCGGCGACCTTCTTGTGCACGTACTGGTGGCTGGGGTTGAAGCGCCGGGTGTGGCCGCACATGGCCACGAGCCCGGTCTCGCGCTGCAGCTGCACCACCTCGCGCCCGTCGGCCAGCACGTCGCACAGCGGGATCTCCACCTGCACGTGCTTGCCGGCCTTCAGGCAGGCGATGGCCTGGGCGGCATGCATCTGCGTGGGCGTGCACAGGATGACGGCGTCCACCTCCGGCCGGGCCAGGGCCTCGTCCAGCTCGGTGGTGACGTGGCCGATGCCGTACCTGGCGGCCACCTCGCGCGTCTTGTCCAGGTCCCGGCTGATGAGGGAGACGACCTCGACGCCGTCGATGTGGCGGATGCCGTCCAGGTGCTTGATGCCGAAGGCGCCGGCACCGGCGAGGGCGACTTTCATGGGGTCTCCTTGCGGATGCGTGTCAGGGACGAGGGGGTCACTTGGGTGCGTACTTGGCCAGGATGGCCTTGGCCTCGGCCGCGAGCTTCTTGCCGTCGGCGCCCTTGGCCGCCACGTCCTTCATCCAGTCGTCGTCGACGTTGGCGGTGGCGGCCTCCCAGCGCTTGAGCTCGGCCTCGGGGATGACGGTGATGGTGTTGCCGCGGTCACGCGCCAGCTTGCTGAACGCCTCGACCTGCGCGTCGAAGCCCTTCTCGCCGGCCCAGGCGGACACGGCCAGGCCGGAGTTGTCGTCGATCACCTTCTTCAGGTTGGGCGGCAGGCTGTCGTACTTGGCCTGGTTCATGCCGAACAGGAAAATGGAATTGGCGAAGCGCGGGCTGCCCTTGGGCGCGTCCAGGTGGTACTTGGCGATCTCGTACAGCTTGGTCGCGGGCATGGCCTCCCACGGCACCAGCACGCCGTCGACCACGCCCTTGCTCAGCGCGTCGGCCACCTGGGGCAGCGGCATCTGCACGGGGGTGCCGCCCAGGCCGGCCACCATCTTGGCGCTGATGCGCGTGGCGGTGCGGATCTTCATGCCCTTGAGCTGCTCCATCTGCGTCACCGGCTTGTTGCTGTGCAGCACGTAGCCCTCGGTGGTGTGCATGAACAGCGGCTTGACGCCCTTGAACTCGTCGAGCGAGAACTTCTGGGTGTACTCCCACAGCGCCTGCGAGCCCTGCTTGGCATTCACCGCCATGAAGGGCAGCTCGAACACCTCGGTCTTGGCATAGCGGCCCGCCGAGTAGGTGGGAATGGTCCAGATGATGTCGGCCACGCCGTCGCGTGCCTGGTCCACCAGCTGCGGCGGCGTGCCGCCCAGCTGCATGGCGGGGAAGATCTGGCACTTCAGGCCGCCGGCGGATTCCTTGGCGATCTTCTCGCACCACGGCGAGATGATGTTGACGTGCGCGTTGGAGCTGGGCGGCAGGAAGTGGTGCACCTTCAGCACCACCTCGGCCTGGGCGCCTGCGGCGCCGAGCAGGGCCAGGGCAGCGGCCAGCGGGGCCAGGCGGACGGAGGGGGCAGTGCGGGCGGTCGTCATGGTCTTGTCTCCAGGTGTCGTCGGGCGGGGAAAGGGGGTCGGGCGGCGGCTCACGTCAGCCGGTGCACCAGCCACAGCGCGATGCCGGGGAAGGCGATCAGCAGGGCCAGGCGGAGGAAGTCGGTGACCAGGAAGGGCACCACGCCCTTGTAGGTCTCGGTCATGGGCACGTTCTTGGCGAGCCCGTTCATGATGTAGACGTTCAGGCCCACGGGCGGGAAGATCATGCCGATGGCGCACACGGTGAGGATGAGGATGCCGAACCACAGCGCCTTGTCCGTGGGACCCAGGCCGAAGAAGTCCAGGCCCATGATCACCGGGAAGATCACCGGCACGGTGAGCAGGATCATGGACATCTCGTCCATCACGCAGCCGAGGATGACGTAGAAGACCATGATGGCCGCCATCACGGCCACCGGCGGGATCTGCGCGTGCGCCACGATGTCGGCCAGCTGGTTCGGCAGCTGCGACAGCGCCAGCGCCGCGTTGATCATGTCCGCGCCGATGAAGATCAGGAAGATCATGCCGCTGGTGGATGCGGTGCTGCGGATCGCCTCCAGCACGCCCGCGCGGCGCAGCTGCCCGCCGGCCACCGCGGCCACGAAGGTGAGCACGGTGCCGATGGCCGCGCCCTCGGTGGGCGTGAACACGCCGCCGTAGATGCCGCCGAACACCGCCAGGAAGATGCCCAGGATGGGCCACACCCGCAGCGTGGCCTGCACCACCTGCGCGCCCGTGGCGGGCTGCACCTCGGGCGCATGCTCGGGCTTCCAGCGCACGGTCACCGCGATGGCGATCACGTAGCCGATGGCGGCGAGCAGCGCCGGCACATAGGCCGCGAGGAACATCTTGGTGATGTTCTGCTCGGTGAGGATGGCGTACACCAGCAGCGTCACCGACGGCGGCAGCAGCACGCCCATGGTGCCGCCCACCGCCAGCGAGGCGGTGGCCAGCCGGCCGGAGTAGTGGATGCGGCGCATCTCGGGGTAGGCCACCTGCGCGATGGTGGCGGTGGTGGCCACGGTGGAGCCCGAGATGGAGCCGAAGGCCGCGCAGGCCAGCACGCCGGCCATGGCCATGCCGCCCTTGAAGCGCCCGAGCAGCGCGTTGGCGAAGTCGAACAGCGCCTTGGACAGCCCGCCGTGCACGGCGAAGGCGCCCATCAGCATGAACAGCGGGATGACGGACAGGTCGTACACCGACACCCGCCCGTACACCGCGCCCTTCAGGTGGGCCAGCAGCGGCAGCCAGCCGGCCAGGGCCACGTAGCCCACGGCGCCCGGCACGAACATGGCGATGGCGATGGGCACGCGCAGCGCCATCAGCACCAGCATGGCGCCGAACAGGGTGAGGCCGATCTGCAACGAGCTCATGCGCGGGCCTCGATCACGTGTTCCACGGTCTGCCAGGCCCCCACGGCGGCCGCCAGGGCCAGGCCGGGCAGCATGCCGAAGTAGGGGATCCACACCGGGATGGACATCAGCATGGAGGTCTCGCCGTTCTCGCGCGCGGCCAGGCCGCCGGCGGCCACCCGCCAGCACACCAGGGCCAGCACCAGTGCGTACAGCAGCGTGCCCAGGCCGTCCAGCCAGGCACGCGGCCGGGCGGCGGTGCGCTGGGTGAAGAAGTCCACGATGATGTTGGCGCCGCGGAACTGCGTGTACGGCAGGAAGCAGGCGATGCACACCGCGCCGCCGAGTTGCACCAGCTCCACGTCGCCCTGGATGGGGCTGGAGAACAGGGCGCGGCCCAGCACGCTGGTCACGGTGATGCCGGCCATGCCCAGCAGCAGCAGGCAGCCGATGCCGGCGGACACGTCGCACAGGCGGTGCAGGACACGGGCGATGCCGCGTTCCTGCGCTCGAAGGTAGGGCACGAGAAGGTCCTTTCGCTGCGCCTGGCTTCAGCCGGCGTGGTCTTCCAGGATGAGGTGGCCGACGGCCGTGTTGGACGCGGGCACGTGGTAGAAGCGCCGCGCCACCGTGGGGGCCGGGCCGGCACCGGCCACGTCGGCCATGGCGCCGCGGGCGATGAGCCACATCACCAGCTCGATGCCCTCGGAGCCCGCCTCGCGCACGTAGTCCAGGTGCGGCACCTGGGCCAGGCCGGCGGGGTCGGCGATCAGGCGGTCCAGGAAGGCGTTGTCCCAGGCGCGGTTGATCAGGCCTGCGCGCGGGCCCTGCAGCTGGTGGCTCATGCCGCCCGTGCCCCAGACCTGCACGTTGAGGTCCTCGTCGAAGCTCTCCACCGCGCGGCGCAGGGCCTGGCCGAGCTGGAAGCAGCGACGGCCCGAGGGAACGGGGTACTGCACCACGTTGACCGCGAAGGGAATCACGCGGAAGGGCCACGCACCCTGCACCGGGTCCTGCTTGCCGCACATCAGCGACAGCGGCACGGTGAGGCCGTGGTCCACGTCCATGCGGTTGGCGATGGTGAGGTCGAAGTCCTCCTGGATCACGCTCTGCGCGATGTGCGCCGCCAGCTCGGGGTGGCCCACCACGGTGGGCACCGGGCGCGGGCCCCAGCCCTCGTCGGCCGGCTGGAACTCGGCCGCGCAGCCGATGGCGAAGGTGGGGATGAGCTCCAGGCTGAAGGCCGTGGCGTGGTCGTTGTAGACCAGGAACACGACATCGGGCCGGTGCTCGCGCAGCCACTGCTGCGAGGGCTCGTAGCCCTGGAAGACCGGCTGCCAGTAGGGCTCGGCGGATTTGCCGAGATCGAGCGCCGCGCCGATGGCCGGCACGTGCGAGGTGTACACGCTCGCGGTGATGCGGGCCATTACTTCTTCTCCCCGGTCTGTTCGTGGGCGTAGCGGTTGCCCTCGGGCGAACGGCCGCCCGCCAGCATCATGGCGGCGTACTCCTCCTGCGTCATGCCGGTCATGGAGGCCGCCATGTACTGGAAGCTCTTGCCGTCGGTGGCGCCGACCTTGGCCAGGAAGTAGATGTTCCCGCCCAGCGCGATGCAGCGGTTCAGGTCACGCGCCAGCACGGCCTGCTTCTGGTCCTCGGTCATCGGCCACTCGTCGAGGTAGGCGCGTTCGTCGGCCTTGAAGCGCTCGCGGTTGGCGGCCTTCATCAGCGACATGCAGAACTGGTTGAGCCAGTAGCCCTGGCGCGAGCGGTCGGCGTCGAAGATGGTGGTGCCGGGAATGTCGTCGTATGGCTTGTGCAGTGCCATCAGCAGGACTCCTTCACTTCTTCGGGCCAATACAGGCGCATGGGGTTGTCCACGAGCAGGCGGCGCTGCAACTCGGGCGTCGGCGCGATGTGGGGGATGAAGTCCACCAGCAGGCCGTCGTCAGGCATGTGGTCCTTGAGGTTGGGGTGGGGCCAGTCGGTGCCCCACAGCACGCGGTCGGGGAAGGTCTCGACGATGCGGCGCGCGAAGGGCACGACATCGCGGTACGCTGCCTGTTCGCCGCCGAGCGCGCGCGGGCCGCTCACGCTCAGCCGCTCGGGGCAGCTGACCTTGCTCCACACGTTCGGGTACTCGCGCATGAACTTCACGAACAGCTCGAACTCGGGGCCGTCGACCGGCTGGGTCACGTCGGGCCGGCCCATGTGGTCGACCACGACGGTGGTGGGCAGGCGGGTGAAGAAGTCCCACAGCTCGGGCAGGTCGACAGCCTCGAAGTAGATCACCACGTGCCAGCCGAGCGTGGCGATGCGCCCGGCGATCTCCATCAGCTCGTCCTTGGGCGTGAAATCCACCAGGCGCTTGACGAAGTTGAAGCGCACGCCGCGCACGCCGGCTGCGTGCAGGCGCTGCAGCTCGTCGTCGGTGACGCTGCGCTTGACGGTCGCCACGCCACGCGCCTTGCCCTGGCTGGCGATGCACGCATCGACCATCGCGCGGTTGTCGGCCCCATGGCAGGTGGCCTGCACGATCACGTTGCGCGCGAAGCCCAGGTGGTCGCGCAAGGCGAACAGCTGCGCCTTGCTGGCGTCGCAGGGCGTGTACTTGCGTTCGGGGGCGAACGGGAACTCGTCGCCGGGGCCGAACACATGGCAGTGCGCGTCCACCGCGCCCGCAGGCAGCTGAAATGTCGGCTTGGCGGGCCCGGCGTACCAGTCCAGCCAGCCGGGGGTCTTCTCGAAAGGCATCTCAGTCCCTCTTCAGCGATTGCAGGATGCGGTCGGCTTCCACGCGCCAGTCGGCGCTGCGCGCGAAGGCGGGCGTGCCGCGCTCGCCGAAGAGCCCGTCGTCGGCCAGGTCGGCCACCCAGGCCTGTCGCTCGGCGGTGCCGCTGGCGCTGTGCGGCTCGAGGCCGGCTTCGCGCACGGTCTGGGCCACTTCACGCACCTCTTCGCTGCGGCGGCGGCCATGCTCGATGACGCGCTGGAAGAAGTACGCGCCCTGCTTCTCCCAGTCGATGCCGGGGAGGGTTTCCGCCAGCGACGCCAGCACGGCGTCTTCCACGCCGTAGTGGCGCGCGGCGGTGAAGCTCTCGATGACCATCGCCTCCAGGCCCTTGATCATGACGCTGCGGCACATCTTGGTGGCCGAGGCGACGCCCAGCTGCGGGCTGCTCACCCTGGCCGCGAAGCCGAGGCCATTGACGATGGGCTCCAGCGCCGCGGCGTCGGGGCCGCCCAGCAGCAGCGGCACCTGGATGCGGTACGGCGGCACGCTGGTCATCACCGCGCCTTCCACGTAGCGGCCGCCCGCGGCGTTCACGAGCTCGGCCGCACGGCACTTGGCGCCGGGGCTGGCGGAGTTGAGATCGAGGAAGAAGGCCCCCGCGGCGAGGGCCGGCGCGCACGCCTCGGCCACCGGCACCGCCTGGCTGGCGGTGACCGCGCTGAGCACCAGTTCGGCGCCCTGCACCGCCTCGGCGTGCGACGCCGCCAGGCGCACGCCCAGGCCGGCCGCGTGGGCACGCAGGGTGTGGCCGCGTGCGTCGGCCAGCTTCAGGTCATGGGCCGTGAGCGTGTGGCCGGCGGGTGCCAGGTCCTCGGCCAGGATGCGGCCGACTTCGCCATAGCCGATGAGCGAGATGTGCATGGCGTGGCGTCAGTCGATGTAGCGCAGGCCGGCCTGGGCCAGCGGCTCGCGCATCTTGTACATGTCGAGCCCGAGCACGCCGGACGCCAGCTTGGCGCGCTTGTCGGCCTCGTTGGCCTCGCGGGCGCTGGCCGCGGCCAGCGTCTTCTCGGCCACTGCGCGCGGCACGCAGACCACGCCGTCGTCGTCGGCCACGACGACGTCGCCCGGGGTGACGAGCTGGCCCGCGCACACCACCGGGATGTTCACCGAGCCCAGCGTGGCCTTGATGGTGCCCTTGCTGCTGATGCACTTGCTCCACACCGGGAAGCCCATCTCCTGCAGCGTCTTCACGTCGCGCACGCCGGCGTCGATCACCAGCGCACGCGCGCCGCGGGCCATGAAGGACGTGGCCAGCAGGTCGCCGAAGTAGCCGTCGGTGCAGGGCGCGGTGATGGCCGCCACCACGATGTCGCCCGGGCGCACCTGCTCGGCCACCACGTGCATCATCCAGTTGTCGCCCGGGTGCAGCAGCACGGTCACCGCGGTGCCTGCCACCTGCGCGCCCGGGTAGATCGGCCGCATGTGCGGCTGCAGCAGGCCCACGCGGCCCATGGCCTCGTGCACGGTGGCGCTGCCGAACTTCGCCAGGGCATCGGCCGTGGCGCTGTCGGTGCGGGTGATGTTCCGGTAGACGACACCGAGCTGGTACATGTCACAGGCCTTTCGCGCGCAGGGCGGCATCGAGCCGCGGGAAGACACGACGCGCATTGCCCTCGTAGACCAGGTGCTTCTGCTCCGGGGTGAGCGTGCTGGCCTCGATGTAGCGCCGGGTGTCGTCGTAGTGGAAGCCGGTCTCGGGGTCGATCCCGCGCACGGCGCCGATCATCTCGCTGGCGAACAGCACGTTCTCCACCGGCATCACGCGCGTCAGCAGGTCGATGCCGGGCTGGTGGTACACGCAGGTGTCGAAGAACACGTTCTTCAGCAGGTGGTCCTTCAGCAGCGGCTTCTTCATCTCCTGCGCCAGCCCGCGGTAGCGGCCCCAGTGGTAGGGCGCGGCGCCGCCGCCATGGGGGATGACGAAGCGCAGGGTGGGGAAGTCGGTGAACAGGTCGCCCTGGATCAGTTGCATCACCGCCGTGGTGTCGGCGTTGATGTAGTGTGCCCCGGTGGTGTGGAAGCACGCGTTGCACGAGGTGCTCACGTGGACCATGGCGGGGATGTCGTACTCGACCATCTTCTCGTAGATGGGGTACCAGTGGCGGTCGGTCAGCGGGGGGCTGTTCCAGTGGCCGCCCGAGGGGTCGGGGTTCAGGTTGATGGCCACGGCACCGTACTGCTCCACGCACTTCACCAGCTCGGGCAGGCAGGTGGCCGGGTCCACGCCGGGCGACTGCGGCAGCATGGCCGCCGGAATGAAATGCTCGGGGAACAGCTGCGCCACGCGGAAGCACAGCTCGTTGCAGATCGCGGCCCAGGTGGCGGACGTCTGGAAGTCGCCGATATGGTGGGCCATGAAGCTGGCGCGCGGCGAGAAGATGGTCAGGTCCGAGCCGCGCTGGCGCATCAGCCTGAGCTGGTTGGTCTCGATGGACTCGCGGATGTCGTCGTCGCTGATGACCAGCTCGCTGGCGCGCGGCGCCAGCGCCGGGTCGGCCAGGCCGGCGATCTGCCGGTCGCGCCAGGCGCCCAGCGCGGCGGGCGCGGTGGTGTAGTGGCCGTGGACGTCGATGATCATGCGGGGTGTCCTTTCCAGACGGAAGCCGGCACCAGCACCTCGCCGCGCATCAGCGCGCGGGCGGTGCGCAGCAGCGCGGCCTGGGTCACTCGGGTGGGGTCGTTCGGGTCGGTGGCCAGCGCCACGCTGAATTCGCCGGTGGGGTGTTCCACCGACACGCGGCGCGTGCCGTCGGCCTCGGGCGCGGGCAGCTCGGCCACCCCGTCGCACACCGAGCCGGGCAGCACGCAGGCCGTGCCCACGGTGACGGCGGCCAGCACGCCGATGGCGTCGTGGCACACGTGCGGGATGAAGCTGCGCGTGGCCAGCGCGCCGCCCGCGCGCGGCGGCGCGATCAGCGTCATCTTGGGGTAGTTCTTGTCGCGCACGTCACCCAGGCCCATGCGCGGCGCGATGGCCAGGCGCAGCGCTTCCAGCCGTGTCTTGAGCTCGGTGTCGGCGTTCAGCTCGGCGACGGTCTCGGCACCCGTGCGGCCCAGGTCCTGGGCGCGCAGGATCACCAGCGGCATGCCGTTGTCGATGCAGGTCACGTCCAGCGTGAACGGCGCGAAGCCCTCGCCCTGCACCGTGACCGTGTCGCGCACCGCGCCGGTGGGCAGCAGGCCCGGGCACACGGAGCCGGCGGTGTCGAGGAAGTTGATGGTCACCGGGGCGGCGGTGCCGGGCACGCCGTCGATGCGTGCGTCGCCCGCGTAGGTGATCTCGCCGCCGGGCGTGCAGACGGTGATGTCGCAGGCCATGTCGGTGTTGAGCGTCAGCACCCGGAAGGTGCTGGTGTCGCCCCGGGCGGCCACCAGGCCGGCTTCCAGCGCGAAGGGCACCACGGCCGCGAGCATGTTGCCGCAGTTGGGCGTGGTGTCGACCGTGTCCTTCTCGGGCTGCAACTGCGCGAACAGGAACTCCAGGTCCACCCCCGGGCGCTGGCTGGGCGCGACGATGCCCACCTTGCTGGTGAGCGGGTGGGCGCCGCCCAGGCCGTCGATCTGGCGGCGATCCGGTGAGCCCAGCGCGGCGAGCAGCACGCGGTCACGCGTGGCGGTGTCGGCCGGCAGGTCCGCGGCCCGGAAGAACGTGCCCTTGGACGTGCCCCCGCGCATCAGCAGGCAGGGCAGGGCGGTTTGCGACGGCATGGTGCGACGGCGGTTTCCGAGAAGCGGTGGCGCATTCTGGAAACGCCGGGCCATGCCGGCTATGGAGTGGGCGGACTAGCAGCTATGTCGCTTCGGCATGGCCGACGCGACCTCGGGGCCGGTCAGTGGCGGTGGCCGTGCCCGTCGTCGTGGCCGTGGCCATGCCCGTGGTCATGCCCATGGTCGTGGCCACACCCCGGCCCGTGCACATGCGGCTCATGGGCGTGGTGGGCGTGCCCGCAGCCCGGGCCGTGCACATGGGGCGCCGGGGCGGCCACCACGCGCGGCAGGCCGGCGTCACCCTCGCGCTGCACACGCAGCAGGCTGCCGTCCTCGGCCACCAGCACGTCGCCGGTGCGCAGCTCGGTCGCGCCGGCCAGGTCCACGCGCAGGGCGCGCCCCTGGTCGTCCACGGCGTCAAAGGCCCCGGCGGGCGCGCCGGTGGCCGGCAGGGCGAGCACGGGGGCGCGCCTGACGAGGGCAGCGGCCAGGCCGCGGCCCTGGGGCATGAGCCGGGAGACCTTCAGGGGCGGCAAGGGGGTGGCGTAGGAGGTACTCATGCGTTGATAATAACATCCGTTATAACGTACCCATGCTGTCATGACCGTGCTGAAACTGACCCAGATCGGAAACTCGGTCGGGGTGATCCTTCCCAAGGACGTCCTGGCCCGGCTGAAGCTGGAAAAGGGCGACACCGTCTATCTGGTGGAGGCGGCCAACGGCGTCACGCTGTCGCCCTACAACGACGAGTTCGAGCACCAGATGGCCGAGGCGCGACGGATCATGAAGAAGCGTCGCCAGGTGCTGCGCGAACTCGCCAAGTGAGCGACGCCACGCGGTGGGTTTGGCTGGATCCGGCCGTGCTGCGCGCGGTGCACCAGGAGCAGTTGGCCGAGCATGGCGGCTTGCCCGGTGTGCGGGACGCCGGCCTGCTCGAATCGGCGGCGGCGCGCCCTGGTCAGCTTGCCGCATATGGCAGCCCGGATGTGGCGGCGCTGGCGGCTGCCTACGCGCACGGCATCGCCCGCAACCATCCGTTCGCCGATGGCAACAAGCGCACTGCGTTCGTGGCGATGGAGTTGTTCCTGGCTTTGAACGGTCACACGCTCGACGCGGAGGATGCCGAGTGCGTATTGACGATGTGGGCGGTCGCGGCCGGCACCCTCGACGAGCCAGCGCTGGCGGGGTGGATCCGTCGCCACCTGGGTGCGTGCGGGCAGGGAACCTGACAGGGTGCGGATAATCCACCGCCACATGTCGGATCGCTCCCCTTCTTCGCCTCGCTGGCGCGCAGGCCTTGGTGCCACGTGCGCCCTGCTGTTCCTGGCCGCCGGCTGCAGCCACACGTCGCCGGCCAAGCTCAAGGTCTACCAGAACGAGGGCTTCGAGGCCGACGAGACCTTTTCGCGGCTGTTCGATGCGCCGGTGAGCCGCACCTGCGAGGCCGCGCGCCGCGCGCTGCTCAGCCAGGGCTACGTGCTGTCGGTCGTCAAGCCCGACCAGCTCAACGGCAGCAAGCGCTTCCAGCCGGAGGGCGACGTGCACGTGCAGATCGAGTTCCACGTGGTGTGCGCGCCGGACGGCCCCGGCGGCCAGCTGGCCACCGCGTACGTGAACGCCCTGCAGGACCGCTACACGCTCAAGAAGAACCCCAACTCGGCCAGCCTGGGCCTGTCGGCGATCGGCTCGGTGTCCATCCCGCTGGCGGCGAGCGACGACTCGCTCGTCAAGGTGGCCAGCGAGACCATTCCCGCCGGCCCGTTCTACGACCGCTTCTTCGCGCTGATGCACCGCTACCTGCGCGACCAGAGCGACGTGGCCGACGAGCCTGCGGCCACCCCCGTGCCGCGTCCCGGGCCGGCGCCGGCCAACGCGGCCAGCGCCCCCTGAGGCGCCCGCTGCGCGCCCCCCGCCCGCCCCACCCTCCCATGCCGGACACCGCCGCGGCCACCCACCATGGGCTCATGCAGCGGTTCGTCTTCACGGGGGCGGCGGCCATCGCCGCCTTCAGCGTGGGCATGGCCTGGTTGCTCACCGGCTTCATCGAAAGCCGGCTGCTGCAGCGCGACGCGGTGCTGAGCCGCGACTTCGTGCAGAGCATCGTCACCACGCAGCACGTGGCCGCCGCCCTGCGCGCGGGGCGGGTGGACGGCGAGGCGGGCTTCACCGAGTTCTTCAGCCACGTGGCCGCGATGCCGGACGTGCTGCGCGCCAACCTGTACACCACCGACCGGCGGGTGCTGTGGTCCAGCCGCCCCGAGATGATCGGCCGCGCGTTCCCGGACAACGACGAGCTGGACGACGCCTTGCGCGGCGAGGTGGTGGTGCACCGCGAGGAGGGCGACGACGCCCCGGACGCGAAGCCGGAGCACATGCTGCTCGGCGCCCGGCCCTCCGAATTCGTCGAGAACTACCTGCCCGTGTACGACGAGACGGGCCGGCTGGTGGGCGTGGTGGAGCTGTACCGCCGGCCGCTGGCCTTGATCGAGGCCATCCTCAGCGGCCAGCGGCTGGTGTGGGCGGGGGCGCTGATCGGCGCGCTGTTCCTGTTCGCCAGCCTGGCCTGGTATGTGCGCCGCATCGCCGGCGCCCTGCGCGAACAGCAGGCCCGGCTGGTCGAGGCCGAGGCGCTGGCCATGGTGGGCGAGATCTCCGCGTCGGTGGCGCACAGCATCCGCAACCCGCTCGGCTCCATCCGCAGCTCGGCGGAACTGCAGCGCGAGCTGGGCGGCGAGGCGCCTGCCGGCCTGGCCGACGAGGTCATCGCCCAGACCGAGCGCATCGAGCACCTGGTGCGCACGCTGCTCAGCTATGCGCGCGGCCCGGTGGACGCGCACGGCCGGGCGGACCTGGGCCAGGCGCTGCACGACGCGCGGGCGCGCTTCCACAGCGAGTTCGCCGGGCAGGGCAAGCCGTTCGAGGCCACCGTGCCCGAGGGCCTGGGCGAGGTGGCCGTGGACCCGGTGCTGCTGGCGCAGATGCTGGCCTCGCTGCTGTCGAACGCCGCCGAGGCCACGCGCGCGGGCGAGGGCGTGCGGCTGGCCGCCGAGCGCGCGGGCCGGCAGGTGCGCATCGTCGTGGAGGACCAGGGGGCGGGCATCGCCGCCGCCGCGCTGGGCGACGTGGGCCGCCCCTTCTTCACCACCAAGCCGCGCGGCCTGGGCCTGGGCCTGGCGCTGGTGCGGCGGGTGGCCGAGCGCCTGGGCGGCGGCCTGGACGTGGCCAGCGACGGACCCGGGCTCGGCACGCGGTCCACCCTCACCCTGCCCCTGCACACGCCATGAGCCGAGCCATCCTGATCATCGACGACGAAGCCACCCTGGCACGCAACCTGGCGCTGTACCTGGAGCGCCAGGGCTGGGAGGCGCGCGTGGCGGGCTCGGGCGAGGACGGCCTGGCGCAGTTCAACGCCTTCCGGCCCGACGTGGTGCTGCTCGACCACAACCTGCCCGGCATGACCGGGCTGGAGGCGCTGCAGCGCCTGCGCGCGCTGGACCCGGCGGTGTGCGTCGTGATGATGACGGGCCACGGCGGCATCGACCTCGCGGTCAAGGCCATGAAGGCGGGCGCCGCGGACTACCTCACCAAGCCGCTGGGCCTGGCCGAGCTGAAGCTGCTGCTGGAGCGCCTGATCAGCCATGGCCGGCTGGAAACGGCGGTCCACTACTACAGCCAGCGCCAGGCCGACCACAGCGGCCTGGACAAGATCATCGGCCGCTCGCCGGCCATCGTGGCCCTGCGCACGCGCATCGCCACGCTGCTGGAGTCCGAGCGGCAGCTGGCCGACACCGACGCGCCGGCCGTGCTCATCCACGGCGAGACGGGCACCGGCAAGGAGCTCGTGGCGCGCGCCCTGCATTTCGACGGCCCGCGGCGCGATGCGCCGTTCGTGGAGCTGAACTGCGGCGCCTTGCCCGCCCAGCTGGTGGAGGCCGAGCTGTTCGGCTACGAGCGCGGGGCCTTCACCGACGCCCGCCAGCGCAAGGCAGGCCTGGTGGAGACGGCCGAGGGCGGCACCCTGTTCCTCGACGAGATCGCGGAGGCGGATGCGTCCACCCAGGTGAAGCTGCTCAAGCTGCTGGAGGACAAGCGCTTCCGGCGCCTGGGTGGGCTGCGCGACCAGCCGGTCAACGTGCGCATCGTGAGCGCGAGCCACCGGCCGCTGGCGCAGATGGTGCAGGAGGGCCGGTTCCGCGCCGACCTGTACTACCGCCTGCGCATCGTGGAGCTCACGGTGCCGCCGCTGCGCGAGCGCGGCGACGACATCCTGGAGCTGGCGCAGCACTTCCTGCGGCTGCACGGCCACCGCTACCGCAAGGGGGACCTGCGCCTGTCGGACGCCGCAGCCGCGGAGATGCGGCGCCACCCCTGGCCGGGCAATGTGCGCGAGCTGCGCAATGCCATGGAGCAGGCGGCGCTGCTGGCGGCCGGGCAGGAGGTGGGCGTGCGCGACCTGGGCTTCGCCGCGGCCGCGCGCCCGGGTGCCGGCACTGCCGCCGACCAGGGGCCACCGGACGCGGGCAGCGCGCCGGGCACGGAGGGCGGCGAGGATGAGGACCTGAACCTCGAGCGGGCCGAACGCCGCCTGATCGAACGTGCGCTGCAGCGCACCCGCCAGAACGTCACCCAGGCCGCGCGCCTGCTGGGCGTGAGCCGCGACACCCTGCGCTACCGGCTGGACCGGCTGGGGCTGCGTCCGCCCGACGCCTGAGCGGGTCAAATCCCCCGGGGCTGGGGCCAGGCCCGTGGGGCATTTCCCCCACTGCGCTCGGTGGCGAGCGGGTGCGGGACCCGGCCGGCGTGCCCACCTGGCCCGGCGTCTGCCGAAAACTCGTTGGGCGACAAGCACTTGCGTTCCATCCCCCTAGAAATGTGATGCAAGCACATTTCGTGGCACAGGCCTTGCCATTTACCAGGTGTCCCGGGCGGTGCCGCGCACGGGCCCCTTCCCGCCGGGCGGCCGTGGTGCCGCATGACCGTCCGGCGGACCCTGATCGATGCCGCTTCACTCTGAGAGAGACATTTCCATGACCAAGACCCTGATGACCGTCGGTGCCTTCACCTTGCTGGCTGCCCTGTCCGTGGACGCCAGCGCTGCCCTGCGCGTGAAGTGCGAGACCCGGTCGGACCGTTCCCGCGCCTCCGTCGATGGCAGCAACCTGCGCAGCGGGCTGTACTCGTCGATGATCACCTCTGGCCCCAACACCGCCCAGAGCCCGCAGGAGCAGACGGTGGGCGACGAGGTGGAGTTCGACTTCGACAGCAACCGCCGCGACATCCGCCAGGGCGCCACGCCGATCGCCAAGAACTTCATCGTGAACAACACCGTCACCGGCAGCCTGCTGGACGCCAGCGGCAACGTGCTGGAGAGCAAGACGGTGAGCTGCCGCCGCAACTGATCTGCCCGGTCGCACCCCGAAGGCCCGCCGCGCGCGGGCCTTTTTTTGTTGCCCGCATGGCCCGCAGGGGCGGGTTGCCCCCAAGTGCTGGCTGCCGAAATGCGGACGTACACTGACGATCTCCTTGCCACCCGAGACGCCCTTGACCGCGCCCGTCCATCAGCTCGTCATCGGCGACCACCTCGCCCGCAGCGTGCGCGGCGTGCCGGGTGCTCCGCCGGACCGGCCCGCGCGCCCGGCGCGCTGAGCCTTCCCGTCTCGTCCTGCGCGCCGCCTCGCGCGCACCACCGGAGCACCACATGGCCGACCTGTTTGAGAACCCCATGGGCCTGATGGGGTTCGAGTTCGTCGAATTCGCCTCCCCCACCCCGAACCTGCTGGAGCCGCTGTTCGAGCGGCTCGGCTTCACCCTCGTCGCCCGGCACCGCTCGAAGCAGGTGCTGCTGTACCGCCAGGGCGGCATCAACTTCATCGTCAACAACGAGCCGCGCAGCCATGCCGCGTACTTCGCCGCCGAGCACGGCCCCAGCGCCTGCGGCATGGCCTTCCGGGTGAAGGACGCCCACGCGGCCTACTACCGCGCGCTCGAGCTGGGCGCCCAGCCCATCGAGATCCCCACCGGCCCGATGGAGCTGCGCCTGCCGGCCATCAAGGGCATCGGCGGCGCGCCGCTGTACCTCATCGACCGCTTCGAAGACGGCAAGAGCATCTACGACATCGATTTCGAGTTCCTGCCGGGCGTGGAGCGGCACCCCGTGGGCCATGGCCTGAAGGTGATCGACCACCTCACGCACAACGTCTACCGCGGGCGCATGGCCTTCTGGGCCGGCTTCTACGAGAAGCTGTTCAACTTCCGCGAGATCCGCTACTTCGACATCCAGGGCGAGTACACCGGCCTGACCAGCAAGGCCATGACGGCGCCGGACGGCAGGATCCGCATTCCGCTGAACGAGGAATCCTCCAAGGGCTCCGGCCAGATCGAGGAGTTCCTGATGCAGTTCAACGGCGAGGGCATCCAGCATGTGGCGCTGCTCACCGACGACCTGAAGGCCACCATCGACCGCCTGCAGATGAGCGGCGTGCCGCTGATGACCGCCCCCAACGACGTGTACTACGAGATGCTGGCCGAGCGCCTGCCCGGCCACGGCGAGGACGTCGGCTCGCTCAAGACGCGCGGCATCCTGCTGGACGGCACCACCGGTGGCGCGCCCGGCGGCGCGCCGCGCCTGCTGCTGCAGATCTTCTCGCAGAAGCTGCTGGGCCCGGTGTTCTTCGAGTTCATCCAGCGCAAGGGCGACGACGGCTTCGGCGAGGGCAACTTCAAGGCGCTGTTCGAGTCGATGGAACGCGACCAGATCCGCCGCGGCGCGCTGAAGACCGCCGAGGCATGAGCCAGGATCTCACCACCGGGCAGCGGACCGGGCGCCGGGCCGCTCCCAAGCCGGGCCGCGTCCCCAGGGGGGACCGGCCGATGTACCCATCGGACGAGGGGCAGACATGAAGATCGAGCGGATTCACCACGTCGCCTACCGCTGCAAGGACGCGAAGGAAACGGTCCTGTGGTACCAGCGCATGCTGAAGATGGACTTCGTGCTGGCCATCGCCGAGGACCATGTGCCCTCCACCAAGGCGCCGGACCCGTACATGCACGTGTTCCTCGATGCCGGCCAGGGCAACGTGCTGGCCTTCTTCGAGCTGCCCACCCAGCCGCCCATGGGGCGTGACCCCAACACGCCGGAGTGGGTGCAGCACATCGCCTTCAAGGTGAAGGACCGCGACGAGCTGCTGGCCTTCAAGGACCACCTCGAGGCCGAGGGCGTGGACGTGCTGGGTGTCACCGACCACGGCATCTTCCACTCCATCTACTTCTTCGACCCCAACGGCCACCGCGTCGAGCTGGCCTGCCCGGACCCGGAGGAAGAGCGCCAGCTGCGCGAGCTCGACGCCGTGAAGTGGGACATGCTGGAGGAGTGGTCGAAGACGCGCCGCGCGCCGCGCCACGCGGCCTTCCTGCACGCCAAGGAGTTCGACGGCATGGAGGGCTCGGCATGAGCCGGCCCGACCTGAGCGCGGACGACACGCTGGACGCCGCCCTCACCAGCTGGGTCGAGTCGGCCAACGGCGAGCATGCCGACTTCCCCGTGCAGAACCTGCCCTTCGGCCGCTTCCGGCCGGCGCCCGACGCCACCTGGCGCATCGGCGTGGCCATCGGCGACCAGGCGCTGGACCTGCGTGCCGCCGGCCTGCTGGACCACGACGACATGAATGCGCTGATGGCGCTGCCCGCGGCCGAGCGCCGTGCGCTGCGCCGGCGCCTGTCGCAGGGGCTGCGCACCGGCTCGGCGGAGCAGGCCGAGTGGTCCGCCGCGCTGCACCCCCTGGCGCAGGTAGAACTGGGCCTGCCCTGCCGCATCGGCGACTACACCGACTTCTACACCAGCATCCACCACGCCACCACCGTGGGCCGGCAGTTCCGCCCGGACAACCCGCTGCTGCCCAACTACAAGTGGGTGCCCATCGGCTACCACGGCCGCGCCTCCTCGGTGCTGCCCAGCGGCCAGGCCTTTCACCGGCCCTGCGGGCAGACGCGACCGCCCACCGCCGCGCCGGACGCGCCGCCGCACGTCGGGCCGTCGCGCCGCCTGGACTACGAGCTCGAGCTGGCGATCTTCGTGGGGCCGGGCAATGCGCTGGGCGAGCCGGTGCCCATCACGCAGGCCGAGGACCATGTCTTCGGCATCGCGCTGTTCAACGACTGGAGCGCACGCGACATCCAGGGCTGGGAGTACCAGCCGCTGGGCCCGTTCCTGGCCAAGAACTTCGCGAGCACCGTGTCCCCGTGGGTCGTGACACTGGAGGCCCTGGCCCCGTTCCGCCGGCCCTTCCAGCGGCCCGAGGGCGACCCGGCGCCCCTGCCGTACCTGGACAGCCCGCACAACCGCAGCCACGGCGCCATCGACATCACGCTCGAGGTGTGGCTGCAGACGGCCGCCATGCGCGCGGCCGGCCACGCGGGCGACCGGCTGTCCACCTCCAACTACGCCGACGCCTACTGGACCCTGGCCCAGCTGGTCACGCACCACACCGTCAACGGCTGCAACCTGCAGCCGGGCGACCTGCTGGGCAGTGGCACGCTCAGCGGCCCGGCGCCCGAGCAGGGCGGCTCGCTGCTGGAGCTGTCGGCCGGCGGCAGGCAGCCGCTCACCCTCAGCAACGGGGAGCAGCGCAGCTTCCTGGAGGACGGCGACACGGTCGTGCTCAAGGGCTGGTGCGAGCGGCCGGGGCAGCGCCGCATCGGCCTGGGCGAGTGCCGCGCCCAGGTGCTGCCGGCGCGGTCGTCGGCCCCCTGACGGAGGTGCTCAGCGCGCCGATGCGGCGCGCCGAGCGGGCGCCTTCACGGCCCCCTTGGCCAGCACCTTCGGCGCCGCCTTGGGCGCCAACTTCGTGCTCGCCTTGGTCGCGGCCTTTGCGGGGGCCTTGGCCGGGGCCTTTGCCGTGGCCGTGGCGGCCTTGACCGCCTTCGTCGCCTTGGCGGGAACCGGGCCGGACCGCAGGGTGTCCTTCAGCTCCTTGCCGGCCACCCGCATCGCGCGGGTCGAGGCCTTCTGGTAGGCGTCCACCGCCGCCTCGCGCAGGGCCACGGCCCGTTGCAGCGCCTGCTCGAAGCGCTCGGGCGTGTAGGTGTTCTCGGTGCCGATGTACACGTTCACCCGCTTGGCCGATTCGCCGAAGCGGGGCAGCAGCACCGCCAGGCTGCAATCGCGCACGCGCCCGCCGCGGCGCTGCCGCACGATGGGACCGGAGATACCCACGGGCAGGTCGCTGGACTTGTTGTGGTTGGGCCGCTGCTGCAGGCGCGACGGCGCCGGCAAGGTCGCGATGCGGCGCACCAGTTCCTTGGTGGCGGCTTCCAGCGCCGCCGCGGCACCACTGCCGTCGGTGGTGTGGTCCGAGAACAGCTTGGTGCCGCCGTAGCGCAGCTGCCAGCCGTGCGTGGCCAGGTGATCGATTCTTTGGATGTTCTGCGGCACCTTGAAGGCGTGGCCGCTGAAGATCACCACATCACGGTACTTCATTGAGATTCCTCGGTACAACTGGATGAACCTCCCCGAGCCCGGGAGTGTAGCGGCAACCTAACCTTCTTATGGGGCTGACGCGGGAAATCCGGGGGGCGAACCGGTCCGGCGAGCCGGCCTGACCGACAATGGACGGTTCGGCGGCTGCCCCTAGCGCCAGCGCGCGCAGGATGGCCGCCAGGGCGACGCAAGGGCGACGCAGGGGCGACGCAAGGGGGCCGCAGGAGGGCATGACGTGAATCTGACGGGTTGGAAGGGGGCCATGTGGCCGGCTTGATGTTCAAGAACCTCGTGATCTACCGCGCCACGGGGGCAAATGGCGTGCCGTGGGAGCCCGACCTCACCGAGGTGGAGACCGCGCTGCAGGCCGGCCGCTTCCTGCCCTGCGGGGCGACGCAGCCGGTGTCCAGCGGCTGGGTGCCGCCGCGCCGCGGGGAGCCCGGGCGCGATGCGCAGGCGCCCCTGGTCGAATCCGTGGGCGGCCAATGGGTGCTGCGCCTCATGGTGGAGCAGAAGGTGCTGCCGGGGGCGGTCGTCAAGCGCCGTGTCGAGGAGTTGGCGCGCCAGGCCGAGGCCGCCACCGGGCGCAAGCCGGGCAAGCGCCAGACGAAGGAACTGAAGGAGGAGGCCGTGCTGGCGCTGCTGCCGCAGGCCTTCACCAAGCAGGCGTCGTCGCTGGTGTGGATCGATCCGCGGGCCGGCCTGCTGATGGTGGACGCGGGGAGCGCCCGCCGGGCCGAGGACGCCGCCAGCCTGCTGGTGCAGGCCCTGCCCGGCCTGTCGCTGCGGCTGCTGCAGACGCAGACGGCACCGGCGACCGCCATGGCCGCCTGGCTGGTGGAGGGCGAAGGCCCCGCCGGCTTCAGCGTGGACCGCGAGTGCGAACTGAAGTCCACCGACGAGATGAAGTCGGTGGTGCGCTACGCCCGCCACCCGCTGGACACGGAGGAGGTGCGCGCCCACGTGCAGGCCGCGGGCAAGCAGCCCACCCGGCTGGCGCTGACGTGGAAGGGCCGGGTCAGCTTCGTGCTCACCGACACCCTGCAGGTCAAGAAGCTCAGCGTGGACGACGGCATCGCCGAGCACGGCAAGCCGCGCGACGCCGACGAGGGTTTCGATGCCGACGTGGCGATCGCCACCGGCGAACTGCGCCAGCTCATCCCCGACCTGGTCGAGGCGCTGGACGGCGAACAACCGGTGACGTGACGGACTGGCCGCCGGCCCGTCCGGCCGCTATGCTGGGTCTTCCTCGCCGATGAACCTCACGCTCAAAGCCAAGGCCGCGCTGGTCACCACGCTGGTGGTGCTGGCTTCGGTTTCCCTGGCCGGCGGCTGGCTGGTGGAGCAGCAGGCCCGCGGGCACACCGCGCTGCTGCGCCAGCAGCAGGACGCCCTGGCCGACGCGCTGGCGGCGGCCATCGACGAGCGCATCGAGACCCACCGGCGCATGCTGGTGCAGGCCGCGCGGTCCATCGACGAAGCGGCCCTGGCCGACGCACCGGCGGCCGGGCGGGCGCTGGCCCGGCAGGCCTTGCGGCCCCCCTTCGACAGCCTGCTGCTGGCGCAGGCCGACGGCCTGGTACTGGCCAACGAGCCGCCGGCGGCCCACCAGTTCCACGTCGGCGACCGCGACCACTTCCGCCAGGCCCGCGTCACCGGGCAGCCGGTCATCTCCGAGCCGCTGCTGTCGCGCGCCAACGGCGCACCGATCGTGCGCATGCTGGTGCCGCTGTTCGACGCACGCCAGCGCTTCGTCGGCGCGCTGGGCGGCGGGCTGGAGCTGCCCCGCGACACCCTGCTGGGCACGCTGGGGCGCACCCGGGTGGGCCACGCCGGCCGGGTGGAGCTGGTCACCCGCGGGCGCGTGCCGGTGTTCGTCATGCACCCCGACCCCGATCGGCTCATGCGGCCGGCGGAGCCGATCACCACGCTCGACGACACCGACGCCCGCGCCGACTTCGTCACCCGCCGGGCGCTGCGCGCCGTGCCGTGGGAGCTGCGCATCGTGCTGCCGGCGGACGAGGCGCACGCGCCGCTGCTGCGCTCGCGGCATGCGCTGTGGCTGGCCCTGGCGCTGTCGGGCATCGCCACCGCGCTGGCCGTCAGCGCCGGCGTGGGCTGGCTCATGCGGCCCCTGGACACGCTGTGGCAGGCGATGCGCCGCCAGCGCGAATCACCGGACGAGCGCGTGCCCATCGACACCCGCGCCCAGGACGAGCGGGGACGGCTCGCCCGCGAGTTCGACGCCCTGATGCGCCAGCTGCTGGCGCAGCGGGCTGAGCTGGCCGGCGTGGCGGATACCTCGCCGCTCGGGCTGTTCCGCGCCGGGCTGGATGGCCGCCTGGGCTACGTGAACGAGGCCTACCTGCGCATCCATGGCTTCGAGCACCGCGAGCAGGCGACAGAGGGCTGGATCTCCCTGCTGCCGGAGGCGGACCGACCCGCGGCGCGCGATGGCTGGCGGCGGGCCATGAACGAGCCCGTGGGGGTGCGCCTGACCCGCCACCTGCGCCGCGCCGACGGGCGGGAAATCGTGGTGGTGGTGCGCAGCGCGCCGCTGATGGTGGCCGGCATGCTGCAGGGCCATGTGGGCACCGTGGCCGACATCACCGACCGCATCGAGGGCGAACGCGCCCTGCGCACGCTGGCCACCATCTTCGACGCGACCACCGACTACGTGGTGCAGACCGACCTGCACGGCGGCCTGACCTTCGCCAATCCGGCGGCCCGGCGCGTGCTGGGGCTGCCGGCCGACGCGCCGCTCACGGGCATGAACGTGCTGGCCCTGCTGCCGCCGGAGACCGTGGCGCGCCACGCGGTGGAGATCCTGCCCGTGGCCCTGCAGAAGGGCACCTGGAGTGGCGAGACCGTGCTGCGCGACGCCGCGGGGCGCGAGCTGCGGGCGAGCCACCTGGTCATCGCGCACCGCGACGCCCGGGGCCGGCCCGAGTACTTCTCGGCCATCCTGCGCGACATCACGGCCGAGCGCGAGGTGCAGCAGGCTCTGCACCGGGGCGAGGCCGTGCTGCGCGCGGTGACCGAGGGGCTGTCGGTGGCCATCTCGGTGTTCGACCGCGGGCAGCGCTGCCTGTTCGTCAACCAGGCCTTCGAGACCAAGATGGGGCGCCCGCGCCATGCGCTGCTGGGCCAGGACCTGGCGCACATCTTCGGCGCCGACGAGGCCGAGGCGCGGCGGCCGTGGGTCGAGCGGGCGCTGGCCGGTGAGCGGGTGCAGTTCGAACGCGCGCTGAGCCTGCCCGGGGGAGAGCGCCACGCCCAGATCGAGCTCATTCCCTTGCTGGATGCCGGGGCCAGGGTGGAGGGATTCGTGTCGGTGGCCTCGGACATCTCCGCCACCCGCGCCGAGCAGCAGCGCCTGCGCACCCTGGCGGACACCGACGCGCTGACCGGCGTGCTCAACCGACATGGGCTCGACCATGCCCTGGCGGCGCGCGCGCAGCGGGCCCGCGACAGCGCGGCCGCGGGCCAGGAGACCGGCGCCGTGGCGCTGCTGTTCGTCGACCTGGACCGCTTCAAGGCCGTGAACGACCTGCACGGCCACGCCACCGGCGACCTGCTGCTGCGGCAGTTCGCCGGCCGCCTGCGCGACCTGGTCCGGCCCACCGACACCGTCGCCCGGCTGGGCGGCGACGAGTTCCTGGTGGTGCTGGATCGGGTGCGTGAACCGGTGCATGCGCGCGGCGTGGCCGACAAGATCGTCGAGGCGGCCGGCCTGCCCTTCGTCCTGCCCGACGGCAGGCAGGCGCGCATCGGCGCCAGCGTGGGCGTGGCGTTCTGGCGGCCGGCGGACACGCCGTGGGAGCAGGCGCTGGAGCAGGCCGACGCCATGCTCTACCGCGCCAAGGCCGGCGGGCGCGGCCAGGTGGCCGAGCCGGGCGCCGACGGCGCGGCCGGCGGTCGCGCGGCATGACGGCCATGGCGGCCGGTCGCGGGCTGGACCTGTTCACCCTGATGGTGTCCATCGCCGTGCTGGCGTGGATGCTGGCGGCCTTCTCGCACGTCACCGCGCGCGGCCTGCCCGAGCAGGCGGCGCCGGCGCGCGCCTGGTGCGGGTCCATGTTCTTCCTGGGCGGCGGCATCCTGGGCCTGCTGCTGCGCGGGCCGCAGATCGGCGTGCTCGACTTCCTGGTCGCCAATTCGCTGGTGGCCGCCTGCGTGCTCAAAGGCGACGACGCCTTCCGCCGGGTCGTGGACGAACGTCCGTCGCGGCTGGCGCGCGTGCTCATGGCCGTGGCGGTGGCGGCCCTGGCCCTGTGCATGGCCGGGGCGGTGCCCTATGGCCCGGCGCTCAGCGTGTACTCGGCGGCGGTGGGCGTGCTGTTCATGGGCACGGCCTGGCTGCTGACGCGGCAGCCACGCAGCGGCAGCACGGCGGTCACCTGGCTGGCGGCGCTGGTGGCGGCGGTGCTGGGCACGCTGTTCTGGCTGCGCGCCGGGCTGGCGCTCACCGCCGACCAGGCCTCGCTCGCGCCGGCGGGCACGTCGCCGTCGAGCTGGGCGCTGTTCGGGGTGGGGGCGCTGTACGCAGTGGCCGGCAGCCTCGCCCTGCACACGCTGGTGCACGACCGCCACCGCCGCGAGGTGGTGGCGGCCCTGCGGCGGGACGGCCTCACCGGGGTGCTCACGCGCCGTGCCCTGTTCGAACAGGTGGGCGAGGCGCTGTCGCGCGCACCGCACGCCGGCTTCGCGGTGGTGATGATCGACGTGGACCACTTCAAGCGGCTTAACGACGGCCATGGCCACCAGGCCGGGGACGCCGTGCTGGCCAGCCTTGGGCGCCTGCTGCAGAACGCGGTGCGCCTGGACGACGCGGTGGGCCGCTACGGCGGCGAGGAGTTCTGCCTGTGGCTGCCCGGCTGCCCGCTGGCGGATGCGGCCGCCCTGGCCGAGCGTGTGCGCGCAGGCGCGGAGGCCCAGGCCGTGCGCCACGCCGGGGGCGGGCCGCTGCACTTCACCTTGTCGGCCGGCTGCGCGGCGGGCGCCGGCGTGGTGGGCAGCGAGACGCCCCTGGCGGCCTTCGAGCGGGTGCTGCGCGACGCGGACCATGCGCTGCTGGACGCCAAGCGAGGTGGGCGCAACCGGGTGGTGGTGGCGGGGCTGGTGGCGGGGCTGGTGGCGGGCCAGGTGGCGTCCCAGCCCGCCTGACGCGGCCGGGGCCGGCCGCCGGCCCCGGGCTCAGGCGGCGGCCGCCTCGGCCGGCCGCTCGGCCTCCATGGCGAGGAAGCGGTCCTCGATGAAGTCCTTTTCCGTCAGCGTGCGCTTGTGCTGGTCCTGCAGCTGCTGCAGCTGGCGCCGCAGGCGCTGGCGGTCGGCCTCGGCCTCGGCCAGGCGACCGGCCAGTTCCTTCACCCGCGGCGCGGCTGCCGTGTCGCCGGCGGCGGGCTCGCCGCCGCTGCCGTCCTGGTGCTCGGCCGCGCCGGCGTCCTCGGCCGCGGCGGCCAGCTGCTCGGCGGCGAAGGCACGCGCCTCGGCCGCGTGCAGGCGCGCCCGCACGGCCTCCAGCTCGCCCTGCAGGCGGGCCGCCTCGCCGGCGGACTGTTCTGCCTGGCGGGCGCGCAGCTCCTGCTCCCGCAGCCGCTGCACGGCCGCGTCATGCGCCTGCTGCAGCTGCTCGAACTGCGCCTGCACATGGCCGTGCTGCTGCAGCAGCTGCTCCAGCTCGGCCTGCTTGCCGCGCCGCCACTGCTCGAACTGGGCGGCATCGACACGCGCCACCTCGCTGAGCATCTCGCCCTGGCGGCCGACCAGCCGGTTCAGTGCCTTGGGGTCGCGCGCGGCCCATTGCTGGTAGGGGTCCGACGGGCGGCCGCCCGCCCGGCCGCCCCCGGCCGCACCCTGGCGGGCGGCATCGGCCAGGCGAGCCAGCTCGCGCTTCAGGTCGGCGAAGGTGGACAGGGCGTCGTCGGCGCTGCGGTTCAGCCGCCCGGCATGGGCCTTCAGGCTGCCGGACAGCGCGCCCAGGTCGGCCTGGCTGTCACGCACGTAGCCGACCATGCGCCAGGCCATGAAGGTGCACAGCCCGAGCAGCAGCAGGTTGCACACCACGACGGAGACGATGCCCAGGTCGACCCAGCTCATGGGGGGATTCCCTCAGGGCGGCTCAGGGCTGCAGCAGGGCGACGTGGCCGTCGCCGTAGCCGGGCACGGACAGGCGGTAGTCCGCGCGCACCGTGGCCTGGTCCAGGGTCTGGGGCAGGCGGGCCATGGTGCGCCCCGCCAGGTTGGCGGCCTTGAACGCCACCGGCCCGGTGCCCAGCTGCGCCGGCACGCGGTCCGCCAGCCCGGCGAAGAACGCGGAGGCGCTCTCCACGAAGGCCACCGGCGCCTGGCCCTCCTGGATGGCACGCCGGACGTCCCGCGGGTCCGCGGACAGCGCGCCCGCGCCCAGCATGCACAGCGCGGGCAGGTCGGCCACCGCCAGCGCACTCACCGCGCCGCCGCTGGCCGGCGTGTACAGCGCCAGCAGGTTCTGGCCCGACAGCCGGGCGCTGCCGAAGCGATCGCCCGGCACCAGCCGGAACGGCACGCCGGACATCCAGGCCTGCACGGCCAGGCGCATCGAGCGCGCGGCCGCCTCGCGGTCCGGTGCGGCCGGTGCCGTCGCGGTCCCGTCTTGGCCCAGGCCCAGGGCCGCGGCCACGGCGCCGCGCAGCACCTCGTCGTCGAAGGGCTTGTGCAGGATGAAGGCGGCGCCGTTGGTGCTGGCCTGTTCGAGCAGGGCCGGGGTGGTTTCGGTGGTGACGAAGCCCACGGGCAGCTGGTGGCCCAGCTGGCGCAGCGTCTGCAGCAGCTCGATGCCGGTCATGCCCGGCATGTGCCAGTCCGACACCAGCAGGGCCGGCTCGGCCCGCTCCACGGCGGCCAGCGCCTCGTCGCCCGACGCGGCGGTCTCGATGACGGTGCCGCCCAGGGACGGATGCTGCAGCGCCCGCCGCAGGATGGCCTGCATGGCGCGGCTGTCGTCCACGACCAGCACGCGCCGGGTGGCGGACGCGGTGGCAGCGGCAGGGGCGGCAAGGGAGGCAGTCGGTGGCATGGGCGGCAGCGGGCCCCGCACGGGGCAAGGAACCCATAGCGGTTATCGGCGCCCGCGCTGACGTCTTGAATCCGCGGCATGCCGGGACGGCAGGAGGGCATAGACTGGCGGCCCCCATGACGACCGTGCCCGCCTCTTCTTCTTCCTCCCCGCGGCCCCCTCGGGTGGCCATCGTCGGTGCCGGCCCTGCGGGCCTGATGGCCGCCGAGGTGCTGGCCGCGGCCGGCGCGCAGGTGGACGTGTTCGACGCCATGCCCTCGGCCGGGCGCAAGTTCCTGCTGGCGGGCAAGGGCGGGTTGAACCTGACGCACAGCGAGCCGCTGGACGCCTTCGTCACCCGCTATGGCGGCCGCCAGCGCGAGGCCGCCGACTGGCTGGCCGCCTTCGGGCCGCAGGCCCTGCGCGACTGGGCGGCCGGCCTGGGGGTGCCCACCTTCGTGGGCAGCTCGGGCCGCGTGTTCCCCCAGGAAATGAAGGCGGCGCCGCTGCTGCGCGCCTGGCTGCATCGCCTGCGGGCGGCGGGGGTGCGGCTGCACATGCGGCACCGCTGGCAGCCGGTGCTGCCGGCGCTGCCGGCGCCCGGGGCGCCGCTGGCGCTGCGCTTCGACACGCCCACGGGCGAACACGCCGTGGCACCGGACGCCCTGCTGCTCGCCCTGGGCGGCGCGAGCTGGCCCCGGCTGGGCTCGGACGGCCGCTGGGCGGCGCCGCTGTCCCAGGCGGGGGTGCCGGTGGCCCCGCTGCAGCCCGCCAACTGCGGTTTCGACGTGGGCTGGAGCGCCCACCTGGCCGAGCGCCATGCCGGTGCGCCGCTCAAGGGCGTGGCGCTGCGCTTCGCCGACGCCCAGGGCCAGCGCTTCGAACGCAAGGGTGAGTGTGTGCTGACCGCCACCGGCCTGGAGGGCAGCCTGGTCTATGCAGCCTCGGCGGCGCTGCGCGACATGATCTCGTCCACGGGACAGGCGGCGCTGGTCCTGGACCTGCTGCCCGACCGCGCGGAAGACGACCTGGCGCGGGCGCTGGCGCGCGGCCGCGGTGCCCGCTCGCTGGCCAACCACCTGCGCGAGCAGGCCGGCCTGCACGGGGCCAAGGCGGCCCTGCTGCGCGAGGGCACCGACGCGGCCACCTGGGCCGCGCTGGCGGCGAGCCCGGTCGCGCTGGCCGCCCGCATCAAGGCGGTGCCCATCACGCTGCGCGAGCCCCGCCCGGTGGACGAGGCCATCAGCACCGCGGGCGGCGTGCGGCTGGAGGGCCTGGATGGCCACCTGCGCTGGCAGGCCGACCCCCGCATCGCCTTCGCGGGCGAGATGCTGGACTGGGAGGCCCCCACGGGGGGCTACCTGCTCACCGCCTGCTTCGCGACCGGCCGCGTCGCGGCGGCCGGCCTGTGCCATACCCTGCACCTGGACGTTGCGTCCGCACTGCGCACCGCACGATGAATGCCTCGCCTTCCGCCCCTGCCCCCACCCCCGCCCCCTCGGCCGAGGACGACGCGCGCATGTTCGACCTGGCACCGGTGTCGCTGTGGCTGGAGGATTTCTCCGGCGTGGCGCAGGTCTTCGCCCGCTGGCGCCAGGACGGCGTGACGGACCTGCGCGCACACCTGCTCGCCGACCGCGGCCGGGTGGCCGAGTGCACCCAGGGCATCCGGCTGCTCAAGGTGAACCGGCGCACGCTGGAGCTGTTCGGCGCGCCGGACCAGGCCACGCTGGAGCAGAACCTGTCGCGCATCTTCCGCGACGACATGCTGGCCCACCATGTGGAGGAGCTGGTGCAGCTGTGGAACGGCGCCACCAGCTACGGCAGCCGCACGGTCAACTACACGCTCGACGGCCGCCGGCTGGACGTGGAGCTGCAGGTCCGCGTGCTGCCCGGCCACGAGACCACCTGGCACAAGGTGCTGCTCTCCCTGGAGGACGTGAGCGCGCGCGAACAGGCGCTGGAGCGCCTGCGCCGCAGCGAGCGGTATGCACAGGGCCTGTTCGAGCATTCGCCGGTGTCGCTGTGGGTGGAGGATTTCTCCGCCGTGAAGCGCCTGCTCGACGAGGTGCGGGCGCAGGGCATCGACGATTTCCGCGTGTTCACCGACGTGCACCCGGAGTTCGTGGACCGTTGCATGGCGGAGATCCGCGTGGTCGACGTCAACCGCCAGACGCTCACGCTGTTCCGCGCGCCGGACAAGCCCACGCTGCTGCGGCGGCTGTCCGACATCTTCCGCGACGAGATGCGCCGGCCCTTCACCGAGCAACTCATCGAACTGTGGCATGGCCGGCTGCACCAGCAGCGGGAGACCGTGAACTACGCGCTCGACGGCGAACCGCTGCACGTGCACCTGCAGTTCGCGGTGCTGCCCGGCCACGAGCACGACTGGTCGCAGGTGCAGGTGTCGCTGACCGACATCACGGCGCGCAAGCGCGCCGAGGCCTATCTCGAGTTCCTGGGCAAGCACGATGCGCTCACCAAGCTGCGCAACCGCTCGTACTTCGACGACGAGCTGAACCGCCTGGAACGCAAGCAGGTGCAGCCGCTGGCCCTGGTGGTGATCGACCTCAACGGCCTGAAGCAGGTCAACGACGAACGCGGCCACCGCGCCGGCGACGCCCTGCTGCGCCGCATGGGCGAGGTGCTGGGCAAGGCGGTGCCCGCGCCGGGCACGGCGGCCCGCATCGGCGGCGACGAGTTCGCCCTGCTGCTGCCGGGCGCCGACGAGGCCGCGGTGGAGCAGCTCATGGCCACCCTGCAGGAACTGGTGGAGCTGAACAACCAGTTCCACAGTGGCGACCCGGTGCGCTTCGCGGTGGGCATCGCCTTCGCCCAGCCCGGCGAGCGCCTGGAGGCCGCGCTGCACCGGGCCGACGCGCAGATGTACGTGCAGAAGAAGGCGTTCCACGCCAACGCCCAGTTCGACCGCCGGAAGGAGTGAACATGAGCCTCGTCGTCCACCACCTGAACAACTCCCGCTCGCAGCGCGTGCTGTGGCTGCTCGAGGAGCTGGAGCTGCCCTACGAGATCCGCCACTACCAGCGCGATCGGCAGACCCTGCTGGCGCCCGCGGCGCTGAAGGCCGTGCACCCGCTGGGCAAGTCCCCGGTGCTGACCGACGGCGACACGGTGGTGGCCGAGTCGGGCGCGATCATCGAGTACCTGCTCGAGCGTCATGGCGGCGGGCGGCTGCGCCCGCCGGCCGGCACGCCGGAGGCCCTGCGCTTCACCTACTGGCTGCACTTCGCCGAGGGCTCGGCCATGCCGCCGCTGCTGATGAAGCTCGTCTTCGACAAGGTGCTCGGCGCGCCCATGCCCTTCTTCGCCAGGCCGGTGGCGCGCGCCATCGCCGGCAAGGTGCTGCAGGGGTTCGTCATGCCCAACATCACCCAGCAGCTGGATTTCATGGAGGCCGAGCTGGCCACCCGGCCCTGGTTCGCGGGCGACGAGTTCAGCGCGGCGGACATCCAGATGAGCTTCCCGCTGGAGGCGGCCTCGCAGCGCGCAGGGCTCGATGCCAGCCGGCCGCACCTGATGCGTTACCTGGAGCGCATCCACGCCCGCCCGGCCTACCACCGGGCGCTGCAGCGCGGCGGTCCGTACGACTATGCCCGGGTGCCGGCGGCGAGCTGAGGGCGCGCCGCGCCCTGCGGGGCGGTTGACGGAGGTCAAGGCGCGCCGGCGTGATCGACGCACCATGGACAGGGGAGCGACGTTGCCTTCCATCCATTCACAACGAACACGTCACCGTCACATGAGCACCACCCAACACGCCGTGGTCTGGACCGACCACCACCACGCCCAGGTCCTGCGCTTCGACACCGAGCACGTCGAGGCCAGCAAGGTCAAGGCGGCCACCCACCACACCGCGCAGCACGGCAGCGGCGTGCGCACCGAGCATGAGTTCTTCGGCGCGCTGTGCGACGAGCTGGAGGGCATCGTGGAGGTCCTGGCCGTGGGCCCGAAGACCGGGCTCGAGGCGTTCCGCCACTACGCCGAGAAGCACCGCCCGCAGACGGCCCGCCGCGTCGTCGGCTGGGAGGTGGTGGACCACCCGAGCGACAAGCAGCTGGTCGCCATGGCCCGCCAGTGGTTCCTGCGCTACGACCGCATGGCGGGCAACCCGACGCCGATGTGACGCCGGGTGCGCCGGCTGGGCGCGTGCCTTGCCCTGACAGGCCATCCTCAATCGCACGGGAGTGGCCATGGAAAGCAAGGTTCGGGTGTTCGGGCATCCGTTGCATCAGATGCTCATCGTCTTCCCGCTCGGTCTGCTCGCGACTTCGGTCGTCTTCGATCTCATCCACCTAATCGGCGGCAGCCCCTCGGCGGCCACCGTGGCCCATGCGCTCATCGCCGCCGGGCTGGTGGGCGGGCTCATCGCCGCGCCGTGGGGCACCATCGACTGGCTCGCCATCCCCAAGGGCACGCGCGCCAAGGCCATCGGTGCCATGCACGGCGGTGGCAACGTGGTGGTGCTGCTGCTGTTCGCCGCCAGCTGGTGGCTGCGCGCCGGCCAGGAGGCCCAGCCGCCCACGCTGGCCTGGGTGCTGTCCTTCGCCGGCGCCGGCCTGGCGCTGGTCACGGCCTGGCTGGGCGGCGAGCTGGTCGACCGCCTCGGCGTGGGCGTGTCCCCGCACGCGCACCTGAACGCCCGCAGCTCGCTGGACGGACCGGCCGAGCCGGTGCGTGAGGGGCCCGCCGGCCCGTCGCGCGTGCCGCGCTGAGCAGCAGCACCGCCGCCGCGGCACGCCGGTCGCCCCGCGGCCACCGGTGGTCCTAGGGCTGGTGCGGGACCGCTCCGCTGCGCCAGAGTGGCGCTCCGCACGAAGGAGCGCCCCCATGACCGCCGCCAGCTCGACGTTCTCCGCCCACCACGCCGAAGACTATGAATCGATGATGGGTCGCTGGAGCCGTCGCCTGGCGCCGGCGTTCATCGACTTCGCGGGCATTCCGCCCGACGCGCGCATCCTGGACCTGGGCTGCGGCACCGGCGTGCTGGCCGAGGCGCTGTCGGGTGCCGTGCCCCGCGCGCGGATCGTCGGCGTCGACCTGTCCGGGCCCTACGTCGAGATGGCGCGCAGCCGCCTGGGCGGGGCAGCCGAGTTCAGGGTGGACGACGCCTGCGATCTCGATCTCCCGGACGGCTCGTTCGACCACGTGCTGTCGCTGCTCATGCTGCACTTCGTGCCCGATCCGGCGCGCGCCGTGGCCGAGATGCGGCGCGTCTGCCGCGCCGGCGGCGTGGTGGCGGCGGCGGTGTGGGATGCCAGCGGCGGCTACGTCGTCAACCGCATCTTCTTCGACACGGCGGCCATGGTCGACCCGGACGCGGAGGCGCGCCGCGCCCGCAACTACGCCCGGCCCATGACCCGCCCGGGCGAGCTGGAAGCGGCGTGGCACCGGGCCGGCCTGCTGGACGTGCAGGCCACGCAGCTGCTCATCCGCATGGAGTTCTCCCAGTTCGACGACTGGTGGCAGCCCTTCCTGGGCCGCGAGGGCCCCATCGCCGAGTACGTGGGCGGCCTCGACGACACCACGCGGCGCACGCTGGAAGCGGCGCTGCGCCGGGCCTACCTGGCCGGCCAGCCCGACGGCCCCCGCTCGTATGCGGCGGTGGCCTGGGCGGTGCGGGGCCGGGTGCCGCCGGTGCCTGCGGGCTGAGGCGCCCGCCGGCGCTCAGCCGTTGCTGGCGGCCAGCGTCTCGGCCAGGTCGGTGAGGCCGGCCAGGGCCTTCTCGATGCCGTCCTGGCGCAGCGTGACCATGCCGCCGGCCAGGGCGGCCGACTGCAGCTCGGCCGCGCTGGCGCGGTGGCGCACCAGGCCGCGGACCGCGTCGTCGGCCGTCATCAGCTCGTGCAGGCCGAGGCGGCCGCGGTAGCCGTGGCCCTCGCAGGCCGGACAGCCCACGGCACGCCACAGCTGCAGCCGGCCGCCCGCCGGGGCGTGGCGGGTGCGCCAGCGCCGCACGAGGGCCTCGGCGTCGCCGGGCACCGGCTGGCTGCGGCCGCTGGCCAGGAACTGGCGCGCCAGTTCCAGCTCCTGGGGCGCGTCCAGGGCCACGGGCTGGCGACAGTGCACGCACAGGCGGCGCACCAGGCGCTGCGCCAGGATGCCCAGCAGCGAATCCGAGAACATGAACGGGTCCAGGCCGATCTCCAGCAGCCGCGTCACGCTCTCCGGCGCCGAGTTGGTGTGCAGCGTGGACAGCACCAGGTGGCCGGTCAGCGAGGCCTCGACGGCGATGCGCGCGGTCTCCTCGTCGCGCATCTCGCCGATCATGATCACGTCCGGGTCGGCCCGCAGGAAGGTGCGCATGGCGGCGGCGAAATCCCAGCCGATGCGCGGGTTCACCTGCACCTGGCGCAGGCCCTCCTGGGTGATCTCCACCGGGTCCTCGGCCGTCCAGATCTTGCGCTTGGCCGTGTTCAGCTCGCGCATGATGGAGTGCAGCGTGGTGGTCTTGCCGCAGCCCGTGGGGCCGCACACCAGGATCAGCCCGTACGGCTTGGCGGCCAGGCGCCGCAGCGTCGCCAGGTTGCCTTCGGCCAGGCCGATGGCGTCCAGCGGCAGCGGCTTCAGGCCCGACAGCAGCCGCAGCACGACGTCCTCCATGCCGTGGAGGGTGGGCACGGTGACCATGCGCAGCTCCACCGAGTCACCGCCGAAGCGCGCGAAGTCGATCTTGCCGTCCTGCGGCTTGCGGTGCTCGGCGATGTCCAGCTCCGCCATGATCTTCAGCCGCGCGACGATGGCGAAGCGCCACGGCGCGGGCAGCTCCAGGTAGGGCATGAGGTCGCCGTCCACCCGCAGGCGGATCCACGTCGGCCGGCCGTTGTCGCCGGTCTCGATGTGGATGTCCGACGCGCGCAGGCGGATCGCGTCGGCGATCACCGTGTTGACCAGGCGCACCAGGGTGTTGTCGGCCTCCGAGACCACGCTGGAATCCGGCCCGCCCGGGGCGGCCTCGTGGGTGGCCAGCTCCGCCACGAGCGCATGCACGTCGCGCTGGGCGAACGCCCGTCCGGCGGCGGCCGGCGCGGCCGGGGGCGCATGGGCGGCCGCCGGCGCCACGCCCAGTGCCGCGGCATGGCCCGAGGCATAGGCGCGCGCCACCGCCGGCGCCAGGGTGCCGGGCAGCGCCAGCACGGGGGTCACGGGCCGGTCGCACACGAAGCGCAGCTCGTCCAGCAGCGTGTGGTCCCAGGGGTCGGGCACGGCCACCACCAGGGACTCGCCGTGCTGCATGAGCGGCAGCACCGTCTCGCGCAGCGCCAGGCCGGCGGGCACCTTGGCCAGCGCCTCGGGCTCGGGCTCCAGCTGGGCGAGGTCCACCGTGGGCACGCCCAGCCACTCGGCCAGCACGCGGTCCAGCTGCGCGGGCGTGACCGCGCCGCGCTCCACCAGCATCTGGCCGATCAGGCGGTGCGGCTGCAGCGTCGCCTGCTGGCGCAGCACGGCGCCGAGGGTGGCGGCGTCCACCAGGCCGCGCTGCACCATGGCCTCGCCCAGGTGGCGCGCGCGCGGGCTCTGGTGGCCGGACAGCCGCTGCCGCAGGGCGGCCAGGGTGGCGGGCGGGGCGCCGAGGCCGGTGTCGGCGGCGTCGGGGCAGGTGAGGGAAGGGGGGGCGTCGGTGGGCATGCTGATCGCTCTATCGGCCGAAAACCGCGGTGGCCACAGGGCGAATGTCTCGATCCTGCCTGCCCCCGGGGGCGGCGCGGCGCGCCGCTGGCGATCCGGCTTGACCCAACGCAAGCCATGGGGACAGGCGCCCCGCCGGTAGGCAGCCGGCCCGCGGGTGCGTATGCTGGCTGCTTCTGCGCACAGGCGGGGGCACCATGCGGCAATTCATCCGGCATGCCATCGACGTCCCGGTGCGGGTGGGCTTCACCCCGGGCGAGACGCCCGGGGCGTACCACACCCACGACATCGGCGAGGGCGGGCTCGCCTTCCGCTGCAGCTGCGCCGTGCCGGCGGGGCGCGACATCGACGTGTGCATCGACAGCGTCGACCCGCCGTTCCGCGCCCAGGCGCAGGTGGCCTGGTGCCGGCCGCATGTCGTCAGCGGCTACGAGCTGGGGGTGCGTTTCCTCGACGCGGAGGACGCCTTCCGGGCGCGCATGGTGGCGCAGGTGTGCGCCATCGAGGACTACCGCCGGTCCGTGCGGCGCACCGAGGGGCGGGAGCTCGGCGCCGAGGAGGCCGCCGCCGAGTGGATCGAGCGGCATGCGGCGGACTTCCCGCCCATGCACTGACCTGCGGCGTCAGTCGCGCGACGCGGGCAGGGTGTCCATCGCCCGGCGCACCCACTGGCCGCGCGCCATGGTGGTGGCCAGGCCCTCCAGCCGCAGCCGGCCCAGCACCCGGCGGCTCACGCAGAAGGCCACGCCGGCCGAGTTGCCGAAGGCGAAGTAGCTGCCCCCTTCGCCCCGCCAGTTCAGCCGCAGCGTGGCCCACTGGCCCTGGCGCTGGATGCGGCAGATGTCGCCCACGGCCAGGCCGTCCAACCAGGCGTCGGACGCCCGCAGGGCGCGCTCGTCGGGGTTCAGTGCGTCCAGCGCGGCCGGCACCGTGGCCAGCTCGTCGTGGCGCGGCAGGGCCAGTTCGTCGCCGGGGGCGGACGGCGCCATGGGGGGTGGCGCGGGAGCCCAGCCGGCGTCCAGCACGGCCTCGCGCGGCCACACCGCCAGCGCGGCGCGCAGCTCGCGCGCATGCTGCTGGATCTTCGCGCCGGGCAGCGCCGAGTGGGCGTGCAGGCCGTCCTCGGCTTCCAGGCGCAGGCAATCGAGCTCGGCGGGCGTCAGCGGCGCGTGGCGCTGCAGGTGGCCCGCGTCGATGAAGTGCTCCACCGCGCCCAGCACCCGCTGCGCCTCGGTGGCTTCCTCGCCATGCCGCACCACGGCCTCGAGCACCACGCCCAGCCAGGGGCCGAGCAGGAACTGCTTGACCTCGGGCACCACCACCGTGTCGCGCAGGCGGTCGACCATCTGGCCGCGCACCAGGGGCTCCAGCTCGCGCCGGCGCTCGGCCGCCGCCACCAGCGGCTCGCTCAGCCCGGTGGTGGCAGGCGCCCAGGGGGCCGATTGCAGCGGCGAGGGCGCGGTGGGGTCGCCCGCGATCGGGCGCGTGCTGTCGGCCACGGTGCCGGCCTCGGCCTCGGCCGCCGCCAGCGCCTGCGCATAGCGCGCGGCGGGCACGGCGCCCCGCGCGGCCTCGAGCGACGCGATGATGGGCTCCAGCCGCAGGTGCAGCGGCAGCTGGAAGGGGCTGCGCGCGGCGTCGGTGTCCAGCTGGCCGATGGCCGCCAGCCGGTCGATCAGCCGCCACAGGGGGTTGTCCACCGAGTCCAGCAGCGAGGGATCGGCGGCCACGCTGCGCGCCACCGGGCCAGCCAGGCGCGTCATCAGGCCCTGCATCTCGGTGTTCAGCCCGGCCTGTGACGCCACATGGGCCAGCAGGGCCGGGATGCGGCCGGCTGCCGCACCCAGCCCGGCCGGCGGCGCGGCGTCGGTACCCGCCGGGGCGGACGGATCGGCGCGTCGCGGCGCGCCGCGGGTGTCGGGCTCCCGGCGGATGGCGTAGCGCGCCGGCTGCACGCCCCATTCCTCCAGCAGCTGCACATGGCGCTGGTACAGCGCAGGCAGCACGTGTCCCAGGGGCGTGGCCACCAGGCGCAGGGCGGCCAGGCGCACCGGCGCGTCGATGGGCCGCGCGTGCAGCACCGCACACAAGGCGCCCACCAGGCGCGCGGGGGCGAGCGGCACCGGCTCGTCGCCCGACCAGCCGGCCGCCTCGGGGGCCCCGGCCAGGCGGGCGCGCAGGTCCCGCAGATGCCACTCCGCGCTGCTCTCGACCGTCTGCACCACGCGGGTGGATTCGATGTCCTCGTCCACGTCGTCGTCGGACATCAGGGCCAGCCCGGTGGGCACGCCAAAGTCGGTGGCCACGAAGGGCGCGGGGGCGGTGGTGGGGCGGGGCGGCTCCGGCGGCCGGGCCGCCTGCTCGGCCCACTCGGCGGCCAGGCCGGGCAGGAGCTGCCGGGCCTGGCGCTGCGCGGGCGTCACCCAGATGGCGGCGCCCGCGGCCGGTGCGGCGGCCTCGCGGCAGACCTGGTCGAGCACGAGCTGGGCGTCGGCGCGGCAATGCGCGAGGTAGCGCTGGAACAGCGTGCCGGGCGGGGAGGGGGGTACTGCGGACATGTCGCTCGGGGAGCTCCTTGCGCCGCCGATTGTCGCCGCCGGCGGCGCGGCACGTGCGGCTGGGGGCAGGCACCAGGCGTGCCCGGCCTCGCCAGCCGCCGTCCCGGGCCTGGGGAGGGCCCCTCCCGCGGTCGTGGGGTGGGACGGCGCCGGGACCGGGCGCAGCATGGGGCGCCGCCGCGGGCCGCGGCACCGGGCCGCGGCCGAAGCACACCATCCGAGGGATGCGCCGACATGGCCGCACGAGACGACACCGCACCGGCCGCCACCGCGCCGCTGCCCGACACCCCGCCCCGCGGCCGGACGCCGGCCCGTGCGTGCCGCGCCGGCATCGCGGCGGGGGTGCT
>NZ_JAYRUN010000001.1:331761-377159 GCF_041918995.1 Ideonella sp. | reverse complement strand
GCCCGCCGCAGGGCGTCGATGTCTGCCGTGGCCGCGGCCGCGGAAGGGGAGGGGGAGGGGGTGGGGGCAGACTGGGCGAGGGCCGCGCAGGGGGCGGCCAGGGCGAGCGCAAGGCCCGCGGGCAGAAGCGGATGCATGAAGGGACAACTCCGGACAGGATCGACACGCACTGCCCCCGGGCGCAGGGCGGCCCGGGGGCAGTGAACGGCAGGATCAGGTCGGGAGGGCCGGGGGGGCGCGGCTGAGGTAGGCCGCCGGCGAGCGCGCGCGGCGCCCGGCGGCCAGCGGCGCATCCGGCCGCGCGAACGTGGCCGCGGGTGGTGCGGCCGCGGCCACGGCGTGCGCCAGTGGCGCGGCACCCACGGCCGAGGGCGAGCCCAGGCACACCACGCAGGCACCGAGGGAGTGGCCGGCCTTGCCGCCGCCCTCGGCCGAGCCCGTCTCGCCGAGGTGGCCGATCTCGTGCCAGGCCCCGGCCGCCTGCGCCAGCGGCAGCAGCACGGCCAGCCACACCAGCCAGGGCAGGCCGAGGCGGCGCAGGGTGGGCATCAGGGAGCGGGTGGCAGGCATGCGAGCCGCGGATCATACGGCCGGCCCGCACGAGGCAGGCATCGGGGCGACGCCGGGCCCCGGCTCAGAGCGGCATGGGCGCCGTTTCCTCCACCGTGCGCAGGGGCAGGCGCAGGTGGAAGACCGCGCCGCCTTCGGGCGCGTTGTCGGCGACGATGCTGCCGCCGTGGGCGTCCATGATCTTGCGGCAGATCGCCAGCCCGAGGCCGGTGCCGCCCGAGCCATCCTTGGTGGCGCTCGATTGCACGAAGGCGTCGAACACCTGGTCCAGCTCGGCGGCCGGGATGCCGGGCCCGTGGTCGCGCACGGTGAAGTGGATCTCGGCGGCTGCGTCGGCCGCGCGCTGCGCCGCCGCCGCCTCGACCTCGCCCCGGACCTCCACCACCCCGCCGCGCGGCGAGAACTTCAGCGCATTGGCGAGCACGTTGCGCAGCACCTGCTGGAAGCGCAGCGGGTCCACCTTGGCCACCAGGGGCGCGTCCGCCAGGTGCAGCTCGATGGCCAGGCCGCGCTGGGCGCACTGCGGCGTGAACTCGCGCACCACCTCGCGCGCCAGGCCCCGCAGGTCGGTGCGCTCCAGGTGGAAGGTGCCCACCGTGCTTTCGAGCTTGGCCACGTCGAGCAGGTCGTTGACCAGCGCGAGCATGCGCTGTCCAGCCGAGAGGATGTCGGTGAACAGCATGCGCGCGAAGTCGGGCGAGGGCGGCCGCATCAGGCCGAGCTCGGAGAAGCCGGTGATGGACTGCAGCGGCGTGCGCAGCTCGTGGCTGATGTTGGCGATGAACTCCGACTTCGCACGCGAGGCCTCCTCGGCCGCGTCGCGCGCCTCGCGCGTGGCGCGCTCGGCCTCGTGGAACTCGGTCACGTCGAAGATCGCGTTCAGCACCGCCGGCCGGCCCTGGTCGGCGCCGGGCACCAGCACCTTGGACACCATCACCTCGCGGCGCTGCCCGTCGGCCAGCGTGAGCGTGGTGGCGTAGGAGACCTCGCCGCCCTGCTGCATCAGCCGCGCGTCGTGGGCGTCGTGCACGCTGGCCTGGTCGGTGGGCAGGTACTGGCGCGCCGGCCGGCCCAGCACGTCCTCGCGGCGACGCAGCGTCAGCGCTTCCCACGCCCGGTTGACGCTCAGGTAGCGGCCGTCCGCGTCCAGGATGGACAGGGGCACCGGGCTCACCTCGAGCAGGCGCGCGTTCAACGCGCGCTGCATCTCCAGGTGCTGCTGGGCCTGCCAGGCCTCGGTCACGTCCTGCAGGCTGCCCACGAAGCCGGGTTCGCCGCCCGCCGCGTCCAGCGGGGCCACCGACAGGGCGAAGCGCCGCTTGCCCGTGCCCTGGCCGATGCGCACCTGCACGCTGCGCACGGTGCCGGCGCTGTCCGCAATGAACAGGTCGCGCACGGCACCGCGGTCGGTGCGCACGAAGACATCCGCCAGCGGCTGGTCCATCACGTCGGCCTGCACGACCCCCGTCAGCGCCTCCCAGCGCGGGCTCACGTAGCGCACCACCCCCGCGGCGTCGGTGCGCAGGATGGCCTCGTGCAGGCTGCTCACCAGCACACGCAGCTCGTGCTCCCGGCGTTCCATGCTGGCCCGGGCCTGGCTGAGCGCGCCGCCCACCGCGGCGCGCGCGCGCTGGCTGCGCCAGGCCAGCCAGGTGAGCACGCCGATCAGGGACAGGCCAGGCAGGCCGGCCATCCACAGCGGTCGCACGGCGGCGCGCCATTGCGCCTCAACCAGCCGCTGCGGGCGCTCGACGAAGGCCACGAGCGGAAAGGGCCGCGAGGCCCGGAAGGCGGTGATCTGGGCCTCGCCATCGGCGCCGGCGGCGGTGAAGGTCGCGTGCTCCACGTCGGGCAGGTAGCGGCTGAAGATCGCGTGCGAACGCACGTCGCTGCGGGGCAGCAGGCTGTCCGGCAGCTGCCCGGCGCCGCCCGCCTGGGCGATCAGCACCTGGCCCCGCCAGCTGGCCAGCACGGTGCGCACGCCCGCCTCGGACACGGCCAGGCGCTGGAAGCCCACCAGCGACGCCGGGTTGACCAGGGCCACCATGTGGGCACCGGCGTAGGCGCCTTGGCGCAGCGGATGCACGCAGGGGATGAAGCCCACGGCGCTGCGGTCGACGGTGCCGGGCACATGCCCGCCGGCCGTGAGCTCGGCGAAGTCCTCGAGCTGCCGGCCGGGCAGCCAGCTGCCGATGGCCTCCCCGCGCGCGGGGACCAGCAGGGACAGCGAGACCCGCAGGCCCTCGTCGCCGGGGTGGCTGCTGGCGACCACGCGGCCGTCGGCGTCCACCATCGCGATGGCACGCACGTACGGCAGCGCCACCAGGGCCTGCGTCATGGCCCGGCGCAGGGCCTCGGGCCCGGAGGTTTCCGCCACGCTGGCCAGGCCCCCGAGGGCTGCGCTGGTGGCCTCGAAGCTGCGCGTGGCATGGTCCTCCAGCACGCGGGCCAGCAGCTCCGAGCGGTCCGTCTCGCGCTCCACCAGGCCGACGCGTTCTTCCCACGCCCGCCAGCCGAGCGCGGCCAGCACGATCAGGCCCAGCAGCACGCCCACCAGCAGGGCGCTGCCCCCACGGGCCGCGACGATGCGCGCCAGCCAGCCGGCCGGCTCGTGGGTCTCGGGCGGCGGGGGAAACGGCGCGGGGGCGGGCGCGCCCGACGGCGGCGGGGGGCGGAGCATCAGCGCAGGACGATGGGCAGCAGGCCGTGGCGGCGGGCGGCGGCCTCGAGCCGGCCGTCCTGCTGCACGCGCTGGACGAAGGCGTCCACGGTGGCGTGCCAGGCGTCGTCGCCGGGGCGCACCGCGTAGGCGTAGGGCAGCACGTGGAAGGGCTGGGGCGGCGCGATCAGCTGCGCCCACTCCGCGTTGTCGAGCAGGCGGCGGCTGTAGGGGTAGTCGGTCATGAACACGTCGATGCGGCCGGCCTCCAGCTCACGCTCGCGGGTCGCTGGTGGCTTGATCGACACCACGCGCGCGCGCTTGAGCCGCTCGGTCATCACCGGCTCCATGAACGTGCCGGCCTGCACACCCACGGCCACCCCGGGCTGGTCGATGTCGGCCCACTGGCGCACGGCGGACGAGCCTTTCATCGTGACGGCGTAGATGTCGCTCTGCAAGTAGGGCCGGCTGAAGCGCAGGACCTCTCGACGCTGGGGCAGCATGCCCACCGCGAACATCGCCACGTCGCAGCGCTGTTCCAGCAGGTCGGCCACCAGCGTGGGGAAGGACGAATCCACGTACTGCAGCTTCACGCCGAGATCGGCCGCGAAGGCGGCGGAGAGCTCGATGTCCAGCCCGCTCAGCGCCCCGGTGCGGGGGTGGCGGTAGGTGATGCCGTAGTAGTCGGGCCAGATGCACACGCGCACGCCGCGCTGGCCCAGCACGCGCTCGAGCACGGGGCCGGCCAGGGCGGGGGCGGGCATGGCCGCCCAGGCGGCCAGCGTGGCGGCGCATCCGAGCCAGGCGATGCGGGCGGTCAGGTGGTGCAGGGCCATGGGTCAGTTCCAGTGGGCGCGCTGCGCGGGCCAGAGGTCCTCGCGCGACAGGGGTTCCCGGTGCACATGCTCGATCAGGTGCGCCACCGTCAGCCCGTCGAGGATCAGGCGCTGGCGCAGCGCCAGCAGCTCGTCGAAATGCTGCAGCACCGTGCCCGCCACCCGGGGGTCGAAGGCCCGGCCGACTTCCGCCTCGATCATCTCGCGCACAGGCATCGGTGCCATCGCCGCACGGTACACGCGGTCCATCAGCAGCGCATCGAAGCAATCCACCACGGCGACGATGCGCGCGGCCAGCGGGATGTGGTGGCCGGCGATGCCGCGCGGGTACCCGCGGCCGTCATAGCGCTCGTGGTGGCCGCCGGCGATGTCGGCCGCCATGCGGAACAGCGGCACGCGGGAATTGCCCAGGATGCGTGCGCCGATCTCGGCATGGCGGTTCATCACCTGGCGTTCCTCGGGATCCAGCGGCCCGGGCTTCTTCAGCACGCTGTCGGGGATGCCGATCTTGCCCACGTCGTGCATGGGGGCGGCCTTGCGCAGCAGCTTGGCGAAACCGGGCCGCTCGCCCATCAGGGTGGCCACGCGCTCGGCCAGGAACCCGATGCGCACCACGTGCTCGCCGGTGTCGTCGTCCTTGAACTCGGCGGCCAGGCTCAGGCGCAGCACCGATTCATAGTGCGCGCGCGATGCCTCGGCCAGGGCGTCGTTGCGCTCCTGGTACAGGCGGGCCAGGTCGTGCAGCATGCGTTCCATCTGGGCCGACGGGCCGCCAGGAAAGACGCTGCCGCCCACGTCGTCGTCCAGCTCCACCGGGCGCGTGGGCGGCAGCGGCCGCTCCAGGATGTCCACGGCGGATTCGTCGGGCTCGGCGCTTCGGTCGCCGCCCTGGGGGCGTCCGGGCGGGCTCATGCCGACACCCCCAGCTGGTCAACCAACTGCAGCAGCGTCAGGGGGCTGAAGGGCTTCACCACGTACTCGTCCGCGCCGGCCGCCAGGCCCGCGGACCGGTCGGCGCTGCTGCCGCGGGCCGTCAGCAGCACCACGCGGGTGTGCGCCAGTGCCGGCTCGGCCTTCAGGCGCCGGCAGGTCTCCAGGCCGTCCATGCCGGGCATCATCACGTCCAGCAGGACGATGTCCGGCTTCCACTGCCGTGCCGCCTCCAGGCCGATGCGGCCATCCACGGCCTCCATGATCTGGTGGTCCTCGAACTCCAGGGTGAGTCGCACCAGCCGGCGGATGTCCGGGTGGTCGTCGATGATCAGGATCTTGCTCATGTGTGCTCCGGTGTCATTTATATCATATCGGGCGCGGAAGCCCGGCTTCCCTGGGGCCGTGCGGCTTTGTATGGCGGTGTGAAGTGATAAAATTCGCATGTCGACGGGAGCACGCCCCACACAGAAGATGAGCCAGAACGACACCACCTACTCCACGCTGGAAGCGGCCCGCCTGCTGGGCATGGCCGTGCGCTCGGTGCAACTCATGGTCGACCGGGGCGAGTTGCAGGCCTGGAAGACCCCGGGCGGCCACCGGCGCATTGCCGGCACCTCGCTCGAGGCCGTGCTGCGTGCGCGCGGCAAGGCCGGGCTGCCGGCGCCGACCCCGCAGGGCGCCGCGGATGGCGGCGCGGGCGTGCGGCCGGGCAGCCGCCCGCGCGTGCTGCTGATCGAGGATTCGGTGCACTTCCAGAACCTCGTCCGGCTGCTGGTGGCACGCCACTTCCCCGAGGTCGAGCTGCATGTCGCGTCCGACGGCATCGCGGGGCTGGCGATGTGCGGCCAGCTGCAGCCGCAGGTGCTGCTGGTGGACGTGCTGCTGCCCGGCATCGATGGTGCGACGCTCATCACCAGCCTGCGCTCGCAGCCGCAGTTCGCCACCAGCCGTCTGATCGTCGTCACCTCGCTCGACGAGGCGGGCCGCGCGCCCTACGCCTTTGCCCTGCAGGGGCTGCCCCTGGTCCACAAGCCGCAACTGGCCCTGGAACTGCCGGGCCTGCTGCGGGCGGCGCTGCAGGGCGCGGGATGACCGCGCCCCCGCCCCGGGTGCTGCTGGTGGAGGACGATGCCTCCATCGCCCGCTTCGTGCAGATGGCCACGGCCGACATGCCCCTGCGCCTGGACACGGTCGCCTCAGTGTCGGCCGCGCGCGACGCCCTGGCCGCGGAGCCGGCGGCGCTGGTGATGACGGACCTCATGCTGGGCGGCGAGTCCGGGCTGGCGCTGCTGCAGACGCTGCACGCCCAGCCGGCGCTGCGCGCCGGGGCCCGCCTCGTCGTCTTCAGCGCCGGACTCACGGAGGCGGTGCGCCGCAGCCTGGAGGGCATGGACGTGTGGCGCGTGCTGGGCAAGCCGGCCTCCCTGGCGGCGCTGCGCGGCTGCATCGAGGAGGCGCTGGCGGCCGGTCCCGCCCCCGTTCCCGCCGCCGCGCCGGCGGTGCCAGTGGTCCCGGTGGTGCCGATCGTCGGCGGGCCGTCGCCGCGCACGCTGGCGCTGCAGCGCTTCGGCGGGGATGCGGCCCTGTTCGACGCCTACCGGGCGGGCTGCCTGGCGCAGTTCACCCACGACCTGGCCGAGGGCGACGATGCCGCCGCCCAGGGTAACGTGCCGGTGCTGCACCACCTGGGCCATGCGCTGAAATCGGTGCTGCGGCTCATCGGCGAGGAGCCGGCGGCCGACGACGCGGCGGCGCTGGAGCGCGCCGGCGCGGCCGGCGACGCGGCGACGGCCCGGGCCGGCTGGGCCGCCGTGCGGGCCACCCTGGTCCGGTTGCTGGCCGAGGACGCCGGCGCGGGCGGCTGATCCGCCGGCGTGCCGAGGCAGTCGGTGACACCTGTCGCACGGGGCTGACACCTCGGCGCCCGCGCGGCCATGCGCCTGGCCGCACACTGGGCGCATGCACCTGCCCATCCCCCGCCGCGCGGCCGCCACCGCCCTGCTGGCGCTCGCCGCCGCCGCCCCGCCGACCACGCACGCCCAGGCCTGCCCGCCGGAACTGCCCGTGCAGGGCGCGCCGCCGCCGCTGCCGGTCTTCCCGGCCGACAACTGGTGGAACACCGACATCCGCAGCGCGCCGGTCGACCCCGACTCGGCCCGCTACATCGCCTTCATCGACAACGGCGGCACGCGCCGCCTGCACCCCGACTTCGGCGGTGAGGTCAGGCCGGGCAGCGTGAAGGTCTACGGCTTTCCCTATGCCATCGTGGGCGGCAGCCAGCCCCTGCAGACGGTGCGTTTCCTGTATGCCGACGAGAGCGACGGCGTGGACCACGACACCGGCAAGTCCTATCCCTTCTACCCGCTGCCGGACGAGGCCATCACGCAGCCGCACTGGGTGGAGGGCGGCGCCCCGGCCGAGGTGGACCAGCGCCGGCGCAACGACCGCCACCTCCTGGTGATCGACTGCGCCAACCGCCACCTCTACGAGCTCTACAACGTGTGGTTCAACACCGCGAAGGGGCAGTGGCGCGCCGGCTCGGGCGCCTTCTTCGACCTGACCCGCAACGACCGCCGGCCCGAAGGCTGGACCAGCGCGGACGCGGCGGGCCTGGCGATCTTCCCGGGGCTCGTGCGCCACGACGAGGCCTGGAACGATGCGGTGCCGGAGATCACCCATGCCTTCCGGGTCACCGTGCGCGCCACCAACGGCCACGTGTACCCCGCCTCGCACACGGCAGGCAGCACGCCCGGGGCGCTGCCCATGGGTGCCCGGCTGCGCCTGAAGCAGACGGTGAACGGCCAGGACCCGGTGAACCGCACGAACGACCCCCACCTGCGCAAGATCTTCCGTGCCATGCAGCGGCACGGCCTGATCGTGGCCGACAACGGGTCGGACATGTACATCAGCGGCACCTTCGACGTGCGCTGGGACAACGACGTGCTCAACCCCGGCTTCGCCCTGCTGTCCGCGAGCGACTTCGAGGTGGTCCGCCTGGGGTGGCGTCCGGGCGTCCCCTGAGGGATCGACCGCCCCGCGCCGTGTTAAGGTGCAGGCGGGATGCCGTGGAGGGTATCCCGCCGTCAGCCCACCCCCGGCGCCCGATGTCCCGCAGTACCCCATCCGACGCCCACCCGGCCCCCGACCTCGCCCGTCGACTGCTCGACGCGCTGCCGCCCATGGTGGCCTACTGGGACAGCGACCAGCGCTGCCGCTTCGCCAACCAGGCCTACAAGACCTGGTTCGGCGCGGACCCCGACCGCATGCTGGGCATGCACATCTCCGAGCTGCTCGGGCCCCGGCTGTATGCGCTCAACCGGCCCTACATCGAGCGGGCGCTGGCCGGCCAGCGGCAGGACTTCGAGCGCGCCATCCCCGGCCCCGACGGCCGCGTGCGCCACAGCCTGGCCACCTACCTGCCCGACGTGGTGGGCGGCCAGGTCGAGGGCTTCATGGTCCATGTGTCGGAAGTCACGCCGCTCAAGGAGGCGCAAGCCGCGCTGAGTGGCCAGGCCGACCAGGCCCTGCGCGCCCACCGGGCCTTGCAGGAGGCGCAACGGCTCGGGGGCATCGGCAGCTGGGAGTACGACGCAGTGAGCGGCGTGTCCGTGTGGTCGGACGAGCTGTGTCGGATCTATGGCCTGCCGGCCGGCACGCGCCCCCCGCCGCTGGGCCAGCGGGCCCACATGTTCACCCCCGACAGCGCCCGGCGCCTGCAGGAGGTGGTGGCGCACTCCATGGCGTCCGGCGAACCGTACACCATCGAGCTGGAGATCATCCAGTCCTCGGGCGAGCACCGCTGGATCGAAGGACGCGGCGAGGTCGTCCGCGCGAACGACGGCCATGTGACGGGCCTGCGCGGCACCGCGCTGGACATCACCTGGCGGCGACAGACCGAGCAGGCCAGGCTGCAGCTCGCCGTGGCCGAGGCGGCCAGCCGCAACAAGTCCCAGCTGCTGTCCCGCGTGAGCCATGAGCTGCGCACGCCGCTGAACGCCATCCTCGGGTTCACCGAGCTGTGCCGGCGCCAGGCCGGCGACCAAGCCCCCCTCGCGGACTGGCTGCTGCACATCGCCAATGCGGGCCAGCACATGCTGCGCCTGGTCGACGAGATCCTCGACACCGCCGCCGCGGAGGCGGGGCGGCTGCCGCTGGCGTTGGAGGCGGTGCGCCTGCAGGACGTGCTGCCCGACAGCCTGGCCGGCGTGGGGCCGCAGGCCCAGGCGGCCGGCCTGCACGTGCAGGCGCCGGCGTCGCAGGCACTGGCGCTGCGGGTGCGCGCCGACCGCCGTCGGCTGCGCCAGGTGATCGACAACCTGCTGTCCAATGCCGTCAAGTACACACCGCGGGGCGGCCGCGTGGACCTGGACGCGCAGGCCACTGGCGACGAGGTGGTGCTGCGCGTCTGCGACACCGGGCCCGGGCTGGACGAGGCGCAGATGCAGCAGCTGTTCGAGCGCTTCAGCCGCCTGGGTGCGCAGCGCCTGGGGGTGCCGGGCACCGGCCTCGGGCTGGCGCTCTCGCGCACCTTGGCCGAGGCCATGGGCGGCCGGCTGGACGCCCACAGCCGCCCGGGCGAAGGCTGCGTGTTCGAGCTGCGGCTGCCGGCGGCCTCAGGCGACGCGGCGTGACAGCCGCACGGGCTGCACGCCCGGGCCGTCGGCCGTGAGCGTGCGCGCGCGCAGCTGGCCGCAGCCGCCGTCCACGTCCTGGCCGGCGGAGTGGCGCAGCTTGGTGAGCACGCCGGCGCGGTGCAGGGTGCGGGCCATCTCGGCGGCGCGCTCCCAGCTCGGGCGGCGCCAGGGCAGGCCGTCCACCGTGTTGTACGGGATGAGGTTGAGCACCACGCGGCGCCCGGCCAGCAGCCGCTGCAGGGCCTGCAGCTCGTCGTCGCCGTCGTTCACGCCCTCGATCAGCGTCCACTGCAGCTGCAGCGGGTAGTCGGTGGCGTCGGCGTAGGCGCAGGCCAGCGCCACCAGCTCGTCGGGCGCGATGCGCGGGGCACGCGGCAGCAGCTGCTCGCGCAGCGCCGGCCGGGTGGTGTGCAGCGACAGCGCCAGGGCCGGCTTCACGCGGCCCTGCGGCAGGCGCTCGAACGCGCGCCGGTCACCCACCGTGCTGAAGACGATCTGCTTGTGCGCCAGGCCGCCGGCCGTGCCGAGCAGGTCGATGGCGTCCAGCACCTCGTCGAGGTTGTGCGCCGGCTCGCCCATGCCCATGAAGACCACCTTGCGCACCGGCTGCCGCTGCCGCGCCAGCGCCACCTGCGCCACGATCTCGGCGCTGCCCAGCTGGCGCAGCAGGCCGTCGCGGCCGGTCATGCAGAAGCCGCAGCCCACCGCGCAGCCCACCTGCGTGGACACGCACACGCCCTCGCGCGGCAGCAGCACGCTTTCCACCGTCTGCCCGTCGGCCAGCGCCACCAGCAGGCGGGCGGAACCGTCCTCGCCCGGGTGCTCGGACACCACGCGGGCCAGCGCCGCCAGCTCCGCCTCCAGCGCGGGCAGGGCCTCGCGCAGCGTGCGCGGCAGGAAGCTCTCCACCGGCCGGCTGCCGCTGTCCTGGGGCAGCGCGTTCGACCACAGGCGCAGCACGCGCTCCGCATGCTTGGGGTTGGCGCCCAGCGCGGCCAGGCGCGTGCGCAGGTCGGCGATGCGGTGCGCCGGCGCCGCCACGGGCATCGTCATGTGGCCGCCTCCACCACCATCTGCAGGCGCTGCTGGCCCTGGAACTCGTCCACCGACAGGCGGTAGGCCAGGCGCACGCGGGCGGGCAGCGGCTCGGCATGGCCGAACCAGATGGCGTCACGCAGCTGGCCCTGGTGCTTCACGCGCAGCTTCAGGTGCTTCTCGCCCACGAGACGCTGCTGAACCACCTCCACCTCGTCGCAGAACACCGGCGCCTCGAAGCCCTGGCCCCAGACCTCGGCGTCCAGGCGCTGCACCGTGTCGACGGTGAAGTACTCCAGCGGCAGCGGGCCGTCGGTGGCGATCTGGCGGCGCAGCGCCGCGGGGGCCAGCCACTCGCGTGCCACCGCCTGCAGCGCGGCGTCGAAGGTGTCCACGTCCTCCTCGGCCAGCGTGCAGCCCGCGGCCATGGCGTGGCCGCCGAACTTGCGCAGCAGCCCGGGGTGGCGCTTGCTCACCAGGTCCAGCGCGTCGCGCAGGTGGAAGCCGGGGATCGATCGCCCCGAGCCCTTGAGCCAGCCGTCCTGGCCCAGCGCGAAGACGAAGGTGGGGCGGTGCAGCCGGTCCTTCATGCGGCCGGCCACGATGCCGACCACGCCCTCATGGAACTCGGGGTCGAACAGCACCAGCGCGGCCGGCGGCTCGCCTTCCGGCATGAGCGTGTCCAGCAGGGCCTCGGCCTGCAGGCGCATGCCGGACTCCACCTCGCGCCGCTCGCGGTTGATGGCGTCCAGCATCTGCGCGAGCTCGGTGGCGCGCGCCGGGTCGTCGGTGGTCAGGCACTCGATGCCCAGCGTCATGTCGGCCAGGCGGCCGGCGGCGTTGATGCGCGGGCCGAGGGCGAAGCCGAAGTCGAAGGCCGACGCCCGCGCGGGCTGGCGCGAGGCCGCCGCGAAGAGCGCGGCCACGCCCGGCTGCATGCGCCCGGCGCGGATGCGCCGCAGGCCCTGGGCCACCAGGCGGCGGTTGTTGGCGTCGAGCTTCACCACGTCGGCCACGGTGCCCAGCGCGACGAGGTCGAGCAGGGCGTCCAGGCGCGGCTGGCCGGCGGCGTCGAAACGGCCACGGGCGCGCAGCTCGGCGCGCAGCGCGAGCAGGGTGTAGAACATCACGCCCACGCCGGCCAGGCACTTGCTCGGGAAGGCGCAGGCCGGCTGGTTGGGGTTCACGATCACGTCGGCCTCGGGCAGCCGCACCTGGCCGTCCACCACCGCGGGCAGGTGGTGGTCGGTCACGAGCACCTGCATGCCCAGCGCGCGGGCGTGCGCCACGCCCTCCAGGCTGGCGATGCCGTTGTCCACGGTGACCAGCAGGTCGGGTGCCTGGACGCGGGCCAGGTCCACCAGGGTGGGCGTGAGGCCGTAGCCGTGGATCTGCCGATCGGGCACCAGGTAGGCCAGCGTGCCGGGTGCGGCGCCCAGCATGGCCAGGCCGCGCAGGGCCACGGCGCAGGCGGTGGCGCCGTCGCAGTCGTAGTCGGCGATCACGCAGATGCGCCGGCCCTGGCCGATGGCATCGGCCAGCAGGCGCGCGGCGGCTTCGGTGCCGTGCAGGTGGGCGGGCGGCAGCAGGTGGGTGAGGCCGTCGTCCAGCTCGGCCGCGCTGGCGATGCCGCGGGCGGCGAACAGGCGGGCCAGCAGCGGGTGCACGCCGCCTTGCTCCAGGGCGAAGGCGGTGCGCGGCGGCACGTCGCGGACGAGCAGGGTGGGCGTGGACATGGGCTACCAGAGCAGGGTCAGAGGGCCGCCAGCCAGCGGGCCGGGTCGTCGCGCCGCGGCGCCAGGGGGCCACGCTGCCACCACGGGCGGCCCCGGCCGGCGCCGGCCGTGTCGAAGACCTGGGCATGGCGCTCGCCGCACAGCGTGAGCCGCACCGGCTCGCCGGCCTGTGCGCGGGCCAGCAGGCCGGCGACGGCGCCGGCGTCGAGCGCGGCCCATGCCTCGGCCCAGGCGGTCCAGTCCTCGGCCAGTGCGGGGGCGCGCAGGCCGTCCGCCACCATCACGTCGCCGCCGGCCGCGGCGGGCGCGGGCGTGCCGGTACCGCTGAGCCAGAAGGAATTCACCGGCAGCTGCCCGGCGGCCTCGCGCGCCTCGTTCAGCGGCTGGCGGTGCAGCAGCATCTGCGCCTCGGCCTGCAGCCGGCGCACGGTGCGCGCGGCCGGGTCGCTGCCCAGCCACAGGTCGACGCTGCGGCCGATCACGCGGTCGGCCGAGGCGGTGGGCAGCGTGGCCAGGCTGGGGTGGCGGGCATACCAGCGCGTGGCGGCGCCCCAGTGCAGGCGCCAGCCATCCTCGTCGAACAGCGGCGCCAGGGCGTCGAACAGGGTGCGGGCGTCCGCCTCGTCCAGGGCCAGGTCGGCCGGGTTGGCGAGCGACACATGCTCGGCGCCGACGTGCCAGCTGGCCGGGGCCAGCAGGGCCCAGCCCATGGCGGGCTCGTCGTCCACGGGCAGGCCATCGGCGCGCGCGGCGTCGGCGCCCCAGGGCAGCAGGCCGTCCGGCGCATCCGGCCAGCCGCGGGCGCGGGCGAGCGCGCGCTCGTGCGGCGGCGTCAGGCTGAACTCGTCGCCCTCCAGGCGCTCGGCCGGCGCCAGCCGCGCCAGCAGGCGCTCCAGGGCGGGCCACTGCAGCGTGGACAGCGCCGCTCCCGCCGCGGGCGAGAGGGCGGACGCGAACGGAACCACCAGGTGCATCGCCGGATTATCCCGTGCGCCGCCGCGGCCGCCCGGGGGGCAGCAGGTAGCATGCCGCCCTTATGGGACTTCTTTCCAGGCTGCCCTACGAGTGGCAGATCGGCTGGCGCTACACGCGCGCCGGCCGGGCCGGGCGCAGCAACGGCTTCATCTCCTTCATCTCCTTCGTCTCCATCGTGGGCATCGCGCTGGGCGTGATGGCGCTCATCGTGGTGCTCAGCGTGATGAACGGCTTCCAGAAGGAAGTGCGCGACCGCATGCTCTCCGCCGTGGCGCACGTGGAGGTGATGCCGGCCTACGGCGGCGCCCTGTCGGACTGGCCCGCGCTGGCGGCGCGGGTGAAGCAGGATCCGGCGGTGGTCGCCGCGGCACCGTACGTGTCGGTGCAGTCGCTGCTGGCGCGTGGCGAGGACATGCGCGGCGTGGTGGTGCGCGGCGTGCTGCCCGAGGCCGAGCCCGGCATCACCGACCTCGGCGCGAAGCTGCAGGCCGACGGCACCCTGGCCGAGCTGCAGCCCGGCCAGTGGCGCATCGTGCTGGGCGCCGAGCTGGCGCGCGCGCTGGGCGTGCGGCGGGGCGACCCGGTCACCGTCATCGCGCCGGGCGGCCAGGTGACGCCGGTGGGCGTGAACCCGCGCCTGAAGCAGTTCACCGTGGCCGGCATCTTCAGCGTGGGCCACTACGAGTACGACTCGGGCATGGCGCTGATCCACCTGGACGACGCGGCCCGCCTGTACCGCACGGAGGGGCCCACCGGCGTGCAGCTGAAGCTGGCCGACGTGCACCAGGCACGCGACGTGGGGCTGCGCCTGGGCATGGCGCTGGGGCCCGAATGGCGCGTGCGCGACTGGACCCGCAGCAACGCCGTGTGGTTCGACGCGGTGCAGGTGGAAAAGCGCATGATGTTCATCATCCTCACGCTCATCGTGGCGGTGGCGGCGTTCAATCTGGTGTCCACGCTGGTGATGACGGTGACGGACAAGCGCGCCGACATCGCCATCCTGCGCACCATCGGCGCCAGCCCGCGCTCCATCATGGGCATCTTCGTGGTGCAGGGCGCCACGGCCGGCATCGTGGGCACGGCCGCCGGTGTGGGCCTGGGCCTGCTGCTGGCGCTGAACATCGACGTCATCGTGCCGGCCATCGAGCGCGCGCTCGGCGTGGCCTTCCTGCCCAGCAGCCTGTACCTCATCAGCAAGATGCCCAGCGACCCGCGGGCGTCGGACATCGTGCCCATCGGCGTCATCTCGCTGGTGCTGGCCTTCCTGGCCACGCTCTACCCCAGCTGGCGCGCCAGCCGGGTCAACCCGGCGGAGGCGCTGCGCTATGAGTGACGCCACGTCGGCCGTGATCGAGGCGCGCGGCCTGCACAAGCGCTTCCACGAGGGCCCGCTCGACGTGCACGTGCTGCAGGGCGTGGACCTCACCGTGCCGCGCGGCGAGACGCTGGCCATCGTGGGCGCCTCCGGCTCCGGCAAGAGCACCCTGCTGCATCTGCTGGGCGGGCTGGACGCGCCCACCCGCGGCACCGTGCAGCTCATGGGCCGGCCGCTGCAGGACATGGGCGCGGCCGAGCAGGGCGCCTGGCGCAACCGGCACCTCGGCTTCGTCTACCAGTTCCACCACCTGCTGCCCGAGTTCAGCGCGCTGGACAACGTGGCCATGCCGCTGCGCATCCGGCGCGAGCCGGTGGCTGCGGCGCGCGAGCGGGCCCGCCAGGCGCTGGCCGAGGTGGGCCTGGGCGAGCGCGTGCAGCACCGGCCGGGCGAGCTTTCCGGCGGCGAACGCCAGCGTGTGGCCCTGGCGCGCGCGCTGGTGGCCGACCCGGCCTGCGTGCTGGCCGACGAGCCCACGGGCAACCTGGACCGCGACACCGCCGACCGCGTGTTCGCCCTCATGCTGGCCCGCGCCCGCGAGCGCGGGCTCGCCTTCGTGCTGGTGACGCACGACACCGCGCTGGCGGCCCGCTGCGACCGGCAGATCCGGCTCGACGCCGGCCGCCTGGTGGAGGGCTGACGCGGTGCGCCTGGGCGGCTGGGAGGACATCCACCCGCTGGCGATCATCGTCCCGGTGACGGTGGCCATCGTGCTGCTGTTCATCCGCATCTTCGTGCTCATGCGCATGCGCGACCGCCGCCTGCGCGAGAACCGGCAGGAGACCGAGCGGCTGCGCTCGCTGGTGGTGGCGTACCGGGCCCTGGCCGGCTCCTTCACCCCCGCCGGCCCCGAGCACCGCAGCCAGGTCGAGGAGGCCTTGGCCGATGTGGTGCTGTTCGGCACCGTGCGCCAGGTGGAGCTGGCGGCGGCCTGCGCGCGCGCCCTCGTGGCGCAGGAGCCGGTGGACGCGTCCGCGCTCATCGCCGAGCTGCGCGCTGACCTGCGCCAGCAGCTGGGCCTGGAGCCCATCCCCGACAGCGTGGAGCTGCCGCCCGCCGGCCCGGGCCGCCCGCCACGCGGCGGCGCGCGGCTTGCCGGGGAGGGCGGGGAGGCGCGTGCACACAGCCGCTGGCGCCCGCCCTGACCGCCCCGCCGCCCCCCATGTGGACCGACACCCACTGCCACCTCGACGCCCGCGAGTTCGACGCCGACCGTGACGCGGTGGTGGCCCGCGCGGCCGCGGCAGGCGTGCGCATGCAGGTGCTGCCCGCCGTGGAGGTGGGCAACTTCGCCACCGTGCGTGCGCTGGCACACCGCCATGGGCTCGCCTATGCCCTGGGCATCCACCCGATGTGCGTCATGCAGGCGCGCGACGAGGACCTGGACCGCCTGCGTGATGCGCTGCGCGAGGCGCGCGACGACCCGCGCCTGGTGGCCGTCGGCGAGATCGGGCTGGACGGCTTCGTGCCCGGGCTGGACATGGCGACGCAGCAGCGCTTCTTCACCGAGCAGCTGAAGATCGCCCGCGACGCCGGCCTGCCCGCGCTGCTGCACTCGCGCCGCGCCGCCGACCCGGTGCTGGCCGGCCTGCGCCGCATCGACACGCCCGGCGGCATCGCCCACGCCTTCAATGGCAGCCGGCAGCAGGCCGACACCTTCGTGGCGCTGGGCTACCGGCTCGGCTTCGGCGGCGCCATGACGCACGAGCGGGCGCTGAACATCCGCCGCCTGGCCGCCGAGGTGGCGGACGCGGCCCCGGTGCTGGAGACCGATTCGCCGGACATCGCGCCGCAGTGGCTGTACAAGACCGCCGCGCAGCGCGCCGCGGGGGCCACCATGCGCAACGAGCCGGCCGAGCTGGCGCGCATCGCCGACACGCTGGCGGACCTGCGCGGGTGGACGCGCGAGGCGACCGCGCAGCGCGTGCGCGCCAACACGCTGGCGGCCCTGCCGCGGCTGGCGGCGCTGCTCGACTGACCCGGCCGCCGCCGGCTCAGGCGATGCGCAGCGGGATCGTCACCGGCCCGTCGTTGACCAGGTGCACCTGCATGTCCGCGCCGAACTCGCCCGTGGCCACCACGGGGTGCGCGGCGCGGGCGCGCGCCACCAGCAGGTCGTAGAGCGCCCGGCCCTGGGCCGCCGGGGCGGCGCCGGTGAAGCTGGGGCGGTTGCCGCCGGAGACGTCGGCCGCCAGGGTGAACTGCGAGACGATGAGCAGGCCGCCCGGCGTGCCGCGGCCGTCCAGGTCCTGCACGCTGCGGTTCATCTTGCCGGCATCGTCGCTGAAGATGCGCAGCTTGAGCAGCTTGGCCAGGAAGCGCTCCACCTGCGCCTGGGTGTCGGCCGGCTCGGCGCAGGCCAGCACCAGCAGGCCCGGGCCGATGGCGCCCACGGTGCGCCCGGCGATGTCGACGCGCGCCTCGCGCACGCGCTGGATCACGCCGATCACCGCGGCACCTCCTGCCCGCCGGGAGCGGGCTCGCCGTGGGCGTACTGGCTTTCCACGCCCACGGGCAGCAGCTGGATGCTGGCCCGCAGGCCGGGCACCGCCCCGGTGAGCGCCTGTTCGACCTCGTTGCGCAGCCCGGCAGCGCGTTGCAGCGTCCAGTCGGCCGGCAGGTGCATGTGCAGGTCGGCAAAGCGGCGGGCACCGGCCCGGCGGGTGGCCAGGTGGTCGAAGCGGGCCGGCCCGCGGCGCGCCTGCGCGTGCAGCACCTCCTCGATGGCGCGCAGGTGTTCGGGCTCCAGGGCATGGTCCATCAGCCCGTGCGCGGACCGGCTGACCAGCGACGCCCCTTCGCGCAGGATGTTCAGGGCCACGGCCAGGGCGCACAGCGGGTCCAGCCACTGCCACCCGGTGGCCATGACGGCGAGCAGCCCCGCCACGACGCCGGCCGAGGTCCACACGTCGGTGAACAGGTGGCGCGCGTCGGCCTCGAGCGCGATGGAGTGGTGCTGGCGGGCGGTGCGCAGCATGCCCCAGGCCAGCAGGCCGTTGATCACCGAGCTCAGCACCGACAGCCCGAGGCCCAGGCCCAGGGCCTCCAGCGGCTGGGGGTTCAGCCAGCGGTGCACCGCGGCCGCGGCGATGCCGAGCGCGGCCGCGATGATGAGCACGCCCTCGAAGCCGCTGGAGAAGTATTCGGCCTTGTGGTGCCCGAACGGGTGGTCCTCGTCGGGCGGCTGGGCGGCCACCGTCACCATGGCCAGCGCGAACACGGCGCCGGCCAGGTTGACCAGCGATTCCAGGGCATCGGACAGCAGGCTCACCGAGTCGGTGAGCCACCAGGCGCCCGTCTTCAAGGCAATGGTCGCGAGCGCCGCAGCGACAGACAGTTTCAAGTACGTGGCGACCTGCATCGCGCCATTGTCGCCGGCTGCACTACAGTCTTCGAGGGCGACGGGGGCAGGCGCGCCGCTTGCTCCGCGCCGCTCGCGGCTGTCCGTGAAGGAGAACAACCATGAAACCTCGTATGCGTGTGATGTCGTGGGCCCTGGTGGCGAGCCTCAGCTTCGCCGGGGGGCTGCAATCGGCCCAGGCCGGTGTGATCGGTGCGGAGCAGCTGTCGTCCGCCACCGCGGCCACCGCCCCGGCGCCGGAAGGCAGCGCGCGTGACGCGCTGATGCGCCACTTCGAGCGTGCCGATGTGCAGGCCGCCCTGCAGGAGCGCGGTGTCGACATGGCCCAGGCGCACGCCCGCGTGGCCGCGCTCACCGACGCCGAGGCCCAGCTGCTGCTCGACCAGATCGACAGCGCGCCCGCGGGCGCCAGCGACATCCTCGGTGTGCTGCTGTTCGTGTTCGTGCTGCTGCTGGTCACCGACATCCTCGGCCTGACCAAGGTGTTCCCGTTCACCCGCTCCACGCGCTGAACGCTCCCCTCGGCGCCGCCCTGCCATGAGCCTGCACCGCCGTGCCTGCCTGCGGGCAGCCGCGGTGGCGCCCGCGCTGGGGGTGCTGGCGGGCCTGGGCGGGTTGGGCGGCTGCGCCTCGCTGGCCGCGCCCATGAGCGACGCGCTGCGGCGGGCGCCGCCGACGGGCCTGCCGCGCCGTGTCGCGCTGGACGTGCCCTTCGTCGCCCAGGACGACGAGCTCTGCGGCCCGGCCACGCTGGCCATGCTGCTGGGTGCGGCCGGCCTGCCCGGCGACCTGGCCACGCTGACACCGCAGGTCTACCTGCCGGGCCGGCAGGGCAGCCTGCAGATCGAGATGCTGGCCGCCACGCGTCGCCATGGCGCGCTGGCGTTCACGCTGCCGCCCCGCCTGGAGGCGCTGTGCGCCGAGCTGGCCGCCGGGCGGCCCGTGGGCCTGCTGCTGAACCTGGCGCTGCCGGTGCTGCCGCGCTGGCACTACGCCGTGCTCACGGGCTACGACCTCGACGCCTGCACGGCCCGCCTGCACAGCGGCCGGCAGGGCGCGCAGGGGTGGCCGCTGGCCACGCTGGAGCACACCTGGACGCGCGCCGGCGCCTGGGCCCTGGTGGCGCTGCCACCCGGCCGCTGGCCGGTGGCCGCCACCGCGGACACCGCCGTGGCCGCGGTCGCCGCGTTCGAGCGCGGCGCCGGTGCCGGCGCGCCGGGGCCCGGGCTGGCCTGGCGCAGCGCCACGCAGCGCTGGCCGCAGTCACTGGGCCCGGTGCTGGGCCTGGCCAACTGGCACCTGTCCCGCGACGAGCTGGCCGATGCCGCGGCGCTGCTCGAGCGCGCGACGGGGCAGCACGACAGTGCGGTGGCGTGGAACAACCTGGCGGTGGTGCAGGCACGCCAGGGCCGGCGTGCGGCGGCGCGTGCCTCGATCGAACAGGCCGAGCGCCGGGCACGCGAGGCCGAGCCGCGCTGGCTGCCGGAGATCGCCGCCACGCGGCGCGAGTGGCAGCTCTGAGCGTGCCGGCGGGCGGCTGCGCCGCGTCAATCCGGCGTGACATCCGCCCGCGCCGCGGCGGAACACTCCACCGATAATTCGCCGTTTAGCGCCAGCGAGCCCCCGCCGCCCCATGCCCGACGCCCCTCAGGGCCCGCCCGTCGGCGGTCCGCACGACGACGAGATCCTGGCCCTGCCGGCCGGTACCCGCTTCGGCGAGCTGGAGATCGTCCGCACCATCGGCGTGGGCGGCTTCGGCATCGTCTACCTGGCACGCGACCATGTGCTGCAGCGTGTCGTGGCGCTCAAGGAGTACATGCCCGCCGAGCTGGCGCGGCGCGGCCTGCAGCAGGAGGTGACGCTGCGGTCCCCCGCGGCCGCCGAGGCCTTCGAGGCGGGGCGGCGCTCGTTCAACAACGAGGCGCGCCTGCTGGCCCGCTTCGACCACCCGTCGGTGCTCAAGGTCTACCGCTTCTGGGAAGCGAACGGCACCGCCTACATGGCCATGCCCTACCTGCCGGGCCGCACGCTCAAGGCCTGGCGCGAGTCACTGGCGGGGCCGCCACTGCAGGCCCAGACGCTCGCCGTCATGCTGCCGGTGCTGGACGGCCTGGCGCACCTGCACGCCGAAGGCATCCTGCACCGCGACATCTCGCCGGACAACATCCTGCTGCCCGACGGGGGCGGGGACCCGGTGCTGCTGGACTTCGGCGCGGCGCGGCGCGCCATCGGCGAGCGCACGCAGACGGTGGCCACCATCCTCAAGCCGCGTTTCGCGCCGATCGAGCAGTACGGCGAGGAAGACGGCCTGCGCCAGGGGCCCTGGACGGACCTGTACGCCCTGGGCGCGGTCCTGCACTACCTGCTGCTCGGCCATCCGCCCCCGCAGGCCACGGCGCGCGCGGTGGCCGACAGCTACCAGCGCCTGGCCGACCGCGGCGTGCCGGGCTGGTCGCGGCCGGCCCTGGCCGCCATCGACTGGGCGCTCGCCGTGCGGCCGGGTGACCGGCCGGCCAGTGCGCAGGCGCTGGTCGACGCGTTGCGCGGCGAGCGCCTGGCGCCCGACGCGGCCGCGGCGCCCGCCGAGCCGGCGGCCACGCCGCCCGACGAAGGCGACACCGACCACGTGCCGACCGTGTTGCTGGAGCTGGACACCGTGGCCGCCGTGCCGGCGGAATCCACCGTGCCCATCGACCCGGCACGCGCCGCGGCCGCCCGCCGCCGCGCCGCGTCACGCACGCCACGGCGCGACCGTCGCCAGTGGGGGCTGGCGGGCATCGCGGCCGCCGCCGTGGTGGCGCTGGTCTGGTCGTGGCCGCATCGGCGGGACGAATTGCCGTTGGAGATGCAGGAGGAGCCGCTGGCCACCGTGCCGGCGGCCGCCCCCCCGGAGGCGGACGCGCGGGAGGCCGCGTCCGGGGACACGGCCTCGTCCGGCGGTGACGCGGCGGCGTCCGCGGGGCCGGCAGGGCCCGGAATGCCCGCGGGTGCAGGGGCTGCAGGGGCTGCCGGGGCCGCAGGGGGCCCGGGCGGCCCCGCGTCGGCACGGGTGGGCATGTCGCCGGGCAAGCCGGAGCCGGTGTGGACAGGCAGCCCGCCCGGGCCGGCACCTGCCGGGCCGGTGGCGCCCGCCCCGGCCCCGGCGCGGCGGGTGGCGGCCAGCCCGTCCGATGCGTGTGCCGGCGAAAGCGTGCTGCTGAGGTGGCGCTGCATCGAGCAGCGCTGCAACGAGCCGGCGTGGCAGGCGCATGCCGAATGCCGCACCGGCGAAGGGCGCCGCGCGGGCTCGCGCAACGCCAGCTGAGCCGCGGGCGCGGCCCGGCGCTCAGGGGGCTCAGCGGCCGGCGATGCCCAGCAGTTCCACGTCGAAGTGCAGCGTCGCGTTGGGCGGGATGACCCCGCCGGCGCCCTTGGCGCCATAGGCGATGCCCGGCGGGCAGACCAGCTTGGCCTTGCCGCCGACCTTGATCTTCTGCACACCCTCGGTCCAGCAGGGGATGACGCGATTGAGCGGGAACTCGGCCGGCTGGCCGCGGGTGTAGGAGCTGTCGAACTCCTTGCCGTCGGGGAAGGTGCCGCGGTAGTGCACCTTGACGGTGTCGGTGGCGGCCGGGGCGGGCCCCGCGCCTTCCTTGAGGTGGCGGATGACCAGGCCGCTGGGCCAGGTCTGGCTGCCATCGGGTGCCACCACCGGCTGCGGCGCGCCGGGCGCCATGGCGGTGGCGGAGGATGGCTCCACCTGGGCCTGCGCGGCCAGGCCGCCGATGGCGGCTACGAGGATGAGGACGGACGTGAGTCGGATGCGGTTCATCGGGATCTCCGTTGAACGGAAGGACGAAGAGCGCCGCCCGGTGGGGCGGCCGCTCAGGACAGGGTGACGCGCGCGAACTTGCGCTTGCCCACCTGGACGATGAAGGTGCCGCGGTCGAGCTTCAGGCCCTTGTCCGAGACGACCGATCCGTCGATGCGGACGCCGCCCTGGTCCACCAGGCGCAGCGCCTCGCTCGTGCTGGGCGCCAGGTTGGCCGCCTTGAGCAGCGCGCCGAGCCCCAGGGGCGCGCCGCTCAGGGCGAGCTCCGGGATCTCGTCCGGGATGCCGCCCTTGGCACGCAGCTGGAAGTCGGCCTCGGCGGCATCCGCGGCGGCCGCATTGTGGAAGCGCGCGGTGATCTCCTTGGCCAAGGCCACTTTGGCGTCCTTGGGATTCCGGCCCGCCGCCACCTCGCGCTGCAGCGCCGCGATCTCCGCCTCCGAGCGGAAGGACAGCAGCGTGTACCACTTCCACATCTGCGCGTCGCTGATCGACAGGATCTTGGCGAACATGGTGTTCGCCGGCTCGGTGATGCCCACGTAGTTGTTCTTGGACTTGGACATCTTCTCGATGCCGTCCAGGCCTTCGAGTAGCGGCATGGTGAGAATGCACTGCGGCTCCTGGCCGTACTCGGCCTGCAGCGCGCGGCCCACCAGCAGGTTGAACTTCTGGTCGGTGCCGCCGAGCTCCAGGTCGCTCCTGAGCGCCACCGAGTCGTAGCCCTGCATCAGCGGGTACAGCAGCTCGTGCACAGAGATCGGCGTGCCGGCCTGGTAGCGCTTGGTGAAATCGTCGCGCTCCAGCATGCGTGCCACCGTGTACTTGGCGGCCAGCTCGATCATGCCGCGCGCGCCCAGGGGGTCGCTCCACTCGCTGTTGTAGCGGATCTCGGTCTTCGACGGATCCAGCACCAGGCTGGCCTGGGCGTAATAGGTCTGTGCGTTGGCGGCGATCTGCTCACGCGTGAGCGGCGGGCGTGTCACGTTGCGGCCGGAGGGGTCGCCGATCATCGAGGTGAAGTCACCGATGAGGAAGATGACGGTGTGGCCCAGGTCCTGCAGCTGGCGCATCTTGTTCAGCACGACCGTGTGGCCCAGGTGGATGTCAGGCGCGGTGGGGTCCAGCCCCAGCTTGATGCGCAGCGGCTGGCCGGTGGCTTCGGCGCGCTGCAGCTTCTTCACCCAGTCGGCCTGGGGCAGCAGCTCGCTGCAGCCGCGCAGGCTCACCGCCAGGGCATGCTGCACCGTGTCGCTCAGGGGCGGGGTAGGAGGGGCGGAGCTTGCGGCGTCGGACATACGGCGGTGACAAAGTGCAAACAGGGGATGGCTGATGTAGCGGCTTGGCTATACTCGCGCGCACGCCTGGATCGGGCTCCGGCGCCTCGAGCGCCGCCCCGGCCAGCCAGCCGGCCGGGCCACCACGAAGGTGGCCGGGCAAGCGGCAGATTCTACGGGCCGGCCCCACCCAGGCCCCCGGCCCCTCTCGAGCGCTGCATTGGCCCGGCCCGTCCGATCCCCGTGCAGCGTGTGTTGGACACCCAGGCGGTGCCTGCCGCGGCCCAAGAAGCCGCGCCCAGCGTCCGCCGCCTTCGTGGAACCCCCGGATGCCCCTGGAACCCTCTGCTGCGCCCGGCCTGCCGGCCTCGCTGCGCACCGCGGCCCTCGCCGCCCGCGAATTCCTCGCCGCCCACCGCCGCGGCGTCGTCACCACCCTGGCGGTGCTGATGACCGGCTTCGGCGTCACGGCCTTCGGCATCGCGCCGCTGGCCCCCGACGCGGCCGAGCTGCCCCGCCGCACCATCACCGAAGCCGTCGAGCCGGAGAACCTGCTGGAGCAGGCCAACGCCCTGGCCGAGCTGCCGCTGCAGCTGCGCCGCAGCGAGACCACGCGGCCGAGCGACACTGCGGACACCCTGCTCAAGCGGCTGGGTGTGGCCGACGCGGAGGCCGCGCGCTTCCTGCGCACCGACCGCCACGGACAGCGTGTGCTGGCCGGCCGCGCCGGCAAGATGGTGTCGGCCGAGACCGACGACGACGGCCGCCTGCGTTCGCTGGTGGCCCGCTACCCGGCCGAGGACGACGGTGGGGTGGCCGGTCCGGCGCGGTTCAACCGCCTGACCATCGAGCGCGCCGCCGACGGCAGCTTCACCACCATGCTGGAAACGGCGCCGCTGGGCAGCACCACGCGCCTGGCCGGCGGGGTGATCCGCAGCTCGCTGTTCGCCGCCACCGACGACGCCGGCATCCCCGACGCCGTGGCGGTGCAGATGGCCGAGATGTTCGCGGCCGAGATCGACTTCCACCGCGAGCTGCGCCGGGGCGACGAATTCAGCGTCGTCTACGAAGCGCTCACGGCCGACGGCGAGCCCATCACCTGGAACCAGGGCACCGGCCGCGTGCTGGCCGCCGAGTTCGTCAATGCCGGCGAGGCGCACCAGGCGGTGTGGTTCCAGGGTGCCGACGGCAAGGGCGGCTACTACGACTTCCGCGGCGAGAGCAAGCGCCGGGCGTTCCTGGCCAGCCCGATGGAGTTCTCGCGCGTCACCTCCGGTTTCGCCATGCGCATGCACCCCATCCACAAGGTCATGCGCGCGCACCTGGGCACCGACTACGGCGCGCCCACCGGCACGCCGGTGCGCACCGTGGGCGACGGCGTGGTCGAGTTCGCCGGCCGCCAGAACGGCTACGGCAACGTGGTGATCGTGCGCCATGCCGGTGGCCGCAGCACGCTCTACGCCCACCTGTCGCGCATCGACGTGAAGAACGGCTCCCGGGTGGACCAGGGCCAGCGCATCGGTGCCGTGGGTGCCACCGGCTGGGCCACCGGCCCGCACCTGCACTTCGAGTTCCGCGTGAACGGCGTGCACCAGAACCCGGTGAAGATCGCCAAGGCCTCCGAGGCCGTGGTGCTCGACGCCTCGCAGCGCCCGCGCTTCCAGCAGGTGGCGCTGGCGCTGAAGACGCAGCTGGACGTGGCCGACGACCTGCGCGGCGTGGTCGGCCGGGAGTGACCGCCGGCCCCGGCCCGGCGGGCGGGCTGTTCATCGGCCTGATGTCGGGCACCTCGCTGGACGGGGTGGACGGCGTGCTGGTGGCCTTCGAGCCCGGCGCCGACCGTGCGCTGGAGGTGCGCGCCCATGCGCACCGCCCCTTTACCGCTGGGCTGCGCGCCGAGCTGATGGCACTGAACACCCCGGGCGGCGCCGACGAGCTGCACCGCGCCGCCCTGGCGGCCAATGCGCTGGCACGCGTGCAGGCCGAGGTGGTGCAGGCGCTGCGGCCCCCCGGGGCCGCAGCGGCCATCGCCGCCATCGGCTCGCACGGCCAGACCGTGCGCCACCGGCCGCGTGAGTTCGACGGCACGGGCTACACCCTGCAACTGAACAACCCCGCGCTGCTGGCCGAGCTGACCGGCTGCACCGTGGTGGCCGATTTCCGCCCGCGCGACGTGGCGGCCGGCGGGCAGGGCGCGCCGCTGGTACCCGCCTTCCATGCCCGGGTGTTCGGGCTGCCTGGCCACCCCCGCGCCCTGCTGAACCTGGGCGGCATCGCCAACCTCACGCTGCTGCCGGCCGCCGACGACCCGGCGGGCGTGGTGCGCGGTTTCGACTGCGGCCCCGCCAATGCGCTGCTCGACCATTGGGTGCAGCGGCAGCGCGGCCCAGCCTTCGACGCCGACGGCGCCTGGGCCGCCACCGGCCAGGTGCAGCCGGCCCTGCTGGCGCGCCTGTGCGCCGAGCCCTTCCTGCACCAGCCACCGCCCAAGAGCACCGGCCGCGACCTGTTCCACGCGGGCTGGCTGGACGCCCACCTGCACGCCCACCTGGCGGCGCACGGCAGCCTGCGCCCCGAGGACGTGCAGGCCACCCTGGCCGAGTTCACGGTGGTGGCGGCGGCCGACGCGCTGCGCGCCCATGCGCCCGGCGTGCCCGAGTTGCTGGTGTGTGGCGGCGGTGCCCTCAATGCCCATCTGATGCAGCGCCTGGCCGTGGCGTTGCCCGGGGTGGCCGTGCGGTCCACCGCCGAGGCCGGCCTGCCGCCGCTGCAGGTGGAGGCCGCGGCCTTTGCCTGGCTGGCGCGCGCCTGCCTGGCCGGCGAGCCCGGCAACCTGCCGGCCGTCACCGGGGCCCGCGGGATGCGGGTGCTGGGCGCGGTCCACCCGGCCTGAGCGCAGGCGGAGGGCGCCGCGGGGCGCGCTTGGCGCCCTGCTGCGGTGCAGCAAAGGTGGCACAGGCCGTGCTTGCCACGGCCGCAGTGCCCCGTGCGGCGCCGGCCCACCCTGCCGGACCGCGGCCGGGGTTGGCCATGGCGATCCACCCCGCCACGCCCCTGGAGGACCTCATGCACCCCGCCACTGCCTGCATCCGCCCCACGATCCGACGCCGCGGCGTGCCGCGCGGCACCTGGGCCGCCCTGGCGCTGGCCTGCACCTCGATCACCGCCCTGGTGGCGGTGATGATGCTGGACACCGAGATGCCGCCGCCCGCGGCCACGCGCACCGCCCAGGTGGCGGGCACCACGGCGGCGCGTTGAACGGCTGAAGGGGCCGCTCCGGCCGATCAGCTGCGGCGCACCCGCCGCAGCTCGTCCAGCACCAGGCAGATGGCGCCCAGCGTGATGGCGCTGTCCGCCAGGTTGAAGCTGGGAAAGGCACGGCCGGCGTAGTGCAGCTGGATGAAGTCCACCACGTAGCCGTGCAGCAGGCGGTCGATGACGTTGCCCAGCGCGCCGCCCAGAATCATGGTGACCGCGAAGCAGAACAGCGTCTGGCCGGGGTGCTTCTTCAGCATCCAGACGATGAGCGCCGAGGCCACCAGCCCCAGGCCGATGAAGAACCAGCGCTGCCAGCCCGAGGCGCCGGCCAGGAAGGAGAAGGCCGCCCCGGTGTTGTGCACCCGCACCACGTTGAAGAACGAGGTGACCGTGCGGCTTTCGCCGTACTGGAAATCGCCCAGGATCAGCGTCTTGGTGAACTGGTCCAGCAGGATGACCACCAGCGCCAGGCCCAGCCACAGGGCCAGGCCCGGCGTGCTGCCGGCAGCGGAGGAGCGGCGGGCGGTGGCCATCAGGCGATGTGGCGGGTTTCGCCCGCGCCGTGCAGGTTGGTGTCGCAGCGGCCGCACAGCGTGGGGTGCGCGGGGTTCGTGCCCACGTCGTCGCGGTAGTGCCAGCAGCGCTCGCACTTGGGCGCCGTGGCCGGGCTCACCTGCACGGCCAGCGTGTCACCCTCCACCACGGTGGCGGCGGAGGTGATGGTGACGAAGCGCAGGTCGTCGCCCAGGCTGCGCAGCAGGGCCGCGTCTTCCGGCGGGCAGGTCAGCGTGAGCGTGGCCTGCAGCGAGGCACCCACCGCGCCGGTGGCGCGCACCGCCTCGATCTCCTTGTTGGCCAGCTCGCGGATGGCGCGGATGCGGCCCCAGCGCTCGAGCAGCCCGGCGTCGGGCGCCGGCAGCGGCCAGTAGGTCTCGGTGAAGATGGTCTGGCGCGAGGCCGTGCCGTGGGCGAAGACCTGCCAGGCCTCCTCGGCGGTGAAGCTGAGGAAGGGCGCCATCCAGCGCAGCATGGCCTGGGTGATGTGCCACAGGGCGGTCTGCGCGCTGCGCCGCGCCAGGCTCTTGGGCGCGGTGGTGTAGAGCCGGTCCTTCAGCACGTCCAGGTAGAACGCGCCCAGGTCTTCCGAGCAGTACACCTGCAGCTTGGCCACCACCGGGTGGAACTCGTAGGCCGTGAAGTGCTTGAGGATGTCGGCCTGCAGCTCGGCACAGCGCGCCAGGGCGTAGCGGTCGATCTCCAGCAGCTCGTCGCCCGCCACGGCGTCGGTGGCCGGGTCGAAATCGCTCACGTTGGCCAGCAGGAAGCGCAGCGTGTTGCGGATGCGGCGGTAGGCGTCCACCACACGGGCCAGGATCTTGTCGTCGCCGGCGATGTCGCCGGAGTAGTCGCTGGCGGCCACCCACAGGCGGATGATCTCGGCGCCCAGCTTCTGGCTCACGGCCTGCGGGTCGATGCCGTTGCCCAGCGACTTGCTCATCTTGCGGCCCTGGCTGTCCACGGTGAAGCCGTGGGTGAGCAGGCCGCGGTAGGGCGCGCGGCCTTCGAGCGCACAGGCGATCAGCAGCGACGAGTGGAACCAGCCGCGGTGCTGGTCGTGGCCTTCGAGGTACAGGTCGGCCTCGGGGCCGCTGTCGTGAAAGCCCGCGGTGCCGCGCGCGTCCTGCGCATGGGTGCCGCGCAGCACGTGGCTGAAGGTGGAGCCGGAGTCGAACCACACCTCCAGGATGTCGCTGCTCTTGGTGTAGTGCGGCGCGTCCTCTGCGCCCAGGATCTCCTCGGCCGTGACGCGGCTCCAGGCCTCGATGCCGCCGCGCTCGACGATGTCGGCCGCCTGGTCCAGGATCTCCATGGTGCGCGGGTGCAGCTCGCCCGAGTCCTTGTGCAGGAAGAAGGGCAGCGGCACGCCCCAGCTGCGCTGGCGCGAGATGCACCAGTCGGGCCGGTTGGCGATCATGTCGCGCAGCCGCGCCCGGCCGTTCTCGGGATAGAAGCCGGTCTGGTCGATGGCGTCCAGCGCCATCTGGCGCAGGGTCTTGGGGGCCTTGTCCTTGGTGAACACGCCCTGGCCTTCGTCCATGCGGATGAACCACTGCGCCGCGGCGCGGTAGATCACCGGCGTCTTGTGGCGCCAGCAGTGCGGGTAGCTGTGGGTGATGGTCTCGGTGGCCATCAGCCGCCCCGCCTGGCGCAGGGTGTCGATGATGACCGGCGCTGCCTTCCAGATGTTCTGGCCGCCGAATAGCGCCAGCTCCGGCGCATAGCTGCCGTTGCCCTGCACGGGGTTGAGGATCTCGTCGTAGGCCATGCCGTGCGAGACGCAGGACATGAAGTCGTCCAGGCCGTAGGCGGGCGACGAGTGCACGATGCCGGTGCCGTCGTCCGCGGTGGCGTAGTCGGCCAGGTAGATGGGGCTCAGCCGGTCGTAGCCGGCATCCACGTGGGCCAGCGGGTGGCGGAAGCGGATGCCGCCCAGCTGCTCGCCCAGCGTGGTGGCCACCACCTGGCCGGTCAGGCCGTAGCGGGCGAGGCACTTCTCGACCAGCTGCGTGGCCAGCAGCAGGAAGGCGGTCCGGCCGTCCTTCTGCGTCTCCACCAGCGCGTACTCGATCTTCGGGTTGAGGTTGAGCGCCTGGTTGGCAGGCAGCGTCCAGGCGGTCGTCGTCCAGATCACCGCGAAGGCCTCGCCGGCCAGCGCCGGCAGGCCGAAGGCCGCGGCCAGGCGCTCGTTCTCGGCGCACAGGAAGGCGACGTCCAGCGTCTGGCTCTTCTTGTCCGCGTACTCGATCTCGAACTCGGCCAGCGACGAGCCGCAGTCGAAGCACCAGTACACCGGCTTCAGGCCGCGGTAGACGAAGCCGCGCTCCATCACCCGCTTGAAGGCGCGGATCTCGCCGGCCTCGTTGGCGAAATCCATGGTGCGGTAGGGCCGGTGCCAGTCGCCCAGCACGCCCAGGCGCTTGAAATCGGCCATCTGCTGGGCGATCTGCTCGGTGGCGTAGGCGCGGCTCTTCGCCTGCATGTCGTCGCGGCTGAGGTTGCGGCCGTGCTTCTTCTCGATGGCGTTCTCGATGGGCAGGCCGTGGCAGTCCCAGCCGGGCACGTACTGCGCGTCGAAGCCGGCCAGCTGCCGGGCCTTGACGATCATGTCCTTGAGCACCTTGTTCACGGCGTGACCCATGTGGATCTGGCCGTTGGCATAGGGCGGGCCGTCGTGCAGGATGAACTTGGGCGCGCCGCAGCGCGCCTCGCGCAGGCGCTGGTAGGTGCCTTCGTCCTCCCACTGCGTCACCCAGCCCGGCTCGCGCCTGGCGAGGTCGCCGCGCATGGGGAAGGGCGTGTCGGGCAGGTTCAGCGTGCGGCGGTAGTCGGGGGTCGCGTCGGTCATGGCGGGGGCGCGCTCGCTTGTTGGGCGCAAGGCGCGCGGTGTCGGGCGGTGCAGGCGGCGCAGCGACCCCGAGAGGTGGCGCGCCGGGCGGGAGTGAACGCGGACGAAGAAGCCGCGTCAGCCGCCGTGCCGAATTCGGTCGCGCGTCGTCTGCCGGCGCGTGCAGGCATGGCCTTGCGCGAGGCGCAGGGCGCGCCAGATGCGCACAGGGCGGACGAAGGGGGTGACCATGGGCCGATTCTAGTCGCGCGGGGGGATGGCCGGCAGGGCGGCGCCGGCGCATGCTGCGGATGTCGAACGGTCGGCCCGCCGATCGTCGTGACCCATGCGCGGACCGGCGACCGGTCCTTCTTCCCGCCACCACCAGGAGCACGGCATGCCCAGCAAGAACACCATCTGCCTTTGGTACGACGGCACGGCCCTCGAGGCCGCCGAGTTCTACGCCAGCGTCTTTCCCGACAGCCATGTGGACGCCGTGCACCGGGCACCGGCGGACTTCCCCTCCGGCAAGCGCGGCGACGTACTGACCGTGGAGTTCACCGTGCTGGGCATCCCCTGCCTGGGCCTGAACGGCGGCCCGATGTTCAAGCACAGCGAGGCCTTCTCCTTCCAGGTGGCCACCGACGACCAGGCCGAGACCGACCGCTACTGGAACGCCATCGTCGGGCATGGCGGCCAGGAAAGCGCCTGCGGCTGGTGCAAGGACCAGTGGGGCCTGTCGTGGCAGATCACGCCGCGCGTGCTGACCGCCGCCATCGCCCACCCCGACCCGGCCACCGCCCGGCGCGCCTTCGAGGCCATGATGGAGATGGGCAAGATCGACGTCGCGGCGATCGAGGCGGCGGTGCGGGGGTGAGCCGATCCGCCGGCCCAAAGTGTTCACAATGCGGCCATGAAGCCCCTGCTCCTCACCGCCCTGTCGTCCCTCGCCCTCGCCGTGGCCCACGCCCCCCGCGCCGAGCCGGTGGGCGAGGTGGACACCGTGTTCAAGCTCGTCGGGCCGGACCACAAGATCGTCGTGGACGCCTATGACGATCCGGGGGTCAGGGGGGTGACCTGCTATGTCTCGCGCGCCAAGACGGGAGGCATCAAGGGGGGCCTCGGGCTGGCGGAGGACAAGGCGGAAGCCTCCATCGCCTGCCGGCAGACCGGGCCCATCTCGTTTCCCAGGCCGCTCAAGCAGCAGGAGGAGATGTTCAGCGAACGGATCTCGCTGGTCTTCAAGCGCTTGCGCGTGGTGCGGATGGTGGATGCGGGGCGCAACACGCTGGTCTACCTGACCTACTCGGACCGGGTCATCGAAGGCTCCCCGCAGAACAGCGTGACGGCAGTGCCGGTGGACCGCGCCGTGCCGATCCCGCTGCGTTGAGGGAGGCCCGCCGTGCGCACCATCGACGAAATGCTCCACCTGGACCTGCTGACCCCGACGGAGCACGGGGCGATCGAGGCGTGGATCGCGCGGGCGAAGTCGCCCGACGCCATCCTCGCCATGCCCCCACCGCTGTGGCAGGCGCTGGAGCGCGCCAGCGAGGCGATGAACGTGGACGCGGATCTGGCGCGCCTGCCCGCCTGGCTGTCTGAAGGCTGAGGGCTGAGGCCTGAGGGCTGTGCCGGCCACCGCCTCAGTGGCCAGGCCTGCGCTGCGAGGCCAGCGCGGCCACGAACTCACCAAAGGCGTCCAGCAGAGGGTGGCCGTCGAACGACGGGCCCTCCAGCATCGCCAGCGCCTGCACCGTGGCCTCCAGCGTGGAGACCTGGTCGGCCCGACGCGCCGCCCGGATGGCGCGGTAGCGCGTGGGCGGGGGGGTGTGCAGCGCCAGCCTCGGCAGCGCCGCCAGCGCGGGATGCACCAGCAGCATGCGCAGGCTCTTGCGCCAGGTGGCGTCGATGACCACCAGCCGCACGGGTGCGCCTGGCGTGACCGGCGCGGCGGCCGGGGCAGGCGCCGCGGGGACGTCGGGGTACAGCAGCCGCGTGTCGCGTCCCGGGCGGTGCAGCAGGGCCTGCAGGGCCTCCGGCGGGAAGTGCTCCCCCACCACCACGTCGCAGCGGGCCAGCGACAGGCGCAGCAGCGTCACGCTGTTCTTGGCCTGGCGCTGCTCGTGCGGGTGCTGCAGCACCAGCACCTCGGTGCGGTGGGCCGTGGGCCGCGCCAGGGCGCAGACGCAGGTGGGCTGCGGGCGCAGGCAGCGCGGGCAGACGGGCCGGCGACTGTGGGGTGGCGGGTTCAAGCGTTCGCGGCGAACCAGGCCCGCGCGTCGGCCTCGTCCTGCGCGATGCCGGCCTTCAGCGCGTCCAGCGAGGGGTAGCGGCGCTCGTCGTGCAGCTTGTGCAGCAGCTCCACCGAGACGAGGCGGCCGTAGCCGGCGTCCAGGCCGAGCGCCTGGGGCCACTGCAGGCAGTGGGTCTCCAGCAGCACGCGGCCGGCGTCCTCCACCGTGGGGCGCACGCCCAGGCTGGCCACCCCGGGCAGCGGCGTGGCCGACAGGCCGTGCACGCGCACCACGAAGATGCCGTGCGCCGCGGGGCGGTGGAAGGGAAAGCGCAGGTTGAGGGTGCGAAAGCCCAGGTCGCGGCCCAGCTGGCGGCCGTGCACCACATGGCCGCTGATGGCGTAGGGGCGCCCCAGCAGCGTGGCCGCGCGCGCCATGTCGCCCGCGGCCAGGGCCTCGCGCACGGCGGAGCTGGACACCCGCAGGCCGTGCACCTCGTAGCTCATCATGCGGGCCACGTCGAAGCCGGCTTGCGCGCCCGCGGCGTCGAGCATGGCGTAGTCGCCGGCGCGCCGGGCACCGAAGCGGAAGTCGTCTCCCACCAGCACATAGCGCGTGTCCAGGCGCTCGCGCAGCATGCGCTGGATGAAGTCCTCGGCCGGCAGGCTGGCCAGGCGCTCGTCGAAGCGCAGCACCAGCACCTCGTCCACGCCGCAGCGGGCCAGCTCGGCGAGCTTGTCGCGCAGGGTGGCGATGCGCGTGGGCGCCAGCTCCGGCTTGCCCGCGCGCTGCGCGAAGAAATCACGCGGATGGGGCTCGAAGGTCATCACGCAGCTGGCCAGGCCGCGGTGCCGTGCCTCGCTGTTCAGCAGCGCCAGCATGGCCTGGTGGCCACGGTGCACGCCGTCGAAGTTGCCGATGGTCAGGGCGCGGCCGCGGCCGCGGGAGAGGCCGGCGGCTGCCTGGTCGGCGTGCAGGCCACGAAGTATGCGCATGGGGCGGGATGTTATGCGTTGGCCGCCACCCGTCAGCGGGCGGCGGCCGGGCTGGGCGGCGGGGCGGCGCACCAATCGGGGCCCCCGTGGTCGATGTCCACCCAGGCCCATTGACCCGGCGCCAGGCCGGGCGGGATCAGCAGCGGGCCGAAGGCGCTGCGGTGCAGGCGCTCCACGCGGTTGCCGGCCGCGGCCACCATGCGCTTGACCTGGTGGTACTTGCCTTCGGTGAGCACCAGCCGCAGGTCGTGCGTGCCGGTGGCCTCGCAGGCGGCAGCGCGCACGGGGGCCGGGTCGTCGTCCAGCACCACGCCGTCGCGCAGGCGCTGCAGGACCGCCGGCTCCACCGGGTGCTTGCAGCCCACCTCGTACACCTTGGGCACGTGCTTCTTCGGCGAGGTGAGGCGGTGGATGAGCGTGCCGTCGTCGGTCAGCAGCAGCAGGCCGGTGGTGTCCTCGTCCAGCCGGCCCACCGGCTGCAGGCCCCGCTCGCGCAGCGGCGCGGGCAGCAGCGTCATCACGCTGGGGTGGTGGCGCGGCTTCTGGGAGCACTCGTAGCCGGCCGGCTTGTGCAGCATCACCAGGGCGCGCGCGTGGTAGGGCCAGGGCTTGCCGTCGACCTCCAGCACCAGCCCCTCGGTGGGCAGGTCGGCGTCGGGGTCGTCCACCACGGCGCCGGCCACGCGCACGGCACCGCCCAATGCCAATCCCACGCAGCCGCGGCGCGTGCCGAAGCCCTGGGAGAACAGAATCTGCGAGAGTTTCACCCCGCCATGGTAGGGCCTGGGGCCGCGTCGGCCCGGCTGCCATGGCGGCGCACAGGAGCTGCCCATGATCGATCACACGGGTGTCGCGGTGAGCGACTTCGCCCGCAGCAAGCGCTTCTACGAGGCCGCGCTGGCGCCAATCGGCTACCGACTGCTGATGGAGCTGCCCGCCGCGGTGACGAAGTCGTCCGACGTGGCCGGCTTCGGCGAGCCGCCCAAGCCGGATTTCTGGATCCATGGCGGCACGCCCAACCAGCCGCCGATGCATGTGGCGTTCCGTGTGGAACGGCGCGAACTGGTGGATGCGTTCTACCGCGCGGCCATGGCGGCCGGCGGCACCGACAACGGCCCGCCCGGCCTGCGCCCGCACTACCACCCCGACTACTACGGCGCCTTCGTGCGCGACCCCGACGGCCACAACATCGAGGCCGTCTGCCACGCGCCGGCGCCGGGCTAGGCCCGGGCCGGGCGGCGTGGCCTCAGGCCAGGTGCCGCAGCTCGCGCAGCGCCACCGACAGCATGGCCAGGTCGGCCTGCGGGGCGTCGGCCAGCTCGCCCAGCACGCGCTGCACGCGCTCCAGCGCGTCGGTGTTGGCGGCCTCCCACACGGCCAGCATCGAGCCGGACGTGCTGCCGCCGGAGACATCGGCGGCGAGCACCTGCTGGGTGATGGCGCGCTGCACGCCGGCCAGGTCGTCGCCCAGGGCGGCCTTGGCCAGCGCCTGCCAGTGGCTGCGGCCGGGCAGGGCCTCGATGCGCTGGCGCAGCGCGCCCAGTCCCAGGCGGGCGGCAATGCCCACGTGCACCTCGCCCACGTCGCGCACCTCGCGCTGGGTGGCCTCGGCCACCTCTGCGATGTCCAGCGCGGCGAACAGGCCGTCCGCGCTGGCCACGCGGCAGGCGAGGGCGGACGGCACCCCGGCCGTCACCCAGGCCTGTGCCTGGGAGGACGCAGCGGCCTGCACGGCCAGCGGCTCGCGCAGCGCGTCCACCGCCGCGCGGAAGCGGCCGAAGGTCTGCTCCATCGGTTCGGCCAGGCGCTTGTAGCGCAGGAACCAGGTGGTGGCGCGGGCGGTGAGCCAGCCTTCCTCGATGAGCATCTCGCTCTGCACGGTGTCGGGCACGTGGTTGTCCAGCGCCTCCACCTGCTGCCACAGCGCCACGTGGCCCATGACCTCGCGCGTGCACAGGTAGGCGCGCACCACCTGCGCCGGCCGGGCCCCGGTCATGTCGGCCAGGCGGTGCACGAAGGTGGCGCCCACGCGGTTGACCATGCTGTTGAGCACGTGCGTGGCGATGATCTCGCGCTTGAGCGGGTGGCGCGGGATGTAGGCGCCCAGGCTGTCGCGCAGCGCGGCCGGGAAGTAGCGCTCCACCGCGGTGCCGATCCACGGGTCCTCCGGCAGGTCGGAGGCGAGGATCTCGTCGAACAGCCACATCTTGCTGTAGGCCAGCAGCACGGCGCGCTCGGGCGTGGTGAGCCCCTGGCCCTTGGCGGCCCGCTCGGCAATGGTCTCGTCGCTGGGCAGGTACTCGATGGCGCGGTTCAGGCGCCCGGCCTTTTCCAGGAAGCGGATGAAGCGCGCCTCCTGGTCCAGCAGCCGCACGCCCAGCCGGTTGGTCACCGACAGTGCCTGCGTCTGGAACACGTTGTCGCGCAGCACCAGCGCCGCGACCTCGTCGGTCATCTGCGCCAGGATGGTGTTGCGCTGCTTCAGCGTCATCTCGCCGTCGGCGATGGCCAGGCCGAGCAGGATCTTGATGTTCACCTCGTGGTCCGAGGTGTCCACGCCGGCCGAGTTGTCGATGGCGTCGGTATTGATGGACACGCCCGCCAGGGCCGCCTCGATGCGGCCGCGCTGCGTGAAGCCCAGGTTGCCGCCTTCGCCCACCACCTTGGCCCGCAGGTCGCGCCCGTCGATGCGCAGCGCGTCGTTGGCCCGGTCGCCCACCTCGGCGTGGCTCTCGGTGCTGGCCTTCACGTAGGTGCCGATGCCGCCGTTGTAGAGCAGGTCCACCGGCGCCTTGAGGATGGCGGAGATGAGCTCGGTCGGCGTCAGGCGCTCGGAGGTGATGCCCAGCACCGCACGGGCCTGGGGCGACACGGGGATCGACTTCTCGGAGCGGGCCCACACGCCGCCGCCCTCGGAGATGAGCGGGGTGTCGTAGTCGGCCCACGACGAGCGGGGCAGCGCGAACAGCCGCTCCCGCTCGGCGAAGGAGACGGCCGCATCCGGGCTGGGGTCGATGAAGATGTGGCGGTGGTCGAACGCCGCCAGCAGCCGGATGTGGCGCGACAGCAGCATGCCGTTGCCGAACACGTCGCCCGACATGTCGCCGATGCCCACCACGGTGAAGTCGGTGGTCTGCGTGTTCAGGCCGCGCTCGCGGAAGTGGCGCTTCACCGATTCCCAGGCGCCGCGGGCGGTGATGCCCATGGCCTTGTGGTCGTAGCCCACGCTGCCGCCGGAGGCGAAGGCGTCGCCCAGCCAGTGGCCGTACTCGGCGCTCACGGCGTTGGCGAAGTCCGAGAAGGTGGCCGTGCCCTTGTCGGCGGCCACCACCAGGTACGGGTCGTCGTCGTCGTGGCGCACCACCTGCGGCGGGGCCACCACCGCGCCGGCCACCCGGTTGTCGGTCAGGTCGAGCAGGCCGCGCAGGTAGTCCTGGTAGCAGGCGATGCCTTCCTTCAGCCAGGCCTCGCGCTCGGTGGGCGGCGGCGCCTTCTTCAGCACGAAGCCGCCCTTGCTGCCCACCGGCACGATGACCGTGTTCTTCACCATCTGCGCCTTCACCAGGCCCAGCACCTCGGTGCGGAAGTCCTCCGGCCGGTCGGACCAGCGCAGGCCGCCGCGGGCCACCTTGCCGCCGCGCAGGTGGATGCCCTCGAAGCGCGGCGAGTAGACGAAGATCTCCACCATGGGCCTGGGCTCGGGCAGCCCGGGCACGCGGCGCGAATCCAGCTTGAACGACAGGAACGGCCGCCGCGGGCCGGCCGCGCCGGAGTGGCCGGTGCCGGTGCGCCAGAAGTTGGTGCGCAGCGTGGCCTGCACCAGCGCCAGCAGCTGGCGCAGCACGCGGTCGTCCTGCAGGTTGCTCACCTTGTCCAGCGCCTGGGTGATGGCGTTGACCTGGGCCGTCTCGCCCTCGGGGTGGTGGGCGGCGGGGTCGAAACGCAGGCGGAACAGCGCGACGAGCATGCGCGCGATGCGCGGGTGGCTGGTGAGCGTGGCCTCCACCGCGGCCTGGGACAGGGCGAAGCCGATCTGCTTGAGGTAGCGCGTGTAGGCGCGCAGCACCACGATCTCGTCGGCGGCCAGGCCGGCGCGCAGCACCAGCTTGTTGAGGTCGTCGCTTTCCACCTCGCCGCGGAAGACGCGGCCGAAGGCGTCCTCGAACAGGCGGGCGAGCGCCTCGTGCTCGATCTCCTCCGTGACGCCGGCCGCGTGCAGCTCGAAGTCGTGGATCGACACCTGGCGGCCGTCCTGGCGCAGCCGGTGGTTCTGCTCGCCCAGCACACGCACGCCCATGTGCTCCAGCATGGGCAGGCTGTCGGACAGCACGATGGGCTCGCCCAGGCGGTAGACCTTGAAGCCCAGCGCTTGGGGCGACGCCCCCAGCGGGCGGTACAGCGTGAGCGCGAGCGCCTGCGCGTCGCCCAGCGAGGCCACGGCGCGCACATCGGGCACGGCGGCGCGCGCCGGCACGCGCGAGCGGTAGTCGGCCGGGAAGGCCGGGCCCCAGGCCTTCAGCAGCGCCAGGCCACGCGCTTCGCCCTCGGCCTCGGTCAGGGCGTCGCGCAGCGCGTCGTCCCAGCGGTGCGCGGCTTCCGCGAGGCGCTTTTCCAGCGTGCGCCGGTCCACCTGCGGCGTGGCGTCGGGGGCGGTGCGCACGGTGAAGTGGATGCGCGCCAGCACGGCGTCGGACAGCAGCACGTCGAACTCGGCGCTGGTGCCGGCGTAGGCCTCCATCAGCAGGCGCTGCATCTTCACCCGCAGCTCGGTGGAGTAGGCCTCGCGCGGCACGTACACCAGGCAGGACACGAAGCGGCCGAAGGGATCGTGCCGCACGAACACGCGCAGGCGCTGGCGGTCGCCCAGCGCGAGGATGCCCAGCGCGGTCTCGTACAGCTCGTCGTCGCGGATCTGGAACAGCTCGTCGCGCGGGTAGGTTTCCAGGATGTGGGCCAGCGCCTTGGCCAGGTGGCCACCGGCCGGCAGGCCGGCACGCTCGGCGATCGCGCCCACCTTGCCGCGCAGCAGCGGTGTCTCCGCCACCCGGGCGCTGTAGGCGGTGGACGTGAGCAGGCCCAGGAAGCGGTGCTCGCCGACCACCCGGCCGTCGGCGTCGTAGCGCTTGACGCCGATGTAGTCGGTGTAGCCGGGGCGGTGCACGGTGGAGCGGGTGTTCGCCTTCGTCACGACGAGCAGGGGCGCCGGGGCCAGGGCCAGCTCGCGCGCCTGCGGCGGCAGCAGCGACAGGCCGGCGGAGGCCTTGTCGCCCGGGCTCTCGCGCAGCACGCCCAGGCCGGTGCCCGGGACCAGCTTCAGCGCGCTGTCGCCGGCCAGGTGCACCAGGTCGTGCTGGCGGTAGCCCAGCAGGGTCAGGTGCTCGTCCGCCAGCCAGCGCAGGAAGGCGACGCTCTCGGCGCGCTGGTCCGCCGGCAGCAGGGCGGGCGCCTGCGCCAGTTCGTCGATGACGGCCTGCAGCCGCTCGGACATGGCCGGCCAGTCCTCCACGGCGGCCCGCACGTCGGCCAGCACGCGCTCGATGCCGCCCACCAGGGCGGCGCGCTGGGTGGCGTCCACCAGGCGGTCCACCTCGATGTGCATCCACGATTCGCGCAGGGCCCCGTCGCCCGCCTCGCCGCCCGCGGCGATGGACGTCAGCTGGCCCTGGGCGTCGCGCTGCACGCGGAAGATCGGGTGCACGATGAGGTGCAGGGTCAGGCCCTGGCGGTGGATCTCGATCGACGTGGAATCGACGAGGAAGGGCATGTCGTCGTTGACCACCTCCACCACCGTGTGGCGCGATGACCAGCCATGCTCGGCCACCACCGGGCTCAGCGCCCGCACCTTGGGCTGGCCCGGGGTGCGCTGGGCGCCGAACTGCCAGTGCGAGAGCAGGCCGCCGCACTGGTCCTCCGCGCTGCGGGCCTCCAGGTCGTCCCCGTCCAGTTGCCGCAGGCACTCGCGCGCATAGGCTTCGAATGGCGGCAGGCGGTCCGCAGGGAGCCGCTGGGCGGCCAGGGCCATCACGGCGGCCAGTCGTTCGCGGCGCGGGGTGTCGGTGGATTCGCTCATCAGGCGTGCCCTTCGTGCTGAGGTGGGGGCAGCTTACGCCGGCCGACGGCCGGCGGGGCCTGGGCCTGTCCCTTGCCGACTCGGCGCCGTGGATCAACGCCCCCTGTTCGACGCGGCCGAGGCGCCGCCGCTGCTGCCGCCCGGCGGGCGCTACGAGGAAGGCTTTCTCACGCCTGCCGAGCAGGCGCACTGGCTGGAGGTGGTGCGCGCCGTGCCCCTGGCCCACGCCGACTACAAGGGCCACACCGCGCGCCGCCGCGTGGCCAGCTTCGGGGGGCGCTACGACTTCGATGCCCACCGGCTGGACCCGGCGCCGCCCCTGCCGCCCGCCCTGTGGCCGCTGCGCGACCGCGTGGCGGCGTGGATGGGCGTGGCGCCGCAGGCGCTGGTGCAGGCGCTGGTGGCCGAGTACGCCCCGGGCACGCCCCTGGGCTGGCACCGCGACGTGCCCGACTTCGAGCGCATCGCCGGCGTCTCCCTGGGGACGCCGGCCGTGCTGTGCCTGCGGCCCTGGCCGCCCACGCCCGGCGGGAGGGTGTGCCGGTGGTCGGTGGCGCCGGGCTCCGTGTACGAACTGGCCGGTTCGGCGCGCTGGGGATGGCAGCACCAGGTGCCGCCGGTGCCGGACTGGCGCTGGTCGGTCACCTTCCGGACTGCCCGCGAGCAGTGAGGCGCGCCGGCAGGCCGCGTGATAGAAGTCGCAAGGCAGCGCCGATCAAAATGATACTAATGAAATGAAAGTGATAGAGTGCAGGTGCGCTCTCCTCCTCTTTTCGAGCCCCCCTGCCATGCACCTACATTCCCTCTCCGTCCGCGCCCGACTGACCGCCGGTTTCGGCATCCTCGTGGTCGTCATGCTGCTGCTGGCCGCCTGGTCCTTGTATGCCCTGGGCCAGAGCAACCGCAGCTACACGCACTACGTCAATGACAAGGCGCGCTCCATCGAGCTGGCCAACAAGGTGCTCGATGCCGCCAACGCCAGGGCGGTGAGTGCACGCAACCTGGTGCTGATCGCCGACCCGGCGCAGCGCGAGGTGGAGCACGGCCGGGTGACGCAGGCCCACGCCGCCATGGGCACGACCCTGGCGGCGCTGAAGGCCGCGCTGGCCCTGGACCCGGATGCCCGCGAAGACGCCGCGCTCGTGGCGGCCATCGACAGCGTGGAATCGCGCTACGGCCCGGTGGCGCTGGACATCGTGGGCCTGGCCATGGCCGACCGGCGCGACGAGGCCGTGCAGCGGATCGACCGCGACTGCCGCCCGCTGCTGGAGGCGCTGCTGGCCGCGGTGCAGGCCTACACCGACCACGCCACGGCCGCCGCGCGCGCCGAGGCCGACCAGGCGCAGGCCAGCTTCGAGCTGAGCCGCCAGCTGCTGCTGGCCGGCTGCGCCCTGGGCCTGGTGCTGGCGGGCGCGCTGGCCTTCGCCATCACCCGCAGCCTGGTGCGCGCCCTCGGCGCCGAGCCGGACCGGCTCGGCGAGGTGGCGCGCCAGGTGGCCGAGGGCAACCTGTCTCCGATCGCCGATGCGCAGTCCGCGCCGGCGGGCAGCGTCATGGCCTCGCTCGGCCACATGCAGCAGGGGCTGGCCCAGGTGGTGGGCCAGGTGCGCAGCGCGTCCGATTCCATCGCCACCGCGTCGCAGGAGATCGCCACCGGCACCTCCGACCTGTCGCAGCGCACGGAGCAGCAGGCGTCGAACCTGCAGCAGACGGCGGCGTCGATGGAGCAGATGAACGTGAGCGTGAAGCAGCACGCCGATTCGGCCCGCGAGGCGACCCAGCTGGCCACCTCGGCCAGCGCTGTCGCGCAGCAGGGCGGCGACGTGGTGCAGCGGGTGGTGGCGACCATGGGTGACATCAGCGCCAGCTCGCGGCAGATCGCCGAGATCATCACGGTGATCGACGGCATCGCGTTCCAGACCAACATCCTGGCGCTCAACGCCGCCGTGGAAGCCGCCCGCGCCGGCGAGCAGGGCCGCGGTTTCGCCGTGGTGGCCACCGAGGTGCGCAGCCTGGCGGGCCGCTCGGCCGAGGCGGCGCGCGAGATCAAGGCCCTGATCGGCACCAGCGTGGACAAGGTGGAGGCGGGCGCGCAGCTCGTCAACGAGGCGGGCGCCACGATGCAGGAGATCGTGCGCCAGGTGGGCCGCGTCAGCGCGCTCATCGCCGAGATGGGCACCGCCACGGTGGAGCAGAGCCGCGGCGTGGACCAGGTGGCCAATGCGGTGTCGCAGCTCGACGACGTGACGCAGCAAAACGCCGCGCTGGTGGAGCAGAGCGCCGCCGCCGCGGACAGCCTGCAGCAGCAGGCCCGCGGGCTGGCCGAGGTGGTGCAGTCCTTCCGTCTGGGTGCCAGCGGGCCCATGGACACGGCGGCGCGCCCCCGGGCGGCCATGACGCGCGGCATCGCCGTGGCCACCCCGCAGCCCGCGGCGGCCGCGGCGCAGTGGCAGAGCTTCTGAGCGGCCCGGGCGGGCGCTCCGCCCTCAGACCAGCGCGCCCGCCGTCTCCTGCATGCGGGCGGACACCTCGCCCAGGTGGTGCAGCGTGTCGCCGAACTGCATCTCGATCATCGTCAGGCGCTTGAAGTAGTGGCTGCCGGCGTACTCGTCGGTGACGCCGATGCCGCCGTGCAGCTGGATGCATTGCTGGCCCACGAAGCGCGCGGCCTGACCGACCTGCACCTTGGCCTGCGACACGGCCTGCCGACGCCGCGCCGGCTCGTCGCCCAGGCGCAGGCTGGCGTAGTAGCTCATCGAGCGGGCCAGCTCCACCTGCATCTTCACGTCCGCGACGCGGTGGCGCAGCGCCTGGAAGCTGGCGATGGGCACACCGAACTGCTTGCGCGTGTTCATGTACTCCACGGTCATGGCCAGCAGGCGGTCCATCACCCCCACGCCCTCCGCGCACACCGCGGCGATGCCCACGTCCACGCCGGCCTGCAAGGCCTGCAGGCCGTCGGCGGTGATCAGCTCGGCGGGCGTGTCGGCCAGCATCAGCTCGGCGGCGCGCGCGCCGTCCTGCGTCGCGTAGCCGCGGGGTGACAGGCCGGCAGCGGCCTTGTCCACCAGGAACAGGCCGATGCCGCTGTCGTCGTCGTCCGCACCGCCCAGCACCGCTGGCACGATGAAGGCGTCGGCCTCGTCGCCGGCAGGCACCAGGCTCTTGGTGCCGGTGAGCCGGTAGCCGGCCCCCGCTGCCACCGCCCGGGTCGCCACGCGGTCCAGGTGGTAGCGCGCGGCGCGCTCCTGGTGGGCCAGCACCACCAGCGCGCTGGCGTCGGCCACCCTCGGCAGCCAGGCCGCCTGCAGCGCCTGGGGCGCCTGCGCCAGCAGCGCGGGGGCGATGAGGGCACCCTGGGCGAGCGGGGCGTTCACCAGGCCGCGGCCGAGTTCCTCCATCACCACCATGGCCTCCACCGGGCCGAAGCCCATGCCACCGTGGGCCTCGGGCACCGCCAGCGCGGTGAGGCCGAGCTCGGCGAGCTCGCCGTACACGGCGCGCGTGGCACCGCCGGCCTGCGCGATCGCGTGGCGGCGCTCGAAGGGAAAGGCCTTGTCCACCCAGCGGGCCACCGCATCGCGCAGCGACACCTGGTCATCGGAGAAATCGAAATCCATGTCGTCGGTCTCCTCCGGCCTTCAGCCCAGCACGGTCTGCGCCACGATGTTGCGCTGGACCTCGTTGCTGCCACCGTAGATGGTGGTCTTGCGGTAGTTGAAGTAGGTGCCGGCCAGCGGTGCCGCATGGGCGACGCCGCCGGGCCACGCGCCGCCGAGCGCCTGGTCGCCCTGCCAGCCGGCCTCCATGGCCTCGTGGAGGTACGGCCAGGAGAAGGGGCCGACGGCCTGCATCATCAGTTCGGTGTAGCGCTGCTGCAGCTCGCTGCCGCGGATCTTCAGCAGCCCGGCCACGTCCAGGCTGTGCTTGCCGCTGCGCTCGGCGCTGGCCACGCGCAGCACCATCATCTCCAGCGCCACCACCTCCACCTCCAACTGCGCGATCTGGTCACGGAAGCGGTGGTCGTCCCACAGGCCCTCGGACTGCGCGATGCGCTTGAGCCGCTCCAGCTCGCGCTTGGCGCGGTTCACGTCGGCGATGTTGGTGCGCTCGTGCGCCAGCAGGTGCTTGGCGTAGGTCCAGCCCTTGTTCTCCTCGCCGATGAGGTTGGCGGCCGGCACCTCGACGTTGTCGAAGAACACCTCGTTCACCTCGTGCTCGCCGTCGAGCATGATGATCGGCCGCACGGTCACGCCGGGCGACTTCATGTCGATGAGCAGGAAGCTGATGCCGGTCTGGGGCTTGCCCTCGGTGCTGGTGCGCACCAGGCAGAAGATCCACTCGCCGTACTGGCCGAGCGTGGTCCAGGTCTTCTGGCCGTTGACGATGTAGACATCGCCGCGCCGCTCGGCGCGCGTCTTCAGCGACGCCAGGTCGGAGCCTGAGCCGGGTTCGGAATAGCCCTGGCTCCACCAGACCTCGCCGGAGGCGATGCCCGGCAGGAAGCGCTGCTGCTGCTCGGGCGAGCCGAAGGCCATGATCACCGGCGCCACCATCACCGGGCCGAAGGGCACGATGCGCGGCGCGCCGGCGAGCGCACATTCCTCCTCGAACAGGTGCTTCTGCACCGCGTTCCAGCCCGGGCCGCCGAACTGGCGCGGCCAGGCATAACCCAGCCAGCCCTTGGCGCCGAGGATCTTCGCCCAGCGCTGCATGTCGTCGCGCGACAGGCGCTGCGAGGCGAAGACCTTGCGGCTGATGTCCTCGGGCAGGTTGGCGCGCACCCAGTCGCGCACCTCGTGGCGGAAGCTGAGTTCTTCCGCGGTCAGGTTCAAGTCCATGGCGGCGTGTCTCCGGTCTCAACCGGAGTTTCTAGCACGACCGTGCGATGCCGCCTTGTCCCTGAGGCGACAAGCCCGGGCCACCCCAGGGTGAGTCCCGAGGGCAGGGGCCGCGTTCACTCGATGCGCTTGACCCGCGGCATGCGGCCGGTGCCGTCGATCTCGAGGTAGAACGCGCCCAGGACGCCCCGGCGCACGCGCACCTTGGGCTGGTTCAGGTCGAGCACCGCGGAGCTGCCGTCCATGACCTGCCAGACCTGGCCGTTGGCCAGCCGCAGCCGGTCCTTGGGGCGCCAGCCGTCGAAGCGGCCCTCGATGTGGCTGTCGATCGCGTCGGGCGCGGCCGCCACGTCGCGCTGCTCGAAGCCGAACTGGGCGGTGGGCGACCGCGCGGCAGGCGCGGCGGCAGCTGCCGGCGCGGCCCCGGCCGACGCGGTCGGGGTGGCGGTGGCCGGCGGCGGGCCGCCCGCGGGCGCGGTGGCGGCAGGCAGGGGCAGGGCGTCGTAGCAGGCCAGGCGCTTCGCCGGATCGGCCAGCGCGCGGCAGGCGGCCAGGGACGTGGCCGGCTGGGCCAGCGCCAGCGGCGTGGCGAGCAGGGCGGCCAGGCTGGCCAGGGCGGCCAGGGCACAAGGACGTCGGGTCATGGGAGTTTCTCCAGCCGCATGGTGTCGCCCTCCCGCCGCATGCGGAAGCGCGAGAGGAAGTTGTTGCCCAGCAGGATATGCGGCATGGCGGCCTGCACCACGCCGGCGGTGAGGTTGTTCAGCTCCACGTCGCCGATGCGCACGCTGCGCAGGGTGACCTCGTACATCGGCACCATGCCGCCGGCCGTGCTGGCCATGCCGCGGCGCCCGCCCTCGTACTTCAGGCCCAGGCGCTCGGCATCGGCCGCGCCCATGGCGATCTGGGTGGCCCCGGTGTCCACCATGAAGCGGGCCGGCCGGCCGTTGATGCTGCCCTCGGTGACCACGTGGCCGCCTGCGCCCACCGGCAGCACAATCTCGCGCCCGCCTCCGGCCGTGCCCGAGCCGCCGAGGCTGACCGGGCTCTCGCCCAGCCGCACGGTGCGCGGCTCGCCGCCGACCACCACCACCGCCTCATCCGCCCCCAGGCGGCGCAGCGTGACGCCCCGCACCGTGGCCCCCACGGCCACCGTGTGCAGCTGGCCGTCGATGACCAGCACCGCCTTGCTGCTGCCCAGCGTGCCGTTGAACTGCACCTGCTGCGCCCGCGCCTGCCCCTGCACGCACAGCGCCACGCCCACGGTGGCGACGATGCGCAGCATCGAACGCCACCCTCCAAGCGGCGTGCGCGGAGCCGGCTCTGCCGGTCCGCGGCATGCGCCCCCTCGGGGGGCAGCGAGCGCCAGCGAGCGTGGGGGTTCCATGCCCGGAGCCGGCTCTGCCGGTCCGCGGC
>NZ_JAYRUN010000001.1:0-331661 GCF_041918995.1 Ideonella sp. | reverse complement strand
ATGCGCCCCCTCGGGGGGCAGCGAGCGCCAGCGAGCGTGGGGGTTCCATGCCCGGATCCGGCTCTGCCGGTCCGCGGCATGCGCCCCCTCGGGGGGCAGCGAGCGCCAGCGAGCGTGGGGGTTCCATGCCCGGATCCGGCTCTGCCGGTCCGCGGCATGCGCCCCCTCGGGGGGCAGCGAGCGCCAGCGAGCGTGGGGGTTCCATCAGTCCCTGAAGTTGTTGAAGGACAGCGGGACGTCGGTGACGTCCTTGCGCAGCAGCGCCATGGCGGCCTGCAGGTCGTCCTTCTTGGTGCCGGTGATGCGCACGGTGTCGCCCTGGATGGCGGCCTGCACCTTGAGCTTGCTCTGCTTGACCAGCTGCTGGATCTTCTTGGCGGTGTCGCTGTCGATGCCGGCTTTCACCGGCAGCACCAGCTTGAGCTTGTCGCCGCCCAGCTTCTCGGGCTTGACGCTCAGGTCGAGGAAGCGGGCGTCGACGCCGCGCTTGGTGAGCTTGGCCATCAGCACGTCCTGCACCTGGCTCAGCTGGAAGTCGCTGTCGGCGAAGAGCGTGAGCGTCTTGTCCTTGCCCTTGTCGGCCAGCTCGACGCGGGCGTCCGAGCCCTTGAAGTCGAAGCGGGTGCCGATCTCCTTGTTGGCCTGGTCGGCCGCATTGCGCAGCTCGACGAAATTGGGTTCGAGAACGGTGTCGAAGCTGGGCATGGCGATGGTTGTCCGAAAGACGACAGGGGCAGGCCGGCCGGCGGGCCAGGCGGATGGGCGAAAATTCTGCCATGCAGGACCCCCGCCCGGCCGACGCGGCCGCCTCGCCTTCGCCCGACGCCGCGCCGCTGGGGATCGAGCACGATGTGCCCTTGCGCGAGCACAACACCTTCGGGCTGCCCGCCACGGCGCGCCGGCTGGTGCGCATCCGCCACGAATCCGACGTGCGGCGCGTGCTCGCCCACCCCGAGCTGGGCCGGGCGCCCAAGTTCGTGCTCGGCGGCGGCAGCAACGTCATCCTCACCCGCGACATGCCGGAGCTGGTGCTGAAGGTGGAGGTGCGCGGCATCCGCGTGGTGCGCGAGACCGACGACGCGGTGGTGGTGGAGGCGGGCGCCGGCGAGCGCTGGCACGACCTTGTCGCCTGCACGCTGGACATGGGGGTGGGCGGGCTGGAGAACCTGGCCCTCATTCCCGGCACCGTGGGCGCCGCGCCCGTGCAGAACATCGGCGCCTACGGCCTGGAGCTGGCCGACCGCTTCGCCTCGCTGGACACCGTGGACCTGGTGACGGGCCGCACCGTGACGCTGGACGCCAGCCAGTGCCGCTTCGGCTACCGCGACAGCGTCTTCAAGGGCGCGCTGGCCGGCAAGAGCGTGATCACCCGCGTGCGGCTTCGCCTGCCGCGGCCCTGGCGGCCCGTGCTGGGCTACCTCGACCTCGAGCGCAAGGTGGCCGAGACCGGCGTCACCGAGCCCGACGCCCGCACGGTGTTCGACTGGGTCTGCGCCATCCGCCGCGCCAAGCTGCCCGACCCCGCGCGGGTGGGCAACGTGGGCAGCTTCTTCAAGAACCCGCTGGTGAGCGCCGAGCAGTGCCGCGACATCATCGCGCGCGACCCGCACGTGGTGCACTACCCCATGCCCGACGGCCAGTTCAAGCTGGCGGCGGGCTGGCTCATCGACGCCTGCGGCTGGAAGGGCAAGGCCATCGGCCATGCGGGGGTCTACGACCGCCAGGCCCTGGTGCTGGTGAACCGCGGCGGCGCCATCGGCTCCGAGGTGGTCACGCTGGCGCGGGCCATCCAGGAAAGCGTCTACGGGCGCTTCGGCATCCGCCTGGATCCGGAGCCGGTGATCGTCTGACCGGGAGGGCACGCGGCTGCGTCAGCCGCGCGGCTCCGGCTCCAGCAGGCCCAGGCGGCGGCACATGGTCTGGCTGGCCTGCCAGGCCATGCGCAGCGACACGATGGCCGCGTCGGCGTCGTCGTCGCTCCAGGGGCCGGCATGGGCATGCACGGCCTCGGCGCGCTCGGCCAGCCACGGCATGCCCATGAGGTGGGCGGCACCCTTGAAGCGGTGGGCGCTGCCGGCCACCGCCGCGGCGTCACGGCGCTGCAGCGCGTCGATCAGGTCCGCCCAGGCGCGGGATGCGTCACCGAACAGGTCGGCCACCAGCACGCGCACCGCGGGCAGCCCGAGCAGGCCGCTCAGATCGGCCAGCGCCTTGGCGTCCACCGCCACCGGCGCCTCCGTGCGGCCGCGTGCGGGGGTGGCGTCGACGCCGTCACCCGGGGGCACGGGCGGCGTGGCGGGCGGCTCCCCGCCGGCCAGCGGGCGCGGCGCGCCGGGGGGCGCGGGGCCGTCCACGCCGAAGAACGCCAGCAGCAGCGATTCCAGCGCCGCCGCATCGAACGGCTTGACCAGGTGCGCGTCGGCCCCGGCGGCGGCCATGCGGTCGCGGGTGGCGTCGAAGGCATCGGCCGTGACGCCCACCACCTTCACGGTCGACAGCGGCCTGCCGCAGGTGCGCAAGGCCTGCAGGGCCCGCACCCCGTCCAGCACCGGCATGTGCACGTCCATCAGGATCAGGTCGGGCACGGCGCGTTGCGCCTCGTCCAGCGCCGCCTGGCCGTTGGCCGCGAACCGCACCTGGTGGCCGGCGCGCTGCAGCAGCGCGCCCACGTACTGCCGGTTGACGGCGTGGTCCTCGGCCACCAGCACGTCCAGCGCGCGCGGCAGGTGGCGCGCGGCGGCCGGCTCTGCGCGCCGGGGCGCCACCTGGGAGCCCGTCGTCTCCACCAGCGGCACCTCCAGGCTGAAGGTGCTGCCCAGGCCGGGGCTGCTGTCCACCAGGATGTCGCCGCCCATCAGCCGCGCCAGCCCGCGCGAGATCTCCAGGCCCAGCCCCGTGCCGCCATGGGCGCGGCTCACGCTGTCGTCGCCCTGGACGAAGCGCTCGAAGAGCTGCTGGCGCAGGTCGGGCTCGATGCCGCGGCCGGTGTCGCGCACGCGAAAGGCCATCCACACCGCCTCGCTGTCGTGCAGGGGCCGGCCGCGGGTGGGCGCGCGCTCGATGAGCAACTCCACCTCGCCGTGGTCGGTGAACTTGATGGCGTTGGACAGCAGGTTGAACAGCACCTGCTTCAGGCGCGTGGCATCGGCCAGCACGGTGTGCGGCGTGCCGGGCGCGATGCGCCACTCCAGGCGCAGCTGGCCGGCCGCCGCGGCGGGCGCCATGACGGTGTGCACGGCGCGCGCCAGCTCGCCCAGGTCCACCGCGTCGCGCCGCAGGGACAGCCGGCCCTGCTCCAGGCGCGACGCGTCGAGCAGGTCGTTGAGCAGCGCCAGCAGGTGGGTGGCGGATTCACGTGCCGTGCGCAGCGTGCGCCGCTGCACCTCGTCCAGCGGGCTGTCGTCCAGCAGCGCGAGCATGCCCAGCACGCCGTTGAAGGGCGTGCGCAACTCATGGCTCATGTTGGCGAGGAACACGCTCTTGCTCTGGTTGGCCACCTCGGCGCTGGCGCGCGCGGCGTCCAGCCGGGCCGCCAGCTCGCGCAGCTCGCCCTGCCGCCGGCCGGCCTGGCGGAGCTGGCGCAGCAGCAGCAGCGCGAAGCCGGCGGTGACCAGCGCCTGCACCAGCGTCAGCGACAGCGCCAGGCGCTGGTGGTCGTGCAGCGCCCGGCTGCGTTGCAGCGCGCGCTCGGCGGCCTGCTGGCTGGCGGCGCGGGACAGCCGGCGCAGGTCGGGCATCAGCAGCTCCAGATCGTCCCGCAGCGAGGCGATGGCGTCGGCCGTGGGCGTGCTCGTGCCCAGCAGGGCCACGGCCCGTGGCTGCCAGGCGCGCAGGGCCTGCAGCGTGCCCGCGGGTGCCGGGAGGGCGGAGGAAGGGGCCGACTCCGCATCCGGCGACGACTCACCCTGCAGCGGCGCCATCAGGCGGCCTGCCTCGGCCAGCCGCTCGCGCGCGCGGTGCCAGGGCACGGCAGCGGGTGGCGTGTCCGGTGCCGGCGGTGGCACCGCATGCAGCGCGTCCAGCAGCGCCTGCAAGGAAGCCTCCAGCTCGAACAGCCGCCAGGCCTGCCGGCTGTCCTGCGGCGTGGCCGCATCGCCCGCCACGCGGTCCAGGCGCAGGTGCAGCCATCCGGTGGCCAGCAGCGTGAGCAGCAGCACGGTGCCCACGCCCCACATGAGGCGCTGCACCGTGGCCGGTGCCCAACGGCCGCGCGTCGCGTCCGGCGCCACGGCGGGCGCCGCCTCGGCGGGCGGGGCGCTCACGGCGAGGGCGGGCGCAGGGGGCCGGGGGCCTGCGGACCAGGGGCGGGGGGGCGGAGGGGCATGGTGCGGAGCCGCGATTCTAGGCAGCCCCGCCGGGCCCTCACGGTGCGCGGCCGGCCATGACCGGGGCCGCCACGCCCAGGTGGCGCAGGGCACGCTGCACCACCCGGGCGTCGTTGCTGGCCCGGTGCCGGTCCACGCGCAGCCGGCGCTGTGCCGCGGCGAACGCGCGGTCCCACCGGGCGGCCTGCGATTCGTCGAGCAGCTGCCGCAGGTGGGCCAGGCGGAATGCCGGCGCCACCCCGGCGGCGTCGAACAGGCGCGCGAGCCAGGGGTAGTCGTGCGCCCAGTTGTCGGTGTAGGCCAGGCGCCCGGCCAGGTCGTCGTTGAGCATGCGCGCCACCACCGCCACCGGGCGGCCGTGGCGGCGCAGCAGGTCCCGGTCGATGCCGTGCAGGCGCTGGGCCCGCTCGTCCCAGTGCGTCCAGCCGGTGGCCGGCTGCACGAGTGTGCAGCGGGCGCCGCCATCCGGCAGCACGTAGCCCACCTCGATGGGGTAGCTGCCGGGTCCGAACCCGGAGGCTTCGATGTCGATGACGCAGGGCAGCATGGGATGCCGGGCGGACGCCGGGCAGGGGTGTGCGGCGGCGCGCGGTGCCCCCGGCGCGAGCAAGTGCTGTGCCGGCCGGCGGGGCACGGACGCCTGTCCCGGCGGTGACAGGGGGGCCCCGGGCATGCCCGGTGGTGGGGGCGGGCCGGGCGCGGCTATACCGGCAGATCGACGCCGCGCGCCTGCGGCCGCCACCTTCCGATCCCGCCATGATCCCTTCGCACCGCCCCCATCTCGCCCACTGGCCGCGCCGCCTGCCCCATGAGCTGGCGGTGCCCCAGACCAGCCTGTGGTTCAACCTCGAGGTCTCCGCGGCCCGCCATCCCGACAAGCCGGTGGCCTGGTTCTTCGGCACCTCGCTCAGCTATGCCGCGCTCAAGGCGCAGGCCGAGACGCTGGCAGGCTGGCTGCAGGCCCAGGGCGTGCGCCGGGGCGACCGCGTGGCGCTGTTCCTGCAGAACTGCCCGCAGTACCTCGTGGCCTTCTATGCCGTGATGCGCGCCGACGCGGTGGTGGTGCCGGTGAACCCGATGAACCGGGTCGACGAGTTCGGCCACTACATCACCGACCCCGGGACCCAGGTGGTCATCTGTGCGGCCGACCTGGCGCCCATCGTGGCCGAGGCCGACGCGCGCCTGGCGCCCGGGCAGCGGCTGCGTGCCATCCTGGCGACCCGTTATGCCGACATGCTGCCCGAGGTGGTGCCGCCGGACCTGGAGCCGCCCGCGGCCATGGGGCAGTGGCTGAGGGCCGACCCGCCGCTGCCGGCGGGCGTCACCCGCTGGGCGGATGCGCTGGGCGCGGGCCTGGCGCCTGCGGGCCCGTCGCAGGCGCAGCCCGACGACCTGGCCCTGCTGCCCTACACCTCGGGCACGACCGGCCTGCCCAAGGGCTGCATGCACACGCACCGCACGCTGATGCCCAACACGGTCGGCGGCGGCCTGTGGGGCTTCGCGTCGGCCGAATCGGTGAGCCTGGCCGTGGTGCCCATGTTCCACATCACCGGCACGCTGTACGGCGTGCTCGCGCCGGTGTATGCCGGCTCCACCATGGTCATCCTGCCGCGCTGGGACCGCGAGCTGGCCGGGCGCATGATCTCGCGCTACCGGGTGACGCACTGGACCTGCATCCCCACGATGATCATCGACCTGTTCGCCAGCCCCAACTACCGCAGCTTCGACCTGTCCAGCCTGCTGTACCTGTCGGGCGGCGGGGCGGCCATGCCGGCGGCGGTGGCCCAGCGGCTGAAGGACGAGTTCGGCCTGTCCTTCGCCGAAGGCTACGGGCTCACGGAGACCGCGGCACCGAGCCACGCCAACCCGCCCGAGCGGGCCAAGCTGCAATGCCTGGGCATGCCCATCTTCGGCGTGGACTCGCTGGTGGTGGACCCCGAGACCCAGCAGGCGCTGCCGCCGGGCGAGGTGGGCGAGATCATCACCAGCGGGCCGATGGTGTTCCAGGGCTACTGGCAGCACCCGCAGGCCACGGCCGCGGCCTTCGTCGAGAAGGACGGCCGGCGCTACTTCCGCACCGGCGACCTGGGCCGCATCGACGAGGACGGCTACTTCTTCATCACCGACCGCCTCAAGCGCATGATCAACGCCAGCGGCTTCAAGGTGTGGCCATCGGAGGTGGAGCTGCTGCTGTATGGCCACCCGGCCGTGGCGGAGGCCTGCGTGATCGCCGCGAAGGACGCCTACCGCGGCGAGACCGTGAAGGCCATCGTGGTGCTGCGCCCGGAGGCGCGGGGTCAGGTGAGCGAGCAGCAGATCATCGACTGGGCCCACGAGCACATGGCGGCCTACAAGGCGCCGCGCATCGTGCAGTTCGCCGAGGCCCTGCCGAAGTCGGGCTCGGGCAAGGTGATGTGGCGGCTGCTGCAGGAGAAGGAGCCGCACTGAGCGCCGGCCGCCTGCCCGGCGCGGCTCAGAACAGCGAGCGTCCGGTGAGCGTGGTGAAGCGTTCCAGCGCCACGCTGCCGGCCAGCGAGTTGCCCGATGCCTCCAGCGCCGGCGACCAGACGCACACGCCCAGCTCCCCCGGGATGTGGCCGACGATGCCACCGCCCACGCCGCTCTTGCAGGGGATGCCCACGCGGTAGGCGAAGTCGCCCGCCGCGTCGTAGGTGCCGCAGGTGAGCATGAGGGCCGACAGGCGCTTGGCCGAGCTCTCGCTGACGATGCGCTCGCCCGTCCACGGGTTGACGCCCCCGTTGGCCAGGAAGGCCACCGCGCGCGCCAGGTCCACGCAGTCCATGCGGATGGCGCAGTGCCGGCAGTAGGCGTCGATGACGTCGTCCACCGGATTGACCAGGTTGCCGAAGCTGCGCATGAAGTGCGCCATCGCCCGGTTGCGGAAGGCGGTGTCCAGCTCGCTGCGCGCCACGCGCAGGTCGTAGTCGATGCCGGTGTTGCCCGACAGCCGGCGCACGAACTCCACCAGCGCCGTCTCGGGGTTGACGAAGCGGGTGCAGAGCACGTCGGTCACCACCAGCGCCCCGGCGTTGATGAACGGGTTGCGCGGGATGCCTTTTTCCGTCTCCAGCTGCACCAGCGAGTTGAACGCGGTGCCCGAGGGCTCGCGCCCCACGCGCTGCCACAGCGCGTCGCCCAGGCAGGTGAAGGCGAGGGTGAGCGAGAACAGCTTGGAGATGGACTGGATGGAGAACGGCACGCGTGCATCACCGCACGCATGCACGCTGCCATCGAGCGTGACGACCGCCATGCCGAACTGGTCGGGGTGCACGCCCGCCAGTTCGGGGATGTAGCGGGCCACCTCGCCCTGGACGGCCAGGGGCCGTGCCTCCTGCTCGATCTGCTCGAGCACCGTCGAATAGCCGCCCATCGTCACCCGCGGGGCATCACTTGCCCAGCCGCTGCCAGAGGTAGGCCATCTCCAGGGCCTGGCGGTCGGCGTGCTGGAAGTTGTCCGCGCCGGCGCCGTGGCCGCCTTCGATGTTCTCGTAGTACAGCACCTCGTGCCCTTGCTCCATCATCCGGGCGGCCATCTTGCGTGCATGGCCGGGGTGCACGCGGTCGTCGCGCGTGCTGGTGATGATCAGCGGGTGCGGGTAGCGCACGCCGGGCTTCACGTTGTGGTACGGGCTGTAGCGGGAGATCACGGCCCAGTCCGCCGGCACGTCCGGGTTGCCGTACTCGGCCATCCAGCTGGCGCCTGCCAGCAGCTGGTTGAAGCGCCGCATGTCCAGCAGCGGCACCTGGCAGACCACCGCGTTGAACAGCTCGGGGCGCTGGGTCATCACCGCGCCCACCAGCAGGCCGCCGTTGCTGCCACCCATGATGCCCAGGTGGCGCGGGCTGGTCACCTTGGCGGCGACCAGGTCCTCGGCCACGGCGATGAAGTCGTCGTAGCTCTTCTGCTTGTTCGCCTTGATGGCCGCCTGGTGCCAGCCGGGGCCGAACTCGCCGCCCCCGCGGATGTTGGCCACCACCATCACGCCCCCCTTGGCGTACCAGCCGGTGCCGAAGGCGCCGGAGTACCAGGGGTTCATGGGCACCTCGAAGCCGCCATAGCCGTACAGCAGCGTGGGGTTGCTGCCGTCTGCCTTCGCGCCCTGCGGCCAGATCACGAAGTAGGGCACGCGCGTGCCGTCCTTCGAGGTGGCGAAGCGCTGCTCCACCTTCATGCCGGCCGCTGCGAAGTAGGCGGGGCGTGACTTGATCTTCTCCAGCGTGTCGCTGGTGGTGCTGCCCATCAGCAGGCTGTCGGGCGTGAGGAAGTCGACGTAGGTGGCCGTGAAGGCCTCGGCCAGCGGGTCGTTGGCCACCTTGGGGTCGTGCAGGCCCGTCACCGCCAGGGTGCCGGGGTAGGGCGCGGCGATGTCCTTCTTCGCCCAGCTGCTGTCGGCGCGGCGCGACCAGGCCTCGGCCCGGCCGGCCACGTTGTCCAGCACGTTGACCAGCACCTGGCTGCGCGTGAACGAGTAGCCCGACAGCGAACGTGCCGGCGTGGGCGTGAACAGCGCGGTGAAGCGGCGCTCGCCCTTCAGGTACGCGGTGGCGTCGGCGGCCAGCAGCGAGCCGCGTGGCCAGGTCGCGCCGCCCACGGTCCAGTCGCTGCGCAGTTCGACGAGCACCAGGTCGCGCCAGAACGCGAGCTGCGCGTCGGCCGGCTTGTCCAGCGTGACGGGCTTGTCGCCACGCAGGCTGCCGGCCACCGCGATCTCGGTGCTGAAGAAGTCGGGCGAGCGGCCGAAGGTGGTGCGTTCGAAGCCCGGCGTGTCGTCCACGTTGACGAAGGCGGAGACGTCGGTGGCGCGGCCCTCGTAGACGGTGACCGCCTGCGCCAGCGGCTGGCCGCGCTGCCAGCGCCTGATCACGCGCGGGTAGCCCGAGTCGGTGAGTGAACCGGGGCCGAAGTCGGTGCCGACGAACACCGTGTCCTCGTCCAGCCACTCGACGATGCTCTTGGCCTCGGGCAGGGCGAAGCCGCCCTCGACGAAGCGCTTGGTGGCCAGGTCGAATTCACGCACGACGGTGGCGTCCGCGCCGCCGCGCGACAGCGACACGAGGCAGCGCGTGGAGCGCCCGCCCAGGCAGCTGGCGCGCGACCACACCCAGTTGGTGCTCTCGGCCTTGCCCAGCGCGTCCACGTCGAGCAGCACCTCCCACTTGGGCGCGGGCTGGCGGTACTCGGCGAGCGGCGTGCGGCGCCACAGGCCGCGGGGGTGGTCGGCGTCGCGCCAGAAGTTGTAGAACCAGTCGCCCTGGCGCGTGGCGTACGGGATGCGTTCCTTGGCGTCCAGGATCTGCTTGAAGCGGGTGCGGTTGGCGTCGAAATCCGGGTGCGCCTCCAGGACCTTGCGGCTGGCGGCGTTGCGCTCCTTCACCCAGCCCAGGGCCTTGTCGCCCTGCACGTCCTCCAGCCACAGGTACGGGTCGGCCGGCATGGGGCTGACCGGGGCCGAGGCGGTGGGGGCGGCGGGCGCAGGGGGGGTGGCCATGGCGTGGAAGGTGGCGACGGCCATCAGCGTGGCGGCCAGGGGAGTGAGCAGGTGTCGTGGCATGGGTGGGGGTGGCGGGTGCTCGGTGTCGCGGTGGCGACGGGCGGCGCCGCCAGCCGGATGGGCGACGGCGGGCCGATCATAGAGGTGGCTGGCGCGCCGCCTCGTCAAGCACGGTCATCGTCCCGCCGGCGTGGCCGACTTCAGCGCCACCGGCGCGATCTCCACCGAGCTGCGGCCGTTGCCCACCCAGATGTGCCCGTCCTGCACGGTGATCTGCAGCTGCATGCCGCGCTCGGCCAGCGCGGCGAGTTCCTGGCTCTGGGCGGCAGGCACCTGCCAGACCTCCAGGTTGCCCAGCCGCGCCACCTTGCCCTGCAGGGCCGACCACCAGATCGGCACGGCGCTGCTGTAGGCCCACAGGCGCACGCGCTCGGAGCGGCCACAGGCCTTGGCCAGGCGCCGGTCGTCCGGCTGGCCCACCTCGATCCACTGCACCAGCGCGCCGGTGAGGTCCTTCTGCCAGAGGTCGGGCTCGTCGGTGTCGGACAGGCCGGCGGCGAACTCCAGCGCGCCGCGGTCGGTGTCCGGCGGCACGGCCAGGGCGAACGCGAGCACGCGCATCATCAGCCGCTCGTCCGTCTCGGACGGGTGGCGCGCCAGGGTCAGGGCGTGGTCGGCATAGAGCGACCGGTCCATGTCGGCGATCTGCAGCTGCGCCTTGTAGATGGTGGATTTGAGGGCCATGGGTGCGCCGCGGAGCGGGCGGCGTCGGGCAGGGTGGGGCGCGGATGGTATCAACCGCCGGCCGGGGCCAATCCCCGCGCGCCGGCGCGGTGGGAGGGCGGTGGCATCATCCCGCGATGATCGACACCGACAACCCCCTGCTGCAGCCCTGGTCGGCCCCGTTCGGCCTGCCGCCCTTCGACCGCCTCCAGCCGGGGCACTTCGCGCCCGCGCTGCGCGAGGCGATGCGCCGGCACCTGGCCGAGCTGGACGCCATCGCCGCGTGCGACGAGGCGCCCGGTTTCGACAACACCGTGGCGGCCTTCGACCGTGCGGGGGCCCTGCTCTACCGCCTGGATGCGCTGCTGGGCAACCTCACCGCCTCGGCCACGTCGGCCGAGCTGCAGGCGGTGCAGCGGGAGATGGCGGCGCCGCTGGCGGCGCACGAGACGGCCGTGCGCATGCACCGCGGCGTCTTCGCGCGGCTCGATGCCCTGCACGCCGCGCGCGACACGCTGCCGCTGGACCCCGACCAGCGCCGCCTGCTCGAGCGCCTGCACGCCGACGCGGTGCGCGCCGGGGCGCGCTTCAGCCCGCAGGAGCAGGCGAGCTACAGCGCCATCGTCGAGCAGCTGGCCACGCTGACCACGCGCTTTGCGCAGAACGTGCTCGCCGACGAGGCGGCCTACCAGCTGCGTCTCGAGGGTGAAGCCGACCTGGCGGGCCTGCCCGGCTTCGTGCGCGCGGCGGCGCGCCAGGCGGCGGCCGAGCGTGGCCTGCCGGCGGGCAGCCACGTCATCACGCTCAACCGTTCGCTCATCGTGCCCTTCCTCACCTTCAGCGAGCGGCGCGACCTGCGCGAGGCCGCCTGGCGCGCCTGGGTGGGCCGGGGCGAGGGGGGCGGCGACACGGACAACCGCGCGCTGATTCGCGACATCCTGCGCCTGCGGCAGCAGCAGGCGGCGGCACACGGCCACGCCTGTTATGCCGACTACGCGCTGGCCGACACCATGGCCGGCACCTCGCAGGCGGTGCGCGACCTGCTGGACGAGGTGTGGCGCCGCGCCTTGCCGGCGGCCGAGCGCGAGCGCCAGGCGCTGGTGGCCATGATGCGCAGCCATGACGTGGGCGCCGGGGATGGCGAGCTGCAGGCCTGGGACTGGCGCTACTGGTCGGAGAAGGTGCGCCAGGCCCGCTACGCCATCGACGAAGCCGAGCTCAAGCCCTACTTCCCGCTGGAGCGCATGGTGGAGGCGGCGTTCGATTGCGCTCAGCGCCTGTTCGGCGTGCGCTTCGAGCGCCGGCCGGACGTGGCGGGCTACCACCCCGACGTGGTGGCCTACGAGATGTTCGACCCACAGGGCGCGAGCGCCGGCCTGTTCCTGCACGACAACTTCGCGCGGCCGGGCAAGCGTTCCGGCGCGTGGATGAGCGAGTTCGACTACCAGTCGGTCAACCGCGGCGTGGCCGCGCCGGTCATCGTCAACAACAACAACTTCGCCAAGGGCGAGGCGGGCTCGCCCACGCTGCTGTCGTTCGATGATGCGCGCACCCTGTTCCACGAGTTCGGCCACGGGCTGCACGGCCTGCTGTCACGCGTGCGCTACCACCGCCTGGCGGGTACGCAGGTGCTGCGCGATTTCGTGGAGCTGCCCTCGCAGCTGTTCGAGCACTGGCTGAGCCAGCCGGAGGTGCTGGCGCGCCACGCGCGCGACTGGCAGACCGGCGAGCCGATTCCCGCCGCGCTCATCACCAAGCTGCAGGCGGCCCAGCGCTGGGGCCAGGGCTACGACACGGTGAGCTACACGGGCAGCGCCCTGGTCGACCTGGCGCTGCATGCGCGCACCGACGGCGAGCCGCCGGCCGACGTGTGCGCGTTCGAGCGCGAGACGCTGGCCGCGCTGGGCATGCCGGCCGCCATCGGCGTGCGGCACCGGCTGGTGCATTTCCAGCACCTGTTCGCCGGCGCCGCGTATGCCAGCGGCTACTACGTGTACCTGTGGGCGGAGGTGCTGGACGCGGACGCGTTCGATGCCTTCGAGGAGGCCGGCGACCCCTTCGATGCGCAGGTGGCGGCGCGCCTGCACCGCCACATCTACGCCGTGGGCGACAGCGTGCCGCCCCAGCAGGCTTACACCGGCTTCCGCGGGCGCTTGCCGGCGTTGGAGCCGTTGCTGTCGAAGCGCGGCTTGCTGGAGCCGGCCGCCGACTTGGGCGCGAAGCGGGGCTGAGCCGGACGCGCGTCGCCGTAGGGGCGGTCACGCCCCTCGGGACGGTCGCTCCGGCGCGGCTCGAAGCCGGGCCGGTCCGACGGCGCGAAGCGCGGGTCGTGGCGGTCGGCGCGGAAGCCCGCGTGGCCGTGCGGCGCACGGTGCTCGCCGTGGTGGCCGCCCGGATGCCCGCCGTGGTGACCACCCGGGTGGCCGCCATGGCCCTGGCCCGGCCGGCCGCCGAAGAAATCGCCCACGCGGCCATAGCCCGGGCCGCTGCGCGAGCCGCCGAACTTGCCACGCGGCGCGCCGGCGCGCGGCGGGCGCTGCACGGTGTCCGGCACCGGGCGCTTGGGTTCCAGGCCTTCCACCGTGGCCACCGGGATGGGCTGGGTGGTGTAGTGCTGGATGCGGCGGATCATCGGCACGTCGCGGCGCTCGGCCAGCGTCACGGCACGGCCGGCGCGGCCGGCGCGGCCCGTGCGGCCGATGCGGTGCACGTAGTCCTCGGCCTTGAGCGGCAGGCCGTAGTTGATGACGTGGCTGATGGTGGGCACGTCGATGCCGCGGGCGGCCACGTCGGTGGCCACGAGGATGCGCAGGTGGCGCGAGCGCAGGCCCTGCAGCACACGGGTGCGGCGGCCTTGCGGCATGCCGCCGTGCAGCGAGGCGACCTTGTGGCCCATCTCGTGCAGGCGGTCGGCCAGGCGGTCAGCGTCGATCTGGGTGCTGGTGAACACCACGGCCTGGTCCACGTCGCGGTCGGTGAGCAGGTGGTCGAGCAGCGCGTGCTTGTGGTCCAGGTCGTCGGCCCACATGATCTGCTGCGCGATGTTCTCGTGCTTCTCGGTGTGCGCGGCGATCTCGATGCGCTCCACGTCGTTGCGCTGCAGGCGCTGGGCGAGCTGGCCCACTTCGCCGGCGAAGGTGGCGCTGGCCATGAGCGTCTGGCGCTGGGCCGGCAGGGCCGCGGCGATGTGCTCGATGTCCTCGATGAAGCCCATGTCGAGCATGCGGTCGGCCTCGTCCAGCACCAGCATCTCCACGTGCTCCAGCACGGCCTTGCCGCTGCCGAGGTGGTCGATCAGGCGGCCCGGGGTGGCCACCAGGATGTCCAGCGGGCTGCGCAGGGCCTTGAGCTGGGCGCCGTACGGCACGCCGCCCACCACGTTGGTGACGGCCAGCCAGGGCACGAAGCGGCCATAGTCGATGGCGGCCTTGCACACCTGCATGGCCAGCTCACGGGTGGGCACCAGCACCAGCACGCGCGGGCCACGCACCTCGCCGCGCTTGGGCTTGTTGGCGGGGTCCTTGCGGGCCTCGAGCACGCGCATCAGCGCGGGCAGCACGAAGGCGGCCGTCTTGCCGCTGCCGGTGGCCGAGCACACGCGCAGGTCACGGCCGGCCAGGGCGGCCGGAATGGCACGCGACTGCACCTCGGTGGGTTGTTCGTATTTCGCGGCTTGGAGCGCGCGCAGGAGGGCCTCATCGAGGCCGAGCGATTCAAACGTCATGACAAGTCCTTGCACGCGGCCCTTCAGTCAGGGGACGCGCACGGTCGGGCTGGTGAAACACATCGCCGCCGACCGCGCCCGCGGCTGGTTACGCGGGCCTTCAAGGACTCCCTTTGCCACTCACGCCGCCAAGAGCAGGCAGCCGGGCAAGTAAAGACAGTGGGAGGTCAGAGGGGATGAACGATTCGCGTACCGGGCCTCGAAACGCTGCGGTGCAGCTTGCCCTGAAGATCGCGAACGGCGGATTCTATCGTAAACCCTAGGAATGCGCCAGGGGCCTTCCCGGCCTGCTTCACACGCCTTCACATGCGCCCCGCACAATCCGGCGGTCATCCCGCCGTGCCCACCATGATGCGCTCCCGCCTGGCCCTGCTGGCCGCCTTCGCCTCGCCCGTGCTCGCCGTCGCCCAGGCCTCGCGGCCCGACGCGCCACCCTCGCCGCCACCGCCCGCCAGCCCGGCGGCCAGTGCGGTGGCGCCCGAGGTGCAGCGGGTGGAGGTGACAGGCGGGCGGCCCACCGACGTGCAGGAGCGCCGCCAGTCCACCGCGGCCAAGATCATCGTGGGCCGCGAGGAGATCGAGCAGTACGGCGACGCCTCGCTGGGCGAACTGCTCAAGCGCCTGCCCGGCGTCACGGTGAGCGGCAACGCCGGCCGGGGCGGCAACATCCGCATGCGCGGCCTGGGCGGCGGCTACACGCAGATTCTGCTGGACGGCGAGCGCGTGCAGGGTGGCCTGTCGCTCGACGCGATCGACCCGGAGATGGTGGAGCGCATCGAGATCCTGCGCGCGCCCACGGCCGAGACCGGCGCCCGCGCGGTGGCCGGCACCATCAACATCATCACCCGCGAGGGCTTCCGCAAGCGGCTGAACGACCTGAAGCTCAATGCCGGCCTGGAGAACGGCATCGTCACGCCGAGCCTCAACTGGACACGGGACGACAAGTGGGACGACGTCACCACCCACCTGTCGCTGAACCTGTGGTCCTGGCGGCGGCGCGACGAGGGCGAGACCACCACCACCACCGTCGAGAACGGGCAGACCTTCGTGCAGCGCGAGGGCAGCCGCGACGAGGCGCACCGGGCGGGCATCAACGCCAACGCGCGGCTGCAGTGGCCGCTGGGCGAGGGCCAGAGCTTCACACTGATGCCGTTCCTCTCGTTCAACCAGGGCGGCAGCGACCGGCGCCAGGCCCTGGTCACCACCGGCACGCCGCCGGACGGGCTGACGCTGTACGACCTGGCCGAGGGCGACCACGCAGGCCGGTTCATGCTGGCGCGCCTGAACGCGAACTGGCGCGCGCGCCTCGGCGAGGGCCGCTTCGAAGGCCGCGGGGGCGTGGGTGCCTCGCAATCGACGAACGAGTCGGTGCGCCGGGAGTTCGATGCAGACGGCTACCTGCTGCGCACCGTCGACGACACCAGCGACTCGCGTGAGCGCAATGCCCACCTGAACGCCAAGTACTCGCTGCTGCTGGAGAACGGCCACAGCCTCGTCAGCGGCGTGGAGCTGGACCTTGCGCGCCGCACCGAGGCGCGCACCACGCTGGAGGACGGCGAGCCGCAGCTCAGCGAGTTCGGCGGCAACCTCCGGGCCGCCACGCAGCGCGTGGCCGTGTATGCGCAGGACGAATGGAGCCTGTCGTCCCAATGGGCCGCGCACGCGGGCCTGCGCTGGGAGGGCATCACCACCGAGGGCGAGGGGGCGGACGCGGTGACGGAGCGCAACACCTCCAGCGTGTGGACGCCGCTGCTGCATGCGGTGTGGAAGCCCGAGCCCAAGTCGCGCGACCAGGTGCGCCTGAGCCTGACGCGCAGCTACCGCTCGCCCACGCTGCAGAACCTGCTGGCGCGCCCGGCCCTGTCCACCCGCTACCCCACGGACGGCACCAACACGCCCACCCACCCCGACCGCGCCGGCAACCCCGCGCTCGCCCCCGAGCTGGCCACCGGGCTGGACATCGCCCTGGAGCGCTACCTGCCGGGCGGCGGGCTGCTCAGCGCCAATGTGTTCCACCGCCGCATCAGTGACCTCATGCGCACACTCACCACCCTGGAGGACGTGCCCTGGTCGGACGAGCCGCGGTGGGTGGCGCGGCCGCAGAACGTGGGCGAGGCCACCACCCAGGGCGTCGAGCTGGAGGCTCGCTTCAAGCTCAGCGAGCTGCTGGACGATGCACCGGGCGTGGACCTGCGCGCCAACGTGAGCGTGTTCCGCTCCACCGTGGACAGCGTGCCGGGCCCCGACAACCGCCTGGAGCAGCAGCCCGGCGGCACGGCCAACCTCGGGGCCGACTACCGCTGGCCCGGCCTGCCGATCACGGTGGGTGGCAACGTCAACCTGACCCCGGGCTACCGCACGCGACTGTCCGAGGCGCAGTGGATCGTGCAGGCACCCAAGCGCGTGCTGGACGCCTACGCCCTCTGGACCCTGCGGCCCGACATGCGGCTGCGGCTGTCGGCGAGCAACCTGCTGGCCCAGGACGCCGAAAGCCGCGGCGCCACCCGGGCGGAGGACTACGCCGAGACATCGACGTCGCTGTCCCCCACCTACCTCAGCTGGCGGGTCAGCCTGGAGCTGAAACTCTGACCTGCTGGCCCCCGGCGGCGTGCACGCGCACCACCTGGCCGGCGCGGATCTTCGCGGTCTTGCGGGTCTCCACCACGCCGTCGACCTCCACCTCGCCGGCGACGATCCATTGGCGGGCGGTGCCGCCACTGGGGGCCAGGCCGCTGGCCTTGAGCAGCGCATCGAGTGCGATGTGCTCGCCACGCAGGACGAGTTCGAGGGTGTTGTCGGGCATGGGGGGATTGTCGCGCGGCCGCCGCGCCGGCATTGACAGCGGCCGGCCACCCGGCGCACAGTGCGACTCGGCGCGGCACGTGGCCGCCCGGGCTCAGCCGAGCCAAGCGCCATCAAGCGCCATCAACCGCCATCAACCGCAGAGGAGGCCACCATGGATGAAGTCGTCACCACCCGCCTCGCGGTTCGTCCCTCGCGCCCTGCCTTGATGCGCTGACGCTTCAGCGCCCCGTCGGGCCTCCGACGGGCGATCCGCACCCCACCGTTCCTTCCGGCCGGCCCGTCCAGGCCCGGCTGCCGCATGCGCGCCCGCACGGTGCTGCGCATGGCCCTGTCTTGCGGATCTCCCGTCACCATGCTCGATTCCATCGACTTTCCCGCCCTGCGCGGCGTCGGCCTCACCCAGGCCGTGCTCGCGCAGCTGTTCCACCTGCGCGCGGAGCCGGGCGACCGGCTCATGCGCATCACCGAGGTGCAGCGTGACCGCCTGCGCCTGCACGATGGCCACGCCGACACGGTGGCCGCCCTCTGGCCCACGCTGCGCATCGCGCTGCAGATGGGCGACGAACGCCTGGTCGTGGGCGACTGGGTGCTGGTGCGCCCGCCGGTCGCGGGCGATGACAGCGCCTGGGTGGTGGCCCGCGTGCCGCCCGTCACCCACCTGGTGCGGCGCGACGAAAGCGGCCAGCGCCAGCCGTTGGTGAGCAACGTCGACACCGCGCTGCTCGTCATGGGCGCGGGCGCCGATTTCAACCTGCGGCGCCTGGACCGCTACCTCGCGCTGGTGCGGCTGGCCGGCATCGAGCCGGTCGTCGTGCTGAGCCAGGCGGACCTGTGTGGCGACATCCCCGCGCGCGTCCAGGCCGTGCATGCGCACCTGGGCGGTGAGGCGGGGGCCAGCGTGGCGGTGCTGGCGCTGGACGGGCGCGATGCCTCGGCCGCCACGGCCCTGGCGCCCTGGCTGGTGCCGGGCCGCACGCTGGTGCTGCTGGGCTCCAGCGGCGCGGGCAAGAGCACGCTCACCAATACGCTCACCGGCGCCACCGGCGACGACGCCCAGGCCACCGGCGGCGTGCGCAAGGGCGATGGCCGTGGCCGGCACACCACCACGGTGCGATCGCTGCACCGCTGCCTGGGCGGCGCCTGCATCATCGACACGCCGGGCCTGCGCGGGCTGCAGCTGGATGCCGACGAGGCGCAGCTGGACGCGGTGTTCGAGGACATCGCCAGCCTGGCCGGGCATTGCCGCTTCCGCGACTGCCGGCACGAGGACGAGCCGGGCTGCGCCGTGCGCGACGCGGTGCCGGCGGGCCGGCTGCTCAGCTACCAGAAGCTGCAGCGCGAGGCGCGCCGGCACGAGATGACGCTGCTCGACCGGCAGCGCCAGATGGCCGAGTGGAAGGCGCGTTCGCGCGGCGCCAAGGCGGTGGACCGGGCCAAGCGCGGGCACATCGGCTGAGCCCGCGCCGGCGGGCGCAGGGCGCTGCCGCTCAGCGTGGCTGGGCGGCGCGCCAGTCCTGCACGGCCTTGAGCGTGGCGGCCACGTGGCCGTCCGGGTCCATGCTCTGGTAGGCCAGCAGCACCTTGCCCTGCGGGCTGATGACGTAGGAGATGCGATTGGCCATGCTCGGCACCACGGCGATCTGCGCGTCGTACTGGCGGATCACCTTGGCGCCCGGGTCCGCTGCCACGGCGAACTGGCTGCGGCAGGCCTCCACCGAGAACTTCTTCAGCGTCTCGATGTCGTCGTTGGACATGCCGACCACCGTGGCGCCCAGTGCCGTGAACCTCGGCGTGGCCTCGGCGAACTGGTGGGCCTCCACCGTGCAGCCGCTGGTGAAGGCCTTGGGGTAGAAGTACAGCACCACCGGGCCCTTCTTCAGGGCATCGGCCAGCACGAAGCGGAAGGGCTGGCCGGCCAGGGCACCGTCGGCGCTGAAATCGGGCGCAGCCGCGCCCACCGCCAGCGCGGCATGGGACAGGCCCGGCAGCGCGCAGGCGGCGGCCAGCACCAGGCTGACGCTCAGCCGCCGGCGGCGCGCAGACGGGGTGGCAGGCAGGGGAGCAGGGGGGCGGTGGGCGGGCGTGTGCATAGCGCGATGGTGCCTCGGATCAGGGCCGCGCGCACTCGCACGCGGGGTTGCCCATGTCCAGCACGATGCGCCAGACGCCCGGTGCCTCCTGGCGCCACACCGAGTTGAAGCGCCCCACGAGCTTGCCCGCCGGGTCGCGCACCGGCCCGGCGCTCAGCGCCAGATGGCCGTCGCTCATCACGAGCACCTGGTCGGGCTCCCAGGAGAACGGGGCCTGCGGGCCATCGAAGAAGCGTTGCCACGCCGACACCACGGCGGCCGGGCCGCGCAGCGGCCCCTGGGCACCCTGGAAGACGGTCTCCTCGGACAGAAAGGCCTGGAAGGCCTCCAGGTCGCGGTCGGCCATGGTCTTGGCGAAGGCGCGCTCGGTGGCCATCACGGTGTCGCGCAGGCGGTCGGACGGCGTGGGGGCCGCGGTGGCCTGCGCCCAGGACCCGGGCGTGGCCAGGCCAAGGCCCAGGGCGGCCAGCAGGTGCCGGCGGGTGGACAGGGGGCGGGAGGGCAGCGGCGTCATGGCATGGGCGGCATCGGGCAACAGCGTGGGTGACGGGGCGGGCGTTGCGCGCGACCGCGCGAGTGCCGGTGCTCAGGGCCCGGTGCCCAGGCGGTCGAGCGCGTCCTCGGCCTCGCGCACGTCCTTGGTGTACTCGTCGAGGTAGCGCTGGCGCTCCTCGCTGCGCCATTCTGCGTCGGAGAACGCGCTCAGCGCGTAAGCAGCTGTGGTGTGCACGGTGCCCGTCCGCCGCGGCAGCAGCGCCCGGTCCGGGAAGGCGTCGGGCTTGAGCAGGAAGGCCTCCACGTCGCGCAGCACCAGCGGGAACGCCGGCTGGCCGTCGCGCAGCAGCCTGCCGAACACCTGCAGGCGCAGCTCGCCCGGCCCGGCGCCCAGCTCGCCGTTGAAGGTGGCCAGCGCGAAGGGCTTGCCGCGCACGTCGTCGATGCGGCCGCTGGCGACGTAGCGGCCCGGGCGCAGCACCTGCACCGGGAGGTACAGGTTCAGCGATCCCTGCTCGACGGCCTCGCGCACGCCGGTGCCCCAGGTGGCCGGCACCTCGGGCGAATAGATCACGTCGAAGAAGGCGTAACCGGGGTGGTCGCCCGACTGCAGGGCCAGCTCCACGCGGATCACGCCGTCGAGCTGGGCGAAGCCCTGGCTGGCCGGGTGCAGGCGGAAGCTCAGCACGCCGTCGCCGGCCCGCGCGTCGCCTGCGCGGCCGTCATCGGTGAAGCGCACGTTCACCGCGGGCACGCGGGACGCCCGCACCCCCGTGGCGCCCTCGTGCGCGAAGGCGCGCGGCACCTCCAGCGGCAGCCGGCGGCCTTCCGCGTCCACGGCGGCCACGGTGAGCAGCACGCCCTCGTCGCCCTGGGCGAAGACGCGTTCCTGGGTGGTGCGCAGGTTGAGCCCCTCGACGACCGCGCCGCCTGGGTTGCGCAGGGGGCGCTCCTCGACGATGGGCCGGTTGGGGTAGACCTGGTCCGGGTGCGCGGCGATGGGGCGCGACTCGTGGGGGTAGCGCGTGGCCTCGCGGTAGTTGTCCAGCGTGAAGCGGGCGCGCTGCAGGCGCTGCTCCCACAGCGCGCGCTGCGCCTGCCACTGCTCGGCCGTGAGCGACGCCGGGCGCGGCGTGGCGGATGCGGCCGCCGGGGGCGCCGCCGCCGGCCCCGCCGGCGCTGGCGCCAGGGCCACCGCGTCGTGCGCGGCCTCGCCGGGCCACCACGCGGCCAGCAGCAGCAGGGCGGCGGCAGCCACGCCGCCCGCCAGGGCCAGGCGGCGACGGGTCACCGCGCGTTGGCCTCCATGTCGGCGCGCACCTTGCTCACGATGCCGCCCCAGTTGCCGTTGGTGTAGTGGTTGAACGACTCGGTGCTGTCACGGAAGGCCACCGAGTGGTAGCCCCACTTGGCGCGGCCGCCCTCGTTCTTGGCGGTGCCCAGCGTCAGGTCGTTGCAGAACCAGTCGCTGGGGTTGCAGTAGGAGCCGCCGCCGGTGCCGGCCACGCCGCCCGAGGAGTGGTAGGCGATGGCCTCGTCGTCCTGGCCGGGCAGGATGAACGAGTACAGGGTGCCGCTCGCGCCCGCGTACATGTACATCCAGGTGGCGCGCGTGGCGCTGTGGTCGTACATGGCGCGCGCCGTGCTGGTCTTGAGGTCGGACACCAGCGGCTCGCTGATCGCCCAGTCGCCCGAGTTGGCCAGCTCGGAGCCGCCCGCGGCGCCGCCGGCCACGTCCACCCACTTGATGTTCCAGCCGGTCTGGGTGCTGCCGTTGAGGTCGCCGCACTGGCCCGCCGCGTTGGGGGTGGCGTTCTTCAGCTTGCGCGCCGTGCCGCCGTACATCGCCAGGGCGTAGCCGATCTGCAGGTTGCCCGCGCTGTGCACGGCCACGTAGCACCAGTTGTTGCCGGTGCAGTAGCAGTCGAGCGCGTCGCGCACCAGGTAGTTCTGGTCGGCCACGTGGTTGTAGCCGTCCCAGTTCACCGATTTCTTGTTCACCCCGGCGTTGGCCGTGGCCGGGCCCCAGTAGGTGAAGTCGGCGTGGTTGCCGAGCTGGCCGCCGCCGGTGCGGCCGTTGATCCACAGCGAGTAGTTCGTGGCGTGGGCCACGGCCGCCAGGCCGCCCGCCACCGCGGCGGCCATCAGCACGCCGCGCATCGTCCTTCCAGCCATGCCTGTCTCCTCGGTGTTGTTCGAAAAAAGAACGACCGTTCGCAAAACGGCCCGCACATGATGCGCGGGCCGTGCGACCGAGAAAAGACGGGGCTAACCCGATCGGCGGGCGATCAGCGGCCGGCGCCGTCGAGCCGCATGGTCTGGCGCAGGAACATCACCGTCGCGTAGAACTGGAAGTCCGCGTTTTCCTTGCGGGCGAAGCCGTGGCCCTCGTTCTCGGCGCGCAGGTACCACACCGGCGTGCCGTTGGCGCGGGCGCGCTGCACGATCTGCTCGGCCTCGGTGTAGGGCACGCGGGGGTCGTTGCGGCCCTGGATGACGAACAGCGGCTTGGTGATCCTGGACGCGTTGGTGAGCGGGGAGATGCGCTCCAGGTGGGCGCGCATGGCCGGGTCGCGCTCGTCGCCGTACTCCACGCGCCGCAGGTCGCGCCGGTAGCTTTCGGTGTTGTTCAGGAAGGTGACGAAGTGGGAGATGCCCACCACGTCGATGGCGCCGGCGATGCGGTCGGCGTAGTGCGTGGCGACCGCCAGGCTCATGTAGCCGCCGTAGCTGCCGCCCGCCACCACCACGCGCGAGGCGTCCAGGTTCGGCTGGGTGGCGATCCAGTCCAGCAGCGCGCCGATGTCCTTGACCGAATCCTCGCGCTGGAAACCGTTGTCCAGGGCGAGGAAGGTCTTGCCGTAGCCGGACGAGCCCCGCACGTTGGGCTGCAGCACGGCGATGCCGAGTTCCTCCACGTAGTAGTTGTTGCGGTTGAGGAAGCCGAAGGTGGCCTGGCCTTCCGGGCCGCCGTGGATGTTGATCAGCACCGGACGCTTGCCGGTGAAGCGCGCGGGCGGCAGCGTGAGCAGACCCGAGATCGGGCGGCCGTCGAAGCTCTTCCAGCGCACGATCTGCTGCGGCGCGAAGCGCGAGGGGTCCACGCCGGGCGGCGCGTAGGCGCGCGTCCAGGCCTGCACCCGGCCACTGTCGGCGTCGAGCGTGTAGACCTGGCTCGGGCCCGCCGCACTGTTCAGGGCGAAGGCCACCTCGTTGCCCCCGCGGGGGTGGAAGCGGATGCCGCCGAGGCTGCCCGCGGGCACGGCCGGGGCCGGCAGCTCCTTGAGCGTGCGTGCGTCGAACAGGCGCAGCTTCTCCTGGCCGTCCTCGTTCAGCGTCAGGGCGGCCAGGCGGCCGTCGTCGCTGAGGTCGCCGCCCGAGACATCCCACGGGATGTGGCCGGTGACGCGGGTGATGGCACCCGGCTGGCCGTCGGCGCCGAGCGCCACCTGCAGCATCTCGTTGAACTCGCCCATGCGGTCGCTGACGACGAACAGCGCGCGGCCATCGCGCGAGAACGCACGCGGGAAATGCGTGGCCTTGAGCGCCTGGCCGGGCGCCGGCAGCAGCTGGCGGCGTTCGCCGGCGCGCGGGCCCTCCAGGTCGATCACCCACACCTGCGACTCGTTGGCCGACAGGTAGTTGACGAGCGCCAGCTGGCGGTTGTCGCGCGAGATGGCGCCAACGCCCCAGCCGCCGCCGGGCAGCGTGGCCACCAGGCGCCGGCCCTCGGGCTGCTCCGGGTTCATCAGCCACAGCTGGGTGTCGATCTGGGCGCGCGAGGCGCCCTGGGCCGTGCGGTCCAGTGGCACCGACGTGTGCAGCAGACGGCCGGGCTGGCCGGCCTGCGGCCACAGGAAGCCCTGCAGGTCGTGGCGCTGGTCGGGGTCGGTCACCTGCGTCACCGCGCGGGTGGCCAGGTCCATGCGGTGCAGCTGCGTCACCTCGTTGCCACCCGTGCCCCGCTCGAAGACGATGTAGCGGCCCTCGGCCGGCTCATAGGCGGCGGTGGTGACCGGGTCGGCGAAGTCGGTCAGGCGCTCCGGCTCGGCCATGGGGGCGGTGAGGCGGAACAGCTGCGCGGTGCTGGCGCCGGCGGCGCGGTGCGCCACCAGCATCTCGCGCCGCGTCGGGTGCCAGTCGACGAAGCTGTGGCCCCGGAAATCGGTGTAGCGGGCCACCGCGTCGGCCAGCGCCTGCGGCACGGGCGGGATGCCCTCGACGTGCAGGTTGGCGTTGGGGGCGACGGTGGCCGAGGACGCGCCAGGCGCCGCGGCGGGCGGTGGCGCCACCCCCGCGCAGGCGGCCAGCACGACGGCGGCGGACGCGACGGCAACGCGGGCCAGCCGGCGGGGACGGGCCAGGCGGGAACGGGACGACAGGGCAGGAGGCATGGTCGGGCTCGAGTCTTGCTGGCTGGGGCGCTCGTGGCGCCGGCCGGCGGGCGTGGACGGAATGCGGACGTGGCCCGCGGCGCTCGCGGGCCGGCCGACTGTACCGCCGCCCGCAGGCCCTAACATCCGGCGCTTGCCCACCCCACGGACCCCACGGACCCCACCATGGCCGCTGCCAGCCTGCTTGCCCTGCTTGACGACATCACCACCGTCCTGGACGACGTGGCCGTGCTCACCAAGGTCGCCGCCAAGAAGACGGCGGGCGTGCTGGGGGACGACCTGGCGCTCAACGCCCAGCAGGTGGCCGGCGTCCGGGCCGATCGTGAGCTGCCGGTGGTGTGGTCGGTGGCCAAGGGGTCCTTCATCAACAAGGCCATCCTCGTCCCGGCGGCGCTGCTCATCAGTGCCTTCGCGCCCTGGCTGGTGACGCCGCTGCTGATGGTGGGTGGCGCGTTCCTGTGCTTCGAAGGGGCGGAGAAGCTCGCCCACCGCCTGTTCCACAGCGCCGAGGAAGACGCGCAGGACCGCGCCGAGCTCACCGAGGCCCTGGTGCAGGGCGAGGACCTGGTGGTCTTCGAGCGGGACAAGATCAAGGGCGCCGTGCGCACCGATTTCATCCTGTCGGCCGAGATCATCGCCATCACGCTGGGCGCTGTCGCGGGCACCTCCCTCACCACCCAGGCCAGCGTGCTCACCGTGGTGGCGCTGGTGATGACGGTGGGGGTGTACGGCCTGGTGGCCGGCATCGTGAAGCTCGACGACGCGGGCCTGGCGCTGAGCCGGCGCGCCAGCGGCGGCGCGCAGCGCCTGGGCCGCGCGCTGCTGGTGGCCGCGCCCTGGCTGATGCGCGGCCTGGCCGTGGCGGGCACCGCGGCCATGTTCCTGGTGGGTGGCGGCATCCTCGTGCATGGCATCGCCCCGCTGCACCACGCCATCACCGACGCCGCCCATGCCACGGGGGCGGCCGGCGTGCTGGTGGAGATGCTAGGCAACGCCCTGGTGGGCATCGCGGCCGGCGTGCTTCTGGTGGCCGTGTTCCAGGCGGTGCAGCGGCTGCGCGGGGTGTCGCGCGGGGTGTCGGACAAACACTGACAGCGCTGGCCGCCCGGGGCCGACAGTGCGGCGCGGCGGCGCCCCCTGACGGCCGCGCACGGCAGCGCCTAGAGTGGTTCCAAGCGCCACGCGGGCCCCTTGGTCACCCGCCCATCCCCGGCGCACCGTGGAGACCCCGATGGAACTGCCTCTCGACACCGCGGCGGCCGCACCCGCCAGCCACCCGCGCTACGCGCTGCGTTTCCAGTCCCTGTTCCAGCAGGGCCGGGCGATGGTCTTTCCCTGTGACGAGCAGGGGCACGTGGACCTCGACGCCTTGAGCGACCGGGCGCGCCAGAACTACCTGTACGCCCGCGCCGTGATCGGCTTCGAGTACGCCACGCCGTCGGTCACGCGCGACTACTCGGCCGAGCTGCACTGAGCGCGCGCCTCACCGCGGTAGCGCGCCAGCAGCGCCTGGCGCCTCGACGGCTGCAGGTTGGCCCGGGTGACATCGCCCCCGTAGTGCGCCAGCACCCGCCGGTCCATCACCGCGAACCACAGCGGCGGCACATACGCCAGCAGCAGCATGGCGGCGTAGCCCGAGGGCAGCTGCGGGCTGTGGTCGAAATGGCGCAGCGCCTGGTAGCGCCGCCCGGGGTGGGCGTGGTGGTCGCTGTGGCGCTGCAGCTGGTACAGGAACAGGTTGGACAGCGCGTGGCTGGAGTTCCAGGAGTGTGTGACGTCGCAGCGCTCGCGCCGGCCGTCGTCCTGCACGGCACGCAGCAGGCCGTAGTGCTCGATGTAGTTGACCACCTCCAGCAGGGAGGCCCCGTACAGCGCCTGCACCGCCAGGAACACCAGCACGCCGGGGCCGAAGGCCGCCGCCAGCGCCGCGTACAGCGCGACGGTCATCGACCACGCCTGGAGCAGCTCGTTGCGGGGGTGCCAGGCGGGCAGGCCACGCGCCGCCAGCCGGCGCGCCTCCAGACGCCATGCCGAGGCCAGGCCGCCGGCCATCGTGCGCGGCAGGAAGGCCCAGAAGCTCTCTCCCAGCCGGGCGCTGGCCGGGTCGTCGGGCGTGGCCACGCGCACATGGTGGCCGCGGTTGTGCTCCACGAAGAAGTGCCCGTAGGCCACCGGCGCCAGCACCACGCGCGCCAGCCAGCGCTCCCAGGCGGGGCGCTTGTGGCCGAGCTCGTGGGCAGTGTTGATGGCCACGCCGTTGATGCCGCCCACCGTCAGCACCAGGCCCGCCCAGCCGGCGATGCCCAGCGGCATGGACGCCGCGATCACGCAGCCCAGCCCCGTGGCCGCGTACTGGAACGGCACGAAGGCCACCACCACCCAGCGGTAGTACGGGTCGGCCTCCAGCGCCGGCACGGCCGTTTCGGGCGGGTTGCGGGGGTCGGTGCCCCACAGCGCATCCGCCAGCGGGATGACGCCGTACACCACCGCCGGCAGCAGCCACAGCCACAGCAGCTCGCCGGACCGCCAGAACGACAGCAGGTGCCAGGCCGCCGCCGCGGCGAACGCGGGGCTCAGCAGCCAGAGGTGGCGGCGCGGGTCGCGCCAGGGGGGTGGGGCGCTCATGGGAGTGGGGTCCGGCCCGCCTGGCGGCCTCCGCCCTCGGGGCGGCCCGGCGGGCTCATGGTCCAATCCTCCGCCCGGCGCGGCGCCCGGTCAATCCGGGGCGCCCCGGCGATGCCCACGACAGCCCCATGCAACTGCTACTTGCCCCGATGGAGGGGCTGCTCGACCACCACCTGCGCGACATGCTCACCCGTGTGGGCGGCATCGACCGCTGCGTGAGCGAGTTCATCCGCGTCACCGACACCCTGCTGCCCGAGCGGGTGTTCCTGCGCGTCATCCCCGAGCTCGCGCAGGGCGGCCGCACCCCGGCCGGCGTGCCCGTGCGCGGCCAGCTGCTGGGATCGGACCCGGTGTGCCTGGCGGAGAACGCCGCGCGCCTGGCGTCGCTGGGGCCCACCGGGGTGGACCTGAACTTCGGTTGCCCGGCGAAGATCGTCAACCGCCATGGCGGCGGCGCCTCGCTGCTGGACGACCCGGAGCTGCTGCACCGCATCATGCGGGCCGTGCGGCGGGCGGTGCCGGCCGGCCTGCCGGTGTCCGCCAAGATGCGCCTGGGCACGGAGGACGACCGCCGGGCCGAGGACTGCGCCCGCGCGCTGGCCGAGGGCGGGGCGGCCGAGATCGTGGTCCATGCACGCACGCGGCGCGACGGCTACCGGCCGCCTGCGCACTGGCACCGCCTGGCGGCGCTGCGCGAGGTGGTCGCCGTGCCCCTGGTGGCCAACGGCGAGATCTGGACGGTGGACGACGCCCGGCGGTGCCAGGCGGCCAGCGGCTGCCGCGACCTGATGCTGGGACGCGGCATGGTGGCCGACCCCGGGCTGGCGCGCGCGGTGCGGCAGGCGCTGCAGCCCGTGGCGGCGACGCAGGCGCAGGACGCGCCCCCGGCGCCGGACTGGCCGCAGCTGCTGGCCCTGTTGCGCCAGTTCTGGGCGGGCCTGGACCCGCACGTCACGCCCCGCCACCGGCCCGGCCGGCTGAAGCAGTGGCTCAACTTCCTGCGCCGCCGCCACCCCGAGGCCGAGGCCGCGTACCAGCGCTGGCGCGCCGTCACCGACCCGGTGCGCCTGCAGCAGGAGCTGTTCGACGGCGCCGGCCCGCTGGCCGACGGCTCACGCTAGCGCGAAGGTGTCGCGCAGGTCCTCGGCCCACTCGGCCAGTTCCCCCTCGCCGGCGCCCAGCCACGCGAGCGCCCGGGCCCCGTGCTGGGTCCAGTCGGCGTCGGTGGGCAGCCCCTCGTCCCGGCGCATCAGGTGCTCGGACACGGTGAGCATGGCCACCAGCTGGTCCACCTCGGGTTCGCCGGCGCCCTGGCCCAGCATGTCCAGGTCGTGGTGACGCCGGATGGCGGCCATCACGGTGGGGCCCAGCAGCCACAGGCGCGCCACGAGCGCGCCCACCACGGCGTGGTCGGTGCGGTGGTTGGCGTTCTCGGTGGCGATGGGCGAGCGGTCCACGCGCGCGGCGGCCTCGGCCAGGGTGCCCCCGTAGCCGGGCAGGCTCTGCAGCATCACCGGCAGGCCCACGTGGGAGAACAGCCCGCAGGTGTGCGCCACGTCGGGCGGCGTGCCCAGCAGGTGGCGCGCCAGGAAGGCCATGGCGTGCGCCCGCTTGGTGGAGCGCTCCCAGAAGCGGGCCAGGCGCGGGTTGTTCACCGGCAGCGCCCGCCGCACCAGGTAGGTACGCATCTCGGTGGCGGTCTGTTCCAGCCCGAGCCGGTTCATGGCCTGGCCCACGGTGTGCACCGGCATGTCGCCGCGGTACAGCGCGCTGTTCGCCACCTTCAGCAGCGCGGCGGACATGGCCACGTCGCTGCCAGCGATGCGCGCCACCTCGTTCAGGTCCGGCTCGGGCTGGCGCAGCGCGTCCTGCATGCGCAGCAGCAGCTGCGGGCAGGCCGGGATGACGATGTGCCGCAACGGCCCGCGGGCCACCGCGTGGTCGAGCTCCTGGTCCAGGGCGGTGGCCGGGGCGGTGGGGGTCGACGTGGCGGGCATGGTGGACGGGGTGGGTCGCATTCAGCCGCTTATCGGCCGGTGTGGCGATTTCTGTACATCCGCGTGACGCCTTGCTGATTCAGGGCAACTGCGGCCTCAGGACCGGTCCGGGAGCGCCGATCATGTCGTGTCGGCCCGTTTCCGTGGGCCGGGGACCCGATGCTTCCTTCGCTGTTCGCCAACACGCTCGTCAACTTCACCGTGGGCCTCGCCCTGGTGATGGCCTGGCGCACCCACCGCGAGCAGCAGTTCCTGCATGCGCTGGGCCTGTCCACGCTGATGCAGGCCATGGCGCCGGTGGCCTTTGCCCTGTGGTGGCATGGGCAGGGCCTGGTGGCGGCCGGGGCCGCCGTGCTGCTGGCGGTGGCCGGTGGCGGCAGCCTGCTGCTGCTGGCGCTGGGCGTGGCGCGCCTGGCGGGGCGCGAGCCCCCGGCCCGCACGCGCTGGGTGGTGGCGGTGGGGCTGCTGCTGCTGTATGGCGCCCTGGTGCCGCTGAACCTGCGGGCGGCCGCCTTCGCGCACGCGGCCCTGTCGCTGGTGGTGGGCATGCTGGCGGCGCGCTGGCTGTGGCCGGGGCCGCTGGCCGAGCGCCTGAGTGGCGTGCTGCTGATCGCGGTGGGCGCCGTGCAGTTCGTGTTCCTGCTGGTGGGCGAGCCGGGCGCGGGCTGGCAGGCGGCCCTGGGCACCGTGCTGCGCGCGGCGCTGGGGCTGGCGCTGCTGTATGCCGCCGTCGCGCGCAGCGCGGCCGCCACCCGCCACCTGCGCGACCAGTACCTGCGCATGACGGAGAAGTCGCACTTCGGCGTGGTGGTCATACAGGACGAGCAGGTCGTGTACGCCAACACGGCCGCGCGGCAGATCTACCTGCGGCCGCTGCCCCAGCCCATCCCCGTGCCCTGGCACAGCGAGCACCTGCTGGACGAGGACCGACAGGCCGCGCGGCAGCGCCACCTGGCCGTGGTCACCGGTGCGGTGGAGCACGCCAGCTGGGCGGGGCCGCGCACCCGTGCCGACGGCCGGCGGCTGCAGCTGCGCTTCGCGTCCTGGCGCATCGACTGGGATGGCCGGCCCGCCGAGCAGGTGGTGGTCATCGACGACACCGAGCACCACGACACCACGGCGGCCCTGCTGCACCAGGCCACGCACGACGGACTCACCGGGCTGCCCAACCGCAGTGCCCTGATGGCGCAGCTGGCGCAGTGGTGCGGCCAGGGCCGCCCCTTCGCGCTGCTGGTGATGGACGTGGACCGCTTCCAGCTCTTCAACGAGGCGCATGGCCCTTCGGTGGGCGACCTGCTGCTGTGCGCGCTGGGCGCGGCGCTGCGCGAGGCGGTGCCCGAGCCGGCCCGGCTGCTGCGCCTGGGCGAGGACGAGTTCGCCCTGCTGCTGCCGCTGCAGGGCGTGGCGCCGGCGGCGGCGGCGCAGGCGCGCGCGCTGGCCGAGCGGGTGCGGGCCCGCCTGCGCGACCCGCTGGTGCTGCCGGCGCACCGCTTCTACGTGGACATGTCGATCGGCATCGCGCTGCACCCCGACATGGCCACCCAGCCCGAGGCGCTGCTGCGTGCCGCGCAGGCCGCCGTGCATGCCGCCAAGGCCATCCCGGGGCTGGCGGTGTGCATGGCCGATCCGCGGTTCGAGCGCGGCTCTGGCGCGTCGCTCCTGGCCGAGCAGGGCCTGCGGGCCGGCCTGCGCAACGAGGAGTTCGTGCTCGCCTTCCAGCCCAAGCGCAGCGCGCGCGATGGCAGGCTCACGGGCTTCGAGGCGCTGGTGCGCTGGCAGCGCCCGGGCGCGGGCCTGGTGAGCCCGGCGGATTTCATCCCCGCGGCCGAGCGCACCGGCCTCATCGGCCCGCTGGGGGCGCTGATCCTGGACAAGGCCTGCGCCCAGGTGGCGGCCTGGCAGCGCGCGGGCGTGGCCGGGGTGCCGGTGGCGGTGAACGTGTCACCGCTGCAGCTGCTGGACGCGGGCTTCGCCGGGCTGGTGGGGCGCACGCTGGCCCGCCATGGCGTGTCGCCCGACGCCCTGGCCATCGAGATCACCGAATCCGCGGCGGTGGCCCACCTCGACGATGCGCGCCAGCGCATCCAGGAGCTGCGGGCGCTGGGCCTGGAGGTGTCGCTGGACGACTTCGGCGCCGGCATCTCCTCGCTGAACATCCTGCGCAGCCTGCCGCTGCAGGGCGTGAAGCTCGACCGCCTGCTGATCGACCCGCTGCCGGCACCCGACGCGCTGGCCGTGGTGCGGGCGGTGTGCCAGCTCGCCTCGGCGCTGGGCATGACGGTGGTGGCCGAAGGGGTGGAGACCGCGGCCCAGGCCGACGCCGCGCGCCAGGCGGGCTGCGACCAGCTGCAGGGCTACCACTTCGGGCGGCCGCTGCCGCCGGCCGATGCCGAGGCCTGCCTGCGGCGCGCGACGGCCGGGGCCGACGGCGCGGCGGCGGCTCAGCCGCCCGGCGGCACCACGGACGCGATGCCGGCCTTGGCGATCTGCGCGTCCTCGCTCGACTTGACGCCGCTCACGCCCACGGCGCCCACCAGGTAGCCGCCGGCCATCATGGGCACGCCGCCCTCGAGCATGCCCTCCAGCCCGGGCGCGCTCAGGAACGCGGTGCGGCCCTGGTTGATGGTGTCCTCGAACTGGCGCGACTCGCGGCGCCCCAGCGCCGCCGTGCGGGCCTTGGCGATGGCCATTTCCGACGTGATCGCCGGCGCGCCGTCCAGTCGGTACAGGCCCATCAGGTGCCCGCCTTCGTCGACGACGGCGATGGACACGGGCCAGTGGTGCGTCCAGGCCAGGGCGCGGGCCGCGTCCAGGATCTTGATGACGTCGGCGTGGTCGAGGCAAGGCTTGTGGTGCATGGGGCGGCGTCGGGATGGTTGGAAAACCGGGCAGTATGGCGGGCCGTGGCGGCACGGGGTATCCCCATGCAACAAGCGGGCCGGGCCCTTACGGCCCCTCAGGAGGTGATAAAGCGGCGCAGCACGGCGAAGGCGGCGTCGGGGTCGTCGCGCCAGGTGCCGTGGCCGCAGCCGGGCAGCACCCGCAGCTCGGCCAGGCCGGGCGGCAAGGCATGGAAGATGTCCTCGCTGTCGGCCACGGGGCACACCGGGTCGTCCGCGCCCGCCAGCACCAGCACGGGGCAGCGGGCCGCCGCCAGGCCGGGCGCCAGGTCCATGCCGGGCATCTCGTGCACGATGAAGTGGCGCAGGATGTCCGGGCGCAGCCGGCCGCGGTGGCGCGCGTCCGGGTCGGCCGGCGGGCGCGGGTTGTACAGCGGCATCAGCTGCGTCAGGTAGGCAGCGGTGTTGGCCTCGTCCCGCGCCGTCCAGAAGGCCTCGGCCAGAGCGCGTGCCGACGGGCCGCCCAGCTGCGCGAAGCGGTCCAGCTTGCGCGGCAGGTTGAACGCCGCCGAGGTGGACGACAGGATCACCTTCCCGGCGTGGCCGGGGTGGCGGGCCAGGTAGCGCTGCGCCACGAAGCCGCCGAAGGACTGGCCCAGCACGATGGGCCGCTCGATGCCCAGCGCGTCGCACAGCCGCACGACGTCGTCCGCCCAGGTGTCCAGCGTCCACTCGTCGGGCGGGCGCGGGTCGCTGCGGCCGTGGCCGCGGTGGTCGTAGGCGATGACCTGGCAGATGTCCGTGAAGGCGCCGAAGGCCGGCTTGAAGCTGCTGTGGTCGAAGCCCGGGCCGCCGTGCAGCAGCAGCAGCGTGGGCTTGTCGCGCAGCACCGGGCCGTCGGGCACCTGGCCGAAGCCGTCCACGTCCACATACAGGCGAACCCCCGGGGAGACGGTGATGCGCATGGCGTGGCTCAGCGGGCCCGGCGGGCGCGCGTCGGCGCCGGGGCGGGCTGCAGGGCGGCGTGCAGCTCGACGAAGGCCTGGGCCAGCGGGTGGCGCGGCTCCAGGTGCACCAGCGGCAGCGCGCGCTCGTGCGATTCCTTCACCTTGACGCTGGCGTTGAGGTAGGGCTGCAGCACGGGCAGGCCCTCGTCCATCAGCGCCTGGACGATGCGCTGCGGCAGGTTGGCGCGCGGCTGGAACTGGTTCACCACGATGCCTTCGACGCGCAGGCCAGGGTTGTGGTCGGCCTGGATCTCCTGCACGTTCTCCAGCAGCGCATAGAGGGCACGGCGGGCGAACTCGTCGCAGTCGAAGGGGATCAGGCAGGTGTCCGCGGCGATGAGCGCGGAGCGCGTGTAGAAGTTCAGCGCGGGCGGCGTGTCGATCCAGATGTCGTCGTAGTCGTCGGCCAGGGCGGCCAGCGCATCGCGCAGCTTGTAGATCTTGTAGCGCGATTCGAGCTTGGCATGCAGCTCGTCGAGCGCGGGCTGCGAGGGCATGAGCGACAGCCGCTCGAAGGGCGTGGCCAGGACGTGGTCGGCGGTGTCGCGCGGGCGCACGCTGAACTTCAGCGTCTGGTCGAAGAAGTCGGCCGCCCCGCGGTCCACCTCGTCCGCCGCGTCGCCCAGCAGGTAGCGCGTGGAGTTGCCCTGCGGGTCGAGGTCCACCACCAGGGTGCGGCGCCCCTGGGCGGCGCCCACGGCGGCGAGGTTGCAGGTGATGGTGGACTTGCCCACCCCGCCTTTCTGGTTGAACACGACGCGTCGCATGGTCCCTCTCGCCCTCTCGGCTGGCAAACGGGGGGATTGTGCACTGCACCATCCCCCCGGCGCCATGGGCGCAGCTGCGGCGCTTACCAGGTCTTCAGCGCCTCGCGGATCTCGTCGCGGTACAGCTCGTTGGCGCCCGTGTTGTAGGCGTTGGTGTAGTCCACGTCGGCCTGGCAGTTGGTGCCCGGGGTCTGGTAGTCCTCCCAGCAGGGCACCGGCGTGTCGCTGATCAGGCGGCCGAAGGCGTAGTCGCGCCAGGTCTGGATGCCGCTCACGTACACCGGCAGGCGGATCAGGCCGGTGCCCGAGCGCACGATCACCTTCTGGCCGCAGTCGCCGTTGGCGTCCGGCAGGCAGGTGCCGTAGCTGCCCCCCTTGCCCCAGGTGCGCACCAGGTTGCCGAACTGCGAGGCGATGGCCGACTTGCCGAGCTTGGCCGCCTCGTCGTTGATGATGGCCTGCAGGGCCGCGCTCACGCCCATGCCGGGGTTGGCGGATTCCAGGAACTCGCTGCGTGCGCTGTTCGTGTTGCTCAGCAGGGTGCCGGCCCACACGCCTTCGTAGATGCGGGCCAGGTCCGCGGCCGTGGTGTCGTTGCGGCGCAGCGTGGGCTCGTACTTGCCGGTGGCGGTGTTGCGGTAGGCGCAGCCGATGTTGTGGCGCAGCGTGGTGCCGGTCAGGCCGCTGGTGGTGGCCGTGGTGTTGAAGGGCGTGAAGCCACCGTAGCGGATCACCGTGCCGCGCGTGGTGCGGTTGTCGGAGATGCGCATCATCTCGTCCAGGCCGGTCTCGAAGTTGTAGTTCGTGCGGCGATTGGCCGGCACCTCGAGCGCGGTATCGGGGCAGGCGTCCTTGCCCGCGTTCATGTCGTACTCGTAGTAGGTGAAGGCGCTGTCGAGCGTGTCCGTGCCGGCCTCCACCCGCTTCATCGCATGCAGCAGGTGCAGCGATTTCAGCGAGCTGGCCGTCTCGGCGCGCCGGCTGCCGTTGAGGTCCACCTTCACCGGGCCGTTCACCTGCTTCAGGTAGGACTCGAAGATGCCGCGGGTGGGGTTGCCGCTGGCGTCCAGGAAGGTCTTGCCGAGCAGGTCCCGCATGCGGCGGGTGGACGTGTTGGCGTTGTCGATGAACACGGCGTCGTAGCGGCGCACGCCGTTGACGAGGTAGGTGGTCACGTCGATGGGCCGCGAGGCCACCTGGGTGCCGTAGTTGTTCAGGTCGGCCATGGACGCGAAGCCGTACTGGTACCACCAGGCCGAGGCGTCGGCGCCGGTGTTCTTCACCTGGATGAAGTTGTAGGTGCCGTCGGCCTGGCGCTCCAGCTTGACGAGGCGGCCCTGGAAGCTGGCCACCTTGCTGGCGATGGACGAGGGCGTCTGGTTGATCCACCACTGCCAGCTCTTGGCGTCGCTGCCGGTGTTGGCCACGAAGGCCGCGGTGTACTTCTTCACCCCGCCTTCGGTGTAGCTGTCGATGTCGATCATGCGGTGGCCGCTGCTGTCGATGTGCGACGTGATCTGCGCCGAGCTCACGCCCATCAGGTAGCTCCAGGCGCGCGCCGCGCCGGCGGTGTTGCTCACCATCACCACGGCGAAGCGGATCTGGCCGCCGCCGATGTCGTAGGGCTCCACCTCGATCAGCCGGCCGTTGTTGGCGTTCAGGTAGGACGACACCTGGGCGGCCGTCAGGCCGTAGTACCACCACCAGCCCGGCACCGCGTAGGCGCCGCTGTTGGGCACCATGCGCACGGTGAAGCGCGGCACGCCGCTGGTGACCGAGTACACCTCGATCTCGGTCAGGCGCGCCTTGTTCTGGGTAAGGTAGGTGCTGACCTGCGAAGCCGTGACGTTGGTGTAGGTCCACCAGCCGGTCGGCACGTTCACCGAGTGGTCGTCGGTGAGCGCCTGGCTGTCCAGCGCCTCGGGCTGCATGTCGGTCATGGCGGCGGCCATGTCGGGCGTGTCGTCGTCCGCGGCCAGGGCGGCGGTCTGCAGGGTGGCCAGCGCCAGCGCGGCGGCCAGCATGCTCAGGCGGAACGCGGCCGGCGTGGTGGCGCGCGGGGCGGACGGGAAGCGGGAAAGGCGGTTCATCATGGAAGGCTCCGTGTCGGGGGAAGGGGTTCAGTGCGGTGCCGCGGGTTGTCGTGCGGCCCTACTGATCAATTCGCAGCCGGACACGGCGACCGGACACGCGCCTCCCCCCACGCTTAGGGGCGTGCAGGGTCCCTCCGATGGGGGGTCAGTGGACGAGCCGGATGCGCTCGGGCGCGTCGGCACCCGCCTGCCGCCGGTAGGCGGCGCGCGCCTCGCGGGCCAGCGCCGCGGCGGCCTGCGGCTGGCCCGCGGCCTGCAGCCACTGCGCGCGCACCAGGCGAGCCAGCTCGCGGTCCGGGTGCGCGGCGTCGCCGTGGGCCGCGCGCAGCAGGGCCTGCGCTTCCTCGATCCAGGGCTCCGCCTGGGCCGTGTCACCTGCCGCCAGCCGGGCCAGCGCGCCGTTGAGCCGGGCGCGCGCCAGGCCGATCTGCCCGGCGGGCCCCAGCGAGCCACCCCGCTCGCGCCACAGCGCGGCGGACGCCTCCGCCGCCCGCACGCCCTCGGCCGCCCGTCCGGCGGCGGCCAGCGCGGCGGCGTGCAGCATCAGCGTGGCGGCATGGCGGGTGTCCTGCTGGCCGGCAGCCACCTCCTCGGCCCGCACGGCCTCCAGCACGGTCACGGCCTCGGCCGCCCGGCCAGCCAGCAGCAGCGCCGAGCCAAGCCGCCGGCGCAGCCCGCGCAGCTCGGACGCCGACAGCGCTGCGCCCTCGCGGGTGGCCAGGCGCACCGAGTCGCGGGCGGCCTGCTCGGCCTGCGGCAGGCGGCCGGTGCGCATCAGCGCCATGACGTGGAAGGACAGGTTCAGCGCCGTCTCGCCGTCCTCGGCGCCGTACACCGCGCGGGAGCGCTCGACGTTGTCGGCGAACACGCGGTGCGCCATCTCGTAGTGGCCGGCGTCCAGGTGCACCATGCCCAGCGTGCGTTGCGACTGGATGGACAGCGAGTTGTGGCGGCCGGCCAGGTGGTCCAGCTCGGCCACCGCCCGCTGCAGCGAATCGGCCGCCGCTGGGAAGCGGCGCAGCTGCCACTGGGCGAAGCCGATGTCCGAGCGCATGGAGGCGCTGCCCATGCCGTGCGCGCGCCAGTCCTGGGACAGCAGGGGTTCGAGCTCGGACAGGGCGACCCGCGCCTCGGCGTGGCGGCCCTGGATGGCCAGCGAGGTGGCGATCTTGCTGCGCACGCTGGCCACCTCGAAGCTGCCCGGACCGTGCTGGCGGGCCAGGCCGGGCAGGGCGGCCTGCAGCGTGGCGCGGCCCTCGTCGTAGCGGGTGAGCTCCATGAGGTTGTCCGCCATCGCGACCTGCAGCTCCAGCCACGGCACGGGGCGCTCCGAGGCCGCGCGCTCGATGGCCGGCCGCGCCCGCGCCAGCGTGGCCAGCGAGGCCTCATGGCGGCCGAGCGAGGTCTGCGTGCGGGCCAGGTCGATCAGGGCGGCGGCCTGCTCCGGGCCGCCCTCGCCGTGCTCGCGCGTCACCAGCGCCAGGCGCGCCTCGGCCAGCGGCAGGGCGCGCCGGCCGTCGCCCAGCTTCAGGTACAGCTGCACGAGCAGGCCGCCCAGCGTGGCGTGCAGCGCCGGCTCGTCGGCCAGGCGCGCCTGCAGGTCGCGCTCGCCGCGCGCCATGAGGTCGCGCACGGTGGGTTCGCGGCCCTGCGCCTTCGCCGGGTCCACCTCGTTGAACAGGCCCACCAGGAAGGCCTGGACCGCCTGGCTGCGCTGGGCCTCGCGGCGCGCGCGCTCCGCCTGGTCCAGGGCCACCGCCAGGCCGGCCACCAGGCTGGCCGCCGCCAGCCCGCCCGCAGCCACCGCCGCCGTGTGGCGGCGCACGAACTTGGTCAGGTGGTACCAGGTGCCCGGCGGGTGCGCCTGGACGGGCTCGTGCTGCAGCCAGCGGCGCAGGTCCTGCTCGAAGGCCTCGGCCGAGGCGTAGCGTTCGGCGGGCTGCTTGCGCAGGGCCATCAGCACGATGTTGTCGAGGTCGCCGCGCAGCTGCCGGCGCAGGCCCGCCGGGCGGGTGGCGCGGTGGGCGGCGGCCTGCGCTTGCGGAGCCAGCCGGCTCGGCCGCGCCGGCTGGGTGGTGAGGATGGCGTCCTCCAGCGCACCGCGCGTGTCGCGCGGCAGGCGGTAGGGCCGCTGCCCGGTGCACAGCTCGTACAGCAGCACGCCGAGCGAGTAGATGTCCGAGGCGGTGCCGATGGGCTGGTGCGGCGCCCGCGCGATCTGCTCGGGCGAGGCGTAGTCGGGCGTGAGCGGGGCGTGCGCCCACTCGGTGCGCGCGCCCGCGTCGGGCGCGTCGGCGTCGTCCAGCAGGGTGGCGATGCCGAAGTCCAGCAGGCGCACGCGCCCGTCGTCGCCCACCAGGATGTTCGAGGGCTTCAGGTCGCGGTGCACCACCAGGCGGGAATGTGCGTACTGCACCGCCTGCAGCACCTGCAGGAACAGCACGATGCGCTCGCGCAGCGGCAGCTGTCGGGCGTCGCACCACTGGGTGATGGGCGCGCCCTCCACCCACTCCATGGCCAGCCAGGGCTGGCCGTCGTCCGTGACGCCGGCGTCGTACAGGCGCGCGATGTGCGGGTGCTCCAGCGCCGCGAGGATGTCGCGCTCGCGGGCGAAGCGGTGGGCCAGCCCCGGCACCAGGGCGCCCGGATGGGGCAGCTTGAGCGCCACGTTGCGCTGCCAGTCGCCCTCGTGGCGTTCGGCCAGCCACACGGTGCCCATGCCGCCCTGGCCCAGCGGCCGCAGCAGGCACCAGGGGCCCACCTGCCGCAGCGGCTCGGTGTCCGCGGCCGGCGGCGTGCTGCCCAGGCGCTCGCTGGCGGCGGCCTGGGCCAAGGCGGGCAGCGCGTCCAGCACGTCGATCACGGTGGCGGGGCCGCCCCGGGCGGGGGGCGCAGCCCGGGGGCCGGGCGCGTCGTCCGCCTCGGCCAGCAGGGTGGCCAGCTCCTCGCGCAGCGCGGCGTCGTCGGCCGGCAGCGCGGCGAGCCAGGCGGCGCGGTCGGCCGGCGGCAGGGCCAGCGCCTCGTCGAGCCGAGCCGACAGGCGGGCGAGGTGGCCAGGGGGCAGGCGCCTCATCGGGGCGTCCGGCGCGCGCCGCCGGCCTATTGCAGCACGGCGCGCAGCAGCAGCCGCGCCTTCTGCCAGTCGCGCCGCACGGTGCGGTCGGTGACCCCCAGCGCCTCGGCGATCGCCACCTCGTCCAGGCCGGCGAAGCAGCGCATCTCCACGATGCGTGCCAGGCGGTCGTCCACCTGCGCCAGCTCCTCGATGGCGTCGTGGATGCGGATCACGTCGTCGTCGCGCACGGACACCGACTCGGCGATGTCGGTGTTGAGCGTCACGTGCAGGTGGTCGCCGCCGCGGCGCTCGGCGTGGCGCTGGCGCACGAAATCGATGACGACGAAGCGCATGACGCGCGCCGCGTAGCCCAGGAACTGGCCCGGGCTGAGACCGGCCAGCCCCGGCTGACCCTGGAAGCGCAGGTAGGACTCGTGCACCAGGGCGGTGGTGTCGAGCATGGTGAGCTGCTCGCTGCGGCGCAGTCGGGCGCTGGCCAGGCGGCGCAGCTCGGCGTACATCTGCCGGAACAGTTCGTCGGCGGTGTCCGGGGCGGGCGGGTCCGTGCGCATGGTGGCGCGGGAGTATGGCGCCATTCGGCCCCGCCGGGCAGCGGGGCTGACACGGAGGGCTCAAGTCGGCGGTGCGGTGGACGATGACCACCGTACGATGCCCACGACCGCGCCGCCGACGCCTGCCCATCCTGCCGATGGCGACCCCCTGGCCGCTGCGCGTGCGGCCATGAACCAGGGCCAGGCGCAGGAGGCCGCGCTGCTGGCGGCGGCGGCCTGGCGGGCGGCGTCGCCGGCCGACGAGCGGGCCCGCGGCGAGGCCGGCCACCTGCTGTGCGTCAGCCACTACCGGCTGGGCAACTGGGCCGCGATGCTCGACTCGAGCGAATCCACGTTGCCGTTGCTGCAACGCACCGGCATGGTGGCCGAGCAGGTGGAGCTGCTGCGCTGGGTGACGCTGGCGGCCTGCGAGCTCGGGCGCTTCGAGCAGGCGCTGCGCTCGGCCAACGAGTCCTGCGCCCTGGCCGAGCAGCACGGGCAGAGCGCGCAGTTCGCCCTGTCGCTGGTCACCCTGGGCATCTGCATCGAACGCATGGGCGACCCCTGGCAGGCGCACCGCCTGATGGAAGAGGCGCTGGCGCGCATGGAGGGGGTGGACGACACCTACGCGCGCTGCATGATCCTGAACAACCTGTGCGCTTCCTACATCGGGGCGCACTACCTGCTGCGCGACGGCGGGGCGGCCGAGCAGGCGCGGCAGGTCATCCACAAGGCGGCGCAGCACGCCCGCGAGGCGCGCACCCTGGCGCCGCAGCTGCCCGGTGCGGCCTTCTTCACCGCCATCATCGACGCCAACCTGGCCGAGAGCCTGGTGCACCTGGGCGAGCTGGACGAGGCGGACGCCCTGGTCGAGGGCGCGCTCGCCAGCGTGACGGGCCAGGGCAACGTGGCACGGGCCTGGCGCATCCGCTACATCCGCGGCATCCTGCTGCTGGCCCGCGGCCATGCCGAGCAGGCCGCCCCGCAGCTCACCGCACTGTGGCACGAGCTGGAGGGATCCCAGCAGCACAACACCCTGACGCGGGTGCACGACGCGCTCTACCGCTGCTGGCGCCGGCTCGGCGACCCGGGGCGCGCGCTGGTCCACCTGGAGAGCTTCGAGGCCATCGAGCGTCGGCGCGTGGTGAGCCAGCTGCAGGCCCAATCCGCGCTGTTCGTGACGCGCGTGGAGGCCGAGCGCTCACGGCTGGAGGCGCAGGCCGAGCGCCAGCGCGCGGCCGAGCTGGAGGCCCACGCCCTGCGCGACCCGCTCACCGGCCTGGGCAACCGCCGCCTGATGGAGCAGCGCCTGCCGCAGCTGCTGGCCGAGGCCGAGCAGGCCGGCTCGCCGGTGGCCGTGGCCGTGATCGACCTCGACCACTTCAAGCAGGTGAACGACCGCTTCGGCCATGCCGCGGGCGACCGCGTGCTGGTGGCGCTGGCCGACCTGCTGCGCAGCAACACGCGCGGCGACGACCTGCTGGTGCGGCTGGGCGGCGAGGAGTTCCTGGTGGTGCTGTCGGGCGCCACGCCGGCGCGCGCCCGCGAGGTGACCGAGCGCCTGCGCCAGCAGGTGGAGCAGCACCGGTGGGACGGCGTGGCGCCGGGGCTGCGCGTCACGCTCAGCGTGGGCCTGGCGAGCGCGCCGCCGTATGAGCTGGGCGCGCTCAGCGAGGCCGCCGACGACGCGCTGTACCGGGCCAAGCAGGCCGGCCGGAACACGGTGGTCGGCTGATACACTGCCGGCCTTCAGCGCCGATTTGTCCGGATTGCGGGCGCTTTCCAAATGCAGCTAAAAGGGACCCGACCGACCCGGTGTCCGCCTTTGCTGCTGCGGCGCCGGGTTTTTCGTCAAGGGTTCACTCCGTCATGAGATCCGTCGGGATCGTCACGCCACAGGCGATGCACTTCGCCGAGCCGCTGCCGCTGCGCAGCGGCGCCCAGTTGACCGACTACACACTGGTCTACGAGACCTACGGCACGCTCAACGCCGACGCCAGCAACGCCGTGCTGGTGTGCCATGCGCTCAACGCCTCGCACCACGTGGCCGGCGAGCACGCCGACCGCCCCGGCAGCACCGGCTGGTGGGACAACCTCGTGGGGCCCGGCAAGCCGCTGGACACCGACCGCTTCTTCGTCATCGGCGTGAACAACCCGGGCTCGTGCTTCGGCTCCACCGGCCCCATGCATGCCAACCCCGACCCGCAGGCCCAGGGCCGCCCCTATGGCGCGGATTTCCCCGTGGTCACGGTGGAGGACTGGGTGGACGCGCAGGCCCGGCTGGTGCAGCGCCTGGGCATCCGCCAGCTGGCCGCCGTGCTGGGTGGCAGCCTGGGCGGCATGCAGGCGCTGGCCTGGACGCTGCGCTACCCCGAGCGGCTGCGCCATTGCGTGGCCGTGGCCACCGCGCCCAACCTGTCGGCGCAGAACATCGCCTTCAACGAGGTGGCGCGCCGGGCCATCGTCACCGACCCCGATTTCCACGGCGGCCACTTCTACGCCCACGGCGTGGTGCCCAAGCGCGGGCTGCGCGTGGCCCGCATGATCGGCCACATCACCTACCTGTCGGACGACTCCATGGAGGCCAAGTTCGGCCGCGCCCTGCGCGAGGCCGAGCTGAGCTACAGCACCCAGGCGATCGAGTTCCAGATCGAGAGCTACCTGCGCCACCAGGGCGACAAGTTCAGCGAGTACTTCGACGCCAATACCTACCTGCTCATCACCCGTGCGCTCGACTACTTCGACCCCGCGCGTGACGCAGGCGGCGACCTGGCGGCCGCCTTCCGCCCGGCGCGCGACACGCGCTTCCTGGTGGTGAGCTTCACCACCGACTGGCGCTTCTCACCGGCCCGCTCGCGCGAGATCGTCAAGGCGCTGGTCGACAACCGCACGCGGGTCAGCTACGCCGAGATCGACGCGCCGCACGGCCACGACGCCTTCCTGCTGGAGGACCCGCGCTACCACGGCGTCATGCGCGCCTACTTCGACCGCGTGGCCACGGAGGTGGGGCAATGAGTGAGCGGCGCGACATGGAGGCCATCGCCGGGCTGGTGCCCGAAGGTGCGCGCGTGCTCGACCTGGGCTGCGGCACGGGCGAGCTGCTCGCGCACCTGCGCGACCACCGCGGCTGCACGGGCTATGGCGTGGAGCTGGACGACGCCAACCTGCTGGCCTGCGCCCGCCGCGGCGTGGACGTGATCCAGCTCAACCTGGAAGAAGGGCTCAAGCTCTTCGACGACCACAGCTTCGACGTCGTGCTGCAGCTGGAGACGCTGCAGCACCTGCGCAACACCGAGCACATGCTGCGCGAGACCGCCCGCGTGGGGCGCATCGGCATCGTGAGCTTCCCCAACTTCGCCCACTGGCCCAACCGCCTGTCGGTGGCCCGCGGCCGCATGCCCGTCACCCGGGCCTTGCCCTACGAGTGGTACGACACGCCCAACATCCGGGTGGGCACCTACAAGGATTTCGAGGTGTTGGCGCGCAAGAACGGCCTGGACATCCTGGACAGCTTCGGCCTGCAGGCCGGCCGCGTGGTGCGCCGGCTGCCCAACCTGCGCGCCAGCGTGGCGGTGTTCAAGTTCGAGAGGGCGTGAAGTCCTCACACCGTCACACATCCACCCTCAAGGGGGGGATTGCGCGGCCGAAGAGGCGTGGCACCATGTCAACATTTCGTCACATGCCTGTGCTGTGACGGCCCGCCCGGGCCTTCGCCCCGGACCCACCACCCCTGGAGTTCTCGCTGATGCGCCGACCCTCGTCCGCCGTTTCCCGCCCCGTCCGTCTTGCCGCGCTCGTGTCCCTTGCGCTGGCCGGCACCGCGGCCCATGCCGTGTCGCCCCTGCGCACCAACGTGCCGATGATGACCGACCAGCTCATCATCAAGTACCGCGACGACACGATGTCGGAGAAGATGGTCCAGGCGGCGGCCGAGGCGGCGCCGTCGCTGGGCCTCGCGCAGGCGGCGGCGGCGCGCCACGGCGTGGCCATGTCGGTGGCCCGTCGCACGGCCACCCGCGCGGTGGTCACCAAGCTCGACCGCCGCCTGCCCGAGCATGTGGTGGCCCGCATCGCGGCCGAGATCGCGGAATCCGATCCCTCGGTGCTGTACGCCGAGCCGGACCGGGTGATGCGCCACGCGGCGCTGCCGAACGACCCGCAGCTGGCGAACCAGTGGCACTACACCTCGGCCGCCCCGGGCGGTGCCAACGTCCAGAACGCCTGGGGCCTGAGCACCGGCTCGGGCGTGGTGGTGGCGGTGCTGGACACGGGCTATCGCCCCCACGCGGACCTGAACGCGAACATCGTCGCGGGCTACGACTTCATCCATGACGCGGCCGTCGGCAACGACGGCAACGGCCGGGACAGCAGCGCGCTGGATCCGGGCGACTGGGTCGCCGCCGACGAGTGCGGCGCCGGCTCCGACGCGTCGGACAGCAGCTGGCACGGCACCCACGTGGCCGGCACCATCGCGGCGGTCACCAACAACGGCGTGGGCGTGGCCGGTGTGGCCTACGGCGCCAAGGTGCAGCCGGTGCGTGTGCTGGGCAAGTGCGGCGGCTACAACTCCGACATCGCCGACGCCATCATCTGGGCGTCCGGTGGCAGCGTGGCCGGCGTGCCGGCCAATGCCACGCCGGCCCGTGTCATCAACCTCTCGCTGGGCGGCTATGGCGCCTGTGACGCCACCACGCAGGCGGCGGTGAACGCCGCCCGCAGCCGCAACACCGTGGTGGTGGTGGCGGCCGGCAACTCGGCCGACAACGTGGCCAACTACTCGCCCGCGAGCTGCACCGGCGTGATCACCGTGGCGTCCGTGGGCCGGCAAGGCTCGGCGGCCTACTACACCAACTCAGGTGACGCGGTGGTGCTGGCGGCTCCCGGCGGCGACCAGAGCTGGGGCAACTCGGACGGCGTGCTGTCGACGCTCAACGCGGGCACCCAGGGCCCCGGCGCCGACAACTACGCGTACTACCAGGGCACGTCCATGGCGGCGCCCCATGTGGCCGGCGTCGCCGCGCTGATGATCTCGCGCAACCCCGCGCTGATCCCCAACGGCGTGCAGGCCCGCATGCGCACCGCGCTGAAGTTCTTCCCGGGCAGCTGCAGCGGTTGCGGCGGCGGCATCCTGGATGCCTACTGGTCCGTCGTCGGGGCCACGGCCTCCTCGATGTCCGAGCGGGAGCCGAACAACGTGCGCGGCACGGCCACGGCCGTGCTGTCGAAGAACTCGTCGGTGAACGCCTCGGTGAGCGGGACCGACGTGACCGACTACTACAAGGTGGTGCTGCCGGGCCGCACGACGCTGCGCGCTTCGCTGGCCCCCACGGCATCCACGAACGACTTCGACCTGTCGATGGAAGATGCCGCGGGTGTGCAGCTGGGCAGCAGCGCCAAGAGCGCCGGCCTCACGGACCGCGTGATCTACCGCAACGCCACCGGCTCGTCCAAGGCCGTCTACATCAAGGTGGTGAAGTTCGGCAGCTCCGCGGGCACCTACGCCCTGGCGGTCAACTGGTAAGCCCCGGCGCGCCCGGCGCCGCGTCCTGGCGCCGGGTGCTTGTCGCCGTGCCGGCAAGCCATTGCCGCGGCGACGCCGCCAGCCGCTGGCTGAACAGGCGCGACAGCGCCGAGGCGTTCGCATAGCCCAGTTCGCTGGCGATCTTCTTCACCGGCTGGCCCTCGCGCAGGCGCGCCTGCGCGAGTGTGAGCCGCCAGTCCGCCAGGTAGGCGGCGGGCGTGGTGCCCACGGTCTGCCGGAAGGCGGCCGCGAAGGCACTGCGTGACATGCCCGCCGTGGCCGCCATGCCGGCGAGGCCCCAGGCGTCCCCCGGCCGCTCGTGCAGGGCGGTGAGCGCGCGCGCCAGCCGCGGGTCCGACAGCCCCTGCAGCAGCCCCGCGTGCAGGCCCACCTCCTGCGGGTGGTCGAGCAGCCAGCGCAGCAGCTGGATCAGCACCACCTCGAACAAGCGGTCCGCCAGCAGGCGCGAGCCACAGCGCACCGCCGCCGTTTCCGCGAACAGCAGGTCCAGCGTCGCCGACAGTCCGGGCAGGGCCGCGAGCGGCAGGCACACCATCGGCGGCAGGGCCGCCACCAGGGGATGGCGCGCGCCGCCCTCGAAGGCCAGCGTGGCGCAGGTGAAATCGCAGCCCTCGGCCAGCGCGTGGTGGAAGTCGTGCGCCAGCGGCCGCGGGTAGAACAGCAGGCTGGGCTCGCGCACCTGCAGCGTGCGCGGTGCGCCGCTGCGCGGGCGGTGGGTCACGCGCATCTCGCCCCGGCGCATCACGTGCAGGAAGCCGTGGCCGGGGTCGTCGGCGAAGCGCGTGGTGCCGCACAGCGGGCCGGCATGGAACAGCCGCGCACTGACGCGGAACCGGTCCAGCAGCGGCGACAGGCGGTCGATGGCCGGCGTCGGCGCCGGCAGGCCGGGTGCTGGGGCAGCGGCAGGGGCAGCGGCAGGGGGTTCAGGACGCATGGGTATGAACGGTGGATGATGCGCATCCTATCGTGCCCCCCCTGCGCCCACACTGCGGGCTCCCCTTTCCCTTATCAGGAGCCCACCATGTCCCGACTCACGCTGATCGACCCCGCCAACGCCACGGGCGAGCGCCGGCAACTGCTCGACGCCATCCACGGCGCGTTCGGTGCCACCCCGGCCATGTTCCGCACCGTGGCGCATTCGCCCGCCGCGCTGCGCGCCATGTGGAGCGCCTTCGGTGCCCTGGGCGGCGGCACCCTCGGCGCCCGCCTGGGCGAGCAGATCGCCGTGCGGGTGGCCGACCTGAACGGCTGCGCCTACTGCCTGGCCGCCCACACCGCGTTGGGGCGCAAGGCCGGCGCCAGCGCCGAGGAGATGGCCGCCGCGCAGGCGGGCGAATCGGCGGATCCGCGCACCCAGGCAGCGCTGCGCTTCGCGGGTGCGCTGGTGGAGCGGCGGGGCCACGTGCACGCGCAGGAGGTGCAGGCGCTGCGGGATGCGGGCTTCGACGAGGAGGCCACCGTGGAGATCCTGGCCCACGTGGCGCTGAACCTGTTCACCAACTACGTGAACGTCGCCTTCGACGTGCCGGTGGATTTCCCGGCCGTCGCGCTGCGCCGCCCGGCGCCTGTGGCCGCCTGAACGGCCCCGCCTCAGCGGCGGGCTCGGCGGACGGGCTCAGCGTGCGCCGGGCAGCGGCGCCAGCGGCTCGAAGCGCGCGGGCTCGCGGCTCTTCCAGGCGCGGATGGCCTCGGCCATCTCGCCCAGGTCGAACAGGGCGCCCTGCAGCATGGCCATCTGGGCGAGGGCCTCGGCCGTGCCGTGGTCGCGCGCGATGTTCAGCGCCTGCTTGCTGCCGGAGATGGCCAGCGGGCTCTTGCCCGCGATCTGGCGCGCCAGCTCGTCGGCATGGGTGGCCAGGGCATCCGCATCGGGCAGCACGGCGTTCACCAGCCCGATGGCCAGCGCGCGGTCCGCGCCCACGCGCTCGCCGGTGTAGGCCATCTGGCGCGCCATGCCGGGGGCCACGATCTTGGGCAGCCGCTGCAGCGAGCCCAGGTCGGCCACCATGCCGATGTGGATCTCCTGCACGGTGAAGAAGGCGTCCGCGCTGCACACGCGGATGTCGCAGGCCGCCGCCAGGTCCAGCGCGCCGCCGATGCAGCCGCCCTGCACGGCGCAGATCACCGGGAAGCGCGCTTCCTCCAGCGCGTCGAAGCAGGCCATCAGGCCGCGCAGCCCCGCCTGGAAGCCCTGGCGCTCGCGGGCGGTGGCCACCTGCAGCATGGGGTGGTCGGCGGCACCGAACACGTCCAGCGCCATGCCGGCGGAAAAGTGCTTGCCGGTGGAGGCGATCACGAGCACGCGCGTGCGGCCCGCGGCGTCCAGTGCACGCACGGCGTCGCGCAGGGCCGGGAAGAACGCCGGGTCCATGGTGTTCATCTGCTCCGGCCGCGACAGCGTGAGACGGGCGATGCCGCTCACGTCGTCGTGGTCCAGGCGGAAGTAGGCAGCGGCAGAGGTCATGGCGGCTCCGGACAGGGGATCCGCCAAGCGTAACCGCTGCCGCTGGCTCAGAACGTGACGAGCATGCAGCGGTCGTCCATGAAGCCGTTCTTGCCGGCCACGCCGTTGACGAGCCACATGGCCTTGATGGTGTGGCTGCCAGGCGGGACGGAGATCACGGCCACGGCGCTGCGCGCGGCCCAGTACTGCTGCTGGTTGCCCAGGTTCTGCGGGCCGGCGTAGAACGGGGCCCCGTTGTCCAGCGAGAACGCCAGGCGCAGTTCCGCATCGGCGTCCACCCCGGCGTCGGCCGAGAAGGTGATGTAGGCCGACTTGGCCACGGTGCCGGTGTTGTTCAGCGTGCGGCTCATGCCCGGAATGGCCTGCCAGCCGTTCTGCGACAGGTGCGAGACCACGTTGCCGCCGCCGGTGCCGTCCACGCTGCAGTTGCTGACGGTCTTCTGCGCGGCCTGGGCGGCGGTGGCGCCGAGCGCGAGGGCCGCGAGGCCTGCCACCAGGGCGAAGCGGCGGGCGGCGGAACGGGTGAGGGTGTGGGCGGTGGCCATGGTGCTGACTCCTTGAGGCATGTCGTGTGCGGCAATCCTTCGGGGTGCCGCGCCCCGGGACATCCGGGTGCCAGGCCACTGTAGGAACGGCTCCGTTAGGATCCCGTTATGCGAGACGAGGCCGAGGCAGTGGGGCAGGTGGTGGCGACAGGCCGCCCGGCGATGCAGCTGCGGCTCGCCGGTGCCGCCCCGGTGCTGCACGACGGCACGCGCAGCTGGCCGCTGGCGCCCCGCGACGCGCTGCTGCTGGCCTGGCTGGCGCTGGAGGGCCCCACGCCGCGCGAACGACTGGCCGCGCTCATCTGGCCGGACAGCGACACCGCGGCGGCGCGCAACACGCTGCGCCAGCGGCTGTTCCAGCTGCGCCGGCAGGCCGGCTCGGTGCTCGTCGAGGGCCAGGCCGTGCTGGCCCTGGCGGACGCGGTCGTCCATGACCTCGCCGACGGCGACGGCGTGCTGGGCGACCGCGACGCCGGCGCCACCGGCGAGCTGGCGCAGTGGCTGGACCGGCAGCGCGCCCAGTGCCGCCAGCGCATGCGCCTGGCGCTGGAGCGGCTCGCCTCCCTGGCCGAGCAGGCGCAGGACTGGGGCGGCGCACTGGCCCATGCCGAGGAGCTGGTGACCCTGGAGCCGCTGTCGGAGCCCGCGCACCGCCGCGTCATGCGCCTGCACTACCTGCGCGGCGACCGTGCCGGCGCGCTGGCGGCCTTCGACCGCTGTGAGCGCTGGCTCAAGGACGAGCTGGGCGCCCGCCCCGGCCCCGAGACCCTGCAGCTGCTGGCCACGGTAGAGGCCGCCGGCGCCGATGCCCCGGCCCCCGCGCCGGCGGCCGCGCGGCTGCCGGCCAGCGTGCTGCGGCCGCCACGGCTGGTCGGCCGCCAGGCGGCCCTGCGGGCGCTGGACCATGCCCGCCAGGCCCAGCGCGTGCCGTGGGTGCAGGCGGAGGCGGGCCTGGGCAAGACGCGGCTGCTGCAGGCGCTGGCCGAACGCTGGCCCGGCCTGGTGCCGGCCGCCGCCCGGCCCGGCGATGCGGCGGTGCCGCTGTCGGCGCTGGCGCGGGTCATGGCGACGCTGCACGCGGCCCACCCCCAGGCGGCGGAGCGGCTGGGGCGCACCCAGCGTGTCGAGCTGGCCAGGCTGGTGCCGGCGCTGGCTCCGGATGCGTCACCCGCCGCTGCCGCGCCGGCACCGGAGGACGAGGCCGCGCTTGGCCGCGCGCTGGCCGCCTGGTGGCAGGCGCTGGACGGCGGCTTCGCCGGCCTGGCGCTGGACGACCTGCAATGGGCCGACGAGGCCAGCCTGGAGGTGCTGGGCGACTGGATCGTGGCCGCGCCCGCCGATGGCGAGCGCGCGTGGGTGCTGGCCAGCCGGCCGGTGGCGCCGGGCAGCCCGGTGATGCGGCTGTGGGACCGGCTGGCCGCCGCGTCGCTGCCGGACCCGGTCCCCCTGGCGCCCCTGGACGAACCGGCGCTGGCCACCCTGGTGGACAGCCTGGACCTCGCCGGCACGCCGGACGGGCTGGCCCAGGTGCTGCACCGGCACTGCGGCGGCAACCCGCTGTTCGTGCTGGAGACCATCCGCCAGGCCTGGGCGAACGGGCTGGTCGGCCAGCCCGCCCCGGCGTGGGTGGGCAGCCGGCCGCCGGGCGTGGCCGCGGTCATCCGCGACCGCCTGGCCGGCCTGCCGGCGGGTGCACTGGCGCTCGCGCGCGTGGCCGCCGTCGCCGGCCCCGATTTCGACGTGGCCCTGGCCGAGGCCGTGCTGGGGCGGCCGGCCGTCACGCTGGCGGACGATTGGGCGGTGCTGGAAAGCGCCCAGATCCTGCGCGATGAAGCCTTTGCCCATGACCTGGTCTTCGAGACCGTGCGCGACGGCGTGCCGGCCGCCATCGGCCGGCACCTGCACGGCCGCATCGCGCAGCACCTGGCCAGTCGCGAGGGGGCCGCGCCGCGAGCCGCCCGCATCGCCGGCCACTGGGAGCGCGCCGGCCAGCCCCTGCGCGCGCTGCCCTGGCTCGCGCAGGCGGCCGAGCTGGCGTGGCGACGGTCCCGCCCGCGGGAGCAGCTGGATTTCCTGCGCCGGCAGGCCGACATCCTGGTGGACCACGACCGCGTGGCCGAGGCCTTCGACGTGCTGCTCTCGGCCACGCGCCACCACCTGGGCGTGGATCTCTCCAGCGACGCCGGCACGGCCTGGTGCGACCGGCTGGACCGCCTGGCCAGCGACGAGCGGCAGCGCCTGCAGGCCCGGCTGCTGCGCCTGCACCTGCTGGCCCAGCGCGGCGACGACCCGAAGGCGCTGCTGCCCGAGGCCGACGCCTGCGTGGCCACCGCCGCGGCCCTGGGGGATGCCGCCCTCGCGGCGGAGGCCGCCAGCGAGCAGGGCCGGGTGCTGGTGATGGCGGACCTGTGCGGCCCGGCCGTGGCGCCACTGACCGCCGCCGCCACCTGGGCGCGCGACCACGCCGGGCCCGCCGCGTACTCGGAGGCCGCCGGCACGCTGGCGGTGGCGCTGGACAACACGGGCCAGCTCGACGCGGCCCTGCCCTGGCACCGCGCGGCGGTCGACGCGGCGCATGCCGCCGGCGATCTCTCGCAGGCCAAGACCGTGCTGTCCAACCTGGCCTGCAACGGCATCGACCGCGGCGACCTGCAGCAGGCCGTCACCCACCTGCGCGAGGCCCTGGCGCTGGCCGCGCGCATGGACGGTCAGGCCGCCCAGCAGGGCCAGACACGCTGCCTGCTGGGCGGCTGCGAGATTGCGCTCGGCCACTATGCGCAGGGCCTGGCGCTGCTCGACGAGGCCGAGCGCGTGCTCGCTGCGGAGCAGCCGCATTTCCTGCCCGTGATCGCCTCGCACCGCGCCATGGCCTGGTGGCAGATGGGGCAGGACACGCGCGCCCTCCAGGCGCTGGCGGCTGTTCCGGACGACGAGGGCACGCTACTGGTGGCGCGCGTGCGGCGGGCGGTGCTGCGCGCCCGGCTGGCTCGGCAGGCGCCGGGCAGCCCGGCCACCGCCGCCGCCGAGCTGGACGCCGCCCTCGCGCTGACCCCCGCGGACATCCGGCCCGACCTGCACTGGCCGCTGCGCGTGGAGCGCGCCCGCGGTCTGCCGCCGCCGCAGGCGCTGGACGAACTGGCCGCGGCCCGCGACGCCACCCGCGCGCTGGGCCTGGGCGGGGCCTGGCTGGCCGCGCTGGTGCGCAGCATCGAGGCCGCCACGCCGGCCGAGCCGCAGCAGGCCGCGGCCTGGGCGCGCGAGGCGCTGTCCGCGGGCCAGCGGCTGACGCCCGCCACCCTGTACCCCGCCGAGCTGTGGTGTGCCGCGGCGCGGGCGTTCGAGGCGGCGGGGGCCCCGGCCGAGGCGCGGCGCTGCTGGGCCGCGGCGCGCGACTGGGTGCAGGCCCGCGCCGACGAGGACGTGCCGCCCGCCTGGCGCGCCACGTTCATGGCGCATCAGCCGGTGAATGTCTCGATACGGGCGGCGGCTGCGCGCGCCTAGACTCGCCGGCCATGCACGACATCCTCACCACGCACGACGGCCTGGCCCTGCGCCTGACCGCCTGGCCGGCGCCCGGCGCGGCCAGCCCCCATGGCACCGTGCTGCTGGTGCACGGCCTGGGCGAACACGCCGGCCGCTACGCCCACGTGGCCGCGGCGCTGAACGCCGCCGGCTGGGCTGTGCTGGCCTTCGACCAGCGCGGCCACGGGGATTCCGCCGGCGCCCAGGGCGACATCGCCGAGCCCGACAGCCTCCTGCGCGACCTGGCGGCGGTGGTGGACGAGGCGCGCCGCCGGCGGCCCGGCCCGCTGGTGCTGCTGGGCCATAGCATGGGTGGCCTGGTGGCCGCGCGCTTCGTGGCCGAGGCCCTGCAGCCGGCGCCCGCCGCCTGGGCACGCCCCGTGGAGGCGCTGGTGCTGTCGTCGCCCGCGCTCGACCCGGGCGTGAACGCCGTGCAGCAGCTGCTGCTGGCGGTGGTGCCCCGGCTGCTGCCGCACCTGCGCGTGGGCAACGGCCTGCAGCCGGCGTGGATCAGCCGCGACCCGGCGGTGGTGCAGGCCTACCAGGCCGACGCCCGCGTGCACGACCGCATCAGCGGCCTGCTCGGGCGCTTCATCGCCCAGGAGGGCCAGGTGGTACTCGACGCCGTGCCGCGCTGGGCGCTGCCCACGCTGCTGATGTGGGCCGGCGCCGACCGCTGCGTGCGCCCCGCCGGCTCGGCCACCTTCGCTGCCCGCGCGCCGGTGGCCGTGGTCACGTCACGCGAATGGCCCGGCCTGGCCCACGAGATCTTCAACGAGCCCGAAAAGGCCCAGGTGCTGGCCGAGCTGACGCGCTGGCTCGCGGAGCGCTTTCCTTCCCCCTGAAGGCACCGCGCATCAGCCGCCGCCTCCCAGCCAGCCACACGCCCAAGGCTCTGCGCAGCAGCCGCCGCCTCCCAGCCAGCCACACGCCCAAGGCGCTGCGCAGCAGCCGCCGCCTTCAAGTGGCGTGCGCGGATCCGGCTTGGCCGGTCCGCTGCGCGAGCCCCCTCGGGGGGCAGCCCCCGGGAGGGGGCGTGGGGGCCTCATTTGGCCGTCGGCATCACGAACTCGGCGCCCTTGGCGATGCTGGCCGGCCAGCGCTGCATCACGCTCTTCTGCTTCGTATAGAAGCGCACGCCTTCCTCGCCGTAGGCGTGCATGTCGCCGAACAGGCTCTTCTTCCAGCCGCCGAAGCCGTGCCAGGCCATGGGCACGGGGATGGGCACGTTGATGCCCACCATGCCCACTTGCACCCGGCGGCTGAACTCGCGCGCGATGCCGCCGTCGCTGGTGAAGCAGGCCACGCCGTTGGCGTACACGTGGCTGTTCACGAGTTCCAGCGCCTCGGCGAAATCCTTCACCCGCACGCAGGCCAGCACCGGGCCGAAGATCTCCTCCTGGTAGATGCGCATGGCCGGCGTGACATGGTCGAACAGCGTGCCGCCGGTGAAGAAGCCGCCTTCGTGGCCCGGCACCTGGTGCCCGCGGCCGTCCACCACCAGCGTGGCGCCTTCTTCCACGCCCAGGGCCACGTAGCCCTCGATGCGGTCGCGCGCCTCGCGGGTGACGATGGGGCCCATCTCGGCGTCGAGCTCCATGCCGTTCCTGATCTTCAGGGTGCGCGCGCGCTCGGCCAGCTTGGGCACGATGGTGTCGGCGATGTCGCCCACCAGCACCGCCACCGAGATGGCCATGCAGCGCTCGCCGGCCGAGCCGTAGGCGGCGCCGATCAGCGCGTCCACCGCCTGCTCCACGTCGGCATCGGGCATCACCACCATGTGGTTCTTGGCGCCGCCCAGGGCCTGCACCCGCTTGCCGTGGCGCGCGCCCGTTTCGTAGATGGTCTGCGCGATGGGCGTCGAGCCCACGAAGCTCACCGCCTTCACGTCGGGGTGGGTGAGCAGGCCGTCCACCGCCAGCTTGTCGCCCTGCAGCACGTTGAACACGCCGTCGGGCAGGCCGGCCTGCCTGAGCAGATCGGCGATGAACAGGCTGGGCGAGGGATCCCGCTCGCTGGGCTTGAGCACGAAGGTGTTGCCGCAGGCCAGCGCCACCGGGAACATCCACATGGGCACCATGCACGGGAAGTTGAACGGCGTGATGCCCGCCACCACGCCCAGCGGCTGGCGCAGCACCCAGTTGTCGATGCCGGTGCCCACCTGGTCGGTGTAGTCGGTCTTCAGCAGCTGCGGCGCGCCGCAGGCGAACTCCACGATCTCGATGCCGCGCGTGACCTCGCCCTGTGCGTCGGTGAACACCTTGCCGTGCTCGGCGGTGATCATGGCGGCCAGGGTGTCGCGGTGCTGGTTGAGCAGCCCCAGGAACGCGGTGAGGATGCGCGCGCGGCGCAGCGGCGGCGTCTCGGCCCAGGCCGGGAAGGCGGCGGCCGCGGCGGCCACGGCGGCATTCACCTCGTCCGTACCCGCCAGCACCACCTCGCGCGCCACCTGGCCGGTGGCGGGGTTGAACACCGCCTGGCGGCGGCCCGAATCGCCTTCGGTGCGGCGGCCGGCGATCCAGTGGCCCACGGGGGCGGTGGCGGTGTAGGGGGTGGGGGCAGACATGGCAGGGCTCCGCGCTGGGAAAGGACCGTGAAGGGACAGGGATGCCGGCCAGTCTAGGCAGCCGCGCCGCCGGCGCCTAGGCCGCTGCGCTGGATTCATTGTTCTCCTCGGTGAACAATGCAGCCTCATGGCAAAGCACCAATCCGCCAGCCCCCGCTGGGCGGCCATCCATGCGCTGACCGTGCTGGCCGAGGCCGGCAGCTTCACCGCCGCGGCGCAGCGGCTGGGCCTGAGCAAGGCCGCCATGAGCCAGCGCGTGGCCGAGCTGGAGGCCGCCGCGGGCGTGCCGCTGGTACAGCGCACCACCCGCAGCATGCAGCTCACGGACGCGGGCCGCCAGCTGGTGGCGTCCAGCCAGGGCGCGTTCGCCGCCATCGACCAGGCGTTTTCCGAAGTGCGGGACCTGGCCGCCATGCCGCAGGGCCGGCTGCGGGTGACCGCGCCGGTGGCGCTGGCGCGGCAGCAGCTGGTGCCGCTGCTGCCCGGCTTTCTGGCGGCGCACCCGGCGCTGCAGATCGAGCTGGACCTGTCCGACCGCCTGCGCCCGCTGGCGCAGGAGGGCTTCGACCTCGCCATCCGCCACACCAGCACCCCGCCCGACACGCACGTGGCCTGGATGCTGCGCGAGAGCCGCACGCTGCTGCTGGCCAGCCCCGCCTACCTGGCGCGCCGGCCGGCACCGCGCGAGCCCGCCGACCTGGCGGCGCACGACTGCCTGGCCTACCCGCGGCCGGGCGAGACGGCGGCCTGGAGCTTCGAGCCGCAGCGCCCGGTCGGGCGCGGCGTGAACGGGGCCAGCGCGGGCGGGGCAGGGCGCGTGAGCGTGGCCGTGCGCGGCCCCTTTGCCGCCAACAACAGCGAGGCGCTGCGCGAGGCGGCGCTCGCCGGCCTGGGGCTGGCGCTGCTGCCGGACTTCAGCGCCCGCCCGGCGGTGGAGGCCGGTGCGCTGGTGGAGTTGCTGCCCGGCTGGCGGCCGGTGGGGGCCTTCGGCACCCACATCTGGGCCATCCGGCCCTATGCCGCCCAGGTGCCCCGCGCGGTGCGCGCCCTGGTGGACTGGCTGGCCGAGCGGCTGCCCTGAGCGGGAATCACCGAGAAAAACTGAACGCTTGCCATGCTCTTCCGCTGATCTGGCTCAACTTTGGGCCACGACCATCCGATAGGCCACCACAACCCGTGCTTGCTGCGGGAGCCTGAACAACGCCTGACGGAGACAACGATGGCCGTTCCCTCGATTGCGCATCTCACCCTGGCCCGGCGCTTGGGGCTGGGTTTTGGCAGCCTGCTCGTGCTGCTGTTGCTGGTGGCGGGGCTCAGCGTGAACGCGCTGCGTGCCCAGGGCAGCCGCGTGCAGGACATCGTCGGCGTCAAGAACGAGAAGCTGGCGCTCGCCAACTCGATGCTCGAGAGCATCAACAGCCTGGCCATCCAGGCGCGCACGGTGACGCTGCTCACCGACGTGAAGGCCATCGACGCCGAGATGAAGGTGATGGCCGAGGCGCGCGGACGCTACGAGAAGAGCGAGGCGGCCCTGTCCGGCCTGGTGGCGCAAGACGCCACGCCGCAGGAGCAGGCGCTGCTCAAGGACATCGCCGAAGGCGCCAAGAAGACCATCCCGCTGATGGATCGCGCCGCCAAGGAAGGCGCCATGGGCGCCGGCGTGGAGGCCACCATGACGCTCACCGAGGCGGTGCGCCCGGTGGAGACCGTGTGGCGCCAGAAGGTGGCCGAGCTCATCGGCATCGTGCAGCAACAGAACACCGCGGCCGCCGCCGAGGTGCTGGCCGCGCAGCAGCGTGCCCTGGCGCTGGTGGGCGTGCTGCTGGCCGGCGCGATGGCCGCCGGCGTGCTGCTGGCCTGGCGCACCACACGCAGCATCACCGGGCCCGTGGGCCGCGCCGTGAAGGTGGCCGAGCGCATCGCCCAGGGCGACCTCACGTCCACGGTCGAGATCCACGGCAACGACGAGATCGGCCGCCTGCTGCAGGCCATCCACGGCATGCAGGACCGCCTGCGCGAACTGGTGGGCGACATCCGCCAGTCGGCCGATTCCATCCAGACGGCCAGCACCGAGGTGGCCGTGGGCAACCAGGACCTCTCGCACCGCACCGAGCAGACGGCCAGCAGCCTGCAGCAGGCGGCGTCATCCATGCACCAGCTCACCGCCACGGTGAACCAGAGCGCCGAATCGGCCTCGCAGGCCAACCAGATGGCCAGCTCGGCATCGAGCGTGGCCCAGCGCGGCGGCCAGGTGGTGGCGCAGGTGGTGGCCACCATGGAAGAGATCAACCACAGCTCGCGCAAGATCGCCGACATCATCGGCGTGATCGACGGCATCGCCTTCCAGACCAACATCCTGGCGCTGAACGCCGCGGTGGAAGCCGCCCGCGCCGGCGAGCAGGGCCGCGGCTTCGCGGTGGTGGCCGGCGAGGTGCGCAGCCTGGCGCAGCGCAGCGCCGAGGCCGCCAAGGAGATCAAGGGCCTCATCGGCACCAGCGTGGACAAGGTCGAGGCCGGCACCCGCCTCGTCAGCGACGCCGGCAGCACCATGAACGAGATCGTGGCCAGCGTGAAGCGCGTGTCCGACATCATCGGCGAGATCACCGCCGCCGCCGCCGAGCAGAGCACCGGCCTGGGCGAGGTGAACGGATCGGTCGGCCAGCTCGACCAGATGACCCAGCAGAACGCCGCGCTGGTGGAGCAAAGCGCCGCCGCCGCCGAGAGCCTGAAGGGCCAGGCCGCCCGCCTGGCCGAGCTGGTGAGCGTGTTCCGCCTGCAGCGCGACGCGAACTACGTGCACTGAACCAGACCAAAAAAAACGACCTCACCCTCACGGGTCAGGTCGTGCAAGTCCTCGAGGAGAGGACGTCGTTGGGCCAGTGGCCCGCCCCGGGCGCCGCAGTGCGCGCGGGGTGAGGGCGTGCCGCGATTCTGGGCGGGCGCCCGCGCCCGGGACATCCCTCGCATGGGGGGCCGGGGTCGGGGGTCGCCCTCAGGCTGCCGTCAGCCTGGCGTGATGCCGTGGGCGCCGGCGGCCCCGCCCGCTGCGGCCGGCGCGGCGCCACAATCGGGCCATGTCCCAACGCCCGCCCCCCCGCCGCCCCGGCGGCGCCCCGCGCCCCGCACCGGGCGCACGCGCCCAGCGACCGGCGCCTGCCCCGCACGCCACCTCCGTCGAGCCGGCCACCGCCCCTGAGCGCCTGAGCGACGCCGACCTGGCCGCGCTGGAAAGCCTGCTCGAGCGCATCCCCGAGCCGGCCGAGCCGCTGGACGTGATGATGCTCGACGGCTACCTCTGCGGTGTGCTGCTGCAGCCCCGTCCCGTGCCCGAGGCCCAGTGGTGGAAGCACGTGCTCGACGTGGACGGCCGGCTGGTGGCCCCCGGCTTCGACACCGGTTTCCTGCAAACCTTGGTGCGCCGCCGCCACGCCGAGCTGGACGCCGCCATCGCCCAGCGCCAGTGGTTCGACCCCTGGGTGTTCGAGCTGGAGGATGACGAAGACCCCCTGCAGACCGTGATGCCCTGGGTGGCCGGCTTCGCCACCGCCATGGAGTTCTTCCCCGCGCTGATGCGCAGCGATTCCCCCGACGTGGCCGAACCGTTGGCCGTGCTCTACCGCAGCTTCGACCCCGAAGACCTGGAAGACGCCGACGAACTGCTCGGGCTCATCGAAGAACTCGAACCCCCGGCCGACCTGGCCGAGGCGGTGGAGGCGCTGGTCAACAGCGTGCTGCTGCTGGCGGATGTGACGAGGCCGTTGGCGAGTACGCGGCCGGCAGCAGGACGCCCGAGGCCAGGGGCCGGCGGCGCGCGCCGGCCGCGGCGCTGAGCCTGCCGGGGCCCGCTGCGGGATCCCGGCGGGGCGGGCGCAGCGCACGCACGCCGGGCGGTGCGATCACGAGGTGAGGGGTGGGGACAGCGCCTCCGGTGTGCCCTTCCGGGAGATTCGCTGGAGCGTGGCTTCCAGGGCGGCGGTGTCGGGGTAGATGCGGACCGGGGTGACCCTGCCCCATCTGATCTCGATGAGGTTGACACCTTCAGCCGATGTCACCACGCCATCGGTACCTCGGTTCGTCTCCGTCCAGATGGCCTGCACCTGCGTGCGCCACGGCCCACCGCTGACCCTGACCTCCTGGACGCTGAAGCTGATTCCATTCAGCAGGCGAAGCAGCCGTTCGTACCCGGCGCGCATGGCGTCGGGTGTCCGACGCGTTCCTGACAGGGCGTGAGTGCCCACGAAGTAGTGCTGCGCGTCGGGAGCCAACTCATCGGTGACGGCTTCGATGCGACCTGCGCTGAGCCCCGCGAAGGCAGCGATGACCCTGCGTCGAACCATGGCGTGGTACACGTGTGCTCCTTGTGCTGACCGTGGTGAGAGACGCTTCGACCGACAGCGGGCGAGGCGCGCGGGCGCTCGGGTCCGGTAGGGACGTCTGCAGTCCCGCCGAAGGCCGTCGACCGCATCACCGATCGATGACCACCAGAGTGCCATGACTGCCCGCGGCGACCGCATGGCGGACACCGGCAGGAACGATGGCCAGTTCTCCGCGACGCACGATGACCGGGAGGCCCTCCATGTCGAGATTCATCTGGCCATCCAGCACCAGCAGTGCTTCCTCGAAGCCATGTGCCTCCGATGGGTAGGCCGCGCCATCCATGCGCAGCACCTTGAGGGTGGCACCAGCCGCTTGGCCGAGCGCGAGCGACTGCCAAGCTGCCGGAAGGGCGGCGGCTTCGTGCAGCAGGTTGATCTTGTTCATGTCGGGCATGCGAAGAGAGGGAGGAGGACGCGCGGCCGCCTGTCGGACCGGCCGGGCAGCGTGAGCAGCCTGAGGGTTTCGCCGTCATCGACGGTAAGACACCCCTGCGGTGGCCATGAAGCCTTTCGGGTCGAACCGTGACCACACCGTTCCCCAGGGGAACGACGCACTGCCGTCGGTCAGCGTCACATTCAGCTGCCGCTCGAGCTCGCGGGACATGAATGCCATCTGACGCAGGCTGGACGCCTCCGTGGGCCAGCTGTCGGACAACTCGTCGTCGGGAAGCGATAGGCCCAGCGTCACCATCACGAGGCCATCCTGCCGGAAGCACAGGCCGGCGCCGGCGGGGCGTCCCCCGAAGGTGACGTGGGCCAGGGACAACCACAGGTAGCCCGTGCCTCCCTGGCGCTGCGCCGCCACGCGTTCGCCCAGCGCCTGGCGGCCGGTGTGCAGCAGCGTGCGGCCGTCGATGGCTACCGTGCCGACGTGAACCGCGCCGTCGGCGTCGATTCGGATCGGGGCAGGCAGTTCCATCGCGGCGTCGTCGGTCGGCGCAGCATCCTCGGCAGCCGCACGGGGCTCAGTCACCGGACGGGGGGACGTCGGGGATGAACGTGATCAGGTCGGTGACACCCACATCCACGCCGGCCTGAAAGAGCAGGGTGGACACCTGGCCGCGGTGGTGCGTCTGGTGGTTGAAGAAGTGCTGCAGCACCGCGCCAAGGGGCTTGTTTGCCGTGACGCCCGCCATGTTGGCATAGGCCAGGGTGGACGCCAGGTGCACGGGGGTCAGCTCGTCCACCCAGCGCTCGATGATGTCGTCGACCCGCCGGCGGTAGTCACCCAGGCCCTCCAACTCGGATGAAACGGTCTGTCGAAGCGACGTGGGCCGCTCGAATGCCGACAACGCCGCGAGCGCGGAGAACCCGCCCGGATACTGCGCGAAGCGGTGCAGCCAGATAGTGTCGGCCACGGCGATGTGGTTGAGTGTGCCCAGGATGGAACCGAAGAAGGCGCCTTTGTCGGCGCGCAGATCGGCTGGGCTCACGTCCCGGGCAGCACGGAACACGCGCTCATTCATCGTGCGGTTGTATGCCGCGAGCAGCACGGCCATCTGCGGTGTCATGCGGTCTCCTTTGCAGAACATGGACGCCCCAGCCGGCTCGCCGGGGCGCCGCGGGCTGGCTGGGGTGTCAGGCGCCAGCGCCCCGTGGGAGGACCAGGTAGTCCGCTACCGGCTCCAGGACCAGCTCGGGCAGGCGCTCGACAACCGCCTCGTCCATCTTCCGACTCGCCTCTGGATCCCCCGGCGTGCCCGCGAACGCGTCCTCTCGTGCCTTTGCGCTGGGCCATTGGGCGTAGCCGTACCACCAGCCGTCCGGTCCTCGGTGAAGGCGGGAACCCAACGAGCCGCCCTGCGCGAGCAAGCGCTCCGTGACCCGGGACCACGCTTCGACGAACTGCTGCTCCTTGCCTTCGCGCAGCCGCCATCGGTACAGGACGGTGAATCCAGGGCCTTGTCGTTGAATCATGGTCAGCTCCCGTGTGACGGGCCGCACGCCGCGCCATGTCACTGGGGCGTCGCCCGGCAGGTGCGGGGCCCGCCGGCATGCTAACGCCGCAGGGGGTTGGGCGGACACCGCATTCCCGGTGGGCCGGCCTCGCCGTCCGTGAGATGTGGCGAGCTGCGCGCGTGCACTCGACCGTTCAGCCCGGCAGGCGACGAATGTAGGCGCCGGTGGGAGACGCGCGCAGCTCCCACTGGTACTCCAGGACGAACCGGCTACCGGAAGCCGTCCTCGCCGTCAGGTCGGGCGGGAACCGGCAGGCCGAGAAACCCTGGGTGGCGGCGTGGTCCAGGCTGGCATGCCCGCTTCCCTGGAGCAGGACCACGGCCGAGACCCTGCCGTCGGGCTCCACGTCGATCCGGACCGTCGTTCGTCCTTCCTGCCTGCTCTTCCTCGCCTCCCGCGGGTACTCGGGCGGAAAGCACCCGCCCACTGGGGTCCACCGCTGACGTCGCTGGTGGCACATCGCCAACTCCGGATTGCAGTCGCGGATGGCGTTCCAGGTGTCCAGCTGGCGCGCCAGCCACGCCTCCTGCGTCGTCACCTCCGGCATGGTGGCGCATGCCGTCAGCACGCACGCGGACAGAAGCCAGCCTGGCGTGCCTGGAAGTGGTCGGTGCATCATTCTCGGCTCCCTCGTGTCCGGACCGTGGTCGGCGGCGGTGACGGTCTCGTGTGCATCCAGATTGTGGCCTGCGGAAGCCTCACCCGAACACCCGCCTTGCGTGCCAGCCCAGCCCCTGCGCCACGCTGGCCAGGCGGTCGCCGCGCACGGTGCGGGCGTGGGTGAAGGGCTCGGCGATGCGCGTGGCCAGGGGCAGCAGGCCGGTGGAGCCGCCAGTGAGGTAGACCACGTCCACCTGCTCGGGCGCCACGCCGGCGCGGCGGGCGGTTTCCACGCCGGCGGCCACGATGCGGGCCATGTCGGCTTCCAGGGCGGTCAGGGCGTCGGGCTCGGTCAGGTGGCCGGCCAGGCCGTCTTCCACGGCGTCCAGGGGGATGTCCACCTGGCCCGTGCTGCCGGCGTCGGCCACGGCGATCTTGGCGGCTTCGGCGGCGCCCAGCAGGGCGTGGCCCAGGCGGTGCTCGACGATGGCGAGCAGGCGCGCGTGCAGGGTGGGGTCGGCGTAGAAGCTGCGCATGCGGCGCAGCTCCATCACGCGGGCCGGGGTGTACACCGTGTTCACCAGGTGCCAGGTGGCGAGGTCGAAGTACACCTTGCTGGGCACCTCGCGCTCAGCCGGCCTGGGGCCGCGGGCGCGGTAGCCGGCCAGGGGCAGGATGGCGGCCAGCTCCACGTGGCGGTCGAAGTCGGTGCCGGCCACGTGCACGCCGTGGCTGGCCAGGATGTCGTCGCTGCGGTCCACGCGGGCGCGGCGGCTGGGGCCCACGCGCACGAGCGAGAAGTCGGACGTGCCGCCGCCGATGTCGGCCACGAGCACCAGCTCTTCGCGGTCGGTGCTGGCTTCATGGTCCAGCGCGGCGGCGATGGGCTCGAACTGGAACGCCACCTCGGTGAAGCCCACTGAGCGTGCGGCGGTCTCCAGCGCGGCCTGAGCCTGGGCGTCGCGCTCGGGGTCGTCGTCCACGAAGTAGACGGGCCGGCCCAGCACGGCGCGGGTCAGCGGTGCGCCGGCCTCGGCCTCGGCCAGCGCCTTCAGGTGGCGCAGGTAGCCGGCGATCACCTCCACGAAGCGCACCGAGCGGCCGGCGCCCACGTCGGTGCTCTGCTCGATGAGGGCGGAGCCCAGCACGCTCTTCATCGAGCGCATGAGCCGGCCCTCGTGGCCGTCCACATAGGCGGCCAGGGCGGGGCGGCCGAACAGCACGCGCGGCGGTTCGTGCGGGGCCGTGCCCTCCAGCGAATAGAACACCGCCGTGGGCATGGTGCGCTGGCCGGGCTCCACCTCCACCAGGCGCACGCCGCCTGTTGGCGTGGGCAGGGCGATGGCGGAGTTGGAGGTGCCGAAGTCGATGGCGCAGAAGGCCGGGGCGGCCTGGGGGGTGGGAGTCGTCATCGGGGCAGGGCCGGCCAAAAAGGGGCGCGATTCTACGCAGGTGGGAGGTGCTTCGATAGGCGGGTGCTGAGCTCGTCGAAGGGCTCAGCCTGAACGGAGGGGGCTTCGACAGGCTCAGCCCGAACGGATCTCTCTGTCCCGTTCGTCCTGAGCCTGTCGAAGGGCTCGGCCTGATCGGAAGGGGGCTTCGACAGGCTCAGCCTGAACGGAGCTCTCCGTCCGGTTCGCCCTGAGCCTGTCGAAGGGCTCAGCCTGATCGGCAGGAGGCTTCGGCAGGCTCAGCCCGAACGGATCTCTGTGTCCCGTTCGCCCTGAGCCTGTCGAAGGGCTCAGCCTGATCGGAAGGAGGCTTCGGCAGGCTCAGCCCGGACGGATCTCTCTGTCCCGTTCGCCCTGAGCCTGTCGAAGGGCTCGGCCTGATCGGAAGGGGGCTTCGACAGGCTCAGCCCGAACGGATCTCTGTGTCCCGTTCGCCCTGAGCCTGTCGAAGGGCTCAGCCTGATCGGAAGGAGGCTTCGGCAGGCTCAGCCCGAACGGATCTCTCTGTCCCGTTCGCCCTGAGCTTGTCGAAGGGCTCAGCCTGATCGGAAGGGGGCTTCGACAGGCTCAGCCCGGACGGATCTCTGTGTCCCGTTCGCCCTGAGCTTGTCGAAGGGCTCAGCCTGAACGGTGGGGGCTTCGACAGGCTCAGCCCGAACGGATCTCTCCCTTCCCCGTTCGCCCTGAGCTTGTCGAAGGGCCCTCGGTCCTCGGCCCCGAAGGGCTCACGTGTCCAGGATGACGAGGGCCCGGAAGTCGTTGATGTTGGTGTGCGTGGGCCCGGTGTGCACCAGCTGGCCCAGGGCATCCAGCGCGGTGGCGCTGTCGTGCGCGGCCAGGGCGGCGGGCAGGCTCAGGCCCAGGGCGTGGGCGCGGGCCAGGGTGTCAGGGGCCACCCAGGCGCCCGCGGCGCGGGCGGCGCCGTCGAGCCCGTCGGTGCCGGCGGCCAGGGCGTGGATGCGCGGGTGGCCGCCCAGCGCCAGGGCCAGTGCCAGCGCGAACTCGGTGTTGCGCCCGCCGCGGCCGGCGGGCCCCTGCAGGGTGACGGTGGGCTCGCCGCCCGAGAGCAGCACGCAGGGCGGCGCGAAGGGCACGCCGCGCTCGGCCACGGCGCGGGCGATGGCGGCGTGCGCCAGCGCCTGGTCGCGCGCCTCGCCCTCCATGGCCTCGGCCAGGATGTGGGCGCGCCACCCGGCGGCCTGCGCGGCCTGGGCGGCGGCCTGCAGGCCGTTCCATGCGCTGGCCACGAGGCGGTGCGTGTGGCCGGCCAGGCGCGCGTCGCCCGGCTTGGGCGATTCCCAGCGGGCGTCGGCCCACGCCGCCGCCACGGTGGGGCCGGGTTCGATGGCATAGCGGGCCAGCACGGCGGCGGCGTCGGCGCAGGTGCTGGAGTCGGGCAGCGTGGGGCCCGAGGCCACCACGGCCGGGTCGTCGCCCGGCACATCGCTCAGGATCAGCGAGTGCACGCGCGCCGGGTGCGCCGCCAGCGCCAGCCGGCCGCCCTTGATGGCCGAAAGGTGGCGGCGCACCGTGTTGATCTCGCCGATGGTGGCGCCGCGGGCCAGCAGCTCGCGCGTCAGGCGCTGCTTGTCGGCCAGGGCCAGGCCCTCGGCGGGCAGGGCGCACAGGGCCGAGCCGCCGCCGGAGACGAGCGCGAGCACCAGGTCGTCGGGCCCCAGGCCCTGCACGGCCGCCAGCAGGGCGCGTCCGGCGGCCTCGCTGCGGGCATCGGGCACGGGGTGGCTGGCTTGCAGCAGACGCAGGCGCGCCAGGGGCAGGGCGCTGCCCTCGGGCACCACCACCACGCCGCTTAAGCGCGCGTCGGCAGGCCAGTGCGCCTCCACCGCCTGGGCCATGGCGGCGGCGGACTTGCCCACGCCCACCACCACGGTCCGGCCGCGCTCGGGCGGCTCGGGCAGGTGGGGCGGCAGGATGCGCGCGGGGTCAGCGGCCTCGCGCATGGCCGCGTACAGCCGGTGCAGCAGGGCGAGCGGGTCGGCGCAGGGGGAGGGCGCCGAAGGTGGCGCCGAGGAGGGCGCAGGGCCGGGCGGGCGGGGCATGGCCGATTCTGGCCCGCCCGCCACCCGGCCGGTGGTCAGCCGGTGATCAGCCGGTGATCAGGTCGCCAGCGCCACCTGGGTGGGGCGCTGCGGCAGCTCGGGGCCGCAGAAGCCGAAGGCCAGCTGCGGGCGCTTGCCGCTCATCAGCTCGGCCAGGGCGCGGCCGGAGCCGGCGCCGTGCGTCCAGCCCAGCGTGCCGTGGCCGGCGTTCAGCCACAGGTTGGCCACGCGAGCGGCGCGGCCGATGTAGGGCACGTTGTTGGGCGTGCTGGGGCGCAGGCCCGTCCAGTAGTTGGGCTCGGTGGTGTCGGCCACGCCGGGGAAGAGCTCTTCGTAGCGCTTCACCAGCGCCTCGCAGCGCACGCGGGCGGTGGCGGTGTCCAGGCTCAGGTCGTAGCCCGCCATCTCGGCCGTGCCGGCGATGCGGATGTGGTCGCCCAGGCGCGAGATGGCGATCTTGCGCGTGTCGTCCAGCAGGCTCACCACGCTGGCGGCCTCGGGCCGCTTCAGGCGCAGCGTGGCCGAGTAGCCCTTGGCGGGGTAGATGGCCAGGTTCACGCCCAGCGGGCGCAGCAGCGGGGCGGTGAAGCTGCCCATCGCGGCCACGTACTGGTCGGCCTTCAGCGTGCGGCGCTGGCCGGTGCGCTGGCAGCCCACGCGCACGCCGCTGACCTCTCCACCGGCGGTGTCCACGCCGATCACGTCGTGCTCGTACAGGAACTGCACGCCGCGCTCGCGCGCCAGGCGGGCCAGCTGCTGGGTGAACACGCGGGCGTCGCCCGATTCGTCGCTGGGGGTGAAGGTGCCGCCGTGGATGTGCGGGCCGAAGGCGGCGAGCGCCGGCTCCACCTTGAGCACCTCGTCGCGGTCGAGCACGCGGCGGTCCACGCCGTGGGCGCGCATCAGTTCGGCCGCGGCGGCGCCGGATTGGTAATCCTTCTCGGTGGAGAAGAAGTGCAGGATGCCGCGCTCCAGGCGGTCGTACTGGATGCCGGTCTGCGCCACCAGCTGCTTGAGCGATTCGTGGCTGTAGGCGCCCAGCGCCACCAGCTGTTGCACGTTGCGCGCAAAGGCGGCGTCGCTGCAGTGGGTCAGGAACTTCAGGCCCCAGATCCACTGGTGCGGGTCCAGCCGGGGGCGGAACAACAGCGGCGAGTCGTCGCGCAGCAGCCATTTCAGCACCTTCAACGGCGCGTCCTTGCTGGCCCAGGGCTCGCAGAAGCTCACCGAGATCTGCGCGCCGTTGGCGAAGCTGGTCTCCAGGGCGGCGTCGGGCTGCCGATCCACCACGGTGACCTCATGGCCCTCTTCGAGCAGGTACCAGGCGGTGCTGATGCCGACGATGCCGGCGCCGAGAACGATGACCTTCATGGGGGGCGGTGGGGTGACGGGAGCGACGCCGCGATTGTGCGGATGACGCCCGTCAAGTTGAAGGGTTACTCATGAAAGTCTCTGTTCATAAGGTTGGCTAATGGATTGGCATGCGCTTTGCCAGCGGGCGTGCAGCGGCCGGTGTGGCGAAAGTCGCAAAAGGGCCATAAGCGGGTGCTCTCGCGCTCTGCTCGTCGTAACGAATTCATACAGCGTGCCGAAACTGAGTCCATCCACCGGAGACGCCCATGACACAAGCCGCCCACCCGAGCCTGTTCCGCCGCCTGATGGGCGCGTCGTCGTCTCCTGCGCCGGAGCTGGACCCGGCCGACATGGGCACCGCCATGGGCCTGGATTTCTGCCTGGATGAGCCGCCGGCGGACCTGCCGGCCCCGGGCGCCCTGGCCACCACGGCCGGCGCGGCCGCGGCGCAGGTGAGCTGGCTGCGGCGTCTGAGCGCCAGCTGATTCGTCATGCCGGAGCCGCCGCGGGCGGGCTCCGGCGCGGCGGCCCTCCCGAGCCGCCCCACGCCCTCCTGCCGGTGCTCAGCGCACCAGCAGCATCGGCGTCTGGCAGTGGGCCATCACCTTGGTGGCCACCGATCCCATCACGAGGTTGCCCAGCGTGCCGTGGCCGTGGGAGCCCATCACCAGCAGGTCGAAGCCGCCCTTGGCCGCCACGGCGGCGATGCTGTCGGCGGCGTGGCCGACCTTGGTGACGAAGTTCGCGCGCAGCTTCTGCTTGCCGAAGAAGGTGCGGATGGGCTTGAAGACCTTCTCGGCCTCGGCCTCGTAGTAGGACGCGAGCACGGCCTTGTCCAGCGCCGCGGCGGCGCGCGGCGGCACGGCGGGCACCACGTGCACCACGGTGTACTCGTGCTGGTCACCCAGCCATTCGTCGTGCGCTGCCAGGTAGGCGAGCATGCGCTTGGTGTAGGAGCTGCCGTCCACGGCCACCAGGATCTTCATCGTCTTCTCCTTGTCGAGCGGGGTCCGCCCCCGGGTGAGCGCGGGAAGTGTCGCACGCAGGGGTGGGGCTCCCTTGCCGTGCGTCAAGCCGCGCCGGCGCCTGCCGGCACGTCGATCACCAGCCCGGGCCGGAAGCCCGCGCGCTCGCCCTTGGCCGCATAACCCAGCGGGTTGGCCACCACGCGGCAGCGGTTGCCCGCGCCGGCGCGGTAGTCCACCGCACAGTGCAGGTGGCCGTGCAGCCACAGGTCGGCGTGGTCCAGGCAGTCGTCGATGGCGTTGCAGAAGCCGGCGGTGCCGGGCACCAGCCCGTAGCGCGGGTCGGCGCTGCGCAGGCTGGGCGCATGGTGGGTGACGACCACGGTGGGGCCGGCCGGGTACGGCTCGGCCAGCGCCGTGCGCAGCCACGCCTGGCAGGCCAGCGCCTGCTCGCGCCACTGCTCGGCCAGCATGGGCTCGCCGCCCTGCAGCGCGGTGAAGCGGCGCAGGTAGAAGTTGGCCGCGCGGAAGGCCTTGTCACGCGCCTTGAGCTGCTGGGTGGCCGTTTTCTCGCGCGCGGCCAGGGCGTCGAAATCGGTCCACAGCGTGGTGCCGATGAAGCGCACGCCGTCGATGCGCACCACCGCGCGCTCCAGCCAGGTGATGCCCAGCTCGTCGCACAGGGCGCGCAGGCGAGCGTGGCGCGGGCCGAACTCACCGCCGTCGTACTCGTGGTTGCCCGGCACGTAGAGCACGCGGCGCCAGGGCGCGCCGGGCTGGCGCGGCGAGAAGCGCGCCAAGCCGAAATCGTCGCCGCCCAGCAGCGAGCCGGCCTGGTAGCTGCCCACATCGCCGGCCAGCACCAGGGTGTCGGCGCCGGGCGCTGGGGCGAGCACGAAGCCGGGGTCGCGTTCGAGGTGCAGGTCCGAGGCGAGTTGCAGGCGCATGCGGGGGATGATCGCACCGCGGCTGCGGGCAGGTGCCGATGGGCGCGTCGCGAGGCCGCTGCTAGGGTGGCCGCCTACCTGCCCATGGCCTGGCTCGGCGGGCGCATCGGCGCGCGCATCGTGCCGGCTGCGCCAGCCGCGCTGCGATGAAGCGAAAGCCGCGAGACCCGACCGGAGCCCCCCATGCCAGAGAACAAGACCCAGCCCACCGACGCCAGCGTGAGCGACTACATCGCCTCGCGCGCCAGCGACGAGCAGCGCACCGACTGCGCCGTGCTGATGACCATGTTCCAACGGCTCACCGGTGAACCGCCAACCATGTGGGGGCCCAGCATCGTTGGCCATGGCCGCTACCGCTACACGTACGACAGCGGACGCAGCGGCGAGGCCTGCCTGGCCGCCTTCGCCATCCGCGGCCGCGAGCTGGTGGTCTACCTCTCGTGCGACGGGCACGACCAGCAGGCCCTGCTGGCCCGCGTGGGCAAGCACAAGATGGGCAAGTCGTGCTTCTACTTCAAGCGCCTGGCCGACCTGGACACGGCGGTGCTGGAGCAACTGGTGGCAGGCTCGATTGCCGAGGTGCGGCGGAAGTACGGCTGACGGGCGCCGCCTGCCATGGCGCCGAATCGGCTGCCTCGATTCCCACGCGGGCTGCCGCGCAACCCCGCCATCGAGCGCTGGCTGGCCATTCACCGAGCACGTCGACGGCGGGAATGCCGCGGTTGCGGTCGGTCGGGCTTTGGAGCTGAGTAGCCGCAGTCAGTCCGGCCAGGACCTCGAACTGGCGAAGGCCCGCGTGCGCGAGTTCTTCAACACGCGCACCTATGGGTCAAGCCATGACGGCGATCAGTGCTGCAAGAGCGGCTTCAGCAGGAAGCCGCGCTGTTCGAATCCCCAGACATTGCGCATCACGCCGGTGATTTCGCCTCGACCGTTGATGGCCATGGCTTCCGTCAGCAGCCACTCGTTCGGGTCCAGTTGGGAGGGATCGACCAGGTCGTTCAGGTCGAGGACCGCGCCGGCCTGCCACAGCGTGGCGTGCGGCGTTTCGGTGCCCACCTTGGAGCTGGCCCCAACCGCCGAGCCCTGATTGTTGATCCCGTTGACCCAGCCCTGCGCCCCGCCGAGGGTGCCCACATCGACCGGCGTGGTTCCGCTCCAGATGATCGGGCGGGAATACGCGCCGGGCGCGATGTGGTAGCCGACCGCGGTGCCGTTGTCGTTCACGCCGCGCGCGTTGGACGAACCGGCGAGGCCCGCGCCGAGGTTGGTGAGCCCGCCGGCGCTCGACCACATCACCGCCCGCGTGCCCTGCTGGCCGCGCGCGGTGCTGTAGCCCACCACATGGCCCTTATTGCTCAGCGCCGTGGCGACGGCGTTCTTGCCGCCGAGGTCCGGCAGCGCCCGTGCCACGCCTGCGCGCCACACCACGGCGCGGTAGCGCACGTTGCCGGCGGTGGTGGCGTAGCCGGCGATGTCGCCGCGGCGGTTGATGGCGTAGGCGCCGCTGGCTTGCCCACCGAGGTTGGGGAGCTGAGTGGCCAGGCCGTTGACCCAGGTCGTGGCCACGTCGTTGCCTCCGCCCGCGAGAGTGCTGGCACCGATCACCACGTTCTGATCGTTGATGCCGGTTGCCGTAGCGTTCATGCCGCCCAGCGTGCCCAGGTCGGTCGGGTTCGACGCGGTCCAGCGCACGGCGCGCCGCGTCTCGTACGGTGCATCGTCGTCGCAGCAAGGCATGGTGTGCGCCTTGCCAACCACTGTGCCCGATTCATTGAGGGCGAGCCCAATGGCGATCGAGCCACCGAAGGAATCGAGGCGGATCAGTTGGTAGGTCGGCGCCGCCTGGGCGGCGACGGGGATGAGCGAGGCGGCCACGGCGGCAGCCAGGATGGCGTGGATGGTCTTCATGTCGGGAGCGGCGTGAATAGAAGAAGCCCGCCAGGCAAGTCCCCCGGCAGCGCCGCCGGTTATAGCCGCGCATTGGCGGCGCGACGTCGACAAATTGCTGAGCAAGGGGGCCGCAGGCGGGTCGGGTTGAATATGGTTGATCGGCCTGATGCAGCGCCCGCTCGGCGAGTTTGGCCAAGAACACGAGAGTGATCCGATCGCGGACCTGCCGCCATGCTGCCCTTTTTTGGAGTTATGACCACAGTGCCGCTTCGGGTCGACAGGCGCCGGTCGCCATGCCTCAACCGACAGACCGCAATCAGTGTGAAGCTGTCCTCTCTACGGCCTGCTCAGCTGCTCCCGCACCCTCACCGCACCCACCGAAGCCCTGCCACCGCCATCAACCCCGGTCGGTCCCGCGCGTCCACCGCGAGCCGCTCGCCTGGGCGGTTGAAGCGGTAGCGCTGCCCGCTGGCAGGGCCGATCACGGTGGCGCTTGGGGCGGTGCCGGTGTATTCGAAGACGATGGTCGTGATGCGCGCCGGCGATGCGGGGATGGCGGGCGTCGCGTGCATCGCGCGGGCGGCGGGCGGGGTAGGCGTGCGCGTGAGCGCGGCGCGTCGGGTGCCACAGCACATGAGGGTCTCCAGGGTTGGGGTCAGGCAGGGGTGTCGGTTTGCTGCGCGCGTTGCAGCAGCATGGCGCCGCCGGACGCGGCGAGCCAGGCGACCAGCCGGCCTGGCCAGTCGTCGGCCAGCCAGGCCGCGAAGGGCAGGGCCAGCCAGAGGCTGGCGCAGTAGAAGCAGTCCATCATCTGGCCGGCCAGGCCGTCGCCGGCCGCGCGGCGCAGGCGCACCACCACGTCCCACGGGCCGTCTTCGGCCACGACGAGGTGGGTGAGCCGCCACGTGGCCAGCGTGGCGGCGGCAAGGCTGGCCAGGTCGAGCATGGCTTCTTTCGGTCAGACCGTGACCTGGAAGCTGCGCTCGCTGAGGTTGCGGTGCGCGAAGTTGGCCTGGCAGTCCACGATGGTGCGCTTGTAGGCGCGCAGCTCCAGCTGGTAGCAGCAGCTCTCCGGGAAGGCCGTGGCCGCGGGCAGGCGCAGGCGCAGTGCGCCGCCGGTCCAGGTGGGCGCTGTGGCGTTCTGGGGAGCCGAGCGCGCGGTGGCGTAGTCCGGCCCCACCTGCGCCGCGGCCGGCACCGGCGGTGCGCCGCCGGGCAGCGGCATCAGCCCCGCGGCGCCGCCGGCCAGCGCGATCAGGTCGCGCGCCAGGTTTTCGCCGTAGGTGGCGATCAGGCTGTACCAGGCCAGGTGGCCTTGCGCGTCGTGGGCGATGAAGTCCACTTCCAGCATGTCGCCTTCGGCCAGCGTGACGTTGCCGCAGGGGCCGATGGGGGTGGCGCTCGAGTCGGCGTGCACGATGCGCGCGTCGAGGATGTCGGTCATCGGCTCGTCGGTGCAGGCGTGGGTGGTGCCGGGGCCGCAGGGGTTGTCGATCGGGCCGGGCGCAGGGTAGCTCGACTGGTTGTCGATGGTCACCACGATCTGCGCCTCGTCCTGGTCGTTGCACAGCCGCATCACTCTGGGGTTGGACAACGTGCCGCCGGCTTCGTCGTAGCCCACCACGCGCAGCCGGTAGGTGCCGTCGCCGAACACGCCTTGCGTGACCCAGGGGAACACCAGGTCGATGTGGGTGCCCAGCCAGACCTTGCTGCCGCCCCAGTCGGCGGGGGTGTGGGTGGCCTCGTAGTGGGCCACGGTCTCGTAGACGTGGTGGCCATTGATGGGCACGGTGGCGCTGAAGCCCACGTCCACGTCGGTGCCGAGCGCGAAGTCCCAGTACTCGCGCACGAAGCCGCCCAGCGCATCGGCGGGCACCGCGCCCCAGGTGGCGCCGCCATCGGCGCTGAACTCGATCTCGTAGTAGTCGATGCTGCTCATGCACTGCGCGGTGCCGCGGATGTGCACCACGCCGCCAAAGGGCGCGTCGGCGCCGGTGGCGATCACGTCCGGGAAGGCGTAGCCCACCGGGGCCGGGTCGGCGCCGGGGTTGCCGCCCACCTGGTCGGCGTCGACGCTGCACACCTTGGCCAGCGCCAGGCATTCGCCCTCGTCGCAGTCGTTGATGGGCACGCAGCAGGCGCCTTCGCCGGCGGTGAGCGTCACGTCCAGCACCTGGGGCACGTTCCAGCGCGCCTGCAGCCAGCCTTCGTCGACGACGACGCGTTCGACGCCGCCGCAGCGCTGCGTGGCACGGAAGACGAGGTCGGGTGTGCAGTCCCACCAGGGCTGCCAGGGGGCCCAGGGCCACAGCCGCTCGGTCAGGCGCGGGTTCAGGTGGTCAGCCAGCGGCGGCAGCTTCGCGACCAGGCGCTCGCGCAGGCCGTCCAGCAGGTCGGGCTGCACGCGGGCGAGTGGCGGTGCGGGGGCGAAGGCCTTGGCGCCGCGCCGTGGCAAGGCCAGCCGCTCGCGCGGGGGGGTGCGTGCACCGCCCATGCCCAGCAAGGCCTGCTCGCCCAGCAGGTGTTGGAACAGGTTCAGGTCGGGCGAGGGGTCGGGCAGGGGGATCTTCGGCACACGCGGTTCGCGCTGCAGCGCGCCATACAGGTGGCGGGCCAGGTCCGGCTCCACCTGCCAGCGGCGCAGCGACCACCACCACCACGGCCACCAGCCGCAGCACCAGCGGAAGCTCATGCTGAAGCTGCCGCTCGCGTCGGTGGTGGCGCAGGCCAGCTGCTGCTTGCTCCACCACCACCAGAAGGCGTCGACGTCGTAGGCGCAGACCACCGCGCCGGGCACGGGTGAGCCATCCGGGCAGAGCAGGCGGCCGCGCACGGTGAAGGTGCGGCACCAGCGCAGCCACCAGTGCCAGTGGTACTCGGGAATGCGCAGCGGCGGCAGCACCAGCTCCTCGCGGCCGACGAAGCGACGCAGCGGCACATCGATGCCCAGCGTCTGCAGGCCGACGAGGTCGTCATCGCTGGCGTCGGGTGGGCCCACCACGATGCGCAGCGCGCCGGCCGTTTCCTTGAGCTCGAACCGGGCGTAGGCCATGCCCTTGGGGTCGAATTCGAGCAGTTGGTAAGCGACCGGCTTGCCGCCGGCGGTGAGCAGGGCCCTGATCGGTTGCTTGGGGTCGCGGGCCTCGATGCCGGTGGCATCGAGGGGAAGGGTGAGGCGTGCCATGGTGAGCTCTCCTGACGCGTGAGTGATGCGTCAGTCGGAGCCTGACGCGTGAGTAATGCGTCAGTCTGAGAGCCGGTGGCACGCGGCCACCACCCCGAAGGTTCGCTGCTTTCCTCCCTCGGCCATGGGCCCTAGAAGGCCACCACGGCTATTCGAGCCCCCACACCATCGGGAACTCGTACGGGCCGGGTGTCAGCGCGATCGGCGCGGGGCTGCGCGGCGGGTGCAGCCGGTGGGCCATCGGAACCCGCGGCGGCGCTTACAGCGCCTGCAGCTTGTCGCCGCGCAGGCCGACCAGCAGCGCCTTGCCGCTCGCATCGACGCGGAACTCGCCGTAGCGGGCGCGCGCCCAGCGCTCGGCCTCGCCTTCGCGGAAGAACCAGGCGTCGGTGACGAGCACCCAGCGGCTGTCCTTGGGCGTCAGCTCGATGCGCAGTTCGCCCGGGGCCAAGGGCTGGCCGTCGTCTGCGCGCAGCAGCGTGGCGATGCCATTGGCTTCGCGCCGCGCGACCACCTTGGGGCGATCGGCGGTCGCCAGCCCCTCCACACGCGGTTCCACCTCGGGCGGCAGGCGGAAGGCGAGTTCCATGTAGTCACCCTGCATCAGCGAGCGCGGGTCCACGGGCGCCAGTTCCACGAACACCGGCTGGCCGGTGGCGATGAGCCGTTCTTTCTGCCAGATGCCGACGTTGGCCACCACCAGCACGGCCGCCAGGGTGCCTGCAATGCCCAGCAGCACCCTGCGTGGCCGTGCGGCGGGCCGCGCCTTGTCGTGGCTCGGCGCTGCGTTGCCCGGCCGGCCGACGCGCAGCGCCAGCCACGCGAACAGCCCCAGCAGCGCGCCGGCACCGGTGAGCGCGATGGCCTTGGTGGCCAGTGGCCAGTCCAGCCGGTAGTAGAAGGCGCCGACGATCCACGCCGCCGAGGCAGCCGCGGCGCAGGCCAGGCGCCAGCGCTGGCCGCTGGCGGCCACCGCCAGCAGCAGCAGCACCGCGCCGAGCGCCGGCATGAACCAGGCGAGTGCAACGAGCACCAGCGCGACGCCGGCGCACCAAGGCCGGCGCAGCGCCGGCCAGTGGTGGGCCAGCCAGGCGCCGCCCGCGGCGGCGAGCGTGGCGGAGGCGGCCTGCAGCCACGGCTGGGCACCGGCGCCGGCGCGGGCGCCGCGCGACGTCCAGTAGCCCGGTCCGTCGCCCAGGCTGGCGCCCACCAGGAAGGCCATGCCCGACCAGGCGGCCAGCGCCGCGGCGGTGGCCACGAAGCTGCCCGCGAGCACCGGCTCCAGCGCGACGCCCAGCCGCGCTGCTGGCCCGTGGGCGATCACGCGTGCCTGCGCCGCCCAGGCGCCGAGCGTGGCCGCGCCCACCAGGTGCCAGGACAGCCAGTACCCGGCCATGTCCGTGCCGCTGTCGAACAGCCGCGGTGCATCGGGCAGCAGGGCGATGGCCAGCAGCACCGCCGCCGTGGCGCCCAACAGCAGGCGCAGCCAGGTGCGCCCCACCACCAGGGCCACGCCGAGGGCCACTGCGGCCAGCCCGGCCGACGCGGCCTGGGCCTGCAGGTCCCGGTACAGCCCGAAGCCGATCGAGGCGCCGCCCACCAGCAGCGCCGGCACGGCCAGCTGCTCGACGAACAGGGGCAGGCCCTTGGCGTGCAGCACGACGACGGCGCCCGACAGCACGAGTACGCCGACGACATAGGCCCCGACGCCCTGGTCCAGCGGGTCGCCCAGCAGCATGCCCACGACGATGGTGAGCGGCAGGGCGGCGAGCCAGGCGCCGAGCGCTGTCAGCAGCACGGCGGGCCAGGGCCGCGTGTCCTGCGCGGCCACGCGTGCGTCGGCCGGCAGCAGTCCCTCGGCCACGGCGGCTTGCAGCCACGCGTCGATGCGGGTGTCGGTGGTCATGGGGCCTCCTTCGTGGCATGCACGCGGGCGATACGCAGCACCGCGGTGACGGTGGCCGCCAGCAGGCCGGCAGCCACCAGGCCGAGCACCAGCAGCTGACCGATGGTGTCGCCGCCGCGCCCGTCGAACAGCATGCGGGCCAGGCCGCAGACGAGCAGCGTGTCCAGCCCCAGCGCGATGGCGCTCAGGCCGTAGAGGTCAAAGAAGCGGCCAGTGGCGAACAGCGCGGCGCCGGTGGCCAGCAACAGCAGGCCCAGCCCGTAGTGCGAGCTGACCTCGTGCGAGAAGAGCCCGAACAAGGCGGTGGTGGTGACCGTGATCACGGTGAGCGTGGTGGCCGTGCGCAGCGACCACACGCCCGCGCCCGTGAAGCGCCGGGCCGGTGCGCTGAAAGCCGCCACGAGCACGAGCGCCGCGATCCACCCCAGGCCATGCACCTGCAGGTCACCTGGGCGCACCGCCCACACGTGGCCCAGGTGGGCATGCACCCACAGCGAGATGCCCGTCATCGCGACCAGCGCCCACGGTGCCCAGGCCACGTCGCTGCGCAACGCCAGGCACAGCGGCAGCGTGAGCGCGGCCCACAGCGCGAAGAGCTGCCACGGGTCGGCGCCGGTCTGATAGGTCTGGCCGAAGTAGGCGAAGAGGCCGCCGGTGGCGAGCAGCGCGGCCAAGGCCAGCGGCACGCGCGCAGCGGGCTTGAACAGCGCGCCGACGCAGGCCACCACCACCGCCGCCTGCAGCAGCGCGAAGCGGCCGAACCGGCCCAGCGAATCCCAGTTGGCCGCCACCCAGAAGATCATGCCCAGGCCCAGCAGCGCCGCGGCGAGCACCGCGATGCCACGCGCCAGCCAGGTGGCGGCTGCCGCGGGCTCGGCGTCCACGCCGGCGAGCTGGCGCAGCCGCCGCGCGCCGGCTTCGTCCAGCCCGTGGCGGGCCGTCAGTTCATACAGCGCAAGGCGCAGGTCCATCGCGGGCTCCTCCCGTTGTCTTCTTGGCGGGCGAATCGTAACGGCGCCAGTGGAGGTCTCGTCGGCGCATGCCCCGCCCCGGCGGCTTCCGCCGCGGCCAGCGTTCTCAGGGCGGGTGGAGTTCCCCACCGGGCGGTGGGTCGCCTGCCCCATCCGTCGAATGCCAGGTCGCCTCAAGCCGCGCGCAGCCCATCCACGATGTTCAGCCGCGCGGCGCGCCAGGCGGGCAGGAAACCGCCGGCCACGCCCATGGCGAGCGCGAACAGGAAAGCCTGCACGGCGATCGACGGGGTGAGCCGGAAGCGGAAGGCCAGCTCGGCGAAGGTCTGGAAGTTGGTGGTGGAGATGTCCACGGTCTGCATCACGCTGGCCGCGGCCAGGCCGGCCACGCCGCCCACGGCGCTGAGGACCAGGCTCTCGGCCAGGAACGCGCGCAGCACCGCGCCACGGCGGAAGCCCAGTGCGCGCAAGGTGCCGATCTCGCCCGTGCGCTGGGCCACGGCGGCGAACATGGTGATCATGGCGCCCACCACCGCGCCGATGGAGAAGATGGCCGCCAGCACGCTGCCCAGGATGCGGATGAACTCGGCCAGGGCGCGGCTCTGCTCCTCGTAGAACTGCACCTCGGGCTTGGCGTCCAGCTGCAGGCGCAGGTCGGCCGCGATGGCGGCCTGCAGGCGCGCCACCTCGGCCAGGCTGGCCGCCCGCATCACCACGATGGAATAGGCCGCGCGGCGGTAGCTCTGCAGCATCAGCTCGGCGTCGCCCCAGATCTCGGAATCGAAGGCGCTGCCGCCGGCGTCGAGCACGCCCACGATCTGCCAGTCGCGCCCGCCGAAGCGCAGGCTGCCGCCCAGCTGGGCGCCGGCGAAGCCGCTGGCCACCGAGCGCCCCACCACGATCTCGGCGGTGCCCGGGCGGAACCAGCGCCCCTGCACCAGCCGCGCCTGGGGGCGCAGGGCGGTGCCGGCCGGGCCCATGCCGCGCATGGTCACCTGGCCCGGCCCGCCGGTGCCGCGCTTGGCCAGGGTGTTGAGCACCACGGTCTCGGCCGACACGAGCCGCTGCCCGCCCACGCTGGCCACGCCCGGCAGCGCGGCCAGGATGGCGGCCTGGCCGCGGTCGATGCCGCTGCTGATCTCGGCGTTGGCGCCCTTGCGCAGGATCATCAGGTTGTCCGCCTGGCCGGTGGCCACCAGGGTGGCGCGGATGCCCTCGCTCATCATCAGCACGGTGGCGAAGGTGAACACCACCAGCGCCATGCCGGCGGCCGTGAGCGCGGTGGTCACGCGGCGCGCCCAGAGGTTGCGCGCCACGTAGCGCCAGGGCAGGCCGCTAGGCGACATGGCGCAGCCCCTGCACGATGTCGATGCGGCCCATGCGCCAGGCGGGCCAGGCGGCGGCCACCGTGCCCACCAGCGCCGCCGCGCCCAGCTGCATGGCCACCGTGGCGGGCTGCACCTGGAACGCGGGCAGGAACGAGCCCAGCGCCTGCGCGATGGCGCGCACGGCGGGGAAGGTGAGCGCCACGCCGATGGCCGCGCCGATCAGCGCGATGAGCAGGCTCTCGCCGAACAGCAGCCGCACGATGAAGCTGGGCGGGAAGCCCAGCGCCTTGAGCGTGGCGTACTCGGCCATGCGCTCGCGTGCGGTCATGGTCATGGTGTTGGCCATCACCACCATGATGATGACGATGAGGATCAGGCTCACCGCCTCGATGGCCACCAGGATGGCCTGGCTCATGGAGACGAAGCCCAGCTGGAAGGCGGCCTCGGTCTCGGTGAGCGTCTCCGCGGCGGAGTTGCGGAACAGCGCGTCCACCCGCTCGGACACCAGCGCCGCATTGGCCGGCTGGTCGATGCCCAGCACGTACACGCCGACGAAGTCCGCCCGCGGGCCGTACTTGCGGCGCATCGTCTCGTTGATGTATTGCCAGTGGAACAGCATCTGGTTCTCGTCGGTGCGCTCCTCGGCGCCGTCCCAGATGCCGCGCAGCGTGAAGGTCCAGGTGCCGCTGTAGATGGTGCCGCGCAGGGGGATCTGGTCGCCCACCTGCCAGCCGTAGGTGCGCGCGAGCTTGCGGCCCACGATGGCGCCGCGGCGGTCGCGCAGGAAGGCCTGCTTCTGGTCCTCGGGCAGCAGGTACTCGGGGTACAGCGCCAGGTAGCTGGCCGGCTCCACCGCGAACTGCGGGAAGAAGTTGCGCTCGGTCTGGTACACGCCGCCGAACCAGTTGGCCCACGAGATGGTGGTCACGCCCTCCACGCCCTTCAGGCGTTGGGCGTAGTGCAGCGGCAGCGGGAAGGTGAGCGACACCGAGCTGCGTGTGACCAGGCGGGTGCTGGAACTGGCCGCCACGCCGGCGTACCAGGCGTCCACCAGCGTGCGCAGCAGGCCGAAGGCGCACACGGCCACCACCAGGCCCACGATGGTGAGCGCGGTGCGCAGCCGGTGGCGGAACGCGTTGAGCAGCAGCAGCTTGAGCAGGAACATGGCCGGCGGGGGTGGGGCGCCCGGGGCAGTGTAGGCTGCGCCCCTGCTTCATCTGCAAGGGATGCGCCCATGACCACTGCCCAGCTCTGTCTGCTCGTCGCCTGCCTGCTGCCCGTGTCCTGCGCCTGGGTGGCCAAGGCCGGGGCCTTCGGGCTGAAGGACAACCACGACCCGCGTGCCTGGCTGGCGCGCCAGGACGGCTGGCGGGCACGTGCCAACGCCGCGCAGGCCAACGGCTTCGAGGCGCTGCCGCTGTTCATCGCCGGCCTGTTCGTGGCGCACCAGCACCAGGCGCCCCAGGCCACCGTCGACATGCTGGCGCTGGCCTTCGTGGCGGCGCGCGTGGCCTACATCGGCCTGTACCTGGCGGACTGGGCCGCGCTGCGCTCGGTGGCCTGGGTGGCGGCCGTGGCGGCGGCGCTGGGGCTGTTCTTCGCCGGCTGATGGCGCGCCTGGCGCGCAGGGTGCCCGGGGTGCGCCCGCGGCCGGCTCAGCGCGCGGCGCCGTGCCAGCCCTCCGTGGCGCGCTGCAGCCGCAGGTGGGCGCCGGCCGGCAGGGCCAGCGTGGCCAGCCCGTCCATCAGCTCGCGGGCACGCTCCTGCAGCAGCGCCAACGCGGGGGTGCCGCCCAGATAACCCGCCGTGTGGCGCGGCAGCGTGAACGTGGGCCCGGCCCGCGGCGCGCGGCGGCCAGGGCGGGCCGGCAGCCGGGTCAGGGCGGTGCCGAGTTCGCCCATCGCGTGCATGGCCCCCACCGCGACGGACCACACCGCCTGCCGCACGTCGGCGTGCGCCTGCGGCGTGTCGTACAGCGTGCTCCAGGCGCGCAACATGAGCGCGTAGCTGGCATTGAAGGCATCCAGCAGCGGCACCGCGGCCGGGTGGGTGACGTGCACCCGGCCGCGCGCCACCGGCGCCCGCATCACCGGGTGGGTGGCCGCGGGGCGCGCCGGCTCGAAGCCGGGCCGCCGGCGGCGCAGCGCGCGCAGCTCCTGCTGCATGGCGACGAAGCGGGCGTAGTGGCCGTCCTCGCGGTCGTCGCCGCTGCCTTCGCCCTGCGCCACCACCTGCTCGATGGCGCGCAGCGCGCTGGCCAGGTCCGTCACCACCTCGAGCGGCTGGCCGGGCAGCTCCTCGGGGCGCATCTGCGCCGCGGCACCGCCCGGGAACGGCCGCGGCGAGTGGTCCGCCAGGGCCCGCAGGCCGTCCGCGATGCGGGCATAGAACTCGCCGATGGTGCGGTAGTCCGGCGCATGGGGCGTCAGGCGGGCGGTGGGCGGCAGCGCACGCGAGGCCGGTGCGGGCGGGCTGTCCGGCACGGCCGGCGGCGTGTCGCGGTGGGGGTCCTGCGGCGCACGTTCGAGGAAGATGAAGTGCTGCAGCGCCTCGTCCGAGAACGGCGCGAGCGCCACCACGATGCCCGCCGGGTGGTAGCCGGGCGCCACGGGCAGGTTGGGCCGGTCGAAGTGCGGCCGCGCACCCAGCGCCACCATCAGGTTGGCCACCTGCGCCAGGTGGGCCATCTCCTCCATGCACACCGTGCGCAGCGAGGCGCGCCAGCGGGACACGGCGGCGAGCTCGCCGTCCGTGAGGTCCTCGTCGGTGCCGGTCTTCAGGCTGAAGCCGGCATAGAGGTAGCTGCACAGCAGGTTGTGCTCCAGCTCGGCCGCCTCGGTCAGCAGGTGCAGCAGCTGTTCGCGGGTGGTGGGCAGGGCGGCGCCGGTGGGTGGGGAAGAGGCCATGGCGGGCCCTCGGGCATACCGCGTTCCTTCCGCGGGGCCGCGCCGCCGGAACAGGCATGATGGGTCCGGTGACACCGAACCCGGACCTTGCGCTGTCCGCCACGCCGTCCGCCGCGGCCCCCGCGCCCGACGCTGCCGTGGACCAGAGGCTCGACCCCATTCCCGGGCACCGGGCGATGTGGGTGGGCATCTGCCTGGAGTTCGTCGAGTTCGCCGTCTTCTTCGCCGTGTACTTCAGCGCCCGCTGGCACTATCCCGAGGCGTTCCAGACCGGGGCCAGCAAGCTGTGGACCGCCGGTGGCGTGGCCATCACGCTCGCCATGGTGACCAGCGGCTGGCTGCTGACCCGCGCACTCGCGGCGATGGCTGAGGACCGGCGCCGGGCTGCGCTGCGATGGATGCTCGCGGCGCTCGCCGTGGGTGCGCTGTACCCGGTGACGAAGCTCTTCGAGTGGCGCTGGAACATGGCCCACGGGCTCGACGCCACCGCCGGGGTGTTCGTGGTCGTCTACTGGTACCTCACCATCAATCACTTCATCCACGCCAGCTGGGGCCTGCTGGGCATGGCGTGGTGCAGCGCGCGCCTGTATGCCGGCCAGTACAGCGCGGCGGACCACCGGGGCCTGCAGTCCCTGGCGGTCTACTGGCATGCGACCGACCTGGTCTGGCTCATGCTGTTCGGCCTGTTCTATGCCTATGCCTGATCCCGCAGTCCCCGCGCCCGCCTCTGGCACAAAACCCCGCGACACGGCCACGGGGACTTGGCTGCTGTTGGTGGTGCTGACCCTGGTCAGCGCCCTCACCACCGCGCACGGCGCCCACCCGGGCTGGCGGCTGGCTGCGGCGCTGGCGGTCGCGGCGCTGTGTGCGCTCAAGGCGCGGCTGCTGGTGCGCGGCTATCTGCACTCGCGCGCCGCCGGGCCGCTGTTCGACCGCCTGGTGTGTGCGTTCGCGGTGCTGGCCCCGGCGCTGCTGGTGCTCAGCGCCCTCAGGGAGGCATGGCGGGCGCTGGCGGCATGACCGGAACGGCACGCCACTGTGCCGCGGGCCGGCCAGAATCCGGGGCATGACGCCCGCCCCCGCCACGCACCCGCCCGAGGCCTCGTTCCACCACATCCACCCGCACCCGCTCGTCGCGCACCCGGGCGACACGGTGGGGCAGGTGCGGGCGCGGCTGCGCCAGCGGCGGGCCGACCAGGCGTGGAGCCTGCTGTGCGTGCTGGACGGTGACGGCCGGCTGCTGGGCACGCTGGCGCCGCAGGCGCTGGCGGCGCTGGACGACGCGGCGCGGGTGGACGAGGCCATGGAACCGCACGGCCCGCGCGTCACGCCCGGCATGGACCAGGAGGAGATGGCGTCCTGGGCGCTGCACCGCACGTGGAGGACCTGCACCGCCTGGCCGGCATCACGCGCGAGGCCGATGGCGGCGCGCGCACGCCCGACGCCACGCGGGCGCTGGAGGCGCTGGAGGCGCCGCCCATGCGCCGCGCGCGGCACCGCCTGCCCTGGCTGCTGGTGGGGCTGGCGGGCAGCGTGCTCGCCACCGCTGATGCTGCCCTGGGCCCTGCAGCGGCTGAAGCTCGACCCGGCCTACGGCAGCGGGCCGCTGGCCACCATCGTGCAGGACGTGCTGAGCCTGCTCATCTACTTCGGGTTCGCCACGGCGTTGCTCTTCTGAGCGAGCTGGCGCTCGAAGAACCCGGTCGCGCGGGCCAGCGCCGCGGCATTGCCGCTGCCATGCGCGACGCCGGGCATCACCTCCAGGCTCACCGGGCTGCCCAGCGCCTGCAGTGCCGCATGCAGGCAGGCGATGCGGTCCTGTCGGTCGGAGCCCCGGCGCTGCTCGGCGCGCGCCCACAGGCGAGAGGGTGGCTGGGGCTTGATCTCGTGCGTCTCGGTGTCGCGCTCGCCGATGAGCAGCTTCACCGGCACGCGGGCCGCGGCGGCCACGTCCACCCGCCGGCCGAAGCGCGCCGCCGTGTCGGCCACGCCGGCCCACCAGGCGGCGTGCGGGTCCGGCAGCGTCACCTCGCCCGGCGCGCCCACCACCACGGCATGCAGCCGCTCGGGCCACAGCCAGAGGTAGCGGTGCGCGAACTGCGCGCCGCCCGAGTAGCCATACAGGCAGAAGCGGGTGATGCAGGCCCTCGGTGCGCCCGCCTCGGCGGCGGCCTGGTCGATCATGGCGTGCAGCAGGCGGTCGTAGCGCAGGGGGCCCTCCTGCAGGCGCTTGTAGCCGTCCTCCTCGCCGTCCCCCCGCGGGCTCTTGGGGAAGTGGGGGGCCAGCAGGAGCAGGCCGTGGCGGTCGGCCAGCGGCGCGAAGGCCCGCACCAGCGAGGCGACGTCGCGCGTGCTGTCGTGCACGGCCACCAGCAGGCCGGTGGGGGCTGGGCGTCCCCGCGCATGGGGCCGGCGCAGGGCGAAGTGGAACCGGGGGTCCGCGGCCAGTGGCCGCCAGGGCGCGCCGGGTGGGGCGTCGCCAGGGGAGGGAAGGGGCATGCCCTGTGTCGGCAAGCGGTGGGCCCGTTCGCGGCGCCGAGGACGTCGGTGGGCGACGCCGCCCGCGCTCAGGCGCCGGGCACCTCGTCCACCAGCACGCCCTTCTCCAGGTGCACCAGGCGGTGTGCCCGGGCGGCGGCCTTGGGGTCGTGCGTCACCATCACGATGGTCTTGCCGAGCTCGCGCACCAGGCGGTCCATCAGGGCGAGCACCTCCTCGCCGGTGGCGCGGTCCAGGTCGCCGGTGGGCTCGTCGGCCACGATCAGCGGTGGGTCGGTCACCAGGGCACGGGCGATGGCCACGCGCTGCTGCTGGCCGCCCGAGAGCTCGCCGGGGCGGTGGTCGGCCCGGTCGCTCAGGCCCACCATGGCCAGCAGGGCGGCGGCCCGCTCGGCGCGCTCGCGCGCGCCCAGGCCGGTCAGCAGCAGCGGCAGTTCCACGTTCTCGGCCGCGGTGAGCACCGGCAGCAGGTTGTAGAACTGGAAGATGAAGCCCACGTGCTCGGCGCGCCAGTCGGCCAGCTCGCCCTCGCCCAGCGTGGCGATGTCCACGCCGCCGATCTCCACCGTGCCTGCGCCGGGCCGGTCGATGCCGGCGATGAGGTTGAGCAGCGTGCTCTTGCCCGAGCCCGACGGGCCCATGAGCGCGACGAATTCGCCCGCGGCCACCTCGAGGTGGATGTCCAGCAGCACGGGGATGTCCTGGCCGCCGCGGCGGTAGGCCTTGCGCAGCCCGCGCAGGCGGATGAGGGGCGGGCCGCTCATCGGCCGGCCACGCGCACCGCCTGGCCGTCACGCAGCCCCGGCGGCGGCGCCAGCACCACGCGGTCGCCACGCTGCAGGCCTGCGCCCGACACCTCCACCGCTTCACCGAGCCGGCGGCCGGCGCTGACCGGCAGCGCCTGCACGCGGCCGTCGGCGCCCACGCGCAGCAGCACGGGGCGGCCCTCGCGCTCGGCCAGCGCACCGGGGGGCACGGCCAGCACCGGCTGGCGCTCGTTCGCGCCGGGCGCCTGCGACAGGAAGCTCACCTTGGCGCTCATCTCCGGCAGCACGCGCGCGTCCATGCGCTCGAAGCGGACCTTGGTCATCACGGTGGCCTTGGCGCGGTCCACCGTGGGCACGATGCGCGCCACGCTGCCGGCCAGGCGCAGCTCGGGCAGGGCGTCCAGCGTGATCTCCACCGGCTGGTCCACCGCCACCTTGCCCACGCTGGACTCGGACACGTCGGCTTCCACCTCCAGCGTGGACAGGTCGGCCAGGGTGACCACCGCGCCGGACGTGCCGGCGGCGCTGGAGAAGGGGGTGATGAGGTCGCCGACGTTGGCGTTCTTCACCAGCACCACGCCGTCGAAGGGCGCGCGGATCTCGGTGGAATCGCGGTTCACGCGCGCCACGGCCACCTGCGCCTGCGCCTGGCCGACGGCCGCCTGGGCCGTGGCCAGCGCGGCGCGTGCGGCGGCGGTGCTGGCGGCGGCGGTGCGGGCGCGGGTCCCCGCGCTGTCCACCGCCTGGGTGGACACGAAGCCCTGCCCCGACAGGCCCAGCGTGCGCTGCAGGTCCTGGTCGGCCAGCGCCTGCTGCGCTTGCGCCAGCACCAGGTTGGCCTCGGCTTGGCCGGCGGCGGCGCGGGCCTGCCGTTCGCCGGCCTGGGCCACGCCCAGGCTGGCGCTCACGTCGGCGGCGTCCAGACGGGCGATCAGCTCACCCTGGCGCACGCGGCTGCCTTCGCGCACGTGCAGTTCCACCAGCCGGCCCGTGGCCTTGGACGACACCGCGGCGCGGCGCTGCGCCACCACGTAGCCCGAGGCCGAGAGCTGGGTGTACTGCTGCGAGGGCCAGGCCGGTTGCACGGTGGCCACCTCCACCGCGGGCACGCGCGGCCAGGCCCACCAGGCGGCTGCGGCCAGCGCGAGGGCCGCCACGGCGCCGATGGCCCATCGGCGGCGGCCATGTCGCCGCGTGTCGGCGCGCGGCGGGCGCCGCAGGGCGGACAGCCCGGAGGGCGGCAGGGACGCGGCTGCGGCGGGGGAGGGGGCGGTGGCGGGGCCGGCGTCGCGGCCCGGGCTCTCGGGTTCGGGCATGGGCCAAGCATGCCATGGCCGCGGCGCAGCGGCCGCGCCCGCACGGCGTGACCGTGCTCAGGCGGCCGGCGCGGAGCGGAAGCCCCAGAAACCGTCGTGGCGCTCGGGGTCCTGCGCGCGCGTGGCGGGGGTGTCGAGCGGCTGCACGAAGCAGCCACCGACGAGCTGGCCGGCGCCGCCGTTGCCGTCACCTTCGCCATCGCCGGGCGCCACCCACTCCCACACCTGTCCCCAGGTGAAGCCGGCGGTGTGCGCGGCAGCCTGTCGCCACTCGTCGGCGCTGGGCAGGCGGCGGCCCGCCCAGCGGCACCAGGCCTCGGCCTCGTGGCGGCTCAGGTGCATGGCGGGCAGCGCCTCGTCCAACGGCACCCACTGGCCGAAGCGCGCGCGGCGCCAGCCCGGCTCGCCCATGGCCTCGTCCGGCGCGGCCAGGTGGCGCGGGCGCGGCAGCTGCAGCCGCTTGCGCCAGGCCCAGCCGTCGGCCGACCAATGCGCACGCTCTGCATAACCCCCGGCCTGCACGAAGGCCAGCACCTGGCCCCAGGTGACGGGCGCGAGGTCCACGCCGTCGGGGGACGGCGCGGCGCCCGCGGGCACGGCGGCCGGGTCACCGGCATCCGCGCCGGGGTCGATGCCCAGCGTCTGCGCCATGCCCAGCCAGTGCTCATGCAGCGCCTGCTCGGCCTGCAGCACCTGCGCGAACAGCGCCAGGGCGGCGGGGTGGCGCCGCGCGGTGGGCAGCAGGGCCAGGCTGCGTGCGCGCGTGCGCTCGGCCCAGCCCAGCACCGTGGCCGCGGGCGGCAGCATCTGGTGCCAGCGCGCCGGGTGGTTCACCCGCCGGTCGTCGAACCAGGCGTCGGCGGGCGGCAGGTCGGTCTCGGCGGCGTGGGCGCCCGCCTCGTCGTGCCGGCCTGCCAGCCACAGCGGGTTGCGGCCCAGGCCGCGCGATTCGCGCCAGGCCAGGTGGCCCAGGTCCCACAGCGGGGGGCTCAGCTCGGGCAGGTAGCGCGGCAGGCTGTCGGGCCCCAGGCCGGCCCGCAGGCGCGCGAACAGGCGCAGGCTGCGCACGCGCGCGCCTGCGAGGGCGGTGGCGAGCGTGTCGGCGGTGGCGACGCGGTCGGCGGTGTCGGGCGTGTCGTGCGTGTCGGCGGTGTCCATGGCGGGGCCGGATTATCCGCGGCGTGGGCCGCGCGGCCCGCTGGCCTGCGCCCCTGCGGGCGGCGTGCCGAGGGGCCTGCTGGTAGGCTCCCCGGCATGGACACTTCTGCCGATTCCTCTTCCCTTGCCGCGCCGCCCCGGCTGACTTCGCTGTCGCACGGTGGCGGCTGCGGCTGCAAGATCGCCCCGGGCGTGCTCAGCGAGATCCTGCGCGGCACGGCCGGCATGCCGGTGCCGCCCGAGCTGCTGGTGGGCATCGAGACCAGCGACGACGCCGCCGTGTGGCAGCTCAACGACGAGCAGGCGCTGATCGCCACCACCGACTTCTTCATGCCCATCGTGGACGACCCGTTCGACTTCGGCCGCATCGCGGCCACGAACGCGATCTCCGATGTTTACGCCATGGGCGGTCGGCCCATCCTGGCGCTGGCCATCGTGGGCATGCCGGTGAACGTGCTGGGCACCGAGGTCATCGGCCGCATCCTGGCCGGTGGCCAGGCGGTGTGCCGGGCGGCCGGCATCCCCATCGCGGGCGGCCACACCATCGATTCGGTGGAGCCCATCTACGGCCTGGTGGCGCTGGGCCTGGTGCACCCGCAGCGCGTGCTGCGCAACGCGGCGGCGCGGCAGGGCGACCGCCTGGTGCTGGGCAAGCCGCTGGGCGTGGGCGTGCTCTCGGCGGCGCTGAAGAAGGCGCGCCTGGACGAGGCGGGTTATGCCGCGATGATCGACACGACCACCCGGCTGAACACGCCGGGGCCGCGCCTGGCGGAGCTGGACGGCGTGCATGCCATGACCGACGTGACGGGCTTCGGCCTGGCCGGCCATGCGCTGGAGATGGCCCGGGGCGCGGACGCGCAGGTGGCCATCGACTGGCCGCGCGTGCCGCTGCTGGCGCAGGTGCGCGCGCTGGCGGCGGACGGCATGGTCACCGGCGCCAGCGGCCGCAACTGGGCGGCCTACGGCGCCGATGTGCTGCTGGACGAACGCCTGGACGCCACCGACCGCGCGCTGCTGACCGACCCGCAGACCAGCGGCGGCCTGCTGGTGGCCTGCGCGCCGCACGCGGTGGACGCGGTGCTGGCGGTGTTCCGCGCCGAGGGCTTCACCGAGGCCGCCGAGATCGGCGAGATCACCGACGGGCCCGGCGGCACGCTGCGCGTGCGTGGAACCTGAGCCAATCCCGCCGTTCGGCCTGAGCCGCCCCCGCCGTTCGGCCTGAGCCATTACCGCCGTTCGGCCTGAGCCCCCCGCTGTTCGGCCTGAGCCGTTACCGCCGTTCGCCCTAAGCCGCCACCGCCGTTCAGCCTGAGCCACCACCTCCGTTCGGCCTGAGCCTGTCGAAGGCCCCGCGAAGCCTCCGTTCGGGCTGAGCGTGTCGAAGCCCGCGCAAGCATGCAGAGGTGGGCGCGAGCCCGCCCCGGCGCCCGCCCCGTCGGGCTCATTCGTCCGCGCCTTCGGCCTCACGGCCGAAGGTGCCCTGCGATGCTCGGCCGCGGGTCGCGCGGCTCAACTCGCTGCGCTCACTGCGTTCGCTGCGCTCGAACAGTCGCCGCGAGTCAGATCACGAAGCGCGCCTTGGGCGCGCCGACCCGCCACCTGCGCTTCTCGGCGCTGCCCACATCGCCCACCGGGGCGGGCGCCGGTGCGGGCCGGAGGGCGGCTCGTCCTGCAAAGGGGGCCCTTCGACAAGCTCAGGGCGAACGGAAGTGGCGCCTCAGCCCGCGGCCGCCAGCGCCTGCGCGTGGTGCGCCAGGTGCTCGCCGATGAAGCTGGCGATGAAGTAGTAGCCCGCCTACGGCGCCGACGTGCTGCTGGACGAACGGCTGGACGCCACCGACCGCGCGCTGCTGACCGACCCGCAGACCAGCGGCGGCCTGCTGGTGGCCTGCGCGCCACATGCGGTGGACGCGGTGCTGGCGCTGTTCCGCGCCGAAGGCTTCGCCGAGGCCGCCGAGATCGGCGAGATCACCGACGGGCCCGGCGGCACGCTGCGCGTGCGTGGAACCTGAGCCAATCCCGCCGTTCGGCCTTGGCCGCCCCCGCCGTTCGGCCCGAGCCATTACCGCCGTTCGGCCTGAGCCGCCACCTCCGTTCTGCCTGAGCCGCCACCGCCGTTCGGCCTGAGCCTGTCGAAGGCCCCGCGAAGCCTCCGTTCGGGCCGAGCCTGTCGAAGCCCGCGCAAGCATGCAGGGTGGGCGGGAGGGCAGCTCGTCCTGCAAAGGGGGCCCTTCCACAAGCTCAGGGCGAACGGAAGTGGCGCCTCAGCCCGCCGTCGCCAGCGCCTGCGCGTGGTGCGCCAGGTGCTCGCCGATGAAGCTGGCGATGAAGTAGTAGCTGTGGTCGTAGCCAGCGTGCCGGCGCAGGGTGAGCGGGTGGCCGGCGGCGGCGCAGGCGGTTTCGAGCAGCTCGGGCTTGAGCTGCGTGGCGAGGAACTCGTCGGCCTCGCCCTGGTCCACGAGCAGCGGCAGCCGCTCGGTGGCGCCGGCCACCAGCGCCACGGTGTCGTGCGCGGCCCAGGCCGCGGGGTCGTCGCCCAGGTAGGCGCGCAGCGCCTTCTGGCCCCAGGGCACCTGGCTGGGCGCCACGATGGGCGAGAAGGCCGACACGCTGGCGTAGCGGCCGGGGTGGCGCAGCGCCAGGGTGAGTGCGCCATGGCCGCCCATCGAGTGGCCGTAGATCGACTGCCGGCCGGTGGTGGGGACGTGCTGCGCTACGAGGGCGGGCAGCTCGTCCACCACGTAGTCCTCCATGCGGAAGTGGGGCGCCCAGGGGGCCTGCGTGGCGTTCAGGTAGAAGCCGGCGCCCTGGCCCAGGTCGTAGCCCGGGTCGTTGGCCACGCCGTCGCCGCGCGGGCTGGTGTCGGGCGCCACCACGATCAGGCCCAGCCGCGCCGCGTGGGCCTGCGCGCCGGCCTTGGTGATGAAGTTCTGTTCGGTGCAGGTCAGGCCCGAGAGCCACACCACCACGGGGCAGGGCTGGCCGGCCAGTGCGGCGGGCGGCAGGTACACGCCCAGGCGCATGTCGCAGCCCAGCGTGGACGAGGCGTGGCGCCACACCTCCTGGCGGCCGCCGAAGCTGGCGTGGTGCTCGATGCGTTCCATGGCGGCTCAGCTCCCGGGCTCAGTAGTGCAGCACGGTGCGGATGGACTCGCCCCGGTGCATCAGGTCGAACGCCTCGTTGATGCCGGTGAGCGGCATCGTGTGGGTGACGAAGGGCGCCAGCCGGATGCGGCCGGCCATCGCGTCTTCCACCATGCCGGGCAGCTCGCTGCGGCCCTTGACGCCACCGAAGGCCGTGCCCAGCCAGCGCCGCCCGGTGACGAGCTGGAACGGGCGGGTGGAGATCTCCTGCCCCGCGCCGGCCACGCCGATGATGACGGACTGGCCCCAGCCACGGTGCGCGCACTCCAGCGCCGCGCGCATCACCTGCACGTTGCCGATGCATTCGAAGGAGTGGTCCACGCCCCAGCCGGTCATCTCGACGATCACCTGCTGGATGGGCTTGTCGTGGTCCTTGGGGTTCACGCAGTCGGTGGCGCCGAAGGCGCGCGCCAGCTCGAACTTGCCGGGGTTGGTGTCGATGGCGATGATGCGGCCGGCGCCGGCCAGCTGCGCGCCATGCACCACGGCCAGGCCGATGCCCCCCAGGCCGAACACGGCCACGGTGTCGCCCGGCTGCACCTTGGCGGTGTTCTTCACCGCGCCCAGGCCGGTGGTGACGCCGCAGCCCAGCAGGCACACCTGCTCGGGGTCGGCCTCGGGGTGGATCTTCGCCAGCGAGACCTCGGCCACCACGGTGTACTCGCTGAAGGTGGAGCAGCCCATGTAGTGGTACAGCGGCTGGCCGTTGTACGAGAAGCGGGTGCTGCCGTCGGGCATGACGCCCTTGCCCTGCGTGGCGCGCACGGCCACGCACAGGTTGGTCTTGCCGCTGCGGCAGAACAGGCACTGGCCGCACTCGGCGGTGTACAGCGGGATGACGTGGTCGCCGGGCTTGACGCTCGTGACGCCTTCGCCCACCTCCACCACGATGCCGGCGCCCTCGTGGCCCAGCACCACCGGGAACAGGCCCTCGGGGTCGTCGCCGCTGAGGGTGAAGGCATCGGTGTGGCACACGCCGGTGTGCGTGATCTTCACCAGCACCTCGCCCTGCTTCGGGGGCGCGACATCGATCTCGACGACCTGCAGGGGCTGGCCGGCCTGGAAGGCGACGGCGGCACGCGATTTCATGGCTTCTCCTGGTGGCGATGGCGCGCCGCCGGCGGGCGCGAGGCGGCCACTGTACAGGCGGGAAGAAGCAGCGTGGCGGGGCGGGAATCAGGCCGGTGTGGCCGGTGCAGGGGCGGGGGCCGGCGAGGCCGCGGCCAGGCCATTGGCGAAGTGCTCGCGCATGAGCTGCGCGGCGCGGGCGCCGTCGCCCGCCTCGATGGCCTGCATCACCGCGCGGTGCTCGGCCAGGCTCTCGGCGATGCGCCCGCGGCGGAACAGCGAGTGGTGGCGGTTGAGCTTCATCACCTTGCGCAGGTCGCCCACGATCTGGCTGCGCCAGCGGTTGCCGGCCAGCGCCAGCAGGCGCAGGTGGAACTGCTCGTTGGCGGCGAAGAAGGCGTCGCGCTGGCGCACCTGCTTCTCCAGCTTGTCGTGCAGGGCGCGCAGCTCGGCGATCTCGTCGGCGCGGCGGCGCTCGGCCACCTCGGCGGCGGCGTCGGCCTCCAGCAGGCCGAGCAGGCGGTAGACCTGCTGCACGTCGTCGGTGGACATCTCGGTGACGTAGGCGCCGCGGCGCACCTTCATCGTTACCAGGCCCTCCACGGCGAGCACCTTCAGCGCCTCGCGCAGGGGGGTGCGGCTGATGCCGTACTCCTGCGCGAGCTTGAGCTCGTCGATCCAGCTGCCGGGCTCGAGCTCGCGGTTGAAGATCTGCTCGCGCAGCCGCTCGGCCACCTGCTGGTACAGGGCGCGGGGAGCCAGCGGATCGGCTGGCGGAAGGGCGGCGGTGGGCACGGGCGTCAGACAGGCGTCAAGCTTGAATTCATAATTATGCATAACGTATAGTTCACGGCAAGCCGGGTGATCCCCGGCGGCGAGTCGTCTTCAGGAGCCCCCATGAGCAGCCAACCCGAGTTCACCCCCGCCAGCCTGGAGCAATGGGCCAAGGCGGCCGCCAAGTCCGCGCCGGGGGGCGACGTGGCGGCGCTGAACTGGGTGACGCCCGAGGGCATCACCGTCAAGCCGCTGTACACCGCGGCGGACACCGCGGCGCTGCCGCATGCCGACACGCTGCCCGGCTTCGAGCCCTTCATCCGCGGGCCGCAGGCCACCATGTACGCGGTGCGGCCGTGGACGATCCGCCAGTACGCGGGCTTCTCCACCGCGGAGGAATCCAACGCGTTCTACCGCAAGGCGCTGGCGGCCGGCGGCCAGGGCGTGAGCGTGGCCTTCGACCTGGCCACCCACCGCGGCTACGACAGCGACCACCCGCGCGTGACGGGTGACGTGGGCAAGGCGGGCGTGGCCATCGACTCGGTCGAGGACATGAAGATCCTGTTCAACGGCATCCCGCTGGACAAGGTGAGCGTGTCCATGACCATGAACGGCGCCGTGCTGCCGGTGCTGGCGGGCTACGTGGTGGCGGCCGAGGAGCAGGGCGTCAGCCAGGACAAGCTGTCCGGGACCATCCAGAACGACATCCTCAAGGAGTTCATGGTCCGCAACACGTACATCTACCCGCCCGAGCCGAGCATGCGGATCATCGGCGACATCATCGAGTACACGGCGCAGAAGATGCCGAAGTTCAACTCGATCTCGATCTCCGGCTACCACATGCAGGAGGCGGGGGCCAACCAGGCGCTGGAGCTGGCCTTCACGCTGGCCGATGGCAAGGAGTACGTGAAGACCGCGCTGGCCAAGGGCCTCGACGTGGACGAGTTCGCCGGGCGCCTGAGCTTCTTCTGGGCGATCGGGATGAACTTCTATCTCGAGATCGCCAAGATGCGCGCGGCGCGCCTGCTGTGGTGCCGCATCATGAAGGGATTCGGCGCGAAGAACCCCAAGAGCCTGATGCTGCGCACGCACTGCCAGACCTCGGGCTGGAGCCTGACCGAGCAGGACCCGTACAACAACGTGGTGCGCACCACCATCGAGGCCATGGCGGCGGTGTTCGGCGGCACGCAGAGCCTGCACACCAACAGCTTCGACGAGGCCATCGCGCTGCCCACCGAGTTCTCGGCGCGCATTGCCCGCAACACGCAGCTCATCATCCAGGAGGAGACCCACATCACCAACGTGGTGGATCCCTGGGCCGGCTCCTACCTGATGGAGTCGCTCACCCAGGAGATGGCCGACAGGGCCTGGGCCATCATCGAGGAGGTGGAGGCCATGGGCGGCATGACCAAGGCCGTCGACTCCGGCTGGGCCAAGCTGAAGATCGAGGCCAGCGCCGCCGAGAAGCAGGCGCGCATCGACAGCGGCAAGGACGTCATCGTGGGCGTCAACAAGTACCGCCTGGCCAAGGAAGACCCGGTGGACATCCTGGAGGTGGACAACGTCCGGGTGCGCGAACAGCAGATCGCCCGGCTGCGCCAGATCAGGTCCACGCGCGACGACGCCCGGGTGCAGGCCGCGCTGGCCGCGCTGACCGACACGGCGCGTGCCGGCCAAGGTAACCTGCTGGCCCTGAGCATCGATGCGATCCGCCTGCGCGCCACCGTGGGCGAAGTCAGCGACGCGCTGGAGGCCGTGTTCGGCCGCCACCGCGCCGACATCCAGAAGGTGACCGGTGTGTACGCAGCTGCCTATGACTCGGCCGAAGGCTGGGACAAGCTCAAGGGCGAGATCGACGCCTTCGCGGCCGAGGCCGGCCGCCGGCCGCGCGTGATGATCGCCAAGCTGGGCCAGGACGGCCACGACCGCGGCGCCAAGGTGGTGGCCACGGCCTTCGCCGACCTGGGTTTCGACGTGGACATGGGCCCGCTGTTCCAGACGCCCGAGGAATGCGCCCGGCAGGCTATCGAGAACGACGTGCACGCGGTGGGCATCTCCACCCTGGCGGCCGGCCACAAGACGCTGGTGCCGGCCATCATCGCCGAGCTGAAGAAGCAGGGCGCCGACGACATCGTGGTGTTCGTGGGCGGCGTCATCCCGCAGCAGGACTATGGCTTCCTCTACGAGGCCGGCGTGAAGGGCATCTACGGCCCGGGCACGCCCATCCCGGTGAGCGCCAAGGACGTGCTGGAGCAGATCCGCACGGCCCAGGCGGCCTGAGGGCCGCGACGACGGCCGTTCCACCCCCACGCAGTCCCCATGAGCGCGCCCACCCCGACCGACCGGCCCGACCTCGCCCTGCGGCCCGCCGACGAAGGCGATTTCGAGGCGTTGCTCGCCCTGCGCCTGGCCGCGATGCGCGAGAGCCTCGAGCGTGTGGGCCGCTTCGACCCGCAGCGCGCGCGTGAGCGGCTGTCGCGCGGCTTCCAGCCGGCCCACACGCGCCACATCCTGCGCGGCGGCGAGCTGGTGGGCTTCGTGGTGGTGGTCCCGCGCGAGCGCGACTGGCTGCTCGACCACCTGTACATCCACCCCAGCGCGCAGCGCGAGGGCATCGGCGCGTGGGTGCTGGCCCAGGTGCTGCGCGATGCCGACGCGCTGCACATGCCGGTGTCCGTCACCGCCCTGAAGCACAGCGACGCCAACCGCCTCTACCAGCGCCACGGCTTCGAGCTGCAGGCGGAAGGAGAGTGGGACCTTTACTACCTCCGGCAGGCGCGATGAAGCCGTTCTTCGTGTACCTGCTTCGCTGCGCCGACGGCAGCTACTACGCGGGCCACACCGACGACCTCGATGCCCGCATGCGCCAGCACCACGCCGGCACGCTGGGCCACACCAGCGAACGGCGGCCGCTGGAGCTGACCTGGGCCGGCGAGTTCGAGACGCGGGCCGGGGCGCTGGCGTTCGAACAGCAGATCAAGGGCTGGTCCCGGGCCAAGAAGGAGGCGCTCATCCGCGGGGATTGGGACGCGGTGCAGCGCCTGGCGAGAGGACAAGTGAAGGACGAGGGGCTTCGACAAGCTCAGCCCGAGCGGTTGAGAGATGCCGTTCGCCCTGCGCCTGTCGAAGGGCACGTGACGAACAAGGGGCTTGGACAAGCGCAGCCCGAGCGGTTGAGCGATGCCGTTCGCCCCGAGCCTGTCGAAGGGCACGTGACGAACAAGGGGCTTCGACAAGCTCAGCCCGAGCGGTTGAGAGATGCCGTTCGCCCCGAGCCTGTCGAAGGGCAAGTGAAGGACGGGGGGCTTCGACAAACTCAGCCCGAACGGGTGAGGGATGCCGTTCGCCCCGAGCCTGTCGAAGGGCAAGTGAAGGACGAGGGGCTTCGACAAGCTCAGCCCGAACGGTGGAGAGATGCCGTTCGCCCTGAGCCTGTCGAAGGGCACGTGACGGACAAGGGGCGTCGACAAGCTCAGCCCGAACGGCAAGAAGACTCCGTTCTCCCTGAGCTGGTCGAAGGGCCCTCCAGCCCCAGCCCGCAGGGCTCACTTGTCACCGACATCCTCGGCACCCATTCCGCCCGCCGCCGGCGCGCCATCGCAAAGGCCATCACCCTGCTGGAATCCACCCGAGCCGACCACCGCGAGCGGGCGGATGCGCTGCTGAACGCCCTGTTGCCGCATGCGGGCCGCTCGCTGCGGCTGGGCATCTCCGGCGTGCCGGGCGTGGGCAAGAGCACCTTCATCGAGGCACTGGGCCTGCACCTCATCGGCCAGGGCCACCGCGTGGCCGTGCTGGCGGTGGACCCGTCCTCGTCCGTCTCGGGCGGCTCCATCCTGGGCGACAAGACGCGCATGGAGCAGCTGTCCATCCAGGAGGCGGCCTACATCCGGCCCAGCCCCAGCGCGGGCAACCTGGGCGGGGTGGCCGAGCGCACGCGCGAATGCATGCTGGTGTGCGAGGCGGCCGGCTTCGACATCGTCATCGTCGAGACCGTGGGCGTGGGCCAGAGCGAGACGGCGGTGGCCGGCATGACCGACATGTTCGTGCTGCTGCAGCTGCCCAATGCGGGTGACGACCTGCAGGCCATCAAGAAGGGCGTGATGGAGCTGGCCGACCTGGTGGTGATCAACAAGGCCGACATCGACGAGGCCGCCGCCACCCGGGCCCGCGCGCAGATCACCTCGTCGCTGCGCCTGCTCGGCATGCATGCCCATGGCACGCCCGAGGGCGCGCCGGCCTGGCAGCCGCGCGTGTTGCAGCTCAGCGCACTCAGGCACACCGGCCTGGCCGAGTTCTGGGCCACCGTCACCGAGTTCCACACGCTGCAAGCCACCCACGGCCGGCTGCAGCAGCGCCGCCACGCCCAGGACGAGGCCTGGATGTGGGAGCGCATCGACGCCGGCTTGAAGGAGCGCTTCCGCCAGCACCCGGCCGTGCGCGCCCAGCTGGCCGGGCTGGCCGGCGGCGTGCGCGCCGGCACGGTGGCGGCCTCGGTGGCCGCGCGCCGCCTGCTCGACCTGTTCCACTGATTCCACCGATTCCACGTATCCGACCGAGGAGCCACACCAAATGCACGACATCCAGCAGATGCTCGAGGACAAGCGCGCCAAGGCCCGACTGGGCGGCGGCGAGAAGCGCATCGCCGCCCAGCACGCCAAGGGCAAGCTCACCGCGCGCGAGCGCATCGAGCTGCTGCTCGACGAAGGCACCTTCGAGGAGTGGGACATGTTCGTCGAGCACCGCTGTGCCGACTTCGGCATGGCCGACAACAAGGTCCCGGGTGACGGCGTGGTCACCGGCTACGGCATGATCAACGGCCGCCTGGTGTTCGTGTTCAGCCAGGACTTCACCGTCTTCGGCGGCGCGCTCAGCGAGGCCCACGCCGAGAAGATCTGCAAGGTGATGGACCAGGCGATGAAGGTGGGCGCGCCCGTCATCGGCCTGAACGACTCCGGCGGCGCGCGCATCCAGGAGGGCGTGGCCTCGCTGGGCGGCTACGCCGACGTGTTCCAGCGCAACGTGATGGCCTCGGGCGTGATCCCGCAGATCAGCATGATCATGGGCCCCTGCGCCGGCGGCGCCGTGTACTCGCCGGCCATGACCGACTTCATCTTCATGGTGAAGGACAGCTCGTACATGTTCGTCACCGGCCCCGAGGTGGTGAAGACCGTGACGCACGAGGAGGTGACCGCCGAGGAGCTGGGCGGCGCCACCACCCACACCGGGCGCAGCGGCGTGGCCGACCTGGCCTTCGAGAACGACGTGGAGGCGCTGCTGATGCTGCGGCGCTTCTTCAACTACCTGCCGCTGAACAACAAGGACAAGCCGCCGGTGCGCCCCAGCGGGGACGCGGCCACGCGCATCGACTTCTCGCTCGACACGCTGGTGCCGGACAACCCGAACAAGCCCTACGACATGAAGGAGCTGATCCTCAAGGTCGTGGACGACGGCGACTTCTTCGAGATCCAGCCCGACTACGCGCAGAACATCGTCATCGGCTTCGCCCGCATGGAAGGCGCCACGGTGGGCATCGTGGCCAACAACCCGCTGGTGCTCGCCGGCTGCCTGGACATCAAGAGCTCCATCAAGGCGGCGCGCTTCGTGCGCTTCTGCGACGCGTTCAACATCCCCGTGGTGACCTTCGTGGACGTGCCCGGCTTCATGCCCGGCACCAGCCAGGAGTACGGCGGCATCATCAAGCACGGCGCCAAGCTGCTGTACGCCTACGCCGAGTGCACGGTGCCCAAGATCACCGTGATCACCCGCAAGGCCTACGGCGGCGCCTACGACGTGATGGCCTCCAAGCACCTGCGTGGCGACGTGAACTTCGCCTGGCCCAACGCCGAGATCGCGGTGATGGGCGCCAAGGGCGCGGTGGAGATCATCTTCCGCGAGGACAAGGGAGACCCGGCCAAGCTGGCCGCCCGCGAGGCCGAGTACAAGGCCCGCTTCGCCAACCCCTTCGTGGCCGGCGCACGCGGCTTCATCGACGACGTCATCCAGCCGCACGAGACGCGCAAGCGCATCTGCCGCTCGCTGGTGATGCTCAAGGACAAGAAGCTCGAGAACCCGTGGCGCAAGCACGGCAACATCCCGCTGTGAGACCCACCCCCGAAGCGGCTTCGCCGCTCCCCCTCGAGGGGGCGCCGCCAGTGGCCCGGCGAAGCCGGCGCCACGGCGGCCGCTTGGAGGCGGCGGCGCTTCGCGCGCCATGAGAGACACACTGAGGCACGACATGTTCAAGAAGATCCTGATTGCGAACCGCGGCGAGATCGCCTGCCGCGTCATCAAGACGGCCAGGAAGATGGGCATCGCCACCGTGGCGGTGTACTCCGAGGCCGACCGCGAGGCCCGCCATGTGGAGCTGGCCGATGAATCGGTGCTGCTGGGCCCCGCGCCCAGCCGCGAGAGCTACCTCGTGGCCGACAAGATCATCGCCGCGGCCAAGGCCACCGGCGCCCAGGCCATCCACCCCGGCTACGGCTTCCTCTCGGAGAACGAGGACTTCGCCCGCCGCTGCGAGGAGGAAGGCATCGTCTTCATCGGCCCGAAGCACTACAGCATCGCGGCCATGGGCGACAAGATCGCCTCCAAGAAGCTGGCCAACGAGGCCCAGGTCAGCACCATCCCCGGCCACAACGAGCCCATCCTCAGCCCGGAGGAGGCGGTGCAGATCGCGCAGCGCATCGGCTACCCGGTGATGATCAAGGCCTCGGCCGGCGGCGGCGGCAAGGGCCTGCGCGTGGCCTACAACGACAAGGAGTGCTTCGAGGGCTTCTCGTCGTGCCGCAACGAGGCGCGCAACAGCTTCGGCGACGACCGCGTGTTCATGGAGAAGTACGTCCAGGAGCCGCGGCACATCGAGATCCAGGTGCTGGGCGACGCCCACGGCAACGTGGTGTACCTGCACGAGCGCGAGTGCTCCATCCAGCGCCGCCACCAGAAGGTGATCGAGGAGGCGCCGTCGCCCTTCATCAGCGACGCCACGCGCAAGGCCATGGGCGAGCAGGCCGTGGCCCTGGCCAAGGCGGTGAAGTACCAGAGCGCCGGCACGGTGGAGTTCGTGGTCGGCAAGGACCAGGACTTCTACTTCCTGGAGATGAACACCCGCCTGCAGGTGGAGCACCCGGTCACCGAGTGCATCACGGGGCTGGACCTGGTGGAGCAGATGATCCGCGTGGCCGCCGGCGAGAAGCTCGCCTTCGGCCAGGCCGACATCCCGAAGCAGGGCTGGGCCATCGAGTGCCGCATCAACGCGGAAGACCCGTTCCGCAACTTCCTGCCGTCCACCGGCCGCCTGGTGCGCTACCAGCCGCCGCAGGCCAACCTGGAGCAGGGCAGCGTGACGCTGCGCGGCGCCGCCTACGAAGGCGGTGCCTTCGGCGGCGTGCGCGTGGACACCGGGGTCTACGAGGGCGGCGAGATCCCGATGTTCTACGACTCGATGATCGCCAAGCTCATCGTGCACGGCATGGACCGCAACGACGCCATCGCCAAGATGCGCGCCGCGCTCAATGCCTTCGTCATCCGCGGCATCAGCAGCAACATCCCCTTCCAGGCGGCGTTGCTGGCGCACCCGAAGTTCGTCTCCGGCGCCTTCAACACCGGCTTCATCGCCGAGCACTACCCGCAGGGCTTCCGCGCCGAGGACGTGCCGCACGACGACCCGCTGTTCCTGGTGGCGCTCGCTGCCTTCGTGCGCCGCAAGGCGCGCGAGCGCGCGGCCGGCATCAGCGGCCAGCTGCCCGGCCACGAGGTGGCCCACCTCGACGACCTGGTCATCGTGGTGCTGGGCCGCGAAGGCCAGAACACCCACCACGCCGTGAAGGTGACCGGCTTCGACGCCGCCGCGGGCCGCGCCGTGGTGCAGGTGGGCGAGCGCCGCTACGACATCCAGAGCCCCACCAAGCTGGGCGACATCCTGATGACGGGCACCTGCAATGGCCAGCCCTTCTCCGCCCAGGTGGAGCGCGGCCCGAGCAAGAGCCCGCTGGCGCTGCGCGTCAGCCACAACGGCACGCAGATCGACGCCATGGCCCTGCTGCCGCGCGCCGCCGAGCTGCACAAGCTCATGCCCTACAAGGCGCCGCCCGACCTGTCGAAGTTCCTGCTGTCGCCCATGCCGGGCCTGCTGGTGGACGTGGCGGTGACGCCGGGCCAGAAGGTGCTGGCCGGCGAGAAGCTGGCGGTGATCGAGGCCATGAAGATGGAGAACATCCTCGTGGCCACGCAGGACGGCGTGGTCAAGGACGTGCTGGCGGCCAAGGGCGCCAGCCTGTCGGTGGACCAGCCCATCGTGGCCTTCGAGTGAAGGGCACGACGATGAGCAGCGAAGACACGAGCCTGCCGCCGGGCCGCCCCAAGGCAGGCGAGGTCCCCTCGGGGGACCGGCGGGCGTACCCGCCCGCCGAGGGGCGGACATTCCGCATCCTCGGCATCCAGCAGATCGCCATCGGCGGGCCCAGCAAGGACAAGCTGAAGGCACTGTGGGTGGACATGCTGGGCCTGCAGGTCAAGAGCACCTTCGTCAGCGAACGCGAGAACGTGGACGAGGACATCTGCGCGCTGGGCAGCGGCCCCACCGCCGTGGAGGTGGACCTGATGCAGCCGCTGGACCCGGAGAAGAAGCCGGCCGTGCACACCACGCCGCTCAACCACGTGGGCCTGTGGGTGGACGACCTGCCCCAGGCCGTGGAGTGGATGACGGCCAACGGCGTGCGCTTCGCCCCCGGCGGCATCCGCCGCGGCGCCGCCGGCCACGACATCTGCTTCATCCACCCCAAGGGCAACGACGAGTTCCCGCTGGGCGGCGAGGGTGTGCTGATCGAGCTGGTGCAGGCACCGCCCGAGGTGGTTCAGGCGCTGGGCTGAGCCTCGGGTTGGGCCGCTGCGGCCGGCGGCGCCAGCTCGTCCACGCGGGTGGTGCGCGCCGAGTCCTCGGGCGAGAAGACCATGCGCCGCAGGGCGCCGGCCGGTGCCTGCTGGCGGTCCTTGCGCACACGGAACTGGCCCAGCCCGGGCAGGGCCATGCGCTCGTCGGGCGTGCACTCGTTCAAGGCCTGGCGCAGGGCGTGCAGCGTGGCGAGCACGATGCGCTGCGCGCCCTGGGCACCGGACTGTGCGGTGGCCACGGCGGGTTCGATGCGCTGGATGCGCTGCATGAGTTCGTCGAGTTTCATGGGGTGGTGGCGAGCAGCGCCGGGCTGCCGTGCAGGGTGAAGAGATCGGCGGCGCGGGCGATGGCGAAGCCGCGGCGGCGGGCTTCGCCCATCACCAGGGCCCAGTCGTCGGCGAGCATGTCCATGTCGGGTGCGCGGCTGCCCACGTACTCGTGCTCGCGCGGCTCGATGACCACGCCGTAGCGGGCGGCCAGCTGGGCGCGGTCGCCCTCGTACATGCCGGTCACGTAGTTCACGGTGGCGCGGTCCACGAACATGGCGCCGCGGAACTCCTTCTTCAGCTTGGACAGGGCCGTCACCTCGTCCACGAACCCGGCCGCCTCGGCCTTGGGGAAGAAGTTGTTCACCACGCGCTTGATGAACAGCAGGTTGCCGGTGACGCTGGGGTTGCTCTCGTAGGGCTTGCGCACGAAGCGCGCCAGGTCGCCACCCAGGCCGATGACCTGGGCGAAGTCCTGCACGATGTCGCCGCCGTGCAGGGCCGCGCGGTCGTACAGGCGCACGGTGACGCGGTCACGCCCGAACACCTCGCCCCAGGCGTCGGCCACCTTGAACAGCGGCTTGCGGGTGAAGTAGCAGAACGAGTCGAAGGCGCAGCTCAGGTGCGTGGCCTGCACGTTCTGCTGGTACCAGCTGGCGAGGTAGGCCACGTGCTCGCGCACGTACAGCACCACGCGCACCTCGTGCCCGTCGAGCGCGTCGCGGATGCGCTCGATGCCGCGCGGCACGTGGGTGTGGAAGTCCTCCGACGACAGCACCGCCCGCTCGCAGCCGGCCAGCTCGGTGCGCAGCGCGGCCACCATCTCCCGCGTGGCCGCGTCGTTGGCCAGCGGGCCGGGCTTCAGGCGCTTGGACAGCGGGTGGTGCGCGGTGGTGTCGCGGCCGGCGCGCGGGTAGCACCAGCCTTCGGCGCGCAGCGCGTCGGCGTTCATGCTGAAGAAGTCCTGCAGCGAGGAGGTGCCGGTCTTGTTCAGCCCGATGTGGAGGTGGATCTCGGCCATGGGGAGTGGGGCAGTCGGCGCGCCGCGTCAGCGGGCGTAGAGGTGGTCGATGAGGTCGTGGTACTGCGTGGCGGAGTGCTGCACCGAGCAGTGCTCGCGCATGAAGCGCCGCGCCGCCTGGCCGATGCGCGCCCGTGCGGCGGGGTGCAGCATCAGGTGCTCCAGCGCCTGCGCCAGCGCCTGCGGCTCGCCGAGCTCCAGCGGCACCTTGATGACGGTGTCGTCCGGCGCCTCGGCGAAGGGGCCGAAGTTGTGGATGATGGCCGGCAAGCCCAGCGCCATGGCGCGGGCCAGCGTGCCCGAGCTTTCGCCCACGCTGGGGTAGCGCAGGTTCACCAGGGCGTCGGCCGCCACGATGTGGCGGAAGAAGGTGTCCTCGTCGAGGAAGCCGGTGACGGTGACGCAGTCCTCCAGGCCGTGGCGCTGGATGTGGGCGTCGATGTCGAAGCCGGCATTGCGCTCGCCACCGATGACGAAGTGGAAGCGTGCGCCGCGGCGGCGCAGCATGGCCAGCGCCGCCAGGGTGCACTGGATCTGCTTGGGGGGCGTGATGTAGCCCAGCGACAGCACCACGAAGGTGTCTGCCGGCAGGCCCAGCGCCTCGCGGGCCTCATGCTGGGGCAGCTCGTCGTACGCCAGGGCCTGCGGCGCGAAGTGGTGGGGCAGCACCGTGGTGCGCGCGTGCGCACCGGCCGGCAGCCGCTCGTACACCCAGCGGCTGTGCACGATGACGCCGCGCGCCTGGTGCACCAGGTGGGTGTTCACCGGCAGCGAGATCTTCTGCGCCTCGGAGAACAGGCCCACGTGGCGCAGGTCGGCCAGGGCGGCGCCGGACGGGCCGTACTCCTCGGCCAGCACGTCGCGGTAGGCGTCCTTGTCGCCGGCCACCAGGGTGGCGTCCTCCACCAGGTAGTGCAGGTTGAAATCGTGCTGCACCAGGATGCCCGGGCGCTCGCGGAAGGCCCGGTAGGCGAAAACGTGGTCGCCGTTGTTGCCGATCTGGTAGACGTGCGGGCAGGCGGCCAGCGCGCGCTCGTCGGCGTACTCGGCCTGCGTGACGGCCCGCCAGCGACCGCCGCTGGCGGCCGCCGCCCGGGCCGCCGGCTCGGGCACGCGCTCGCACACCACCACGATCTCGCGCGATTCCGCCAGCGCGGGCAGCAGCTCCAGCATGTAGTCGGCGATGCCCGACTTGGCCGGCGGCAGCGGCGAGAACATGACCACCGGCCTAGCCATGCGTGGGCTCCACCAGCCGCATGGGCACGGCCTTGGCGAGCGGGGTGGCGGCCCCCGTGGACGACGCAGCGGCCCGTGCGCGGCCGGCGGCGGGCTCGGCCGCCAGCACCGGCCGCGGCCGCGTGGCCTCCACGATCGCGTTCACGTAGTCGGCCACCTGGCGCTTGAGCTCCACCGTGGTGTAGTGATGGAGGTGGAAGAAGCCCTCGCGGAGCTCGGCGAGCTGCTGCGTGATCTGCCCCAGGGCCTCGGTGGTGCGGGCCAGCCCGGCGTCCACCTCGGCCCGCCATGACGCGGCCTCCGGGTCGGCAGGCGCCGCGGCCAGGGGACCCGCGCCGCGCAGGCTGCCCTGGGCGGCGGCGCGGCCCAGCTCGCGCACATCGGCAGCGAGCGTGTTCACGCGGCTTTCCAGCAGGCACTGCGCACCGGCGTGCGCCTCGACGAAGGCATTCAGCGCCCGGCTGAGGTGGTGCTCGGTGAGCTGCCCCACGCTGGCCTGCAGCTGCCGGATGTCGGCCACCGCCTGCGCCAGGCGCAGCGCCAGGCTCATCTCCACCAGCTTGTGGCTCTCGTGGTGCTCCGGCAGGAACACGTGGTCCTCCGGCAGGTCGTCCACGAACCGCACCCCGCAGCGCCGGGCGGTGGGCGACGCGGCGATCTCGCGCAGCACCTGCGCGCGCGCGCCGGGCTGCTGCTCCAGCAGATGCAGGTAGTGGCCGAAGCCACCCCCGTCCGGCCACTGGCGCTGCAGGGCGAGGTACGCGTTGATGACGAAGTCCGAGGGGCTGCCGTGCATCAGGGCGCTGGCCCGCACGGTGCTGGGCGGCTGCAGGGTGGGGGTGGCCACGGGAGTCCTTCGCGGGGCGTTGGCAAGACCCGGCGGATTCTGGGAACCGACCGTGAAGGCGCCGTGACGCCCGGCTGCGCCCTGCCGACGCGGCGGGACTTGACGTGGCGCAACCTGGGGGGGCGTCGGACCGGGGCGCGACAGTGCGTTGTCAGCCACGCGCGCTGCAATACCGCACCCTACGCGCGCGCAGTGTCGTGCGCGCGCCCCGACAGCAGGAGACCCGGATGACCCGCTACGCCGATTTCCACCGCCGCTCCATCGAGGACCGTGACGGCTTCTGGGCCGAGCAGGCCGCCCTGATCGACTGGCAGGCGCCGTTCGAGCAGGTGTGCGACTACAGCCACCCGCCGTTCGCGCGCTGGTTCCCGGGCGGCCGCACGAACCTGTGCCACAACGCGGTGGACCGGCACCTGAAGGACCGCGCGGCGCAGAACGCGCTCATCTTCGTCTCCACCGAGACGAACCAGGAGCGTGTCTACAGCTTCGCCGAGCTGCACGCCGAGGTGCAGCGCATGGCCGCCAGCCTGCAGGCGCTGGGCGTGAAGCAGGGCGACCGCGTGCTCATCTACATGCCGATGATCCCCGAGGCGGCGTTCGCCATGCTGGCGTGCACCCGCATCGGCGCCATCCATTCGGTGGTGTTCGGCGGCTTCGCCAGCGTCAGCCTGGCCAGCCGCATCGACGATGCCGAGCCCACCGTCATCGTGAGCGCAGACGCGGGCTCGCGCGGCGGCAAGGTGGTGGCCTACAAGCCCCTGTTGGACGACGCCATCGCCCACGCCACGCACAAGCCGGCCAAGGTGCTCATGGTCAACCGCGGCTTGGCGCCCTTCACGCCGGTGGCCGGCCGCGACGAGGACTACGCCGCCCTGCGCGAGCAGCACCGGCACGCCGAGGTGCCCTGCACCTGGGTGGACAGCACGCACCCGAGCTACACGCTCTACACGAGCGGCACCACCGGCAAGCCCAAGGGCGTGCAGCGCGACACGGGCGGCTATGCCGTGGCGCTGGCCGCCAGCATGAAGCACATCTTCTGCGGCCAGCCGGGCGAGACCTACTTCTCCACCAGCGACATCGGCTGGGTGGTGGGCCACAGCTACATCATCTACGGCCCGCTGATCGCCGGCATGGCCACCATCATGTACGAGGGCCTGCCGATCCGGCCCGATGCCGCCATCTGGTGGAGCCTGGTCGAGAAGTACAAGGTGACGGTGATGTTCAGCGCGCCCACCGCCGTGCGCGTGTTGAAGAAGCAGGACCCGGCCGCGCTGAAGAAGCACGATCTCTCGTCGCTGCGCGCGCTGTTCCTGGCCGGCGAGCCGCTGGACGAGCCCACCGCCAAGTGGATCGCCGAGGCGCTGGGCAAGCCCATCATCGACAACTACTGGCAGACCGAGACCGGCTGGCCCATCCTCACCATCTGCAACGGCGTGGAGCAGGCGCCGAGCAAGTTCGGCTCGCCCGGCAAGGCGGTGTACGGCTACAACGTGCAGCTGCTGGACGAATCCACCGGCGAGGCGCTGACCGAGCCCAACCAGAAGGGCGTGGTCGCGATCGAGGGCCCGCTGCCCCCGGGCTGCATGCAGACGGTGTGGCGCGATGACGCCCGCTTCGTCAAGACCTACTGGTCCAGTGTGCCCGGCAAGATGGTGTACTCCACCTTCGACTGGGGCATCAGGGACGAGGACGGCTACTTCTTCATCCTGGGCCGCACCGACGACGTGATCAACGTGGCCGGGCACCGCCTGGGCACGCGCGAGATCGAGGAGAGCATCTCCAGCCACCCGGCCGTGGCCGAGGTGGCGGTGGTGGGCGTGGCCGACACGCTCAAGGGCCAGGTGGCCGTGGCCTTCGCCGTGCTGAAGGACCCCTCGCTGGCCGCCACCGAGGCGGACGCCAAGGCGCTGGAGGCCAGCGTGATGAAGGTGGTGGACGAGCAGCTCGGTGCGGTGGCGCGTCCGGCGCGGGTGCGTTTCGTCAGCGTGCTGCCCAAGACCCGCTCGGGCAAGCTGCTGCGCCGCGCCATCCAGGCCGTGTGCGAGGGCCGCGACCCGGGCGACCTGACGACGATGGAAGACCCGGCGGCGCTGCAGCAGGTGAAGGACCTGCTCGAGCGCGCCTGACGTGCAGGCGGCCCCCGTGCCGTTGTGCACATTGGGGCGGCGACGGCGCAGCTGAAGCCGGCGGGCAGGCAGGGAGAATGGCGGGTTTACATCTCTTCACACTTCCATGCCTGCCCTGTACCGGCGCCTTGCCGCCTCCTGTGCCGTCTCCGTGGCCGCCCTCCTTGCCGCTTGTGGCGGCGGTGGCAGCGACCCGGCCTCGCTCACCTACAGCACGGATATCGTCCGCGTCACCGCCTTCGAGAACCAGGCCGCCGACGTCAACGCCTTCGAGACCGCTGCCGTCACGATCCAGGTGACCGTCAGCAACCCGCCCAGCGGCCAGTCCTATTTCTTCATCGGTGACACGGGCACCGGTTTCCAGGGGCAGCCGATGGAGGTGTTCCAGCTGTCCGACACCACCTTCGAGGTGACCCTGCACCCGCAGGTGGCCCAGTCGGCCGGCGTCTACACGGGCGAGCTGTCGGTGCTGCTGTGCAAGGACCCCGCGTGCAATGCCCGCCATGAACTGGACAACGACACGCTGCCGTACGAGGTGACGATCACGCCGCAGCTCAGGGCGGACGTGGTGGCCGACGGCATCGAGGTCGCGTCCGTGCGCTCCGACCGCGACCACGAGCAGGGCAGCATGTCGGTCGAGGGCGACTCGGTGGTGATCGAGTTCACCAGCAGCATCCCCGTCACGCTGCACTACAGCCGCGGGCTGCCGGGCGAGCCGGTGGTCGAAGTGGACCCGTCGTCGACGGACACCTACCTGAAGGTGCGCGTGAGCCGCGCGGGTCCCAACGGCGGCGGGTCGGTCAACCTGATGCTGTGGCCCGACGACTCCAGCTGGACCATTCAGCACGGCGTGGCCTTCGACGTGAGCTTCATGCCCTGACGCGGCTGAATCCGGCCTGCGCTTCGCGCAGGCCGGGCCGCACGCTCAGTTCACCCGGATCGGGATGTACGTGGCGTTGTTGCTGCGTACCGCGTCGGCCACCGTGTTGTCCTTGTCCACCACGGTGCCCAGCCAGTAGTTGCGGCCGCTGACCAGGTCGCTCGGGATGGTCACCGTGCGGCGGTAGGTCATCACGTCGCCGCGGCCCAGGCTCATGCCGGTGTTGGTGGCCAGCAGCCGGTCGCCGGTGGAGATGATGTCGTTGCTCGACACATACCAGCCGGTGTTCACCACCTGGGTGGCCTCGCCGTTGTTCTCGTAGGTGAACTCCACCTGCACCTGCTGGCCCTTGTTCACCCGGTAGCCGGTCTCGCCGTTCACCGTGACGGTGGGCAGCGCGACGCCGGCCGTGGTGAACACGCCCGTCTTCACGTGGCGCGAGTACTCGCCGTTGGCGTAGCTGTACTTCCAGTGCGCCGCGCTCACGTCCTGGTAGTTGTTGCCCCACAGGCCGTACAGGCGCACCGCGCCGTCGCTCGCGTCCTCGCCGAGGTAGCCACGCGCCGCCGTGCCGTTGGCCCAGATGTGCTCGAAGTCGGCGCCCATCACGTTGTACTCGGTGTTCACGTGCAGCAGGCCCATGGCGTGGCCGAACTCGTGGATGCCGGTGCCTTGCAGCTGGCGCCTGGTGCCGGTGTAGCGGATGAGGCTGGACTTCAGCTCGTCCGCGGTCCACTGGAACGGCGCGTTGTAGTCGAAGATGACGTCCGACTCGTTGCGCTGCGCCACCACGCCGAAGAGCCAGTAGCAGCTGTCCCACCAGTAGGCGATGGCCGGGGCGCCCTGCAGCACGTTGGCGTCGGTGCTGCCCCAGGTCTCGTTCTGGCCGTTGTTCAGCCCCACGCCGCCGGTGTCGCTGATGAGCGAGTACCAGAAGGGCGTCGGGTTCTGGTTCGTCAGGTCGATGGTGCGCTGGATGCCGTTGCGCCAGTAGCCGTCGGGGAAGCTGGTCGTGCTGGCGCGGAAGGTGACGTTGTTGGAGCCCCACTTCATCGGCGTGCCCATGCAGTCGATGACGTTGTAGGCGAAGGCCGGGGTGGCGGCGGCGCAGGCCAGGGCGGCGCCGAGCAGGGTGTGCAGGGGTTTCATGGTGCAGGTGCTTTCGTTGGGTTCGTGATGACGGGAGCCGTGCGCACGCGCGGCGCTCAGCGGGACTTGTTCCGGAAGGCGGACAGGTCGTCGGCCGGCAGGCTGGCCTGCTCCGCGGTGTCGGCGGCCGAGCGGTTGCGCTCGCGGGCCGGTGCCGGTGCCTGCGGGGCGGGCGCCTCGCGGCTGGACGGCGCGCGCAGCGTGGCTTCGGGCGACAGGCCGGCGAACGGCTGGGCCCCCTCGGCCTGCGGCAGGCGCAGGCTGCGCAGGTGGGTGGCGAAGGTGTCGGCGCTCAGGGCGCGGGCCGGCGCGGCGCGCTGGCTGTCGGGCGAGCGGCGGCCTTCACCGGCACCCGCGCGGTCGGTGCCGGCAGCGCCGCCACTGACCATCTGCATTTCCACCATGGCCGGGGCCTCGGCCTCGTAGCGGCGGCGGGCGTCGTCCATGCTCAGCCCCTGACGCTCCAGCATGGCGCGGGCCTGCGGGTTGCGCATCAGGGCGTCGAAGCTGGGGCGGGGGTAGCGCAGGGTGCGCAGCTCGGCCGGCACCTCGCCGCCGGTGACCACACGCTGCTGCTCCACCGCCACCACCGGCGCGCCGGTGCCGTCGTGCACCACGCCGTTGGCGATGCGGAAGCGGCCGTCCAGGCAGCCGGACAGGGCGCAGCCCGACTCGCCCGTGCCTTGCAGGAACAGGATGTCCTCGTCACCGGCCTGGAACACCGGCACCTCGGAGGCGCGCAGGAAGCGGCCCTGGCCGTCCGGGCCGCCGATGAAGCGCAGCGTGAACTGCTGGCTGGCCATCTGGCCGCGCAGCGGGCGCACCACCTCGAAAGTGACGAGCGTGTGCGGCACGGCGCCGCGGCCGTTGGCCTCGGCCTGGGTGTAGTCCACCTGGGCCACGCGGGTGTGGACGATGGCGCGGGCGTGGTTGGCCAGGTCCTGCAGGTCGTCGCCATGGGCGGCGGCCGGCAGGCTGGTGAGCGCGGCGCCGGCGGCCAGCAGGCCGGCCAGGGCCACGGGGGCGAGGCGGAAGGATCGTTGCGACATGGGAGAACACTCCGTTGGGTGCGGGGGCCGCGACCGTCGCCGCCCCATGTCCGTCACTCTAGGAACCGGTGCCCGATTGGCCGATCCCGGCGCGTAGGGAAGACCGGCCCTGGGGTGAGGGGCCTCTTTCGGGGGATGGGCCCCCCGGCGGCGGGGGAGGACGGTTTATCCTTCGTGCTGCGCGAAAGCTCGCTTGGTCATCCGCTGAGAGCGTTCCTGCCAGCCTTCGTGCACCATGGCTGCCGCGACACGCTGCTGGTGACCGGCTGACCGGCTGGCCACCGGCCCCGGCCGCGCCGCCCTACCCGGGCGGCGCGGTAGGCGGGTGAGGGCAGCCGTCGCTTCCGCCATTTCGCCGTCATGCGCTTCGATCTCGTCACGCTCAACCTGGTGCTCGCCATCGCCGAGACCCGCAGCATCACGCGGGCGGCCGAGCGCGAGCACCTGGCGCTGGCGGCATCGAGCAAGCGCCTGAAGGACCTGGAAACCCGCCTGGGCGTGCAGCTGTTCGAGCGCCGCGCCCGGGGCGTGGAGCCCACCGAGGCCGGCCGTGCCCTCGTGCGCCATATCCGCAGCCTGCACGCGGCGCTGCATGCGCTGGAAAGCGAGGTGGTCGAGTTCAGCCGCGGCATCAAGGGCCATCTGCGCATCGCGGCCAATGCCGGCGCCATCGCCGAGGCGCTGCCGGCCGACCTGGCCGCCTTCTCGCGCGAGCACCCGCAGATCCGCATCAGCCTCGAAGACATGACCAGCGCCGAGGTGCAGGCGGCCGTGGCCGAGGGCCGGGCCGACGTGGGCGTGTTCGCGCCGCCGCTGGCGGACGCGGCCCGCCTGCAGACCTGGCCCTACCGCACCGGCGCCCTCGCCGTGGTGCTGCCCTCCGGCCATGCGCTGGCCGGGCAGCCCGGCGGCCTGCGCTTCGAGGCGCTGCTCGACTACGACATCGTCGGCCTGCACATCGGCGCCTCGGTGCACGAGCAGATGCTGCAGCGCGCGCTGGAGCGCGGCCGCACGCTCAATGCCCGGCTGCAGGTGCGCGGCTTCGACGCCATCGCCCAGCTGGTGGGCGAGGGCCTGGGCGTGGCCGTGCTGCCCGCGGCCGTGGCCGAGCGTTTCGCCCGCCTGTTCCCCATCACCGTCCGCCCGCTGGACGAGCCCTGGGCCGAGCGCCGCTACCTGCTGGCCGCCCAGCGGCAAGAGGTGCTGCCCGCCGCCGTGCAGCGCTTCATCGACCGCCTGCGCCAGGCGGCCTGACCCTCAACACCTCTTCTTCCCGCGTCACCGCCACCGCCATGACCACCGCCCGCACCCTCTACGACAAGCTCTGGGACGACCATGTCGTCCACACCGAGGACGACGGCACCGCCGTGCTCTACATCGACCGCCACCTGGTGCACGAGGTGACCAGCCCGCAGGCCTTCGAGGGCCTGGAGATGGCCGGGCGCAGGGTGTGGCGCCTGTCGGCCAACCTGGCGGTGAGCGACCACAACGTGCCCACCACCGACCGCTCGCAGGGCATCGCCGACCCGGTGTCGAAGCTGCAGGTGGACACGCTGGACGCCAACTGCGACCGCCACGGCATCACCCAGTTCAAGATGCACGACAAGCGCCAGGGCATCGTGCACGTGATCGGCCCGGAGCAGGGCGCCACGCTGCCCGGCATGACGGTGGTCTGCGGCGACAGCCACACCAGCACCCACGGCGCCTTCGGTGCGCTGGCCCACGGCATCGGCACCAGCGAGGTCGAGCACGTGCTCGCCACGCAGACGCTGTTGGCCAAGAAGGCGAAGAACATGCTGGTGAAGGTGGACGGCGTGCTGCCGCGCGGCTGCGGCGCCAAGGACGTGGTGCTGGCCATCATCGGCCGCATCGGCACGGCCGGCGGCACGGGCTACACCATCGAGTTCGGCGGCTCCACCCTCCGCTCGCTCAGCATGGAAGGGCGCATGACGGTGTGCAACATGGCCATCGAGGCGGGCGCGCGCGCCGGCCTGGTGGCGGTGGACGACACCACGCTGGAGTACGTGAAGGGCCGCCCCTTCTCGCCGCGGGGCGTGGAGTGGGAGCAGGCGGTGGCCCATTGGCGCACCCTGCACTCCGACCCGGGCGCGCACTTCGACCAGGTGGTGGAGATCGACGCCACCCAGCTCAAGCCGCAGGTCACCTGGGGCACCTCGCCGGAGATGGTGCTGCCCGTCGATGCGCGCGTGCCCGATCCGGACAAGGAGAAGGACAGCGTGCGGCGCGGCGCCATCGAGCGCGCCCTGCAGTACATGGCGCTGGAGCCCAACAAGCCGCTGGCCGACATCCGCATCGACAAGGTGTTCATCGGCTCCTGCACGAACAGCCGCATCGAGGACATGCGCGAGGCGGCCGCGGTGGTGCAGCGCGTGGGGGGCCGCATCGCCGCCAACGTGAAGCTGGCGCTGGTGGTGCCGGGCTCCGGGCTGGTGAAGGCGCAGGCCGAGGCCGAGGGCCTGGACCAGGTGTTCAAGGCGGCCGGCTTCGAATGGCGCGAGCCGGGCTGCAGCATGTGCCTGGCCATGAACGCCGACCGCCTGGAGCCGGGCGAGCGCTGCGCGTCCACCAGCAACCGCAACTTCGAGGGCCGCCAGGGCGCGGGCGGCCGCACCCACCTCGTCAGCCCCGCCATGGCCGCCGCCGCCGCCATGGCCGGCCATTTCGTCGACGTGCGTCGCATCGCCTGAGCCGGGAGCCCGCCATGCAAGCCTTCACCCTCCACACCGGCCTGGTCGCTCCGATGGACCGCGCCAACGTCGACACCGACGCCATCATTCCCAAGCAGTTCCTGAAGTCGATCAAGCGCACGGGCTTCGGGCCCAACCTGTTCGACGAGTGGCGCTACCTCGATGCCGGCGAGCCGGGGCAGGACCCGGCCACGCGCCGCCCGAACCCCGACTTCGTGCTGAACCAGCCGCGCTACCAGGGCGCGTCCATCCTGCTGGCGCGCGACAACTTCGGCTGCGGCTCCAGCCGCGAGCACGCGCCCTGGGCACTGGAGCAGTACGGGTTCCGCGCGCTCATCGCGCCCAGCTTCGCCGACATCTTCTTCAACAACTGCTTCAAGAACGGCGTGCTGCCCATCCAGCTGCCCGAGTCGCAGGTGGCCCGGTTGTTCGACGAGGTGGCCGCCTTCCCAGGCTACCAGCTCACCATCGACCTGCGGCGCCAGGTGGTGGTCAAGCCCGATGGCACCGAGCTGCCCTTCGACGTGCAGCCCTTCCGCAAGTACTGCCTGGTCAACGGCTTCGACGACATCGGGCTCACGCTGCGCCACGCCGATAAGATCCGCGCCTTCGAGGCGGAGCGCCTCGCCAAGATGCCCTGGCTGGGGCACCGAGTGATCTGACATGCCTGACATGCGCCTTGACCTGCACCTGGGTGTCCACAAGACCGCCACCACGCACCTGCAGCGCTACTGGGTCCAGTGCGCCGGGCTGCCTGGGGCGGCCGCGTGCCCGCCCATGCAGGAAGTGCGCAACGCCGTGACGCCCGTGGCCTACGGCGCGCCGGCCACCGCCCAGGCCACGGCCTGGCTGGCCGGGTGGCCCGGGCGCACCGACCGCCTGGTGCTCAGCGAGGAGAACCTCATCGGCGACTGCGGCCTGCTGTTCGACCAGCAATCGCTGTATGCCGATGCGCGACGCCGCCTGGCGCGCGTGGCCGACATGCTGCCGCAGGCCGACCTGCGCCTGTGGCTGTGCATCCGCGAGTACGGCAGCTTCATCCGCTCGGCCTACAGCGAGGTGCTGCGGCACCGCCCGTACAAGCCGTTCCGCTCGGCCTACACCGGCTTCAACCTCGACCAGCGCGGCTGGCCGGAGCTGGTGGCCGACGTGCAGGCCGCGTTTCCGCGCGCGCGGCTGCACGTGTGGCGCTACGAGTCGCTGGCCGAGCTGCGCGACCGCATCACCACCACGCTGTTCGACGTGCCGGCCAGCGCCCTGCCCACGCCGGACGATGCCCGCGACCGCCAATCGCTCAGCCGCATGGCCGTGCGCCTGCTCGACGACATCTGCCAGAAGGCCGGGGCCGACGTGGCCACCAAGGTCCGGCCCTCGGTCGAGCGCATCGTCAACGGCCCCAACTACCCGCGCTTCGACCCCTGGCGCGACGACGAGCGCCAGGCCTTCCAGCGCCGCTACGAGCAGGACACCGCCCGCCTGGCGCGCGAGCCGGGCATCACCTGGCTCGGCTGAGCGCGGCACCGGGCCCGCCCCCTCTTTCTTTCGCTTTCCACGAGACCCCCATGAAAATCGCAGTCCTTCCTGGCGACGGCATCGGCACCGAGATCGTCGCCGAGGCCGTGCGCGTGCTGAACGTGCTCGACCTGCCCTTCGAGCTGGAGCAGGCGCCCGTGGGTGGCGCCGCCTATGCGGCGATGGGCCACCCGCTGCCCGAGTCCACGCTGAAGCTGGCCCGGGCCGCCGACGCGGTGCTGTTCGGCGCCGTGGGCGACTGGAAGTACGACACGCTGGAGCGCTCGCTGCGGCCCGAGCAGGCCATCCTGGGCCTGCGCAAGCACCTGGGGCTGTTCGCCAACTTCCGCCCCGCCATCTGCTACCCGCAGCTCACGCACGCGTCCAGCCTCAAGCCCGAGCTGGTGGCGGGCCTGGACATCCTGATCATCCGCGAGCTCACCGGCGACATCTACTTCGGCCAGCCGCGCGGTCGCCGCACGGCAAGCGACGGCCACTTCCCAGGCGCCGAGGAGGCGTTCGACACCATGCGCTACTCGCGCCCGGAGATCGAGCGCATCGCCCACGTGGCCTTCCAGGCCGCGCGCCAGCGCGGCAGGAAGGTCACCAGCGTGGACAAGGCCAACGTGCTGGAGACCTTCCAGTTCTGGAAGGACGTGGTCACCGAGGTGCACGCCCAGTACCCCGACGTGGCGCTGGAGCACATGTACGTGGACAACGCCGCCATGCAGCTGGTGAAGGCGCCGAAGAAGTTCGACGTCATCGTCACCGGCAACATGTTCGGCGACATCCTCTCGGACGAGGCGTCCATGCTCACCGGCTCGATCGGCATGCTGCCGTCGGCCTCGCTGAACGCGAAGAACCAGGGGCTGTACGAGCCCAGCCACGGCAGCGCGCCGGACATCGCGGGTCAGGGCATTGCCAACCCGCTGGCTACAATTCTGTCTGCCGCCATGATGCTCCGCTTTTCCCTTCAGCAGCCCGAAGCCGCCGATCGCGTCGAGAACGCGGTGCGCGCCGTGCTGGCCGCGGGCTACCGCACGCCCGACATCTGGAGTGAAGGCACCCACAAGGTGGGTACGCGCGAGATGGGTGACGCCGTGGTCGCGGCGGTCACCGGCAAAACGATTACCAAGAGCTGACAGCTCGGTCTCGTCTCGCCCCTACCCAGGACCCCGGCGAAGCGAGCCGGGGTGGCAGGTGAAGTGGGTCCGGGCAACTTTTCAAAGGCATCTGACATGGCACTCGTAGGACTGGTCGGCTGGCGCGGCATGGTGGGCTCCGTGCTCATGGAGCGCATGGTCGCCGAGGGCGACTTCGACCTCATCGAACCGCTGTTCTTCTCCACCTCCAACGCCGGCGGCGCCGCCCCGGCCATGGCGAAGAACGAGACCACGCTGCGCGACGCGTTCGACATCGACGCGCTCAAGCGCTGCGACATCATCCTCAGCGCCCAGGGCGGCGACTACACCACCGAGGTGTTTCCCAAGCTGCGCGCCGCGGGCTGGAAGGGGCACTGGATCGACGCCGCCAGCACCCTGCGCATGCAGGACGACGCGGTCATCGTGCTGGACCCGGTGAACATGCCGGTGATCAAGGACGCCATGGCCCGTGGCGGCCGCAACTGGATCGGCGGCAACTGCACCGTGAGCTGCATGCTCATGGGCGTGGGCGCGCTCTACAAGGCCGGCCTGGTCGAGTGGATGAGCACCCAGACCTACCAGGCCGCCTCCGGTGGCGGTGCGCAGCACATGCGCGAGCTGCTCACCCAGTACGGCACGCTCAACGCCGAGGTCAAGGCGCTGCTGGACGACCCCAAGAGCGCCATCCTGGAGATCGACCGCCGCGTGATCGCCAAGCAGCGCTCGCTGACCGCCGAGGAAACAGCGCACTTCGGCGTGCCGCTGGGGGGGTCGCTCATCCCCTGGATCGACAAGGATCTCGGGATCGGCAAGCAGCCGGGCGAGCCGGGCTGGGGCCAGTCCAAGGAAGAGTGGAAGGGCATGGCCGAGACCAACAAGATCCTCGGCCAGGGCGAGGGCTTCGGTTCGCCGGCGGTGCCGGTGGACGGCTTCTGCGTGCGCGTGGGCGCCATGCGCTGCCACTCGCAGGCGCTCACCTTCAAGCTGAAGAAGGACGTGCCGCTGGCCGACATCGAGGCCATGATCGCCGCCGACAACGAGTGGGTGAAGCTCGTGCCCAATACCCGCGAGGCGACCGTCCGCGACCTCACGCCCGTGGCCGTGACCGGCACCATGACGATTCCCGTGGGGCGTGTGCGCAAGCTGGCCATGGGCCCCGAGTACCTCGGCGCCTTCACCATCGGCGACCAGCTGCTGTGGGGCGCGGCCGAGCCGCTGCGCCGCATGCTGCGCATCCTGCTGCAGGCCTGACCGGGCGGCTTCGACTGCCCCGGTGGACCGGGGGCAGTTGAAACGACACGTTACTGTTGTCAAGAACGATGTTGTCGGCCGGCCACATCGTGCCCCCGCGCGGGCCGGTGAAAACGCAAATACTCCCGGAGGTGAGGTTTTGCGTGAGCATCGGAGCCTATATGCTTGATGCTCTGGTGTTTTCTCACTTCCTGCCGAGAGAACGGTCATTCCACGCGGACCTGCGCCTGCAGGCCCGCTGATGGCGTTTCGGGAGACGCTTTGAAGAACTCTTCATCCATGGCCAAGACCGCATCGCTGACGTCCGTGGCCGCTGCCGCCCTCCTCATGCTGCACGCCGGCGGCGCCCAGGCGCTGTCGCTGGGCCGCCTGACCGTCCAGTCCGCGCTCGGTGAGCCCCTGCGGGCCGAGATCGACATCACCAGCATGACGGCCGAGGAGGCCGCCTCGTTGCGCAGCACGCTGGCGTCGCCCGAGGCCTTCCGGGCAGCGGGTGTCGACTTCAACGCCGCCCTGCAGGGCGCGCAGCTGTCGCTGGCCCGGCGGCCCGATGGCCGTGCCTTCATCCGCGTCACCGGCGAGCGAGCGGTGTCCGAGCCGTTCGTCGACATGGTGATCGACTTCTCCTGGTCGAGCGGCCGGCTGCAACGCGCCTACACCCTGCTGATCGACCCGCCGGTCACGGCCGCCCGCCCCGCTCCCGCGCCATCGACGGCGCCGGCCATGTCCGCGGCCGCGCCCGCCCCCGCGCCCGCTGCCCGGCCGACGAGCCCGCCGCCGGCGGTGGCCACCCGTCCGGCCAGCCCGGCGCCGGCCCCGCGCCCTGCCGCGCAGCCGCCCGCACCGGCCACCAGCGCGGGCGGCGCCGACAGCTACCGCGTGCGCAGCGGCGACACCCTGTCGTCCATCGCATCCTCCAACGCCCGGCCGGGCGTCTCGCTGGACCAGATGCTGGTCGCGCTGTACCGCGGCAACCCGCAGGCCTTCATCGACAGCAACATGAACCGGCTCAAGTCGGGTGTGGTGCTGAGCGTGCCTGACGCTGCCGCCGCGGGCGACATCGCGCCCGACGAGGCGCGCAAGGTGATCCAGGCCCACAGTGCCGATTTCGCCACCTTCCGCCAGCGCCTCGCCGGTGCGGCGCCCACGGTCAAGGGCAGCGAGCCCGCGCGCCAGGTCACCGGCCAGGTGCAGACGGCGGTCAAGGACCGCAAGACCGACACCGGCGCCGCGTCGCCCGACAAGCTCACCCTCAGCCAGGGCGCGGCGCGCGCCGCAGCCTCCGAGGCCAAGGTGTCCAAGGACACCGAGCGCAAGGCCAACGAGACGCGCGTGGCCGAGCTGTCGCGCAACGTCCAGGAGCTCAAGCAGCTGGCCGATGCCACGAAATCGGCCACCCCGGCGCCGGCCGGCAAGCCGGCCGCCACGCCGCCCGCACCGCCGGCCCCGGCGCCCGCCGCCAAGCCCGGCGTCACGGTGCCGGCCGCAGCCGTCACGCCGCCGCCCCCGCCGGCACCGGCACCCGCACCGGCACCTGTGACGCCCCCGCCGGCGGCCGCACCGGCAGCGGCCGTGGTCGCTTCGGCGGCGCCGGCGCCTGCAGCCGCCGCCTCGCTGGCGGCGTCCGCACCCGGTGCCGCCTCCGCGCCGCTGGCCGCGTCCGCCGCCGTCCCGGCGTCTGCACCGGCCTCCCGCCCTGCGGCCAAGCGGCCGGCGCGCCCCGTGCCGGCCCCTGCGCCCGAGCCGAGCTTCCTGGAGTCGCTCTCCGGCAATCCTTGGGTGCTGCCCGGTGCCGCTGGCCTCGTCGCGTTGCTGGCGGGCTGGGGCGTGATGCGCCTGCGCCGCCGCAAGGGTGACGGTGCCGCCGAGACCTCCTTCATCGAGAGCAAGCTGCAGCCGGATTCCTTCTTCGGCGTCAGCGGCGGCCAGCGTGTCGACACGCGGGACGGCGCCTCCAGCAGCTCCTCGCTGAGCTATTCGCTCAGCCAGCTCGACGCCATCGGCGACGTGGACCCCGTGGCCGAGGCCGACGTCTACCTCGCCTATGGCCGCGACCTGCAGGCCGAGGAGATCCTCAAGGAAGCCCTGCGCAGCGACCCGGGCCGGGTGGCCATCCGCTCCAAGCTGCTCGAGGTGTACGCCAAGCGCGCCGACACCAAGGCCTTCGAGGCCCAGGCCCGCCAGCTGCAGGAGCAGACCGGCGGCCAGGGCGAGGACTGGGACAAGGCCGTGGAGCTGGGCCGCTCGATCGACCCGGCGAACCCGCTGTACGGCGCGCTGGGGGTGGCAGGTGCGGCCATGGCCGCCGGCGCGGTGGCCGACGTCGACCTCGACCCCTCGGCCCCCACGGGTGACCTGCGCGACCAGCTCGGTGCGCCGGCGGCGCGCGTCGACGACGAGCCGCCCGCCGAGCGCACCCAGCCCGTGGGCGAGGTGCTGCTCGACACGGCGCCGGGTGAGCTCGACATCGACCTCGGGGCGCCGTCGTCCCTGCAGGGCGTGGAGAGCACGCGGCCGCTGGACACGGCGTCCGGCCTGCTGGACCAGCCGGCCGTCGACCTGCCCGATCTGCCCGACCTGCCGCTGTCCCCCGAGCCCGGCATGGGCGAGCCGGTGATGCACTTCGACGAGTTGCCCACGCTGGACCTGCCGCCCAGCCCGGCGCCTGCGGCGCCGGAGGCGCGGCCCGAGCCCGAGGCCACCGCGCCGTCGGTGTTCGACTTCGGCGACCTGTCGCTGGACCTGGGCGACGCCACCGCCGACGACACGCAGCGCAGCCAGCTGCCCATCGACGAAGGCGAGGACGGCGACCCGCTCGGCCGCAAGCTCGAGCTGGCCGACGAGTTCCGCCGCATCGGCGACATGGAAGGTGCCCGCGACCTGCTGGAGGAAGTGGTCGCCAAGGCCGACGGCGCGCTGAAGGCGCGTGCGCAGGCCATGCTCGACGACCTTGGCTGACGACCCTCGCCCGGCCCGGCGCCTGGCGCTGGGCCTGGCCTACCGGGGCGACCGCTACCACGGCTGGCAGAGCCAGCCGGACGGGCGCACCGTGCAGGACACCCTCGAGGCGGCGCTCTCTCAGTTCGCCGCCCAGCCGGTGAGCACGCTGTGCGCCGGGCGCACCGACACCGGGGTGCACGGGCTGAACCAGGTCGTGCACTTCGACACCCCGCTGGACCGGCCCGAGTTCAGCTGGATCCGCGGCACCAACCGCTACCTGCCCGCCGACATCGCGGTGCAGTGGTGCCGGCCGGTGCCGGCCCACTTCCACGCCCGCAACAGCGCGCGCGGCCGCCGCTACCGCTACCTGCTGCTCGAATCGCCCGTGCGTCCGGCCATCGAGCGCGGCGGCTGCGGCTGGGTGTTCCGCCCGCTGGACGGCGACGCCATGCGCGAGGCGGCCACCCACCTCCTCGGCGAGCACGATTTCAGCTCCTTCCGTTCGTCCGAATGCCAGGCGCCATCGCCGGTGAAGACGCTGCGGCAGCTCGACATCTCGCGCCACGGCGCCTACTGGCGCTTCGACTTCGAGGCCAGTGCGTTCCTGCACCACATGGTGCGCAACCTGATGGGTTGCCTGGTGGCGGTGGGGCAGGGCAGCCGCCCGCCGGGCTGGATGGGTGATGTCGTCGCGGCGCGCAGCCGCGACGCCGCCTCGCCCACCTTCGCCCCCGACGGCCTGTACTTCGTGGGCCCGGCCTACGATGCGGACCTCGGCCTGCCCGACCGCACCGCGGCCATGGACTGGCTGCCCTGACCACGCATGTCGCACCGCACCCGCATCAAGATCTGCGGCCTCACCCGCGAGGCCGACGTCGACGACGCCGTCGCCGCAGGCGCCGACGCGCTGGGCTTCGTGCTCTACCCGCGCAGCCCGCGCGCGGTGGTGGCCGAGCGCGCCGGCGCGCTCGCCCGGCGCCTGCCGCCCTTTGTCACGCCGGTGCTGCTGTTCGTCAACGCGACGCCGGCGGAGATCGACGCCGGTCTGCAGGCGGTGCCGCAGGCGCTGCTGCAGTTCCATGGCGACGAAACGCCCGAGGCCTGCACCGCGCCGGGCCGTCCGTACCTGCGCGCCGCCCGCATGGCGCCGGGGGTCGATTTGCTAGACTTGGCCTCCCGCCACCCGCAGGCCACCGGCCTGCTGCTCGACGCCCATGTCGAGGGCTATGGCGGGGGTGGAAAGGCATTCGATTGGTCTCTCATTCCCGCCGACGTGCCCTGTCCGGTCGTTTTGTCTGGTGGGTTGAATCCTGCAAGCGTGACCGATGGGGTGCTGCGCGTCCGGCCCTGGGCCGTTGACGTGAGCTCCGGCGTGGAAAGCGCGAAGGGCATCAAGGATGCCGCGCTGATGCGCCGGTTCTGCCAGGCGGTGCGCGACGCCGACGCCCGGGCGGGCTGACCGCCCGAGCCGGCCGCCGCGGCGCCACCGCCGGCCCCCCGAATCCGCGAGTGCACATCCCTTCATGACCGTCTACCAGCAGCCCGACGCCACGGGCCACTTCGGCCCCTATGGCGGCCGCTTCGTCTCCGAAACGCTCGTCCACGCCCTGGACCAGCTCAAGGACGCCTACGCCCACTACCGGGCCGACCCGGCCTTCATCGCCGAGTTCAAGCGCGAGTTGCGCCACTTCGTGGGCCGCCCCAGCCCGATCTACCACGCCGAGCGCCTGTCGCGCGAGATCGGCGGGGCGCAGATCCACCTCAAGCGCGAGGACCTCAACCACACGGGCGCCCACAAGATCAACAACGTGATCGGCCAGGCCCTGCTGGCGCGCCGCATGGGCAAGCTGCGCGTCATCGCCGAGACGGGCGCCGGCCAGCACGGTGTGGCCACGGCCACGATCTGCGCCCGCTACGGCCTGGAGTGCGTGGTCTACATGGGCGCCGAGGACGTGAAGCGCCAGAGCCCCAACGTCTACCGCATGCACCTGCTGGGCGCGCGCGTGGTGCCCGTCGAATCCGGCAGCCGCACCCTGAAGGACGCGCTCAACGAGGCGCTGCGCGACTGGGTGACGAACGTGGAGAACACGTTCTACATCATCGGCACGGTGGCGGGCCCCGAGCCCTATCCGGCGATGGTGCGCGATTTCCAGGCCGTGATCGGCGAGGAGTGCCTGGGCCAGATGCCCGAGGCCATCGGCCGCCAGCCCGACGCCGTCATCGCCTGCGTGGGCGGCGGCAGCAACGCCATGGGCATCTTCTACCCCTACATCCCGCACGAGGGTGTGCGCCTCATCGGCGTGGAGGCCGCGGGGCAGGGCCTGTCCACCGGCAAGCACGCGGCCAGCCTCTCGGCCGGCTCGCCCGGCGTGCTGCACGGCAACCGCACCTACCTGCTGCAGGACGAGAACGGCCAGATCACCGAGACGCACTCCATCTCGGCCGGGCTGGACTACCCCGGCGTGGGCCCCGAACACGCCTACCTCAAGGACATCGGCCGGGCCGAGTACGTGGGCATCACCGACGACGAGGCGCTGGCGGCCTTCCACCGCCTGTGCCGCACCGAGGGCATCATCCCCGCGCTGGAATCCAGCCATGCGGTGGCCCACGCGATGAAGCTGGCGGCCACGCTGCGCCCCGACCAGCACCTGCTGGTCAACCTCTCGGGCCGCGGCGACAAGGACATCGGCACCGTGGCCGACCTGTCCGGCGCCGAGTTCTACTGCCGGCCGTCATGCCGCGGCCAGACCGTGAAGGGGGGCGTGTGATGAGCCGCATCGCCACCACCTTCCGCGCCCTGCAGCAGGCCGGCCGCAAGGCGCTCATCCCCTACGTGACCGCAGGCGACCCGTACGCCGACGCCACGGTGGACATCATGCTCGCCCTGGCGCAATCGGGCGCCGACGTCATCGAGCTGGGCGTGCCCTTCTCCGACCCCATGGCCGACGGCCCGGTGATCCAGAAGGCGTCGGAACGCGCCCTGGCGCGCGGCATCGGCCTGGCCCAGGTGCTGGACATGGTGCGCAGCTTCCGCGCGCGCGACGCCGCCACGCCCGTGGTGCTGATGGGCTACGCCAACCCGGTGGAGCGCTACGACCAGCGCCACGGTGCCGGTGCCTTCGTGCGCGACGCGGCGGCCGCCGGCGTGGACGGCGTGTTGATCGTGGACTACCCGCCCGAGGAATGCGAGGCCTTCGCCGCCCTGCTGCGCGCGCACGGCCTGGACCTGATCTTCCTGCTGGCGCCCACCAGTACCGAGGCGCGCATGGCCCAGGTGGGCCGGCTGGCCAGCGGCTACGTGTACTACGTGTCGCTCAAGGGCGTCACGGGTGCCGGCCACCTGGACACCGATGCGGTGGCGGAGGCCGTGCCCCGCATCCGGCGCCATGTGAGCGTGCCCGTGGGCGTCGGCTTCGGCATCCGCGACGAGGCCACCGCCATGGCCGTGGGACGGGTCTCCGACGGCGTCGTGATCGGCTCGCGCCTCATCCAGATCCTGGAAAACGAAACGCGCGACAATGCGCCCTTGGCGGCCGGCCGGTTCATCGCCGGGATCCGCGCCGCCCTGGACACCTTGAAGGAGCCTTGACCGATGAGCTGGCTTGAGAAACTGCTGCCCCCGAAGATCCAGCAAACCGACCCGGCCGAGCGCCGCTCGGTGCCCGAGGGGCTGTGGATCAAGTGCCCGTCGTGCGAGTCGGTGCTCTACAAGACCGACCTGGAGCAGAACGTCAACGTCTGCCCCAAGTGCGACCACCACCACCGCATCGGCGCCCGCGACCGCCTCAACGCCTTCCTCGATGCCGAAGGGCGCTACGAGATCGGCCACGAGGTGCTGCCGGTGGACCCGCTGAAGTTCAAGGACAGCAAGAAGTACCCGGAGCGCCTGAAGGGCGCGATGGAGACCACGGGCGAGACCGACGCACTGGTGGTCATCGGCGGCGCGGTGATGAGCGTGCCGGTGGTGGCGGCCGCCTTCGAGTTCGACTTCATGGGCGGCTCCATGGGCTCGGTGGTGGGCGAGCGCTTCGTGCGCGGCGTGGAGACGGCGCTCGAGCAGAAGGTGCCCTTCGTGAGCTTCACCGCCACCGGCGGCGCGCGCATGCAGGAGGGCCTGTTCAGCCTGTTCCAGATGGCCAAGACGAACGCGGCGCTCACCCACCTGGCCCGGGCCCGGCTGCCCTACATCAGCGTGCTGACCGACCCGACCATGGGTGGCGTGTCGGCCAGCTTCGCCTTCGTGGGCGACGTGGTCATCGCCGAGCCCAAGGCCCTGGTGGGTTTCGCCGGCCAGCGCGTGATCAAGAACACCGTGCGCGAGGACCTGCCGGAGGGCTTCCAGCGCGCCGAGTTCCTGATGGGCAAGGGGGCGATCGACATGATCATCGACCGCCGCCAGCTGCGCGCCACCATCGCCCGCCAACTGGCCATGCTGCAGCGCCAGAGCGCCGATGCCGTGGCCTGAGGCCGGCAATCGTCCGACGGCCAGGCCCAGCCTGGCCGTTTTTCTTTCCAGGAACCTGTGATGACCCGCACGCTGGCCGACTGGCTCGCCCACAGCGAGAGCCTGCACCCCAAGACCATGGACCTGTCGCTGGAGCGGGTGCAGCAGGTGCGCTCGGCCATGGGGCTGCGCTTCGACGTGCCGGTCATCACGGTGGCCGGCACCAACGGCAAGGGCTCCACCTGCTCGATGATCGAGGCCATCGCGCTCGCGGCCGGCTACCGCGTGGGGCTCTACATCAAGCCGCACCTGGTGCACTTCGAGGAGCGCTGCCGGGTCAACGGCGCGCCGGTGGCGGCGGAGTCGCTCGACGAGGATTTCCAGGCCGTGGAGGACGCGCGCGGTGAGGTGGCGCTCACCACCTTCGAGTTCAGCACGCTGGCCATCGCCCACCGGCTGGCACGCGAGCCGCTGGACCTGGTGATCCTGGAGGTCGGCCTGGGCGGCCGATTCGACGCGGTCAATGCCTTCGACGCCGACTGCGCCGTCATCACGAGCATCGACCTCGACCACACCGAGTTCCTCGGCCCCGACCGCGAGAGCATCGGCCGCGAGAAGGCCGGCGTGCTGCGCACCGGCCGGCCCGCGATCGTCTCCGACCCCGTGCCGCCGCAGAGCGTGATCGACCATGCCACCGAGATCGGCGCGGACCTGTGGCTCATGGGCCGCGACTTCAACCAGCAGGGCGACCGCCAGCAGTGGGGCTGGAGCGGCCGTGGGCGCCGCTACCACGGCCTGGCCTACCCGGCGCTGCGCGGCGCCAACCAGCTGCTCAATGCGTCCGGCGCCATCGCCGCGCTGGAATCGTTGCGCGAGCGCCTGCCCATCAACGCGCAGGCGGTCCGGCGCGGGCTGGCCGCCGTGGACCTCCCGGGGCGCTTCCAGATCGTGCCCGGCCAGCCGGCGCTGGTGCTGGACGTGGCGCACAACCCGCAATCCGTGGCCGCGCTGGCGCTCAACCTCGACCAGATGGGGTTCTTCCCGCGCACCCTGGCCGTCTTCGGCGCCATGCGCGACAAGGACCTCGCCGGCGTGATGGCCCGCATCGCGCCGCTGATCGAGCACTGGTACCTCACCGACCTGCCGTTGCCGCGCGCCGCCACGGCGGTGGAGCTGGCCGACACCCTGGCCAGCCTGCCGGGGTCGACGCCCGCGGCGAGCCGGCACCCGACGCCCTCGGACGCCTTGTCGGCCGCCCTGGCCGCGGCAGACCCCACTGATAGAATCGTGGTCTTCGGTTCGTTCTACACCGTGGGCGGCGTGCTGAAGCAGGGGCTGCCCAGGCTGAAAGCGCCGCACCAGGCCTGAAATGCAGCGGGCGCAACGCTCGCCGCTTGCCCCACCCGCCGCCTCGCATGGGTCTGCTGTCCAAAAAGCCTTCCGCCTCCGCACCGGGACACGCGCCCGAGCTGCATGCCAACGCCGACCCCCAGGAGGTGGTGCGTGATGCACGCACCCGCGCGCGCCGCCGCCTGATCGGCGCGGCCCTGCTGCTGGGCGTGGGCATCATCGCCTTCCCGCTGCTGTTCGAGACGCAGCCTCGCCCCATCTCGGTGGACATCCCGATCGAGATCCCGTCGCGCGACCAGGTCGCACCCCTGTCGGCGCCGGGCGGCCGGCCGGTGCGCAGCGCCCCGGCGGCCGTGGTGCCGCCCCCGGTCGAGGCGCCGCCCGTGGCGGCGGCCCCCGCAGCGCAGGCCACGCCGCCCGCGCCCGAGCTGCGCCCCGAGCCCAAGGCCGACACCCCGCCGGCACCGAAGCCGGAGCCCAAGGCCGAACCGAAGCCGGAACCCAAGCCGGAACCCAAGCCCGAGGCGCGTCCCGAGCCCAAGCCGGCCGCCAAGGCCAGCGAGGCCGCCCCCAAGGCCGCCGATGCGGCGGCGGACACGGGCCGCTTCGTGGTGCAGATCGGCGCCTTCGCCGAGGCCGCGAGCGCCCGCGAGGCCCGCATGAAGGTCGAGGCCATGGGCCTGAAGACCTACACCCAGGTGATCGAGTCGGCCACCGGGCGGCGCATCCGCGTCCGCGTCGGGCCCTATCCCACCAAGGCCGAGGCCGAGAAGGCCGCGCGTCGCATCAAGGCGGGCGGCCTGCAGGCGGCCGTGCTGGTGCTCTGAGGCCGGCGGCAGGGCAGGGCATGGTCGCGGGCTTGAGCTGGGTGGACTGGGCACTGGCCGCGGTGCTGCTGGTGTCGGTGGCCGTCGGGCTGTGGCGCGGGTTGGTCTACGAGGTGCTTGCCATCGTCGGCTGGGTGGTCGCCTTCGTCGTCGCCCAGGCGGGCAGCGACTGGACCGCCTCCTGGCTGCCGGTGGGTGCCCCGGGCAGCCTGGCCCGTGTGGCAGCGGCCTTCGGCCTCACCTTCTTCGCGACCCTGGTGGCCTGGACCCTGCTCGCCCGGCTGGCCCGCAGCCTGGTGTCGGCCACGCCACTGACCGTGCTGGACCGGGCGCTCGGCGCCGGCTTCGGGCTCGCGCGCGGCGTGCTGCTGCTGCTGGTGGTGGCCCTGGTGGTCACCTGGACACCCATCGCCCGCCACTGGCCGGCGTGGCAGGCTTCGCAGGGCGCCGCCTGGCTGGGCGTCGTCCTGCACGAACTCCAACCCTGGTGGCCCGCCGACTGGGCGGCCCCCCGCCGTGGCGCCTGACCCGGCGCCCCGGCCTGTCGAACCTCCTTCCATCGAACGGACCCAACCCATGTGCGGCATCGTCGGCGTGATCTCCAAGCAGCCGGTCAACCAGCTGATCTACGACGCCCTGCTCCTGCTGCAGCACCGCGGCCAGGATGCGGCGGGCATCGTCACCATGCAGGGCACGAAGTGCTTCATGCACAAGGCGCGCGGCATGGTGAAGGACGTGTTCCGCACCCGCAACATGCGCGCGCTGCCCGGCACCGTGGGGCTGGGGCAGGTCCGCTACCCCACTGCCGGCAACGCCTACAGCGAGGAAGAGGCCCAGCCGTTCTACGTGAACGCGCCCTTCGGCGTGGTGCTGGTGCACAACGGCAACCTGACCAACGCGCTGGCGCTCAAGAAGGAGCTGTTCGACATCGACCGCCGCCACATCAACACCGAGAGCGACACCGAGGTGCTGATCAACGTGCTGGCGCACGAACTCGAGCGCGCAGGTCGCGACCTGGCGCTGACGCCCGAGCTCGTGTTCAAGGCCGTGGCCGCGGTGCACAAGCGCATCAAGGGCTCCTACGCGGTGGTGGCGCTCATCGCCGGCCATGGCCTGCTGGCCTTCCGCGACCCCTTCGGCATCCGGCCGCTGTGCTTCGGCGAGCTGGCCGGCGAGCAGGGCCCCGAGTACATGGTGGCCAGCGAGTCGGTGGCGCTCGAGGGCACCGGCCACCGCTTCGTGCGCGACATCGCGCCGGGCGAGGCGGTGTTCATCGACCTGGACGGCCGCGTGCATGCCCAGCAGTGCGCGGAATCGCCCACGCTCAACCCCTGCATGTTCGAGTTCGTGTACCTGGCCCGGCCGGATTCCGTGATGGACGGCGTCTCCGTCTACCAGGCGCGCCTGAACATGGGCGAGACGCTGGCGCAGCGTGTCATCTCCACCATGCCGCCGTCGCAGATCGACGTGGTGATCCCCATCCCCGAGTCCAGCCGACCGGCCGCGATGCAGCTGGCGCAGAAGATCGGCAAGCCCTACCGCGAGGGTTTCGTGAAGAACCGCTACGTGGGCCGCACCTTCATCATGCCGGGCCAGGCCGTGCGCAAGAAGAGCGTGCGCCAGAAGCTCAACGCCATCGGCGTGGAGTTCAAGGGCCGCAACGTGCTGCTGGTGGACGACTCCATCGTGCGCGGCACGACCAGCAAGGAGATCGTCCAGATGGCCCGCGAGGCCGGGGCCAACAAGGTCTACATGGCCTCGGCCGCGCCGCCTGTGCGCTTCCCGAACGTGTACGGCATCGACATGCCCACGAAGGACGAACTCATCGCGCACAACCGCAGCATGGAGGAGATCCGTGCCTACATCGGCGCGGACGCGCTCATCTACCAGGACGTGGCGGCCATGAAGCGCGTGGTGGGTGCGCTCAACCCGCGTCTGGCGGGCTTCGAGGCCTCGTGCTTCGACGGCCACTACATCACGGGCGACGTCACCGCCGAGGACTTCTCCGCCATGCAGGCCCAGCGTGCGGCCCAGGGTGACGACGAGGACGGCCCGGGGCGCGGCCGGCTGTCGCTGCAGAGCGGGCAGGTGGTGCACGATGGCCGCTGACGGGTCCGGCGCGGGCAGGAAGCGCCTGCCGCGCGTGCGGCTGCCGGCCTCGGCCCGGCCGGCCACGCGCGCACTGCGCGAGGGGCTGCCGCCCTCGCAGTGGGGCGAGAACGCCGAGGCGCTCTACCTCACCAGCAGCTTCACCTACCCCGATGCCGCCACCGCGGCACGGCGTTTTGCCGACGAGGAAGAGGCGTTCACCTACAGCCGCTTCTCCAACCCCACGGTGATGATGATGGAGCGGCGCCTGGCGTCGCTGGAGGGCATGGCGGCCTGCGTCGGCACGGCCAGCGGCATGTCCGCCATCACGCTGCTGATGATGGGCCTGCTCAAGGCCGGCGACCACGTGGTCTGCTCGCGCAGCGTGTTCGGCTCCACCATCAAGCTGCTGCAGGACGTGATGGGCCGCTTCGGCGTGCACACCAGCTTCGTCTCGCAGACCGACCCGGCCGAATGGCGCGCGGCGCTGCAGCCGAACACGCGCCTGCTGTTCGCGGAATCGCCCACCAACCCGCTCACCGAGGTGTGCGACATCGCCGCATTGGCCGACATCGCGCACGGCGCGGGTGCCTGGCTCGCCGTCGACAACTGCTTCTGCTCGCCCGCGCTGCAGCGGCCGGTGGAGTGGGGCGCCGACTTCGTCATCCACTCAGGCACCAAGTACCTGGATGGCCAGGGCCGTGTGATCGCTGGCGCGGTGTGCGGGCCCGAGGACCTGCTGCAGGGCAAGCTGGTGCCCGTGATGCGCTCGGCCGGCATGACGCTGTCGCCCTTCAATGCCTGGGTGGTGCTCAAGGGCATGGAGACCCTGTCCATCCGCATGGCCGCGCAGAGCGACAGCGCGCTGGCGCTGGCGCAGTGGCTCAGCGAGCAGCCGGGTGTGGCGCGGGTGCACTACCCCGGCCTGGCCAGCCACCCGCAGCATGCGCTGGCCATGCGCCAGCAGTCGGGCCGCGGCGCGGCGGTGGTGTCGTTCGACGTGCTGGGCGACGACGCCGCCTCGCTGCGCGCCAACGCCTTCTCGGTGATCGACGCCACCGAGGTGTGCTCGCTGACCACCAACCTGGGTGACACCAAGACCACCATCAGCCACCCGGCCACCACCTCGCACGGCCGCCTCACCGAGGCGCAGCGCCAGGCGGCCGGCATCGGCCAGGGCCTCATCCGCGTGGCGGTGGGCCTGGACGACATCGACGACCTGAAGGCCGACCTGCAGCGCGGCCTGGATGCGCTGGCACGCTGAGCCGCCCGCGCCTGCCGCCGACCCGCGCTGCCACTGGCCACTGCCCTGACCGCATGACCTCTACCGCCGTTCCCCCGACCATCCGCACGCGCATCGCGCCATCGCCCACGGGCTTCCTGCACCTGGGCACGGCGCGCACCGCGCTGTACTCCTGGGCCTATGCCCGCCACCATGGTGGCCAGTTCGTCCTGCGCATCGAGGACACCGACGTGGCGCGCTCCACGCAGGACTCGGTGGACCAGATCATCGCCTCCATGCACTGGCTGGGCCTCGACTACGACGAGGGCCCCATCTACCAGATGCAGCGCCTGTCGCGCTACCACGCCGTGGTCGAGCAGATGGTCGCCGCCGGCACCGCCTACCGCTGCTACTGCACGCCGGAGGAACTGGAGGCGATGAAGGCCGGCCAGGAGGCCCGCGGCGAGAAGCGCCGCTACGACGGCACCTGGCGCCCCGAGCCGGGCAAGACCCTGCCACCGGTGCCCGCCGGCGTGCAGCCCGTGGTGCGCTTCAAGAACCCGCTGGAGGGCGAGGTCACCTGGGACGACCTGGTCAAGGGCCCCATCACCATCGCCAACCGCGAGATCGACGACCTGATCATCCAGCGCACCGACGGCGTGCCCACGTACAACTTCGCGGTGGTGGTCGACGACTGGGACATGGGCATCACCCATGTCTTCCGCGGCGACGAGCACGTGAACAACACACCCTGGCAGATCAACATCTTCCGCGCGCTCGGGGCGCCACTGCCGCAGTTCGGCCACTGCCCGGTGATCCTTGGCGAAGACGGCCTCAAGCTCTCCAAGCGCCGGGGCGCCGTGAGCGTGACCGCCTACGAGGAGGGCGGCTACCTGCCCGAGGCCATGCTCAACTACCTGGCCCGGCTGGGCTGGAGCCACGGAGACGACGAGCTGTTCACCCGTGAGCAGATGGTGGCCTGGTTCGACGGTTCGCACCTGAACAAGAGCCCGGCCCAGTGGGACCCTGCCAAGCTCGCCTGGGTGAACGGGCAGTACATGAAGCAGGCCGACGACGCGCGGCTGGCCACCCTGGTGGCCACGCAGTTGCAGGGGCGTGGTGCCCCTGTACCCGACAGCGATCGCCTGGTGCGCATGTGCGGCCTGTTCAAGGACCGCTGCGCCACCACCGTCGAGCTGGCGGACTGGCTGCAGATGTACGTCACGCCGGTCACGCCCCGCGACGAGGACGTGGCCGCGCACGTGACCGATGCCATCCGGCCGGCGCTGGCGTCCCTGCGCGGGCGGTTGGCCGAGATCGACTGGGACAAGGGCACCATCGCGCAGGCCATCAAGGCCACCATCGCCGAGCAGGGCCTGAAAATGCCGCAGCTGGCGGTCCCCCTGCGCGTGCTGGTGTGCGGCCGCACGCAGACGCCGTCAGTGGACGCGGTACTTGAGCTTTTTTCTCGGGAAGACGTGCTGCACCGCTTGCGTGCCGTTTAAAAACTGTTCTATACTCTTGGTCTTCGCTCAACGGCGCAACCGAATTGAGTCAGCAGCGAAACGGCAGCTCGATGCATACGCAAGGCAGTCGTTTCACGGCGAATCAAACGGGGGTATAGCTCAGCTGGGAGAGCGCTTGCATGGCATGCAAGAGGTCAGCGGTTCGATCCCGCTTACCTCCACCAATGATGGTGGCGTCGTCGAGTGATGGAAAGGACAACGTCCCCTTCGTCTAGAGGCCTAGGACACGACCCTTTCACGGTTGTAACAGGGGTTCGAATCCCCTAGGGGACGCCAACCACCTTGGCTTGTTCAAGGTGCGAGGCACGGGCAGTTGAAAGCCCGGGGTGATGCGACAGCAGAGCCCGAAGTTCAGCACCACGCGGAGTGGTAGTTCAGTTGGTTAGAATACCGGCCTGTCACGCCGGGGGTCGCGGGTTCGAGCCCCGTCCACTCCGCCACTTATTCCGAACGGGGCAATCACTTCACGGTGGTTGCCCCGTTTCGCATGGGGCGCCTGGATGTTGGGGTCCGGGTCGGGGTCGTCACGGAGCGTGGGGCGCCTGGCCCGGTGCCACCGCCACGCGGCCAAGCCGCAGCCGAACCCGCACCTCCGATGACGGCCGACACATCCCTGCCGATCCCATGGACTTGACCTTGCCCTCGTGACAAGGTTTAAGGTGATGTCCTGTGGTCGCGGCGTGCCCGTCGGCCTTGCGTGCTAACCTCGCCTGCCGTGAAGACTGTCCGACTCCTGCTGCTCGTGCTGCTGGCCCTGGTGCTCCCGATGCGGGGCGCGCTGGCCAACGTCACGTGGTGCATGGACCGCGACCACGGCACGGGGCACGCGGTGTCCACCCCGCACGAGCACGGCTCGGCACACGGCGCCGAAGGCCATGCCCATGGCGACGAGCACGTCCACGCGGACCATTTGCTGCCGGCGACGCCGGCCGCGGGTGCCGACGCCACGGACGACCCGTGCGCCGAGCACGGCAGCGTCTGTGCCGCGTCCTGCGGCGCGCCACCCATCATGAGCGCCCCGCCCGCCGTGCTGGCCCCCATGGCCACGGCGGCCACGTCGTACCCGGCCTTCATCGCTCCGCCGCCGAGCCATCCCTCGGAAGGTCAGGAGCGCCCTCCTCGAGCCCTCTGACGCCTGCGGCGCCGCGCTGCGCCGTGGTGGCCTGCGTGCCCGCCTGAACGGCGGCCACCGGCCCGGTGCGGACACCCGTCCGCATCTTCCCGTGCGGCCCGACGTCCGCACGACCGTCAGATCCGGAGCTCGACCATGAACCGATTCCTTTCGGGCGGCATTGCCGCCCTCGCGGCGATCGCCGCCACCCCGTCCTTTGCCCATGGCGCGGGCGGCCACGCCCCCAAGGCGCCCGCTTACGTCGCGTCGCAGGTGGAGGACACCGCCTTCGGCCGCCAGGGCGACCCCGGCAAGGTCACCCGCACCCTCACGCTCGACATGAGCGACCGCATGCGGTTCACCCCCGACCAGCTCACGCTGCGGCGCGGCGAAACCGTGCGGCTCAAGGTGGTGAACAAGGGCCGCCTGCCGCATGAGCTGGTGCTGGGCACCGACGAGGCCATCCGCGCCCACTGGGAGGCGATGAAGCAGCACCCCGACATGGAGCATGACGACCCGAGCATGGTCCATGTGGCGCCTGGCGAGTCGGGCGAGATCGTCTGGCAGTTCACCCGGACAGGCGAGTTCCGGTTCGCCTGCCTGCTGCCCGGCCACTTCGAGGCGGGCATGCACGGCCGGATCGTGGTGCGCTGACGCGCGGAGGCCTCGATGACACGCATGCACGGGCGAGCCGCGGTGGCCGGCTTGGCCATCGTCCTCGCGTTCTGGGCGTCGGCGGGCGCACGGGCTGCCGTCACCCTGTCCCAGGCGGTGGACGCGGCCTGGCCGCTCGGCACGGTGGCGGCGGAGGCGGCGGGCCAGGCGCGCCGCGCGCAGGCCGGGCAGACGGCGGCCTCGGCTTGGTGGGCCGCCCCGCCGTCGGTCGAGCTGGGCACGCTGCGCAACCGCCAGGCAGGACGCGGCGCGGCCAGCGAGACCGAGGTGGGCGTGGCGCTGTCCCTGTGGCTGCCCGGCCAGCGGGCCGCCCACCAGGCGCAGGGCGACGCCGAGCTGGCCCTGGCCACCACCCAGGCCCAGCTGGCCCGCTGGCGCCTGGCCGGCACCGTGCGCGACGCCGCCGCGGAGGTGGCCCTGCAGCGCGCCGACGTGGCGGCCGCTCACGCGCAGGCGCAGGAGCTGTCCACGCTGGCGGCGGACGTGGCGCGCCGCGTCGCCGCCGGCGAACTGGCGCGCGCGGACGCGCTGGGTGCGGACGCGGAGCGGCTCGCCGCGGCCACGGCCCTGGCCCAGGCCCGGCAGCGCCTGCTGGCCGCCGAGCGCCAGTGGGCGGCGCTGACCGGGCTGCCCGAGGTGGTGGACCTGCCCGTGGACGCGCCGGCGGCGGCGTCGGCAGGACATCCCGCGCTGGCCGCGGCGGCGGCCGAGGTGGCCGTGGCGCGCCACCGCCTGCAGGTGGCCCGCGCGTCGCGCCGCGATGCGCCCGAGCTGGTGCTCAGTGCGCGCCATGAGGCCGCCCCCGGCGAGCCGGATGTGCGTGGCGTCGGGGTCGCGCTGCGCGTGCCGTTCGGCAGCGCCAGCCGCAACGAGCCGCTCCTGGCCGCCGCCCTGTCCGAGGTGGAGCTCGCCGAGGCGGCTGAACGCGCCCTGCAGCGCCAGGTCCAGGCCGAGCAGGACGGCGCGCGCGCAGCCGAAACGTCCGCGCGCCAGCAGTGGCGGGACGAGCAGGCCCGCGCTGCGCTGCTGCGCGAGCGTGCCAGCCTCATCGACAAATCTTTCCGCGCCGGCGAGACGGCGCTGCCCGACATGCTGCGCGCCCTGACCGCCGCCACCCAGGCGGAAGCGGCCGCCGCGCGGGCGCGCGCGGTGTTCGCTCAGGCCGTGTCGCGCCTCGAGCAGGCGCTGGGAGCCATGCCATGAACCTCCTGATCCCTTCCCTCCTGGCGGCCGCGCTGGCCGGCGGCAGCGCCACCGCGGCCTGGGGCCACGGCGACGAGCCGCACGGCGACGAGCCGCACCCGGCGTCGGCCGCGTCGGCCGACGCGGGCCGCGTGGAAGCGGCCACGGACGCCTTCGAGCTGGTCGGCCGCCTGGAGGGCAGCGCGCTGGTGCTGTACCTCAACCGCTACGCCACCAGCGAGCCGGTGGCCGGTGCGACCCTGGAGCTGGAATCCGGGCCGCTGCGTGCCGTGGCCACCTACCAGCCCGACCACGGGAGCTACGTGGTCACCGAGCCGCGCTTCGTGCAGGCCCTGCGCAGGCCCGGTGAACACGCCCTGGTGGCCACCGTGACGGCCGGCCAGGAGGCCGACCTGCTGGAGGCCACCCTGTCGCAGGCCGAGGACCCGGCGCCCGAGGCGGCCGGGCCCGCTGTCGGCGCGGCCGCAGCCGCGGCCGCGTTGTTGATCGCCGCCATGGGCGGCGCCTGGGCGTGGCGCGTGCGCCGCCGCCCCACCGCGCGAGGAGCGCGTCCATGAAGACACGGATGTACGGGCCGAGCACGATGCTGGCCCTGGCCCTGGCCTTGATCGCCGCCGGCGCGGCGTACGCCGGCCCCGGCGCCCATGGGCCCAACGGCGAGCACCTGGACACGGCGCCCGTCACGATGCCCGGTGCGATCAGCCGCCTGCCCGATGGCAGCGTGAGCGTGCCGGTGCCGGCCCAGCGGCGCTGGGGCCTGCGCACGGTGCTCGCCACCGCCTCCGACGCGGCCGCGGCGGTGGAGCTGCCGGGCCAGGTGGTGATGGACCCCAACGCGGGCGGGCGGGTGCAGGCGCTGGCCGGCGGCAAGCTGCTGCCGGGGCCGCGGGGCCTGCCGGTGGCGGGCCAGGCCGTGCGCCAGGGCGAGGTGCTGGCCTACGTGGCCTACAACGCCAGCCCGGTGGAGCTGGCCAACCAGCAGGCCCAGCTGGCGCAGGTGCGTGCCAGCCGCCAGCTGGCCGCGCAGCGGCTGCAGCGGCTGGAGTCGCTGGAGGGCACCGTGCCGCGCAAGGAGATCGAGGCCGCGCGGTCCGAGCTGCAGGGCCTGGGCGCGCAGGAGCGCGCGCTGTCCGGCAGCGTGGGCGCGCGCGAGGCGCTCGTGGCGCCCGTCAACGGCGTCGTGGCCAGTGCCATGGGCGTCGCCGGCCAGGTGGTCGAGCCCAGGGACGTGCTGTTCGAGGTGGTGGACCCGGCGCGCGTGCTGGTGGAAGCCCGCACGCCCGACGCCGCGCTGGGCAGCCAGCTCGCCGGCGCGGCGCTGGCGGGCCTGCCGGCGGTGAAGCTGCGGTTCCTGGGCGCCGCCCGGTCGCTGCGCGACGGCACCTTGCCGCTGACCTTCCGCGCCACGGGGCCCGGCCCCCTGCCGCTGGCGATCGGGCAGCCCGTCACGGTGGTGGCCTCGCTGCGCCAGACGGTCAGGGGCCACGTCCTGCCCGCGCAGGCCGTCACGCGCAGCCCGGCGAACGAGACGGTGGTGTGGGTCAAGGCCGGCGCCGAACGCTTCGTGGCCCAGCCCGTGCAGGTGCAGCCGCTGGATGCGCGGACCGTGGTCGTCACCCAGGGCCTGGGGCCGGACAACCGGGTGGTGGTGCAGGGCGCCTCTCTCATCGCGCAGGTGCGCTGACGCCGGGAGACCGCCCATGTTCAACTGGATCGTTCGCATCAGCCTGCACAACCGGCCCTTCGTGCTGGTGTTCGCCGCGCTGCTGATGGCCTATGGCGCGTTCACCGCCACCCGCACGCCGGTGGACGTGTTCCCCGACCTCAACAAGCCGGTGGTCACGGTGATGACCGAGGCCGGCGGCATGGCGCCGCAGGAGGTGGAGCAGCTGGTCACCTACCCGCTGGAGACGGCGCTCAACGGCATGCCGGGGGTGACGCGCGTGCGCTCCACGTCCGGCGTCGGCCTGTCCATCCTTTACGCGGAGTTCGACTGGGGCACGGACATCTACCTCAACCGACAGCTGGTCTCGGAACGCCTAACCCTGGTGCGCGAGCAGCTGCCCGCGGGCGTGAGCCCGGCGATGGGGCCGGTGTCGTCCCTGATGGGCGAGATCCTGCTGCTGGCGCTGCCGCTGGACGCCGCGCAGGGGGCCACGCCCATGCAGGCGCGCGAGTACGCGGATTTCGTGCTGAGGCCGCGTCTGCTGTCGGTGCCGGGGGTCTCGCAGGTCGTCCCCATCGGCGGCGAGGTGCGCCAGCTGCGCGTGGAGCCCGACACCGCCCGCATGGCGCAGCTCGGCGTGACGCTGTCGCAGGTGCAGGCGGCGCTGGAAGGCTTTGCGTCCAATGCCGGTGGGGGCTTCGTCGACCTGAACAACCGCGAGTACCTCATCCGGCACATCGGCAAGACCAGCCGGGTGGAGGACCTGCAGGGCGTGGCCGTGGCCTGGAAGGACGGCCGGGCGGTCACGCTGGAGCAGGTGGCCAGCGTGCGCTTCGCCGCGGCGCAGAAGCGCGGCGAGGCCGGCTACGGCGGCGCGCCGGCGGTGGTGCTCAGCGTGCAGAAGCAGCCCAATGCCGACACGGTGCGTGTCACGCGCCAGGTCGAGCAGGCGCTCGCCGAGCTCGCCAAGGGGCGGCCGGCCGGCCTGAGCGAACCGCAGGTGCTGTTCCGACAGGGGGATTTCATCCTCGCGTCGGTCAGCAACGTGACCGAGGCCCTGCGCGACGGCGCGGTCATGGTGGCGATCGTGCTGTTCGCGTTCCTGCTGTCGGCGCGCACCACGCTCATCTCGCTGCTCGCCATTCCGCTGTCGCTGGCGGTCACGGCGCTGGTCTTCCGCTGGCTCGACCAGTCCATCAACGTCATGACGCTGGGCGGCCTGGCCATCGCCATCGGCGAGCTCGTGGACGACGCCGTGGTGGACGTGGAGAACATCCTGCGGCGCCTGAAGCACAACGCCGCCCAGGGTCACCCGCTGCCGGTGCTGGAGGTGGTGCGCCAGGCCAGCGTGGAGGTGCGTTCCGGCATCGTCTACGCCACGGTCATCGTGGTGCTGGTGTTCGTGCCGCTGTTCGCGCTGCCGGGCATCGAAGGGCGGCTGTTCACGCCGTTGGGCATCGCCTACATCGTGTCCATCCTCGCGTCCATGGCGGTGTCGATGACGGTCACGCCGGTGCTGTCGTCGTACCTGCTGCCGCGCATGAAGCGGCTCGGCCACGGCGACAGCCCGCTGGTGCAGCGGCTGAAGGCCTGGGACACCCGCGTGCTCGCCTGGTCGTTCCGCCACGCGCGCCCGCTGATGGGAGGGGCCGTGCTCGCGGTGGGGGTGGCGGCGTCGTCGGTGCCGTTCTTCCCGCGCGCCTTCCTGCCCGCCTTCAACGAAGGCTCGCTGGTGGTCGGCATGCTGTTCAACCCCGGCACCTCGCTGGACGAGTCCAACCGCATGGGGGCACTGGCCGAGCGGCTGCTGCAGGAGGTGCCGGAGGTGCGGCAGGTGGGCCGGCGCACCGGCCGTGCCGAACTGGACGAACACGCGGAAGGGGTGCATTCCACCGAGGTGGAGGTGGATCTGGCGCCCTCCGAACGCCCGCGCGAGGCCGTGCTGGCCGACATCCGCCAGCACCTGGCGGTGCTGCCCGCGCAGGTGTCGGTGGGCCAGCCCATCTCGCACCGGCTGGACCACCTGCTGTCGGGCGTGCGGGCGCAGATCGCGGTGAAGATCTTCGGCGACGACACCGACACCCTGCGCGGCCTGGCCGAGCAGGTGCGCCAGGGCATGGCCACCATCCCCGGCATCGTCGACCTGACGGTGGAGAAGCAGGTGCTGATCCCGCAGGTCACCGTGCGCCTGGACCATCGTCGTGCCGCCCAGGTGGGGCTGGCGCCGGGCGAGGCCATCCGTGTGCTGCAGGCGCTCACCGACGGCGCCCATGGGGCGCAGATCGTGGACGGCACGCGCCGCTACGACCTGGTGCTGCGCCTGCCCGATACCGCCCGTGGCCCGCAGGACCTGGCGCGCACGCTGATCGACACGCCCGCGGGGCGCCTGCCGCTGTCGTCGATCGCCACGGTGGAGGAGTCCGACGGGCCGAACCAGATCGGCCGCGAGAACGGACGCCGCCGCATCGTCGTCTACGCCAACACCGACGGCTCGGACATGGGGCAGATCATCGAGGACCTGCGGCGCAGCGTGGACCGCACCGCGCTGCCCGCCGGCACCTTCATCACCCTGGAGGGCCAGTTCCAGGCCCAGGAGGACGCGACCCGGCTGATCGCCGCGCTGTCGGTGCTGTCGCTGGGCATGGTGTTCCTGGTGCTGTACTCGCGCTACCGCTCGGCCGTGCTGGCGGGCATGATCATGGCGAACATCCCGCTCGCGCTCATCGGCAGCGTGGTGGCCATGTGGCTGGCCGGCGTGACGCTCTCCGTGGCCTCCATGGTGGGTTTCATCACGCTGGCCGGCATCGCGGCACGCAACGGCATCCTGAAGATCAGCCACTACATCAACCTGTGCCAGTTCGAGGGCGAGCGCTTCGGCGAGGCGATGGTGGTGCGGGGCTCGCTGGAGCGGCTCACGCCCGTGCTCATGACGGCGCTGACGGCCGCGTTCGCGCTGACGCCGCTGCTGCTGGCGGCCGACGCGCCGGGCAAGGAGATCCTGCACCCGGTGGCCGTGGTGATCTTCGGCGGGCTGGTCAGCTCCACGCTGCTGGACACGCTGCTGACGCCGGTGCTCTACCTGCAGTTCGGCCGCCGGGCCACCGAGCGCCTGCTGGCATCCACCGGCGCGGCGGCCCCGGCCGACGCCGTGCCACCCGCCCGCGAGGCGTTCTGAGGTCGGCCCGCGCCGATCCTGTCCCTCCCTTCATCCCACGGAGACCCCCATGAAGCAGCTGTCCATCACCCTCGCGGCCGCGTGCACGGCCCTGTCGCTGTCCCTGTCCCTGTCCCTGTGCTTGCCGGCCCGGGCGCATGGCGACGCCAAGCCGATGCACGGTGGCATCGTGCAGACGGCGGCCGACCTGCAGTACGAGCTGGTGCCGCAGCCCCAGGGCGCCGCCCTCTACGTGGTCGACCACGGCCAGCCGGCCGATGCCACCCGCCTGGGCGGCAAGCTCACCGTCCTGAACGGCACGGCCAGGTCGGAGGCCCCGCTCAAGCCGGCGGGCGGCAACAAGCTGGAAGCCACCGGCATCACCGTGGGCCCCGGCGCCAAGGTGGTGGCCAGTGTCCAGGGCGCGGACGGCAGGACCACCAGCGTGCGCTTCACCGTGCGGTGACGGGCGCGGCGCTGCGTGCAGCCGGCCAGGGCGCCGCCGGCGCTGCCGGCTCCGGCGGCGGCATCACGCGCGTCAGGAACTCATCGCGCGAGGCGGCTCCGAACCAGGGGTGCCAGCGCCGCAGCTCCAGCACCGTGCCCACCGCCCGGCCGGCGGCGGCATGGCCATGGAACAGCAGCGTTTCGTCCGGCAGCGGCAGCAGCTGGCGGGTGACGCTGTCCCACAGCGCCTCGGGCAGCGCGGGGCTCGGCTGGTGCGGGCAGTCCGCGCCCTGCACGAGGCCGCCGCAGAACAGCCGGTCGCGCCAGCGGAAGCTCAGGCAGTGCGCCGTGTGGCCGGGGGTGGCCAGCACGTGCAGGTGCTCGCTGCCGACGACCACGCACCCCCCGGGTGGCGCCTGCGCGCCGACCACCGGTGCCCCGAGCTGGGCGAGCGCCGTGCGCTCCCGTTGCGGCAGCTGCGCGTCGTGCTCGTGCGTGCGCAGCACCCCGCGCAGGCGCAGGCGCTGTTCGGCCAGCATCGCCAGCAGCAGCGGCACGTCGCCCCCCCGGGGGTCGATGACCACCGCCTCACCGGCGTCCAGGTCGCCCAGCAGGTAGCTCACGCTGCCGCAGCGGTCGTCGTGGAGGAGGCGGAAGTACATGGTGGGTCCTGGCAGCGGAGGCTGGGTACACCAGGGGGTATCAAGTCGCGTGCCAGCCGTGTGGTGCGCGTGGGCACCGGGCGCCCCGGGCGCGCGCCCGCGGGTGCGGCCCCCCGGTGCGCTGCCATGGGCTACAGTGCATGCCACCCACTGCCAGTGCTGTCAGTCGTGCCCCCTCCCGCCGTGCCTCCCGAGGCGTCCCCGCCCGCGCCGGTGCTGCCCGAGCTGGTGGCCTTCCTGGACGGGCTGCCCGAGCCCCACATCCTGGTGGACGAGCACTACCGCGTCGTGGCCGCCAACCCGGCCTACCGGGCGCAGTTCGGGCGCCAGGCGCCGGTGATCGGCCGGCGCTGCCACGAGGTGTCCCACGGCATCGCGGTGCCCTGCGACCAGGCCGGCGAGAGCTGCCCCATGGCGCACTCGCGCCAGAGCGGGCAGCGCGAGCGCGTGCTGCACCTGCACCACACGCCCGGTGGCGAGGCCTACGTGAACATCGAGCTCACGCCGCTGTCCGACGCGTCCGGGCACCGGGCCTGGTTCGTCGAGAAGATGGAGCCGCTGCGCGTGGCCGCCAGCGAGGAGCGGGCGCACGGGCTGATCGGGCGCTCGCCGGCGTTCCAGCAGATGCTGGCGCTGGTGGCGCGGGTGGGGCCGTCACCGGCCAGCGTGCTGCTGCTGGGCGAATCCGGCACCGGCAAGGAGCTGGTGGCGCGGGCCGTGCATGACGCCAGCCCGCGCGCGGCCCGGCCGCTGGTGGTGGTGGATTGCGCCAGCCTGCCCGACACGCTGTTCGAGAGCGAGCTGTTCGGCCATGAGAGGGGCGCCTACACCGGGGCGCACGCCGCCCGGCCGGGGCTGGTGGAGGCGGCCAGCGGCGGCACGCTGTTCCTGGACGAGGTGGGCGACATCCCGCTGCCCATGCAGGTGAAGCTGCTGCGGCTGCTGGAAAGCGGCACCTACCGCCGCGTGGGCAGCACCGAGCTGCGCCGGGCCGATGTGCGGGTGGTGTCCGCCACGCACCGCGACCTGGCGGCGATGGTGGCCGATGGCCGCTTCCGCGAAGACCTGTACTACCGGCTGAGCACCTTTCCGATCCGCCTGCCGCCGCTGCGCGAGCGGCCGGAGGACATCCCGGTGCTGGCGCGCTCACTGCTCGCCCGCGTGGCGCCGGGCCGCACGCTGGCGCTCAGTGCGCAGGCCCTCGCCCGCCTGCAAGGCCACCCCTTCCGCGGCAACGTGCGCGAGCTGCGCAACGTGCTCGAGCGCGCCTCGCTGCTGTGCGACGGCGACACGGTGGACGCGGCCACGCTGGACCGCGCGCTGGCGGTCGCCTCGCCCCACCTGCCGCCCGCGGCGGCCGGCGTGCCACCCGCCTCGCTCAAGCAGGCCGAGGCGCAGGCCCTGCGCGACGCCTTGCGGCGCCACCATGGCAGCCGTGACGCGCTGGCCGCCGAGCTGGGGATCAGCGTGCGCACGCTCTACCGCAAGCTGCGCGCCCTGGGCGAGGCGGGCTGAGCGGGTCAGCGCAGCCAGCCCGCCACGCGCGCCACCATCAGGGCGGCCATGCCCAGGGTGGTGACGGCGAAGGCCCGGCGCAGCGCAGGGGCGGGCAGCCGCCGCCCGAGCCGCCGTCCGCCCAGCATGCCCAGCACGGCGCCCGCCGCGAACGGGGCCGCTGTCGCCGCGTCCAGCCCGCCTTGCCAGGCGGCGGCCGCCAGGCCGCTGGCGGCCACCAGGGCGATCACCATCAGCGAGGTCGCCTGGATCGCAGCCACGTCCAGGTTGCTGCGGCGCTCCAGGGCCGGGACGATGACGAAGCCGCCTCCCACCCCGAGCAGGCCGCTGAGCAGGCCGGTGACACCGCCGATGCCGGCCAGCTCGGCCGCGCAGCGCGGGGTCCAGGTGAGCCGGCGGGCGCCCGGGGCGCGCAGGCAGGCCACCGAACCCGCGGGCCGTTCGACCGTCGCCGGACGCAGCATGCGCCAGGCGTTGAGCAGCAGGAAGGCGGCGAAGCCCAGCATCAGCGGGCCGGGCGGCAGGCGCTTGGCCAGCCACACGCCGGCCGGGGCCATCGCCATGCCGGCGCCGCCGATGACCATGGCGGCCCGGTAGCGCACCACGCCTTCGTGCAGGCCGAGGCCCGTGGCCAGCCAGGCGGCCATGGCCACGGCCACCAGCGACATGGGGCCGGCCTGCGCCACGCCCAGCCCCGCGCCCAGCACCAGCAGGGGTACCGCGATGGCGCCGCCGCCGGCGCCGGTGAGGCCCAGCACCGCGCCCACCACGGCGCCCAGGCCGCCGATGTGCAGCGCATGCAGCGCCAGGGCATCCGCGCCGGCGGCCATCAGACGGCGTCCAGCGGGATCTTGAGGTAGCGCCGGCCGTTGGCTTCCGGGGGCGGCCAGTGCCCGGCGCGCATGTTCACCTGCACCGACGGCCACAGCAGCACGGGCATGGCGAGCGTGGCGTCGCGCGCCTGGCGCATCGCCACGAAGCTGGACTCGGCCACGCCTTCGTGCACGTGGATGTTGGCCTGCCGCTGCTCGGCCACCGTGCACGACGCGCGCGGCGGCTGGCCGGCGGCCGGGTAGTCGTGGCACAGGTACAGGCGCGCGGCGGGCGGCAGGGCCAGCAGGCGCTGGACCGAGCGGTACAGCGTGGCGGCGTCCCCACCGGGGAAGTCGCAGCGTGCGGTGCCGTGGTCGGGCCGGAACAGCGTGTCGCCGACGAATACCGCCGGGGCCGGGCCGTCGCCCACGACGTAGGCCGTGCAGGCGGGCGTGTGCCCGGGCGTGTGCATCACGCGCACGGGCAGCTCGCCGATGTGGAACACCTCACCGTCCTCGAACAGGCGGTCGAAGGCGCTGCCGTCCGGACGGAAGCCCGGCTCCGCGTGGAGCAGCGCGCCGAAGGTCCGCTGCACGGCGGTGATGCGGCTGCCGATGCCCACCTGGCCGCCGAGCGCCTGCTGCAGGTGGGGCGCGGCCGAGAGGTGGTCGGCGTGCACGTGGGTCTCCAGCACCCATTGCACGGTGGCACCGAGCTCGCGCACCCGCGCGATGACGCGGTCGACGCTGCGCGTGGCGGTGCGGCCGGACCTGGGATCGAAGTCCAGCACGCTGTCGACGACCGCACAGGCGCGCGTGGCCGGGTCGAGCACCAGGTGGGTGAAGGTGCCGGTGTCGGGGTCGTGGAAGGACTCGACCAGGGCCCGGGGCGGGGCGACGGTCATCGCCTCAGCCCCCCTGCCGCACCGGCAGGCCATGCGCCGCCCAGGCGCCGATGCCGCCGGCCAGGTTGGCTACCTGGGTGTAGCCATGGTGGGCCAGGAACTGCATGGCCTGGAAGCTGCGGCCGCCCGCGGCGTAGGCCATCACCAGGGGCTGGTCACGCGGCAGTTCGGCGAAGCGGCGCTGGAACTCGCTCAGCGGCAGTGCCAGGCAGCGCGGGTGGTCGAACGCCAGGCGCTGCACCTCGTGCGGCTCGCGCACGTCGACCAGCCAGGCGCCGTGTGCCAGGGCGTCGGCACAGGCCGCCGGGGCAAGCTGCGGGGAAGGAAGGTTCATGCGGGCTCCGTGGACACGACGCAGGCAGGCGCGCCGCGCGAAAGTATTTGCTTTGTTGCGCAAACAGTCAATATGATGCGGCCCACCGAACCAGGTGGCGTGAGGCATGATGACGAACGCCCGCTCCCCTCTGCCCGTGTCCATGCAAGGCCTTCCTCCCGAGGCGCTCGTCCAGGTGGCAGCCCACTTCCAGGCGCTGTCCGAGCCGACCCGCCTGCAGATCCTGAACCTGCTGCGTGACGGCGAGCGCAACGTGGGCGACCTGGCCCAGGCCACGGGCACCACGTCCGCCAACGTGTCGCGCCACCTGTCGCTGCTGATGCAGCGGGGACTGGTCGAGCGCGAGGGCCGCGGCACGGCGGTGTACTACCGCATCGCCGACGCGTCCGTGTACGCGCTGTGCGACCTGGTCTGCGGCCACATCGCCCGCCAGTTGGCGCGCCAGGCGCAGCAGCGACAGGCCTTCACGCGTCCGGCGCGCCCCCCGCGCGCCTCCCGCACGCCCCGCGGGGTGCGCGGATGATGCGGCCGCCGAGGGCGTCGTCCGCGCGGGCGCGCCGGTGCGCGTCCTGGCGCCGCCGCACGCTCGCCGGGCTGCGCGCCGGCCTGCTGGCCAGCCTGCTGGGCGCCGTACCCGCCGCCTGGTCGGCCGAGGAGGCCGGTGCGGGCGGGGGCATGGCCGATCGCGTGCGGGCCTGCGCGGCCTGCCATGGCCCGCAGGGCCGCGCCACCCCGGGCGGCTACTTCCCCCGCATCGCCGGCAAACCGGCCGGCTACCTGTACCACCAGCTGCTGCACTTCCAGGCGGGCCGGCGGCACAACGAGGCAATGCAGCACCTGCTGCAGCACCTGTCGAGCGCCTACCTGCAGGAGATCGCCGGGCACTTCGCGTCGCTGGACCTGCCATACCCGCCGGCCGCGCCGGACCGCCTGACGCCGCCGGAGCGGGCCCGCGCCGAGCGACTCGTCCACCACGGCGCGCCGGAGCGGGAGCTGCCCGCCTGCGCCAGCTGCCACGGGCAGGCGCTGGCGGGCACGCTGCCGGCCACCCCGGGCCTCACCGGCCTGTCGGCGGATTACCTCATCGGCCAGCTGGGGGCGTGGCGCACCGGCCAGCGCCGTGCGCACGCGCCGGACTGCATGGCCGAGGTGGCCCGCCGCCTGAGCGCGGAGGAAGTGGGCCTGGTGGCGCGCTGGCTGGCCGCCCGCCCGCCCACGCCCGGCGCGCGGCCCGCACCGGCCCCTGCCGCTGCGCTGCCGCTGCGGTGCGGCAGCGCCTCGCCATGACGGCGTCGCGTGCCGAATGGCGCCGCTCGCGTGCCGGCCGCGTGGTGGCGGTGCTGGCCGGCCTGGGTGTGCTCGGCATGGTGGCGGGTGCGTGGGTGGCCGCGCTCAACGTGCGCGGCGAGACGCCCTTGCGCCCCGAGGCGCCGCGGGCACCCGCCAGCGCGGACCAGGTGGCGCAGGGGGCCTACCTCGCCCGGGTGGGCAACTGCATCGGCTGCCACACTGCGCCCGGCGGCGCGCTGCTGGCGGGTGGCCGGGGCGTCACCACCCCGTTCGGCACGGTGTTCGCGCCCAACCTCACCCCCGACCCCGTCACGGGCCTGGGCGCCTGGACGGCGGACGAGTTCTGGCGCGCGCTGCACCATGGCCGCTCGCGCGACGGGCGGCTGCTGTACCCGGCGTTCCCCTACCCGCAGTTCACGCAGGTCACGCGCGAGGACGCGGACGCCCTGCTGGCCTACCTGCGCAGCGTGCCCGCCGTCGTGCAGCCCCACCGGCCGCATGCCCTGCGCTTTCCCTATGGCACCCAGGCCGCGCTGGCCGTGTGGCGGGCGCTGTACTTCCGGCCGGCGCCGCCGGCCACCGCGGTGCCGCGCGGCGACGCGCAGGCGGACCGCGGCCGCTACCTGGTCGAGGGCCTGGCCCACTGCGCCGCCTGCCACTCCCCGCGCGACCGGCTGGGCGGCGTGCGCGAGGACAGCGCCTGGCTGGGTGGCGCCATGCCCGGCCAGGCATGGCATGCGCCGTCGCTGGCCGACCCGCGCGAGGCCGGTGTGCAGCGCTGGCCGGCCGAGACCACTGCCCGACTGCTGCGCGACGGCACGGTGCCCGGCGCCTCGGTGTCCGGGCCGATGGCCGAGGTGGTGTTCGCGAGCACGCAGCACCTGAGCCCGGCGGACGCGCTGGCCATGGCGCGCTACCTCGCCTCGCTGCCGGAGCGTGCGGCCGCCCGGCCGCCCGTGGCGCCGGCGCCGGCCGCCCAGCGCGAGCTGGGCCAGCGGCTGTACACGCGGCACTGTGCGGACTGCCATGGCGAGCGGGGCGAGGGCCAGCCCGGCCGGTTCCCCGCGCTGGCGGGCAACCGCGCGGTCACCCTGGCCGCGCCGCAGAACGTGCTGCAGATGATCCGGCACGGGGGGTTCGCCCCGGCCACCGCGGGGCACCCGCGCCCGCACGGCATGCCACCGTTCGCCCACGTGCTCGACGCGCAGGAGCAGGCGGCCGTGGCCACCTACATCCGGCAGGCCTGGGGCGAGCCGGCGCCGGCGGTCGGCGCGCTGGAGGTGCTGCGCCTGCCCTGAGCGCCGCGGCCGGGCCGCCCGGGTCGCCCTCAGGGTGCCAGCCCGTCAGCGCAGCGCGTCGAGCCGGGTGACGGTGATGAAGCCGTTCAGCCGCTCGGCGCTGAAGCGCACCTTGTCGCCGTCCTGCACGCGGTCGAGCATGGCCGGGTCGGCCACGCGGAACACCATGGTCATGGCCGGCATGGACAGGTTGGCGATCGGGCCGTGCTTGAGGGTGAGCTTGCCCTGCGCCTTGTCCACGCGGCGCACCTCGCCCTCGGCCAGCTCGGCAGCCGCCGGCGCGGCGGCCACCGCGTGGTTGTGGTCGTGGGCGTCGGCCGCGCGTGCCGGGCCGGCCAGCCAGGGGGCCGCCGCCAGGGTGAGCAGGGCCGCGGCGGCCAGGTGCCAGCGCGGGGTGGCGAGGGAATGGGCGCGAAGGTGGGTCATTGTGGAGTCGTGCGGTGTTCAGGGCTGGTGACAGCCGTTGGAGCCTGCCGCCGGTGCAGAGTTCAACGCCCCGGCGGGCGTGCCCGAGGCCAGGGTGTCGATGATCGGGCAGTCCGGGCGGTCGTCGCCATGGCAGCACTGCACCAGGTGGGCCAGCGTGGCCTTCATGGCCTGCAGCTCGGCCAGCTTGCTGTCGAGCTCGGCGATGTGGGCCTCGGCCAGCGCCTTCACCTGCCGGCTCGGGCGTCGGCGGTTGTGCCACAGGCCGAGCAGCTCGCGGATCTGCTCCAGCGAGAAGCCCAGGTCGCGTGACTGTCGGATGAAGCGCAGCGTGGCCAGGTCCTTGTCGTCGTACTGGCGGTAGCCCGCGTCGGTGCGGCGGGCTTCGGGCAGCAGGCCGACGCTCTCGTAGTGGCGGATCATCTTCGCCGAGACCTGGGTGGCCTTGGCGGCCTGTCCGATGTTCATCATGGCGGTTGCCTCGTTCGGTGCCTGGTCGAGCGCCGGGTTCAGTGGGAGCCCGGGCGCCAGCGGCGCAGGGTGAGGGCGTTGGCGACGACGCTGACGCTGCTGAAGGCCATGGCCGCGCCGGCGATCACCGGGCTCAGCAGGCCGGCGGCGGCCAGGGGAATGCCCAGCACGTTGTAGCCGAAGGCCCACCACAGGTTCTGGCGGATCTTGCGCCAGGTGCGGCGCGAGACATCCACCGCCTCCGGCACCAGCCGGGGATCGCCACGCATCAGGGTGATGCCGGCGGTCTCCATCGCCACGTCGGTGCCGGTGGACATGGCCATGCCGACGTCGGCGGCCGCCAGGGCCGGGGCGTCGTTGATGCCGTCGCCCACCATGGCCACCACGCCGCCCGGCCCGCGCAGCGCCTGCACCGCCGCGGCCTTGTCGCCGGGCAGCACCTGGGCGCGCACCTCGTCGATGCCCAGCGCGCGGGCCACGGCCTGGGCACTGCCGGCGTTGTCGCCGGTGAGCATGACGGTGCGGATGCCCAGTGCCTTGAGACGGGCCACCGCCTCGGCGGCGGAGGGCTTGAGCGTGTCGCCGAACGCCAGCAGGCCCAGCACGCGCGCCGCGCCCGCCGGATCGTCGGTGCGCTCGATGAGCCACGAGACCGTGCGGCCCTCGCCCTCCAGCCGCTCCGCCTCCGCCGCCAGCGCTCCCGCGTCGGCCTGCCATTCGGCCAGCAGACGGCTGCTGCCGACGGCCAGCGACCGCTGTTCCACGCGGGCCTGTACGCCACGGCCCGGCAGGGCCTGGGCGTCCTCGGCCGCGGGCAGCGCCAGGCCCGCCGCCGCCGCGCGGTCGATCACGGCTTGCGCCAACGGGTGCTCGCTGGCCTGTTGCACACCGCCGGCCAGGCGCAGCAACTCGGCCTCGGCGATGCCCTCGCCGGGCAGCGCGGCCACCAGCGACGGCTGGCCGGCCGTCAGCGTGCCGGTCTTGTCGAAGGCCACGGTGCGCACCGCATGGGCCAGCTCCAGCGCCTGGGCGTCCTTGATGAGGATGCCGTGGCGTGCCGCCACGCCGGTGCCCGCCATGATGGCGGTGGGCGTGGCCAGGCCCAGGGCGCAGGGGCAGGCGATCACCAGCACGGCCACGGCATTGACGAGCGCCTGCTCGGCGTCGCCCGCGGCCAGCAGCCAGCCGCCGAAGGTGAGGGTGGCGATGGCCAGCACCACCGGCACGAACACCGCGCTCACCCGGTCCACCAGGCGCTGGATGGGCGCCTTGGCGGCCTGCGCGGATTCCACGAGGCGGATGATGCGCGCCAGTGTCGTCTCGGTGCCGACGGCGCGCGTGCGCAGGCGCAGCCGGCCCTCCTTGTTGATCGCGCCCCCGGTGACGCGGTCGCCCACCGCCTTGGCCACCGGCAGGCTCTCGCCGGTGATGAGCGACTCGTCCACGTGGCTGCGGCCGTCCGTCACCTCGCCGTCCACGGGCACCCGTTCGCCGGGGCGCACGACCACCTCGTCGCCCACGCGCACCTGCTCCACCGGGAGCTCCTGTTCCTGGCCGTCGCGCCACACGCGGGCGGTGGCGGGCCGCAGCGCATTGAGCGCGCGGATCGCATCGGCCGTCTGCCGCTTGGCGCGCTGCTCCAGCCACTTGCCCAGCAGCACCAGCGTGATGACCGTGGCCGAGCTCTCGAAGTACAGGTGCGGCATGGCGTCGCCGCCGTGGCGCCACCACAGGAAGACGGACAGCCCGTAGGCGGCGCTGGTGCCCAGCGCCACCAGCAGGTCCATGTTGCCGCTGCCGGCACGCGCGGCCTTCCAGCCCGCGCGGTAGAAGCGGGCCCCGAAGACGAACTGCACCGGCGTGGCGAGCAGCCATTGCCACCACGCGGGCAGCATGAGGTGGCGCCCGGTGAGGTCCAGCAGCATGGGCACCACCAGCGGCAGGGTGAGCAGGGCGCTGGCGAGCACCGGCGCCCAGTCCGGCCAGCGCGGCGCCGGGCGGGCGGCGCTGGCGCCGTCGGCCGGCACCGGCAGCGCACGGTAGCCCGCGCGCGCCACCGCGGCCTGCAGGTCGGGCACCGCCACGCTGGCCACGCTGCGCACGCTGGCCCGTTCGGTGGCCAGGTTGACGCTGGCCTGCAGCACGCCCGGCACCTGGCGCAGCGCCTTTTCCACCCGGCCGACGCAGGAGGCGCAGGTCATGCCTTCGACCACCAGCTCGGTGGGCACGGTGGCCACCTCGTAGCCGGCCCGCTGCACGCTGGCCAGCAGGGCGGCGGTGTCCGGTGCGCCGGCGGTGGTGACCGTGGCTTCCTCGGTCGCCAGGTTGACGCTGGCGGCCGACACGCCCGGCGCGGCGCGCAGGGCTTTCTCGACACGTCCCACGCAGGAGGCGCAGGTCATGCCCGTGACGGGCAGTCGCAGGGTGGTGGCGGAGGTCATGGCGGAGCAAGGGAGGGCAGGTCAGGGCTGCGATGCTCATCCTTGCCATGATGGTAAGGTCAACGGCGCGGGACGATGTCCCTGCTTGCGTTGAGGTGGGTCAACCCCGGCCCCTTGTGCTTGCCATGGTGGGAAGGTTCAACATGGCGACATCGTTGCACCGCGTTCGCGCGCCTCACCGGAGATATCGATGCTCACCTTCGAAGTCAAGGACATGACCTGCGGCCATTGTGTCGGCGCCATCACGCAGGCGCTGCAGGCCGCCGACCCCGCCGCCCGGGTGGAGATCGACCTGGCCAGCCACCGGGTGCAGGTACAGCCCGCAGCGGCCGACGCCACCGCGCTGGCGCAGGCCATCGCGGACGCGGGCTACACGCCGGTGCCGGTGGCGGCGGTGGATGCGCCGCCCGCCAAGGCGGGCGGCTGCGGCGGCGGCTGCCGCTGCGGCTGAGCGCTCAGCGGTAGCTCTGCCAGACCCGCGCGCTGCCGTCGCGCAGCACCAGCAGCACGTCGTACGGGTCGCGCCGGGGGCCGTAGTCGGGGCCGTCCATGCCCGGCGAGCCGATGGGCATGCCTGGCACGGCCAGGCCCACGGCCGCGGGCCGTTCCTTGAGCAGCCGGCGGATGTCCGCGGCGGGCACGTGCCCTTCGACGGCGTAGCCGCCGATCAGCGCGGTGTGGCAGGAGCCGTACTTCACGGGCAGGCCCAGGCGCTGGCGCACGTCGGTGTTGCCGGTGTCGTGGGCCTTCACCTGGAAGCCGTGGGCCTCCAGGTGGCGGATCCAGTCGCCGCAGCAGCCGCAGCTGGGGCCCTTCCACACCTCCACGGCCGTGGCGGCGCCCGTGGCACGGGGCGTCGCGGCCGCCCAGACCGGCAGCAGGCCGGCGGCGGCGGCCAGCAGCAGCTGGCGGCGGTCGAGCGCACGGCGGCCGGTCGGGGTGGGATAGGCGAAGTCGGTCGTGTCCATGGCCGCGAGCTTACGGGCAGGGGGCCGGCCACGGTTGACTGGGGTCAAGACAGCCGGGCCGTCCCGACATAAGCTGCGCGCCACATGAGCCATGTTCCCGCCGACGGCCTTGCGGCCGCATCCCGCCCCCTGCTCAAGGCCCGCCGCATCGGCATCGAGACCTCGCAGGAGTTCGTCGTCTACATGCACCGCGACTGCCAGGTGTGCCGGGCCGAGGGCTTCGAGGCCCTGGCCCGGGTGCAGGTGCGCGCCGGTGACCGGTCCATCGTGGCCACCCTCAACGTGGTGGACCCGGGGCTGCTCAGCGTGGGCGAGGCGGGGCTGTCCAACAGCGCCTGGCGTGCGCTGGGCCTGCGATCGGGCGACGCGGTGACGGTGACGCATGCGCCGGCGCTCGATTCCATGAGCCCCGTGCGGGCCAAGATCTACGGCCACCGGCTGGAGGACGCGGACCTGCGCCACATCGTGGCGGACATCGCCGCCGGCCATTACCCCGACACCCACATCGCTGCCTTCCTGGCCGCCTGCGCGGGCGGGCGCATGGACGTGCAGGAGACCATCGGCCTGACGCGCGCCATGGTGGACGCCGGCGAGGTGATCGACTGGGGCCGCGAGGTGGTGGCGGACAAGCACTGCGTGGGCGGCCTGCCGGGCAACCGCACCACGCCCATCGTGGTGGCCATCGTCACCGCGGCCGGGCTGACCATGCCCAAGACCTCGTCGCGCGCCATCACCTCGCCCGCGGGCACCGCCGACGTGATGGAGACGCTCACCACCGTGGCGCTGGATGTGCCGGCCATGCGCCGCGTGGTCGAGCGCGAGGGCGGCTGCTTCGTGTGGGGGGGCGCGCTGTCGCTCAGCCCCGCCGACGACATGCTGATCCGCGTGGAGCGCCCGCTGGACCTGGACAGCGACGCGCAGCTCGTGGCGTCGGTGCTGTCGAAGAAGATCGCAGCGGGTGCCACGCACGCCGTGATCGACGTGCCCGTGGGCCCCACGGCCAAGGTGCGCACCGAGGCGGACTTCCGCTGCCTGGAATCCATGCTGGTGCAGGTGGCGGCCGTGTTCGGCCTGCACCTGAAGGTGATGCGCACCGTGGGCACCCAGCCCGTGGGCCATGGCATCGGCCCGGCGCTGGAGGCGCACGACGTGCTGGCGGTGCTGCGGGGCGCCCCGGACGCGCCGGCCGACCTGCGCCAGCGCGCCCTGGCACTGGCGGGCGTGCTGCTGGAGTTCTGCCAGCCCTCGCTGGCCGGGCGGGGCCTGGACGAGGCCACGCGCCTGCTCGACAGCGGGGCGGCCTGGGCGCGCTTCCAGGCCATCTGCGAGGCGCAGGGCGGCCTGCGCGAGCCGCCGGTGGCGCCGTGGCGCCACGTGGTGGCCGCCGAGGCCGCGGGCCGGGTGCAGGCCATCGACAGCCGGCTGCTGGCGCGCGTGGCCAAGCTCGCCGGGGCACCCGCATCGCCGGCCGCCGGGCTGGAGCTGCACGTGCGCCTGGGTGACCGGGTGCGCGTGGGGCAGCCGCTCATCACCGTGCACGCCGACGCGCCGGGCGAGCTGGCCTATGCGCTGCAGTACCTGGACGGCCACCCGCTGGTCGACCTGGCCGACGAGACCGTGGTGGGGGCCGTGGCATGACGCCCGGCGTGAACCCGCTGCCCGTGGTGCTGCCCTGGCCGGGCCAGGACCGCCTGGCCGACGCCCTGGCCACGGCCCTGCCGGCGGAACGCGGCGCCGTCACCGTGCGGCGCTTTCCCGACGGCGAATCCTTCGTGCGCGTGGAGCGGCCCGTGGCCGGCCGCCCGGTGGTCATCGCCTGCAGCCTGGACCGCCCGGACGACAAGCTGGTGCCGCTGATGCTGCTGGCCCAGGCGGCGCGCGAGGCGGGCGCCACGCGGGTGCTGCTGGCCGCGCCCTACCTGTGCTACATGCGACAGGACATCGCCTTCCATCCCGGCGAAACCGCCAGCGCCGCCCATGTGGCACGCTGGCTCAGCCAGGCGGTGGACGGCCTGGCCACCGTGGACCCGCACCTGCACCGCATCGCGCGCCTGGAGGACGTGTACACCGTGCCGTGCCGCCATGCGCGCGCGGCGCCGGCGATCGCCGAGTGGATCGCGCGCGAGGTGCCGCGCCCGCTCCTGGTGGGCCCCGACGAGGAGAGCGGCCAGTGGGTGCGCGACGTGGCGGCGCGCGCCGCGGCGCCCGCCATCGTGCTCACCAAGCAGCGGCGCGGCGACCGCGACGTGGAGGTGTCGGTGCCCGAGGTGGCGCGCTGGGCCGGCCACACGCCGGTGCTGGTGGACGACATCATCTCCACCGGCCGCACGCTGGCCGAGACCGTGGCCCACCTGCGCCGCGCCGGCATGGCTGCGCCGGTGTGCGTGGCGGTGCACGCGCTGTTCGCCCCTGGCGCGGCCGAGGCGCTGCGCGAGGCCGGCGCGGCGCGGGTGGTCAGCGGCGACACGGTCGCCCACCCCACCAACGCCATCCCGCTCGCCCCGGCGCTGGCCGAGGGCGTGCGCGAGCTGCTGGGGGCGTGACGCCGGCCTGTGGCCGCGGCGGGGTCAGCGGGTGGCCGGCCCCAGCCCGATGGGGGCGGGTACCAGGTGCGCGATGCGCGTGAACAGCGCGCGGTAGGCCTCGTCCGGCGCATGGCCGGTGAGCGGGTCGCGGTTCTCGCCGAAGGCGGCGTCCAGGGCCGCCCAGTCCTCGGCCGTGAGGGTGCGCTCGGCCAGGGGCAGGATCTCGTGCTCCTCGTGACGCATGTGGGTGAGGTAGGCGTCCACGTAGCGCTCGGCGGCCTGCTCGAAGGCGGCGCGCCGCGGCTCACCCATCATCTCGAAGCCCAGCAGCGCATGCTCCAGCTCGCGCACGGCGCGCTCGCTGTGCTCATGGTCGCGGTCGAGCTTGTCGAGCAGCGCGGCGCCCTCGGCGGTGCGCTGGCGCAGCCGGGGAAACAGCAGCTCGGTCTCCTTGCGGTGGTGGCGCTGCTCGGGGAACTCGTCCAGGTAGAACAGGATGGCGCGCAGCGCCGTGAAGTCGGGCAGCGTGGCCTCGCGGCGGTGCTGCGCCAGCAGCAGCAGCAGCGAGCGCAGCATGGCCGCCAGGGCAGCGTGTTCGTCGTGCAGGATGCGCAGGGTGGCGGGCGTCATGGCGGGGCTTCCTCGTGGCGGCAGGCTGCGCAAGCGTCGCACCCGGCCCGCGTGGGCGTCTTGCCGCAGATCAAGCCCGGCCCGTGGGGCCGGGACGCCTCGGGGATCAGTTGCGCGCGTGCGCCAGGTGGAACTGCGCCACCTCGGGCCGCGCCCGCAGCGCGTCGGCCAGCTGGGGCAGGGTGGCGGCGCGCCGGGTGCTGTAGGCCACCGCGACGAAGCGCCACTCGATGCGACCGGGCTCCTCGGTGATGGTGATGGAGCCCGGGGCCAGCTCGTAGCCGAGCGCGGCGGCCCAGGCCGCCATCTCGTCCTGCCGCGGCGCGTGGCCGGTGGCGAAGCGCAGCTGCACCCCCACCGCATGCCGCGACGGCAGGCGCGCCTCCACCCGGGAGCCCCACATCATGAGCGCGGCCGACAGCAGCGACAGCAGGATGGCGGCGCCGAAGAAGCCCACCCCCACCAGCACGCCGATGGCGCTGGCCGCCCAGATGGACGCCGCGGTGGTCAGGCCGCTGATGCTCAGGCCCTCCTTCATGATGAGGCCGGCGCCGAGGAAGCCCACGCCGGTGACGATGCCCTGCACCACCCGGGTGGGGTCCATCACGCCGTGGATGGCCTGCTGCCCGCCGTACCAGAAGCCCGGGTAGCCGGCGAACACCGTGAGCGCGGCGGAGGCCATGCACACGATGCCGTAGGTGCGCATGCCGGCCGCGCGGCCGTGGTAGGCGCGCTCGTAGCCCACGAGCAGGCCCAGCGCCAGCGCGCCGAGCAGGTTGAGGAACACCGCCAGGTTGGCGGCGATCAGCGGCTGCGACCAGAACCCGGCCAGCCATTCACGGCTCATCAGCTCCATCGTGCGGGCGGTTTGCCTTGTCGGGGAAGGGTGGGCGGCCGCCACAGGCCGGTGACCAGCGACGTGCCGGCGAGGATGACCCCGCATGCGCCCACCATCGTCGCATCGACAGTCTCGCCCAGGAACAGCCCGCCCCACAGCATGGCGAAGGCGGGGATGAGGTAGGTCACGCCCAGGGCATGGGTGGCGCCGAGCGCCGCGATGAGGCGGAAGTACAGGATGTAGGCCACGCCGGTGCACAGCAGGGCCAGCGCCGCCACCGCGGCCCAGGGGCCGGGCCCCGGCAGCTGGGCGGGCCACTGCCACACCATCAGCGGCGCCAGCACCACGGTGGCCGACAGCTGGCTGCCCGTGGCCAGGGCCATGGGCGGCACGCCCGTGAGGTAGCGCTTGGTGAGGCTGGCGGCCAGGCCGTACATGAGCGTGGCCAGCAAGCACGCGCCCACGGCCAGCGCCGTGGTGGTGCCGCCTGCGCCGGCGCGGAAGTCCGCCTTGTCCCCCGCGAGCCACAGCACGCCGGCGAAGCCCACCGCCAGGCCGGCCAGCCGCCAGCCGCCCGGCCGGTCCTTCAGCCAGGCCCAGGCGATGAGCACGCCCCACAGCGGCGTGGTGGCGTTGAAGATGGCCGACAGGCCGCCGGTGATGGCCAGCGCGGCATAGGCGAAGCACAGAAAGGGAATGGCGGAGTTGGCCACCCCCACCACCGCGATGGCGCGCCAGTGCCGCCGCAGGGCCGGCCACTCGCCGCGCTGCAGCAGGATCGGCAGCAGGAACAGCGAGGCGCCCAGCACACGCAGCCCCGCCAGCGCCACCGGGCCGAAATCGGCCGCGCCCAGGCGCAGGAAGAGGAACGAGCCGCCCCAGATGGCCGCCAGCGCCAGCAGCTCGGCTGCGTCGCGCGGCCTCATGCGCACACCGCCTCGCCAGCGGCCGCCTGGGCCGCCAGCGCATGGCCTTCGCGCTGCAGCAGCGCCTGCTTGCGGGCCAGCCCGCCGGCGTAGCCGGTGAGCGCACCGTCCCGTCCCAGCACGCGGTGGCAGGGCACGATGACCGACAGCGGGTTGCGCCCCACGGCAGCGCCGACCGCGCGGGCCGCCTGCGGTGCGCCCAGCGCCGTGGCCAGGCCGCCGTAGGCGCTGGACCGGCCCGGGGCGATGTCGAGCAGGGCCCGCCAGACCGCCTGCTGGAAGGGCGTGCCGGCCGGGTCCAGGGGGACGCGGAAGCGGGCCGTGCGGGCGTCGCGCCAGTAATCGGCCAGCTCCGCCACCGCCTGGGCGATGTGCGGGTGGCGGGCGTCCACCGGCGCGTCGAGCGGACCGGGGTGGTGGCGCTGGTCGCTGAACCAGCAGCCGGCCAGGCCGCGCGCACGGGCGGCCAGCAGCAATGGCCCCAGCGGGCTGGGCACCGTGGCCTGGGCGACGAGAGGGGGAGGGGTCATGGCGGGCCTTTCGGTCAGACGGGCAGCGTGGCGGCGGATTGCCACAGCTGCATGACGGCATAGGAGCGCCAGGGCTGCCAGGCCCGGGCCTGGGCGGCGGCGCTGGCGGCGTCGGGGGCACCGAGCGCCCGGCGCACGCCGACGTCGCTGGCGGGGAAGGCGTCGGGCCAGGCCAGCACGCGCAGCGCCACCAGCTCAGCCGTCCAGTCGCCGATGCCGGGCAGCGTGCGCAGGGTGTCCAGCGTGGCGGCCATGGGCGCGGCCGGCGAGAGCACCAGGCGGCCCTCCACCACGGCGCGGGCCAGGCCCTGCAGGGCAGCGACGCGGGTGCGCACGATGCCCAGCGTGCCGATGGCGTCGGGCGACGCAGCGGCCAGCGCCTGGGGCGTGGGGAACAGGTGGGTGAGGCCGTCGAAGGGGGTGGCCAGCGGCTCGCCGAAGCGCTGCACCAGGCGGCCGGCGAGCGTGCAGGCGGCCGCCACGGTGACCTGCTGGCCGAGCACGATGCGCACCGTCGTCTCGAAGCCGTCCAGGCAGCCCGGCACGCGCAGCCCGATGCGCAGCGCCAGCGGCATGCCCGCCAGCGCCTGTTCGATGGGCGCGGTGTCGGCGTCGAGGTCGAGCAGGTGGCGCAGGCGGTCGATGACCGCGCCCAGCACGGGCGCGAGCGCGGGGCTCACGGTGGCGGCCACCTCGTTCGCGCCGGGACGCCAGCGCAGTGCCAGCCAGCCGGCGTGGTGCTGCCCCTGGGCATCGGCCAGCGCAAGCGTGCGGCGCCACACCGTGCCGTCCCGGTCGGTGCCGACGGCCTCCACACCGGCCAGCGGCCGGGCGGCCAGGAACCCCAGCATGGCCGCGTCGTCGTACGGTGGCCGCCAGGCCAGGCGCACCGTGACCGGCTCGGTGGCATCCACGGCGGCGGCCCCGGCCGGCACGGCGGCGTGGCGGCGCAAGGCGCCGGGCGCCAGCCGGTAGCGCTCGGCGAAGGCCGCGTGAAAGCGCCGCAGGCTGCCGAAGCCGGCCGCCAGCGCCACGCGGGTCACCGGCAGGTCGGTGTCGGTGAGCAGGCGCTTGGCCAGCAGCAGGCGCTGGGTGGCGAGCCAGTCCACCGGGCTCACGCCATGGGCGGCCTGGAACACCCGGCGAAAGTGCCGGTCGGTGACGCCCAGGCGGGCCGCCACCGCGGGCAGCGCGACCGGCTCGCCCTGCGCCACCGCGTGCTCGATCAGCCGGGCCCCGGCGCGGGCCAGGGCGTCGGGCGAGTCGGTGGCGGCCAGCCCGGGCGCGAGCTCGGGGCGGCAGCGCAGGCAGGGCCGGAAGCCGGCGCATTCGGCGGCGGCGGCGTGGGCGAAGAAGCGGCAGTTCTCGCGCCGTGGCAGCCGCACACGGCACACCGGCCGGCAGTACACGCCGGTGGAGGTGACGCCCACGAACAGCCGGCCGTCGAAGCGGGCGTCGTGCGTCTGCAGCACGCGGTAGGCGGCGTCGGGCTGGAGCGGCGGGGCGGGGTGCATGGGGCGCATTCTTGGCGCTGGCCGATGCGCTGACTCGCCGTTTTCGGACCTGTGCCTCGCGCAGCATAGCGGCGCCCCGGTCCGCCCGGGCCGCCGGGGCCTCACATGGCCTTGAACAGGTGCACGTAGGCGCGGCTGACCGGCAGCTCCTGGGCCAGGCCGCGCAGGCGCAGCCACAGGCGGCTGGCCTCGTCGCGCCGGGTACTGTCCAGGAACGCCAGGTTGACGAGCGTGGCGCGGTGCACCTGCCAGAACTGGTCGGGGTCCAGCTGCGCGGCCAGCTCGGTGATGGGCGTGCGGATCAGGTGTTCCCGGCCGCTGGCGGTGTGCACGCAGGTGTACTTGTCGTCGGCCTGGAAGCACACCACCTCGTCCACCCCCACCTGGTGCGTCACCTCGCCGGCGCTGGCGCGGATCCAGCGCAGCCGCGCCGGGGCGGGCTGTGCCGCCGCGGCGGCCGGCAGCAGGCGGCGCAGCGTCTGCGCCAGCCGGGCGTCCGGCTCGTCGGGCGCCGCCTGCACGGCGGCACGCAGGCGCTGGACGCAGCGGCCCAGGCGCTCGGCCGTCACCGGCTTGAGCAGGTAGTCCAGCGCCGCCTGATCGAAGGCCTGCACCGCGAACTCGTCGTAGGCGGTGACGAAGACCACCCGGGTGCGGCCCTCCACACCCTGGGCGACCTCCAGCCCGGTCAGGCCCGGCATGCGGATGTCCAGGAAGGCCAGGTCGGGCGCGTGCGTGGCGATGGCCTGCGCCGCCTCCAGGCCGTTGCGGGCGGTGGCCACGATGTGCAGCTCCGGCCACAGCTGGGCCAGCTGCTGCTGCAGGTGGCGCACCAGGTGCGGCTCGTCGTCGGCGATCAGGGCGGTGGGTGTCGTCATGGGGCAGGGCAAGGGATCGGCACAGGGAGGGTCAGGCCAGGGTCGGCGGCACGGGCCAGGGCAGGGTGAGGCGGGCGCACACGCCGCCGCCCGGGCGTTCGGTCAGGGCCAGGCCGGCGGCCGCGCCGTCGCGGGCCGCCCGGCGCTCGCGGTTGTGGCCCCGCGCGGCACCGGCCCCGCGGGGGCGGCGCGCCGCCGCCCCGGCGGGGTGCAGGCCCAGGCCGTCGTCCCGCACCTCGATCTGCAGGCGCTGGCCGTCCACCTCGGCATGCACCACGATCTCGCCGCCTTCGACCTTGGGCTCCAGCCCGTGGTGGATGGCGTTCTCCACCAGGGGCTGCACCAGCAGGGCCGGCAGCGGGGTGGCGCGCAGCACGTCGGGCACCTCGATGCGCACCCGCAGGCGATCGTCCATGCGCAGGGCCAGCACGCCGAGGTAGGCTTCCACCAGGGCCATCTCCTGGCCCAGCGTGTGCTGCCCGTTGCGCAGGCCGCCGAGCGAGCCGCGCAGGTAGTCGATGAAGCTCTCCAGCATGCGCCGCGCCCGCTCCGGCTCGTGGTCGATCAGGCCCACCACGTTGGCCAGCGTGTTGAACAGGAAGTGCGGCTCGATCTGGCCCTGCAGCAGCCTGAGCTGGGCCTCGGCGGCGCGGCGGTTGGCCATCTCCAGCCGGGCCTTGCCGCCGAAGTACAGGAACATCACGAGGCTGAACATCAACGCGAAGGCGACGAAGCCCATGTTCACGCGCGGGCTGCCCGTGCCGAAGCCGTGGCCCATCAGCCACACCGCGGTGGGCCACAGGAGGGCCACGCCGCCCAGCGGCACGGCGACGAAGAACAGCGCCCGCCGGCCCTCCGGCCAGCTGCGGATGCGGGCCGGGCCGATCCAGCGGGTCAGCAGCTCGAACAGGCCGTGGATGCCGTAGCCGATGACGGCGCTGATGAACAGGTTGGCCTGGAACCAGCGCCACCAGGCGGCGCCATCGCCCATCTGGCTGCGGCCCATCATCACCATGCCGAAGGCGGTGAACAGCAGCGCGCAGGCCACCGAGAACAGCCCGGTCCACACCAGCTGCAGCCAGCCCGGGCCCTCCACCTCGAGGTCGATGGAGGTCCAGCTGCGCCAGGAGCGGCGCAGGGTGTCGAGCCAGAGGGTGCTGTCCATGGCGGCGCAGTGTAGGCAGCCGCCCGGGCGGGGCGTCCTGGGGTGGCGACGGATCGACAGCGCAGGCGACGGATGGCGAGACGCAGCGGCGCGCGGCGGCCGGCACGGGCCCTGCTTGCCCCCCACGCCGGACGTCACAGTGCCTGAGCGTCCCCTGCCTACAATCGCGCCCGCCACTAGGAGAGAACACCCCCATGAAGGTTGCAGCATCCGCATTCAAGGCCTACGACATCCGAGGCATCGTCGGCCAGGCCCTCGACGAGCAGTTCGCCGAGCACCTCGGCCGCGCCTTCGGCACCGAGGCGCTCAAGGCCGGCGAGAAGGCCGTGGCCGTGGGCCGCGACGGCCGCGTGTCCGGCCCGGGCCTGGCACAGGCGCTGATGCGCGGCCTGGCCTCCACCGGCCTGGACGTGGTGGACCTGGGCGCCGTCACCACGCCCATCGTCTACTACGTGGCCGCCACGCGCGCGCGCCATGGCTGCTCCAGCGGCATCCAGGTGACGGGCAGCCACAACCCGAAGAACTACAACGGCTTCAAGATGGTGCTAGCCGGCCGCGCCATCTACGGCGACGAGATCCAGGGCCTGCGCCAGCGCATGGAGGCCGAGGACTACGCCACCGGCCAGGGCCGCATCGCGGCGATGGACGTGATCCCCGAGTACGCGCACCGCATCACCAGCGACTGCCAGCTCTCGCGGCCGATGAAGATCGTGGTGGATTCGGGCAACGGCATCCCCGGCGCCACGGCACCCGCCATCCTGCGCGCGCTGGGCTGCGAGGTGATCGACCTGTACTCCAAGGTCGATGGCGACTTCCCCAACCACCACCCCGATCCGTCCAAGCCCGAGAACCTGGCCGACCTGATCAAGGTGGTGCACGCCACCGACGCCGAGCTCGGCCTGGCGTTCGACGGCGATGGCGACCGCCTCGGCGTGGTCACCAGGGACGGGCAGATCATCTACCCCGACCGCCAGCTCATGCTGTTCGCGCGCGACATCCTCACGCGCGTCAAGGGCGGCACCATCATCTACGACGTGAAGTGCAGCCAGCGCCTGGCGCCCGACGTGCGCAAGGCCGGCGGCGTGCCGATGATGTGGAAGACCGGCCATTCGCTGGTGAAGGCCAAGCTCAAGGAGACCGGCGCACCCATCGCTGGCGAGATGAGCGGGCACATCTTCTTCGCCGAGCGCTGGTACGGCTTCGACGACGCCATGTACACGGCGGCGCGCCTGCTGGAGATCCTGTCGCGCTCGGACGACCCCAGCGCGGTGCTCAACGGCCTGCCCACCAGCCACAGCACGCCGGAGCTGAACGTGCCCTGCGAGGAGGGTGAGCCGCATGCCGTGATCGAGAAGCTGCGCGAGACGGCGAAGTTCCCCGGCGCCGAGATCGGCACCATCGACGGCCTGCGTGCCGACTATCCCGATGGCTTCGGCCTGGTGCGCGCGTCCAACACCACGCCGGTGCTGGTGATGCGCTTCGAGGGCCACACCGCCGAGGCGCTGCACCGCATCGAGCGCGACTTCATGGCCGCGCTGCGCGAGGTGAAGCCCGACGCGCAGTTCGCGGCGGCCGCCCACTGACTGCACGGAGCCCGACCGCGGCCGCGGTGGCGCTGAGCGGCTCGACCGGCCGCAGCCGGCCGCCCGGCTCGGCGGCCGGCTCGGGATGCCCATGAAGGCGCTGTTCGCCCGCCTCGTGTACGTGGCGCTGCTGCGGCTGGCGACACCGCTGCTGCTCGCGCGGCTGTGGTGGCGCGGTCGGCAGGAGCCGGGGTACCGGCTGGCGATCGGCGAGCGGCTGGGCTTCGGCGCCCGCAGCGAGCCGGGCGCCGTGTGGGTGCACGCCGTGTCCCTGGGCGAGACGCGCGCCGCGGCCGCCCTGGTGGCCGCCTTGCGCGAACACCGGCCCGGCCTGCGCCTGCTGCTCACCCACGGCACGGCCACCGGCCGCACGGCCGGCGCGGCGCTGCTGCGCCCGGGCGACCGCCAGGCCTGGCTGCCCTTCGACACGCCGGGAGCGGTGCGCCGCTTCCTGCGGCGCCATCGCCCGGCGGTGGGTGTGCTGATGGAGACCGAGGTCTGGCCCACGCTGCTGGCCGAGGCCCGGCGCGTGGGCGTGCCGATGGTGCTGGCCAACGCGCGGCTGTCCGAGCGCAGCGCCGCCAAGGGCCGACGCCTTGCTGCCCTGCTGCGGCCCGCGGCCGACACGCTGGCGCTCGCGCTCGCGCAGACGGCCGCGGACGCCGAGCGCCTGCAGGCGGCCGGCGTGCGCCACGTGCAAGTGGCGGGCAACCTCAAGTACGACCTGCGCCCCGACCCGGCGCAGCTGGCGGCGGGCCTGCGCTGGAAGGCCCGCATCGCCCGCCCCCTGGTAGTGGCCGCCAGCACGCGGGAGGGCGAGGAGGCCCAGCTGCTGGCGCACTGGGCGGCGTGGCCGGCGCCCCGGCCGCTGCTGCTGCTGGTGCCGCGCCACCCGCAGCGGTTCGACGAGGTGGCGGCGGCCGTCGGCCAGCAGGGCTTCAGCCTGCGCCGCCGCAGCGGCTGGCCCGACGCCGGGCCGCCGGCCGCGGACACGCAGGCCGACGTCTGGCTGGGTGATTCGCTGGGCGAGATGCCGCTGTACTTCGCGCTGGCCGATGCGGGCCTGCAGGGCGGCAGCTTCGGCCCCTTCGGCTCCCACAACTTCATCGAGGCGGCCGCCTGCGGCTGCCCGATGGTGCTGGGCCCGTCGGTGTTCAACTTCTCCGAGGCCGCCCGCGAGGCCACCCTGGCCGGGGCGGCATGGCAGGTGGACGACATGGCGCAGGCACTCGCGCAGGTGCGCCGCCTCGTGGACGATGCGCCCGCCCGCCGGCAGGCGCAGGCCGCGGCCGAGGCCCTGGCCTCGGCGCACCGCGGCGCCTCGGCGCGCATGGCCCGTCAGATTCTCGGGCTTGTGTAAAGCTGCAGCGCGGGAAGCCGGGTTCGACTAGTATTCGGCTGGCTGATATGCACAAGAGCATCTGCTGATTGGTTTTTCTTCCCGCTGCGGCGTTCTGCCGGCGGTTGTGTCGAATCCCCCTTTGAAGATTTTCTTGGCGTCTCTTCGCCTGGGCGCGCTGTTGCGCCCATCGCAAACTTGAAAAGGAATTCGATATGACGACCGAAACCGGTACCGTGAAGTGGTTCAACGAAGGCAAGGGCTTTGGCTTCATCGCCCCCGATGGCGGTGGCAAGGACCTGTTCGCCCACTTCAAGGAAATCCAGGGCAGCGGCTTCAAGACGCTGACCGAGAACCAGCGTGTGCAGTTCGAGGTGACCCAGGGCCAGAAGGGCCCGCAGGCGGCCAACATCCGCTCGCTGGACTAAAGACCGCACGGTCCAGGCGCTGTCCGGTTCGCCGGCGCGCGCCTGACCTGGCGATGCAAGCGCGGCCTGGCCGCGCTTTTCTTTTTCCGAAGGCCCACGCGTGAAGAACCTCCAGGAAGTCACCGAACGCGTCTGCGAGCTGAAGGGAAGCCTGATCGCGCTGGACGCGCTGCTGCCCGCGCTGATCGACAGCCTGGCCCCGCGGGTGCGTGCCGGCGTGCTGGCCGAGTTCGAGGCCCGCGCCGAGGTGGCGCGCACCATGCTGCTGCACGCGGATGTCTCGGACCTGGTGCTCGCGTCCTTCGAGCGCGACGTGGCGCGCAACCGCGCCTTGCTGGCGCCGGGTGCCGGCGCCGCCGGCTAGTTCTTCCGGGCGTAGATCCCCCAGGCCGCCACGAACACGCTGGCCACCAGCGGTCCCACCACGAAGCCGTTCAGGCCGATCAGGGCGATGCCGCCCACGGTGGTGACCAGCACCAGCCAGTCGGGCAGCCGGGTGTCGCGGCCCACCAGGATGGGGCGCAGCAGGTTGTCCACCATGCTGATCACGCCCACGCCGATCACCGTGAGCGCCACGCCGCGCCAGATGTCGCCCGTGGCGAGCAGGTACAGGGCGATGGGGCCCCAGACCAGCGCCGAGCCCACGGCCGGCAGCAGCGAGAACAGCGCGATGAGAGCGCCTGCCAGCAGGGCGCCCGGCACGCCGAGCACGGCCAGCACCACGCCGCCGATGCCGCCCTGGAGCACGGCCACGACGAGGTTGCCCTTGACCGTGGCGCGCAGCACGGTGGTGATGCGCTCGCGCAGGGCCCGCTTGTGGTGCTCGCCCAGGGGCAGGGCGGCCCACACCTGGGCCGACAGCGCGTCGCCGTCGCGCAGCATGAAGAAGCCGGTGTAGAGCGCCACGAACAGCTGCACCACGAACGCCACGGTGACCTGTCCCATGTCCAGCACATGGCCGGCCAGGAACTGGGCGACCCGGCCCGCGCTCTGCTCGATGCGCTGGCGCAGGGCGTCCACGTTGCTGATGCCGGCCTGGCCCAGCAGGTCGCTCACCGGGCCCGGCAGGGCGTTGAACACGCCCTGCAGCATGCCGGGCAGGTCGATCGCACCCGTCTGCACCGCCTGGGCGAAGCGCGCGCCCTCGCGCGCCAGCGCAGCGGACAGGCCCAGCAGCGGCAGCACCACCACCAGGATCACCACCAGCAGCGTGATGGCGGCGGCCCAGCCAGGGCGCTGCAGCCGCCGCACGAGGCGCCGCTGCAGCGGGCGGAACACCAGCGCCAGGATCACCGCCCACAGCACCGCGCCGTAGAAGGGCAGCAGCACGGCCAGCATGGCGAGGGTGGCGGCCACCACCAGCGTGCGCAGCGCCAGGTCGGGGCGGTGCGCGTCGGGCGGCGCAGGGGGCAGGGGGGGAGGCGGGCTCATCGAGCCGGCCCCCGGGCAGGCGCCGTGCCTGCCCCGGCCCGGCCCGTCTCGGCTCGGCTCGGTTTACCGGCCGCCGTGGCCGGCGCCGGGCCCGGTCACTTCCGCCCGCGCAGCTTTGCCAGCTCGGCCTGCGTCTCGTTCCACAGGTCCATGCCCACGTTGGCCGCGATGCTGGCGTTCACCCGCGTGAGCTTGTCGCGCATGCGCGCGGCCTCGGCCGGGCTCAGTTCGTTCACCTGCATGCCCTTGGCCTTCAGCTCGGCCAGCGCGCGGCCGGCTTCCTCGCGCGTGTCCTTGCGCTCGAAGTCGCGGCTGGCCACCGCGGCGTCCTTCAGGATCTTCTGCTCGGCCGTCGAGAGCGTGTCCCACCACTTCTTGCTCACCAGCACGATCCACGGGCTGTAGACGTGGTTGGTCACGCTGAGGTACTTCTGCACCTCGTAGAACTTGCTCGACAGGATGGTGTTGTACGGGTTCTCCTGGCCGTCCACCGTCTTCGTCTCGAGGGCGCTGAACAGCTCCGAGAAGGGCAGCGGCACGGCGTTGGCGCCCAGGCTGCGGAAGCTGTCGAGGAACACGTTGTTCTGCATCACGCGCAGCTTGATGCCGTCCAGGTCCTCGGCCTTGGTGACCGGGCGCTTGCTGTTGGTGAGGTTGCGAAAGCCGTTCTCCCAGTACACCAGGCCCACCAGGCCCTTCTCCGGCAGCCTGGCCATCACCTTCTGGCCCACCGGGCCGTCCAGCAGCGCATCGGCCTCGCGCACGTTGTTGATCAGGAAGGGCGTGTCCCACAGCGCCATTTCCTTGGTGATGCCCACGAGGGTGGCGGTGGAGCCCACCATCATCTCCTGGGCGCCGCCCACCAGGGCCTGCTGCATCTGGGTGTCGGGGCCCAGCGCCGCGGCGCCGATGGCCCGCACGCGCATCTTGCCGCCGGAGGCCTTCTCCACCGCCTCGGCGAACACCTTCACCGCGCGGCCCTGGTTGCTCTGCTCGTTCAGGCCGTAGCCGAAGCGGATCAGGCGCGGCTTGATGTCCTGGGCCAGGCCGGCCAGCGGGGCGGCCAGCAGGGCGGTGGCGGCGGCGGCGACGAGGTGGCGACGGATGCGGTGCATGGAAATGTCTCCTTGTGGGTGGGATGGGTCAGCGCATCCAGGCGACCGGTGCGGTGACGAGCGACGGGAACGCGATGAACAGCGCCAGGATGGCCAGGTAGGTGAGCAGGAAGGGGTTCACGCCCCGGATCACCTGGTGCAGCGGCAGCCGGCCCACGCCGGCCACCACGTTGAGCACGGTGCCCACGGGCGGGGTGATCAGGCCGATGGCGCCGTTGAGCACGAACATCAGGCCGAAGTACACCGGGTCGATGCCGGCCTTCACGGCGATGGGCAGCATCACCGGGGCGAAGATGAGGATGGTGGGCGTGAGGTCGAGCGCGGTGCCCACGATCACCAGCACCACCATCATCACCAGCATCAGCAGGCGCGGGCTGTCGATGAGTGGGCCCAGCCAGCCGCCGAGCGTGCCGGGCAGGTCGGCCAGCGTGATCATGTAGCTCGCCACCTGGGCGCCGGCGCACAGGAACATCACGATGGCGGTGGTGCGGGCGGCACGCACCAGCACGCCGTGGATGTCGCCCAGCCGCATTTCGCGGTGCACGACGAGCGCCACGAACAGCGCGTAGAAGGCCGCCACCACCGCGGCCTCGGTGGGGGTGAACACGCCGCTCTTCATGCCGCCGATGATGATGACCGGCATCAGCAGTGCCCAGAAGGCCTTGCCCGTGGCGCCCAGGCGCTCGCGCAGGGGCAGCGGCTGGCCTTCGGGCAGCTCGATGCGCCGCAGCACCCACTTCCAGGCCAGGATGAGCCCCGCACCCATGCACAGGCCGGGCACGATGCCCGACAGGAACAGCGCCGAGATGGAGGTGTTGGTCGTCACGCCGTAGATCACGAACGGCATGGACGGCGGGATGATGGGCGCGATGATGCCGCCCGAGGCCAGCAGCCCGGCGGAGGTGGGCAGGGGGTAGCCCTGCTGGCGCATCATGGGCAGCAGGATGGTGGCCAGCGCGGCCGTGTCGGCCAGCGCCGAGCCGCTCATGCTGGCCATGAGCACCGCGGCGCCGATGGCCACGTAGCCCAGGCCGCCGCGGATGTGGCCCACCCAGGCCTGGGCCATGGTGATGATGCGCCGGCTGATGCCGCCGGCGTTCATCAGCTCGCCGGCCAGCACGAAGAAGGGCACGGCCAGCAGCGGGAAGCTGTCGATGCCGGCCACCAGGTTCTGTGCCAGCAGCTGGGTGTCCCAGAAGTCCAGCACCCAGGCCATGCCGGCGCCGGTGAGCACCAGGGCGAACGCCATGTTCATGCCGATGCCCATGAGCACCAGCATGCCGAGCGAGAAGACCACGAAGGCAGCGGCTTCGGCGCTCATTCCGTCTCCATGCCGTGGCCGAGCGGCAGCGGCCGGCGTTGCACGATCTCCCACAGCACCATCACGCCGATGGCGGTGGTGCACAGCAGGGCGGGCAGGGGCAGCAGGGCGGCGGGGTAGCCCAGCACCACCGAGTGGCTGTCCCAGCCCACGGCCACCTGCTGCCAGGCGCCGCGGCCCACCAGCACGCAGGCCAGCAGCACCAGCAGCCGGATCACCAGCGTGGCCGCGGCCATCGTGCGCGGCCGGCGGCGCAGACGCGCCACGAGGCTGGTGAAGGCCATGTGCTCGCCGGCCGGGTAGGCGGCCGTGGCGCCGATGAACACCATCCACACGAACAGCAGGCGCGAGAGCTCCTCGCTCGCGGCCACGCCGCTGCCGAAGCCGTAGCGCAGCACCACGTTGACGAACACCGCCAGGGCCATCACGCCCAGGCACAGCGCCATGGCGGCCTCGGCGATGCGGCGCGCCAGCGGCGCCTGGGCGTCGGGGGAAGCGGTCATGCGGTCTCCTCGCGGGTCAACCAGGCCACCACCTGCCGGGTGAGCTGCGCGCGCTCGGCGGTGGCGTCCAGGCGCAGCACGCCGGCCTCGCCGTCGGGCCGCTGCAGGGTGGCGAACTGGCTGTCCACCAGCTGGGGGGTGAAGAAGTGGCTGCCGGCGCGCGCCTGCACGCGCCGACGCGCCTCGTCGGGCGTGATGTCGAGGAAGGCAAAGCGCAGGCCGGGCGAGGCCGCGCGCAGGCGGTCGCGGTAGGCGCGCTTGAGCGCGGAGCAGCTCAGCACAGCCGGCAGCGGGGGCTGGCCCAGCTGCGCGGCCAGCGTGTCCAGCCAGCCGGCGCGGTCGGCATCGGTCAGGGGCGTGCCTTCGCGCATCTTGGCCAGGTTGTCCGGGCCATGGTGGGCATCGCCCTCGATGAAGCGCCAACCGAGCGCGTCGGTCACCGCCTGCGCCAGGCTGGTCTTGCCGCAGCCGGACACGCCCATGACGACGAGCGAGGCGCGGGGGAAGGGAGCGGGCATGGCCAACACGGGGAAACGATCAAGCGGTGCGCCGTTTGGACAGCGCTATCCAACAGGGTGGAAAAGACGGCGGCCGCCTGGGGGACACGGGCCCCGCCGCAGGAACCTGCCGCTTGGGGTGTGCACCAGCTTGGCGAATGCCGCCGGACAGCGCTATCCTAGCCATCCACACCCCTCGGTTCATCCGTGTAAACCCTGACATGACCGCACCGCCGCGCCGTCCCCGTTCCACCGGCCGCGTCACGCTCGACGACGTGGCGCGGGCCGCCGATGTGAGCCCGATCACCGTGTCGCGCGCCCTGCGCGGCGAGCGCGCGGTGGACCCGGCGCTGGTGGCGCGTGTGCGCGAGGCGGCCGACCGGCTGGGCTACGCGCCGGACCCGGCGGCGCGCGCGCTGGCCTCGCGCCGCAGCACGCACGTGGCGGTGCTCATTCCCATGCTGTCCAACGCCCTGTTCGTGGACCTGCTGGAGGCGGTGCAGGCCACGCTGCGCCCGGCGGGCTACCAGACGCTCATCGGCGTGACGCACTACGACGACGTGGAAGAGGCGCAGCTGCTGCGCGAGCAGCTGCTGCACCGGCCGGCGGGCCTGCTGGTCACCGGGCTGGAGCGGCCCGAGCCCACGCGCCGGCTCATCGCCCAGGCGGGCGTGCCGGTGGTGCACCTGATGGAGCTGGCCGAGCCCGGCGCCGGCCTGCACTGCGTGGGGCTGTCGCAGCAGGCGGCCGGCGAGGCGATGACGCGCCACCTGCTGGAGCGGGGCCACCGGCGCATCGCCTTCGCCGCGGCCCAGCTGGACACGCGCACGCGCCAGCGCCTGGCCGGCTGGCGCCAGGCGATGCAGCAGGCCGGCCTGCACGACCCGGTGCTGGAGTGGCTGAACCCGGCGCCCTCGTCGCTGGCGCTGGGCGGCGTGATGTTCGAGCAGATCATCGGCCAGCGGCCGCCCGTCGATGCGATCTTCTTCTGCAACGACGACCTGGCGCAGGGCGCGCTGCTGGCCGCCTTGCGCCGCGGCGTGCGCGTGCCGCAGGACATCGCCGTGGCGGGGTTCAACGACCTGACCGGCAGCGACCAGATGGTGCCGCCGCTGACCACCGTGCGCACGCCGCGCGCCGAGGTGGGTGCCCAGGCCGCGGCCATGCTGCTGGCCCTGATGCGCGGCGAGCCGGTGGCGCGGCCCAGCGTGGACCTGGGCTACGAGCTGGTGGTGCGGGGCAGCAGCTGAGGTGTGAAAGGGGCGGCGTGGCCGCTACCCGCGCTGGAACACCTGCGCGGCGATCGCCGCATGCACGGCGTTCTGCCCGGCCATCGGTGCGGTGCTCTGCGTCAGGTAGGCGGCCACCACGATGGGGCGGCCGGTCGATGTCCAGAACACGCCCACGTCGTTGGCGCTGCCCTGGTCGTTGGTGCCGGTCTTGTCGGCCAGCTGCCAGCCGGCGGGCAGCCCCTTGCGCAGGCGGATGCCGCTGGTCACGGTGGCCAGGCCCCACGCCTTCAGCTGCTGGCGGGCGGCCGGTGACAGGCCGTCGCCCAGCAGCAGCCGCTGCATCAGGGCCGCCATGGCGTCCGGGGTGGTGGTGTCGCGCTCGTCACCGGGGCGTGCCTCGTTGAGCGCCGGCTCATCGCGGTCCAGGCGGGTCCATGCATCCCCCTGGGCGCGCACGAAGCGCGTGAAAGCCGACGGGCCGCCCAGGGCGCGCAGCAGCACGTTGGCCGCGGTGTTGTCGCTGTGGGCGACGGTGGCCGCGCACAGGTCGCCCACCCGCATGCCGCGCCCGGCATGCCGCTCGGTGAACGGCGAGTGCGCGACGAGCTCGTCGCGGCCATAGCGCAGCACCTGGTCCAGCGAGGCCGCACCGGCGTCCACGCGGGCCAGCATGGCGGCCGCCAGCGGCCACTTGAAGGTGCTGCACATCGGGAAGCGCTCGCCGCCGCGCCAGGCGACGCGCTGCTGCCGTGCAGGATCGATCAGCGTCACGCCCAGGCGGCCGCCGGCCTGCGCCTCCAGCGCCTGCCAGCGGCGCACCATCGCGTCGTCGTCGTGCGGGGCGGCGGCGTCCGCCGCGCGGGCGAGCCCGCTCGCCGCGAGCGTGATCAGCGCGGCGAAGGATCGTCTGTCCATGTCGTCTCTCCGTGTCGTTCGTGGATGGGGGCGGACGATAGACAGCGGCGCGATCCCGCACAAACGACGATTCGCAGGGGCAGCCCATAGGAAATCCAGGGCAGCGCGGCGACAGAATCCCCGCCATGCACCTTCCCCTGAACGCGCTGCGCGCCTTCGAGGCCTCGGCCCGCCACCTGAGCTTCACGCGGGCCGCCAACGAGCTCAGCGTCAGCCAGGCGGCGGTGAGCCAGCAGGTGAGGAACCTGGAGGAGCGCCTGGGGGTGGCGCTGTTCCGCCGCCTGCCACGCGGCCTGGCGCTCACCGACGAGGGCCTGGCCCTGCTGCCCACGGTGGCCGATGCCTTCGAGCGGCTGGGCCGCGGGCTGGAGCGCTTCCGCCACGCGCCGGAGGCGGACGTGCTCACCGTGGGCTGCGTGTCCAGCCTGCTGGTGCGCTGGCTGATGCCGCGCCTGCCCGCCTTCCAGCGGGAGCACCCGTGGATCGACCTGCGCCTGTTCGGCAACAACAACCGGGTCGACTTGGCGGGCGAAGGGCTGGACGTCGCCGTGCGCTTCGGCCAGGGCGCGTGGCATGGCGTCCACGCGGTGCCCTTGTTCGAGGCGCCGCTGAGCCCGCTGTGCAGCCCGGCGCTGGCCGCGCGCCTGCTGGCGCCGCCGCAGCTCGCGCGCGAGACCCTCCTGCGCTCCTACCGCAGCGACGAGTGGCCGGCCTGGTTCGAGCGCTGCGGCCTGACCGCACCGCTGCTGCGCGGCCCGGTGCTGGACAGCTCGCTGGCCCTGGCCGACGCGGCGCTGCAGGGCGCCGGCGTGGCGTTGCTGCCGGCGGCGCTGTTCGCACACGAGCTGCAGCAGGGCACGCTGGTGCGGCCCTTCGACACCCAGATCCTCACCGGCCGCTACTGGCTCACGCGGCTGCAGTCGCGCCGCGACAGCCCCGCCATGCAGGCCTTCGCCGGCTGGCTGCAGCGGCAGTGCACCGGCTGACCGCCCGCACCGCACCCCCTCCGGCCGGGTGCCGGCACGCCCGCGCAGGCGCCCGTGCCGGGCGCCGTTGCATCCTTGATCCGGTCGCTTGGCAGCCGGCCGGTGTGGCCCTAGGCTTGCAGGTCCCCCCACTTCCGGAACGCCCGCCGTGACCACCCGCCCGCACCGCTTCGAAACACTGTCCGTCCACGCCGGCTATTCGCCGGACCCCACCACCAAGGCGGTGGCCGTGCCCCTGTACCAGACGGTGGCCTATGCCTTCGACAGCGCACAGCACGGCGCGGACCTGTTCGACCTGAAGGTGCCGGGCAACATCTACACGCGCATCATGAACCCCACCCAGGATGTGCTGGAGCAACGCATCGCGGCGCTGGAGGGCGGCATCGCGGCGCTGGCGCTGGCCTCGGGCCAGATGGCGGTGACCTACGCGATCATGACCATCACCGAGGCGGGTGACAACATCGTCGCCTCCAGCGCGCTGTACGGCGGCACCTACAACCTGCTGGCGCACACGCTGCCGCAGTACGGGATCACCACGCGCTTCGCCGACTACCGCCGCCCCGAGAGCTTCGAGCCGCTGATCGATGCGCGCACCAAGGCCGTCTACGTGGAGTCGCTCGGCAACCCCCAGGGCAACGTGACGGACATCGCCCGCATCGCCGAGATCGCCCACCGCCACGGGGTGCCGCTGATCGTGGACAACACGGTCGCCACGCCCTACCTGCTGCGGCCCATCGAGCATGGCGCCGACATCGTGGTGCACTCGCTCACCAAGTACCTGGGCGGCCATGGCACCTCGCTCGGCGGGGCCATCGTCGATTCCGGCCGCTTTCCGTGGGCGCAGCACGCCCAGCGCTTCACCCGCCTGAGCCAGCCCGACCCCAGCTACCACGGCGTGGTCTACACCGAGGCGCTGGGCCCGGCGGCCTACATCGGCCGGGCCCGCGTGGTGCCGCTGCGCAACACGGGTGGCGCCATCTCGCCCTTCAACGCCTGGCAGATCCTGCAGGGCATCGAGACGCTGGCGCTGCGCATGGACCGCATCTGCGCCAACACGCAAGCCATCGCCCGGCACCTGCAGGCGCACGGCAAGGTGGCGTGGGTGAACTACGCCGGGCTGGAGGGCCACCCGGACCACGCGCTGGCGCAGCGTTACCTCGGCGGCCGCGCCTCGGGCCTGCTCACCTTCGGGGTGAAGTCAGCGCCCGGCACGGGCCGCGAGGCCGGCGCGCGTTTCCTGGACGGGTTGCAGCTGTTCACCCGGCTGGTGAACATCGGCGACGCGAAGTCGCTGGCCACGCACCCGGCCTCCACCACGCACCGCCAGCTGTCGCCGGCCGAGCTGGAGAAGGCGGGCGTGGGTGAGGACGCCGTGCGGCTGTCGGTGGGCATCGAGCACATCGACGACCTGCTGGCCGACCTGGACCAGGCGCTGGCGGCGGTCTGATCGCCCGCCCTGCGCGGGGCGTCGCTCAGGCCCGCACCAGCTCGGGCAGCTTGAGCGACGCGGTGCCCGGGAACACGTCCTTGTCGAGCGCCGCGCGCGCGATGTGCATGTGGTCGGCCAGCACCGCCTTGGCCACGGCGCGCAGGTCGGTGGTGATGCGCAGGTCGCGGCCCTCGTAGCGGTCCTTCGGGGCCAGGCCCGGCCAGTCGGCCAGCACCTGGCCGCCGCGCACCGCGCCGCCCAGCACGAAGGCGGCGCCGCCGGTGCCGTGGTCGGTGCCGCGGGTGCCGTTGATGGCCACCTCGCGGCCGAACTCGGTGACCACCAGCACGACCGTGCGGCCCCACAGGCCGTTGGCCGCGGGGGCGGAGAGCTGCTCACGCAGCAGGCCCAGGCTGGTGTCCAGCTGCGCCAGGTTGTTGAGGAAGGCGCTCTTCTCGTTGGCCAGGTTGGCGTGGCTGTCCCAGCCGCCCTGCTCGAGCATGACGAACTGCGGGCCGCGCGGCTGGCGCAGGAATTCCACCGCCTTGAGGGTGAGCCCGGGCAGCGAGCCGCTGGCCATCTTGCCGCCGCTGGCCGGCGGCATCATCGGGTTGCCGGCGCCGGCCGGCATGTCGGCCCGCAGGCCCTGGGCGCGCGTGAGCGCCGTGGCCAGCGCCGGGTCGTTGGCGTAGAGGCGGCCCAGCCGGGCCACCAGGTCGGCGTTCGGCTCCGGCAGGCTGGACGGCGCCCAGGTGTCCACCGGCTTCGGCCCGCGCATGAGCAGCGGCACGGCGGTGGACAGGGCGAGGCCCGGCTGGCCGCCGGCGGCCAGCGCGCGGCCCACCCAGCCCGTGGGCAGCTGGTAGGGGCGCTCGCCGCCGCCTTCCAGCACGTTCTGGGCGTCGAAGTGCGAGCGGTCGCGGTAGGGCAGGCCGGCGGCGTGCACGACGACCAGCTCCTTGTCCTTCCACGCGGCGTGCAGGCGCTCGAAGCCGGGGTGCAGGGCGAACGGGCCGGCCAGCGGCAGCGGCGCGGCCGGGTACTCGGCCAGCTGGCCGCGCGCGGGGGCGAAGTCCGGGTCGCCAATGGCCGGCACGGTCCACAGGCCGTCCATGCCGCCGCGCAGCACGACGACGACCAGGCGCGGGTCGGTGGGCCGGGCGGTGCCGCCCAGGGCGAGCGTGGCCCAGGGGCCGGCGGCGGCCGCGGCGCCGGCGGCCAGGGCGCCGCGCAGCAGGCGGCGGCGGGAAAGGGCGTGTGCGTCCATGAAGGTGTCCTCGTGCGGCGGGGGGCGTCAGCGCCGCTGGAATTCGGGCGACATGAGCAGCAGCACCAGCGCCTGCGGGCCATCGGCCGCGCGCTCGATCTGCTGCCAGGTGGTGTCGGTCAGCCGGGGGCCCAGGCTGGCGCGCGCCAGCGCCCGTGCGTCCACGCGGTCGCCCAGGCGGGTGGCCAGGCGCAGCGCCCACTCCACGCGCTTCCACACCGCGTCCGGACCCAGCCACTCGTCGGCGTCGTCGGGCCAGCCGGCGGGGGAGGGGGCGGTGTGCGGGCGCTGTCCCAGCGCGCCGAGCACGGAATCCTTGCCCCGGGCGAGGTGGCGCTCGCGGCTGTCGAGCAGGCGCATCGACGAGATGGCGAACTCCTCCGGCGTCTTGAGCTTCTGCGGCGCGGGCTGCCAGGCCTCGGGCGATTCGATGAGCGTGCGGTACACGGCGGCCAGCTCGCCGCCGGAACGCTGGTAGCTGTCGGCCAGTCGCTGCACCAGCGGCTGCGAGGGCTCGTCGGCCACGAAGTGGCGTGCCAGCTTGTAGGCCAGGTGGCGGGCCGTGCTGGGGTGGCGGGCCAGGTCGGCCAGCACCATGTCGAGCGCCTGCGGGCCCTCCGGGTAGGTCCTGCCCATCACGGTCTTCGGCCCGGGCTCGTGCACGTCGGGCAGGAAGGCCGTGGCCTGGCCCTGGTGGGGCGGGTCGTAGGCGCGCCAGCCGGTGAGCAGCGCGGCGAAGGCCGTCACGTCGGCCTGCGTGTAGCCGCCCCAGGGGCCGTAGGCGCCGCCGCCGCCGGCCACGCCCAGCGTGTGCAGCTCCAGGATCTCACGCGCCAGGTTCTCGTTCAGGCCGCTGGAGCGCTTGCGCCGCATCTCCGCGTTGCCCTTGCGTGCCAGGCGCTCGGCCGCCCGCGAGCGCGGGCCAGTCGACACGTTGTTGTCCAGGTAGCGCAGCATGGCCGCGTGCAGGCTGGCCTGGCGCAACAACGTCTCGAAGCGCCCCGCGATGTGCGGGCGGATGGCCTCGCGCTCCATTGCGCCGGCCAGGCCGCGCACGGGGCCCTTGGTGATCGACACCGAGAAGTGGTTGGCCCAGAACAGCACCAGCCGCTCGGCAAAAGGGCGCCGCGTGTCGACCGCGGTGGCCAGGCGCGACTCCCCGTCCAGGTTCATGATGTCGCGCAGCGTGAAGGCCGGCTCGGCAGGCGCGGCGCCCGGGCGGCTGGCAGCGCCCGGCACCTCCAGCAGCTTGGACACCGGGACCTTCTGCTCCGCATAGGCCTCTAGGGCCTGCGCGGTGGTGGGGAACGGGCCGCCCTGCGGCGGGTCGGCCGGGCCGATCTGGCGCCGCAGCCAGTCGGCCGGCTCGGCGCCGACCGTGGCGAGGTCGGGCTCGCCGAGTCCGAAGCGGTGGGCGGCGATGGCCGCGTGGAGGGTGGCAGGGCGCATGGCGGCGTGGCGTGAAAGGGCACACGGACGGCCCGCCGTGCGGCGGACCGGAGTGAACCCTTATAACGCCGCCGGGTGGCAGCCGTGCACGGCCCCTCGGGGCCGTGCGGGTAAAGAAGCGTGTCAGCGCGCCAGCAGGGCGTCGGCGGCGTTCAGGTCCTCGGGCTGCAACTGGCCGGCCACCTGGCGCAGCTTGAGGTCGCCCACGATCACGTCGTAGCGGGCCTTGGCCAGGTCACGCTGGGTGGTGAACAGCTGGGTCTGCGCATTCAGCACGTCCAGGTTCACGCGCACGCCCACCTTGTAGCCGAGCTGGGTGGCTTCCAGCGCCAGCTTGCTGGACGACTCCGCGGCCTCCAGGGCCTTGACCTGCGCCCGGCCGGTCTGCACGCCCAGGTAGGCCTGCCGCGTGAGCTGGGTGACACCGCGACGGGATGCGTCCAGGTCGTTGCGTGCCTTCTCTTCCAGCGACAGCGTTTCCTTCACGCGGTTCTGCACCGAGAAGCCGGCGAACAGCGGCACGTTCACCGTCAGCGCCAGTGCCGCATTGCGGCCCTCGCCGTTGCGTGACGTGCTCACGAGGGTGTCGGTGCCGCGCAGGCGCGTCTCCGTGCTGCCGTTCGGCCAGGTCTGGCCGTAGCTGGCGCCGAGCGTCACGGTGGGCAGGTGGCCGGCGCGCGCCTTGTCGGTCTCCAGCCGGGCCACTTCCAGTGCCAGCTGCGCGGCCTGGATGGAGGGGCTGCGCGCTTCGGCGCCGCTGACCCAATCGTCCACGTTGGCGGGCGCCACGGGGGGCAGGGCGACCGGCAGCGCCAGCGGCCGCGGCTCGACCGCGGGCCTGCCCACCAGCTGCTCCAGCGCGAGGCGCTTGACGCGCAGGTCGTTCTCGGCGGCCAGCTCCTGCGCCAGCGACAGGTCGTAGCGGGCCTGCGCCTCGCGGGTGTCGGTGATGGTGGCGGTGCCCACCTCGAAGTTGCGCTTGGCCGAGGCGAGCTGCTCGGAGATCGCCTTCTTGCTGGCCTGCACGGTGGACAGCGTGTCGCTGGCGGCCAGCACATCGAAGTAGGCCTGCGCCACACGCACGATCAGCTCCTGCTCCACCGCCCGCCACTGCGCCTGGGCGATGGCCAGCGAGCGCTCGGCCTGTTCGATGGTGGCGCTGTTGGCGCGGTTGAACAGCGTCTGCTGGGCATTCAGCACCACCTGGTTGGTGGTGGTGTCGACCTCGGTCGTGACGGCCGTGCCGCTGTTCTCGCTGTCCTGCTCGGCGCGCACGAGCGTGGAGCTGGCCTGCAACCCCACGCTGGGCAGGCGCAGTGCCCTGGCCTGCGCCGTGCGGTACTCGGCCGATTCGGCCTGGGCGCGCGCGGCCAGGTAGCTGGCGTCGTAGGCGCGCGCGAGCTCGTACATCTCCTTGAGCGATTCGGCGCGGGCGCCCGCGGCGGCGAAGCCCAGGGCCAGTGCCAGGGCCAGGGGCGTGAGCCCGGCGGCGCGGGTCAGGGCAGGGCGGCGCGTCAGCGTCATGGTCGGTCCTCTCTCGTGTCGTTGGCGTGGTATGCGTTGGCGGCGACGTTGTACGCGAGCAGGGGGCCGTGGCGCAGCCGGAATGCGACGACTTGCGCCCAGCGAACCCCGTGTGGTCGGAATCGGGCGACGGGCTGCGCGGCCATGCGGGCTCAGAAATGGAAGCGCGTCGGCTCCGCGAAGCCGTCCAGGCGGTCGGCCAGCGTGTCGAACAGGGCCACCTTGGTGAAGGCGCCGTCGCCCTGGCGGGTGTAGAGCACCGCCTGCATGATGGGCTCGCTGCCCTCGATGGTGACCAGGCGGCCGCCCGGCTTGAGCTGGGCGAGCACCGCCTCCGGCACCTGGGCCACGGAGCCCGACAGCACGATCGCGTCGAAGGCGGCGGGGCCGCCCACGGCCTGGCGCCCGTCGGCCTCGCGCACCTGCACGTTGGCCAGGCCGGCGCGGCGCAGGTTGTCCGTGGCCAGGCGCACGAGCGCCGGGCGGTTGTCGATGGTCAGCACCTCGCGGGCGCGGTGGGCCAGCAGCGCCGCCATGAAGCCGGAGCCGGCGCCCACCTCGAGCACGGACTCGTGGCGCTGCACCTTCAGCTCCTGCAGCAGACGCGCCTCGAGCTTGGGCGCGAGCATGTGCTGGCCCTCGGGCAGCGGCACCTCGGTGTCCACGAACGCGAGCGCGCGGTAGGCGGCGGGCACGAAGTCCTCGCGCTTGACGGCCGCGAGCAGTTCGAGCACGGCCGGATCCAGCACCTCCCAGGGCCGGATCTGCTGTTCGATCATGTTGAAGCGGGCTTGTTCGATGTTCATGGCGGCCTCGGACGACTCGGGTTGCGGCAGACGAAAGAAAGTGCGGGACAACCCTTCATTCTAGAGAAGCGGTCATGCGCCGGACGTGGGCTTTCGCAAGCCGTAGAGCACGAGGTCCATGTGCTGCCGGATGAACTGCGGCGGCGGCGGCAGGTGCGGGTCGGTGAAGCCGCAGGCGCCCATCGAGTGCTTGTGCAGGCACAGCATCACCATGGGCAGCACGATGGCGTGCACCACGCAGTCGACGTCCACGGCGCGGAACTCGCCGCGGTCGATGCCGCGCTGCACCAGCGTGCCGATGAGCCGGTGGCCCGGCTCGACCACCTCGCGCACGTAGTACTGCCCGATCTCGGGGAAGTTGCGCACCTCGGTCATCACCAGCTTGAACACCGCCGAGCTGGGGCTGTCCAGCACGGCGGACCACCATTCGGTCATCAGCTCCACCAGCAGGTCGGCGGACGGGCCGTCGGCCTGGGCGAGCTTTTCCGCGCCGCGCGCGATGTCGGCCATCAGGGTGTGGCCGATCACTGCCTTGAGCAGCTCTTCCTTGCTGGGAAAGTAGAGGTACAGCGTGCCCTTGGACACGCCGGCGCGTGCGGCCACCTCCTCGGCGCGGGTGGCGGCGAAGCCCTTTTCCACGAACAGCGCCAGGGCCGCGTCCAGCAACTCGCTGGGGCGGGCCTCCTTGCGGCGTTGGCGGGCGGAGGGGGCGGAAGACGGCATGGGCAGTTAATGACTGACTGGTCAGTAATTCTAGCGGCAGGCCGCCGGCCGTCAACCGGCGTGGCCGTAAGATGCCGCGCTTTGCTTGTCTTGTCGGAGCCCCGCTTGGACCCGCTGCTGCTGCTCAAGGCTGCCCTCATGGGGCTGGTCGAGGGCCTGACCGAATTCCTGCCCATCTCCTCCACCGGCCACCTCATCCTCGCCGGGCAGCTGCTGGACTTCCACGACGCCAAGGCCAAGGTGTTCGAGATCGCCATCCAGAGCGGCGCCATCCTGGCGGTGGTCATCGTGTACTGGGCGCGCCTGGCCGGCGCGGTGATCCACCTGCCCGACAGCGCGGGCGCGCGGCGCTTCGTGCTCAACGTGCTGATCGGCTTCCTGCCGGCGGCGGTGGTGGGGCTGCTGGCCTACAAGGCCATCAAGCTGCACCTGTTCAATGCGCCGGTGGTGGCCACCTCCTTCATCGTCGGCGGCTTCATCATCCTGTGGGCGGAGAAGCGCCACGAGGCGCACGAGCCGCGGGTGCTGCACGCCGACACCATGTCGCCGTGGGATGCGCTCAAGGTTGGCCTGGTGCAGTGCCTGGGCATGATCCCCGGCACCAGCCGCTCGGGCGCCACCATCATCGGCGGCATGCTGCTGGGCCTGTCACGCCGCGCGGCCACCGATTTCAGCTTCTTCCTGGCCATCCCCACGCTGGTGGGGGCGGGCGCCTACAGCCTGTACAAGGAGCGCGCGCTGCTGAGCTGGGCCGACGCCCCGCTGTTCGCCACCGGCTTCTTCGTCTCCTTCGTGTCCGCGTGGGTGTGCGTGCGCTGGCTGCTGCGCTACATCGCCAGCCACCGCTTCACGGTGTTCGCGTGGTACCGCATCGCCTTCGGCGGCGTGGTGCTGGCCACCCACTGGCTGGGCTGGGTGCGCTGGACGGACTGAGGCCGCCCGCCGGCGCAGCCGCGGCGCGTCAGCGCCGGCGGAACACCAGGTCCCACACGCCGTGGCCCAGGCGCAGGCCGCGCTGCTCGAACTTGGTGAGCGGGCGGTAGTCGGGTCGCGGCGCGTAGCCCTCGGCGGTGTTGGCCAGCAGCGGCTCGGCCGACAGCACCTCGAGCATCTGCTCGGCATAGGGCTGCCAGTCGGTGGCGCAATGCAGCACGCCGCCGGGCGCCAGGCGGCTGGCGATCAGCGCCACCAGCGGCGGCTGGATGAGCCGGCGCTTGTGGTGCTTCTTCTTGTGCCAGGGGTCGGGGAAGAACACGTGCACGCCGGCCAGCGAGGCGGGGGCCACCATGTGCTCCAGCACCTGCACCGCGTCGTGCTGCACGATGCGCACGTTGCCCAGGCCCATCTCGCCGATGCGCTTGAGCAGGGCGCCCACGCCAGGCGTGTGCACCTCCACGCCGAGGAAATCCGTGTCGGGCCGGGACTGGGCGATCTCCGCGGTGGCGTGGCCCATGCCGAAGCCGATCTCCAGCACCGTGGGCGCCTGCCGGCCGAACAGCGCGGCCATGTCGGCCACCTCGGGCGCATACGGCAGCACGAAGCGCGGCCCGAGTTCGTCGAGTGCCCGCTGCTGGCCCGTGCCCATGCGGCCGGCGCGCAGGACGTAGCTGCGGATCGCGCGGCGTGGGGCCGCGCCCGCGCTGGCGTGGTCCTCTGCGAGGGACGGATCGGGGGCGGGCGTCTCGGGTCTCACGGTCATGGCAGGGTGGCGGCAGGGCGCCGCATTCTGCCCGAGGCCTCATCGGTGCCCCGGGCTTGACCTCGGACAAACAGCGCGCCGTTTCGCGCGGTGCGGCCGGGTGGCGACGGATACATTTGGCCACATCCCTCCGCCGACCGCGCCGCCTCCGGGCACCGCGGTCTCCGTGATGATCCACTGCATTTACGCCAGCGTCAGCGCACGCCACTGGCGCGACGACGAACTCAAGGCCCTGCTGGTGGCCGCGCGCGCCAAGAACCGGAGACTGGGCGTGACGGGCATGCTGCTGCACGCGGACGGCTGCTTCTTCCAGGTGCTGGAGGGGCCGGCGGCCGGCGTGGACGCCGTCTACGCCGACATCGAGGCGGATCCCCGGCACGAGCAGGTGACCCTCATCGTGCGCGAATCCATTCCGCATCGCGCCTTCGACCGCTGGACGATGGGACTGGCCAGCGCCTCCGCCGAGGAGATCGCGGCGCTGCCGGGCCTGAACGACTTCCTGCACCGGCCGGGCGGCCTGGCCGCGCTGGACGCCGGCCGCGCCATGAAGCTGCTGGACGCGTTCCGGCGTGGACGGTGGCGCCTGCGCCTGCACGAGCCGGCGACATGACCCCCCGGTGCCCCCCCGCGCCGGCCGGGCGTCAGGTGGCGTCCGCTCGCGCCACGGGCCCCTGGCCTGCCCATGTGCATGCCTTCCAGCCCATCGTGGACACGCACAGGCAATGCGTGTTCTCGTACGAGGCGCTGCTGCGTGCGGCCGACGGCCGGTCACCCGTCGAGCTGTTCGATTCGCTGCCGCCCGCTGATCGCCACCGGTTCGACGAGATCACGCGGCAGTCGGCCATTGCCGCCGCGGCCCGGCTGGACCTGGCTTGCCACCTGAACGTGAACTGCCTGCCCTGCGGCCTGCTCGAGGACCCGGCCCTGCTGGATCGCACACTCATCGAGGCCGCGCGGCATGGCTGGTCGGCCGACCGCCTCATCATCGAGATGACCGAGAGCGAGGTGATCGACGACCCCACGCGCTTTGCCGGCATCTTCGACCACTACCGGGCCCGCGGGCTGCGGGTGGCCATCGACGACTTCGGCGCGGGCTACTCCGGGCTGAACCTGCTGGCCGCCTTCCAGCCGGACCAGGTGAAGATCGACATGAACCTGGTGCGCGGCATCGAGGGCCACGGGCCGCGCCAGGCGATCGTGCGCGCCATCATGCAATGCTGCACCGACCTGGGCATCGACGTGATCGCCGAGGGCGTGGAGACCATGGCGGAGTACACCTGGTTCGCGGCCGAGGGTGTCCGCCTGTACCAGGGCTGGCTCTTCGGGCGCCCGGCGGTGGGGGCGCTGCGCGCGCCCACGTGGCCACGCTAGAATGCGCAGCTCCTGCGGGCGTCGTTCAATGGCAGGACCTGAGCTTCCCAAGCTCAAGACGTGGGTTCGATTCCCATCGCCCGCTCCACGGCCCCGGCCGTGCGCCGCCGGCTGCGCCTCAGCGCTCGCCGGCCTTGAGGATGCTGATCTTGCCGTCGGCTTCCAGGAACGCGCAGCGCATCTGCGACAGCTCGCAGTCGGCCTCGCGCAGGGATTCCTCCACGTCGCTCTGGCTCAGGCGGTTGCGCTTGAGCACCTCAGGGAACCACCGGCCGTCGCGGCCGATGAGCACCGGTTCTCCGTCGACGAACTTTTCCACCGCCTTGTTGCGCGCGCTGAGCCAGCCGACGGCCGAGCTGAGCGCCAGCAGCGTGGCGGCCACGAGCAGGCCGCCTGGGACGGAGTCGTCGCCACCCGACAGGGAGTTGCTCACGCCTTCGCTGAGCAGCATCACGACGAGCAGGTCGAAGGGCGTGAACTGGCCCACCGTGCGCTTGCCCGAGACACGCACCATGACGAGCAGGGCCAGGTAGATGATGGCGGCACGCAGCGGCAGTTCCCACCACGTGGCCTGAAGTTCGAACATCGGCCGGCTTCGGTTGTCGACGATGCCGGCGATCGGCAAGTGGCGTGCCCCACGGGCACCGGCGCCACCCGGCCTCAGGCGTGGCGGGCGAGCGTCTCGCTGGTGGCCAGCACCGGCGACAGGGCGGCCGACTGCGCCACCACGGCGGCGTCGTAGCTGGCGTCGGCCAGTGCGCCGACGGCCAGCGTCACGATCAGCGTCATCGCCACCGACAGGCCGGCCGCGGCGCGGCGCACGGTGGATTCGTTGGCGGCGAAGCGGAAGGGCGTGCGGTCCATGGTGGGCTCCTGGGGGGTCATCGGGTGTCGATGGAGCCACTGTAGGGAGCCGGCCGCCCGGCGGCCACGCCGGTGCGACGACCCGTCGACCGGCGCGGCTGGCCGGCAGCTGGGGCCGACGAACCGCCGGCCGCCAGCACGGCCGTCAACCGGGGGAATCCCCGTGGGCCGCCGCCCCGGCACCGCCGGCGGGGTGGTGGTGGCGGCGCGGCAGCCAGCCCTGGATCTTGTGCACCACGTCATCCACGAAGGTGAAGATCACCGGGATGACGAGCAGGCTGAGGAAGGTGGAGGTGATGAGCCCGCCGATCACCACGATGGCCATGGGCGAGCGGAAGCTCGGGTCCACGCCCAGGCCAAGCGCGATGGGCATCATGCCGGCGCCCATGGCGATGGTGGTCATCACGATGGGGCGGGCGCGCTTGTGGCAGGCGTCCAGCAGCGCCTCGGTGCGTGTCATGCCGTGCTCGCGCCGGGCCATGATGGCGTACTCCACCAGCAGGATGGAGTTCTTGGTGGCGATGCCCATCAGCATGATCAGGCCGATCATCGACGGCATCGAGAACGCCGTGTGCGTGACCACCAGCGCCAGGAAGGCGCCGGGGATGGACAGGAACAGCGCCATCAGGATGGTGATGGGCTGGACGAAGTCCTTGAACAGCAGCACCAGCACCACGTAGATGCACAGCACGCCGGTGGCCATGGCGAGCGCGAAGCTGTCGAACAGCTCGGCCATGGCCTCGGCGTCGCCCACGCTGCGCTGGATGACGCCGGGCGGCAGCTTGGCCAGGCTGGGCATGGCCAGGGCCTGGCGCTCCACGTCGCCCAGTGGCTGGCCGTTGAGCTCGATCTCGAAGTTGATGTTGCGCAGGCGGTCGTAGCGGTCGATCTGCGCGGCGCCGCTGTCGATGCTGAAGTGGGCGACGTTGCCCAGCATCACCGGCCCGTGCCGGCCCGGCACCGCGAGCCGGGCGAGCAGGTCCAGGTCGGTGCGCGCGTCGTCGGCCAGCTTCACCACCACCGGCACCTGGCGCTGCGAGAGGTTCAGCTTGGGCAGGGCCTGGTCGTAGTCGCCCGACAGCGCGATGCGCAGGGTGTCGGCGATGGCCGCCGAGGTCACGCCCAGGTCGGCGGCGCGGGCGAAGTCGGGCCGCACCACCACCTCGGGCCGCACCAGGCTGAGCGTGGACGTGACCGCGCCGATGCCCGGGATGCTGCGCAGGTCGCGCTCGACCAGGCGGGCGTGCTCGGCCAGCACCCGGCCGTCCTCGCCGGCCAGCACCAGCAGGAACTTCTCGGCCGAGCCGCCGAAGCCCACCTTCACCCGGGCGCCCGGCAGCGGCGCCAGCGCCTCGCGCAGCTGCGATTCGATGGCCTGCTTGCTGACGCCGTCGCGCTCGGTGCGTGGCGTCATGTTGATGGTGAGCGTGGCCTTGCGCACGTCGCCGGAGCCCGACGGCATGAACGGGTCGGCGCCGGTGGAGCCGCCGCCGATGGCGGTGTAGACCAGCCGGACGTGCGGGTGCTTCGAGATGAGCGTGCGTGCCTGCTCGGCCGCGGCGTAGGTCTGCGCCAGCGTGCTGCCCGGCGGCAGGGTGACGGTCACCTGGGTCTGCGACAGGTCGTCCGGCGGGATGAAGCCGGTGGGCAGCAGCCCCACCAGGCCGAAGGACGCGAGCGTGAAGCCCACGGCCGCCAGCGTCACCTTGATGCGGTGCTTCAGCGCCCAGGCGGCCCAGCGCATGTACACCGTCATCCAGCGCGGGTCGGCCTTCTCGGGCTGCGGGCGCAGCACGTAGGCGGCCATCATGGGCGTGAGCATGCGCGCCACCACCAGCGAGAAGAACACCGCGATGGCGGCCGTCCAGCCGAACTGCACGAAGAACTTGCCTGGCACGCCCGCCATGAACGCGGTGGGCAGGAACACGGCGATGAGCGTGAAGCTGGTCGCGATGACGGCCAGGCCGATCTCGTCGGCGGCCTCCAGCGCCGCCTGGAACGGCGTCTTGCCCATGCGCAGGTGGCGCATGATGTTCTCGATCTCGACGATGGCGTCGTCCACCAGGATGCCCACCACCAGCGACAGCGACAGCAGCGTCACCATGTTGACGGTGAAGCCCATCAGGTACATGGCGGCGAAGGCCGGGATGATGGACAGCGGCAGGGCCGTGGCCGACACCAGCGTGGCCCGCCAGTCGCGCAGGAAGAACCACACCACCACGACGGCCAGGAAGGCGCCCTCGTACAGCAGGGTCATGGAGCCGTCGTAGTTCTCGATCACCGGTTCGACGAAGTCGAAGGCCTCGGTGATGGCGACGTCGGGGTGGGCGGCGCGCAGGCGGTCGAGCTCGGCCATGACGCCCTCGGCGACGTCCACCTCGCCGGCGCCGCGGCTGCGCACGATCTCGAAGCCCACCACCGGCTTGCCGTCGAGCAGCGCGGCCTGGCGGCGCTCGGCGACGGTGTCTTCCACCCTGGCCACCTGGTCCAGGCGGATGCGCCGGCCGTCCGACAGCGGGATCTCCATGGCCGCCAGCTCGGCCGCCGACTGCACCGTGGCGATGGTGCGCACGGACTGCTCCGCGCCGCCCACGTCGGTGCGGCCGCCGGAGGCCTCCTGCTGCACCTGGCGCAGCTGGCGGGAGATATCCGACGCCGTGGCGCCCAGGGCCTGCAGCTTGAGCGGATCGAGGGCGACCTGCACCTCGCGGGACACGCCGCCGACGCGGGTCACGGCGCCGACACCGCGCACGCTGAGCATGGCCTTGGCCACCTGGTTGTCCACGAACCAGGACAGCGCCTCGTCGTCCATGCGGTCGGACGCCACCGTGTAGGTGAGGATGGGGGTGCCGGCCAGCTCCATCTTGGAGATCACCGGGTCACGCAGGTCGCCCGGCAGGTCGGAGCGCACACGGGCCACCGCGTCGCGCACGTCGTCCACGGCCTCCTGGGTGGGCTTTTCCAGGCGGAACTCCACCGTGATGCTGGCCACGCCGTCCTGCACGGTGGTGTAGATGTGCTTGATGCCCTGCAGCGTGGCGACCGAGTTCTCGATCTTGCGCGCCACCTCGGTTTCCAGCTGCGAGGGCGAGGCGCCCGGCAGCGAGGCGGTGACGATGACCGTGGGCAGGTCGATGTCGGGGAAGTTCTGGACCTTCATGGCCCGGAAGCTCATCAGGCCCACCACGGTGAGCATGATGAACAGCAGGACCGACGGGATCGGGTTGCGGATGCACCAGGCGGAGACGTTGAACATGGCGGTCCTTCGGGCTCAGCGGGAGGCTGCCGGCGCGGGGGTCGCCGGGGTCGCCGGGGCCGCCGACGCGGCGGCGGCGGCGGCGGCGGGAGCGGCCGCGACCACGCGCACCAGGTCGCCATCGGCCAGGAAGGCGCCGCCCGCGGCCACCACCCGGGCGCGCGGGTCCAGCCCGCCGGTGACCTCGATGCGGTCGCCGACGCGGCGGCCCACGCTCACCTTGGTCTGTACCACCTTGTTGTCCGCGCCGATGCGCAGCACGTAGCTGAAGCCGTCACGCAGCACCACAGCGGTCTGCGGCAGGGTCAGCGCGGGGCTGCGGCCCACCTCGAACTCGCCACGGGCGTACATGCCGGCACGCGGGGCCGCGGTGCCGGCGGGCGCGGGCGCCAGGTCCACGTAGACCAGCGCATTGCGCGTGCGGTCGTCCACCGTGGGGCCCACCGCGCGGACCTTGCCGCGCACCTGGCCGCCGGTGGGCAGGGTGAGCGTGGCGCCCATGCCCGGGCGGATGCGCGGCAAGTCCGCCGCGGGCACCTCGGCGCGCCACTCCAGGCGGCCCTGCCGGATCAGGCGGAACAGCTCCGTGCCGGCCGGCATGACCGCACCCACGGTGGCGTGGCGGGCGGAGATGACGCCGGCATCGGGGGCCACGACCTGGGTCTGCCGCAGCCGCAGCTCGGCCAGGCGCAGCATGGCCTTCTGCGCCTCCACGCGGGCCTGGGCGGTGCGCTCGGCGGTGAGGTACTGCTGCACCTGCTGCGCGCTCAGCGCGCCGCTGGGGGTGAGGTCGCGGGCGCGCTGGGCATTGGCCTGCGCCTCGGCGAGCAGCGCCTCGGCTTCGCCCAGCGCGGCGCGGGCCTGCAGCAGCTCCGCCTGCACGGTCTCGGTGGCGAAGACGGCGAGCACCTGGCCTCGCCGGACCACGTCGCCCACGCCGGCGCGCAGCTCGACCAGCCGCAGGCCGTTGGCCTCGGTGCCGATCAGGGCCTCCTGCCAGGGGGCGATGTTGCCGTTGGCGCCGAGCGAGACCGCCAGCTCCGCGGGCTGCGGCGTGGTGGCCACCACGGTGAGGGCCGCACGGGCGGCCGTGGAGGCGGCTGGGTGGTCGGCCTGGGCCCGGACGGCCAGCGCGGTGACGACCAATGCCGTGGTCGCCGAGACGATGGCGAGCGGGGCAAGGCGACGGGGCAGGGGACGGAGCATGACTTTCCTCGGGAATCGGGGGGGGGCGCAGGGCGGCTCAGGACGCGGCAGCGACCGGACGGGGCGCGGGTGGCGGGCCGTCGGCGGTCCACCCGCCGCCCAGCGCCCGGTACAGGGTCACCCAGGCCGACAGGCGCTCCTGCTGCAGCGCGATCCACTGGCTGCGCGCCGCGGCGGCGCTGCGGCGGGCGTCCTCCAGCTCGAACAGGCTGGCCAGGCCGCCCAGGTGGCGAGCCTCCGTGGCGCGCAGCGAGGCCTCGAAGCCGTCCAGCGCACGCTGCGCATCGGCCGCACGGGACGCGGTGCTGTCCAGCTGCACCAGGGCGGTCTCCACCTCGCGCACCGCCTGGCGCAGGCTGCCGCGCCAGGCGGCCAGCGCCTCGTCGTAGCGGGCGGACGCGGCGTCCACCTGGGCCGCACGGGTGCCGGCATCGAACACCGGCAGGCTCACGGCCAGCGGGCCGAGCGTCCACAGGTTGCCTTCCAGCCGGCCGCCGTCGAAATCCACCCGTGCCCGGCTCACCGATCCGGCCAGGGTGATCCGCGGCCAACGGTCGGCGCGTGCGGCCTGCACCTCCGCCGCGGCGGCCTCCACCGCCCAGCCCGCCATGGCGAGGTCGGGCCGCTGGCCAAGCGCCTGCGCCGGCACGCTGTCGACGGCCAGCGCAGCCGGCGCGGGCAGCCGGGCGGTGCGCTCCGCCAGCTGGCCCGCGAGGGCGGCCTCGTCCAGCGCGGTCAGCGCCACCAGCGACTTGACCACGCCCTGGCACTGGGCCGCCTGGGCCACCGCCTGGGCGCGCGCCTGGGCGGCGCTGGCGTCGGCCAGGGCCGCCGTGGCGGGCGCCTGAAAGCCCACGCGGGCCGCCTCCTGGGTCAAGCGTGCCGTGGCGTCGCGTGAGGTGGCATCGAGCTCCGCCTGCTGGCGCAGGGCCTCGCAGGCGCGCAGGGCCACGTAGGCCTGCGCGGTCTCGGCGGCCACCACGACGCGGGCGTCGTGCCAGCCGGCCTCGGCGGCCGCCAGCCGCGCACCCGCGGCAGCGCGCCCGGCCTGGGCGCCGCCGAACAGGTCCAGCTCCCAGCCCGCCTGCAGGCCCGCGACCGCGGTGTTGGCGATCGGGGTGCCCAGCTCGGCGCGGCCACGCGACAGGCTGGCGCTGGCGTCCAGCGTGGGCAGCAGGCGCGCGCCGGCCGCGGTGCGTGCGGCACGGGCCTCGGCCAGGCGTGCCTGCGCGGCGGCCAGCGTGGGGCTGGCGGCCTGTGCGGCGTCCACCAGGCGGGCGAGCAGCGGGTCGTCGAACCGGGCCCACCACCCGGCGATGGCGGCGGGGTCGCCGGCATGCGGCAGGGGGGCGTGCCAGCGCACGGGCGCCGCGGCCGGGAGGTCGGGACGCAAGGCGCCGGGCGATGCGCAGCCGGCCAGCACGCCGGCAGCGGACACCAGCAGCGCCAGGGCGCGGGGTGACAAGGACAAGAGGGTCTCCTGAAGGGCGGTCCGCCGGGCGCCCAGGGGGCCCGGGGAGGGCGCCGAGCGGCCACGGGGCCACCCGGCAGTCGCAGGCAGGCACCCCGTCTGCCCTGGGGCGCGGCCGTGAGCCTACCTTGTCTTTTCTGCCGCCCCGGTTTCCCCTTCGATCCTGGGGGGGCATGTCGCAAATTGTCACTGCGCGTGCTAACTTGGTGATGAAGCGGCACGGGCAGAAGACCACCACGCGCCCCGCGCCGCGTCCCGGGTGCGGGTTGTCGCGCGCGCCGATCACGTCTACAGGGGGATGCCGATGAACACGTTCCGTGTGCCGGCAGTACGGGGTCGATGGCTTGCCGCTGCCGCGGTGGGCCTGTCCGCACTGCTTTCGCTGCCCGCTGCCGCCGCGCAGCGTGAATGCACCTACCAGGTGCAGACTGCCCTTCAATACGGCACCGGCACGCTGGAGGGCGGCCTGCAGCTGCCGCTGCTGCTGGACGCCTACCTGCCGGTGGCCTGTGCCGACGGCCCGCCCGGCGCCGTGCCGCCGGTGGTGCTGATCCCCGGCGGGGGCTTCAACTGGGTGCAGCGCGACCGTCCCCGCATCGTCGAGATCGCCGACGGCCTGGCGCGGGCGGGCTTCGCCGTCTTTTCCATCGAGCACCGGGTGCGCGAGCAGCAGGGCCTGGTCCCGGTGTCCGAGACCCTGGACACCCCGCAGGAGGTGACCGCCTTCAAGCGCCGGATCCGGCACAGCCCCTATCCCGGCGACCAGCACTTCCAGGCGCTGGTGGCCATGGAGGACGGCCTGAAGGCCGTGGCCTGGGTGCGCGACCGGGCGCAGGTGTTCGGCCTGGATGCGCAGCACCTGGGCCTGCTCGGCGGCTCGTCCGGCGCCTGCACGGTGCTCGGCATGGCCTACTCGGCTGACGAGATGCTGATGTCCCCGCTCACCGGCGCGCAGGCCGTGGTCGACATGTGGGGCGATTTCTATCCCCACACCGACCTGAAGAGCGGGAACGCGCCGGTGCTGGTGCTGGCCGGCACGGAAGACCCCGTCATCCCCTACGAGCAGACCACCGACCTGGTCCAGCGGGCGCGCCGCGTGGGCGTGGAGGCCAGCCGGATCACCATGCCGGGGGTCAAGCACGGGCTCGACGATGCCGACATCTTCCACCGCGAGATCGTGGGCACGGACATCACCGTGTTCGAGGCGATCGTGCAGTTCCTGGAGGCCCGGTTGCGGCCCCAGGGTGGCCAGGTGTGGCCGCCCACCGGCCAACGCCGGGAAATGACCGCCGACGAGCCGCCACCCACGCCCTGACCCCCGGTCAACCGGTCAACCGACCGCCCGGCCGCCCGGCCGTGCGCGGCGCGCCCTGTGCGCCGGGGCTGCCCCGGCGCATACTGTTGGCACAGGGAGCGTCGACCCGCGATGCACGGGTGCCAGTCGGTCAAGGGGCGGCGGAAGGGGATGAACACGATGCGGCCCGGGCGGCGACCCGGGCGGCGCGCGGACGCGGTGGCCGCGTGGCTCGGCCGCGCGCTGCTGGCCGGCGCCCTGTACCACCTGGCGGCGCGCCTGGCGCTGGAGCTGCCCTACCTGGGCACGCAGGTGTCGCTGCTGTGGCTGCCTGCCGGTGTGGCGCTGGCAGCGTGCCTGCGGGGCGGGCTGTCGATGGCCGTGCCCGTGGGGCTGGCGGCCGCGGTGGCGAACTGGTCGCTGGCAGGCGATCCGGTGGTCGCGGTGGGTATCGGGCTCGGCAATGCCGCGGGCCCGATGGCAGGTGCCTGGGCGCTGCGCCGCATGCGCTTCGACCGTCACCTGCTGCGGCGCCGTGACCTGGGCAGCCTGCTGCTGGCGCTGGCGGGTGGCGCCGCGCTGAGCGCGAGCAACGGCGTGGCGTGGCTGCGTGTCGATGGCCTGCCGCCCGTTCAGACCGCTTCGGCCTGGCTGGCCTGGTGGGTGGGCGACAGCGTCGGCGGCCTGATCGCTGCCGCCCCGCTCATGGCCTGGGACCTGCGAGGCTGGCGCGAGGCCATGTCCGCACGCCCGGGGCCGGTGCGTCTGGCCATGTTGCTGGCTGCCGCCGCGGCCGCGGCCCTGGTCTTCTCCGGCCGGGTGCCGGCCGATTCACCGCTGGTGTTCGCGCTGCTGGCCGTGCCGCTGTGCGCGGGTGCTGCCTTGGCGCTTGGCAGCGGCCTGCTGCTGCTGTCGACATGCACGCTCACGGTCAGTGCCATCGCTGCGGCGGGCACAGCCCTGGGCCAGGGGCCGTTCGCCGGCCAGGGGCAGCAGGCCGGCCCGCTGGCGTTGTGGAGCTTCCTGGCCGCCCAGGCCGCCAGCGGGCTGCTGTTGTGGGTGCTGGCGGCCGAGCTGCAGGCGGCGCGCCGCCAGTACGAGGCCCTGTTCGCCCACGGCGACATCGGCATCATCCTGCTGGGCGAGGGCCGGGTGCAGGCGCTCAACCCGGCCGCGGCGGCGCTGCTGGCGGCCGACCCGGTGGGGCGTGTGGGCACCCCGGCCGGGCCGGGCGCCGACGGGGGCGGGCGCCTGGCCGACCTGGCCGGGGGCGACGTGCTGCAGCGCTGGCTGGACGGTCCGGCCGCGGGGCCGGGCGCGGCGGCCGATGGCACCGAGCTGCGCCTGGGCGAACACACCGTGCAGGCGCGGGTGGCCCGCTACCAGGACCCGGGCGGCCGGCCCGCCGCCCAGCTGCTGCTGCACGACGTGAGCGCGCAGCGGGCGGCCGAGCGCCAGGTGGCGCGCAGCGAGCACCAGCTGCGCACCATCACCGACCACCTGCCCGCCCTGGTGGCCTACATCGACCGCGACGAGCGCTTCCGCTTCGCCAACGCCGCCTACCGCGACTGGCTGGGCCTGGAGCCGGCCGACATGATGGGCCGCACCGTGGAGGACGTCCTGGGGCCGCACGCGCGCGCTGTGCGCCAGGCGCCGCTGCGCGCCGCCCTGGCAGGGCAGCGCAGCAGCTACGAGCTGAGCATCGGCCAGGGCGATCGCTTGCGCCACCTGCGTGGTGACTACGTGCCGGACATGGGCCCCGATGGCCAGGTGCTGGGATTCTTCGCCCTGGTGATGGACGTGACGGAGCTCAAGAAGGTGCAGTTCGCGCTGGACCGCCTGGCCCGCTACGACCACCTCACCGGGGTGCTCAGCCGGCAGGAGTTCGAGCGCCGGCTCGACGAGGCGCTCGCGGCGGCGCGCCGCCATCTCTCGCCGCTGGCCCTGTTGTTCATCGACGTGGACGAGTTCAAGGCGATCAACGACCGGCATGGCCACGCTGCCGGCGACCGGGCGCTGCAGGCCGTCACACGGCGCGTCCAGCAGCAGGTGCGCGGTGGCGACCTGGTGGGCCGGCTCGCGGGCGACGAGTTCGTGGTGCTGCTCGACCGGCCCCATGCCCCGGAAGGGGCCACCGCGGTGGCGGGCAAGCTCTGCCAGGCGATGCACGAGCCGCTCGTCCTGGAGCACGGCGCGGGACGCGTGGACCTGCGCGTGAGCATCGGCGTGGCATGGGCGGACGGCGGTGTCCCGGTGGATGCGCCCGCGCTGCTGGGCGCGGCCGACCAGGCGCTGTACGAGGCCAAGCGGGCCGGGCGCGACACCTGGCGGCTGCGCCGCTGCGGCTGAAGGCGCCCGCACCCCCAGGCGCGGCCGGCGCTCAGCCGTTGGCCGCGGCGATCCGCCGTGGCGGGTGGCGCTCAGCCATTGCTGGTGGCACGCACTTCCTCGATGGTCGTGACCCCGGCCAGCATCTTCTCCAGGCCGTCCTGGCGCAGCGTGCGCATGCCCTCGGCCATGGCCTGGTGCTGGATCTGCTCGGCGCGTGCGCCGGTCTGGATCAGCCGGCGCAGCTCGCGCGAGACCACCAGCAGCTCATGCAGGCCCGCGCGGCCGCGCAGGCCGCCCCCTTCGCATTCCGCACAGCCGGGGGCGTGCCAGGCCTGCAGCCGGCCGTTCACGCCGAAGCGGCCCAGCCACTCGGTGCGCAGTTCGTCGGCGCCGGGCGCGTTCGGCGCGTCCGCGAAGGCATGCAGGTAGTCGTGCAGCCACTCGTCCACCTCGTCGTCGCCGGCCGGCCGGGCCGTGCGGCAGCTGGTGCACAGGCGGCGCACCAGCCGCTGCGCCAGCACGGCGAGCAGCGAGTCGGCGAAGTTGAACGGGTCCATGCCCATGTCGAGCAGGCGCGTCACCGTCTCGGCGGCGCTGTTGGTGTGCAGGGTGGACATCACCAGGTGGCCGGTCAGCGAGGACTCGACCGCGATCTGCGCCGTTTCCTGGTCGCGGATCTCGCCCACCATGATCACGTCCGGGTCGGCGCGCAGGAAGGCGCGCAGCGCCTTGGCGAAGGTCCAGTCGATCTTCGGGTTCACCTGCACCTGGCGCAGGCCGGCCTGGGTGATTTCCACCGGGTCCTCGGCCGTCCAGATCTTGCGCTCGGGCGTGTTGATGTGGGCCAGCGCGGAGTGCAGCGTGGTGGTCTTGCCCGAGCCGGTGGGGCCGACGCACAGCACCATGCCGTAGGGGCGGGCGATGGCGTGCTTGAGCGCGTCCAGGTTGCGCGGCGCCAGGCCCAGCTTGTCCAGCGGCAGCGGCTTGGCCGAGGCCAGGATGCGCAGCACCGCGTCCTCGAGGTTGTTCGCGGTGGGGATCGTGGCCACGCGCAGCTCGATGGGGCAGCTGGGCACGAAGCGGCCGAAGGTGATCTTGCCGTCCTGCGGGCGCCGGCGCTCGGAGATGTCCAGGTCGCACATGATCTTCAGGCGTGCGATCAGGGCCGAGCGGTAGGTGTGCGGCAGCTCCAGGTAGGGCTTGAGCGCACCGTCGCGGCGGAAGCGGATGCGCACCTTCTCGCGCCCCGGCTGGGTCTCGATGTGGATGTCGGACACGCGCTGGTTGTGCGCCTCGACGATCATGGTGTTGATCAGCCGCACCAGCGAGTTGTCGCTCTGCTCGATGGCGGTCTCGTCCTCGAACAGCGAGCTGTTGCCGTCGGATTCCCCCTCCAGCACCGCCAGCAGGCGGTCGGCGCCACCTTCCTCGAAGGAGATGGCGCCCGAGGCATCCACCAGGTGGGCGATGCTGCCGTCATCGAAGCCGTGGCGCTGGTAGACCAGCGCGATCTGGCGGCCCAGGTGCTCGGCGGCCGGCAGCACCGGCACCACCTTGCACTGGGCGATGAACTCCAGTTCGTCCAGCACGTCGCGCCGCGACGGGTCCTCGATGGCCACCACCAGCCGGCCGGGCAGCAGCTGCAGGGGCAGCACCAGCAGGCGCTTGGCCGCCGACAGCGGCACCTTGCGCACTGCGTCGGCCTCGATGGGGTAGGCCTCCACGTCGACCACCGGGTAGCCCATCTTGCGGGCCAGGGCGGTGCGCAGGTCGTGCCGGCTCACGGCGCCGCTGCGCACCAGCAGCTCGCCCAGCGGCACCGAGCGCTCGCTGCGCTGCGCCTGCAGCGCATCGTCCAGCTGCGTCTGGCTGATGAAGCCCAGCGCCATGAGCGCCTCGCCCACGCGCACCATGGGCATGCGCGACTGCGATTCCAGGGCCTGGCCGAGCTGCTCGGCGGTGACCACCTTGCCGGCGAGCAGCACGTCGCCGATGCGCTGCTCGCGCAGGCGGTCCTGCTCGGCCAGCGCCGCGTGGATCTGCGCCGGCGTGGCCGAGTCCTCGGCCAGCAGCACCTGGCCCAGGGGAGGGCCCACGTCCAGGCGCTCGTAGGCCGCGCGCGGCACGAACACGCGCAGCACCGCGCCCTGCTCGTCGTGCGGCGGGAACAGGAACAGGCCCTGCGGGGTCTCCACATGGCCGACCGTCTGGCCCGACTGGGTGGCACCGGCGGCCAGGTGCAGGGTGTAGTCGGTGGCGGGATGGAAGTCCATCAGCGCACCCGGCGCGCCGGTGGCGGCGCTCATCGCCGGGCGCAGCGGGGTGCTCAGGGTGAGCATGCGGAACTGCGAGGTGCGCAGCGGCATGGTGCCGCGCGCCGGGGGGAGCTGCACCTGCGCGATGCCCGCCACCGGGTCGAAGGCCGCCAGCCGGGCGCTCATGGCCTTGCCGTTCATGCCCACGATCTCGCAGGGGCCGAAGTCGGCCAGCGGCTGCGCTTCCGGGTACAGCGCGTACGGCGGGGTCGGCCAGGCGAAGCCCAGCGGGCTCGGTGTCTCGGCGTCGGGCAGGGGCGGCAGCGTGGAGAACGCCGTGTCGCGGGGCACGAGGGACAGTTGCGAGGACAGGTCGGACATGGCCGTGCGGGCTGCCTTCCCGCAGGCCGCCCGCGCGCGGAGTGCGCCGGGCCCGGTGCAGGAGGGGGCCGGTGACGATGCTAGGCAAGGTCGCGCACCGCCAGGGGCGGATAAGCGCCTGGCCGACCGCCCAGTTCGCGGCATTGCCACGGCCCTACACTCGACCGCCCATGAGCGCATCCCCCACCGGCGAAGCCGGCCCCGGCCGCTGGCACTTCTGGATCGACCGCGGCGGCACCTTCACGGACATCGTGGCGCGCCGCCCGGACGGCCGGCTCGCGACCGCCAAGCTGCTGAGCGAACGCCCGGAGGCCTACCGCGATGCGGCGGTGGAGGGCATCCGGCGCCTGCTCGGCCTGGCGCCCGGCGAACCGATTCCCGCCGACCGCGTGGCCGAGGTGCGCATGGGCACCACCGTGGCCACGAACGCCCTGCTCGAACGCCGCGGGGAGCCGACGCTGCTGGTGACCACGCGCGGGCTGCGCGACGCACTGCGCATCGGCCACCAGGCCCGGCCGCGCCTGTTCGACCGGCACATCGTGCTGCCGGCCTCGCTTTACGGGGAGGTGCTGGAGGCCGACGAGCGCATGGCCGCCGACGGCACGGTGGTGCAGCTACTGGACGAGGCCGCGCTGGGCCGGGCCCTGGCGCGGGCGCGCGCAGACGGCTGGCGCGCCTGCGCCATCGTGTTCCTGCACGGCTGGCAGCACCCGGCGCACGAGGCCGCCGCGGCCCGCCTGGCGCGGGCGGCCGGCTTCGAGCAGGTGAGCGTCTCGCACGAGGTCAGCCCGCTGTGCAAGCTGGTGCCGCGCGGCGACACCACCGTGGTGGACGCCTACCTCTCGCCCATCCTGCGCCGTTACGTGGCCCAGGTGGCGGCCGAGATGCCGGGGGTGCCGCTGCAGTTCATGCAGAGCTCGGGCGGCCTCACGCAGGCGGCCCGCTTCCAGGGCAAGGACGCGATCCTCTCCGGCCCGGCCGGCGGCATCGTCGGCATGGCGCGCACGGCCGAGGCCGCGGGCCACGGCCGGGTGATCGGCTTCGACATGGGCGGCACCTCCACGGACGTCTCCCACTACGCCGGCGAGTTCGAGCGCGCCTTCGACACCGAGGTGGCCGGCGTGCGGGTGCGCGCGCCCATGATGGCCATCCACACCGTGGCGGCCGGCGGTGGCTCGGTCATCCACTTCGACGGCGGCCGGCTGCGCGTGGGGCCCGCCTCCGCCGGTGCGCGGCCCGGCCCGGCCTGCTACGGCCTGGGCGGGCCGCTCACCGTGACCGACGCCAACGTGCTGCTCGGACGGGTGCAGCCCGCGGGGGTGCCCTCGGTGTTCGGCCCCGCCGGCGATGCACCGCTGGACGTCGCCGTGGTGCGCCAGGGTTTCCAGCGCATGGCCGACGAGATGACCGCCGCCACGGGGCGGCCGGTGGCCCCGGAGGAAGTGGCCGAGGGCGCCTTGCGCGTGGCGGTGCAGGGCATGGCGCATGCGATCCAGCGTGTCTCCGTGGCCCGCGGCCACGACCTGGCCGGCTACGCGCTGCAGTGCTTCGGCGGCGCCGGCGGGCAGCACGCCTGCGCCGTGGCGGACGCGCTGGGCATGTCGCGGGTGTTCATCCACCCCCTGGCCGGGCTGCTGTCCGCCTACGGCATGGGGCTGGCCGACCCGTCGGCGATGCGCGAGCGGGCGATCGAACGGCCGCTGGACAGCGCCGGGCTGGCCGAGGCGGCGCACTGCGCCGATGGGCTGGTGGCGGCGGCCATGGCGGCGCTGCACGGCCCCGGGGTGGAGGGGCGGCAGCGGTCGGTGCAGCGGCGCCTGCTGCTGCGTTATGCCGGCACGGACAGCGCCCTGGCCGTGGACTGGCCCGCCGGCGCGTCGACCGCGGACGACCTGGACGCGCTGCGCCGCGCCTTCGAGGCCGCCTACCGCCAGCGTTTCGCCTTCCTGCTGCCCGACCGCGGCCTGGTCATCGAGGCGGTGTCGGTGGAGGCGACGGCGCGCCTGGCGGCCATCGGCATGCCGGCGGGCGCCCCGCCGGCGCCCCACGCGGCCGCCCCGCTCGACACCGTGGCCGTGCACGCGGCCGATGCCGCCGGCCGGCCCGGCTGGCAGCGTGCGCCGCTGTACCGCCGCGAGGGCCTGGCGCCCGGCGCCACGCTGGACGGCCCGGCGGTGGTGGCGGAGTCGCACGCCACCACGTTCGTGGCCGCCGGCTGGCGGGCGCGCGTCGGTCCGGCGGGCGAACTGGTGCTGCAGCGCCAGGCGCCGCTGCGCCATGCGGGCGCCGCCACCGAGATGACCGAGGGCCAGCCCGACCCGGTGCTGCTGGAGGTGTTCAACCACCTGTTCATGCACATCGCCGAGCAGATGGGGCTGCGCCTGCAGCAGACCGCCGTGTCGGTGAACATCAAGGAGCGGCTCGACTTCTCCTGCGCGCTGTTCGACGCGGCGGGCCAGCTCATCGCCAACGCGCCGCACATGCCCGTGCACCTCGGTTCGATGAGCGACTCCATCCGCGCGGTGATCGACCGCCATCCGGCCATGCGACCCGGCGACGTGTACATGCTCAACGACCCGTACCACGGCGGCACGCACCTGCCGGACGTGACGGTGGTGGCGCCGGTGTACCTGCAGCCGGACGACCCGGCGCCCGCCTTCTTCGTGGCCGCCCGCGGCCACCACGCCGACATCGGCGGCATCACGCCGGGCTCCATGCCGCCGTGGTCCACCCGCATCGAGGAAGAGGGCGTGCTGCTCGACAACGTGCTGCTGGTGCGTGAGGGCCGGCTGCGCGAGGCCGAGGTGCTGGCGTTGCTGGCGCGCGGGCCCTGGCCGGCGCGCAACCCCGCGCAGACGCTGGCGGACCTGCGGGCACAGATCGCCGCCACGGAAAAGGGCGTGCAGGAGCTGCATGCCATGGTGGCGCGCCACGGCCGCCAGACCGTGGCCGCCTACATGCGGCATGTGCAGGACAACGCCGAGGAGGCGGTGCGGCGCGTGATCGCGTCGCTGGCGGGCCGTGCCACGCAGGCGTTCAGCGTGACCATGGACCATGGGGCGGTGATCCGCGTGCAGGTGACTCTCGACGCGCAGCGGCGCGAGGCCACCATCGATTTCACCGGCACCAGCCCGCAGGGCGGGCACAACTTCCACGCCCCGCGCTCGGTAACCACCGCCGCCGTGCTCTACGTGTTCCGCACGCTGGTGGACGACGACATCCCGCTCAATGCCGGCTGCCTGAAGCCGCTGCACATCCACGTGCCGGAGGGCTGCCTGCTGCACCCCCGGCCGCCCGCGGCCGTGGTGGCCGGCAACGTGGAGACCTCGCAGTGCCTCACCAACGCGCTGTACGGGGCCCTCGGGGTCATGGCCTCGGGCCCGTGCACCATGAGCAACTTCACCTTCGGCGACGCCACCCACCAGTACTACGAGACCGTGGCGGGCGGGTCCGGCGCGGGCCCTGGCTTCGACGGCACCGCCGCCGTGCAGACCCACATGACCAACTCCCGCCTGACCGACCCCGAGGTGCTGGAGATGCGCTTCCCGGTGCGCCTGCAGTCCCACGAGATCCGCACCGGCTCCGGCGGGGCAGGGCGCTGGCGAGGCGGCGACGGCGCGGTGCGCCGCATCCGCTTCCTGGCGCCCATGACCGCCTCGCTGTTGGCCAACGGCCATCAGCATCCGGCGTTCGGCATGGACGGGGGGGGCCCAGGGGCACCCGGCGCCGCGCGGGTCGAGCGGGCGGACGGCCGGGTGGAGCCGCTGGGACCGCGCGCCAGCGTGGCGATGGCGCCGGGCGACGTGTTCGTGCTGGAGACGCCCGGCGGTGGCGGCTTCGGCGTGCAGGAGACCGACGATGCCTGAACCGACGCTGCTGCTGACCGGCTTCGAGCCGTTCGGTGGCGAAACCCTGAACCCCAGCCAGGCCATCGTGCAGGCGCTCGATGGCGAGGTGATCGCCGGGGTGCGCGTGGCGGCCCGCGTGCTGCCCTGCTGCTTCGGCGGGGCCCCCGGCGCGCTGGCGCAGGCGCTGCAGGAACTGCGCCCGCAGGCGGTGCTGGCGCTGGGCCAGGCCGGCGGACGGCCGGACCTGACGCTGGAGCGCGTGGCGATCAACCTGGCGGATGCCCGCATCGCCGACAACGCCGGCGAGCAGCCGGTGGACGCGCCGGTGGTGCCCGGTGGCCCGGCCGCTTACTTCAGCCGCCTGCCCGTCAAGGCCATGGTCGCCGGCCTGCGCGCCGCCGGCTGGCCGGCGTCGGTGTCGCACACCGCGGGCACCTTCGTCTGCAACCAGGTCTTCTATGCCCTGATGCACGCGCTGCGCGACCAGCCGGCGGTGCGCGCCGGCTTCATGCACGTGCCCTGGCTGCCGGAGCAGGCGGCCAGGCTGCCGGCCCCGGCGCCGTCCATGCCGCTGGCGGCGCAGGTGGAGGCGGTGCGCGCTGCGTTGGGCGTCGCACTGGCGCACCAGGGGCCGGACCACGCCGCGGCGGAAGGCCGCACGCACTGAGCCGGCGCGGGCGCTCAGCGTTCGCCGTCGTCCCCGTCGCGGTACGCGCGCCAGTTCCCCATGGCCGAGCGCATCAGCGCCACCTGGCGCACGAACCGCGGGCAGGCGGCGCACACCGCCAGGTGCGCCCGCAGGCGCAGGCGGTCCGTCCAGCGCAGCGGCCGGTCCTCGGCCAGCAGCACCAGGCGCGTCGCCTCGCGGCAGTGGATCATCCAGCGGCTCATGCGGCAGCCCCCTTCGGCAGGGGCGTGCCGGAGAACCAGCTCGCCTGCAGGCATTCGCGCAGCCGCAGGCGCGCGCGGTGCAGCAGCACCCAGAGGTTGGACGAACTGATCGCCAGCTCGCGGCAGATGTCGTCCGCATCCAGCTCCAGCCATTCGCGCATCAGGAAGACGCGCCCCTGCGTGGCGGGCAGGTGCTCGACACAGGCGTCGAGCACGGCGAGGAACTGCTGCTGCCGGCACAGGGCCTCGGGCTGCGCGGTCCACTCCACGGGCAGCTCGTGCCAGTGGCCACGTGCGTCGAACAGCAGCTCGTCCACGTCCTGGGCGTCGTCGGCATCCAGCACGGTGGCCTCGCGCGCGTGGCGGCGCAGCTGGTCCACCAGCTTGTGCTTGAGGATGCCCACGAGCCAGGTGCGCAACGCCGAGCCGCCGGCGAACGCCTGGGGCCGCTCGAGCGCCGCCAGGAGGGTGTCCGACACCGCGTCCTCGGCCCACGCCTCGTTGCGCAGCTGGCTGCGCGCATAACGCATCAGCTGGGGGCGAAGGGCCTCCACCTGCTGGGCGAAGCCGGTCGGGGGCACGGCGCGGTCGGTGGAAGAGGACGGCATGGCCGCGCAGTGTAAGGAACCGGCGGCCCTGGCGACTACTGGGTGTCCCGGGCACCTTCTCATCCCTTCACTTCCCTGTACCAAGGAGCATCCCCATGTCCCGTTCCCCTGCATCGCCCGCCACGGGCACCCTCGTCGCCTCCGCCATCGGCGCGGCCCTGGCCCTCGGCCTGGCGGGCCCCGCGCAGGCCGAGTCGGCCGCCAAGGAAAAGTGCTTCGGCGTCGCGATGGCCGGCCAGAACGATTGCGCGAACCTGTCGGGCACCCATTCGTGCGCCGGCCAGGCCAAGTCCGACCGCGACCCGGCCGAGTGGAAGTACGTGGCCAAGGGCACGTGCAAGGACATGGGCGGCCTGACCGCCGAGGAGGCGAAGGCCAAGGCCAAGGCGAAGATGTGATGGGCGGGGCAGCGCTGCATCACCCGCCCGGTCGCTGGGTCGGCATCGGCTGGCGTCAGCCGCACGAGCGCGAGCTGATGGAGCGCCTGCCTCCCCTGGCCTGCCTGGAGGTTCACTCGGAGAACTTCTTCGGCGACGGCGGCGCGGCGCTGGCCGCGCTGTCGGCGGCGCGGACCCAGTACCCGGTGAGCCTGCATGGTGTGGGGCTGGGCCTGGGCTCCGCCGCCGGGCTGGATCCCTGGCACCTGGACCGTCTGGCCGCGCTCGTCGACCGCATCGAGCCGGTGCGCGTGTCGGACCACGCCTGCTTCGCCCGCGTGGCGTCGCCCGCCGGGCCGGTGCTGCACGCGGCGGACCTGCTGCCCATCGCGTTCACCCAGGCGTCGCTGGACATCCTGGCCACCCACGTGCAGCAGGTGCAGGAGCGCCTGCGACGCCCGCTGCTGGTCGAGAACATCGCCAGCTGGATGGCCTGGGCCGACGCGGACATGCCGGAGCCCGACTTCTTCAATGCACTGACCCGCCGCACCGGCTGCGGGCTCCTGCTCGACCTGAACAACCTGATGGTCAATGCCATGAACCGTGCGGAGGCCGACCCGCTGGCGGCCTGCCGCGACTGGGTGGACCGCATCGACGCCGCGTCCGTGGGGGAGATCCACCTGGCCGGCCACGATGCACGTGGCGACCTCGTGATCGACGACCACGGCGCGCCCGTGTCCCCCGCCGTGTGGGCGCTGTACCAGCATGCCGCCCAGCGGCTGGGCCCGCAGCCCACGGTGATCGAGTGGGACACGCAGCTGCCGGCGCTGGACACCTTGCTGGCCGAGGCGGCGCGCGCAGAGGCACTGTGGCGATGAGCACGGCATCGGGGGCCCCATCCGGCTGGCAGGCGGAGGCGCAGCGCCAGCAGGCGCTGTGGGCCGCACTGCAGGCGGCCGACGGGCGGCCCGCCGCGTGCCCGGCCGGTGCGGTGGCGTGGCGCGGGCCGGCGGGGTCGGCGGATGCGTCGGACGGGGTGCGTGCCGGCCGGGCACACGCCCAGGCCTGCGCCTGGCGTGCCGTCTGCGCCCGTTACCCGGTGCTGGCCGAGTGGCTGGGCGAGGAGGCCACGCAGGCGCTGGCACGCGACCTGTGGCGGGCTCACCCGCCGCGCGTGGGCGACCTGGCCCGTTTCGGCGACGAGGCACCCGGGCTGATCGCGGCACAGCCTGACCTGGCGGCCTGGCCCTGGCTGGCCGATCTGGCCCGGCTGGAGGCCGCCGTGCATGCCGCCCGCACCGCGCCGGATGCCCCGGCCGACGTCCTGGCCCGCGGGATGGCGCCGCTGGCGCACGGCGATCCGGCGTCATGGCGACTGCGGCTCGCGCCGGGCAGCGTCGCGGTGGCGGCGCCCTGGCCGGTGTGGCCGGTGTGGTGGGCCCATGCCCGGCCCGACCGCGTGGCCGCCGAGCGGCCCGATCTCGGGGCGGGGCACCCGGCGCGGGCGGCGGACGCGGATGGCGCGCGCACGGTGGCCTGGGTGTGGCGATGCGGCTGGCAGGTGCAGGTCGCGCCGCTGGACGACACGCTGGTGGCCTGGCATGGCGAGTTGCAGGCCGGGCTGGCCCTGGGGCAGGCGCTGGCCGCGCAGTGGCAGCGCGATCCCGCCTTCGACTTCAGTGCATGGTGGCGGAAGGCGCTGACCCGGGGGTGGGTCGTCGGCTGCGAGCCCGTTGACCGTTCCAAGGAGCCGACATGATCCCCTTCGTCCCTTCGCCCGGCGCCGCCGGGGGCCCGGTGGTGCGCGCCGCGCAGCGCGCCGTGGCAGCGCTCGAGCGCCTGCAGCCTGTGGCGCTGCTGGCGGCCCGCCTGTACGTGGCGCGGGTGTTCTTCCTGTCGGGGCTGACCAAGCTGCGCGACTGGGACACCACCGTGCTGCTGTTCACCGAGGAGTACCGGGTGCCGCTGCTGTCGCCGGTGGCGGCGGCCTGGGCGGGCACGGCGGGTGAGCTGCTGCTGCCCGTGCTGCTGGCGCTCGGCCTGGGGGGCCGCGTTGCGGCGGCCGGGCTGCTGGTCGTGAACGGGGTGGCGGTCATCAGCCTGCCCGAGCTGACGGAGGCCGCCGCGCAGCAGCACCTGTTCTGGGGCTGCCTGCTGACGGGGCTGCTGTTGTGGGGCCCGGGCCGCTGGTCGATCGACCGTGTGCTGCGCGGACGCGCTCAGTTCTGACGGATGGTCACCGTCATCGGCGAGTACAGCCTGCCGTTCTCGTCACGCGGCAGCCTGCCGGTGCGGATGATGCCGTTGACCACCGCCTGGTCCCACTCCGGCGTGCCGCTGGAGCGCGCCACCTTGGCGCTGAGGATGTCCCCGGCCGGCGACAGTGTGACGGTCACCTCGGTGGTCGGGTTGCCGGGCAGCAGGATGGGGTGGTTGACGTTCGGGCGGATCAGGCCCGCCAGGCGGCCTGCGTAGCTGGCCGAGGGGCCGGCGCTGCGGGCGGCGGTGCCGGTGGACGTGGCGTCCCCCGTGCCGCCGAGCTGCTCGCTCATGCGGCGCAGCTGGTCCTGCCGTGCCTTCTCGCGCGCGGCGGCGGCCGCCTGGTCCTTGCGCTGCTGCTCCTGCTTCTGCTGCTCGCGCTGCTTCGCCTCGGCGCGTTCGCGCTCCTGGCGCTCCTTCTCCGCCTCGCGCTTCTCGGCCTCGCGCTTGTCCGCGTCCCGCTGCTTCTTCTGGCGCTCGCGCTCGGCCTGCTCCTCCTGGCGCTGCTGGTCCAGCTTCTGCTGGCGGGCCTTCTCGATGGCGATCTCGGCCTCACGCTCGGCCGGGCTGGGCTGGGGCGGCGCCGCGCGTGGCGGCGGAGGCGGGGCGGGAGTGGGTTCCTCGGCGGGGGGCGGCGGCTCCGCCCGGGGGGCGGCCACCTGCGGCACGGCGGCCCACAGCTCGGCGCTCACGCCTTCGGGGTCGGCGGTGCGCCATTGCACGCCCACGGCGAGCGCCACGATGAGGCCCACATGCGCCAGCAGCGACAGCCCGAGGCCCAGCCGGCGGTTGTCCGACGACGGCGGGCGCAGTGCGTCGCGCGGGATCGCCAGCGACTTCAGCGGATGGCGGGGGTCGAAGCCGGAAGCGGTGGCCATGCCGGTGGATTGCAACGCGTGTGCCCGGGGAACCTGAGGGCGGCCGTCGGAGGACGTGCCTCAGCCGCCCTGCTTGACGGACAGCCCCACCCGCTGCACGCCGGCGCGCTGCAGGGTGTCCATCACCTTCACCACGGACTCGTACTTCACCTGCCGGTCCGCCGAGATGACGACGGGCACGTCGGCCTGGTCGCGCTGCACCTCGCGCACGCGGGCGGCCAGCTGCGCCAGGGCGACGGGCTCGGCCTCGCCCTTGTCCACCTTGAGCCTGAGCTTCTCGTCCTGGCCGACGATGACCTCGACGACGGCGGACGGGCGCTGCTTGGCACGGCCGACGCTGGGCAGGTCCACCACGCCGGTGGTGATCAGCGGGGCGCTGACCATGAAGATGATCAGCAGCACCAGCATCACGTCGATGAACGGCACCATGTTGATCTCGTTCATCGTGCGGCGGCGGCCGGTGCCGCTGCGGGCCATCACGCCGGGCATGGCAGGCGCCCCTTCACCGCACCGTGGGCGCCGAGGCGGGGGCCGCCACGTTGCGCTGCAGGATGTTGGAGAACTCCTCGGAGAAGCTCTCGAGCTGGATGGCGATGCGGTCGATGTCGCGCGCGAAGCGGTTGTAGCCCACCACGGCGGGAATGGCCGCGAACAGGCCGATGGCCGTGGCCACCAGGGCCTCGGCGATGCCCGGCGCCACCGTGGCCAGCGTCACCTGCTGCAGGTTGGACAGGCCCACGAAGGCATGCATGATCCCCCACACCGTGCCGAACAGGCCCACGTAGGGGCTGACCGAACCCACCGTGCCCAGGAAGCCGAGGTTGCCTTCCAGCGCGTCGAGCTCGCGCTGCAGGCTGGCGCGCATGGCCCGGCGGGCGCCGTCTAGCTGCGCGCCCGCGTCCAGCCGGCGCTCGCGCAGCTTCATGAACTCGCGCATGCCACTGGCGAACAGCCGCTCCATGGGCGAGCTGTCCGCCCGGTTGGCCGCGCTCTGGTAGAGGTCGTTGAGGTTCTTGCCCGACCAGAACTCCTGCTCGAAGCCGTCGTGCGCCCGGCGCACGCGCGCCAGCCCCGAGAGCTTGGCGAAGATCACTGCCCAGCTGGCCAGCGACATCAGCAGCAGGCCGGCGATGACGAGCTGGACGACCCAGCTCGCGTGCATCACGAGGGTGACGATGGACAGGTCCTGGTTCATGCGGTGAGGCGGGCAAGAAGGTCGGTCGGAATGCGGCGGGGGCGGAAGGTTCCCTTGTCCACGCAGGCCGCGCCGATCTCGCCTTCGACCAGCAGGGCCTCGCCACACCAGGCCTGCTGCGCCACGCGCAGGCTGGCGCCGGCGATGCGCAGCGGCTGCACGGTGACGCGCAGTTCGTCGTCCAGGCGGGCGGGCTTCAGGTAGCGCAGCCGGCTGTCGGTGACCACGAACAGCGCCCCGGTGGACTCGGCCAGCGCCTGCTGGCCGAAGCCGGCGGCGCGCAGCCATTCGGTGCGCGCGCGCTCGAAGAACTTCAGGTAGTTGGCGTAGAAGACGATGCCACCGGCATCGGTGTCTTCCCAGTACACCCGCAGCGGGAACACGAAGCAGGCGTCATGGGGCGGGCTCATCGATGGCGCGGGCTCGGCGGGACAAGCCGGCGATGATACGCGAGCCACCCCCTGCGGGCGGGGCCGCCCCGGAGCGGGCCGCTCAGGGCTGCCGGGACGCCTCGTACACCGGGCCCCAGACCGGGTGGCCGGCCTCGGCCTTGTTCAGCTGGAAGCCGGGGTCGGCCGTGCGCGCGGCTCGGAAGGCGGCGCCGCACTCGGGCGTGCGCCCGCTGGTGCAGTAGATGAAGGCCAGCGTCTTGTGGGCGGTGGCGCGGTCGCGCGCGGTGGACAGCTTCAGCGACAGGGCCTGGCCGAGGTAGCGCTCGGCGTCGGCGTAGTTCGCCTCGTCGTAGGCGCGCAGCCCCAGCAGCAGGTGGCGCTCGGCGGGCCGGTCGAAGGCGTCGCTGACGCTGGGCGCCTCGCCGGGCGTGGCGCAGCCGGTGAGGGCCGCGACGCACACCCACGACACGACAGCGGCAATCCGGTAGGCGGTCCTCATTGTTCGAATCGGTGCTTGATGGTCACCGGCTGATCGGCAGAAACCTCGACCACACGAACCAGGGGTGGTAACTCGCCGTTACGGACGGTGATGGTGTGGCGGCCCGCCGGCAGGCTGAGCCGGCTCAGCGGCGGTGCGATGCCGACCACCGCACCGTCGACCTCCACCTGGCCCCAGGGGCTGATGGCGAGTTGCACGTGGCCGGGCGGTGGGGCGGGCGCGGGCTCGATCGGCGCGGCGGTGGCCGGGGCAGGCGCCGCCTTGGTGCGTCGGGCGGGCGCGCGCGGCCGGGCGGCGGACGCGGCGGCCTCGGGCGACGTGGGCAGGGGCGTGGCCGCGGAAGCCGCGGCCTCGGGCGCAGAGGGTGCGTTGTCGGCCGGGGGGGGCGCCTCGGTGGGCTCGGTGGCAGGCGGCGCGGCGGCGTCCACCGGTGCCTCGGCGACCGCCTGCACCATGGCGGGTTCGGGCTCGGCCGGTGCCGGCTCGGGGGCCGTGCGTGACCACAGCGCCTGCCCCAGGGCCACCACGCCGACGCTGGCGGCGACGACCGCGCCCAGCATCAGGTGGCGCCGCCGGGCATGGCCCGGGTCTTCGGCCAGCGCGCGCGCCTCGGGCTGGTCCAGCCAGTGCCGCAGCTCCAGCGACAGGTGGCGCGCCGACGGGTAGCGGCTGGCCGGCTCGCGGGCCATGGCACGGGCCACAATGGCCGACAGGGCCGCCGGCACCTTGGGCTGCACCTGCCGCGCCAGCGGGGTGGGCGCCTGCAGCACGGCCTCGGTGATGTCCTCGAGCGTCTGGCCGGTGAAGGGGCGCTGGCCGGTGAGCAGCTCGAAGAGCACGACGCCCAGCGAGTAGACGTCGCAGCGGCGGTCCAGCGGCTCGCCACGCAACTGCTCCGGCGCGAGGTAGTAGGGCGATCCGGCGAGCGGCCCTTCCACGGAAGGCGCGTCGCGGTGGGCGATGCGCGCGATGCCGAAATCGAGCACCTTGGGGCTGCGGCGGCCCACCATGAAGATGTTCGCCGGCTTGATGTCGCAGTGGATCACGCCCTTGCCGTGCGCGTAGGCGAGGGCGTCGGCCACGCGCCGCACGATCTGCGCGGCTTCCACCGCCGAGGGGCGCCAGCCCTCGTGCAGCATGTGCCGCAGGTCGCGCCCGCGCAGCGGCTCCATCGCGATGTAGATGCCCTGCTCGGAGGGGCCGGCATCGAACACCGTGACGATGTGGGGGTGCGACAGCCGGGCCGCGGCGCGCGCCTCGTTGAGGATGAGGTCGTCCTGGGTGCCGGACACCGGCTGGTCGGCGTGCAGGCGCAGGGTCTTGACGGCCACGGCCCGCGACAGCAGCGGATCCCAGGCGGCGTACACCGTGCCCAGCCCGCCCTCGCCCAGCACCGCCTTGAGTGCATAACGCCCCACATGGCCGATCACCGGACGCTTGACGGGCAGGGTGATCGCGCCGACGTCGGCCCGGCGCTGGCGCGACGCGGCGGCCGGCGCCCCGGGGGCGTCGCTGGCCTCGTCGCCGGCCTGCGTGCTGGCCGCCAGGTCCTCGGCCACGGTGGCCTCGAAGGCGGAGTCGGACGAGTCCCTGGCCGGCACTCGCCGGAACGGGTTCCAACGCATGGTGGGAAGCATAGCCAAGGGGCGTGCGGGGCGACTACGGAAAAAGTGGACTGCCGTGCGCCCAATAACGCCTTGTCACCGATTCAGCTCGGCGCGCAGGCGGCCGACGGCTTCGCGCAACAGCGGCAGGCTGGTGGCGAAGGACAGGCGCAGGTAGCGCTCGGCGGCGGCGGGGCCGAAGTCGCGGCCCGGCGTCAGCGCCACGTGGGCGCGCTGCATGAGACGCTCGCACAGGGCCCAGCTGCTGTGCGCGTGCGCACTGCAGTCGGCCCAGGCGTAGAAGGCGCCATCGGGTGCCACGGGCACGGGCAGTCCCAGCTCGGCGAGGGCCGGTACGATGAAGTCGCGCCGCTCCCGGAAGGCCAGGCGCCGGCGCTCGTATTCCGCCAGGGACTCGGGCTCGAAGCAGGCCAGCGCGGCATGCTGGGCGATGGCCGAGGCGCAAATGTAGAGGTTCTGCGCCAGCTTCTCGATGGGCGCCACCAGCTCCGGCGGCACCACCAGCCAGCCCAGGCGCCAGCCGGTCATGGAGAAGTACTTCGAGAAGCTGTTGACCGAGATCACGCGCTCGCCCAGGCCCCCCGGCAGCGCCAGCGCGCTGCGGCTGAATCGGGGGTCGTGGCTCAGGCCGAGGTAGATCTCGTCCACGATGCTGACGCCGCCGCGTGCGTCCACCGCCGCGACGATGCGCTGCAGCTCGTCGGGCTCGATGGAGGTGCCGGTGGGATTGGACGGCGACGCCAGCAGCACGCCGCGGCTGGCCGGCGTCCACGCCGCCTGCACGCCGGCCGCATCCAGCTGGAAGCGGGCCTCGGGCCCGGCGGGCAGCAGCCGCGCGGTGGCGCCCGTGGCCGCCACGAAATGGCGGTTGCAGGGGTAGCAGGGGTCGGGCATCAGCACGTCGTCGCCGGCCTGGAACAACGCCAGGCAGGCCAGCTGCAGCGCCGCGGAGGCACCGGCGGTGACGATGATGCGCGACGGGTCGATCGCCAGGCCCTGGGTCTGGGCGTACCAGCGCGCGAGCGCCTCGCGCAGCGCCGGCAGGCCGGTGGCGTCGGTGTACTGGCTGCGGCCGGCGGCCACGGCGGCGTGGGCGGCGGCCTGCACGGCCGCGGGCGCGGTGAAGTCGGGCTCGCCGATGTTCAGGAAGATCATCGGCCGGCCGCCCTGGGCGGGGTCGCACGCCGGCGAGCGGGCCAGCTCGGCGGCGGCCTTGGCGAACTCCATCACGTAGAACGGCTCGATGTGGTCGAGCCGCTGCGCCAGCCGAACCGGCCCGCCCGGAGGGGCGCTCACCGGGGCGCTCACCGCCGCGCCCGCGCCGCGGCCACCTCGGCCGGGCGCAGCTCGGCGGCCGCCTTGTCGAGCACGCCGTTCACGTACTTGTGGCCGTCGGTGCCGCCAAAGGACTTGGCCAGCTCCACCGCCTCGTTGATGGCCACCCGGTACGGCACGTCGATGCACTGGCGCAGCTCGAAGGCGCCGATCATCAGCACGGCATGCTCGATGGGCGAGAGCTCCTGCGTGGGTCGGTCCACATGGCGCGCCAGCACGTCGTCCAGCGGCGACGCTTCACGGATGCAGCCGTGCAGCAGGGTGTCGAACAGCACGGCGTCGCACTTGGCGAAGCCGTCCTGCTCGCGCATGTGGGCGTCGATCACGCCGGCGTCGCTGCCGGCGATGAGCCATTCGTACAGTCCCTGCAGCGCGAACTCGCGGGCGCGCCGGCGAGGCGACTTGGCCGGCGGCGCGCGGCGGGCGGGCTGGGCGGGGGTGGGGGTGTTCACAGCAGGTCGTCCAGCAGGTTGGCCATCTCCACCGCCACCCGGGCGGCATCGCGGCCCTTGTCGGCGGTGCGGGCCAGGGCCTGCGCCTCGTTCTCGACGGTGAGGATGGCGTTGGCGATGGGAATCTGGTGGTCCAGCGACACGCGGGTGACGCCGGCGCCGCTCTCGTTGGCCACCAGTTCGAAGTGGTAGGTCTCGCCGCGGATGATGCAGCCCAGCGCGATCAGCGCGTCGAAGTCCTCGCTGTCGGCCATGGCCTTGAGTGCCACCGGCACCTCCAGCGCGCCCGGCACGGTGACCTGGGTGATGTGCTTGTCGGCCACGCCGAGGGCGGCCAGCTCGGCCAGGCAGGCGTCGGCCAGCGCGCGGGTGATGGCGTCGTTGAAGCGCGCCCGGACGATGCCGATGGACAGGCCCTCGCCGTCCAGCGGAGCGCTCTGGCCCTGGTCAGCACCTTGCATTCTTGAATCCTTGGAAATGGGTGTCGGTCGGGGCGGCGGCGTGGCCCGCGGCCCTCATTCGGCAGGCTGGAAGCCGGTGACCTCCAGCCCGTAGCCCGTCATGCTGGGCATGCGGCGCGGGCTGCCGAGCAGGCGCATGCGGCGCACGCCCAGCTCGCGCAGGATCTGTGCGCCCACGCCGTAGGTGCGCAGGTCCATGGCAGCGGGTGCCGCGGGCGGCGTGCCTTCGGCGGGCACCAGGCCGGCCAGCAGGCGCTCGGCCTCGCCGGCGCCGCAGTTCAGCAGCACGGCCAGCCCGTGCGGGGCGGCCTGCAGCCGGGCCAGCGCCTGCGGCAGCGGCCAGGAGTGGCCCGACGGGCCGGCATCGAGCAGGTCCAGCACCGACAGGGGCTCGTGCACACGCACCAGCACCTCGTCGTCCTCGGCCCAGCGGCCCTTGGCCAGCGCCAGGTGCACGCCACCCGAGCGGTCGCGGAAGACGTGCGCGTCGAACAGGCCCTGGGCTGTCTGCAGCGGGCGTTCGCCGACGCGCGCGACCAGGGACTCGTTGCGACTGCGGTACTGGATGAGGTCGGCGATGGTGCCGATCTTCAGGCCGTGCTCGCGGGCGAACACCTCCAGGTCGGGCAGGCGGGCCATGGTGCCGTCGTCGTTCATGATCTCGCAGATCACGGCGGCGGGGGTCAGGCCGGCCATGGCGGCCATGTCGCAGCCCGCCTCGGTGTGGCCGGCGCGCATGAGCACGCCGCCATCCTGGGCCTGCAGCGGGAAGATGTGGCCCGGTTGGACGAGGTCGGAGGCCTTGGCCTCTTTCGCCACCGCGGCCTGCACGGTGCGCGCCCGGTCGGCCGCGGAGATGCCGGTGGTCACCCCGGTGGCCGCCTCGATGGACACGGTGAAGGCCGTGCCATGGACGGTGCCGTTGCGCGTGGCCATGGGCGGCAGGCGCAGGCGCTCGCAGCGCTCGCGGGTGAGCGTGAGGCAGATCAGGCCGCGTCCATGCTTGGCCATGAAGTTGATCGCCTCGGGCGTCACGTGGTCGGCGGCCAGGACCAGGTCGCCCTCGTTCTCGCGGTCTTCCTCGTCCACGAGGATGACCATGCGGCCGGCGGCGAGCTCGGCCACCAGCTCGGGAATCGGGGAAATGGGCATCCCGCGATTGTAGGCGGCGGGCCCGTGGCGGCGGGCCGCCAGGGCATGGCGCGAGCGTCAGTCCTGCACGCGGCGCAGGCGCAGGCGCAGGTCGTCGCCGACGGGCGTGCAGTCGTGCAGCCGGAAGCGGGGGGCGTCGGCCAGCCGCTCGAGCGCGCCGAGGGCCGCCATGGGGCGGCCATCGCCCAGCAGCACCGGTGCCTGGTAGAGCAGCAGCTCGTCCACCCAGCCGGCCGCCAGCAGTGCACCATTGAGGCGGGCGCCGGCCTCCACATGCAGCTCGTTCACCTGGCGCCGCACGAGCTCGGCGTGCACGGCCGCCAGGTCCACCTGTCCGCCGGCCCCGGGGGCGGCCAGGAGCTCGGCGCCGCGGGCCCGCAGCGGGGCGGCACGGTCGCCGTCGAGGGCGGCGCCGACGATGAGCAGCGGCGCCTGCGCGTCGAACAGGCGCGCCCCGGGGGGCGTGCGCAGCTGCGAGTCCAGCACGACACGCAGGGGCTGGCGCTGGACCGGGTGGCCCCGCACGTCCAGGCGCGGGTCGTCGGCCAGCACCGTGCCCGAGCCGGTGAGCAGCGCGGCGGCGCGGCGGCGCCAGGCGTGGCCGTCGTGGCGCGCCGCCTCGCCGGTGATCCACTGGCTGGCGCCGTTGGGCAGGGCGGTGCGGCCGTCCAGCGAGGCGGCCAGCTTCATGCGCACCCAGGGCCGGCCACGCTCCATGCGGCTGAAGAAGCCGATGTTGAGTTCGCGGCTGGCGCGCTCGGCGGCGGGGCCGGCGCGGTCCACCTGGATGCCGGCGGCGCGCAGACGCGCCATGCCCTGGCCATTGACCAGCGGGTTGGGGTCGCCCGCGGCGACGACCACGCGCGCCACGCCCGACTCGACGAGCGCGTCGCAGCAGGGCGGGGTGCGGCCGTGGTGGGCGCACGGCTCCAGCGTCACGTAGGCGGTGGCGCCGCGCGGGTCGGCGCCGGCCGCGCGCGCGGCCCGCAGTGCCATGACCTCGGCATGGGCCGAGCCGGCGGCCTGCGTGTGGCCCTCGCCCAGCCAGCGTCCATCGGGCGCCACCACCACGCACCCCACCCGCGGGTTGGGCTCGCTGAGGCCCACGGCGCCCTCGGCCAGGGCCAGCGCATGGGCCATCGGGTCGGCGGTGGGCGGGTCGGGGGGGCACATGCGCGCAGTGTACGAAGCCCCCATCGGAGGGGAGCGGCGCCCCCTCTCCAGGGGGAGCGACCGGCGGGCGGCGGCTGCGAAGAATGCGCCCGTCTCGGGAGGACATCATCCATGCGAACCGACCTCACACTGCGCATGCCGCAGGGCTTCACCTTGGCCGAAGTGCTGGTCGCGCTGGCGGTGGCCGGCGTGGCGGCCGCGGCCGCCGCCCCCAGCCTCAACGGCTTCATGCAGCGCTCGGTCGTCCAGGCCCAGGCCGAGTCGCTGCGCTCCGCCCTGCGGCTGGCACGCCAGGAAGCCATGGCCCGCGGCGAGACGGTGACGGCCTGCGCCCTGGATGGGCAGGCGCGTGCGCAGGGCCGCGCGGCCTGCGCACCGCAGGGCGAGGACTGGAGCGCCGGCTGGCTGGTGTTCGTGGACCGCGGCGACCGGGGGGCCGTGGATGGCGCCGACCGCGTGGTGTCGGTGGCCGTCGCGCCGCAGCCGTCGGGCTCGGTGATCGGCACGGATCGCTACCTCAGCTTTCGGCCCAGCGGCGTGCTGCTGTCGGGCATGGGGCACTTGCGTGTGCTGCCGCCTGGCGCGCCCGCGGTGGACGAGCCCGCGCCGGGGTCGGTGCTCGTCTGCGTGAACCGGACCGGCCGGCCGCGGCTGACGGACACGGCCGACTGCGACTGACGGCCCGTGCCGCCGGGCACCGCCCGGCGCGCCGCTCGTCGGCGAGCGCTCGCCGTTCGTCCGTCGCGGGCCGCCCGGGGGGGGCTGCCAGGCCGATCATGGCCAGATGGACCGTTTCCCGCATCCCTCGACGACCCGTCGGCGGCGTCCGTCCGGCTTCACGCTGGTCGAGATGCTCGTCACCTTCGCCATCGCCGCGGTGCTCGTCGCGCTTGCCGCACCCGCGATGACCAGCTTCCTGGCCGAACAGGCCGCGGCCGGCAACGCCGACGAGCTGGCATCCGATCTGCGGTTCGCGCGGTCGGAGGCGGTCAAGCGGTCTGCCAGCATCACCGTCTGCGCCAGCAGCGACGGCTCCACCTGCGGGGAAGACTGGGCCGCGGGCTGGATCATCTCGGCGGGCGACAACCTGCTGAAGGTGCAGAACGGCCTGCGTGCGATGGACCATGTCGATGCGGACGCGGATTCCGTGACCTTCGCCCCCAATGGCCTGGTCTCCGACGGCGGCGGCAGCGGCTTCACCTTCGTGCCCACGGGTGGCGACACCAACCTGCAGCGTGTGGTGCAGCTCGACGTGCAGGGCAAGGTGCAGGTCACCAAGGGGAGCTCCTGATGGATCGGCTCACACCGGGGCGCCGGCAGCGCGGCGTGTCCCTGATCGAGGTGCTGGTGGCGATGCTCATCGTGTCGCTGGGTGTGCTGGCCATGGCCGGCCTGCTCGCCACGGCGTCGCGCTACGGCCGCACCAGCGAGTTCCGCGCAGTGGCCACCCTGCTGGCCAATGACATGGCGGACCGGATCCGTGCCAACAAGGCCGCGCTGGACGACCGGTTGGCGGGGGGAGCGCTGACGAACTACGACATGACCGGTGGCTACGACACCTGGGCGGACGAGCCGGCGGATCCGGCGGCGTGCGACATCGCCACCGAGTGCCGCGTGGATGAAATCGCGGCGCAGGACCGGGCCGCCTGGGCGCACGCCGTGTTCACCGGCCTGCCGGGCGGCGCCGGCTTCGTGTCCGTGTCCGAGCCCTTGGCCGCCGTGGGCGCCGACAGCCGAAGGAACTTCACCGCTGACATCTGGGTGGCCTGGCTGGATCCCGATGCCGATGACGACCAGCCGGTGGCTGAGAACGAATGTCCGGAGGCCTTCCGCGGACAAACCCCGCAGCCGCGCTGCGCCTTCTTCCGCGTGGGGCTGTGACCATGCACGCACACCGACTTGCGCTCCGCCAGGCGGGCTTCTCGCTCATCGAGCTGATGATCTCCATGGTCATCGGCCTGGTGGTCATTGGCGCCATGTTCGCGGCCTACGTGGGCAGCGGCCTGTCCAGCCGCAACACACGCGCCATGTCCCAGATCACCGAGGACGCCAGCATCGCGCTGAGCGTGATGCGCTCGGCGATCGCGGCCACCAGCTACATCGTGCCAGAGGGCTCGGACGCCACCGGCTTCCTCAGTGCCACGGGGAACAGCGGGCGTGACAACACGCTGAGCGGCTGCAACAACACCTTTGAGGACCCGAGCGCCACCCTGGGCACCCTGGATTGCAGCGAGGGCGACGGGCCGCACGCCATCGCGGTCAGCTACGAAGCCGACGCGCAGAACAGCGCCGTGTCAGCCGGTGGCGTGCCGCTGGACTGCCTGGGCAATGAGATCCCCGACAGCGGTGGCGTCCGGCCGGCTTACCAACGCTTCTATATCCAGGACGGCGCGCTGCACTGCCGAGGCCCGGGCAACGACAGCTCGGCCGCCCTGGTGGACAACGTCATCGACATGCGCATCCAGTACGGCGTGGCATGCACCCCGGCGGGCGTGCCGGTCAGCCCCTGTTCGGAGCCCGAGCAGGAGGGGCGTGTGGTGCGCTACATGGACGCCGCGGCGATCCGCGGTGCCGACACCCGGCTGTTCGACTGGGCGGTGTCCGTGCGGCTGTGCGTGACCGTGGCCAGCGCCGACAACGTGCTCGACACGACCACGCAGTACACCAACTGCGATGGCGACAAGGCGGACGCGCCCGATGGTGACTCGGACCGCCGGATGATCCGCTCGTTCACCACCACCATCATGTTGCCCAACCGGCAGGAGGGCCACCTGTGAATACGCTCCGTTCCCGCGGTCGGGCGCTGCAGCGCATTCCCCGAGCGCAGCAGGGGGTGGCCCTGCTCGTGGCGCTGGTCATGCTGGTCATCATCGGCCTGGCGTCGGTGTCGGTCATGCGGGGTGCCCTGAATTCCGACCTGATCGCCAATAACACCCGCGTCCAGTCCCTGGCGACCCAAGCGGCGCAATTGGGCCTGGCCTACTGCGAGCGCCTGTTGAACGACAGCACGCCGTCCGACGGCTCCGACATGGAGAAGCTGCACACGACGGCTGCGGACGCGCCGGCGTTCTACAACACGTTGGCCAACTGGGCGGACGCCAACGTGCACACTGTGCCGGAGGACTGGATGGCGTCCGCGGACAGCAGCTTCAGCCCCGAGAACCGGCCCCAGTGCATGGTGGAGCAGTTGAACAACACGGCAGGGGGCGATGACCGCCAGTTCGCCGTGACCGCCCGGGGCTTCAGCCCGGACTATTCCGCCGACGACAACGGCAACCCGGCTTCCGGGTCCGTCGTGTGGCTGCAGTCGCGCGTGGTCTACGAATGATGCACACGCGCGCCACGTTCCACCATCAACGACTGACCCGGCCGACCCGACCGACCCGACCGACTCACGAGGTCCCCATGTCGCTCTCTACATCTCCTGTGGCCCGCCGCGCCTGGCTCGGCGCCCTGCTGCTGGCTGCCGCGTCCGGCGCCGCCCTGGCCGCCGAACCCGCGCAGATCCCGCTGTCCAGCCGGGTGTCCGACCCACCGACGCCCAACGTCATGGTCACCATCGACGACTCGGGCTCCATGCTGGCCGACTATGTGCCCGAGGGCTCGTTCACGCTCAACGGCTGGACGGGCTCGCTGATCAGCGGCTGGGTCTCGGCGTTCCCCGGTGACTGGCGCAAGCTCTGTTCCGACGCCAAGGCCAGTTGCAGCACGCCGCCCAAGGGTTGGGCATGGGACACCGGCAACTACCTGGACGGCACGGTCACGTCCGTCAAGGGCGGCACCGGGGAAACCAACTTCCAGCGGCGGTTCCGCTCGCCCGACGTCAACAAGATCTTCTACAACCCCGACGTGCGCTACCAGCCGTGGTGGAAGCCCGATGGCAGCGCCCGCATGGCGAACGCCATCGCCTCGGCCGCGCGGTTCGATCCCATCTACAACTCGGGCACCATCAACCTCACCGCCAAGCTGACGGGCAAGACGCGCTGGTACACCGGGCCCACGAGCTACGTCGATGAGTCCCGCGATTTCTACCCCGGCTTGGTGTACCGCCTGAAGGCCGGCGGCAATCCGGATGTGGCGGCCAACTGGACGCGCTACGACATCAACGTGGATGGGGAACACGCGCCGACCACCAAGCACCCGAACCGCACCGATTGCGCGGGCACACGCTGCACGCAGACCGAGGAGCGCCAGAACTTCGCGAACTGGTTCACCTACTACCGCATGCGCGAGCTGCTCACCAAGGGCGCCGTGTCGGAGTCCCTGTACGCCTTCAAGGACAAGCTGCGTGTGGGCTGGGGACGCATCAACAAGACCTCCGAGTCCAACATCGACGGCATCAACTTCTCGGTGATCGAGACGCCTGCGAACGGGGGGCCGATCCGCCAGTTCAACGCGGCCCGCATGCAGACCGTGCTGACGGGCGTCCAGAACATCCTGTCCTGGCCCAGCACGCCGCTGCGCACGGCGCTGGACGAGGTGGGCAGCTACTTCAAGCGTGACAGCAGCACGCAGGGTGGCAGCCCGTGGCTGGAGGACCCGGGCACCGCAGGCTCGGCCAAGCTCGCCTGCCGCCGGTCCGTGAGCCTGCTCATGACGGACGGCTACTACAACGACAGCTACAGCGGTGCAGGGGATGTCGACGGGGTCAATGGCCCCGACTATGCGGGCGCCAACCCGAACGGCTACACGCCCACACGCTACACGGCGGAGAAGCCGTACATCGACGGCCCGCCCACGGTGTCGAACACCCTGGCCGACGTGGCGATGAAGTACTTCGTCAACGACCTGGACCCCACCATCGACAACAAGGTGTGGACGGTCGACGGGGACATTGCCTTCTGGCAGCACCTGACGCAGTTCATGGTGGGCTTCGGGGTGAAGGGCACGCTCGATTCGTCCACGGCGGAGAAGAAGGCGGAAACGCTCGCGCTGCTGAAGAGCGGCGCGGTGAAGTGGCCGAACCCCACCTCCGGCAGCCCGCAGAAGATCGACGACATGTGGCATGCGGCCGTGAACACGGGAGGCGACTTCTACTCGGTGTCCAACGTCACGGAGCTGACCGAGGCCCTGGTGGACGCCTTCGGCAAGGCCGCGGGCAGCGAGGCCAAGGAGGCCGGCGTGTCGGTGGCCATGCCCTTCACCGCGGCGGACAACGTGAAGTACGTGCCCAAGTACAAGTCGGTGTCCTGGTATGGCGACGTGGAGGCCTACGAGCTGTCCGAGACGGGCAAGCAGGAAAGCCTGAAGTGGAAGGCCAGCGACGCCGTGCCTGCCGCCGCCAACCGCAACCTGTTCACCTGGGACGGCACCTCGGGCGTTCAGTTCAAGTGGGGCACGGGTGGCATGGGCTCGGTGAACCAGGCGCTGGTCGGCACCGAGACGCTCACCAACTTCATCCGCGGCGACCACAGCCAGGAAGGTGACGGCAAGCTGTACCGCGACCGCGGCGGCAAGGTGCTGGGCGACTTCGTGAACTCGCCGCCGGTGCTGGTGGGCTCCTACCTGAACCACGGCTACTCGGCGATCGACGGCAGCTACACCGACTACCTGGTGAGCAAGCGCACCGGTCGGCTGGAGCCGCTGGTCGTCGTGGGCGGCAACGGCGGCATGCTGCACTTCTTCCGCGGCAGCGACGGCACCGAGGTGTTCGGCTACCTGCCGCGCACCGGCCTGCCGAACCTGAAGCTCATCGCGGACAAGGACTACGGTGGCAACGACAACTTCCACCGCTTCTTCGTGGACGGCCCGATGACGGAGACCGACGTGAAGATCGGCGGCCAATGGACCAACGTGGTGGTCGGCGCCATGGGCGCGGGCGGCAAGTCGTTCTTCACGCTGCGCATTCCCACCGCCTACGGCACACCGACGGCCACCGACTTCGGGGCCAGCACCGTGCTGTGGGAGAAAACCGGCGCCACGGATGCCGACATCGGCTACATGTTTGCGGATTTCGCCGCCGGCAAGGTCAAGAACGGTGGCTGGAAGATCTTCGTCGGCAACGGCGTGTACAGCACGAACGGCAACGCCGTGCTGCTCGTCGTGGATGTCGAAACCGGCAACATCGACAAGAAGATCACCGTGGCCACCGGCGGCGACACCGGCCTGATGGGCGTGTCGCTCATGCGCGACGCCACCACGGGTGAGGTGGTGGGCGCCTATGCGGGCGACATGAAGGGCAACCTGTGGCGCTTCGACTTCGAAGGCGGGGCGCCGTCCGACTGGAAGGCCGGCTTCGGTGGCGAGCCGCTGTTCGTCGCCACCGATGCGGGCGGGCAGCGCCAGCCGATCACCGCACCGCCGGTGTACGTGGCGCACGGCGAACGCGGTCGCGTGGTGCTCTTCGGCACCGGCAAGCTGGTCGACGAGGCCGACTCGCTGGACTCGGAAACGCAGACTTACTATGGCGTCTGGGATCCGACCGAGGTCGGCGCGTCCTCCGTCGGTGACTCGAGCCCCTTCAACAGCATCTCGCCCGACCGAAGCGCGCTGCAGGTGCAGACGATCCTCACGGACCCGATCACCGACGACAACGGCACCTATTACAAGGTGGACTCGAAGGAGGTGGACTGGAACACGCACAAGGGCTGGCTCATCGACCTGCCGTGGAGCCGCCAGCGTGTCATCTACCCCTCCATGGTGCTGGCAGGTGAGTACGTGTACTTCAGCTCGCTGGTGCCGGCCGCGCCGGCGGAGCAGTGCGACGTGTCCACCGGCGAGGGCTACAACTTCCTGCTGCGTGCGGTGGATGGTGGCGTCCTCACCGACCCGGTGTTCGATACCGACGGCGATGGCGACATCGACGATGAAGACCAGGTGGTGCAGGGCAAGAAGGCGCTGGCCGACGGCCGGGATGGCCTCATCCTGGACGGCGGTGGCGATGGTGGCGATCCGCCGACGGACTCGGAATGCGTGAACGGCTGGCGCACCTACTACTTCGTGGACACCACCGGCAACGTGCAGCAGGCCCGCGTGCCGTGCACGTCCTCGGATGGTCCCAAGGACCGTGTCTGGAAGCAGATCGTGAACCCGCCCACCGGGGGTTGACCATGGGCCACGCGCGCACCGACATTCACGCCATGACGCATCGCACCTACGCCTTCGGGCCGGCCGGGCGGCCGGCCCGAACCGCCGGCTTCACCCTCATCGAACTGATGATCGTGGTGGCCATCATCGGTATCCTGGCCGCCATCGCCTACCCGGCCTACACCGAGCAGGTGCGGCGCGGGAAACGCAGCGACGCCACCACGGTGATGATGGAAGCGGCGCAGTTCATGCAGCGCTACTACAACGCCAACAACTCGTTCGGGGAGACGGACGACGTGCAGACCCTGCTGGATGACGCCAAGCTCGGCAGTTCACCGAAGGGGGCCGCGACGGCGGACTACACCATCACCATCGATGTAGACGACGACGGCCGCGGCTACGAACTCACGGCGGATCCCGCTCATGACGACGAGGCGTGCGGGAACCTGACGCTCACGCACCGCGGCGAAAAGGGCACCTCCACCGACAACGTGGCGGAGTGCTGGCGTTGATCGTCCCCGCGGCATCGCGCCGCGGGCTTCGGCTCAGATTTCCTTGATGAGCCGGCTGAACTCGTCCACGTCCTCGAAGCTCCGGTACACGGAGGCAAAGCGGACGTAGGCGACCTTGTCCAGGCGCTTGAGCTCGCGCATGACGAGCTCGCCCACGCGGGTGGAGGGCACTTCGCGCAGGCCGCTGGCCAGCAGCTTGTCCTGGATGCGCTCGATGGCGGCATCCACCTGCTCGATGCTCACCTGGCGCTTGCGCAGTGCCAGCGTCATGGAGGCGCGCAGCTTGGCGGGGTCGAACTCCACCCGCGCGCCACTGCGCTTCACCACGGCCGGCAGGGCGATCTCCGCCCGCTCGTAGGTGGTGAAGCGCTTGTCGCACTTGCCGCAGCGCCGGCGGCGCCTCACCACGTCGCCCTCGTCCGATTCCCGGGTCTCCACGACCTGGGTGTCGGCATGGGCACAGTAGGGGCAGCGCATCATTCAACGGCCAGGCGGGCAGGCACTCGGGTGGCCGCGGCTCAACGGTAGACCGGGAAAGCGCGGGTGAGGGCGGCGACCTGCTCGCGCACGCGGGCCAGCGTGGCCTCGTCGTGCGGGTTGTCCAGCACGTCGGCGATGAAGTGGGCCGTCTGGCGCACCTGCTCTTCCTTGAACCCGCGGGTGGTCATCGCCGGGGTGCCCAGGCGGATGCCGCTGGTCACCATGGGCTTCTGCGGGTCGTTCGGGATGCCGTTCTTGTTGCAGGTCATGTGGGCGCTGCCCAGGATGGCCTCGGCTTCCTTGCCCGTCAGGTGCTTGGGCCGCAGGTCCACCAGCATCACGTGGCTCTCGGTGCCGCCGCTGACGATGCGCAGGCCGCGCTCGATGAGCGTCTGAGCCAGCACCTTGGCGTTGGCGACGACCTGGGTCTGGTAGGCCTTGAACTCCGGCGCCAGCGCTTCCTTGAAGGCCACCGCCTTGCCGGCGATGACGTGCATCAACGGGCCGCCCTGGATGCCGGGGAAGATGGCCGAGTTGATCTTCTTGGCGATGTCTTCGCTGTTCGTCAGCACGATGCCGCCGCGCGGCCCGCGCAGGCTCTTGTGCGTGGTGGACGTGACCACGTCGGCATGGGGCACCGGATTCGGGTACACGCCCGCAGCGATGAGGCCAGCGTAGTGGGCCATGTCGACCATGAAGTAGGCGCCGACCGCCTTGGCCACCTTGGCGAAGCGCTCGAAGTCGATGCGCAGGCTGTAGGCCGAGGCGCCCGCGATGATGAGCCTGGGCTTGTGTTCGTGCGCCAGGCGCTCCATCTGGTCGTAGTCGATGGCCTCGTTGGCGTCCAGCCCGTAGCTGACCACCTTGAACCACTTGCCGCTCATGTTGAGCGCCATGCCATGGGTGAGGTGGCCGCCTTCGGCCAGGCTCATGCCCATGATGGTGTCGCCCGGCTGCAGCAGGCCGAAGAACACGGCCTGGTTGGCCTGGGAGCCGGAGTTGGGCTGCACGTTGGCGAAGCCGGCGCCGTACAGCTGCTTCAGGCGGTCGATGGCGAGCTGCTCGACGATGTCCACGTACTCGCAGCCGCCGTAGTAGCGCTTGCCGGGATAACCCTCGGCGTACTTGTTGGTGAGCTGGGAGCCTTGCGCGGCCATCACGGCCGGCGAGGTGTAGTTCTCCGAGGCGATGAGCTCGATGTGCTCTTCCTGGCGGCGGTTTTCGGCCTGGATGGCGGCCCAGAGGTCGGGGTCGACGTGGGCGATCGTCGATTGCGAGCGGTCGAACATGAGGTTTCCTTCAGGACGGGGCGGTCGGGCCCGCGCCGGCCGGCATCGGAACCGGCGGCGGGCAGCCCAGGCGAACGGCGTGAAGCAGGCGGTCTCGACCGCCCTCGCGCTTCCCGGTGGTGATCCACCTCGCGGCGCCTCGCGGGGAGGGGCCCTTATCGCCAGTTGCGCGTGGCGCTAGTGTAGCCGGCCGGGGCGGCTCAGCCGGCGAGGGCGACCTTCTCCGCGGGCGCGGCCAGCGGCGCCGCGTCGGGCGCTGCGGCCGCGCTGCCGGCGCTGCCGGGCGCGGCAGGCACCGTGCGCTCGGCCACGGCGGCCTCGGGCACCACCAGGGGGGCGGACACCGGCACGGACTCGCCCGCGGCCACGCGCGCCAGGTGGCGGTGCTCGGCCAGCACCTTGGCCGCGTAGCCGCCGTCGTCGGCCGCGTTGGCGCTGCCCACGTAGTACTTGAGGCCAGCTTCCAGGCTGCCGGCGCGCGCGATGCACTCCTTGAGCACCTGCACACCGACACGCAGGTTGGTCACGGGGTCGAAGGCGGCCAGGCGGCCACCGAACACCTCGTACTTGTCGTCGTGCACACGTGTCATCACCTGCATCAGGCCCTGGGCACCCACGGAGCTCTGCGCGAAGGGGTTGAAACGCGATTCGATGGCCATCACGGCCAGGATCAGGGTGGGCTCCAGCTTGGCCCGCTGGCCGACGGCCCAGGCTTCCTGCACCAGGCGCGCCACCGGCTCGGGCGCCACGCGGTAGCGGCGCGACAGCCACCTGGCCACGGCCGCCTGCTGGCGGTTGAGCTCCGCCGGGTCCGCCGCCAGCGCCTGGGCCAGCGCGGCCGATTCCGGGCCGTCCGGCTCGGCCACGAAGGCGAGTTCCTCGATGCGCGGTGCATGGCGCTGCTGCAGCCAGTCCAGTGCGCGTTGCTCCACCGCATGGCGCAGGTCGGCGCGGCCGGCCGCGAAGACCACGACGGCGACGACGAGCAGGCCCACCAGGGCCAGCATGTTGTGGCTGACGTCGAGCAGGCCCTGGCCCACGTCACGCAGGAAGATCCCGCCGGAGCGGCGGGCGGCCTGGGCCATGCGCAGCCACCAACGGGGCTCGGTCATGTCCATCCTTTCATCATTCGCGCCAGCGCACGGACGGCGTGGCGGGCCCCTCGGGGGCCCGGCCCCACGCCGGGGGCTGGCGATAATCGGCTGCCACCTCGCAAAGACGCACCGAGGCAAGGTCGGTGGCCGGCGGCAGGGCGGGGCGTCTACCCGTTCAGAAGTGCCTCTCCAGGGCGGCGGGGGTAAACCCGGATCTCAATCGCGGCGCATTGTAGGAAGGCTGGAAATAACCGGTCAAGGATAAGGGCTGCCGCTCTAATAACCATTGATTATGAAGTATCGCGACCTCCGTGATTTCATCCACGGCCTGGAAGGCCGGGGAGAACTGCGTCGCCTGGCGGCCCCGGTGTCCCCGCAGCTCGAGATGACGGCGCTGGCCGACCAGGTGCTGCGTGCCGGCGGGCCGGCGCTGCTGCTGGAAAACGTGCCCGGCTTCACCCAGACCGCGCTGGTCAACCTGTTCGGCACGCCGCGGCGCGTGGCGCTGGGCATGGGCGCCGAGGACGTGTCGGAACTGCGGGACGTGGGCCGGTTGCTCGCGGCGCTGAAGGAACCGGAGCCCCCGGCGTCGCTGCGCGAGGCGGGCAAGCTGTGGGACATGGCCAAGGCGGTGTGGGACATGAAGCCGGCGCGCGTGGGGCATCCGGCGTGCCAGGAGGTGGTGGTGCCCGGGCCGGAGGTGGACCTGTCGCGCTGGCCCATCCAGCACTGCTGGCCGGGCGATGCCGGCCCGCTGCTCACCTGGGGGCTCGTGATCACCCGGGGGCCGCGCACGGCGCCGCGGCCGCGCACGCGCCAGAACCTGGGCATCTACCGCCAGCAGGTGATCGGCCGGCGCCGGCTGATCATGCGGTGGCTGGCCCACCGCGGCGGAGCGCTCGACTTCCGCGACTTCGCCAGGCTGAACCCCGGCGTGCCCTTTCCCATCGCGGTGGCGGTGGGCGCCGATCCGGCGACCACCCTGGGCGCGGTGACGCCCGTGCCGGACACCCTGTCGGAGTACCAATTCGCCGGCCTGCTGCGCGGTGGCCGCACGGAGCTGGCCGACAGCGCCGTGGGGGAGGGTGACCTGAAGCTGCAGGTGCCGGCGACCGCCGAACTGATCCTCGAAGGCCACATCCCGCCCGCACCCGCGGGGTTCGAGGGGCGCAGCGAGCTGGGGGTGCCGCTCAAGGAGGTGAGCGGCTACCTGCACGCCCTGGAAGGCCCCTTCGGCGACCACACCGGCTACTACAACGAACAGGACTGGTTCCCGGTGTTCGAGGTGAGCCGCCTCACCCACCGGCGCGATCCGATCTACCACTCGACCTACACCGGCAAGCCGCCGGACGAGCCGGCCGTGCTCGGGGTGGCGTTGAACGAGGTGTTCGTGCCGATCCTGCAGAAGCAGTTTCCCGAGATCACCGACTTCTACCTGCCGCCCGAGGGCTGCAGCTACCGCATGGCGGTGATCGCCATCCGCAAGAGCTATCCCGGGCATGCCAAGCGGTTGATGTTCGGCCTGTGGAGCTTCCTGCGCCAGTTCATGTACACGAAGTTCATCGTGGTGACCGATGACGACGTGGACATCCGCGACTGGAAGGAGGTGGTGTGGGCCATCACCACGCGCATGGACCCGGTGCGCGACACCACGCTGGTGGGCGACACGCCCATCGACTACCTGGACTTCGCCTCGCCGGTCAGCGGCCTGGGCGGCAAGATGGGGCTCGACGCCACCAACAAGTGGCCTGGCGAGACCTCCCGGGAATGGGGCCGCACCATCCAGATGGACACCGCCGTGTCGTCCCGCATGGCGGGCCTGGTCGAGGCGCTGCTGCGCTGAGCGTCGCGGCGTCCAGGCCACTGGATGCCTGTGTAAAGGCGCTTGATCGAGGCCGTCGGGCGGCGCACACTGGCTTCGCCTCGATGAGGCAAACACCCAAGGCGCAATTCCAGCGCCAACGGCGCCCCGGCCCACTTCCCGCCAGAGCGCCACGTCGAGCGGCCACGCTGCTCACAAGCCCCTCCACCCTCGCGGGACCGGAGGGGCTTCGTCGTTCCAGAACCCGCTTCGGGAGAGAGACCCTCCATGACCGACCGCGCCGCGGCTGCCGACTCCACCGACACCGACACCCACACCCACACCGACTCCGACACCATCACGCTGGGCGGCGGCTGCTTCTGGTGCCTGGAGGCGGTGTACGAGCAGGTGCGGGGCGTGCTTGACGTCGAGCCCGGCTACAGCAACGGCCAGGTGCGCGCCCCCACGTACGAGCAGGTGTGTCGCGGCGATACGGGCCATGTGGAGGTGGTGCGCGTGGTGTTCGACCCGGCACAGGTGAGCCTGCGGCAGCTGCTCGAGGTGTTCTTCGTCGTGCACGACCCCACCACCCTGAACCGCCAAGGCAACGACGTCGGCCCGCAGTACCGCTCGGGCATCTACGTGCACGACGAGCGCCAGGCCGCCGTCGCCCGAGAGGTGATGGACGAGGTGAATGCCGCCTGTGGCGGCCGGGTGGTCACCGAGCTGGCCGCGGAACACAACTACTGGCCGGCGGAGGCCTACCACCGGCACTACTTCGCCAGCCACCCCGAGCAGGGTTACTGCGCCTACGTGGTCGCGCCGAAGGTGGACAAGTTCCGGCGCACCTTCGCCCAGCTGCAGCGCAGCTGACGCGGCCGGGTCAGGGGGCCAGCCGCTCCCGCACCCAGCGGCCGTCCTGCTGCCGGTAGCGCAGCCGGTCGTGCAGGCGCGACTTGCGCCCCTGCCAGAACTCCCAGCCGTCCGGGACGAGCCGGAAGCCCCCCCAATGCGGCGGGCGCGGCGGTTTCAGGCCGTGCTGCGCGGCGGCCCGGGCGGCATTGGCCACCAGCACGCCGCGTGAGGCGATCACCTCGCTCTGCGGCGAGGCCCAGGCGCCCAGCCGGGAGTCGAGCGGACGCGAGTGGAAGTAGGCATCCGATTCCTCGGCGCTGGTGCGCTCCACCGCGCCTTCGATGCGGACCACGCGCTCCAGCTCCACCCAGTGGAACTGCAGGGCGGCGAACGGGTGGGTGGCCAGCTCGCGGCCCTTGCGGCTGCCGTAGTTGGTGTACCAGACGATGCCGCGCTCGTCGAAGCCCTTGATCAGGACCACCCGGGTGGACGGCCGGCCGTCGGGCCCGACGGTGGCCACCGTCATGGCATTGGGTTCGGGGATGCGCGCGTCGATCGCCTCGCGCAGCCAGCGGGAGAACTGCTGCAGGGGATCTTCGGCCGAGGCGGATTCGTCCAGCTCGGCACGTTCGTAGCTCTTGCGCAGGGCAGCGAGGTCGTCCATCCCCGGAGTGTAGGCGGCCTCCGTGGGACCCCGGGCAAGGCCTTAGGTGATCGTCCGACTGTCGGCAGGCGCGCTTCGCACCCATCCTAGCCATGCGCTTCCACTGCACGCCGGTTGCCCGGGAGCCCACCTGCCCCACGAGCGAATGACCCACACCCCGCCCACCTTGATCCTGCTGGGTGTCGCGCGCGGCACCGGCGCCACCGGCACCCGCCATCCCCTGGCCGAGCCGTGGGACGGGCGCAGCGTGCTGGCGGCCACGGTGCGCAATGCGCTGGCCACCGGGTTGCCGCTGGTGGTGGTCACCACGGCCCGCTTCTCGCCGGACGTGGCCGACCAGGTGGCGCGCCGCGACATCGTCGAGCTCGCCGATGCCTGCGCCGGCATGCCTCGCCTGGGCGAGGCGGTGGCGGCCGGGGTGGCGGCCCGGCCCGGGCCCGGCGGGTGGCTCCTGCTGCCCGCGCACATGCCCATGGTGCAGCCCGCCACCCTGCTGCGCGTGGCCGAGGCCCTGGCCTTGCAGTCGGTCGTCTATGCGCAGCACCGCGGCCGCCAGGGCCATCCGATCGGCTTCGGGGCCGAGCTCTTCTCCGAGCTCGTGCGCCTGCCCGCCGACCAGGGGCCGCGGCGCCTGCTCGCGCGCTTTCCCGGCCACGCGGTGGATGTCGACGATGCAGGCGTGCTGTTCGACAGCGACACGGCGGCCGGCCTCGCGGCGCTGGCCCGCCTGCGCCCGCCACCGCCGACCGGCCTGCGCGCGTGAATTGCCCGTGAGGGGCCACGCCAAGGTGGCCGCGGTTTGACCATGTAACCCGGTTACCTGATAATCGAAACCCGAGTTACTTCCGGGCGCCGTCGCCCGTGCCGCTGCCCATGACCAGCCTGCACCCTCTCGTGGCCGACGTCACGGCCCGCATCCGTGAGCGCAGCCGGGGTACCCGCAATGCGTACCTGGCGCAGGTGGACGCCTTGCGCCGGCGGCCGCGCGGGGCGGACCGCATGGGCTGCGCCAACGTGGCCCACGCGTTCGCCGCGATGCCCGCGCCCGACAAGCTGCGCATCGTGGCGGAGCGGGCGCCGCACCTGGGCATCGTCACGGCTTACAACGACATGCTGTCGGCGCACCAGCCCTACGAGAGCTATCCGGAACGTCTGCGCGCCGCCGCCCAGCGGCGGGGCGCCACGGCGCAGGTGGCCGGCGGCGTGCCGGCCATGTGCGACGGCGTCACGCAAGGCTATCCCGGCATGGAGCTGAGCCTGTTCTCGCGTGACACCATCGCGATGTCGACCGCCATCGCGCTGTCGCACGACGTCTTCGATGGCGTGCTGCTGCTGGGCATCTGCGACAAGATCGTCCCCGGCCTGCTCATCGGCGCGCTGCATTTCGGCCATCTGCCGTGCGTGTTCGTGCCGGCGGGTCCGATGTCCTCCGGCCTGTCCAACAGCGAGAAGGCGCGTGTGCGCGAGCTGGCGGCGCAGGGCCAGGTGGGGCGCGCGGAGCTGCTGCAGGCCGAACAGGCGGCCTACCACTCGCCGGGCACCTGCACCTTCTACGGCACGGCCAACTCCAACCAGATGCTGATGGAGGCCATGGGCCTGCATGTGCCCGGCGCGGCGTTCGTCCACCCGCACGAGCCCCTGCGCGATGCGCTCACCGACGAGGCCGTGGAGACCGTGCTGGGCCTGCGGGCCGGCCAGCGGGACCTGCCCATCGGCCACCTGGTGGACGAGCGCAGCATCGTCAACGCCATGGTGGCGCTGCTGGCCACCGGCGGCTCCACCAACCACCTCATCCACTGGGTGGCGGTCGCGCGCGCAGCCGGCATCCTGATCGACTGGAACGACTTCTCCGACCTGTCGGCCGTGGTGCCCCTGCTGGCGCGCGTGTACCCCAACGGCAGTGCGGACGTGAACCAGTTCCAGGCCGCGGGCGGCCCCGCCTTCGTGTTGCGCGAGCTGATGGACGGCGGCTACTTCCATGCCGATGCGCATGCGGCGGCCCGCGGCGGCATGCCGCGTTATGCCGAACAGCCGGCGCTGGACGCGGGCCGCCTGACGTGGCGCGCGCTGCCCGCCGGCACCACCGACCGCAGCGTGCTGCGTCCGGCCAGCGAGCCCTTCTCGCCAACCGGCGGCCTCGCGCTCGTGCAGGGCAACCTCGGGCGGGCGGTCATCAAGGTCTCCGCCGTGCCGGAGGACCGCCATGTGATCGAGGCACCCGCCCGGGTGTTCGACAGCCAGGAGGCCCTGCACGCGGCCTTCCAGGCCGGTGAGCTGGACCGTGACGTGGTCGTGGTGGTGCGTTTCCAGGGCCCGCGTGCCAACGGCATGCCGGAGCTGCACAAGCTCACGCCGCCGCTGGCCGTGCTGCAGGGCAAGGGCTTCCGCGTCGCGCTGGTGACCGACGGCCGCATGAGCGGGGCGTCGGGCAAGGTGCCGGCGGCCATCCATGTGAGCCCCGAGGCGCTCGCCGACGGGCCGCTGGCGCGTGTGCACGACGGCGACCTGATCCGCCTCGACGCGCGCGCCGGCGTGCTGGAGGCCCTGGTGCCGGCCGACGAGTGGGCGCGCCGTCCGCTGGCGCGGCGCAGCGAAGCATCGGCCGAGGCCCATGCCCATGGCCTGGGGCGCGAGCTGTTCGCCGGCATGCGCCGGCATGTCACGAGTGCAGAGCAGGGCGCCTGCACGTGGTTGTGAGGAATCCCATGGACACCCGCGAACTGGCCGCGCACGGCCCGGTCATTCCCGTCATCGTGGTCGACCGTGTCGACGATGCCGTGCCGTTGGCACGTGCGCTGGTGGCCGGCGGCGTGAAGGTGCTGGAGGTCACCCTGCGCACCCCGGCGGCGCTGGCGGCCATCGCGGCCATGGTGCGCGAGGTGCCCGGCGCCATCGTCGGCGCCGGCACGGTGCGCACGGCGGAGGACGCGCGCGCTGCCCGCGATGCCGGCGCCGCCTTCGCCGTGAGCCCCGGCTACACGGCCGCGCTCGGCGCCGCGTGCCGCGGGATCGGCCTGCCGCTGTTGCCCGGCGTGGCGACCGCCAGTGAAGTGATGGCCGCCCAGGACGAGGGACTGTCGTTCCTGAAGTTCTTCCCGGCGGTGGCGGCGGGCGGCGTGCCGATGCTGAAGTCGCTGGCCGGCCCGTTTCCGGATGTGCTGTTCTGCCCCACCGGCGGCATCACGCGGGAGAGCGCGCCGCAGTTCCTGGCCCTGCCGAACGTCAGCGTGTGCGGCGGCTCGTGGCTGACGCCGGCCGATGCCATCCGGGCCGGCGACTGGGACCGCGTGAGGCGCCTGGCGGCCGAGGCGGCCGCCCTGCCGCGCCCGGCGGCCTGAGTCAGCGCGCCTCGCGGTCCAGCCACACGCACATGCCCTGGGCGTTGAGTTCCACGTCGAGCGCCAGCAGCTCGTCGATGTGGGCATCGGCGAGCGCGCAACCGTGGGCGCGCAGGCTGCGGCGGTAGAGCTGGCGCAGGCCCTCGCTGAGCGCCGTGTGGCGCGCCGCGGTGTCCGCCATCGGCGCGAGCGTCCGCCCCAGGGCGACCACCTCGTCCAGCAGGTGCAGCAGCTGGGTCCCCAGCGCCGGCACGTCCCGCACCCGACCGTAATGGGTGAGGTACATGCAGGCCGGGGCTCGCCCGAGCAGCCGCTCGATGGACTGGCGCAACGCGGCCGGCTGGAACTGTACCGGCGTCGTCGTCGGCTGGATCCAGGCCCGACCGTCGGCCGTGTCGAACTCGCGGTACGAGAGCCCGAAGGTGTCACCGGTGAACCAGCCCTGCGACACCGGGTCCCAGATGCAATGGTGGTGCAGGGCATGGCCCGGTGTGTCGATGAGCTCCAGCTGGCGGCCGCCCAGCGGCACGCGCATGCCGTCCTCGCTGGTGCGCACGCGGGCGGCGTCCACGCCCACCAGTTCACCGTAGGCGCGGTCCATCTCGGCCTGGCCGTACACGGCCAGGGCACCCTGGTACAGGGCGCTGGGGTCGATCATGTGGCGCGCGCCCCGCGGATGCACCAGCAGCGTGGCGTGCGGCAGGGCCTGCATCAGCGGGCCCACGCCGCCCGCATGGTCCAGGTGCACATGGGTGGGAATCACCCAGTCCACCGCGTCCACCCCCAGACCGACGGCGGACAGGGCCCCGATCAGGCGGGGCAGGGCGTGGCGGGTGCCGGTGTCGATGAAGGCCGCGCGGCCACCGTCGACCACCAGGTAGGCCGCGTCGAAGCGTGCGCGCTGGAAGCCGGTGTCGATGGCATGGACGCCATGGCCCAGCGTCTCCAGCCACTCGGGCGCGGAGGCGCTCACTGCGCCAGCGCGACGGCGCTCAGGCGTGCCACGTCGGCCGCACCGTCCGTGCCCTGCACGCTGCGCAGCACCTGCACGCCCTTGGCGCGCGTCTTCGGCGATTGCATCAGGGCCTGGCCCAGGCGCAGCTTGGCGTCCTCCGGGCGCTTCAGGCCGCCCTTGGTGATGCCTTGCTGGATCAGGTCGGCGCCTTGCTCGGCCCGGCCCAGGCTGACGGCGACCGTGCCCACCTGGACGAGCGCGTCGCCCGTGCGCTCGGCCTTGGCCGAGGCGATCTCCTTGTCGAGGCCCGCACGCACCTCGGCGTCCTGCTTCACGGCCAGGGCCTGCAGGCGCTTGTGGCGCTCGGCTTCGGCGCCGGTACCCAGCGCGCCGGCGGCGAAGCCCTTGTCCACGATGGCCTTGCCCTCGGCGGCATAGCCGGCCTGCAGCGCGAGCTGGGCCATCTCCATGTACTCGTCGGTCTTGGCGAGGTTGCCGGTGGCGAGCTTCAGGCGCATCACGTCCAGCGCGAAGCGGTCGGAGAAGCCGGCCTTGCGCGGCAGCCGGCCCAGCAGCGCGGCCCAGTAGTCCTTCTTGGGGTAGTGGGCCACCAGCTTCTCCAGCGTGGCGATCTGGGCCGCGCTGTTGTTGAGGCGCTGGTAGGCGTCGGCCAGGCGCAGCAGGTCGCCCTCGTCGGGACGGCGTCCGGCCTGCTCGGCGGCGGACACCGCCGCAGCGGCGTCCTTGGCGATGGCGCCATAGTCGCCGCTCTGCGACTGCAGGTAGCTCTGCAGCTGCTTGAGCGAAGCGCTGTTGGCGCCGAGCGACTGCGCTTTGCTCACCCACTGCTGGGCCTTGGCGTTGTTGCCCGTCTGCGAATAGGCGAAGGCCAGCGATTCGGCCACCTGGGCCTGCTCCGCACCACTGAGCTTGCCGCTGGCGAACGCCGCCTCGAAGGCCTGCGCGGCGGTGGCGTTGTCGCCGGCGCGCTGGGCGGCCGAGCCCTTCATGCGGTCGACCAGGAACTGCTCATGGGCCGACTTGCCGCCCACCGCCTCGGCCTCGCGCACCTTGGCCAGGGCCTCGCGGCCCTTGCCGGCGCGCAGCAACTCGCCGGCCTGCTGCAGCGGCTTGCCGATTTCAGGACGGACGCTCTGCGCCTGGGCCAGGCTCAGGCAGCCGGCGGCGACGAGAGCCACGGTGAGGGCACGCAGGTGTTTCATGGGTGGGTTCCGGACGGGGTCTGGGTGAGGGGGCAGGGGGCCGCAAGGCCTCTCCAACGCAAACGGGGATCGAACCGATGACGGCCGATCCCCGGCAAGACACGTGCGGCAGGGCGCGTCAGTTCATGAACTGCTCGTTGCCGACGATGCCGATCTTGGTGACGCCCAGGCGCTGCGCCTCGGCCATCACCATGGCCACGTGCTTGTACGTGACCAGCTTGTTGGGCCGCAGGTGCACCTCGGGCTGGTCGGGCAGCTGGCCGGTGCGGTACAGGCGGGCCTGCAGGTCGCCGCGGCTGGTCACCAGCTCGCCGTTCCAGGTGATGGCGCCGTCGAAGTCCACGTCGATGCGGACGATCTCGGGCGGCTTGGGCGGCGGCGGGTTGTTCGAGTTGACCGGCATGTTCATCTTCACCGCGTGCGTCTGCACCGGAATGGTGATGATGAACATGATCAGCAGCACGAGCATCACGTCGATGAGCGGCGTGGTGTTCATCTCGACCATCACGTCGTCTTCGGCGGCGGAGCCAACGCTCATTCCCATGGTCGGTTTCCTTTCTCAGTTCTTCGCGGGCGGTTCGGTGATGAAACCGACCTTGGCGATGCCTGCGCGCTGGCAGGCGACGATCAGGCGGCCGACCGACTCGTAGCGCACGTTCTCGTCCCCCCGGATGTGCACCTCGGGCTGCGGCTCCTTGACCGCCTCCTTCTTCAGTGCCTCGACCAGGGCCTCGTTGTCCGACATGCGCTTGGTGTTCCAGTAGACATCGCCGTCCTTCGTCACGGCCAGCAGGATGTTCTCCGGCTTGGTCTGGGTGGGGACGTTGATCTCCTTGGGCAGGCTCAGCTGCACCGACTGGGTGACCACGGGGACCGTGATCAGGAAGATGATCAGCAGCACCAGCATCACGTCCACCAGGGGCGTGGTGTTGATGGAGGAGTTCATCTGTTCGTCGCCGTCGTCCGGCGTGCCAACGCTCATGGCCATGGCTGTTCCTTCGCTCGTTCGCTGGGGCGCCGCTCAGGCGGCGCTCGGGTGCCGGGCGGACGGCCTCGTGGGCCGGCCCGGCACCGTGTCAGGCTCTCAGCGCTTGCCCGCCAGCAGCACGTTGTGCAGGTCGGCGGAGAAGGCGCGCACGCGTTCCATGGCCACCTTGTTGCGGCGGATCAGCCAGTTGTAGCCCATCACCGCAGGCACCGCGACGGCCAGGCCGACGGCGGTCATGATCAGGGCGGCGCCCACGGGGCCGGCCACCTTGTCGATCGAGGCCTGGCCCGACACGCCGATGGCGGTCAGGGCGTTGTAGATGCCCCAGACGGTACCGAACAGGCCGACGAAGGGGGCGGTGGAGCCGACGGTGGCCAGGAAGGCCAGGCCGTCCTGCAGGCGGCTGTTGATGTTGTCCACCGAGCGCTGCACGCTCATGCCCACCCAGGTGTGGCGATCGATCTGCTCGGTCAGCGTGCCTTCGTGGTGGTCAGCCGCCTTCAGGCCCTGCTCGGCGATGTAGCGGAAGGCGCTGGCTTCTTCCAGCGTCTCGGCACCCTTCTTCACCGAGCCGGCCGTCCAGAAGGACTGGGAGGCGGCGGAGGCGCTCTTGAGCAGCTTGTGCTGTTCCCACACCTTCGTGAAGATGATGTACCAGCTGCCCATGGACATGATCAGCATGATGACCAGGGTGATGCGGTCGACCCAGCCGCCGTGCTCCCACAGGGCCTTCAGGCCGTAGGGGTTGTCGATCTCTTCCTTCTTCACCTCGGGCTGGATGCCCGCGGCCGGCACGGCCGGCTCGGCAGCCGGGGCGGCGGCCGGTGCCGCATCGGCGGCGGGCGCGGACGCCGCGGTGTCCTGGGCGAAGGCACCGGCGGGAGCCAGGGCGACGGTGCCCAGCAGGGCGATGCTGGCGGCCAGGAAGGGGGCGCGCACGAGTTTCAGAAAGGACATGGTTCCTCCAGGGGGCAAGGGGCGGTCGGCGCAGCGGTGAGGGTGCTCGGCGTGCTGCGCCGGTTTGTTGAAAGGGGACGGCCGCGGTGGCCGGGTCGGGGCGCGGCTTATTCGAGGTTCCAGGCGTACTCGACGTTGGAGAAGGCGCCCACCGGCTTGCCGTTCTCGTCGGTGCCGGGGCGGAAGCGGCAGGCGCTCAGGGCGTCCACCGCGGCCTTGTCCAGCATGCGGTGCTCACGCGAGCTGCCCGAGGACTTGGTGATCTCCGCCTTGATCACCTGCCCGGCTTCATCGATGGAGAAGCGGATCTTGGTGACGCCGGTGGCTTCGGCCTGCCGCGCCTTCTGCGGATACTCCGGCTTGTCGCAGGAGCCCACGTCGATCTGGGCGGCGCGGGCACGCGACACGGCCGGGGCCGGGGGCGCGGGCGGCGCGGTCACCACCGGCGCGGCGGGCGCCGGCGGCGGCATCACCTGGGTGGTGGTGATCTGCGGCTGCGGCGTGGGCGGCGGGTTGACGTTGACCTCCGGCGGCGGCACGAAGGCCGGCGGCGGGGGCAGGTTCTTCGGCGGCGGCGGCAGGTTCTCCGGCGGTGGGGGCGGCGGAGGTTTGATCTCCTCGATGATCTTGGTCTCGATCGGGGCTTTCACCACCTCGACCACCTTGCGAGCCAAACCGCTGACCAGCGCATAGCCCAGCAGCACGTGCAGCACGATGACAACGCCCAGCCCCACAGGATGCTTGCCGGGGTTGCGCTGCGCTTCTGCGTAGTCCACTCGAATCCTCCAGTCGCCTTGAGGGCGCTGTCTTGTCCATACGCGGCCTCATGGGCCGTTGAACCGAGAACTATAGCTCGGTGTAATTTGCTTTCCACATAGGCTTCACCCTAATGATTCTCGGCCGAAGCGGCCGTTCCGCCGAACGGAATGAGCCGATTCGCCCTCGTGACCGAGTGTTGCCAAGGCTTTCTGAAAGCTTTCACTGCCTCGGGCAACCCCTACGCAATTCTCGTTCCCGGGTCGCGGGTGCCGCTGGCAGGGCGGCCGGGGCCCGCGGAGCTTTCCTACACCGCGCCGGGCCCTGACCCGACAGCGGCCGGACCCGGCCCGCCGATACGCTGGCCGCATGGGTATGAGACTCACCGATGCCTGGGACCGGGCGAGCGCACTCGACTGGGCGGGCCAGCCGCTGTCGCGCTGGCTGCTGGCGGCCGCCGTGGCGGCGGGCGTGTTCATTGTGCTGCGAGGCGGCGTCGCCTTCGCGCTGCGGCAGTTGGCCCGCCTGGCGGACCGCACGCGCCATGGCGCCGACGACGTGGCGGTGCAGGCGCTGCAGGGCACGCGCTCGTGGCTGCTGGCCGTGCTGGCCCTGCTCGCCGGCGCGCAGTGCCTGACGTGGTCGGTGCGCGGCGAGACCGTGCTCGCCCAGGCCTGGTTCGTCGCCCTGGTGGTGCAGCTCGCGCTGTGGCTGAGCCGTGCGTTGTCGCTGCTGCTCACGCGCCACCTGGCCAGCCATGCGCACCTGGCGCAGTCGGGTGCCAGCGCGACGCTGCTGTCGTGGGGCCTGCGCGTGGTGCTGTGGACCACCGTGGTGCTCGCGGTGCTGTCGAACATGGGCATGGACATCACCGCCATGGTGGCCAGCCTGGGCATCGGCGGCGTCGCGGTGGCGCTGGCGGTGCAGAACGTGCTGGGTGACCTGTTCGCCTCGCTGTCGATCGCCATGGACAAGCCGTTCGAGGTGGGTGACGCGATCGCCGTCAACGGCCTGTCGGGCACCGTGGAGCGCGTCGGGCTGAAGACCACGCGCATCCGCGCACTGGGCGGGGAGCAGCTGGTGATCGCCAACGCGGACCTGCTGAAGAACGTGGTCAGCAACTACAAGCGCCAGCAGACCCGGCGCATCGCGTTCAAGTTCGCCGTGGCGCTGGACACGCCGGCCCAGCTCGCGCGCGAGATCCCGGCGATGGTCCGGGAGGTGGTGGACGCGCGGCAGGACGTGCGCTTCGACCGGGCCCACCTGATGGCCCTGGGAGAAGGTGCCCTCGAGTACGAGGCGGTGTACACGGTGCAGAGCCCGGACTACACGCTGCACATGGACCGGCAGCAGGACATCCTGCTCGACCTCATTCGCCGCCTGCAGGCCGCGGGCGTGCGGTTCGGCGTGCCCCGCACGGTGCTGGGGCTGCCCGGTGCCTTCGCGCCCGCCGTCCGCCCCTGATCGCGCCCGCAGCGGCCCGGATATTGCCCTAGCCCCTAGATGGAGACCGACATGCTGAACGCCCTGTCCCTTCCCCTGGCGCCCGAGCTCGGGCCCTGGGCCACCCCGGCGGACCGCACCCGCGTGGGGTTCCTGCGCAACAACGGCCGCGAGGGGCCGCTGGACCACGATGCCGCGGCCAAGGCCCGGGTCGCCGAATCGCTGGCCGAGCTGCTGGGCCTGGACTACGCCGGCGTGGTGGAGGCGGCCGTGCCGTCCGACCGCCCGCTGTACCTGGTGCCGAGCGACACGCTCACCTCGCTGGAAGACGCGCGGCGCCTGGGCATCCGGGGGCCCGAGGACTTCTTCGGTGGGGTGGTGCCGCACGCGTTCGTGGCCACCAAGCTGGTGTCGCACCCGCTGGTGCGGCCCGAGGCGGATGCCCCGGCGGGCTGGTGCACCGACGCCGAATGGCGAGAGCGCATCCAGGGCGCCACGCTGCCCGGCTGGTCGGTGTTCACGCCGGCGGATGCGCGGGAGGCCGCGCGGCGCCTGCTCGTCGGCGGCTCGCTGCGGCTGAAGGACCCGGCCGGCGTCGGCGGGCTGGGGCAGTGGGTGGTGCACAACCTGGACGAGCTCGACACCCATTTGCTGGCGCTGGGCGAGTCGCGCATCGCGCGTGCCGGGCTGGTGCTGGAGCGCAACCTGCGACGGGTGGTCACGCACAGCGTCGGACAGGCGCGGGTGGGGCCGCACCTGGCCAGCTACCACGGCACGCAGGTGCTGACCACCAACCACCGCGGCGTCGAGGTGTACGGCGGCTCCACCCTGCGTGTGGTGCGCGGCGGGTTCGACGCCCTGCTGGAAGACGCCGCCGAGGACGCGGTGCGCCGCGCCGTGGAGCGGGCGAGGGTGTTCCACGACGCCGTGATGGCGGCCTATCCCGGCACGATGGCCTCGCGCTGCAACTACGACATCGCCGAAGGCGTGGACGACGCCGGGCGCGCGTGGTGTGGCGTGCTCGAGCAGTCCTGGCGCATCGGCGGGGCCAGCGGCGCGGAGATCGCCGCGCTGCATGCGCTGCACCGCGACCCGGGCCTGCGCCGGGTGCGCGCCAGCACCTGCGAGACCTACATCGGCCCCGATACCGACACCATCACCCTGCCGCCGGGCGCCTGGCTGCTGTACGACGGCCCGGATGCGCATGGCGGCCGGCTGGTCAAGCACGTCACGGTGAGCCGGGATGTCGACGCTTGAGGAACCTGCACGCATTGCCGTCGGCGACATCGAGCTGGCCGCCACCGTGGTGTCGCCGGGCACCCTGATCCCCGGCGTGCTCTTCGTGCACGGCTGGGGGGGCAGCCAGGGGCAGTACCTGTCGCGGGCGCGGGACGTGGCCGCGCTCGGCTGCGTCTGCCTGACCTTCGACCTGCGCGGCCACGCACAGACGCGGGGCCAGTTCGAGACCGTGTCCCGGGCCGACAACCTGGAAGACGTGCTCGCCGCCTACGACAGCCTGGCGCGGCGTCGCCACGTGGACCCCGGCGCCATCGCCGTGGTCGGCAGCAGCTACGGCGGCTACCTCGCGGCCATCCTCACCACCTTGCGTCAGGTGAACTGGCTGGCGCTGCGTGCCCCGGCCCTCTACATCGACTCCGGCTGGGACAGCCCCAAGCTGCAGCTGCACAAGGACCAGGACCTGGGCACCTACCGCCAGCGCCTGGTGCTCGCCAGCGAGAACCGGGCGCTGCGGGCGGTGCAGGACTTCGAGGGCGACGTGATGCTCATCGAGTCGGAGCAGGACCACATCATCCCCCGCGCGGTTCTGACCAGCTACCGCGAGGCCGCCACCCATGCACGCTCGCTGACCTACCGCGTGCTGGCCGGCGCCGACCATGGGCTGACCGCCGAGGCCGACCAGCGCGCCTACACCGACGTGCTGGTGGGCTGGCTGAAGGAAATGCTGGCCGGTGCCCGGCGCGGCACCCGTGTGCCCCCGGTGCGCGAGGGCGTGCTGCTGCCCGAGTCCCCCCCCGGCTGAGCCGCCGTGCCGGCGGCGCAGTGCGCGGCCCCGGCCGGCAGCGCCTGCCGGCGGATTCCTACAGCGCCGTCGCGGTGTGCCACCTACAACGGAGGGCATGGCGACAGCGACCCGACCGGATGCCCCGATCAAGCTGCGCGTCCTCACGGTCAACACCCACAAGGGCTTCACCCTCATGAACCGGCGATTCGTGCTCCCCGAGCTTCGCGACGCCGTGCGCAACGTGAACGCCGACCTGGTGTTCCTGCAGGAGGTGCAGGGCGAGTACCTGCCCCACCGGGCGCACGGCAGCGGCTGGTCGGCCGCGCCACACCACGAGTTCCTGGCCGACGAGATCTGGCCGCAGTTCGCCTACGGGCGCAACGCCGTCTACCAGGGGGGGCACCACGGCAACGCCGTGCTGTCGAAGTACCCCATCGTGGCCGAGCGCAACCACGACGTCTCGCTCGACCGGGACGAGGCGCGCGGGCTGCTGCACTGCCTGATCGGGGTGCCGGGCCTGCCGGCGCCGGTGCATGCGGTCAGCGTGCACCTCGGCCTGCTGGAGACGCACCGCACGCACCAGCTGCGGCAGATCTGCCGTGTGGTGAACCACGAGATCCCGGCCGGCGTGCCGGTGGTGGTGGCAGGCGACTTCAACGACTGGCGCGACCGCGCGCACCGGGTGCTGGATGCCTGTGCCGGCCTGGAAGAGGTCTTCGTCAAGGCGCAGGGGCGCCCGGCGCGCACCTTCCCGGCCCGGTGGCCGGTGCTGCGGCTGGACCGCATCTACGTGCGCCATGTGCGCGACCACCGCCCCGTGCTGCTGCCGCGCTCGCCGTGGTCGCACCTGTCGGACCATGCGCCCCTGGCGGCGGAGGTGCTGCTGTGAAGCGCCGCTGGTGGTCGGGCAACCGTGTGCAGCTGCTGGAGAACGGCGAGGCGTACTTCCCCGCGGTCTTCGAGGCCATCGGGCGCGCCCGCCGCGAGGTCATCATCGAGACCTTCATCCTCTTCGAGGACAAGGTGGGCCATGCCCTGCACGAAGCGCTGCTGGCCGCCGCCCGCCGCGGCGTGCAGGTGGACCTGCTGGTGGATGGCTTCGGCTCGGCCGACCTGACGGGCGACTTCGTGGCGGCGCTCACGCAGGCCGGGGTGCGGGTGCGCACCTTCGACCCCTCGGTGCGGGTCTTCGGGGTGCGCTTCAACGTGCTGCGGCGCATGCACCGCAAGCTCGTGGTGGTGGACGGTGAGCTGGCCTTCGTGGGCGGCATCAACTTCTCGGCCGACCACCTGGCCGATTTCGGCCCCGAGGCCAAGCAGGACTACGCGGTGCAGGTGGAGGGGCCCGTGGTGCGCGACATCCACCGGTTCACCCGCGCCGCCCTGGCCACGCCCGCGTGCGTGGTGATGCCCGGCTGGCCGCGGGCCGCCTGGGCGCGGCGCGGCCAGCCGGCCGTGGACGCGGTGGGCCCGGCCGAGGCCACCTTCGTGCAGCGCGACAACCTGCAGCACCGCAGCGACATCGAACGCTTCTACCGGCTGGCCATCCGCCGCGCACGCCGGCAGGTGGTCATCGCGAACGCGTACTTCTTCCCGGGCTACCGCCTGCTGCGCGACCTGCGCCGGGCGGCGCAGCGCGGCGTGGATGTGCGCCTCATCCTCCAGGGCGAGCCCGACGTGCCCCTGGCCCGCACGGCCGCCAGCCTGCTGTACGAGCACCTGCAGCGCGCGGGCGTGCGCATCTACGAGTACTGCGAGCGACCGCTGCACGGCAAGGTGGCGGTGGTGGACGACGAGTGGGCCACGGTGGGGTCCAGCAACCTCGACCCGCTCAGCCTGTCGCTCAACCTGGAAGCCAACCTGGTGCTGCGCGACCGCACCTTCGCGCGCGAGCTGCGCGGCCGGCTGGATGCGCTGATCGAGCACGCCTGCCGCGAGGTGCAGGCGCCCGACCTGCCGGCAGTGCCGTCGTGGTGGACGCAGCTGCGTGGCTTCGTGGTGTTCCACTTCCTGCGCCGCTTCCCGGTCTGGGCCAGCCGGCTGCCTACCCACGCGCCCACGCTGGCGCTGCTGCGGCCGCATTCGGGGGCCGATGTGCATGCGCGTCCGGCCGAAGGGGCCGGCCGTGGGCGCTGACGCCGGCGCGCTCGCCCGGCGCCACCGTCAGCAGCGCCAGCACCAGCGCCCGCACCGCTGGCACCGCCCGGCGTGGTGGCCCCGGGCGCGCCGTGTCGCGTGGGCGGTGTTCCTGCTCGTCACGGCGGCGCTGCTGGTGCACCTGGGCCGCGGCCTGGACTGGGCCGGCGCGGTGCAGGCCCTGCGGGCGCTGCCCGTGGGGTGGCTGTGGATCGCCGCGGGGGGCGTGGCGCTGGCCTACGCGGCGTTCGCGTCCTACGAGCTGCTCGGCCGGGCCATGACGCCCGAGCGCGTCGCCGACGCCGGCATCCGGCTCGGCCGCCGCTGGCTGCTGGCGGTGGGCTTCGTCACCTTCGCCGTGAAGCTGAGCCTGGGTGCGCTGGTGGGCGGCGTGGCCATGCGCTACCGGCTCTACGGGCGCCTCGGGCTGCCGGTGGAGACCACCACGCGCCTGCTCGCCGCCAGCCTGGTGACCAACTGGATCGGCTACGTCGCCCTGCTGGGCGGCCTGCTGCTGTGGCAGCCGCCCGCGCTGCCGCCGGAGTGGGGCGAGATCGCCCGGGCGGGCAGCGGTGTGCTGCGCGGCGTGGGCGGGCTGATGCTGGCGGGCTGCGCGGCGTACCTCGTGGCGTGCGTGCGGCCCCCGGGCCAGGCGCGCACCTTGCACTGGCGTGACCACGCCATCTCGCTGCCCCCCGCCCGGGCCGCGCTGGGCCAGTTCGTCCTGTCGGGCCTGCACTGGGCCAGCACCGCGGGCGTCTGCTGGGCCCTGCTCGGCGGCCAGGTGGGCTACGCCGCGGTGCTGGGGGCCTTGCTGCTGTCGGCCGTGGCGGGCGTGGTCACGCATGTACCGGGCGGCCTGGGGGTGCTGGAAGCGGTGTTCATCGCCATGCTGCAGGGCCAGGTGGCCCAGGGCCCGCTGCTGGGTGCGCTGCTCGCGTTCCGCGCCCTGTACTACGTGGTGCCCCTGGGCGTGGCGCTGCCGCTGTTCCTGTGGGTGGACCGGCGCGGTGCGGGCGCGGCGCAACGGGCGCCGGCCGGCGCTTCACCGCGTCCTACAGCGCCTCGCCCACCCCTCTGACGCCGTCCGCGCCGCGCCCTGCCCACACTGGAGCCACGCACCACGGCGTGCGCAGGAGACCCCCATGCCCCGCGTGATCTGGAAAGGCGCCATCAGCTTCGGCCTGGTGCACATCCCGGTGGCGCTCTACCCCGCGTCGCGGCAGAGCGGCATCGACTTCGACTGGCTGGACAAGCGCACCATGGACCCGGTGGGCTACAAGCGCGTGAACAAGCGCACCGGCAAGGAGATCGACAAGGAGCACATCGTCAAGGGCGTGAAGGTGCCCGGGGGCGACTACGTGCTGCTCAGCGAGGACGAGATCAAGGAGGCCTATCCCAAGACCACGCAGACGATCGCCATCGAGAGCTTCGTCCAGGCCGCGGAGGTGCCCTTCGTCCACCTGGAGGCGCCGTACTACCTGGAGCCGCAGGCCAAGGGCGAGAAGGCCTACAGCCTGCTGCGCGAGGCCATGCTGGAAGCCGGCGTGATCGCCATCGCGCGCGTGGTGATGCACACCAAGGAGCACCTGTGCGCGCTGGTGCCTGCCGGCCCGGCCCTGGTGGTGAACACCCTGCGCTGGGCCGAGGAGATCCGGCCCTGGAACGAGCTCAAGCTGCCGGCGGAGGGCCGGGCGGGCGCCGGTCTCAAGGAGGGCGAGCTGAAGATGGCCCGCCAGCTCATCGAGGACATGACCGAGCCGTTCAAGGTGGAGCGCTACGACGACCAGTTCACGCGCGCCATCGAGCTGCTCATCGAGCAGCGGGTGGAATCGGGCAAGACCCACCGCGTGGAGCCGATGGAGGAGGGCGCCGCCCCCCGCGCCGGCAACGTGGTGGACCTGACGGAGCTGCTCAAGCGCAGCCTGGGCAAGCGCGGCGGCGCGTCGGCCGACGACGAGGAGGGCGCCGAGGCGGCGCCCCGCAAGGCCACGCGCCGGCCCGCCAGCGGCGCCAGCCGCAAGCGCGCCTGAGGACGAAAGCCGCCGACCATGCCGAGCCGATCGTCCAGCCCGCGTGCGCAGACCCCCTCCGAGCGCCTGGCCACCTACCGCGCCAAGCGCGACTTCCGCGGCACGCCCGAGCCGAAGGCGGCCCGACGGCCACGGGCGGGCGGGCCCTTGAGCTTCGTGGTGCAGAAGCACGACGCAACCCGGCTGCACTACGACTTCCGTCTGGAGCTGGACGGCGTGCTGGTCTCCTGGGCGGTGCCCAAGGGGCCCAGCCTCGACCCCGTCGACAAGCGCATGGCGGTGCAGACCGAGGACCACCCGCTCAGCTACGCCGACTTCGAGGGCACCATTCCCGAGGGGCACTATGGCGCCGGCGAGGTGATCGTCTGGGACCGGGGGCGTTGGGAGCCGGTGGACGACCCGCACGAGGGCCTGGCCAAGGGGAAGCTGTCCTTTCGGCTGCATGGGCACAAGCTGCACGGGGCCTGGGAGCTGGTGCGCCTGGGCGGCCGGCAGGCGGCGGTCGGACCGAAGTCCAGCTGGCTGCTGATCAAGCGCCGCGACGAACATGCCCGAGCGCATGCCGACTACGACGTGGTGTCCGCCGCGCCGGACAGCGTGCTGCACCTCGAGGCGGCGCCGGACGAGCGCGCGCAGGACGGCCCCGAGGGTCGACGGGCGGCCCTGCCCAAGGCCATCGAGCCGCAGCTGGCCACGCTGTCCAGCGCCGCGCCGCCAAGCGGGGAATGGGTGTACGAGATCAAGTTCGACGGCTACCGCATCCTCACGCGCGTGCAGGGCCACACCCCGCGGCTCATCACCCGCCAGGGCCATGACTGGACCGAGCGCATGCCGGCGCTGGCCCGGGAGCTGGCGGCGCTGAAACTGGGCGATGCCTGGCTGGACGGCGAGGTGGTGGTGCTGGACGACGATGGCGTGCCGGACTTCAACGCCCTGCAGAACGCCTTCGACCGGCGGGCCACGCGCCAGCTCACCTACTACGTGTTCGACCTGCTGTACCACGACGGCCGGGACCTGCGCGACGAGCCGCTGCGCACCCGGCGCGAGCGCCTGCGCACCCTGCTGGCCGGACGCGAGACCGACCACGTGCGCTTCAGCGTGGACGCCGGGGCGGACGCCGCGACCGTGCTGGCGGCGGCCTGCCGCCTGCGGCTGGAGGGCGTGATCGCCAAGCAGGCCGATGCCCCGTACCGCTCGGGCCGCGGCACGGCCTGGCTCAAGCTCAAGTGCCAGCAGCGGCAGGAGTTCGTGATCGGCGGTTTCACCGACCGCGAGGGCCACCCCGGCGAGGTGGGGGCCCTGCTGCTGGGGGTGCACGACGAGCAGGGGCGGCTGCAGTCGGTGGGCCGCGTGGGCACGGGCTGGGACGCGGCCCAGGGCCGCGCGCTGCGCGAGCGCCTGGCCGCGCTCGAGACCGACCGCTCGCCCTTCGACGGCACGGTGGAGGGCAGCACGCGCTGGCGGCGCGGGCCCGGTGCCGCCCCGCACTGGGTGAAGCCGGCCTGCCTGGCCGAAGTCGCCTTCGGCAGCTGGACACCGGCCGGGCAGGTGCGCCATGCCGCCTTCGTCGGCCTGCGCGCCGACAAGGCGCCGCGCGCCATCATCCGGGAGAAGGCGGTGGCGCCGGCCGCGGCCCGCGCACGCGGGAAGGCGGCGCGGACGGAACCGGCCGACGCCTCCACCCTGAAGGTGTCCCACCCCGAGCGCGTGATCGACCCCAGCACCGGGACCACCAAGCTGGACCTCGTGCGCTACTACGACAGCGTGGCCGACTGGCTGCTGCCACACCTGAAGGACCGCGCGGTCGCCCAGGTGCGCGGGCCGCAGGGCATCGGCGGGCAGCTGTTCTTCCAGCGCCACGACCCCGCCGACGAGGACCCGGACGCGCCGGTGCGCATCGGCAGCCGCGCGGCGCTGCTGGCGGCCGCGCAGCTGAACGTGATCGAGCTCCACACGGGCAATGCCCGGCTGCGCAACCCCCACAAGGCCGACCGCATGGTGTTCGACCTGGACCCCGGCGAGGGCGTGCCTTTCGCCCAGGTACAGGAGGCCGCCCTGCTGGTGCGCGCGCTCCTGCAGGAGCTCTCGCTGGCCGCCTGGCTCAAGACCAGCGGCGGCAAGGGGCTGCATGTGGTGGTGCCGCTGGCGGTGCGCTGGACGCTGGACGAGACCAAGCAGGTGTCCAAGGCCATCGTGGAGCACCTGGCGCGCACGCTGCCGGACCGGTTCGTGGCCAAGAGCGGCCCGTCCAACCGGGTGGGCCGCATCTTCGTGGACTACCTGCGCAACGGCGAGCGGGCGACGACGGTGGCGCCGTTCTCCGCCCGGGCGCGTCCCGGCATGGGCGTGTCCATGCCCGTGGCCTGGGAGCAGCTCGGTGAGCTGCGCAGCGGCGCGCACTGGACGGTGCACACCGCCCGCGACCACCTGTCGTTCCGGCGCGAGGACCCCTGGCAGGGCCAGGCCGAGGCGCGCCAGAGCCTGACGCCTGCGCTGCGGGCCCTGGGACTCAAACTTGCCCCGCGCTCCTGAGGACGAGGAGGAGCACGACTGCCATGGCTGACCACGACCACGATGCCGACGACGGCGTGCGCCGCTGGTTCTACGGGGGCACGCCGCCCGACGAAGAGCGCCCGGCGGACGATCGCGCGCCGCCTCCCGGCGCCCGCGACCGACGGGCCGACGAGTGGCTGGCGCGCGCCTGGGCCACCGCCACCCTGCACCGCCTGCGCGGTGCAGCGGCGACCCGGGCCTCCTGAGCGCCGGCGTGCGGGCCGGGCGTCGCGCGCCGTCTGCGCCGCGGGGCGGCAGGGGCGTGCGCCGCACTCGCGCCCCTGCGCTACCCTTGCGCCTCCTTTCACGCACCCGGAGCGGGCCGTTGAAGCCTGGTCGCCTTTTCGTGTCCTCGCCGTGGCGGCGCTACACCCTGGCGGTGGCCTTGAGCGCGTTGGCCGCCCTGTGCCAGTGGCTGCTGCAGCCCTGGCTGCAGGAGCGCGTGCCCTTCGTCTTCTTCCTGCCCGCCGTGGCGCTGGCCGCCGCGCTGGGCGGGCGCGGCCCCGGCTGGCTGCCCCTGCTGGCCGGGCTGGTCAGTGGCGTGTTCTGGCTGGCACCGGTGGGGCAGCTGGAGGTCAGCGACGCGGCTGACCGCCTGGCGCTGCTGCTCTTCGCCGGCGGCGCGGTCCTGCTGGTGGAGTTCGGCGCTTCGGTGCGGCGCGTGGCCGAGCGGGCCACCGAGGCCGAGGAGCGGCTGGTGATGGCCATCCAGGGCACGGGCATCGGCGTGTTCGACCTGGATCTGGCATCGCGCACGGCCTACGTGTCGCCGGCGCTGGCGCGGGCGGTGAACCTGCCCGTGTCGTCCACCGCCATGCCCCTGGACGAGTGGCTCTCCCATGTGCCGCCCGAGCTGGTGGCCGAGAGCCGGCGCACCCTGCTGCAGAAGTTTCGCGCGCGATCGCGCGGGTACGAGCGCGAACTGCGCCTGGAGCAGGCCGGCAGCCAGCCCCTGTGGCTGCTGCTGCGCGTGCACGTGGTGTGGGTGGAGGACCGGGCGGTGCGGCTGCGCGGTGCCTGCGTGGACATCACCGAGCGCAAGATGGTGGAGTCCCGGCTGGCCCAGGCCCAGGCGGAGCTGAGCCAGCAGGTGGCGGACCTGAACCGCCTGCACGACCTGAGCAGCCGGCTGCTCGACGCCCATGCCCTGCCGGACCAGCTGCAGATGATCCTGGAGACGCTGGTGCAGTTGCATGGTGCGCAGCAGGGCCTGCTGTCGCTGGTCGAGCCCGATGGCCGCGGCATGCTGCTGCAGGCCGCCTGCGGCGTGGACGAAACGACGCGACAGGCGCTGGCGCGTCGCACCGTGCAGGACGGCGCCTGCGGCCGCGCCAGCCGCGGCGGCGAGCGTGTGGTCATCGTCGACATGGACACCGACCCGGCCTGCGAGCCGTTCCGCGCGTTCGCGCGGGCGCAGGGTTTCCGCGCCGTGCACGCCACGCCGCTCATCAGCCAGGACGGCGTGGTCATGGGGGCCATCACCGTGCACCTGGCCGAGCCGCGCGCGCCGAGCGAACGTGAGCAGGCGCTGGCCGACATCTGCGCCCGCAAGGCCGCGGTCTTCACCGAGCGCGCGCGGGCCCAGGCGGCGCTGGAGGAGTCCCAGGGGCGCTTCCTGGCCGTGCTCGAGAGCTCGGCGGTGCCCTTCGCGCTGCTGGTGCCCGTGCGCGACGGCGGCGGGGAGGTGGTCGACTTCCGCTGGGACTACCTCAACCGGGCGGCGGGCGAGGCGCTGCAGATCCGGCCGGAGGACCTGCTCGGCCGCAGCCTGCGGGACGCCCCGCTGGGCCCGACGCCGGGCGAGCAGGCCTTCCAGGCGTACGTGGCCGTGGCGCAGCAGCGCCGCCCGCGCGAATTCGAGATGCCGTCGCGCGTCCATGGGGAGGACGGCTGGCTGCACTGCATCGCCTCGCCCATGCGCGAGGCGGTGGCCGTCTGGTTCAACGACATCACCGACCGCAAGCGCCACGAGCGGGTCCTGCGCGAGGCCGACCGCCGCAAGGACGAGTTCCTGGCCACGCTGGCCCACGAACTGCGCAACCCGCTCGCGCCGATCCGGCAGGCGGCGCTGCTGGCCACCGCGCCGCAGGCCACCGACGCCCAGAAGCGCTGGAGCCACCAGGTCATCGACCGGCAGGTGCGCCACATGGCGCTGCTGCTCGACGACCTGCTGGACGTGTCGCGCATCACCCGCGGCGTGCTCTCGCTGCGCCGGGCGCCCACCGAGCTGGCGGCGGTGGTGGCCTCCGCCGTGGAAACGGCCCGGCCCGCCATCGACGCCGCCGGCCACCACCTGGCCGTGGACCTGCCCGCCGCGCCCGTGCACTTCCTGGCGGACCCGCTGCGCGTGGCCCAGGTGCTGGCCAACCTGCTGACCAACGCCGCCAAGTACACCGACCGTGGCGGGCACATCCGCCTGGCGGGCCGGCAGGAGGGCCAGGAGGTCGTCCTGCAGGTCAGCGACGACGGCATCGGCATCGCCGAGTCCTCGCTGCCGGAGGTGTTCCGCATGTTCTCCCAGCTGCATGCCGGGGGCGACCGTGGCAGCGCGGGCCTGGGCATCGGGCTGGCGTTGTCCAAGGGGCTGGTCGAGCTGCACGGTGGAACCATCCAGGTGCACAGCGCCGGCCACGGTCAGGGCAGCACGTTCACGGTCCGCCTGCCGGTGGGCGCCCCCGGGGCCCCGGCCGCGCCGTCGCCGTCCGCCGCCACCGGCGCGCCGGTGCGGCCGCGCCGCGTGCTCATCGCGGACGACAACCGCGACGCGGCGGACAGCCTGGCGGCACTGCTGCGGCTGGAGGGCCACGACACCTGCCTGTCCTTCGACGGCACCGAGGCGCTGCAGCGCTGGCGCGAGTTCGACCCCGATGTGTGCCTGTTCGACATCGGCATGCCGGGGCGCAACGGCTACGAGCTCGCCCGCGAGATCCGCGCCCAGCCGGGCGGCGAGCGGCCGGTGCTGATCGCCATCACCGGGTGGGGCCAGGAGGCGGACCGCCAGCGTGCCATGGCCTCCGGGTTCAACCACCACCTCACCAAACCGGTGGACCCCAGCCAGCTCGCCCACCTCTTCGGGTAGGCACGGCGCGCGGCTCGGGCACGCTGATTGCCACTTGCTCCCCCACGTTTTCGCGGCGTGCCGGGACGCCGCATACCCCTTGTCTGAACCCGGCTTCGTCCGCAGGCGCCCAGGGCGTGTGGAGGATGATCCGGGTTCGCCGCCGGGCCCCGGCCCGGCACGTCAACGCTTCACTGCCCATGGCGCAAGGACACGTCCTGAACCACGTTCTGATCGTCGATGACGACGTCGACTCCGCCACCACGCTGCGCGATCTGGTCGCGGGCGAGAACTTCTCCGTGGCGGTTGCCCACACCCTGCGCGATGCCCGGCGCCAGATCGCCATGCAGCCGCCCGACCTGGTGCTGCTCGACCTGCAGCTGCCCGACGGCAGCGGCCTCGACCTCTTCTCCGACCCCGACCTGGTGGCCGCCTCGGAGCTGGTGCTCATCACCGGCCATGCGAGCCTGGAGACGTCCATCCAGGCGCTGCGGCTGGGGGCGGCGGATTACCTGGTCAAGCCCATCGCCATGCGCCAGCTGCAGGGCGTGCTGTCGCGCTTCATGAAGCCGGCGGCGCTCAAGGCCGACGTCGCCCGCATGAACGCCAGCCTCGCGCAGGGCGGCCACTTCGGCCACCTGTGGGGGCAGTCGCCGCCCATGCTGCGCGTGTACGAGCAGATCTCCCGCGTGGCGGGCACCTCGGTCAGCGTGTTCATCACCGGCGAGTCCGGCACGGGCAAGGAGGTGGTCGCCCAGACGGTGCACGACCTGTCGCGCCGGCGCAAGCAGCCGTTCCTGGCGGTCAACTGCGGCGCGATCTCGCCCAACCTCATCGAGAGCGAGATCTTCGGCCACGAGAAGGGCAGCTTCACCGGCGCCGAGCGCCAGCACCTGGGCTTCTTCGAGCGGGCCAACGGCGGCACCCTGTTCCTCGACGAGATCACCGAGATGCCGCTGGAGCTGCAGGTGAAGCTGCTGCGTGTGCTGGAAACGGGCCGCTTCATGCGGGTGGGCTCCACCACCAGCCAGGAGGCGGACGTGCGCATCATCGCGGCCACCAACCGGCTGCCCGAGCAGGCCGTGGCGCAGGGCAAGCTGCGCGAGGACCTGCTGTACCGGCTCAACGTGTTCCCCATCGAGCTGCCGCCGCTGCGCGACCGCCTGTCGGACGTGCCGCTGCTGGCCCAGCACTTCCTGGACGCCGTGGTGGCACGCGAGGGCAAGGCCAAGCGCTTCACCGCCGCCGCGCTGGACCGCCTGTCGCAGCACCACTGGCCGGGCAACGTGCGCGAGCTGCGCAACGTGGTGCAGCGTGCCTACGTGATGGCCGCCGGCGAGACGATCGACGACGAATGGCTGCCGCGTCCCACCGGGGCGGCGTTGGCGGCGCTGGCCGCCCGGGCCGCGGAAAACGCCCCGGCCGGCGCGGTGCCGGCGTCACCGGGCTCCCCGACGCCGTCGGCCCCGGCCGCCCCTGCCGTGCCGCAGGCGCATGGCGACGTGGTCACCATCCCCATCGGCACGTCCATGGCCCAGGCGGAGCGGGCGCTCATCGAGGCCACGCTGCGGCACCACAAGTACCAGAAGGAACGCACCGCGGCGGTCCTGGGCATCAGCCTCAAGACCTTGTACAACCGGCTCAAGGAATACGCCGCCGAACAGGACGAGACGGACGCGTCGCGCAGCCCGGCGCCCCGCACGGCCGAGTCCTCCACCGCGGGCAACTGAGCGTTGCAGCCCCCGGGCCGCCCGGCCCGGGGCAGCCGATGCCGGCGCCGGGCGCAGGGCACGGCGCTTGCACAGCGGGGCGGCCATGGCGCGCCCCGCGAGCATCCCCAGCCCTTCTCCCGTGTCCACGCTGGCCTGGGTGTGCGACAGGGAGCCCGGCATCCGCCGGGTGCGGCGCGGCAAGGGCTTCGCCTACCTGCTGCCCACCGGTGAAGCCCTGCGTGACGAGGACGTGCTGCAGCGCATCCGCCGCCTGGCCGTGCCGCCTGCCTACCGCGACGTGTGGATCTGCCTGCGCCCGGACGGCCACCTGCAGGCCACGGGCCGCGACGCGCGGGGCCGCAAGCAGTACCGCTACCACCCGGACTGGACGGCCCAGCGGGGTGCCGACAAGTTCGACCGCCTGCTCGCCTTCGGCCGGCTGCTGCCCGGCCTGCGCCAGCGCGTGGACCGCCGCCTCGGCCAGGCCAGCGAACCCACGCGCGAGCGGGTGCTGGCCACGCTGGTGCGGCTGCTGGACGCGACCTGGCTGCGCATCGGCAACGACGAATACGCCCGGCAGAACGGCTCCTTCGGCCTGACCACGCTGCGCAACGACCACGCGGGCGTGCGCGGCGGCGAGCTGCGCCTGTCCTTCGTGGGCAAGAGCGGCGTGCGCCACGAGGTCCGCCTGTCCGACCGGCGGGTGGCACGCATCGTCCGCCGCTGCCGCGAGCTGCCCGGGCAGGAGCTGTTCGAGTACCAGGCGGACGACGGCAGCATCGGCCGCATCGGCTCGGCGGACGTGAACGCCTGGCTGGCCGAGCTGTCGCCCGGCCTGCACGTGACCGCGAAGGATTTCCGCACCTGGCACGGCAGCGTGCATGCACTGGCCACCACCTTGGCCGCCTGCCGCGCCCCGGCGGCCACCGCCTGCCCGACGCCCGCGGAGATCGTGGCCCAGGTGGCGCGGAGATTGGGGAATACCCCAGCGGTTTGCCGCAAGCATTACATCCACCCCGCGGTGCTGGCGGTGGCGGAGCAGCTGGCCAGCGAGCCGCAGCGCCAGTCGCTGGCCGCCCAGCCGTGGGCGGCGGCCCCGCCGGCGGCGCGGGGCCTGAGCGTGGCCGAGCGCCAGCTCCTGGCGCTGCTGCAGGGGCCGCGCCGCCGCCGGGGGCGCGGGAACCCCGATTGCTGAACCGGCGGCACCATCGGCGGCGGCGTGCCCGCGGCCGGCCTTCCTCCCGCCGCGAGGTCAGCCCGTGCGCATCGCCTACATCACCGAGACCTTCCCCCCCGAGATCAACGGCGTCGCGCTCACGACCGCGCGCACCGTGCAGCACCTGCGCCAGGCCGGGCATGCGGTGCAGCTGATCCGCCCGCGCCAGCCGCACGAGACGGCCGACGGCCCGCAGCCCCTGGCCGAAGGGGACCACACCTTCGACAACGGCGAGTGGCGCACCGCCGGCGCGCCCATCCCCATGTACCCCGGCCTGCGCTTCGGCTGGGCCACGTCCTCGGCCCTGCGCGAGCGCTGGCAACAGGCCCGTCCCGACATCGTGCACGTGGCCACGCCGGGCCCGCTGGCCTGGTCGGCGCTGCGCGCGGCGCGCGCCGAGGGCATCGCCACCAGCGCCGACTTCCGCACCAACTTCCATGCCTACAGCCGCCACTACCGGCTGGGGTGGCTGCAGCCGGCCGTGCTGGCCTACCTGCGCGGGCTGCACGGGATGGCCGACCGCAGCTTCGTGCCCACGCCTGCGCTGTGCGAGGAGCTCGCCGCGGCCGGCTTCGAGCGCCTGCACGTGGTGGGGCGCGGCGTGGACGCGGGCCAGTTCTCGCCCGCCCAGCGCGACGAGGCCCTGCGGGAGGCCTGGGGCGCCGGGCCGGACGACCGGGTGCTGCTGTACGTGGGCCGTCTGGCCGCGGAGAAGAACGTGGCGCTGGCGCTGGACACCTTCGAGGTGCTGCGGCCGCACCACCCGGGCCTGCGCATGGTGGTGGCCGGCGACGGACCGCTGCGCGCCCGGCTGGAGGCCGAGCATCCCGAGGTCTGCTTCGTGGGCCTGCAGCGCGGGGCCGCGCTCGCGCGCTGCTATGCCAGCGCGGACGTGTTCCTCTTCCCCAGCCTCACCGACACCTTCGGCAATGTCACGCTCGAGGCCTTGGCCAGCGGCCTGGCGGTGGTGGCCTTCGACAGCGCCGCCGCGGGCGAGCTGCTGGAGCCGGGCCGCAGCGGCTTCCTCGCCCGACCGGACAGCCGGGCCAGCTTCATGCAGGCGGCGCGTCTGGCCGTGGCCGAGGCGGACCCGGGCGGCGCGCTGCGGCAGCGCGCGCGCCGCCTGGCGCTGTGCAGCGACTGGGAGACCGCGCTGCGGGCCTTCGAGCAGGAGCTGGCCGAGGTGGTGGACGAGGTGGCAGGCCGGCAGGCGCCGGGCCGCCCGGCCGTGGCCTGAGTGCCCCGGGGCTGCCATGCGCCGCTGGCTCGATTCCGGCCTGGTGTACAGCGCGGAGCTGGACCGGCGGTGGGCGGTGGCACTGCACCAGCGCTCGGGCCGGCCGCTGTGGCTGAAGCTCATGCTCTGGTGCAGCCGGCTGGGCGACGGGCCCATGTGGGCGGCCGTGTTGGCGGCGCTCGCCCTGGCGGGCGGGCCGCGCGGCATGGCGTGCGCGCGTCAGCTGGCGGCCGCGGGTGCCGCCAACCTGGCCATCTACTACGCGATCAAGGGCTGGACGCGGCGGTCGCGCCCCTGCCAGCAGTGCCCCGGCATCCAGGCCTGCGCCCCGATTCCCGACCGCTTCAGCTTCCCCAGCGGCCACTCGCTGCACGCGGCGGCGTTCGCGCTGCTGCTGTCGGCCGCCTACCCCGCGCTGGCGCCCGTGCTCTGGTGCTATGCGGTGCTGGTGGGCGTGGCGCGCGTGGTGCTGGGGCTGCACTACCCGAGCGACGTGGTGGTGGGCGGCCTCATCGGGGTGCTGACGGCCAGCCTCGTCCGGGCCTGGGTCTGAGCGTGGACCGGCCCCTCACGCCGCGTGCGTTCCGGTGCCGCTGCGGCCGGCCGGTGTTCTTCCGCAACACCCAGTGCCTGGCCTGCCAGACGCCGCTGGGCTACGACCCGGTGCGGCGGGCCCTGCTGCCGCTGGAGCCCGTGGCGGGCGAGCCCGGCGCCTGGCGGGCCGTGGCCGTGGGCCGGCGCCGGCCCGGTGCACGGGGCTACCGGCGCTGCAGCCACTTCGACGGGCCAGGGGGCTGCAACTGGCTGGTGGAGGCGGGCGACGCCCATGCCGGCACGCCGCCCCTGTGCCGCAGCTGCCGCCTGACGCGCACGCTGCCGGACCTGTCGGTGCCCGAGAACGGCCGCTACTGGCAGCGCATCTCGTCGGCACAGCGCCGGCTGGTGTCCACGCTGCTGGGCCTGGGCCTGCCGGTGAAGTCCCGCATGCGGGAGGACCCCGCGAACGGACTGGCCTTCGACCTGCTGCGGGCGCCGCCGGGCGGCCCGGCCGTCGTCACCGGCCATGCCGACGGTGTCATCACGCTGGACGTGGAGGAGGCCGACGACGCGATTCGCGAGCGCCGGCGCAGCGAGCTGCACGAGCCCTACCGCACGCTGCTGGGCCATCTGCGCCACGAGACAGGCCACTACTACTGGATGCGGCTGGTGGACGGCGGCAGCGGCAACCGCTGGATCGAGCCGTTCCGCGCGGTGTTCGGCGACGAGCGCGAGGACTACGCCGCCGCGCTGCAGCGCCACTACCAGCAGGGGGCGCCGGCCGACTGGCCGCAGCGCCATGTGAGTGCCTATGCCAGCAGCCACCCGTGGGAGGACTGGGCCGAAACCTGGGCCCACTACCTGCACCTGCGTGACACGCTGGACACGGCGCGCAGCTTCGGCGTGGACGGCGAGACGGTGGAGCTCGACTACGAGCGCTTCGCGCTGGACACGCTCGGTGAGCTGGCCGGGCCCGACCGCGCACAGGCCGAGGCCTTCCTGGGGCTCGTCAACGGCTGGATGGAGCTCACGGGCGTGCTCAACGAGCTGTCGCGCAGCATGGGGCTGCACGACTTCTATCCGTTTGTGCTGTCCCGGCCCGCCCTGCGCAAGCTCTACCTGGTGCACCAGGTGATCGGCGCACCCGTGGCGGGCTGAGCACCGGCCGGCGCGCGGCTCAGCGGCGCCGGACGAGCGCGCGCCGCCGCCGCGCGTCCAGGCCCGGCGTGGCGCGCATGTCGGTGTCCACCTGGCCCGAGGTGATGTCCTCGTAGGCCTGCTGCATCACCGGCAGGGGTTGGCCGTGGGTCTGCCCCGTCATGGACTCGTCGCGCTCGTGGGGCAGCGCGAGGTCGCCACGTTCGGTGCCGCCGGAGCCCGGGGCGATGGGCGGGCGGCCGACGCGCTGGGGCTCGGGGCGAGAGGTGCGCACAACACGGGGGCGGGCTTTCATGGCGGTGGGGGCGGTCAGCGGCGTTGGCCGTCCAGGGCAGGGCACGTGCCCGATGGCCACCGAGGGAGGCACGGGGCTTGCCAACCGGCGCGCCATGCCTCGCTCCGTCCTGCAGGGCGCCGGCGGCGGGCGCATCCAGAAGCCTGCGCTCGCCGCCAGCCCCACCGTGCTGCTGCTCGTCGATGTGGTGAACCCGCTGGACTTTCCCGGCGGCGAGGCGCTGGCCCCGGCCGCGGTGGCGGCCGCCCACGCCACCGCCCGCCTGCGCCGCGCGCTCAACCGCGAGCAGGTGACCTGCATCTACGCCAACGACAACTACGGCGTGTGGCGCTCGGATTTCCAGAGCCTGTGGCACGAGTGCGCGCGCATGCCGGGCGCACCCGGCGAGATGGCCCGTGCGCTGAAGCCGCGCCAGCGTGACTTCACCGTGCTCAAGCCGCGCCACTCCGCGTTCTTCGCCACCCCGCTGGACGAGCTGCTGCGCGGGCTGCGCTGCCGCCGCCTGGTGCTGGCCGGCGTGGCGGCGGACAGCTGCGTGCTGTTCACCGCCATGGACGCCTACCTGCGTGGCTACGCCGTGTGGGCGCCGGCCGACTGCGTGGCCGCGGAAAGCGAGGCCGCGCGCGAGCAGGCGCTGGCCCTCATGGAGCGCGTGCTCAAGGCCGACGTGCGGCCCGCCTGGGAACGGGCATTGCCACGCCGCGCGGCATGAGCCATGTCCCCGGCGACGCGCTGCATGCGCGGCTGCTCACCACCCACGCCGGCGGGCCGCTGCTGGCCGGCAATCGCCTGCGCTGGTGGCGTGAGCGGCAGGCGGCCGAGGCGGCCATCTGCGCGGCGATCGACGGCGCATGCCACCAGGTGCAGGTGGCCCAGGCCTGGCAGCGCGACCGCCGCCTGCGCGGGCTGGTGGCCGACCGGCTGCGTGCCTGCGTGGCGCGCGGCGTGACGGTGCGGCAGTGGCCGCTGCCCACCCACCTGCTGCACCTGCTGGCGGCGCAGGCCAGCGGCTGGTGGCATGGCGGCGACGCCGGCTGGCTGCTCGTCGTGGACGGCTGCCATGCCTTCGTCGGCGGGGTGGAGCCGCCACGCCGCAGCCCGCGGCATGCCACGATGCGCGCCGCCGAGCTGCCCGCGGTGCTGAGCGTGCAAGGCCCCGCCGCGGCCGCCCTGGCCGAGGCCCAGGGCCTGGACGGGACGGTGACGTCGACCCTGGCACCGCTGCCGCCGGCGCTGGGCCGGCAGCGCGTGGCGGTGGGCCTGCGGCCGCGCCGCGGGCGCGCCGCCGTCGCCCACCCGTTCGTGCGTGCGCTCGAAGGCGCGGTGCGGCAGGCGCAGCACCGCGTCTGGCTGCGCAGCGCGGCCTTCGCGCCCTCGCCCGGCCTGTTCGCCGCCATGGCGGACGCGGCGCGGCGCGGCGTGGACACGCGGCTGATGCTGCGCCACGAGGTGGCCGCCTGGCTGCCGGCGTCCGCGGCGCGCTGGCTGCTGGCGCCGCTCGCCGAGGCGGGCGTGCGCCTGCACCCGCTGCCGCCCGGCGAGGCGCCCGCGCGCATCGCGCTGGTGGACGGCCAGTGGTGCGGGCTGGGCACGGCCGACCTGGGCTGGTGCGGCAGCCGGGGCGGCCGCGGCGTGGAGCTCGTGGTGCTGGACAGCCACTTCGCGGCCGAGCTGGAGGCGCGCTACGTGGTGGACGCGGCCCGCTGCGGCGATGCGCACCACCTGGCCAGCCGGCCACGCCCGCTGCCCGGCGGCGCGCCCGCTTCTTCACCGGCCCCGACCCCGGGCCGACGCACCGTCCAGCGAGGACCCCAACGATGAGACAGGACGATCTGCACGCGGCCGGCGCCGCCCCTGCGCCGCAGCGGCCCCGGCGCGATGCCGAGGCCGTCACCGTGTTCGGCGCCGGCTACGTGGGCCTGGTCACGGGCGCCTGCCTGGCCGAACTGGGCCACGACGTGGTGGTGATGGACACCGACGCCGCCCGCGTGGCCGCGCTCTCGCGGGCCGAGCCGCCCTTCCACGAGCCGGGGCTGCCCGAGCTCATCCGCCGCCATGCCGCGCAGGGCCGGTTGCGCTTCACCGAGTCCGCCGACGCGGCGGTGGCGCACGGCCGCGTGCAGTTCATCGCCGTCGGGACGCCGGCCGGCGAGGACGGCTCGGCCGACCTGCGCCATGTGCTGGCCGTGGCCCGGGCCATCGGCGAGCGCATGACCCGCGAGGTGCTGGTGGTGGACAAGAGCACGGTGCCGGTGGGCACCGCCGAGCGTGTGCGCGAGGTGATCGGTGCGGCGCTGGCGCGGCGTGGCCGGGCGGACCTGCCGTTCGCCGTGGCGTCCAACCCCGAGTTCCTCAAGGAGGGCACGGCGGTGGCCGATTTCATGCAGCCGGACCGGGTGGTGGCCGGTGCGGATGCGCCGGCGGCGCTGGCCCTGCTGCACCGCCTGTACGAGCCGCTGCTGCGCGACGCCGCGGCCCGCTGGCTGCCCATGTCGGTGCGTGCGGCCGAGTTCACCAAGTACGCCAGCAACGTGATGCTGGCCGCCCGCATCAGCCTGATGAACGACTTCGCGCTGCTCGGCGCCGAGCTGGGCGTGGACATGGACGAGGTGCGCGCCGGCATGGGCAGCGACCTGCGCATCGGCCCGCACATGCTGCACCCCGGCTGCGGGTACGGTGGGTCGTGCCTGCCCAAGGACCTGCGCGCCCTGCGCCGCAGCGCCGCCGAGGCCGGTCTCGCCCTGCCCATGCTGGAGGCCATCGAGGGGGTGAACGAGCGGCAGAAGTCGCTGCTGCCGCAGTGGGTGGCCGAGGCCTTCGACGGCCACCTGGCCGGGCGGCGCATCGCCCTGTGGGGCCTGGCCTTCAAGCCGGGCACCGACGACCTGCGCGAGGCGCCCAGCGACACCGTGATCCAGTCCCTGGTGGCTGCAGGCGCGGAGGTGGTGGCGCATGACCCGCTGGCCATGCCGGCGGCGCGCCAGCGCTACGCAGGCCTGCCGGGCGTGCGCTTCGCGGCCGATCCGTTCGGGGCGGTGGCCGGGGCCGACGCGCTCGTCATCGTGACCGAGTGGCCGCAGTTCCGCGCCATCGATTGGCACAAGGTGCGCCGCTGCATGGCGGGCGACTGGGTGTTCGACGGCCGGGGCGTGTGCGAGCCCGTGGCGCTGGCCGCGCTGGGCCTGCATGCGCGCGCCGTGGGCCGGGCGCCCGTGCTGGCCGCGCGCGCCTCGCACGCGGGAGCCGAGATGGCGAAATGAAGGAAGTCGTCGCCGGCCTGTGGGCCGCCGTCTGGCAGTACCGCTGGCGCACGCTGGCGGCGCTGGGCCTGCTGGTGGCCGCCAAGATCGTGGCGGTGGGCGTGCCGCTGATCTTCAAGGCCATCATCGACACCTTCAGCCAGCGCGAGGCGGCGATCGCCGCGGGCGCGTCCGACCCGCGGCAGCTGGTGGTGGCCCTGCCGGTGTTCCTGCTGCTGGGCTATGCGCTGCTGCGCTTCACCGGCACGCTGTTCACCGAGCTGCGCGACCTGATGTTCGCCCGCGTGACGATGCGCACCGTGGGCGCCTTCGCCCAGCGCACCTTCGCCCACCTGCTGGCGCTGAGCCCGCGCTTCCATGCGGCGCGCAACACCGGCAGCCTCATCCGCGACGTCGAGCGCGGCACCGGCGGGGTGGGCTTCCTACTCGGTGCCGGGCTGTTCACCGTGCTGCCGACGCTGGTGGAGTTCGTGTTCGTGCTGGCGGTGCTCATCGCCGCGGGCTACAGCGTGTGGTTCACCGTGACCATCGGCGTCACCTTCTTCGTCTACGCCACCTACACCACACTGCTCACGCGCCGGCGCGAGCAGCGCCAGCGCGAGGTCAACGAGATCGACTCGCTGGCCTCGGGCCGCATGGTGGACGGGCTGCTGAACGTGGAGATGGTGAAGACCTATGCCCGGCGCGACTTCGAGCTGCACCGCTACCAGGAGGTGCAGCAGCGCTGGATCGACGCCGGCGTGCGCAACCAGAAGGCGCTGTCGGTGCTGCACATCGGCCAGAGCGCCATCATCGCTGCCGGCGTGGCCACGGTGATGCTGCTGGCCGGCCAGCAGACGCTGGCCGGCACGCTGAGCGTGGGCGACCTGGTGCTGGTGAACTCCTACGTGATCCAGATCTGCATGCCGCTGAACACGCTCGGCTTCGTGTTCCGCGAGACCATCGACGCGCTGGTCAACACCGAGAAGCTGTTCGCGCTGCTCAAACAGGCGCCGGAGATCAGCGACGCGCCCGGGGCGCAGCCGCTGGCGCTGCAGGGCGGCGAGGTGGTGTTCGACCATGTGCACTTCGCCTACGAGGCCGGCCGGCCCATCCTGAGCGACTTCAACCTGCACCTGCCGCCGGGCAAGACCGTGGCCGTGGTGGGAGGCAGCGGCTCGGGCAAGTCCACGCTGGCGCGCCTGCTGCTGCGCCTGTACGACCCGCAGGGCGGCCGCGTGCTCATCGACGGCCAGGACCTGCGCAGCCTGCAGCAGGACAGCGTCTACCACGCCATCGGCGTGGTGTCGCAGGACACGGCGCTGTTCAACGACACCATCGCCTTCAACATCGGCTACGGCCGCATGGGCGTGGGCCTGGCCGAGGTGATCGAGGCGGCCAAGGCCGCCCAGGTGCACGAATTCATCGTCTCTTTGCCGCAGCAGTACGACACCATCGTGGGCGAGCGCGGCATGAAGCTCTCGGGCGGCGAGAAGCAGCGCATCGCCATCGCGCGCGCGCTGCTGAAGAACCCGCCGCTGATGATCTTCGACGAGGCCACCTCGGCGCTGGACACGCGGGCCGAGCGGGCCATCCAGCGCGAGCTGGACCGCATCGCGCAGGGGCGCACCACGCTCATCATCGCCCACCGCCTGTCCACCATCGTGAACGCCGACCAGATCGTGGTCATGGACCGCGGCCGCATCGTGGAGAGCGGCCGCCACCAGGAGCTGCTGGAACGCGACGGCCTGTATGCCCAGCTGTGGAACCTGCAGCTGCAGCAGCGCGAGTTCGAGCGCCTGGAGCGCCGCATGGCCCGCCAGCCGGTGAACCTGGCGGTGCTGCTGGCCGGCACGGTGGACGCGCTGCGCGCGCTCACCGAGCCGCGCGGCATCGCGCTGTACACCGACGTGGACCTGGTCAATGCCAGCGTGTCCGGCGATCCCGGCATGCTCGCCCAGGCCCTCTACGCCATCGGGCGGCAGGCGGTGCGCGCCACGCCGGCGGGCGGGCGCATCGAGATCCGCCTGGTGCGCCACGACGTGAACGCCCGGGTGAGCATCACCGACGGCCGCCAGGGCCGCGCGCTGCCCGCCGAGGGCACCCTGCCCGAGCTGGATCCGGACATCCCGCCGCTGGACCCGCTGACCCTGCGCAGCACCCTGGAGCGCATGGGCGGCCGCTTCGAGACCGACATGGCGACAGCCGTGCACGGCATGCGCTTCCACCTCGAGCTGCCGCTGCTGCCGCTGGTCGTGGCGGCGCGCCCCGCGCCCGGCCATGCGGCCGAGGCGACGGCCTTCGTGGCGGCGTCCCAGGCAGCACACCGCGCCGCGCCGGCGGGCGACGCGGCGGCGGGCGCCGACCCGGCCGGCGTCGACGTGGCCGAGCCGGGCCCGCCGGTGGCGCCCGTGCCACCGGTGGCGCCGCCGCTGCCGCCCATGCCCCTGGCCGGCCTGGCCGTGATGTGCGTGGACGACGACCGCGACGCGCTGTCGGCGCTCACCGAGGTCCTGCAGGAGGAGGGCGCCGCCGTCCTCGCCTTCAGCAGCGGACGCGATGCCATCGGCTGGCTCAACCAGCACGGCACCGCGCAATGGCCGCAGCTGCTGGCCTGCGACATCTCGCTGGGCGGCGGCGAGGACGGCCACGCCGTCGTGCGCCGCATCCGCCAGATCGAGGCCGAACGCGGCGTGCCCCTGGCCGAGCGCCTGCCCGCCCTGGCCCTCACCGGCCTGGCCCGACCGGAGCACCGCCTGATGGCGCTGATGGCCGGCTTCCAGGTGCACCTGGCCAAGCCGGTGGACCCGCCGGAGCTGATCGCCACGCTGGTCCACCTGGCGGGGCGGGGGCTCGGAAGTGCCGCCTCCGCGGCGGCGTAAAGGGCCAGTCTTCCCGGGCAGTTGGGGTGGCGCGTCCCTTTCCCTTTCGCCGTGCCGCGCGGCAGGTGGTGGCGTCTGCCTGCGGCTCCCTTTGAAGACCGCCCCATTTGGGGGATGGCGGGCAAAAGAATGAGGCGCAAGATGGGTTCAAAGGGGAGTAACTATGCGCCACTACATCTGGCCCGTCCTCGCCTCGGCCTCGCTCATGGCGTTTTCGTCAGTCCATGCCATTGACCGCGTCGAGGTGACAGCGCCCCGCCCCGACCGTTCCGCCGACGAGGGCTGGCTGAGGCTCTACAAGATTCCAGAAGGCTACGCGGCAAACCGCGACAACGGATTTCGAGGCCCTGCAGGTGGCCGCCAACCGCCGAGCAGCGAAGACAATACGGCGATCCGCTGCGACGTGGAAACGTCGAAGCCCGTCATGCTGACTACAGGCGAAAAACTGCTGCCGGAGTCAGATTTTCAAACTGGCGGCCTGAGTGGGGTTGCACTTGGGCGCACCTACCGCAGCCGGTTGGCCGCAGGTCAACTGTTCGGGCCCAAGTGGGCATCGTCGTTGGCAACATGGAAGGTGACCGGCTCGGGGCAAACATGCGTCGAGGGCGTGTGCTCACCGGCTTTGGCTGTGCTTGCGCTGGACGACGGGTCGCAGTACAGATACACCAAAGTCGCGGGCCCGGGATATTCCGTGGCTGGCAATAACCTCATGGGTAAACTGTTCTACTCCGCCCCGGGTTGGACCTTGGCCAAGGACGGCTACACCTACCTATTCAACTCTTCAGGACTTCTCTCTTCAGTGAAGCGCAATGGCGCACTGATTCGCAACTACTTCTATACCAATGGAGTCTTGACTTCTGTCTCCAATGGTCAGGGACAGGTAGTGAAGCTGCAATGGACAGGTGACAGGGTGACACAGGTGATCGATCCGGCGGGCGGCACGTGGACGTTTGCCTACGGAAGCCAAGGGATGCTCGACACGGTCACCTCCCCCAGTCCCAACGCCGTCACGCGTAGATACCACTATGAGGATCATGCCGACACCACGCTGCTGACCGGGGTTTCGGTCAACGGGGTTCGATACAGCACCTACAGCTACTACAGCGACAAGCGGGTAAGACAAAGCGGCCTGTCGTCCTCCAACGGCGAGGACGTCGATAGCATTACCTATGGCTCTCTTTCGGCGACCGTCACAGACGCCCGGGGCCAAAGTACGACCTATCGATTCAGCAACGTCAATGGGGAACTCAAGTTGACCGCACTGAGTCGACCCGCGACCAGCACCTGTCCCGCTGCTGCTGCGTCCATCGCCTATGACGCAAACGGCTATCCCGACTACGACCTGGACTGGAACGGCGTCAAGACCGACTACACCTACGACTCAGAGGGGCGACTGACCAAGGCGGTGAGAGATGCGGGGACGTCACAGCGCCAAACCGTGTCGTATACGTGGGATGATTGGCGCTTGGTCATGCGCGAGTTGCAGGGATCCGACGATGCGCCGTTCTTCCGTAGTACCTACAGATACTACATAACCGGTGACGCTGCAGGCCGCCTCGAAATGCAAGTGGATGAAGACTTGATCCTGTAGCGAAGCACAACCTATTCACGGGCGTACAGTTTCCACAGCAACGGCGGTGTTGCAACAGAGACTCGTAATTGGTCCACAGGCATGGGGATAGCTTCTGAAAGATGGGAGTTCGATTCCCGTGGGAACCTCGTGTCGTACCTTAACCCGATGGGCCATCTGGAAGAATGGTCTGGCCATGACGCCCGCGGGCTGGCCGCCGTGTACCGGGACGCCAACGGCGTCGTCACTGAGGTCGCATACGATGCCTTCGGGCGCGTTGTCACGGAAACGGTTCAAACCGGAGCTGGCGCACGGACGACGAGCTTCGCTTACAGCCCTCACGGAACAGTTACCCGCGTGGCGTACGCAACGGGCGCCCAGGTGAGGTTCAGATACGACGCGGGCGCCCGTCTCGATGGTGTTGGTGATTCTTCGGGCTCGTATATGAGCCGCACATGGACGAGGGCGACGAACACAGAGGTGTGGGCGGCGCCACGCCGGGTTCCTTCCACTTCCAACGGCCTTCCGGTAGCGGTAAGCGGCGGTGAGTTCAGCATCTCGGCGACTTTGGACTCCTTGGGACGGCCTCGGGCGGTCAAGGGGACCAACGGCCAGCAGATGACCATCGCATATGACAAGAACGGCAATGTCACTTCGCGCGCGGATGTGGCTGGCCGTTCCACGCTGTATGAGTACGACCACTTGAACCGGCTCGACAAGGTCACGCTGCCCGACCAGGGCGTCATTGACTACGCCTACGACACCCAGGGCCGACTCAAGTCCGTCAAGGATCCCCGCGGGCTGGTGACGTCTTTTACCTACGACGGCTCGGGCGCGGTCCGCATGCGCACCAGCCCCGATACCGGGGTGACCGAATACACGTACGACGTGGCCGGCCACCTTGCGACCGAGCGCCGAGCCAATGGTGATGTCATCCAGTACACCCACGACAAGATCGGCCGGCTGACCAGCCGAACGGTGGGAGGCGCCACAGAGACCTTCACGTATGACGCCGGCACCTATGGCCGCGGGCGCTTGACAAGCATGGTGGACGCGACAGGAAGTACCACCTACACCTATGGCGCCGCGGGCGACCTGCTCACACAGACCACCGTCATCGACGGAGTGACGTACACAACCTCCTGGGACTATGACGCGGCCGGCCGCCTCTTGCAGGTGAACTACCCGACGGGGGTGGCCGTCAAGTACACGTGGGACACGCTCGGCCGCGTCAAGCAGCTGGACGGGTGGATCAACGGCGCCTGGGTGCGCCTGGCCGATACGCTGTTGTACCAGCCAGCCACCACGCGCCTGTACGCGTGGCACTACGGGAACGGCCTGAACCGGTTGGTGACGCTGGACACCGATGGCCGTGTGAGCAAGCTGGAGAGCCCAGGCATGCATTCGTTGAGCTTCGGTTGGCATGCCACTGACACCATCGCCTCCATCACCGATGGCCGCTACACCGGGCAGGACGCCAGCTTCACCTACGATCCCAACGACAGGCTGGCGACGGTGGCTCGCACCGGCGACGACCAGGCGTTTGGATGGGACAAGGTGGGCAACCGCACGACGCACACGCGGGCCGGCGGCGCCTACTCCATCGCGGTGGACGGTCCAAGCAATCGGCTGCTGAGCTACAGCGGAGGTGGGGTGAGTCGCGCCTTCGGCTACGACGCCAACGGCAACGCCACAGCCGAGACGCGCAGCGACGGCAACCGCACCTACGGCTACGATGGGTTCGGTCGGATGACGGGGCTGTGGGTGAACAACGTGCTCAAGGGCGACTACGGCATCAACGCACTGAACCAGCGTGCGGTGAAGTACGCGCCCTCACACGGCGGCACCACGCACTTCGTTCAGACGCCAGGCGGCCAGTTGCTGGCCGAGTACGGCACCAAGCGCACCAGCTACGTCTGGATCGGCAACGAGCTGCTGGGCATCGTGCGCGACAACGCGTTCTATGCCAGCCACAACGACCACCTGGGTCGCCCGGAGTTGCTGACCAACTCCGCCAAGTCAGGCGTCTGGCGCGCGAAGAATGATGCTTTCGGGCGCACCGTCGTCAATGCCACGGTGGGCGACGTGAATCTCGGCTTCCCCGGCCAATACTTCGATGCGGAGAGTGGGCTGTGGCACAACTGGCATCGGGTTTACGATGCGGGGATGGGAAGGTATCTGCAATCAGATCCCATCGGGCTTCAGGGCGGGATAAATACGTACGCATATGTAGGGGGCAATCCTCTCGGTGGTATTGACTTGATGGGGCTTTCTTGCACTTGCAGCAAATCGTTTGCTGAACGGACGTTAGATAGGTATAGAGACACTTCGAATGCTATTGACGACGCTATCGATAGCGTCCTTCCGTGGCCCGCCGATTCGGCGACTGGATTGGCTGGACTCGCAGGCGGCGGCGCCGCTGCAAAGAGCTACGGCGGCAGGACGTCGCTCCAAGAGGGAATCAGGGTCCTAGGCGAGTGGAGATCCTCGGATTTTTCGCTTTTCCGTAGTGTCGGACGACCCGACATAGTTCGAGTGGGAGCAACATCGCTGACAACCGCTGTTGCCGTTGGAGTAGCTTGGAATGCAGGACTGCTAGCAGGTTCAGCGATTTCCGAGGCTATGTCCGGAGATGGCTGTGATTGACATTTTGCGGATGTATTGGCGTCCATTAATTGGGCATGCCGCACTAGTCACTGCGTTGATTTCCGACTTCCACCGCCGGAGCAGTGAAGGCTGGATTTCAACCGTGTTCTCCCTATCGAGCTTAGTAGGGGTCCTGATTGGAATCATAATATTTTCACCGCGCCCGCGCCTATTCTTCTTTCTTCGCGAAGCAAGAATCTCTACAAGGAAGCTATCTGGCCGGTTGTCGCGCACATTTTCTTGGATCTTTGTGGTTGGAATGCCAGTGCTTTGGCTGTTGGTTGTGATCAGATTCAAAACTGAAGTTTTTTCATATTTCGGTGCTAAGTTTCTTGGTGCATATATTTTCTTTGCTTGGCTGGCCGCTGCGGCCATTGTTTTTCCTACCTTATTCAATAGACGATAGGTCAGCGCAACGGCTCGCCTCGCGGGCTTGAGGGCCATTTCAGCATGCAGGTGCGGCCGGAGGGCATAAATTTAGGCCATCGCGACACCCTGCTGTACCAGCCAGCCACCACGCGCCTGTACGCGTGGCACTACGGGAACGGCCTGAACCGGTTGGTGACGCTGGACACCGATGGCCGTGTGAGCAAGCTGGAGAGCCCAGGCATGCACTCGTTGAGCTTCGGCTGGCATGCCACTGACACCATCGCCTCCATCACCGATGGCCGCTACACCGGGCAGGACGCCAGCTTCACGTACGACCCCAATGACCGGCTGGCGACGGTGGCTCGCACCGGCGACGACCAGTCCTTCGGCTGGGACAAGGTGGGCAACCGCACGGCCCACACGCGGGCAGGCGGCGCCTATTCCATCGCGGTGGACGGTCCAAGCAATCGGCTGCTGAGCTACAGCGGAGGTGGGATGAGTCGCGCTTTCGGCTACGACGCCAACGGCAACGTCACAGCCGAGACGCGCAGCGACGGCAACCGTACCTATGGCTACGATGGATTCGGCCGGATGACCGGGCTGTGGGTGAACAACGTGCTGAAGGGTGACTACGGCATCAACGCCCTGAACCAGCGTGCGGTGAAGTACGCGCCCTCACACGGTGGTACCACGCACTTCGTACAGACGCCGGGCGGCCAGCTACTGGCCGAGTACGGCGCCAAACGCACCAGCTACGTCTGGATCGGCAACGAGCTGCTGGGCATCGTGCGCGACAACGCGTTCTACGCCAGCCACAACGACCACCTGGGTCGCCCGGAGCTGCTGACCAACTCCGCCAAGTCAGGCGTCTGGCGCGCGAAGAACGATGCCTTTGGGCGTACCGTCGTCAATGCCACGGTGGGAGACATGAATATCGGCTTCCCCGGCCAGTACTTCGATGCGGAGAGTGGGCTGTGGCACAACTGGCATCGGGTCTACGACGCCGGGATGGGACGGTACTTGCAGTCTGATCCCATCGGGCTCGCGGGAGGGATCAACACTTATGCATACGTTGGCGGCAATCCAATCCACGGTGCAGATCCTACGGGGTTGCAGGTGTTTGTCTGCAATCGTGCGGTCGATGGATTTCCTTTCGTTGGGAATCATTCGTATCTATACGACTCAACCTCGGGTCGATCCGAGGGAATGCGAGGTAGTTCCAAGTCCGGCATGACTTCCAATGAAGGCGGCCCTGGTGCGCCAGGAAATAGCTGCAACAAAGTGGAGGGCAGCGAAGGAAAGGAAAAGCAAGTCATGGATTTCATGCAAAGAAATCAGAATGCATTCATCTGGATTCCATTCATGAACGACTGCCACAGCGCAGCAAGCAGGGCACTCGGCGCCAACGGCTTGCCGAATCCCGGTGCCCCGGGTGGAAGGCTTGGCACACCATGAAATTAAGCATGATCATGGGACTAGCCGCTGTCATCTGTTGGTGCTCGGGCCTTCTAGGACCGTCCTCCGTAGCTTCCGAATCCATTGCTGATAAGGTGGCGCTTCAGATCAACTCTGCCTTGCCAAGAAATTGGTCTATTGCAGAGAGAAGGAACGGAGTTATTCCTGCAGGCCACTACTGGGCAGAACAGTACAGAGGTACCCCAGGAGATGAAATAGTTATCGAGGGTGGTGCCAGCGTGCATCTGGAATGGAAGGACAGCAGTGGCCGCTGGCATAGTGAAGCCGCGGGCAAGGAAGCGTTGCGCATTTACGTAATGCCCAAGGACTATAAAGAGAATATATCGCGATTTCTTCAACCGAAGCGTCCCACAGCAGCGCGCGTGCTGACTCGAACACAGCTAGCGGTGGTGTATGCACATCCATCCACTCATATCACGAATATCAAAGTTGTGGAGAATGCAATAAAGGAAGGTTCATCCATTAGCTGGCCGGATTCTCCCGAGGTAACGCAGACGCTCACATGGACGAGTTGGCGAGACGATTTGAAACGGCGCATTCGTTGACCGGGAAACGAGTCTTCTGTCGCATGACCACCCCACAGTCAACGGCCCATCTGTTAGTCCCGGATGATTCCTGGCCTGTCGAATGAAAAGATCCGGATGGGACTTCTGCCAGTTCTTCAGGGCTTGCACGGGCGAGACATGCTTGAGCGCCTGCCTGCGGCAGATGCTCGTCGTACAGCCTGAACCGCCCCGGGTTCCGCGGTGGCCTGTTGGGCCGGGCAGGCAAGGGGAGCGCCGACCATGAAGACCACCATCACGCTGGTTCTGGCCCTGCTGCTGGTGGGGCCCCCCGTGGCCAGCCGCGCAGGGCTGGTGGGTCACGACCGTCTGGCCGAGGTGGCGGACGACGTGCACGTCGTCGTGGGGTCGGCGCGACGCATCGGCGAGGACCGCGTGGAGATCCGCCTGACCCACACGCTCCGCAGCCCGCCGGGGCGGGGCATTCCGCGCGCTGTCACGGTTCCGGCAGGCGATTTGAGATTCAGCCCCCCCGGCGGGGCGCAAGGGATCTTTCTTCTTCGGCAGGCCGGCGGCCGGTACACCATGGCGGGCGCCCAGAACCCCGCCGTGGTGCTGCCGGCCGGGCTCCCGGTGGGCGCGGGCGACTACGCGGCGATCACGGTCGACCTGCTGGGTCGTGCCATCGAGCAGGACGACAAGTCGCTGTGCCTGTCCGCGGGACACCCCCAGTGCGCCGGGTCCGAGGCCTCGGCGATCCGGGATCGGGCCGTGGTGGCGCTGGTGGAGTTCAAGGGGCAGCGTTCACGGGCGGTCCTCGAACGCCTGGCCTGCGACCCCCGATTGGACGTGGCCGTGCATGGGCACGGCGGCCTGGCACAACTGGGCGTGTTCGGCCGGGGGACGGACATCTCCGGGCTCATCAGCCGTCCGACGCCGGCCTCCCTGCCGGCGCTGCACACGCTGGGCGGCGCCATGTGCCGCGAAGGACTCCCCCGCGAAGCGCGACCGGCCGTCCTCCTGCTGCTGGGCTCGACGGACGCCGCGTTGCGACACGATGGCGCCTGCGGCCTCAGGGCATTGTCCGAACCCACCGACCTGCCACTGTGGTCGCGCCTGCTGACCGACAGTGACCAGCGAGTGCGGTACTACGCAGCCAGCGCGGTCGCGGGGCTCTACACGGGCAGGTACGTCACCACGCAGCACTTTCGGGACAACGAGGCCCAGGTGATGGGCGAGGTCATGGCGTGGATGGCCGAAGGGCCGCCGCGGATACGGGAAGAGCCGATGCAGGTGGCCGTTCCCGCGCACGACTGAGGCAGGCAGACAGGGCGCCCTGGGTGCGGCGCGATCAGGGGCACGGGCATCCCCCTTGCTAAGGCGGCTCACCGTATTGCCGCCCGCTGCCTGTTCGCCGTTCCGCGATGCCCCTGCCCTCCGCCACCGAGCCCGCCCGCGCCGCGGGCGCGCCGCCCGCTCCTTCGGAGGGAGTGGAGCCTGCGAGGGCGCGCACCGCGTGGGCGCCGTCCTCGCCCTGGGCGCAGCGCGCCGTCATCGGCCTGTTCGCCATCGCGCTGGTGGCGCTGCTGAAGGCGGCCTCGGCGCTGCTGGTGCCGATCACCGCCGCCCTGGTGCTCACCTTCGTGTTCCAGCCCATGGTGCGCTGGCTGCGGCGGCGCAACGTGCCGGAGACGATTGGTGCGGGGGTGGTCGTGGCGGCCTTGCTGGTGGCCACCGGCGGGCTCACCGCGACGCTCATCGAGCCCGCCACCGAGTGGTGGGAGCGGGCGCCCGAGACGCTGTCGCGCGTGATGGCGCGGGTGGACCGGCTGCGCGCGGTGCTGCCGATCCTGGCGCCGGCCCATCCCGCGCCGGTGGTGGTACCGGTGGAGGTGCCACCTCGGCCGCCCGCGCGGCGGCGCCCTGCGGCCGCTGAAGCCGCCGCGCCCGCCGCCGCCGCCGCCAGCCAGCCGCCGGCCAGCGACCCCATCGCCGAGACCATCGCCACCCAGGGCGTGGCGCTCACGGGGGCCTTCGTCTCGCAGTTCCTGGCCTTCTGCCTGTCGGCCTCGGCCACGGTGATCCTGCTGTACTTCCTGCTGGCCTCGGAGCATTGGGTGCTGTCGCGCAGCGTGGAGGCCATTCCGCGGCAGCGGGCCCGGGCGCTCATGCTCGCCGGCCTGCGCAGCGTGCAGCGCGAGATCTCCCACTTTCTCGGCGCGCTGGCGGTGGTCAACCTGGGCGTGGGCGCCGCCATGGTGGGTGCCGCCTGGCTGCTGGGGCTGCCCAACCCGGTGCTGTGGGGCACCGTGTGCGGCATCCTCAACTTCATTCCCTACCTGGGCCCGGTGATCGGCTCGGTGCTGCTCACCATGGCGGGCGTGCTCACCTTCGACACGGTGCCGCAGGTGCTGGCGCCGGCCGCGGCGCTGCTCATCATCCACGCGGTGGAGGCGAACTTCGTCAGCCCCATCTTCGTGGGCCGGCGCCTGTCGCTCAGCCCCGTGTTCATGTGCCTGTCGGTGATGTTCTGGGGCTGGCTGTGGGGCATCGCCGGCGCGGTGATGGCCGTGCCCATCCTGGTGGCGCTGCGCGCGCTCACCAAGCGGCAGCGGCGCCTGCGCCTGCTCACCGCGTACCTGGAGGGCACGCGCCGGCCGGTGCGCAGCCTGCGTGCGCTGATGCGGCCCAAGCGGCCCAAGGCCGGCGGCGCGGCCGCCGGCTGACGGCGGCCCCTCAGACGTCGCCTTGCTCTTCCTGCGCGGCGCGGCGGCGGATGACGAAGCCGATCACGCCGGCCGCCACCAGCAGCATCAGCCAGGCCGACGGTTTGGACGCCGCCGACAGGTCGATGAACCCGCCCACCGGGTTGTGCGCCACCGACAGGTGGCGCGCCATGGCCGGCCCGGGGCTGGGCGAAGCGGGGGAGGTGTCGAGCGAGACCGTCGTGGCGGGCACCCGCGTCGCGGTGGGGGCTTGTGCGTGCGAGACCGCGGGCGCACCCAGGTGCTGTGCCTGGATGCGCATCCCTTCATCCGCGCCGTGTGCGCCGCCTGCGGCCAGGGTGAACAGGGCGATCGCGAACGTGTACTGCTTCATGATGCACTCCTGGGTGGCGAGGTTTGCGCCCCCGGGCCGTGGCAAGCGCCGGGCCTGCAAACAGGGGGATGAGGGGCACGTGGATTGCCTCGGAGCGACCCGTGAATGAACCGGCCGCCTCCTTCGCCATGTCGCCCCCCGGCGCTGATGCGCCACCCCGTCCGGGCGGCTGCTTCCGCGGGTTCTGGATGGGCGGGTACGAGGGCGCGGACCATGTCAACCGGCACGGCGTGCCGCTCGACATGGCGGCGCTCACCGGCCATGTCGACCGCCTGGACGAGGACCATGCCGCCGCGCGTGCGGCCGGCCTGTCGGCCGTGCGCGAGAGCATCGGCTGGCGGCTGTCGGAGGTGGCGCCGGGGCGCTTCGACTTCGGCCGCGCGCAGGCGGTAGCGGCCTCGGCGCGGCGCCACGGCCTGCAGGTGCTGTGGACCTTCATGCACTACGGCACGCCGCCCGGCGTGGACCTGTTCGACGATGCCTTCGTCGCGCGTTTCGCCGCCTTTGCCGCGGCCGCCGCCCACGCACTGAAGCCCTGGCACGACAAGCAGGCCGAGCCGCCCGTCTACAACCTCATCAACGAGATCGGCTTCATCTCGTGGGTGGTGTCCAGCAGCGACCAGTTCCACCCCTACCGGCCGCCCGAAGATGGCGCGGGCAGCGAGGTCTCGGGCTACGCCGTGAAGCGCCGGCTGGTGCGCGCGGTGCTGGCGGGCATGCAGGCGGTGCGTGCCGTGGACCCGCGCGCCCGCTTCCTGCACGTGGAGCCCGTCATCCACACCGTGCCGCCGCCCGGCCGGCCCGAGCTGGCTCCCCTGGCCGAGCAGGTGGCCGGCTACCAGTGGCAGGTGTGGGACATGCTCGCCGGCCGCATGGACGCCGACCTGGGCGGTCACCCCGCGGCGCTGGACCTCATCGGCGTGAACCACTACCACAGCAGCCAGTGGGAGGTGGCCACCGAGAAGCGCCTGCGCTGGCACGAGATGGACCCGCGCCGCCGCCCGCCGGCCGAGCTGCTGGCCGACACCTGGCGCCGCTACGGGCGGCCGCTGATGGTGGCCGAGACCAGCCACATCGGCATCGGCCGCGCGCGCTGGCTGGGCGATCTCGCCGGCCAGGTGCGCCGCGCCCGCGGCATGGGCGTGCCGGTGCATGGCCTGTGTCTGTACCCCCTGGTCGACCGCCCCGACTGGGACGACCTCACCCACTGGCACCACAGCGGCCTGTGGGACGTGGACCCCCACGACCCCACCCGGCCGCGCCGCGTGTGCCGCCCCTATGCGCGTGCGCTGTCCGACTGGCAGCGCGCGTTCACCGACCCGACCCCCATTGCCCGCTCCACAGGAGATCCCATGCCCCACCTCATCGTGCTGTCCCACCTCCGTTGGGATTTCGTCTACCAGCGGCCGCAGCACCTGATGTCCCGCCTGGCCGCGCACTACCACGTGCTGTTCGTCGAGGAGCCGGTGCGCGGCGATGGCCCCGCGCGGCTGGTGGAACGCTCCGAAGGGCCGAACATCGACGTGCTGGTGCCGCACACGCCCGTGGAGGCGCCCGGCTTCCACGACGACCAGATCGCCGTGCTGTCGCCCCTGCTGGCCGAGCACCTGCGCACGCGCGGCATCACCGACACCATCGTGTGGTGCTACACGCCCATGGCGCTGCCGCTGGTGGGGCCGCTGCACCCGCGCATGGTGGTGTACGACTGCATGGACGAACTCTCGGCCTTCAAGCACGCGCCGCGGCAGCTGCAGCAGCGCGAGACCGCGCTGCTGAAGCTCGCCACGCTGGTGTTCACCGGCGGGCCCTCGCTGTACGAGGCCAAGCGCCAGCTGCACCCGCGCGTGCACTGCCTGCCCAGCGCGGTGGACGCGGCGCACTTCGCGCCCGCCCTGCGTGACGCGGGCAGCCCCGAGGCCGAGGCGGCCCGGCGCCTGCAGCAGCCCATCCAGCCGCCGCGGCTGGGCTTCTTCGGCGTCATCGACGAGCGGCTGGACCTGGCGCTGCTGGACACGCTGGCCGAGGCGCGGCCCGACTGGCAGATCGTCATGGTGGGGCCGGTGGTGAAGATCGACCCGGCCACGCTGCCGCGGCGCCCCAACATCCATTGGCTGGGCATGCAGCCCTACGAGCGCCTGCCGCACCTGATGGCCGACTGGGACATCTGCCTGATGCCCTTTGCGCTCAACGAGCACACCCGCTTCATCAGCCCGACCAAGACGCTGGAGTACATGGCCGGCGAGAAGCCCGTGGTGAGCACGGCGGTGCACGACGTGCGCTCGCTCTATGGTGACGTGGTGCGCGTGGCGGCCGATGCCACGCAGTTCGTCCAGGCCTGCGCCGAGCTGCTGGAGGAGGGCCCGCAGCAGCGCGCGGACCGCCTCAACGCGATGACCAGCGCCGTGTTCCGCGCCTCATGGGACAGCACGGCCAAGTGCATCCACGCGCTGATGCAGGAAGCGCTGCGCGACCAGCCGCAGCCGGCCGCGGCGCTGCGCGAGCTGGCGGGGCTGTCGGCGCAGCCGGGCGCGCCCGGCACCGCCACGCCGTTGCCGGTGCGCAGCAGCCGCCCGTCGCGGCGCACGCGCCAGCTGATCATCGGCGCCGGTCCCACCGGCCTGGCCGCGGCGCTCACGCTGGGCGAGCAGCCGGGCGCGCGGGCCGAGGACACGCTGGTCGTCGAGCGCGAGGACCGCGTGGGCGGCTGGTGCCGCTCCATCGTGCAGGACGGCTTCACCTTCGACCATGCCGGGCACATCATGTTCTCGGACGACCCCTACGTGCTGGCGCTGTACGGGCGGCTCCTGGGCGACAACGTGCACTGGCAGAACCGCGAGGCCTGGATCTGGAGCAAGGAGGTCTACACGCGCTATCCCTTCCAGGGCTCGCTGTACGGCCTGCCGCCGCAGGTGCTGAAGGAGTGCCTGGTGGGCGCCATCGAGGCGCGCTTCGGGCCGCTCAAGGGCAGCGGTTCGCCTGCGCCGAGCGCCCCGCCGGCGAACTTCGAGGAGTTCATCCACCGCGTCTGGGGCGCCGGCATCGCGAAGCACTTCGCCGTGCCCTACAACGAGAAGCTCTGGGCGGTGCCGCTGGCCGAGATGGAGACCAGCTGGCTGGGCGGCCGGGTGCCGCTGCCCGACCTGGAGCAGATGATCCAGGGCGCGCTGGAGCCCTCGCCGCCGCCCATGGGGCCGAACGCGCGCTTCGGCTACCCGCTGCGCGGCGGCTTCCAGGCGCTGATGGACGGCTTCCTGCCGCTGCTCAACGCCGAGCTGTCGCTGAAGTCCGGCGTGCTCCATGTGAGCCCGCGCCAGGGCACGGTGCGGCTGTCGGACGGGCGCCTGATCGGCTTCGACACGCTGGTCAGCACCATGCCGCTGCCGCAGCTGGTGCAGGCCTGCGGCGACGAGGCGCCGGCCGAGGTGCATGAGGCCGCGGCCGGCCTGCGCCACGTGGCCGTGCGCTGCGTCAACCTGGGCGTGCAGCTGCGGCCGGGCGAGCAGCGCCTGACCGACAAGCACTGGATCTACTACCCCGAGGACACGGTGTTCCACCGCATCTTCGTGCAGGGCAATGCCAGCCCGCACTGCAACGCCCCGGGCGGCTTTGCGCTGACCTGCGAGATCAGCCACGGCCCCGGCAAGCCGCTGCCCGTGGACGGGCCCGCCCTGATCGAGCGTGCCATCGCCGACTGCCGCCGCGTGGGCATCTTCGGCCCCGAGCACCGGGTGGTGAGCGCCGGCCAGGTGGACATGCCCTGCGCCTACGTGGTGTACGACCATGCCCGCGCCGAGCGCGTGGCGCTGATCCGCCAGTGGTTCGCGCAGTTCGGCGTGGTGCTGGCCGGGCGCTACAGCGAGTGGGCGTACTACAACTCGGACCACGCCTTCATCGCCGGCCGCAAGGCGGCCGAACAGGTGCTGGCCCAGCGCGCCGCGCAGCAGCCCGGTGTGCAACCCGCGCGGGCCAACGCATGATCATCGACGCGCACCTGCACACCACCGGCCGCGAGACCCCGGCCGACGTGCTGGCCAGCCTGGACGGCGCGCAGATCGACCTGGGCGTGCTGCTGGCGCCGTTCCTGAGCGAAGGCTATTCGCTCGACGACAGTGAATCCCTGGAGCGGGCCAACGCCTTCCTGGGCCGGCTGGTCAAGGGCCAGGGCGACCGGCTGGTGGGCTTTGCCGTGGTGGACCCGCGCGAGCCCGGCGCGCCCGACATGCTGCGACGCGCCGTGGAGCAGCACGGGCTGAAGGGCGTGAAGATGGTGCCCACGGGCTGGTACCCGCACGAGGACCGGGTGCAGCCCGTGTTCGCCGTGGCCAGCGAGCTGAAGCTGCCGGTGCTGTTCCACAGCGGCATCTTCATCGACGGCCGCTCCGGGCGCTTCTGCCGGCCGGCGTACTTCGAGGTGATGCGCGACCACCCGGGCGCCCGCGTCGCGCTGGCCCACTGCGGCTGGCCGTGGACGGACGAGGCGATCGCGGTGGCGCTGATCGACCGCATCCACGGGGTGCCGGAGGACCGCTGCGCCTTCCGGCTGGACATTTCCTTCGGGCCGCCGCCGCCGTACCGGCGCGAGCTGCTGGCGCGCGCGCTGGAGGTCATCGGCGCCGGGCTGCTGCAGTTCGGCAGCGACTGCTTCCTGCCGTGTTCGGCCGGGCACATCCGCGAGCGCATGGACTGGGTGCGGGCGCTGTTCGACGAGCTGCAGCTCGACGCCGACACCAGCCAGCGCATCTGGAGCGGCACGGCCTCGGCCTGGCTGGGCGACGCCTGCCCGCCGGCGCTGCGCGGCGGGCCGCCCCAGGCGGCGTCCCCGGTGCCGGCCCCGGACGAGAGGGGCGAGACGGGCGAAGGGGGCCAAGGGGGCGACCCCACGACGGCCCAGCCGCGCCCGGATGGGCGCGTGGGGCGTCAGGCCGAGCCGGCCTTCCATCCCTCCTGGCGCCATGGCGCCGGCTGGCTGCTGGGAGGGCGCGGATGGTCGCCGCTGTGCTGCTGAAGGCGCCGGGCGCCTCAGCCGAACTTCTCCAGCTGCAGGAAAGTGGTGGTGGTCGAGGCCTGGACGTAGTCGTTGGTCACGCCCATGTTCTTGGCCGCCACGTAGAGGCGCTCGCCGGCGAACAGCTCGGTCAGCGGCGTGCCCAGCACGTTCCACGCGTCCTCCGAGTCGCCCCGGTAGGCGGTGGTGGACTGGGCCATCACCTTCAGCGCGCCTTCGGGCACCTGGATCGCGCCCTTGGCGCGGGTGTTGTGCAGCACCACGCGCACGGTGTCGCGGGCGATCACCTGGGCGCGCACCTGCAGCGCCAGGGCGGCGTCGGTGCCGATGCGGTCGGGCGCCGCGGCGGCCAGCGCGGCCTGGGCCACGTCGCCCACCTCCACATGCTGGCCGGGCGTGGCCACCGTCACGTCGGTGTACACGTAGCCGCGGGCCGGCACCGACGGCGGCGCCCAGCTGCCGCTGTAGCGCGCGGTGACGGGGCTGTCGGAGCCGGAGGCGTCATAGGCGGCCAGGCGCTCGTCGCTGCCCAGCGGGCCGCCGGTGTCGCTGGCCGTCTTGCGGCGGATGGTGAACATGCGCAGGTCGATGTCCGTGCCTTCCTGGGCCTTCCAGTCCAGGCAGGTCAGCACGCGGTACAGGCCGGTCTGCTCGATGCGAACCATGCCGTCGGGCAGCAGGCTGCTGAAGGCCGCCTCCTCGAAACGCACCACGTCCATGGGGATCAGCGTCACGAAGTTGAGCTTCGGGATGAAGAAGTCGCGCGACAGCGAGTAGCGGTTGCGCGGGATGGCGTAGGCCGTGCCGGTGAGGCGGCGGGCGGCGGCGCCGGACGGCAGCCAGCCGGCGGCCAGGGCGGCAGCGCTGCCGGCCAGCAGGGCACGGCGGCGCAGGCGGGGCAGGGAGGTCATGGTCGGAGGGCCCTTCAGGTGGCGGGGCCGCGGCGCGGCCCTCGGGGGCGCCGCTTGTACACCCGGGTAGCCGCATGAAGCACTCCCCAGGTCATCTGGTGGTCATCGGCGGCGCCGAGGACCGGCACGGCGAGATGCCGGTGCTGCAGAAGGTGGTCGAGCTGTCGCCTCGCCAGCGCCCCGTGTTCGTGCTGACGGCGGCCACCGAAGACCCCGCCGGCATGTGGCATGTGTATGAAAAGGCCTTCGGCCAGCTGGGCGTGAAGCACGTGGAACCCCTGCACGTGGACACCCGCGAGCGGGCCAACGACGCCGACATCGCCGCCCGTGTGGCCAAGGCCGGCGCGGTGTTCATGACCGGCGGTGACCAGACGCGCCTGCTGGCCGCGCTCGGCGGCACGCGGCTGTGCGAGGCCATCCGCGACGCCTACGTGCAGCACGGCGCCTGCGTGGCGGGCACCAGCGCGGGGGCGTCCGCCATGTCCGAGCACGTGCTGGCCGCCATCCCGGCCAACCGCAGCCCGCTGGCCGTGGAGGTGAGCCTGATGGCCGGCCTGGGCCTGCTGCTCAGCGCGGCCGTGGACCAGCATTTCTCCGAGCGGGGGCGGCTGTCGCGCCTGCTGGCGGTGGTGGCGCACAACCCCAAGCTGGTGGGCGTCGGCATCGACGAGAACACCGCGCTGGTGGTCTCGCGCGGCGACGGCATCGAGGTCGTGGGCGCCGGCGCCGTCACCCTGGTGGACGGGCGCGACATGCGCACCGGCCTGGTGGGTGAATCGGGCGCCGAGGTGTTCCAGGCCACCGACGTGCGGGTGCACCTGCTGCCGTCGGGCTCGGGGCCGGTGCGGCCGGCGCTGGCCGGTGGGGGCTGGTCGCCCAACGTGCGCACGCTGGTGCGCCTGCTGTGCGCGAACGACGGGGTGGCACGCTCAGCCGCGCGGACTGACCGGCGGCGCCCCGGCGCTCAGCCGGCGTCGCGCCGGCACCAGCCGAAGACCAGCGTGTCGCGCGGCAGCGGGCCGAGCTGCGGCCGCACCGTGGCCATGCGCAGCAGGCCCTCGCGCTGCAGGCCCAGGCGGGCCAGCACCGCGGCCGAGCGGTGGTTCTCCGCGTCGGTGGTGGCCCAGATGCGCAGCACCGCCGGCTGGCGCTGCAGCCAGCCCACCAGCAGCTGGCCGGCCTCGGTGGCGATGCCGCGGCCCCACGCGGGGCGGGCCAGGAAGTAGCCCAGGTCCACGGCGTGGGCCTTGGGCCGCGCGGCGATGCAGCCCAGCAGCTCACCGCCGCCGCGCGGCTCGATGACCCAGTGGTGCTCCTGGCCGGCGGCCCAGCGCGCGGCGCAGCCGTCGAGGTAGGCCCGCGCGTCCGCCACGCTGCGGTGCGGCGGCCACTCGAGAAAGCGCATCACCTCGGCGTCCGCGGCGGCGCGGTGCACGCCCGGCGCGTCGTCGGGGGTGGAGCGGCGCAGCTGCACCCGGGCGCCGCTGATGAGCGACGGGGGCGCCAGGGGCGCACGGGCGGGCGTCACGGGGCGGCCGCCCGGTCCGGCGGCACGCCGGCGAGTGTGGACATGCGCACCTGCCCGATCCACCCGCGCGCGCGGCGGGCCAGCCGGTCGTCCGTGCCTTCGCCGTCGAAGTCCACGCCCACCCGGTCCAGCGCCGCGTCCGGCACGCCGTCCAGCGCGTTCACGCTGGCCACCGCGTAGGTGTGGCCGCCGATGGTGCTGGTGACCACCGGCACCACGCCGCAGCCCGTGCAGAGGTGGAAATCCGCGGTGCCGGTGCCGAAGCGGTAGGGCCGCACGGCGGTCGCATCGCGCACCGTCACGTCGAGCGTGGCGCCGGGATGGGCGGTCCACACCCCGCCATGCTTGCGGCAGAAGCTGCAGCCGCACACGCGGGCAGGCAGCCGCGGCGGGGCGTCGGGCCAGTCGAGGGTGAAACGGAGGTTGCCGCAGTGGCAGCTGCCATGGAAGCGCATGGCGGTATTCTGCGGCCATGATCACCGCCGACCAGTTCAACGAGCGCAGCCCGGGCCACCTGCCGGGGCTGCTGGGCATCCGCATCACCGCCGTGGCCCAGGGCAGCCTGCGCGCGGAGCTGCCCGTGCGCGCCGAGCTCATGGCGCCCAACGGCTTCCTGCACGCCGGCAGCGTCGTCACCCTGGCCGATACCGCCTGCGGCTACGGCTGCGTGGCCCACCTGCCCGAGGGCGCCAGCAGCTTCACCACCGTGGAGCTGAAGTCCAACCACCTGGGCACCACGCGCGACGGCACCGTGGACTGCGTGGCCACCGCCGTGCACCTGGGCCGCACCACCCAGGTGTGGGACGCGGTGGTCACGCACCGCGAGAGCGGCAAGACCCTGGCGTTGTTCCGCTGCACGCAGATGGTGCTGTACGCGAGGTGACGGACACGGGACTTCGACGGGCTCAGCCCGAACGGTGGCGGGGTCGAGTGCCCTCCGATCCCGTTCGCCCTGAGCCTGTCGAAGGGCCCCGTCACTTCACGCGCTGCTTCTCCAGCTTGCGCGCCAGCGTGCGGCGGTGCATGCCGAGCCGGCGGGCCGTCTCGCTGATGTTGAAGTTGGTCTCGGCCAGCGTCTCGTGGATGCGCTCCCACTCCAGCGTCTTGATCGAGGTGGTGCGGGCGGTGAGGTCCACGCCGGCGTCGCCTTCGGTGCGTTCGAAGGCGGCCTCGATGTCGTCCGTGTTGGCCGGCTTGGCCAGGTAGTGCCGGGCGCCGAGCTTGATGGCCTCCACCGCGGTGGCGATGCTGGCGTAGCCGGTGAGCACCACGATGTTCATGTCGGGGTCGTGCGCGTGCAGGTGCTGCACGCAGGCCAGGCCGGAGTCACCGCTGGCGAGCTTGAGGTCCACCACCGCATGGGTGGGGACATGCGTGGCCAGGCGCTGCTGCACCTCGGCCAGCTGGGCGGCCCGCACGACGGTGTAGCCGCGGCGCTCGAACGAGCGCGCCAGCGTTCGGGCGAAGGCCTCGTCGTCCTCGACGATGAGCAGCAGGCGGTCGGGGGTGTCGTCCATGGGCCAGGGGGGCGGCGCCGCGGCCGCGTTCATGCCCATTCTGGCCGCGCCAGCGCCGACAGCGGCAGCGTGAGGGTGACCTCGGCGCCGCCCAGCGCGCGGTTGGCCGCCACCAGGTGGCCGCCCAGGGTGCGGGCCACGTTGACGGCAAGGAACAGGCCCAGCCCGCTGCCGGGCCGGCCCTTGGTGGACTGGTAGGGCTTGCCGAAGCGCGCCAGCATCTCCGGCGCGAAGCCCGGGCCCTCGTCCAGCACGCGCAGCACGAGCTGCTCGTCCTCCGCCGCGGCGATGAGCGTGACCGGCCGGTCGGGCGCCGCCTCGAGCGCGTTGTCGAGGATGTTGTCTATCATCTGCTTCAGGGCCGCGTCGGACACGATGGCGAGCTCCGGCACGCCGTCGCGCCGGTAGTCCAGCCGCGTCACCGGGCGGGTGCGGCGCCAGTCGTCGGCCAGGTGGTCCAGGAACGCATGCAGCGTGGTGGCCGCCGGCGCCTCCGCGCGCGATTCGCCGGCCGACTGCAGGATGGCCGAGACGATGTGCTTGCAGCGCTGGATCTGCAGCTGCATCTCCTCGATCTCCTCGCGCAGCTCGGGCTCGGCGGCGAAGGGCGCCATGCGCGCCCAGTCGCCCAGGATCACCGACAGGGTGGCCAGCGGGGTACCCAGCTCGTGCGCGGCGCCGCTGGCCAGCAGGCCCATGCGCACGATGTGCTCCTCTTCGGCGGCGCGCTGGCGCAGGTCGGCCAGGCGTGCGTCGCGCTGGCGCAGGGTGCGGCCGATGCGCCCGATGAACACCACCAGCAGCCCGGCGTTGAGCAGGAAGCACAGCAGCAGGCCGCCGATGTACTGCGGCGGCAGGTTGGCGCTGGCCACCTCGGGCATGGCCAGCGGGCGATGCCATTGGGTGAGCCCCACGAAGCCCAGGCAGGTGAGCGCCACCGTGGCCCAGCGGTAGCGCGGGCGCAGCAGCACCGCGGCCACCGCCACCTGCAGCAGGTACAGGTAGATGAACGGGTTGGTGATGCCACCCGAGAAGAACAGCTGGCCGGTGAGCACCGCCACGTCCACCACCAGGCCCACGAACAGCTCGGCCTGGCGCACCGGCAGCGACAGCCGCGAGCGCGCCGCGCTCGCCAGGTTGAACGCCACCAGCATGCCCAGCAGCGTGAGCATCTCCACCAGGGGCAGCGGCACCTCGAGCATGAACTGCACGCCCAGGATGGTGACCAGCTGGCCCCCCGCGGCCAGCCAGCGCAGCTGGATGAGCTGCAGCAGGTGGGCCCGCCCGGCGGCGCGGTCGGGCTGGGCGGCGCGCGCCCCCGCGTCCGCCAGGCCGGGCAGGTCGCTCGCGTCGATCAGGCGGGAGGGGGCAGGGGCGTCGGTCACTTAGGCAGCCGGGGGCGGGCGGCGCAGGCGCCGCTCATCCACCACCACGTAGGCCAGCGCGCCCCACGCCATCAGCGCGAGCACGAACCACGTGGTGGCATAGACGCGGTGATTGTTGCTGAAGCGCAGCACCGTGAGCCCCGGCCGCGGCCACGCCGATTCCGTGCCGGGCGTGGCGCGCGCGTCGACGAAGTAGGGCGCCACCGGCTCCGGGCCCAGCTGCCGGGCGGCGGCGATCGCGGCGACATCCCGCGAATACCAGCGGTCGGTCTCGGGCGCATTGCTGCGCAGCAGGGCGCCGCCGGCCTCGCTGAAGCGCAGCAGGCCCTCCACCACCACCTCGGCCTCGGGGTGCAGGGGGGCACGCGTGTCGGGGGCGCGACGGGCCGGCGGCACGAACCCGCGGTTGACCAGCAGCCAGTGGCCGGCGGACGTGCGCAGCGGCGTCAGCACCCAGTAGCCACTGCCCAGCGCCGTGGTGGCGGCCACCAGCGTCTCGCGGCCATGGTCGAAGCGGCCGCTGGCGCGCACCGGGCGGTACTCGTCGGTCGCCCGCTGCAGGGCGCCCCAGTCGGCGCGGCCGGGGGCATCCCCCGCGGGGGCCGCCACCTGGCGTTCCACCTGCTCGATGAGCGCTTCCTTCCAGGCCAGGCGCTGCACCTGCCACAGGCCCAGGCCCAGGCACACCGCGCCCGCCAGGCCGGCCCCGGCCAGCAGCGCGGCCAGCGCGCCGCGCGAGCGGGGGGCGCGGCCGTCCATGGTCAGGGCATGTTGCGCAGCGTGTGCGCGTCCGGCGGCATCATGTTGGTGTTCAGGTGGTACATCACCCAGATGGAGCCGGCCAGCAGGATGACCACCAGGATCACCGTGAAGCCCAGCGCCAGCAGCGACCAGCCGCCCTCGGCCTTGGCGTCCATGTGCAGGAAGTACACCATGTGCACCACCATCTGCACCGCCGCGAAGGCGAGGATGACGAAGGCGGTCACCTGGGGCGAGGCGATCACCTTGCCCATCACCAGCCAGAAGGGGATGGCGGTGAGGACGACCGACAGCACGAAGCCGATGACGTAGCCCTTGACGCTGGCGTGGTAGCCGAGGTCGTCGTGGGCGTGGTCGTCATGGACGGCGGGGTGGGCTTCGACAGCCTCGGCCCGAGCGGAAGAAGGGTGGCTCATCACAGCACTCCCATCAGGTACACGAAGGTGAAGACGGCGATCCAGACCACGTCCAGGAAGTGCCAGAACATCGACAGGCACACCAGGCGGCGCTTGTTCGCGTGGATGAGCCCGTGGCGGCTGACCTGCACCATCAGCGTGGCCAGCCAGACGGTGCCGAAGGCCACGTGCAGGCCGTGCGTGCCCACGAGCGTGAAGAAGCTCGACAGGAACGCGCTGCGCTGCGGCGTGGCGCCCTCGTGGATGAGGTGCGCGAACTCGTACAGCTCGATGCCCAGGAAGCCCAGGCCCAGCAGGCCGGTGAGCGCCAGCCAGCCCAGCACGCCGGCCTGGTGGCCGCGCAGCATGGCGATCATGGCGAAGCCGTAGGTGATGGACGACAGCAGCAGCAGCGCGGTGTTGACGGCCACCAGCTCGAGGTCGAACAGGTCGGCGCCCGAGGGGCCGGCGGCGTAGTTGCGCCCGAGCACGGCGAACACGGCGAACAGCACCGCGAAGATGAGCAGGTCGCTCATCAGGTAGAGCCAGAAGCCCAGCAGCGTGCCGTTCTGTGGGTGGTGGTCGCCGCTGTCGTAGAACACCGGCAGCGCGGTGGCCGGCGAGGTGAGGGGGATGGAGCTCATCGCGAAGGTCGGAAGAAGGTCTTTAGCGGGCGGTCGCGGCCGAGGCCAGGGCGGCCTCCAGGTCGCGTGTGCGGGCCGCCTCGGTGCGGCTCACCTCGTCGGCCGGGATGTGGAAGTCGCGCCGGTAGTTGAAGGTGTGCACGATGGCGGCGGCCACGGTGAGCGCGAAGGTGAGCCCGGCCGGGATCCACATGCGCCACACCAGCGCGAAGCCGCAGGCCGTGGCCAGCATGGCGATGACGAAGCCGGCCGCCGTGTTCTTCGGCATGTGGATGGGCTTGAAGCCCTGCAGCGGGCGCTGGTGGCCGCGCTGCTTCATGTCGTACCAGGCGTCGTTGTCGTGCACCACCGGCGTGAAGGCGAAGTTGTAGTCCGGCGGCGGGCTGGCCGTGGACCACTCCAGCGTGCGGCCGTCCCAGGGGTCGCCGGTCACGTCGCGCAGGGCACGGCGGTTCTTCACCGTCACGGCGATCTGGATCAGGAAGCACGCGATGCCGAAGGCGATGAGCACGGCGCCCACGGCGGCGATCTGGAACCAGATCTGCAGCGAGGGGTCGTCGAAGTGGCTCATGCGGCGGGTCACGCCCATCAGGCCCAGCACGTACAGCGGCGCGAAGGCGACCCAGAAGCCGACCAGCCAGAACCAGAACGAGCACTTGCCCCAGAACGGGTCCAGCTTGACGCCGAAGGCCTTGGGGAACCAGTAGTTGATGCCGGCGAAGACGCCGAACACCACGCCGCCGATGATCACGTTGTGGAAGTGGGCGATGAGGAACAGGCTGTTGTGCAGCACGAAGTCCGCCGCCGGCACGGCCAGCAGCACGCCGGTCATGCCGCCGATCACGAAGGTGACCATGAAGCCCACCGTCCACAGCATGGGCACGTCGAAGCGGATGCGCCCGCGGTACATCGTGAACAGCCAGTTGAAGATCTTCGCCCCCGTGGGGATGGAGATGATCATGGTGGTGATCCCGAAGAACGAGTTCACGCTGGCACCCGAGCCCATGGTGAAGAAGTGGTGCAGCCACACCAGGTACGACAGGATGGTGATGACCACCGTGGCGTAGACCATGGACGCGTAGCCGAACAGTCGCTTGCGGCTGTAGGTGGACACCACCTCCGAGAAGATGCCGAACACCGGCAGCACCAGGATGTAGACCTCGGGGTGGCCCCAGATCCAGATCAGGTTCACGTAGAGCATGGGGTTGCCGCCCATGTCGTTGGTGAAGAAGTTGGTGCCGAGGTAGCGGTCGGCCGTCAGCAGCGCCAGCGTGGCGGCCAGCACCGGGAAGGTGGCCACGATGAGCACGTTGGTGCACAGCGAGGTCCAGGTGAACACCGGCATCTTCATCAGCGTCATGCCCGGCGCCCGCATCTTCACGATGGTGGCGATCAGGTTGATGCCTGAGAGCGTGGTGCCTATGCCCGCCACCTGCAGCGCCCACAGGTAGTAGTCCATGCCCACATCGGGGCTGGCGAGGATGCCCGACAGCGGCGGGTAGGCCAGCCAGCCGGTCTTGGCGAACTCGCCGATGAACAGCGACACCATGATGAGCACGGCGCCGCCCGTGGTCATCCAGAAGCTGAAGTTGTTCAGGAACGGGAAGGCCACGTCGCGCGCGCCGATCTGCAGCGGCACCACGTAGTTCATGAAGCCCGTGACGAAGGGCATCGCCACGAAGAAGATCATGATCACGCCGTGGGCGGTGAAGATCTGGTCGTAGTGGTGCGGCGGCAGGAAGCCGGCCTGGTCACCGAAGGCGATGGCCTGCTGCGCGCGCATCATCAGCGCGTCGGCGAAGCCGCGCAGCAGCATCACCACCCCCAGCACCATGTACATGATGCCGATCTTCTTGTGGTCGATGCTGCAGATCCAGTCGCGCCACAGCGGGCCCCACAGGCGGTACTTCGACAGGCCGGCCATGAGCACCAGGGCACCCGCCATGACGGCGGCGAAGGTGCCGATCAGGATCGGCTCGTGCAGGGGCACGGCCTCCCACGAGAGGCGGCCGAGCAGGAGGGATTGGAGGTCGGAGGACATGGGTCGCTGAGGGGGATCGCTCGAGGTGTCTCGCGGGGGATCGCCCGGCTCACTGCCGGGACAGCGCGGCGGGCAGCTCGCCGGTGGGGTTGTCGGGCGTGCACAGCGCGGCGGCCACCACCGGGCGGCTCACCGCGGGGTCGTCGCCCCAGGGGCGTGTTTCGGTGCCCGGGATGCCGGCCTTGCCCAGGCCGCCGGCCGCGTCGATGGCCATCATCTGGTGCATGCACATGCGGCTGGCATCCACGCAGCGGTTCACCACCAGGCCGAACAGCTCGGGCTCCACGCGGGCGTAGCGGCGCACCGGCTCGCGGTGGCTGGGCTGCTCCAGCGCCAGGTAGGCCGCGCGGTCCAGCGTGCCGCCTTGCGTGCGGTTGCTGGCCACCCAGCGGTCGAAGTCGCCCTCGGCCAGGCCCAGGAAGCGAAAGCGCATGTGCGAGAAGCCCTCACCGCTGTAGTTGGCGGACAGGCCTTCCCATTCACCCGCGCGGTTGATCACCGCATGCAGCTTGGTCTCCATGCCCGGCATGGCGTAGATCATTCCGGCCATGGCGGGCACGTAGAACGCGTTCATCACGTTCGACGCCGTGATGCGGAACTGCACCGGCCGGTCCACGGGCGTGGCCAGCTCGTTCACGGTGGCGATGCCCTGCTCGGGGTAGACGAACAGCCACTTCCAGTCGAGCGCCACGACCTCCACCACCAACGGCTTCACGTCGGCCGGCACGGGGCGCTGCGCGTCGATGCGCTCCAGCGGGCGCCAGGGGTCGAGCTTGTGCGTGCTGATCCAGGTGATGGCGCCCAGCGCGATGATGATCAGCAGCGGCGCGCCCCAGATCACCAGCTCCAGCCGGGTGGAGTGGTCCCAGTCGGGCGTGTAGGGGGCGTCGGCGTTCGACTGGCGGTACTTCCAGGCGAAGAACAGCGTCAGGAAGATCACCGGCACGATGATCAGCAACATCAGCACGGTGGCCGTGACGATGAGGTCGGCCTGCTGCACGGCGATGTCGCCGTGCGGCTTCATGACGATGGTGTCGCAGCCGGCCAGTGCCGTGAGCGCCGTCAGCGCCACGGGGGCCAGCACGCGTCTTGCCCAAGGGGCGGGGTGTCGTGAGGAGTCCATCAGGAAGAACGATGACCGGGTGAACGAGCGCACGGGAAAACCTGGGTTGCGCATCGGGCCGGAATGTATCTTCATTGACACAAGTCAACGATTGGACAATTTGTCCCAGCCCCAGTGCCTACCGCCGTCATGACCTCTGCCGCCGCGCCTGCCTACAATCGCGCCCCCCCGTCGGCCCCCCACGCTGCCGACCCCCGCCAGGACGCTGCCAGCGTGGCGCCCGCGGACATCGCGGTGGGGGTGGTCATCGGTCGGGCCTCGGAGTACTTCGACTTCTTCGTCTACGGGATCGCCTCGGTCCTGGTCTTTCCGGCGGTCTTCTTTCCCTTTGCCGATCGCCTGCAGGGCACTCTGTATGCCTTCGCGGTCTTCGCCCTCGCCTTCGTGGTGCGACCGGTCGGCACGCTGGCCGGCATGGCGCTGCAGCGCCGCTTCGGGCGCGGCACCAAGCTCACGGCGGCGCTGTTCCTGCTGGGCAGCTCCACGGTGGGCATCGCGCTGTTGCCGTCCTTCGCCACGGCGGGCCAGTGGGCCATCGCGCTGCTGGTGGCCTTCCGCATCGGCCAGGGCCTGGCCACCGGCGGCTCCTGGGACGGCCTGCCCTCGCTGCTGGCGCTGAATGCGCCCGAGCACAAGCGTGGCTGGTACGCCATGCTCGGCCAGCTGGGCGCGCCGCTGGGCTTCGCGGTGGCCTGCGGCCTGTTCGCCTACCTCTGGGGCAGCCTGGCCACCGAGGACTTCCTCAGCTGGGGCTGGCGCTACCCCTTCTTCGCCGCCTTCGCCATCAACGTGGTGGCGCTGTTCGCGCGGCTGCGGCTGGTGGTCACCCACGAGTACGAGCGCCAGCTGGAGGCGCACGAGCTGGAGCCCTGCGACGTGGGCGAGCTGGCCCGCCAGCAGGGCCACAACGTGGTGATCGGCGCGTTCGCCGCGCTGGCCAGCTATGCGCTGTTCCACATCGTCACGGTCTTCCCGCTGTCGTGGGTGGCGCTGCACTCCGAGCAGGCCATCGGCCAGTTCCTCAGCGTGCAGCTGCTGGGTGCGGTGCTGGCGGCGCTGGCCATGCCCATCTCGGGCCGCCTGGCCGACCGATTCGGCCGGCGCCACACGCTGGGCTCGCTGGCGGTGGCCATCGGCGTGTTCAGCGTGGTGACGCCCTGGCTGCTGGGCGGCGGGCCGACCGGCGAGAACGCGTTCATCCTCATCGGCTTCGTCCTGCTGGGCCTGTCCTACGGCCAGGCCGCCGGCTCGGTGACCGCGAACTTCCTGCCGCACTTCCGCTACACCGGCGCGGCGCTCACGGCGGACCTGGCCTGGCTGATCGGCGCCGCCTTCGCCCCGCTGGTGGCGCTGGGCCTGTCCGCCCGGTTCGGGCTGGGGGCGGTGAGCCTGTACCTGCTCTCCGGCGCGGTGGCCACCTTGCTCACCCTGCGCGTCAACCGGGCGCTCTCGGCCGCGGTGCGCGACTGACCCGCGGCGGGGGCAGGCACACCGCTTGCCCCGTGGGCTCTTCCGACCGTGGCCCCGAGACCACGGTTCCACCACGAGGAGGAGCCATGACCGATCACCGCCGGACCACCCTGGCCCTGCTGGCCGAGGGCGGCGACGATTTCCTGCGCGACTGGATCGCCGAAGCCGGCGGTGCCGGCGCCGACCCCGCGGCGGACGGCCAGCGGGCCCGCGAAGCCCGCACCCTGCTGGCGGCGCTGCGCTCCGCCGTGCAGGGCGGCGCGCGCAGCGACAGCCTGGACGATGCCGCCTGGCTGCCGGCGCGGCAGGCGCTGGCCAGCCTGTCCGGCGCCCGGGCGGCGGCGGGCGAATCGGCCGCCGACACCAGCCGCTTCGTGCTGGCGCTCAAGCGGCCGCTGTTCAACAGCATCCTGCGCCGCCACGGCGACGACCCCGCCGGCCTGTCCGAGGCGCTGTGGTCGGCCACCACCCTGGTGGACCGCCTGGCGCAGTTCACCGTCAGCACCTTCCAGCAGGCGCGCGAGGACATCATCCGCCGCCAGCAGGACGAATTGCTGGAGCTGTCCACGCCGGTGGTCAAGCTCTGGGACGGCGTGCTCGCCGTGCCGATGATCGGCACCCTGGATTCGGCGCGCACCTCGCTGGTCATGGAAACCTTGCTGCAACGCATCGTGGAGACCGGCGCCGAGCTGGCCATCATCGACATCACCGGCGTGCCCACGGTGGACACCCTGGTGGCCCAGCACCTGCTGAAGACGGTGAGCGCCATCCGCCTGATGGGCGCGGACTGCATCATCAGCGGCATCCGCCCGCAGATCGCCCAGACCATCGTCCACCTGGGCATCGAGCTGGAGGGCATCATGACCAAGGCCACCCTGGCCGACGCCCTGGCCCTGGCCCTCAAGCGCACCGGCCACAGCGTCAGCCGGGCGCGCACCTGAGGCGGGGCGATCCATGGAGCGCATCCCGATCCTGCGCATGGGCCGCTGCCTGCTGGTCACCATCCAGGTGGACCTGCAGGACGACACCGCCCTGCGCCTGCAGGATGACCTGGCCGCCGCCATCGAGACCCACGGTGCGCGCGGCGTGCTGATCGACATCTCTGCGGTGGAGATGGTCGATTCCTTCATCGGCCGCATGCTGGCCACCATCGCCGCCATTGCCCGGGTGCTGGATGCCACCACCGTGGTGGTGGGCATGCAGCCGGCCGTGGCGATCACGCTGGTGGAGCTGGGACTGTCGCTGGGCGGCGTGCGCACCGCGCTCGACGTGGAGCGCGGCATGCGCCTGCTGCAGCAGGCCGGCGTGCTGGCCGATGCGATGGAGGGCCCCGCCGATGTGGCCGCCGAGTGAGTCCACGGCCGATGCCGGGCGCCTGCCGCTGCGCAGCGAGCAGGACATCGTCGCCGGGCGCCAGCATGTGCGCAAGCTCGCCCAGCAGATGCGCTTTTCGCTGGTGGACCAGACCAAGATCGTCACCGCCGCCAGCGAGCTGGCGCGCAACGCGGTGGTCTATGGCGGCGGCGGCGAGCTGCGCTGGCAGGTGCGGCGCGACGGCGCGCGCGAGGGGCTGCAGCTGGAGTTCGAGGACCGCGGGCCGGGCATCCCCGACCTGGAACTGGCCATGACCGACGGCTGGACCTCCGGCCAGGGCCTGGGCATGGGCCTGTCGGGCAGCAAGCGCCTGGTGCACGACTTCGAGATCCGGACCGGGCGCGGCGAAGGCACCTGCGTCACGGTGTGCCGATGGAAGTGAGCCGCCCCCGCTGCCCGCACCGCGTGATCGCGGTGCAGGAGGCCACCCAGGTGGGCCAGGCCCGGCGCGCGGCCATGCAGCTCGCCCACGAGCTCGGCTTCGACGAGACGGCGGCCGGCCGCGTGGGCCTGGCGGCCACCGAGCTGGGCACCAACCTGGTCAAGCATGCACGCGGTGGCCGCCTGATGCTGGCCGCGGTGGACGGGGCGGGCGCCGACGACGGCGAGGCCCTGGTCGAGCTGATCTCGGTGGACGACGGCCCGGGCATCGCCGACCTGCCGCGCGCCCTGGCGGACGGTTTCTCCACCGCCGGCACCCTGGGCGGCGGCCTCGGGGCGGTGCGCCGCCTGGCGCGCTGCTTCGACGCCTACAGCCGGCCGGGTGCAGGCAGCGTGTTCCTGGCGCGGCTGGGCGCGCGCAGCGGCCCGGCCGGGGCTGCGGGCGACGCCGCTGCGCACCGCCAGATGGGCGCGGTGATGGTGTGCGCGCCGGGCGAATCGGTGTGCGGCGACGGCTGGGCCGTGGGCTGGGCAGACGACGACGTGTCCGTGCTGGTCGCCGATGGCCTGGGGCACGGCCCGGGCGCCGCGCAGGCGGCCGAGGCCGCCGTGGACGCCTTCGCGCGCGGGCCCGCCGGCGCGGCCGATGCGCTGGTGGAGCGCCTGCACGCGGCGCTGGGCGGCACACGAGGAGCCGCCGTGGCGGTGGCCCGCGTGCCCGGCCCCGGCGGGGCCCTGGCGTATGCGGGGGCCGGCAACATCTGCGGCCGGTTGTTCCACGGCCTGCGCGACCAGTCGCTGCCCAGCCAGCCCGGCACCGCCGGCTTCGCCCTGCGCCGCGTGCGCGGGGCCGTGTACGACTGCGTGCGGCCGGCCCTGCTGGTGATGCACAGCGATGGGGTCACCACGCGCTGGTCGTTGCCCGAGGACCGTGGCCTGCTGGCGCGCCATCCCTCGCTGCTGGCCGCCTGGCTGTGCGCGCGCCACGCGCGCGGCAACGACGACGCCACCGTGGTGGCGGTGCGCCTGGCCGGGGATCCGGCGGAGGCCGCTTCATGAGTGCACCGCCGCCCACCGGCGCCGCCCCCGCCACCCTGGACGAGGCCCTGCAGCGGCTCGCCGCCCGCGAGCACGAGCTGCAGGCCCTGCAGGGCGAGCTCGACGAGACCAACCGCGGCGTGCTGGCGCTGTACGCCGAGCTGGACGTGCAGGCCGACGAGCTGCGCCGGGCCACCGAGCTCAAGAGCCGGTTCCTGGCCTACATGAGCCACGAGTTCCGCACGCCCATCGGCGCCATCCGCAGCATCGCCCGCCTGCTGGCCGACCGCGTGGACGGGCCGCTGACCGACGAACAGGCGCGCCAGGTGCGCTTCATCCAGGAGACCGCCGCCGAGTTCAACGACATGGTGGACGACCTGCTGGACCTCGCCAGGGTGGAGGCCGGCCGCGTCGAGATCTCGCCCGGCTGGTTCGAGCTGGTGGACCTGTTCTCGGCCCTGCGCGGCATGTTCAAGCCCATCCTCACCAACCCGAACGTGGTGCTGGTGTTCGACGAGCCGCAGGGCGTGCCCCAGCTGTTCAGCGACGACCGCAAGCTGGCGCAGATCCTGCGCAACTTCATCTCCAACGCGCTGAAGTTCACGGCGCGCGGCGAGGTGCGGGTGTCGGCTTGCCGCGAGGACGACATGCAGGTGCGCTTCTCGGTGAGCGACACCGGCATCGGCATCGACCCGGCCTACCACGGTGCCATCTTCCAGGACTTCGTGCAGGTGGATTCGCCCATCCAGAAGCGCCTGCGCGGCAGCGGGCTGGGCCTGTCGCTCAGCAAGCGACTGGCCGAGCTGCTGGGCGGCACGGTGTCGCTGGACAGCCGCCTGGGCGAAGGCTCCACCTTCCATGTGATCCTGCCGCTGCGGCTGCCCGTGCCGGGGGGCAGCGAGGGAGAGACCGCATGAACGGCGACACGGCGCCCGGCGCCGAGGCGGCGCTGACCCGCATGGTGCACGGGCCGGTGCTGGTGGTGGACGACAACCCCGCCACCCGCTACGCCACCACCCGCGTGCTGCGCGCGGCCGGCCTGCAGACACTGGAGGCCGCCACCGGCCTGGAGGCGCTGGAGATCGCCTCGGCCGACGTCGCCGCCGTGGTGCTGGACGTGAATCTGCCCGACATGGACGGCTTCGAGGTCTGCCGCCGGCTGCGCGAGCAGCCCGCCACCGCGCGCGTGCCGGTGATCCACCTGTCGGCCACCTATGTGCGCGACGAACACAAGCTGCGGGGGCTGAACGCGGGCGCCGACGCCTACATGACGCACCCGGCCGAGCCGGCCCTGCTGGTGGCCACCGTGCTGGCCCTGGTGCGGGCTCGCACCGCGGAAGACGCCATGCGCCGCAGCGAGGCGCGGCTGCGCGCCATCTTCGACCACGCCCAGAGCGGCATCTGCCTGCTGGACGAGGCGGGCCAGGTGGTCGAGGCCAACCCGGCGCTGCTGGCGCTGCTGCAGCGCGACGCGGCCGAGGTGATCGGCCGGCCCGTGGAGGCGTTCGCGCCGCCCGGGCGGGGCGCCGGGCTCGCCGCCTTCCTGCGGCAGGGCAATGGCGAGGTGCGGCGCGCCGAGTTCCCGCTGCTGACCGCCACCGGCCGCCTGGTGGAGCTGGAGTGGAGCCTCTCGCGGCACGTCGAGCCCGGCATGCAGCTGGCGATGCTGCACGACATCTCCGAGCGGCTGACCCTGGCTGCGCAGCGTGAGCAGCTGCTCGAGCGCGAGCAGGCCGCGCGCGGCGTGGCCGAGCACCTGAGCCGCACGAAGGACGAGTTCGTCGCCGTGCTCTCGCACGAGCTGCGCACGCCACTGAACGCCATCCTCAACTGGGCGCAGGTGCTGCAGCGGCGGGGCGACGACGCCGCGCAGCGCCAGCGCGGGCTGCAGGCCATCGTGCGCAGCGCCACGACGCAGTCGCGCCTGATCGCCGACCTGCTCGACGCGTCCCGACTGGGCATGGGCAAGCTGCGGCTGCAGCGCGCCGAGGTGGACGTCGAGGCCGCGGCGGCCGAGGCCATCGAGGCCCTGGCCGTGCCGGCCGGGGACAAGGACGTGCAGGTGGTGCTGCAGGCCGACGCGGGGCTGCCCCGGCTGCATGCCGACCCGGCGCGGCTGCAGCAGATCATCTGGAACCTGCTGTCCAACGCCATCAAGTTCTCCGAGCGCGGTGGCACGGTGCGGCTGGGGCTGCAGGCGGTGAACGACACGCTGGAGATCGTGGTGCAGGACGCCGGGCGCGGCATCGAGCCGGACTTCCTGCCCTTCCTGTTCGACCGTTTCACCCAGGGCGATGCGGCCAGCAACCGGCTGCACGGCGGACTGGGGCTGGGCCTGGCCATCGTGCAGCGGCTGGTGGCCATGCACGGGGGCACGGTGCGCGGCCACAGCGCGGGCCCGGGCCAGGGGGCGACCTTCGTGGTGGCCCTGCCGCTGCACGACACGGGGGCGGCGGCCGAGACCGACCTGCCCGTCAGCACGCCCATGCCGCTGGACGGCGTGGCGGACCTCGGCGGCGTGCAGGTGCTGGTGGTGGAGGACGACACCGAATCACGCGACATGCTGCTGCTGATCCTGCGCGACCATGGGGCGCAGGTGCGCGGTGCGGCCAGCCACGCCGAGGCCATGCAGGCCTGGGCCGACGCGCGCCCGCAGGTGCTGGTGAGCGACATCGGCCTGCCCGGCCAGGACGGCTACGACCTCATCCGCGACCTGCGCGCCGCCGAAGGCGCCACCGGAGCGCGCGTGCCCGCCATCGCCCTGACGGCCTTCGCCCGCCCCAAGGACCGCGCCAACGCGCTGCAGGCCGGCTACGACGCCCACGTGGCCAAGCCGCTGCAGCCGGCCGAGCTGATCAACACCATCGCCCGGCTGGTGCGGCCGGGCCCCTGAGCGGGGTCAGGCGAGGACCAGCCGGAACGCCGCGTTCCAGTCGGCCACGAAGCGGTCGATGGGGAAGCGTTCCTCGGCGGTGCGGCGGCCCGCCTCGCCCAGCTCGCGCGCGCGGCCGGGGTCGGCGATGAGTTGCTGCATCTCGTCGATCAGGCGGTCGAGCCGGGTGTCGATCAGGCCGTTGCGGCCGTTGTCGATGACCGTGACGAGTTCGGTGGTGGCCAGGCCCACCACCGGCGTGCCCACCATCATGGCCTCGATGATGGCCAGGCCCAGGCTGGTGTAGCGGATGGGGTTGAAGAAGAAGCGGTGCTGGGCGACGCGGCCGGGCAGGGCGTCGTTGGCCACCTCGCCCTCGCCACCGCAGCGCTCGCTGCCCATGCCCACCAGGTGCAGCGGCACACGGCGCTGGGCGTGGCGGAAGATGTCGTAGCCCAGGCGGCGGCCGCGCTTGTCGATGTTGTTCACCACCACGATGCCGCTGGCGCGCTCGCCGGTGTGGCGGGCCGGCGCGAGCAGCTTCACGCCGTGCTCGACCACGCGGGTGATCACCTGTCCGCTGTTCCACATGAGCGCGTTGAAGGGCGTCACGTGCACCAGCAGCACCTCGGGGTCGTCCATCCAGTGCACCGTGTCGCTGGGGTGCACCTGCGGCGGGTCGTGCTCCAGGTAGATGCGCGGGCCGCGGCGCTGGGCGGCGCTCAGCAGCTTGTGCTGCTCCGTGGTCCACGCATCCCGGGACTGGAACAGCACGATGTCGAAATCGGTGTCGCGCACGGCATGGGCCGACACCTCGTGCACGTTGGGGCCCCAGGGCAGGGTGCCGCTGCGGCCCGTGTGGTGCACCGAGCGCGCCTCGTCGGTGACGAGGTAGAAGTCGTGCGGTACCTGGGTCAGGTAGTACAGGTAGTTGCCGTGCACATGCCAGGTCAGGATGCGCAGGCGGCGGCCCGGGTCGCGCAGGAGGTTCATAGGAAGAGCACCCTGAAATGCCAGGCGCCGCGCAGGCGCCAGTAGACCGAGAGGAAGGGGATGAGCGCCGAGGTGGCCAGCATCTCCAGCGCATGGCGCGGCGAACGGTCGGTGTGGCGCAGCCGCCGCCCGGCCAGCGCCAGCACCAGCGCCGCCGCGCCGCCCAGCGCGCCCGCCGCCGCTCCGGGCCGGCCGGCCCATGCCAGCACCGGCGCCGCCACGGTGAGCGCCACCACGAGGTAGTAGTCCCAGGGCGGCACCGGGCGGATGCGCTGGCGGTACAGGCGCGGGTGCTTCTTGAACAGCAGCGCGTCGAAGAAGGTGTTGCGCTGCTGGCGCAGGCACACGCCCCAGGGCTCGGCACGCACCGGGTGCACCACGCGCGCCTGGGTGGCGCGGCCCACGGGGCCGGCCTGCTGCATGAGGCGGAACTGCAGGTCGGAGTCCTCGCGCCAGGCGCGCCGGAAGCGTTCGTCGAAGCCGCCGATGCGCTCGAGCGCCGAGCGCCGGACAAAGGCGTTCGCGGTGACGAACTCGGCGCTCGCCAGGCCGAGCGTCATCAGTTCGTGGTCGCTGGGTGGACGGCCCGGGTCGGGCAGGGGCACGTCCACGGTGCCGGATGCCGCCGACCAGTCGGGATGGGCACGCAGCGCCGCCTCGCCGGCGGCCACCCACACCGGGTCGGGAAGGGTGTCGTCGTCGGTGAAGGCGACGATCTCGCCCTGTGCCGCGCGCCAGCCCGTGTTGCGCGCCACGGCCGGGCCCCGGCCGGGGGCGGAGCGCAGGTAGCGCAGGGCCGGGGCGCCGCGCTCGGCGGCCAGCCGCCGCACGAAGTCGCGCACCTCGTCCTCGTGGCCGTCGTCCACCACGATCACCTCGTAGTCGGCGGCGGGCAGGCCCTGCTGGGCCAGCAGCGGTTCCAGGCAGCGGCGCAGCAGGGGCAGCCGGCGGTAGGTGGGCACGACGACCGAGACCCTCATGGCTGGCCCGACGGCTGCTTCTCGAGGATGAACGGCCCGATCACCAGTACGTCCAGCGGCGTGCCGTAGAAGGCCTCCACCGCATCCAGCGGCGTGCACACGATGGGCTCGCCGCGCATGTTGAACGAGGTGTTCACCAGCACGGGCACGCCGGTGCGGCGGGCGAAGGCCTGCAGCAGCGCATGGAAGCGCGGGTTGCTCTCGTGCTCCACCGTCTGCACGCGCGCGCTGTGGTCGGTGTGGCAGGCACTCGGGATGCGCTGCGCCTGGCCGGGCAGGGCGTCGTAGACGAAGAGCATGAAGGGGCTGCGGCCCTCGTTGGCGTCGGCCGGCGCGAACCAGCGGCTGAATTCCTCCACCGGGATGGCCGGTGCGACGGGCCGGAAGTCCTCGCGGTCCTTCAGCGCATTGAGCCGCACCTGCATGTGCGGGTCGATGGGCGAGGCGAGGATGGAGCGGGCGCCCAGGGCGCGCGGCCCGAACTCCATGCGGCCCTGGAACCACCCCACGATGCGGTCCTGCGCGAGCAGCTCGGCCGTCTCGGCCGCCAGGTCCTCGGCGCGCCGGTAGCGCAGCTTGTTGGCCTTGAGCAGCTCCTCGATCTCGTCGTCCGCGTAGCCGGGGCCCCAGTAGGCGTGCTCCATGCTCCAGTGGCGCTCGCCCAGCGCGCCGTCGGGGGCGCCGCGTTCACGCGCGTCGGTCCACAGCGCGGCGCCGAGCGCGGTGCCCGCGTCGCCGGCGGCGGGCTGCACCCAGATGCCGTCGAAGATGGCGGCGTCGCGCAGCCGCGCGTTCATCACGCAGTTCAGCGCCACGCCGCCGGCCATGGCCAGGTGGCGCTCGCCGCTGGCCTCGCGCAGCCAGCGCGCCAGCTGCATCACCTTCTCCTCCAGCACGTCCTGCAGCGAGGCGGCCAGGTCCAGGTGGTGCTCCTCCAGCGCGCTGCCGGGCACGCGCGCCGGCCCGGCCAGGGCGGCCAGGTCGACGCGGTCCACCTCGAAGCGGCCGCCGTCGCGCACGCGCACGTGCTCGGCCAGCGCGCCGCGGAAGCGTGGCGTGCCCAGGGCCGCCAGGGCCATCACCTTGTACTCGTCGCTGCTGTGCAGGAAGCCCAGGTGCGCCGTGATGCGCTCGTACAGCATGCCCAGCGAGTGCGGCATGCGCACCTCGCCCAGCGGCTCGTAGCGCGGGCTGCGCCAGGCGCCGTAGGTGGTGGTGGCGTGCTCCCCGCGGCCATCCAGCGTCATCACCGCGCAGCGCTCGTAGGGGGCCGCCAGGAAGGCGCTGGCCTGGTGGCACAGGTGGTGCGCGACGAAATGCCAGCGCCAGGTGGGATCGCTCGGCGAGATGCCGGCCAGGCGCTTCTTCAGGTGGTGCGGCGCGCCCGAGGCGAGCTGCCGCGGGGCGTTGATCATGTAGGCCGCGAACAGCGGGTCCCACGGGCTCTCCCACGGCCCGGCGGTGTGGGCCGAGGGCTCCAGCGGCAGGCTGATGCGCGCGGCCTCGGTCAGCGAGGCGGGCAGGCGGCCGTCGATGAAGAGCTCGGGGTCGTAGCTGTAGGCCACGTGGTCCACCTCGCGCAGGTGGATGCCGGCCTCGCGCAGGCAGAAATCGATGGCATGGAAGGGCAGCTCCCAGGCGCTGAAGGGCACCGGGCGCTTGCCGTGCTTGATGCGCGTGAAGCGTTCCTCCTCCGCGGCGGCGACCAGGCGGCCGTCCACCACCAGGGCAGCGGCCGAGTCATGGAAGGCGGCGTTGATGCCGAGCGTGATCATCGGTGGGGGCTCCCTTCGGCGGTGGGTGGGGCGGGGTGGCCGGTTCAGGGCCAGGACGTCTCGCGCATGGGCAGCACCATCACCTCGGGGATCACCGTCTCCGGTGGCTGGGTGAGCACGAAGCGCACGGCGCGTGCCACGCTGGCGGGGTCCTGCAGCAGGCCGGGGTCCAGGTCAGGGAAGCGGTCGAAGAGGAAGGGCGTGCGCATGCCGCCCGCGACGACGGCCGACACCTTGATGCCCTGCGGCCGCAGCTCGGCATGCAGCGCATGCGACAGGCCCAGCAGGCCCCACTTGGTGGCGTGGTAGGCGGACGCATTGGGCCAGGCGCGCTTGGACGCGGTGGAGGCGATGTTGACGATGTGGCTGCCGCGCTCCATCAGCGGCAGGGCGGCCTTTGCCATCAGGAACGGGCCGGTGAGGTTGGTGTCCACGATGCGCCGCCAGTCCGAGCTGCCGAGCTCGGCCAGGGGCGCGGTGACATCGATGGCGGCGTTGTTCACCAGGGCGTCGATGCGGCCGAAGCGCTCGCGCACCACCTGCATGGCGCGTTGCACCTGCACCTCGTCGCCCACGTCCAGGCCCACGGCGATGGCCGGCACGTCGCGCTCGGCCAGCGTCGCGGCCTTGTCCTCGGCGCGCTCGAAGGCGAGGTCGGCGATGACCAGCTGGGCGCCGGCTTCGCCCAGCAGGTCGGCGATGGCGCCACCCAGGCCGCGCGAGCCGCCGGTGATGAGGATGGTCTTGCCGCGCAGGTTGCCCAGCTGGGCGTCGGCGGCGGCAAAGGATTCATGGACGGACGACGCGGGGGACGACATGGCACCTCCTCGATGTGCATGGGTGAATTCGATGGGCCGCCGTGGGCATTCGGTGTTCCTGCGTGTGGGACCTGTCCGACCTATGCGCACACGGCCCCGAGCTGCCGCAGCGCCGCGCGCAGCACAGCGTCGGGCATGACCGCCTGCGCGCAGGGATGGCCCTCATGGGGGCAGACGCGGTGGCCGCAGGGCCGGCAGGCCATGTCCTCGGCCAGCACGCGGTGGCGCTGCGTGTCCAGGGGTGCCCAGCGCGCCACGTCGGAGCCGCAGCTCACCACCACGCTGGGCACGCGCAGCGCCGCGGCGATGTGCGACAGCCCGGTGTCGTTGCAGACCAGCAGGCGCGCGCGCTCGAGCAGCGCGCCCAGCGACCACAGGTCGGTGCGGCCGCACAGGTCCACCGGCGTGTGGCGCATGCAGGCCCGCACGTCGGCCACCAGGCCGGCCTCCGGCGCGGACCCGGTGAGCACCACCCGCAGGCCCCGGTCGGCCAGGGCGTCGGCCACCGCCGCGAAGCGGCGCGGGTCCCAGCGGCGCGAGGGCAGCTGCGAGCCGGGGTGGACGCACACGTAGGCCGGCCCGTCCACGGCCGGCCAGGCGGCGCGCAGGGCGCGCCGGTCGTCGTCGCCGACGGGAAACTCCAGCGACGTGCCCTGCCGGGGCAGGCCCAGGTGGTCGGTGAGGGCCAGCAGGCGCTCGATCTCGTGGCCCTGCTCGGGCCAGGCGCAGCACAGCTCCTCGTCGCCCGCCGGGCGCCACACGCCGGGCCGCGCGAACGCCGCCATGTGCCGCGCGCCGAAGCAGGCCACCAGCGGGTTCACCACCTCGCCGCTGCCGTGCATCTGCAGCGCCAGGTCGAAGCGCCTGGCCTGCAGCTGGGCCAGCGCGTCGGGCAGCCGCCGCACGTCGCAGGGCACCTCGGGCAGCCCGGGAAAGCCGGGCAGCTCGATGAAGTCATCGATGCAGGACAGCCGCTCGGCCAGCGGCCGCGCCCAGGCCAGGCCCACCAGCGTGATGCGGGCGGACGGCCAGGCGGCCCGGACCGCGCGCCACGCCGGCACGGCGCACAGCAGGTCGCCGAGCATCAGCGCGCGGAACACCGCGATGCGCTCCACCGGCGCCGTGAGCGCACGCAGCACCGCCGGGGCCACGGGGTCGACGCTCACGAGGCGACCCTCTACGCGGAGCGCGAAGGCGGGCGCGCCTCCGAGCGGCCCGGTGCCGCGGCAGGCAGCAGTGCCAGCGCGGCGTCCACCACCTGCGTGGTGCCCACGTCCAGCAGGCAGCGGTGGTGGCCTTGCGGGCACACGCTCTTCAGGCAGTGGCGGCAGGGCACGTCCTGCCAGAGCACGCGCGCGCGGGCCTGCCACGGCGTGTGCTGCGGGTTGGTCTGCGCGTACAAGGTCACCACCGGCGTGCCCACCGCGGCGGCCAGGTGGCTGGGGCCGCTGTTGTTGGTGAGCACGAGCCGCGCGGCCTGCACGAGCGCCGCCAGGCCAGGCACGTCGAGCTGGCCCGCCAGCGAGACGGCTGGCCGGCGCATGGCGGCGCGGGCCTCGTCGATGAGCGGCTGCTCGCCCGGGCCGCCGGTGAAGACGACATCCAGCGCGCCCGCTTGGGCGATGCGCTCGGCCGCCTCGCCGAAGCGCCGGGCGGGCCAGCGCCGGGAGGCGGCCGTGGCCCCGGGGTGCACCAGCAGGTAGGGCCGGCCGGCGGCCAGGCCGGCGGCGGCGCACGCGGCCGCGGCCGCGGCGTGGTCGCACGGCCGCAGGTGCAGCCGCAGCCGGGTGTCCGCCGGACGCGGCCCGCCCAGGTGCGCCACCAGGTCGAGCTGGCGCTGCACCTCGTGCCGCATGCCGTCGGCCACCTGCTCGGTGTCGCGCACCCAGTGGCTCAGCAGCGCGTACGGGTTCTCGCGGCAGTGCGCCAGCGCGAGCGGAATGCCCGCCAGGCGGCACAGCATCGCCGCCGGCAGCGGGCTCTGCGTGCACACGGTGAAGATGACGGCCGCGTCGAAGGCGCCGGCCGCCAGGCGCGCCACCAGGGCCGCTTCCGCGTCGCCGGGGCGTGCGCCCTCCGTGCCCGTGCGCAGCTTCATCCATGGCACTTCCGCCGCGATCACCGCGTCCACCGCGTCCAGGCAGGGCGCCAGGGCGGCGCCGGAGGGGGAGGTGAGCAGGGTCACGTGGGCCTGGGGCAGCGCCTCACGCAGCGCGTGCAGCGCGGGGGTGGTCATCACCACGTCGCCCATCTGGTCCAGCCGGACGGCGAGCACGCGGCGCGCGCCGCGCCAGCGCGCATCGACACCTGGCGCCGGGGACGATGAAGAAGGGGCGCTGGGCGGGGAGGGCGGAACGCTCACGCCCGCGCCTCGGGCGGGGCCTCGAGCATCGCGGCCACGCCGCCTCCCAGCGCGGCACGGCGCAGCACCACGGCCGAACGCTGCGGCCCCGTCACCGGCGTGGGCTCGCCGCGCGCTTCTCGGTACACCTCGGCCAGGTCGTGTGCGATGCGCTCCCAGGTGAACCGGGAGCGCACCCGGCGGATGCCCGCGCGGCCCAGCGCACTGGCCAGCGAGGGGTTGTCGCGCAGCAGGGCGAGCCGCTCGGCCAGGGCGTCCGGGTCGTGCGGCGGCACCAGGTAGCCGGTCACGCCGTCCACCACCGAGTAGCGGATGCCGCCCACGTCGCTGCCGACCACGGGCGTGCCGCAGGCCATGGCCTCCAGCGGCGTGATGCCGAAGGGCTCGTACCAGGGCGTGCTGACGAACACGTCGGCCGCCACGTAGCAGGCCCGCAGTGCGTCGCGCTGGCGCTGGCCGGTGAAATGCACGCGCTCGGCGATGCCGGCGTCGCGCGCCACGCCGCGCAGGCGCGCGATCTCCGGCGTGCTGCGCTCGTCCGGCACGGCGCTGTTGCCCCCCACCACCAGCAGGCGCACGGGGCGCCGGCCATCCGCACGGGGGGCCATGCGCCCCACGGCCCGGATGACGTTGTCCACGCCCTTGCGCGGCACCATGCGGCCCAGCTGCAGCACCACGAACTCGTCGTCGGCCAGGCCCAGCTCGCGGCGCGCGCGCGCCTTGTCGCCGGGGCTGAACTCGGTGAGGTCCACGCCGCAGGGCACCATGCTGATGCGGTCGTCGTCGCCGCCGTACAGGCGCAGCAGGTCCTCGCGGTCCTGCGGGCACTCGGCCACCACGCGGTCGGCCCGGCGCACGAGGCGCTTCTCGATGGCGATGCGCTGCTCGGGGAAGCCGTCGGCCGCGCCCTGGTGCTCGCGCCGCACCAGGCCCAGCGCATGGAAGGTGACCACCAGCGGCGTGCCCAGCCACTCCTTGAGCTTCAGCCCCACCAGGCCGGACATGAAGAAGTTGGCATGCACCACGTCGTACGGCACGCTGTGGCGAAAGAGCTGCCGCGCCGTGTGGGCGAAGGCCGGCATGTGCGGCAGCAGCTGCTCCTTGGGCACCGCGGCGGCCGGCCCGGCCTGCACGTGCAGCACGCGCATGCCCGGGCGCACGTCCACCGCGGTGGGCAGGGTCGGGTCGTCGCGCCGGGTCAGCACGTCCACCTGGTGGCCCATGGCGGCCAGGCAGCGGGCCACGTGGGCCACGTACACGTTCTGGCCTCCCGCGTCCACGCCGCCCAGGGCGGCGAGGGGGGAGGCATGCTCGCTGATCATCGCGATGCGCAGGGGAGGCGAGTCCATGGTGAGCCCTTGAGAGGTGTTTGGGCCCCCCATGGCAATCCGAGTGCCGCTGCTCCCGCGCGGCCGGCTCAGCTGTTGCCGCCCGGCTCGGAGATCTCGCGCAGCGTGTCGTCGGTGTGCGCGTCCTGCCGCGTGGCCAGGTCGCCCAGCGAGACGATGCCGATGATCTCGTCGTCCTCGTTGACGACCGGCAGGCGCCGCACCTGGGCGTCGCCCATCAGCTGCATCACCTCCTCGGCGTCCTGGTCCGGCGAGACGCACTCCACCTCGGGCGTCATCACGTCGGACACGCAACCCTGGTCGGGCGCGAGGCCCGCGGCCACGCCGCGGACGGCGATGTCGCGGTCGGTGACCATGCCCACCACGCGCTTGCCGTCGCACACCGGCAGCGCGCCGATGTCCAGGTCCAGCATGATCTGCGCGGCGCGTTGCAGCGTCTCCTCGGGGCTGATGGTCTCGGGGTCGTTGGACATGATGTCGCGGACTTGGGGCATGGTGTGTCTCCAGTGAGGGGGTCGGGAGGAAAAGGCAATCGACCCCAGCCGGGCGGCAATCCACGCGCCATGCGGTGCACGCGCTGCGGGCCGTGCGCGCCCTGGGCCGGCACCACGATTGCCGCCGGCCGGGCCCCCCTCCGCCCCGAGCCACACGCCATGTCCCCGCACCGCACCGTCCGCCCGGCCGAGCGCCCCGCCGTCTTCATCGACAAGGACGGCACGCTCGTGGAGAACGTGCCCTGGAACGTGGACCCCGCCGAGCTGCGCCTGATGCCCGGCGCGGCCGAAGCGCTGCAGGCGCTGGCCTGCGGGGGCTTCGCGCTGGTGGTGGTGACCAACCAGTCGGGCCTCGCCGAGGGGCGGTTCAGCGCGGCGCAGTTCGCCTCACTGCGCGCGGCGCTGCGGCAGATGCTGCGCGAGCGCGGTGTGACGCTGACCGATTTCCTGCACTGCCCGCACGCCGCCTCGGCCGACGGCCGCCCGGCCTGCCTGTGCCGCAAGCCGCAGCCCGGCATGCTGCACCGCGCCGCCCGGCTGCACGGGCTGGACCTGGCCCGCTCGTGGATGGTGGGCGACATCCTCGACGACGTGGAAGCCGGGCGCCGCGCGGGCTGCCGCAGCATCCTGCTGGACAGCGGTGGGGAGACCGTCTGGCGCCGGACCCCGCTGCGCGTGGCCGACCACCGTGTGGACGACTGGATCGACGTGGCCGAGCGCATCCTCGGCGATCAGCGCCGGATGCCGAACGGCTTGACCATGGCCGGTCACGGCTGAGCGTCAGGACGCGGTGTCGGGGTCGTCTCGCCCTGCGACGTCGCCGGTACGGCTCAGGGGACATGCCGTGGGCAGGCGTGCCGCCAAGTCCTGGCGCAGGGCCTGCAGCGCGGCGATGCGGCCGTCGATCTCCTGCAGCTTCTGGGCAAGCACCGCCACCACCCCGGCCGCAGCGTCCGGGCCGTCCCACACCTCGGGCAGGCGGTGGCCAATCTCGGCCAGCGTGAAGCCGAGCTGCTGCGCCGTGCGGATGTACTGGACCAGCATGACCGTTTCCGGCGGGTAGTGGCGGTAGCCATTGCTCAGGCGCCGCGCACGAATCAACCCCTCGCGCTCGTAGAAGCGCAGGGTTTCACGCGTCAAACCACTGGCGGCGGCGAGTTCACCGATGCGCATGGAACGGGCACTGTGGCGTCAGCGACAAAGGTCGTGCAAAAAGGGCTTGACCCTGTAGCGTACTTCACCCTTGACACTCGCCCTCGACTTGTCAAGGAGATCGCATGTTTCCCGACCGCTTCCTTCGCATCGTGCGCACCAGCGCCTGGTACGACCTCGCCATTACATGGCCCTTTGCGCTGCCCTGGACGTTCGTGTGGCTGCATGGCCGCCTGGCCGACACGGCAGTCGGCCTGGGCGTGCCCGGGGCCTGGCCCACACTGGACGCGACGCACGTGCTGTTGGCCAACCTCATGGGCTCGGTAGTGGTGGTGTGGTCGCTCGCCCGGCTGATGGACCCCAGCGTTCGGTTGGGGCGGCTCGATGCGGCCGCGCGCGGCCTGTTCGCCGCCTGGCAGGTGACGGCGGTGCTGAACGGGGCCAGCGCCTTGCTGCTCGCATTCACCGTGGTGGAGGTCGCATTCGGCGTGCTGCAGGCCCTGCCGGTGCGGCGCGGCGTGTCGACGGAAGCGGCGACGCCAGCGGTCTGACGGCGACACGGCACCCTCCGGGATGCCCAGGCGCCCGGGCCGCCGGGCGCGCCGCACCGTGTGCACCGGGAGCCATGGTCGCAGCGATGACGACGACCGCCGTCCACCCGGCCCGGAGGGCAGGCCCAAGGGCGGACGCTACAAGCGCGAATTCGGTGTCGAACAAGGTGGAGCTCCCTGTGGGAGGGGGCTCGGGGGAGCGGTGCGCAAGGCCGCAGGCCAGGAGGCGGCGCGGCTTCTGCCGCGCGGGCTCCTAGGCCGGCTGCCCGGCAGGCAGCACGGCGCGGTACACCGCCAGGGCGCCTGCGACCGCCGCGGCGGCGATGAGCCAGGCGGCGATGCGTTGCAGCAGGGCGCCGTCGAGGCGGCGGCCGTCGGCGCCGGGGCTGCCGGTGGCGCCGATGACGAACAGGTGCGCGGGCAGGGCCACCAGCAGCAGCATGCCCAGGATGAGTTGCACGCTGCTGCCCTCGGCCGGGTCGGACAGCAGGGGCCAGAGCCAGGGCCAGGCGCCCGCAGAGAAGGCGCCGGCCAGGGCGGCGGTCAGGCGGGTGGGGCGGATCATGGCGCGATGCTAGCCCACGGCCGAGGACCGGGGCGCCGGTCGCGTGGCGCCCGGTTGGCGCTGTGGCGGTGGCGGTAGCGGTAGCGGTGGCGGTGGCGGTGGCGGTGGCGGCGCGTCAGGCCGCGCGCAGGCCGGGGCGCGGTGGGTGGGCCTCGCGCACCGGCGGTCGGCGGCGCGCGGCGGCCTCGCGGCGCTCCGGCTGCTCCGCCCAGCGCCGGAAGTAGGCGATGGTGCGTCGCAGGCCCGCGTCCAGGTCGTGGTGCGGCCGCCAGCCCAGCGCCTGGGTGGCCAGCGTGATGTCGGGCTTGCGCCGCAGCGGGTCGTCCACGGGCAGCGGGCGGAACTCGATGGCCGAGACGGCGCCGGTCAGACGCAGCACCCGTTCGGCCAGCTGCAGCATGGTGCACTCGTTGGGGTTGCCCAGGTTCACGGGCGTGCGCACGGCGCTGTCCATCAGCCGCAGCAGGCCGTCCACGGTGTCGTCCACATAGCAGAAGCTGCGCGTCTGCAGGCCGTTGCCGTACACGGTGAGCGGCCGGCCGGTGAGCGCCTGGGCGACGAAGTTGCTCACCACGCGCCCGTCGCCCGGGTGCAGGCGCGGGCCGTAGCAGTTGAACAGCCGGGCGATGCGCACGTCCACGCCGCGTTCGCTGGCATAGGACACGCACATGGCCTCCGCGCAGCGCTTTCCCTCGTCGTAGCAGGCGCGCGGGCCGGTGGGGTTGACGTGGCCCCAGTAGGCCTCGTGCTGCGGGTGCACCTGCGGGTCGCCGTACACCTCGCTGGTGGACGCCTGCAGCAGCCGCGCGCCATTGGCCTGCGCCAGCTCGAGCAGCCGCCAGCTGCCCAGGGTGCTGGTGAGCACGGTGCGCACCGGGTGGCGCTGGTAGTAGGCCGGGCTGGCCGGGCAGGCCAGGTTGTAGATGCGCTCGGCGCGCTGCGCGGCCGCCGGCAGGGGCTGGGTGACGTCGTGCGGAATGAACTCGAAGCGCGGGTGCTCGCGCAGGTGCTCGATGTGCTCGTGGCTGCCGGTGGACAGGTCGTCCAGCGCCACCACGTGGCAGCCCGCGTCGAGCAGGCGGTCGCACAGGTGGCTGCCCACGAACCCCGCGGCCCCGGCGACGAGCACCGTGTGCGCGGGCGGGCGGTGCGGGGCGAACGGGGCGGCCGGGGGCGTCGGGGTGGGGGTGGCGGCGGTCATGCGGCGGCCATGGCATTCGCCGTGCCGGCGAGCAGCACGCGCCGCTCCACCTCGCCCAGGCGCAGTGGCTCCCGGCCGTCGGCCAGGGCGCGGTGCAGCAGCCGCCGCACGCAGCGCCGGATGGCGGCATGCTCCACGTCGGCCGGGTGCAGCTCCAGGCGCCACAGCGGCGCCCGGCGCTCGGTGGCCGCGAGCCAGCCGGCCCAGGCCAGCGAGAGCACCCGTCGCCACGCGGCCCGCGTGCTGAAGACCAGGCTGCGCGCATGCAGGCGGCGGCCCTCGGGCAGCGTGACGATCTCGTTGAGCGTGCAGGTGTAGGCGAAGCCCGAAGCGCGCACGGCGTCCTGCGCGGCCGGGCTCATCAGCCAGGCCGGCGGCACGAAGCCTCGCATGCCCAGGCGCAGCTTCAGCGCCCAGGCGCGCCCGATGGCGAGCCGGCGCAGCGCCTCGGCGTGGTCCAGGGCGGCGAACTCGCCTTCACCCGCCGTGTACACCTGCCGCAGCCAGCGTTCGCGCGCCGTGGCGGGCGGGGGGCCTTCGTCGCGGTGGGTCAGGCCGTGCAGCGCGAGCTCGTGCCCGGCCTCCTGCATGCGGTGCAGCCAGCGCACGAACGGCGCGGTGGCGGGCTCCCCGTGCAGCGCAGGCACCACCAGCAGCGTGATGCGCAGCCGCACGTTGTGGCGGTGGGCCACCGCGCGCAGCATGGACAGCAGGCGCCGGCAGGCCGGCCAGGTGGCGGGCGCCACGTCGTGCAGCACGACGGCCACGTGCCGCGGCGGCCGCGCGGGCGGCGCGCGCCGGGGCTCAGGCATGGCCCAGCGCCCCGGGCGCCCAGGCGGCGGGCCCGCCGCCGTCGGGGGCGTGGCCGGCACCCAGCAGGCGCAGATAGTGGCCGGCCAGGTGGTCGATGACGTGCGGCCAGTCGTGGGCGCGGGCGCGCGCCAGGGCGGCCTCGCAGGGGCGGTCGTCGGCCGCCGCCAGCGCGGCGCGCAGCGCCTCGGCCCAGTCCTCGGCGCGGTCGCTGTCCACGCGGGTGCCCACGCCGTCGGCCAGCTCCGCCAGCCCTTCGCGGTGGCGCACCACCAGCGGGCGGCCACAGGCCATGGCCTCCAGCGCCGCCAGGCCGAAGGTCTCCTGGTCCCCCGCGTGCGCGAACACGTCGGCACTGGCCAGCAGGCGGGCGACCTCGGCCGCGGGGCCCGGCGGCAGCAGCCGCACCGCGCGGCCGGGCCGGGGCGGGCGCGGCCCGGCGCCCATGGCCACCAGCACGTGGCCGGGGCCCAGGCGGTCCACCGCCGCGGCCAGCAGGTCCAGGTGCTTCTCCGCCGAGAAGCGGCCGGCGTAGGCCACCAGCCGCGTGTGCGGCGCCAGGCCCAGCCGGGCCAGCAGCGCGCGGCGCCAGGCCGGCTCGCGCGCCTCGGGCCGGAAGATGCGGCAATCCACGCCCAGCGGCTGGTGCATCGCGTGGCGCACGCCCAGGTCGGCCAGGCGGGCCGTCATGGCGCGGCTGGGGGCCAGCACCAGGTCGAAATCGGCGTACAGGCGGGCCAGGTGGCGCCGGGCCTGGCGCTCGCCCCAGTCGGCCACGCGGCCCTGGCCGCCGAGCAGGCCGCGCGCCCAATGCGTGAGGTCGCTGTGGCAGAAGGCGATGGCCGGCACCTGCAGTGCGTTGGCCGCATCCGCCACCGCACTGGCCAGCACGAACGGGTCGGCCGCCTCGATGAGATCGGGCTGGCAGCGCTCGATCAGCGCGGCGGCGCGCTGGCGTTGCACCACGAACCGGTAGCCGCCCGAGGCCGGCACGGGCCAGCCGCCGCAGTCCACCCGGCCGGGGCCGCGCACGCCGGGCGCCATCAGGGTGTGCCGCCAGCCGCGCTGGCGCAGGGCGCTGCGCTTGGTCTCGATCACGCGCCGCACACCGCCCACGCCGGCCGACGACCAGAACATGGTCGCGTCCAGCAGGTGCGGGCGCAACGCCGCGCCGAGGCCGGCGGCCGGCAGGGTGCGTCTCATCCGCGGCCCCCGCGGGCCTGCTCGGCGGCCTGCAGGGCCAGGCCCCGCCAGCAACCGGCCACGGCCAGTGCAAAGGCCTCGTCCCAGGCCGGCATGGCGCCGCTGGCGGCCACCACCAGGCCGTCCAGGCAGACGCCGCCCCACAGCAGGCTGTCGTCGGCTTCCAGGCGGTGCGGTTCCATCCACTGCAGCCGGCGGCTGTCCATGCCGTGGCGCCAGCTCAGGCGGGCCTTGTCGCGCGCGTAGGCGGCGTAGTCCACGTCCCAGCGGTCGCGGTCGCCCACGGACTGCTCATGCACCACGGCGTGCTCGAAGCTGCCGGCGCCGGGGCGCACGGCCGGGTCCACCATCACCAGGTGCAGCACGCCCAGGCCGCTCACGGCCGGGTCGGCCAGGGCGGCCTGGATGAAGGGAAGGGTGCGCGCCACGGCCTGGGCGGCCGTGGCGGCATTCGCAAAGCGGCTGCTCGCCACTGTGCTCAGTTGCGGTCGCTGCGGGCGGCCAGGCCGGAGCTGTCGGAACCCGACATGTTGGCGCTGTCCGTCGAGCCGCTCATCGTCGATCCCGAGGTGGTGGACGAACCGTAGGTGCTGCTGCCCGTGCTGCCGGTGTTGCCGGTGTTGCCGGTGGTGCCCATCGTGCCGGCGGGTGTGCCGGTGCCGGTGCTCGTGCCGCTGCCGTAGCTGCTGGTGCCGGTGGCGCCGGTGTTGCCGGTGGTGGTGCCCGTGCTGCCGGCCATGGAGTTGCCGGTGCTGCCCGTGCTGGTGGACACGGTGCCCGCCGAGCCGCTGGACGTGCCGGTGGCCGTGGTGCCGTCGGTCGTCGTGCCGGTGGTGGTGGGGCCGGTCGCACCGGTGTTGGTGCCCATGGACGAGCCGGTGCTGCCCATCGTGCCGGACGTGCCGGTGGTGCCGGTGGTGCCCGACGTGCCGGTCGTGCCGGTCGTGCCCGACGTGCCGGTGGTGCCCGTCGTCGTGCCGGTGCTGTTGTACGTGCCCTGCGGGTTGGTGGCGCTGGTCGAGTTCGACGTCGAGGTGGTGGTGTCGGGGCCGGTCGAGCCGGAGTTGCCCGGGGCGCCGCTGCCGGAGTTGCCCTGCGCGACGGCGACGCCGCCGACGACGACCAGGCAGGCCGCCGCGGCGGTGGTCAGGCGAGTAACGAGCTTGTTCATTCCAGGACTCCTGAGGAAGGTGCGTTGAGGAAGCCGCCAGGCCGGGGGAGGAGGGTCCTGACGTCGTGGTGGGACTTCGGCAATCCGCGTGCCGCGCGCCCGGTGGGTGGCACGGCCCGTGGGCCGGGCGCACCGGCGACTTTTGCGCCTTGTCGCCGCGCGGTGGGGCGGGCGCAGCGCGGTGTGCCGGCATGTGGCCTGCCCGATGGGCGCATCGCAGCCACCCCGACCAGGAGACCCGCATGCCTCACCGTGCCCCCCCGACGCCACCCAGCCAGACGCTGGCGACCCAGCGCGAGATCCAGGACGAGCAGGACCGCCGCGACGCGAAGGCGGACGACCGCCAGGGCCAGGAGGACCCCGGCGAACAGAAGGCGGTGCAGGCGGGCGCGCGCGAGCAGCCGCAGAAGCTGCCCGCGCAGCACCTGCCCAAGCCGGGCCGCGAGGCCGACCTGCGCCTTGCGCCGCGCTTCGAGGCACCCGATTACCGGGGCAGCGGCAAGCTGGACGGTTTTGCGGCGCTGATCACCGGCGGCGACTCCGGCATCGGCCGCGCGGTGGCGGTGCTGTTCGCGCGCGAGGGCGCGGACGTGGCCGTGGCCTACCACTCGAGCGAGGAGGACGCGCAGGACACGCGCCGCCACGTGGAGAAGGAAGGCCGGCGCTGCCTGCTGCTGCAGGGCGACGTGAAGGACGATGCCTGGTGCCGCGAGGCGGTGCGGCGCACCGTGGACACCTTCGGCCGGCTCGACGTGCTGGTGAACAACGCGGCCTTCCAGGAGCATGCCGACTCCCTGGAGGACATCGACGACCGGCGCCTGATGGAAACGCTGGACACCAACGTAGGCGGCTATTTCCGCATGGCCCGCGCGGCCCTGCCGCACCTGAAACCTGGCGCCTCCATCATCAACACCGGCTCCGTGGTGGGCCTGCAGGGCAGCGAGAAGCTGCTGGACTACTCGGCCACCAAGGGTGCCATCCATGCGTTCACGAAGTCGCTCGCGCGCAACCTGCTGCCGCGCGGCATCCGCGTCAACGCCGTGGCGCCCGGCCCGGTGTGGACCCCGCTGAACCCGGCGGACAAGCCGGCCGAGGACGTGGCCACCTTCGGCCAGTCCACGGATTTCCACCGGGCCGCCCAGCCGGAGGAGCTCTCGCCCGCGTTCGTGTTCCTGGCCGCGCCGGTGTGTGCCGGCTACATCACGGGCATCGTGCTGCCGGTGACCGGCAGCGTCGGCGCCATCTGAGGCGGGCGCCCGCGACGCGAAGCGACACGGCTGTCACCGAGGCACACCGTTTGCCAACGCCGTGTCGGGCGCTTACCCCGAGCGCTGCCCCAAAGTCCCCACCAAGGAGTTGTCACCATGAACCTCATCATCTGGCTCGTTGTCGGCGGTCTGCTCGGCTGGATCGCCAGCCTCATCATGCGCACGGATGCCCAGCAGGGCGTGATCCTCAACGTCGTCGTCGGCATCATCGGCGCATTGCTCGGCGGCTGGTTCATCTCGCCGCTGGTGGGCGTGCCCACCATCAACCAGGGCAGCTTCAGCGCCGGTGCGCTGCTGGTGTCGCTGCTGGGCGCGATCATCCTGCTGGCGATCGTGAACCTGGTGCGCCGCGGCTCGGCCCGTTGAGCACCCGGCGCCCCGCCATGGCCGCCCCCACCTCCGACGACGGGCAGGACGGCGGTTCGCTGACCCGCACCCTCCAGGCCCTGCTGCACGAACTGCCGGGCCTGGTCAGCGACCGTGTCGAGCTGTTCGCGCTGGAGCTGGGGCGCGCCGCCTCCGCCCTGGCCCGCCTGGTCGCCTGGGTGGTGGCCATCGCCATCCTCGGCGTCACCGCCTGGCTGGCCCTGTGGTCGGGCGTCGTGGTCGGCCTGGTGCAGGCCGGCTGGCACTGGTCGCTGGCCCTGCTGGCGGTCATGGTGGCCAACCTGGCTGCCGTGGCCTTCGCCGTCACGCAGGTGCGCGGCCTGGCCGGGCGCGTCAGCCTGCCGGCCACCCGACGCCATCTCACGCTGGCTCGCCGGTCCGACCCGGACAGCGAGCCTCCCTCTTCCCCCGTGCACGCCCACGACCCGCATGCCACCCGCCTCCACGACGCCGAACGTCCCCTCCACTGAGGCGGCCGGCCCCGGCCAGCCGCGTGGCATGCCGGCCGGCTGGTCGGGGCCCCCCGGGCCCCACGAGCCGCAGGGCCAGGACCTGGACGAGCGCATCCTGCGCGCCGAGCTGGACCTGATGGCGCGCGACGAACGCGTGCGCGACCTCACGGCCCAGCTGGACCGCCAGTGGACGCGCCTGCGCGAGCCGTCGCGCTGGGCCGCCCCGGCCGCCGGGGTCGGGCTGGCCGTGGCGGCGCTGTGGGCCTGGCGCCACTGGGCGCACCGCCACCCCTCCGGCGGCGCCCGCGCGCGGCCCGGCAGTGCCGACGCGCGCGTGCGCCGCATGGAAACCACCGCCAAGCGCCTGTCGGTGCTGCAGGTCATCGCCATGGTGTGGCCCTTCCTGCCGCGCACCTGGCACCAGCGCTGGGGGCCCACGTCCACCAGCGCGATGTTCAATCTCGGCGGCTCGCTCGCCCGGCGCTGGATGGCCGGCCGTGGGCAGCCCCCCTTCGCCTGGCCGCCCGGCGCCCTGGACATGCTGCGCATGCCCGGCGGCACGGCGGCGCCCCTGCGCACGCCGGCCACGACCGACGGGGCGGCCTTCGCCCCTTCGCCGACGGCCGCGGCGCCCGCGGGCAGCGTGCAGCCCGTGGCGCACGTGGACCTGACGCGCTACGCCGGCACCTGGCACGAGATCGCCCGGCTGCCCAACCCCTTCGAGCGGCCCTGCGCCGGCCAGCCGCAGGCGCACTACACGCTGGTCAGCGGCGGCCAGCTGCGCGTGGAGAACCGCTGCCAGATGGCCGATGGCGGCTGGCGCCGTGCCGTGGGCGAGGCCCGCGTGGTGGCCGGCAGCGGCGGCGCGCGGCTGAAGGTGAGCTTCCTGCCGCCCTGGCTGCGCTGGATGCCCGTCGGCTGGGCCGACTACTGGGTGCTGTTCGTGGACGAGGGCTACAACGTGGCCCTGGTGGGCGAGCCGCACCGGCGGCAGCTGTGGCTGCTGTCGCGCACCCCGCGCGTGCCCCGGCCGCTGCTGGAGCGCATGCTGGAGCAGGCCGAGCGCCAGGGCTTCCCCATCGGCCGCCTGATCGCCTCGGCCTGAGCCGCGGGGCGGCCGGCCGCTACAGCAGCAGGAAGGCCGCCGCCGCCACGAGGGTGGGCAGCAGGGCGCCGGCCAGCAGGCCGCCCGCCCCGATCGACCCGTCCTCGAAGCCGGGGCGCAGCAGCGCCACCCCGGCGGGGTTGGGCGCATTCGCTATCACCGTGAGGCCGCCCCCGGCCACGGCGCCCGCGACCAGCATGGTCTTCGCCTCCGGCGCCATGCCGGGGATGAGCGAACCCAGGTAGGTCAGCGCGGCGTTGTCCGTCACGGCCGTCAGGCCGAGCGCGCCGAAGAACAGCGACAGCGGTTCCAGGCCGCCCACGATGGGCTGCAGCCACCAGCGCTGCATGCCACCCAGCACCACCAGGCCGGCGAGGAAGAAGCCCACCAGCAGGGCCTCCTTGATGATGAGCGGGCTCTGGTGGCGCTCGTAGGCCTGGGTGAAGCCCAGGAACATCAGGAACAGCGCGATGAAGGCCACCGGGTGGTGGGCCATCACCACCACGCCGGCCAGCAGCGCCACGTGCACCGCCACGATGGGCACCGGCACGCGCGGCTCGGCCGCGGCGGCCGCCGCATGGCGCGACGTCCGGTCGGCCAGGTCGCGCAAGGGGCGGGCCAGCACCAGCGTGGCCAGCGTGGCGTTCAGGACGACCGCCAGCGCGGCCTTCCAGCCGAACTGCGCCAGCATGAAGGCGCTGTCCCAGCCCCAGGTGCCCGCCACCATCAGCACGGGCGGCGCCGCGTACGAGGTGAGGGTGCCGCCGATGGAGATGTTCACGAACAGCACGCCGAGCGCGAAGTACTTGGCGCGCTCGGGAATGCCCGGGCGGAACACCAGCGGGGCGAGGGTCAGCGCGGCGATGGTCATGGCCGCCGGCTCGGTGATCAACGACCCGAGCAGCGGCACGGCCGCCAGCCCCAGCCACACGGCCGTCGCCTCGGTGGGCAGGGGCACCCGCCGGGCCAGCGCCGAGACGCCGTCCATGACCGTGCGCAGCACCGGCCGCGAGGCGGCGATGACCATCACCACGAAGACGAACAGCGGCTCGGTGTAGTTGCGCGACTCGGCGTAGGCCAGCGCCTCGGCCCCGCTGGCCAGCAGCGCCATGGCGGCCACGAGCACGATGGCCCAGAAGCCGAACACCACCTCCACCTCGCCCAGCAGGTGCCACAGGCCGGCGTGGCGGGGGTAGCGGTGGGACAGGCGCTCGAACTGCTTGGCCGCGAAGGTGTGGACGAGGGCCACGGCGAAGAGCACCGCAGCGGTGATCTCCATGTCGGTCGGATGGGGCATGGGGGCAGGTAAAGCAAAGCTGCACGGGCGGCCCGACCCGTGCTGACACCTGCCAGTGCGTCCGCGTGCTCGCGTCCGCCGCGCCGCGCGTTCACGCGGCGCTGGCACCCAGTCATGCAGTCTAACCTGCCATTCGCCGGCTTCCCCTGGCGGCCCGGGGTGGGCGGCCGCTAGCCTGGGCGCACCCTCACTGCCTGCACACCGCGTGCACACTGCCATGCGCCACTGGCTCCGCGCCCACCGAGGCTTCCTGGTGTTCCTGCTCTGCCTGGGCGTGTTCCGCACGGCCGTGGCCGACTGGAACCCCGTGCCCACCGGCTCCATGCGCCCGACCATCCTGGAGGGCGACGTGGTGTTCGTGAACCGCCTGGCCTACGACCTCAAGCTGCCGCTGAGCGACCTGGTCGTGGCCCGCCTGGGCGAGCCGCGGCGGGGCGACATCGTCACCTTCCGCTCCCCGCGTGACGGCACGCGGCTGATCAAGCGCCTGGTGGCACTGCCGGGCGACGTGGTGGCCATCGACGACGGCGTGCTGTCCGTCAACGGCGAGCCCGCCCGCTACGACACGCTGCATGCCGTGGTGGAGGCCCAGGCCGGCGGGGGGCCGCGGGCGGCGCTGCGCGCCGAGGAGGCGCTGGACGGCCGCTCGCATGCGGTGCAGTTCCTCGCGGGCTGGCCGGGGCCGCGGCGTTTCGGGCCGGTGGTGGTGCCCGCGGGCCACTACTTCATGCTGGGCGACAACCGGCACGACAGCGAGGACTCGCGCTTCATCGGGCCGGTGGCGCGGCCCCTGCTCATCGGCCGGGCGGAGCGCACGCTGGTGTCGGCCGACATCCTGGGGCACTGGCTGCCCCGCTGGGAGCGCACGGCCGCGCCGTTGCGTTGAGCCGCGCGGTGGCCGCGCGACCGCCGCGTCCGCGCGACCGGCGCGGCCGGGGCATCAGCCGCGGGCCGCCTGCTGCAGCGCCTGCACCAGCTCGCCGGGGCTGCAGGGCTTGTGCAGCACCGGGAACTCGCCGCTGGGCAGCCGGATGTGGCTGTAGCCGGTGATCAGCACCACCGGCAGGCGCGGGAAACGCTCGCGCAGCGTGCGTGCCAGGGCCACGCCGTCCATGCCGCCGGGCATCACGATGTCCGACAGCACCGCGTCGAAGCGCGAGCCGCCGTCCATGAGCGACAGCGCCTGCTCCGCGCTCAGCGCCGGGGTGACCGCGGCGCCGTGGGCACCGAGCACCGCACTCGTCACCTCGCCCAGCGAGGCGTTGTCGTCCACCAGCAGCACGCGCAGGCCGGCCAGGTCGGCGCCGCCGGCCGGTGCCGCCGCGGCGGCGGGCGAGGCGGCCGCCGTGGCCGCGGGCGCGGCCGGCAGCAGCAGCGTGACGGCCGTGCCCAGGCCAGGGGCCCCGGCGATGCGCACCTGGCCACCGGCTTCCGTGCAGAAGCCGTGCACCTGCGCCAGCCCCAGGCCCGAGCCGCTGCCCATGGGCTTGGTGGTGAAGAAGGGCTCGAACGCGCGGCGGGCCACCTCGTCGTCGAGGCCGCAGCCGTCGTCGGTGAGCGTGATCTGCACATGCTCGCCCGGCGGCAGCCCGGGGTGGTCGGCCGGGTCGGCCCGGCGCATCTCCAGCACCACGTGCCCCCGGCCGGCCGGCGCGTTGTGCAGCGCGTCGCGCGCGTTGAGCGCCAGGTTGATGAGCGCGAGCTCCAGCTCCCCGGGGTCCACCACCACCGGCGGCGTGCCGGGCTCGACCTGCAGCTGCACCTGCACGCGCTTGCCCAGCACGATCGCCAGCAGTTCCTGCCACTCGGGTGCGGTGCTCACCAGGTCCACGCGCTCGGGCCGGGTGGCATGGCGGCCGGCGAAACGCAGCAGGTGCTGGGTGAGCCGCCGCCCCGATTCCACCGCGCGGCGGATGGCGCCGAGCGGGCTCTGCATCTCCTCGGCCGCGCCGGCCCGACGCTCGATGAGGTAGGCGCTGTTGCTGATCACGCCCAGCAGGTTGTTCACGTCGTGCGCCACGCCGCCGGTGAGCCGGCCCAGCGCCTCCACGCGCTGGCCCTGGGAGGCGCGCTGCTCGGCGTCCCGCGTGCGGGCCACGGCCTGGGCGACACGGCGTTCCAGCTCCTCGTGCGAGGCGCTGAGCGTGCGCGAGGCCTCGGCCAGCGCCTGGGCCACCTGGTCGAACTCCGCGATGCCGGTGGGCGCCGCGCGCACCGGCTCGCTGCGCTGCATGCGGGCGGCCATGCCCTGCAGCGCCGCCGCCGGGCGGGCGATGCGCCGCGACAGCCACAGTGCGCCACCCACGGCCAGCCCCAGCAGCACCAGCCCGCCCAGCAGCAGGCCGGCCACGGCATCGCGCCCGCTGGCGGCGAAGCGGTCGCGCGGCACGGCCACGAGGAAGGTCCAGCCCTGCGAGGCCTGGGCAAAGTGCCCGCGCACCGACCGGCCGTCGAGCGACGTGCCCTCGAAGGTGCCTTCGGTGCGGCCGCGCATCTGCTCGCGCAGGGAGTCGCTGCCCGGCCGGCCCACGAAGCTGAAGCCGCCCGGCTGCCGCGCGACCACCGTGCCGGACTGGTCCATCACCGTGGCGATCCAGTCCGGCGGCAGGCGGTGCTTGTCGAGGATGCCCTGCAGCTCCTGGGGCAGGATGGTGACGGCCAGGTTCAGCACCACCTGGCCGTCCTGGTGCACCGGCTCCACCACCGTGGCGTGCCAGGGGGTGCCCGCGGCGCGCGCCATGGGCTGCAGCTTGGCCGAATCGGCCAGCGCGGGGCCGCTGCCCGGCGCGGGCGGGGCGGTGGCCGCGGCCGGCCGGGTGCTGAGCAGCACCTCGTCGCCCGAGCGCAGCTCCACCCAGCCGGCGAGCCCGGCCATGACGTGGCGCGCCTGGCGCTCGAAGGCGGCGAGCTGCTCCGGCTCCGGGCGCGGGCTGGTCTCCAGCAGGGGGGAGCTGGCGAGCGCGCGCGCGATGGCGGCACGCTGGGTGAGCTCGCGGTCCACCACCATGGCCAGCGCGGAGGCGTTGTCGTGCACCACCTGGTCCAGCGCATCGCCTTCCGCGCGGTAGGTGCTGACGATCACCCACAGGGCGCCGGCCAGCGCGGGCAGCAGCACCGACAGCACCAGCAGCAGCAGGCGGGAACGCAGGGAAAAGGCCATCGGTGGGGCACCAGCAGAGGCAGAGCGCCGCGGCATCAGGCGGCCGGCGGCGTGGAGGGGACACCCTCGAAGAACGGACAGCACAGGCACTTTACGAGAAGACGCACGCGCGGATGCGGCCCCGTCTGACACCCCACGGGCGGCCGGGTTGCCACGATGACATCGCACGCAGGACCTCCGCGACCCCTGCATGGAAAGGACCCCCACCATGGCCCGCCTCACCTCCCGACACACCGCCGCCCGGCTGGCAGGGGCGGTCACCGCCGCCTGGCTGGCGACGATGGGCGCCGCCCAGGCCCAGCTGCCCGCACCCGCGCCGGTGCCCGGCACCACGCTGCCGCCCGCGTCCACCGCCGGCGCGCCCACGGAGCCCACGCCGGCCAGCCAGGTGATCAGCGCCAGCTACTCCAGCACCGCCGGCGCGGACGAGGGCGACACCGGGTTCAGCGTGCTGCCCTGGACGCGGCGCGGCTACTTCGGCATCGACCTGGGCCAGTCCCGCTACTCCACCGGCTGCGGCTTCGGCGGCTACCGGTGCAAGAACCCCGACCTGGCCGGCCGCGTGCACGTGGGCGGCATGTTCAACCGCCACGTCGGCGTGGAGCTGGCCTACCTGCACATGGGTAACGCCGACCGCGCCGGCGGCACGACCTCGGCCCAGGGCCTGAACCTCAGCCTGCTGGGGCGCCTGCCCCTGGGCAACTGGCAGGCGTTCGCCAAGGTCGGCGCCACGTACGGCCGCACCAAGGTGACCGCCGATGCGCTGGCGGGGCTGCCCACCGGCGTGCGCAAGGGCTGGGGACCGGGCTGGGGGGCCGGCGTGGCCTACGAGCTGGGCCGCCACTCGGCGCTGGTGGTCGAGTACGACCGTCACGAGTTCAACTTCCAGGGCCAGGGCCGGCGGGCGGTGGAGATGACCACGCTGGGCTATCGCCACCAGTTCTGAGCCGGTCCGCTGCTGCAGGCAGGGGCCGCGAGGCGGCCCCTGGGGTCAGTTGGTCGCCGGCCGCACGACGATGTCGTTGCGCACCGACTTCACGTCCGGCACGGCCGACGCCATCGACCCGGCCTTGTCCTTCTCGGCCTGGCTGGTGGCGAAGCCCGACAGCTGCACCGTGCCGTTGAGCGTCTTCACCTGGATGCGCATCGCGCTGACCTGCGGGTCCTCGGCCATGCGGGCCTTCACGCGCGTGGTGATGGTCGTGTCGTCCACGTACTGGCCGACGCTGCTCTGGCCGCTGGTGACGGCACAGCCGGACATGGCCAGCGTGGCGCCCAGGGCGACGAAGGTGGCGGTGAGAAGGGAACGGGTGGGTGTCATGGGGAAGACTCCGTGTGGTTGGCTTGGGGCCCCCGATGGGCAAACGGCGGGCCCGGGCGGCGGCGGCGCGCCACGCCTCAGGCGGCGGCCTGGTTCGCCGCCGGCGGGTGCCCGCTGGCGTGGCGCATCGCGGCCGCAGGGACCGGCGGCCGGGCCAGGCGCGTGATGAGGTCGGCGACCCGCCCGGTGTGGCGCGCCAGGTCCAGGCGCTGCACGGCCCAGGCGCGCGCGCGCTCGCCCATGGCACGGCGCGCGGGCTCGTCGCGCAGCAGCTCGGCGGTGCGCACGGCGATCTCCTCGAAATGGCCGCGCTCGCACAGCCAGCCGGTGCGGCCCTGCTGCACGATCTCCGGCACGCCGCCGACGCGGGTGGCGACCACGGGCACGCCGCAGGCCATGGCCTCCATCAGGGCCAGCGGCATGGCCTCGGAGTGCGAGGTGGACACCACCACGTCGAGCTGGGGCAGCACCTGCTCGATCTCGCCCCGCACGCCCATGAGGTGCACGCGCCCGGCCAGGCCGAACTGCGCCACCAGTGCCCGCACGCCGCCTTCCAGCGGCCCCTCGCCGAACACGGCGGCATGCGCCGTGGGGTGGCGCGCCAGGGTGAGCATGGCGGCGCGGATGAAGGTCTCGGGGCCCTTCTCGGGCGACAGCCGGCCGACGAAACCCATCAGCGGCACGTCGTCGGCCAGGCCCAGCTCGGCCCGCAGCCCCTGGCCCGCCGCGGGGCGCGCACGGGGCACGAACACCGAGGTGTCCACGCCGTTGGGGTCGCAGCTCAGCAGGGACGGGTCCGCCCCGGCGGCCAGGGCATGGTGGTAGCTCTCCTGGCACACCACGCTCAGGTGGCTGCCCACCAGGCGGTGCATCTCCAGGTCCAGCGTGCTGAGGTGCCGGCCATGGATGGTGGACATCACCGGCACGCCGGCCAGACGGCCGGCCAGCCCGGCGAGCAGGTGGGCGTTGGGCAGGTGCGCGTGGATCAGCTCGATGCGGTGGTGGCGCGCCAGCATGGTGGCCATCTGCACCGAGGCCCACGGCGGGTCGTCCGGCATGGGCGTGACGAGAACCTCGGCGCCGAGTGCCCGCAGGCGGTCGGTGTACAGGCTCTCGTAGGGGCACAGCGCGACCACGCGGAAGCGCGCGGCAGGCAGGCGCTGGATCAGGCGCTCGACCCAGGTCTCCATGCCCCCCACGATCGCATTGCCGATGACCTGCATGACACGCACCGGCTCCGCGGCGCGGGCGGCCGCCCGCGCCGGTGAAGGGCTGGCGGCGCCCATCAGATCTTGCGGCTGGTGATGGTGCCGGCCTCGTAGTGGGCCGGGCGGCCGGCCAGTCGGCCGTTGAGCAGCACGCCGTGCTCGTCGGCCGGCAGCTGCGAGTCCTCGCCGCGCTCGGCCACGTACTCGCCGGATTCCCGCGCCACCATGCTGTCCAGGCGGCCGTCCGCAGCCTGCAGCGCCTGGCGGCGGGCCATGAACTCGTCCAGCAGGCCCTCCCAGTCGAGCTTGGCCCGCTTGAGCTGCGGGAACAGCTCGCCCTCTTCCTCCTTCACGTGGTGCAGCACGTACTCGCACAGCACGGAGAAGCGGGCGGCGAACTTCTCATCCACCGCATGGGACGCGTCCAGCTGCTCGCCCAGGTAGCGCACGATCTCGTGCTCCACCTCGGCCTCGTCCACCGCCTCGACATCCGTGACGATGGGCCGCAGCAGCGGGTAGAGCAGCTCCTCCTCGAGGGCGGCATGCACGCGCAGCTCGGCCAGGGTGCGCCGCACGATCGATTCGCACAGGTCGCCGTTGCGCTGCGCATCGAGCCGCAGGAACTCGCGGTAGGCCTGCTTGATGCGCCGGTGGTCTTCCTGGAGCAGGTCGATCACGCGGCTGCGGGCGGCGGTGGCGGCACGCGTCACGCGCGTGGTGGGAGGGCTGGCTTGCATGGTGGGCTCCGGGGTCTGCAGCCCCGTTTGGGCAAGCGGCGTGCCGTTGCGCCGGGGCGGTGGCCGGTGGCCCGGTCGGCAGCGATTGCGGCAATTCCGGTGCCAGGCGGCGCGGGGGCGCCTCCACCACTCCATGGGGGGGGCGATGCAGCCGGCACAGGCATTGCCGTGGAACGGCTCGTTGCCCGCGGCGCTTGCCGCCCGGGCCCGGAGCCGCCGCCATGCCGGCGGGCCTGCGACCCCCCAACAGGAGATGCTCAACGTGGCTGGGCTGGAACTGCGCAATGACCAACGGCAGGTGCAGACGCTGTCGCCGCGCCTGCAGCACGCCGTGCGGCTGCTGCAGATGTCGTCGCTCGACTTCGCGGCGATCGTCCGCAGCAAGCTGGGCGAGAACCCGTTCCTCGAGGACGAGGAAGGGCCGGACCCCCTCACCGCCGTGGCCGGCGTCGACGAGTCGGTGAGCGGGCCGACGGTGGACGACGGTGGAGGCGATGCCGTGTCGCTCGACCCCCAGGGCGACGACCGCGACCTGTGGCAGGCCGACCGGGCAAGCAGCCTGCGCCGTGCCGAGGACGGTGACCTCTCGGCCATGGACATGATGGCCGTGGAGACCACGCTGGCGATGCACCTGCACGGCCAGCTGAACGTGCTGCCGCTGACGCCGCGCGACCTGGTGCTGGCCCGCGGCATCGTCGAATCGCTGGACGACGACGGCTACCTGCGCACGCCGCTGGACGAGCTGGTGGGCATCATCCCCATCGACCCGGCCGCCACGCTGGACGAGCTGCAGGTGGCGCTGCGCCTGGTGCAGTCGCTCGAGCCGGCGGGCGTGGCGGCGCGCAGCGTGGCCGAGTGCCTGCAGCTGCAGCTGCAGGCCATCGACTGCCCCGAGCAGCGCGCCCTGGCCAACCGCATCGTCACCGACCACCTGCAGGCGCTGGCCGCCAAGGACGTGAACGCGCTGGCGCACAAGCTGGGCGAGGACCACGCCAAGGTGAAGGCGGCATGCGACCGCATCCGCCGCCTGGACCCCCGCCCGGGCTGGCGCTTCGGCGCCGCCAACATCGCCTACGTGATCCCCGACGTGGTGGTGCGCAAGCGCCGCAACCAGTGGTCCGTGCAGCTCAACCCGGCGGTGGTGCCGCGGGTGCGGCTGAACCGCGTGTACGCCGATCTCTTCCAGCGCCACCGCAAGGCCGCCGAGAACACCGAGATGGCGGGCCACCTGGAGGATGCACGCTGGACGCTGCGCAACGTGGAGCAGCGCTTCTCCACCATCCTGGACGTGGCCACGGCGATCGTGAAGCGCCAGCGCCACTTCCTGGACTACGGCCCCATGGCCATGAAGCCGCTGCTGCTGCGCGAGATCGCCGAGGAGTGCGGGATCCACGAATCGACCGTCTCGCGGGTGACGAACAACAAGTACATGGCCACGCCCAGCGGCGTGTTCGAGCTGAAGTACTTCTTCTCGCGCGCCATCGTCAGCGCCAATGGCAGCGCCTGCTCGGGCACGGCGATCCGCGGCCTCATCAAGGACATCATCGAGGCGGAGGACGCGGCCAACCCGCTGTCGGACGCCGACATCCGGCGCCAGCTCGTCGGCCAGGGCCTGATGGTCGCCCGGCGCACCGTCACCAAGTACCGGCAGATGCTGAAGATCGAGGCGGTGGAGCGCCGCCGCGTGCGCTGAGCGCCACCCGGTACGGCGCTTGCCCACCGTGGCGGGCATCCCCCTTCATCCCCCACTTCCGGAGTTCCACCATGGCCACTGCGCTGCCTCGCCACCTTCTCGCCAACATGAGCAACGACGCCGACATGGGCGCCTCGCCCGGCGGCTCCGCCGGCTCCCTCTCCGGGGCCGGCAGCGGCGGCGACAAGGGCAGCGGCATGGGCGGCAGCGGCATGGGCATGTCCGGCGGCATGGCCGGCGCCGGCGGCGCGGGCGCCATGGCCGGTGACCCGCGCTTCGAGCGCGTGGTGTCCGGCGCCCACGAGGCCGTGGACAGCGCCGCCGAGTCGCTGGCCCAGGCGGCCGAGCAGCTGCGCCACAAGGCCTCCCGCATGGCGGAGCTGGAGCGCGAGTACATGGAGGCCGCGCGCGGCTGCGTGCGCGACCATCCCATGGCCAGCGTGGCCGCCGCGGCGGCCATCGGCTGGCTGATCGGCCGCATGAGCCGCTGACGCCCGCTTGCCCCACAAGAAAGAGCCGCCCTCGGGCGGCTCTTTCGCTCACGGGGCGACCGATCAGCGCGTGGCGGGCAGGGCGCCCGCGTCCTCCAGCGTCAGCCGCGCCACCAGCGAGCGCAGCGTCTGCAGGTGCACGGCCTCCTGCTGCAGGCCGGTCTGCAGCCGTTCCGCCTGGGCCTTGTGCCCGGCGGCCTCGGCCAGCTCGATCAGCAGCTCCCAGCTGGCGTTGTCGATCAGCTCCGCGTCGAGCATCACGTGCAGCCCTTGCAGCAGGTTGGTCCGCGGGTCGTTCATGGCCTGCACCAGGCCGGCGCTCTCCACCCCCACCAGGTCGGCGCAGGGCGTCTGCGCGGTCGGGTCGCCGCCGAGGTCGCGCAGCACGTCGGCCACCAGCGCGAAGTGCGCGGCCTCTTCCTGGCGGAAGCGTTCCAGCGTCTGGATCTCCTCGGCGCCCAGGCCGGCGCCGTCCGCGCTGGCGCACTTGACCAGCAGCGCGTCGTACAGGCGCACGCCGCCACGCTCGAAGGCCAGGCGCTCGCCCAGCTTGTCGATCAGGACCTGCGGCCGCTTGCCGGTGACCATGTCCACGCCCGACTTCACCACGCCGGTCAGCGTGGCCGGTGGCGGCACGCTGCCCAGCGCGTCGGCGTCGCGTGCGTAGTCGAGCTTCATGGCCAGGTCGGCGCGCTCCGGTTGGCCGTCGGCACCGGGAAGAATGGGCGCCTCGTCCTCACCGTCCTGCATCTCTGCCGTCAGGATGGGTGACATCTGGGCGCCGGTGCGGTTGCGACCGATCTCCGTGTGCATGTGCATCTTCAACTCCTTTGAAGGGGTGGCGGGTCAGGCGGCGCGGGGCAGCTCGTTGAGCTCGGTGCCCGGCTGCCAGCGGTACTGCGAGGCCACCAGTTCGGTGGGCGAGCCCTCCGCGTTCAGGCGCTCGCGGTACAGCACCGAGCGCTGGGGCTCCTGGTCCTTGGGCACGAACTGCTTGCCGTCGGCGCGCAGGTCCACCTCGGCGGCCAGCACCTTGCGCACGAACTCGCGCTGCGAGGCGATCGGGATGGGATCGGGCAGCTCCTTGGGCAGGATCTCGGCCACGTCGCGCCCCTCCATGCGCTGGAAGTGCTCGATGGCCATGTGCAGGTGCGCCAGCTCGTAGTCCAGGAAGCGCGTCCACAGGGCCTTGATGCGCGGGTTGCTCTCCTGCTCGGCGCAGCCGTGGTAGTTGTAGACCTCGGCCGCCTCGTGCAGCACCCACTTCTCGAGCCAGCTCTCGTCGGGGTCGATGATGGATTCGTACTGCGTGGTGTGCTGCTCCTCGATGGATGCGATCTCGGCGTAGAGCAGCCGGGCCATCGGGTCGGAGAACAGCGGCCCGATGTTCATGTAGTAGTTGTGGGTCTGCTGCTCGGCGGCCATGATCGTCAGCGCATGCAGCTTCGACAGCGGCAGTGCGGCGGTGCGGTCGTAGGGCTCGCGCAGGTCGTCCAGCGGGTCGCGGTGCTCCACGATGGTGGGGCGGCCGGGCAGGATGTCGGTGTAGCTCTGCAGGATGTTGTTCGCGTCCTTGCCCTCCAGCCGGTCCAGCAGCGCCGAGTACCGGTACATGTGGTCGAAGTCCTCCAGCAGGCCGAAGCGGTAGACCTGTGCCAGGTAGGCGTCGGGCTCGCGCATGGCCACGCCGGCCGTCACGTCGATGGCCACCTGCTCGTAGGCGATGGTGGTTTCCAGCGGCGAGTGGTCGGCCCCGATCAGCCAGTTGATGGTGGTGGCCTGGTGGTGCTCCACGCGCCGCATCTGTGCCAGCACGGGCTGCAGCGACTTGTTCATGCGCGCACAGGCATGCGAGAAGCGCAGGGCCTCCATCTCGATGCCGTTCATGAGGATGATGCGCACGCGCGTGTACGCGTCGTCGTCGAGTTTGCTGATGGGTTTCTGGACCATGTCGCGCCAGGTGAACCGCTGCCGGTCCAGTGGCACGCCACGGTTGTCCATGATGTTCAAAGCCATAGAACGCTCCTTGCCGAGAGGCGGGGATGAGTGAAGACACGCTTTCCGCTTCAGGCAATGGGCATACCCCTGTAAGACGCTGCGGTGGCACGCCCGTTGCCGGATGGGGTGGCGTCGGCGATTCCCGCCGATGACACACACGGAGCAGACGTCATGACACAACAGAATCGCAACGAGCAAAGCGGCCAGCAGAACCAGCAGGCCGGCCAGCAGGGCCAGCAGGGCGGCAGCCAGCAAGGCCAGAACCGCCAACAGGACCAGCAGGGCCAGCAGGGCCAGAACCAGCAAGGCCAGCAGGGCCAGCAGGGCCTGAACAAGCAGCAGGACCAGTCGTCCAACCGCAACCAGGGCCAGCAGGGCCAGCAGGGCGGGCAGTCGTCCATCGGCTCGGGCTCCGGCTCCGGCTCGCAAGGCGGCCAGCAAGGCCAGCAAGGCCAGCAAGGCCAGCGTGACGAGCGCAACGAGCGCAACGAGCGCCGCTGATCGGCCGGCGTCCTCGTGACGCCCACGGGGCGGGTGAAGGGAAAGCCCTTCCCCGCCCTTTTTCACGCCCCCCAGACCCCATCCGGACGATCCCACGATGGATACCCAGACCACCCGGCGCGCCGTCGCCTTCGAGATCGACGACATCCTGCAGGAGCAGCGCCTCACCGCGCTGCATGCCGTCGTGGGCTACCCGCTCGTGGCCGCGTCGGTGAGCCGCATCGATGCCGCGTCGGACACCACCACCTCCCGGCTGTGGACCTGGTCGCCCGAGGACGGCCAGGCACGCCAGCTCACCCAGGGCCCCGGCCATGACGAGGCGCCGCGCTGGTCCCCCGACGGCCGCCGGATCGCCTTCCTGGCCGACCGCCACGGCGGCTCGGCGCAGGTGTATGTGATGCCGGCCGATGGGGGCGAAGCGCGGCAGCTCACGCACGCCGAGGGTGAGGTGGTGCAGCATGCCTGGCGCTGCGACGGCAGCGCCCTGCTGGCGCTGATCACGGTGCACGTGGACCCGGACGCCCGGCGCGACGGCACGCGCGACCTGGACCTGGGCCGCCCGGAGCGCGACGCCCAGGCGCCGGTCGTGGCCTGGCGGCTGCCCTACAAGCTCGACGGCCAGGGCTACCAGCTCGACCGCCGCGTGCACCTGTTCCGCGTGGACGCCAGCAGCGGCGAGGCGACCGCGCTGACGCGGGGGGACATCGAGGTGCGCGAGGCCTGCTGGGCGCCCGACGGCAGCCACATCGCCTATGTCGCCACGCGCGACCAGCCGGAGCGGGAGCACTGCACGGACCTGTGGCGGGTGGAGCTGGACGGGCGTGGCCGTGCCGGGCGGCGCGAGCGCCTGTCGCACGAGCTGGACAACGTGTCGCTGCCCTCGTGGTCCCCCGACGGGCGCTGGATCGCCTTCGCCGGCGCACGGCACGAGGGCGACTCGCAGCGGCGCCTGTGGATCTACGACAGCCAGGCCGACGACGTGCGGCCCCTGGGCGACGAGGACATCGAGGTGGCCACCGGGCAGTTCCAGTGGCGCCCGGACAGCTCGGCCTTCGCTTTCGTACGCGCCTGGCGCGGCATGCAGGAGGTGGCCGTCATCGAGGTGCCCTCCGGCCGGCTCACGGCCCTGCCGCAGCAGACCCGCCACGTCACCCACCTGGCGGCCACGGCCGACCACCTGCTGGTCGGCCTGGAGGGGCCGTGCGCGCCGCTGGAGCTGTGGGCCAGCGGCTGGGACGGCACGGACGCGCGCTGCCTGAGCGAGCTGAACGGATGGCGGCGCGAGCGCATGGAGCCGGAGGTGGTGGTGCGCCACTTCCAGGTGCCCGACGGCGAGGGCGGCCAGGAGGACATCGACGGCTGGCTGCTGCTGCCGCCGGGCCGCCAGGGCAGCGTGCCGCTGCTGGTGGATGTGCACGGCGGGCCGGCCAGCTACGTGATGCCGGTCTATCCCACCAAGGCCCACTGGCAGCTGATGACCTCACGCGGGTGGGCGGTGCTGGCGCTGAACACGGTGGGCTCGTCGAGCTACGGGCGGGCGTTCGCCGAGCGGCTGCGTTCGCGCTGGGGCGAGCTCGACTGCCCCCAGGTGGAGGCCGCGGTGCGCCAGCTGCAGCGCGAGGGCGTGGCCGACGAGCGCCTGGCCATCACCGGCAGCTCCTACGGGGGCTACCTCAGCGCCTATGCCATCGGCACCTGCGACCTGTTCCGCGCGGCGGTGGTGTGCGCGCCCGTGGGCAACCTGGAGACGCACTACGGCACCTCCGACAGCGGCTACTACGCGGACCCGTACTCGATGAAGGGCGAGCCGCGGCAGGACCGCGACCTGATGATCCGGCTGTCGCCCATGGGGCGCATCGAGCAGGCGGCCACGCCCACGCTGTTCCTGCAGGGCGAGCAGGACGAGCGCTGCCCCAAGTGCCAGTCGGAGGAGCTGTTCGTGAAGCTGCGCCGCGCCGGCGGCGGCGACGTGGCCACCGAGCTCGTCATCTACCCCGGCGGCAGCCACCACGTCTTCGGCCAGGGCAAGCCCTCGCACCGCGTGGACATCCTGCGGCGCCTGGTGGCGTGGCTGGAGCAGTGGGTCGACCAGCCGCTGGCGCCGCGGCGCGGTCAGGCCGGCTGACGCAGCGGCTCGCGCGACATCCAGCCCAGCACGCTGTCCGGGTCCACGGGCTTGACGGCGTGGTGGTCGAAGCCCGCCTCGCGTGTGCTCGCCTGGTCCGTGTCGCTGCTCCAGCCGGTCTGGGCGACGATCAGCATGCCGGGGCCGCGCGGCAGCGCGCGCAACCGGCGGCAGACCTCGCGCCCGTCGATGTCGGGCAGGCCGATGTCCAGCAGCACCACCTCCGGCTCGAACGACTCGGCCAGGGCGAGCGCCTCCGTGCCGTCGTAGGCCGGCCGGGCGTCGTGCCCGTAGATGCCCAGCACCATGGCCAGGCTGTCCGCGCTGTCGCGGTTGTCGTCCACCACCAGCACGCGCCGGGGTGGCGGGTTGTTGTGTCCCTCCATCATCGCTCCACAAGATGCCGCGCCACCTGCCCGCGCGGGGGCGCCCGCGGCCTGTCCAGACCAGGGCGGAAAGTACCAGAGCCCGGTTCACCCCCGGGGGCGATGCCCCCGGTGACAGGCGGGCGATTCCCGGCCACGCAGCGGGAGAACCGGGTGGCGCATGGGCGGCGTCAGCCGGCCAGCTGCGCGTGCCGCTCGGCCAGCGCCAGCTGGGCGCGCCGCTCGTGCATCTGCTCGCCCAGGGCCTCGGTGTCCAGCCGGCGCCGCACCTTGGGGAAGAGCTCGTCCTCTTCCTCGCGCGCGTGGTGCTCGATGTACTCGCCGAGCACCTTCACCTTGGCGTCGTACAGCGCCTCGTCGGGGTGCATGCCGTCGATCTGGCGGATGAGCTCGCGGGCACTCTCGTGCTCGACCACGGCCTCGTCGACCAGCTCGTTCTCGTTCATGCGCTCGCGGCAGGCCGGGTACAGCAGTTCTTCCTCGAGCTGCATGTGCAGTTCCAGCTCGCCGCCGATGCGGGCGGCCAGGCGTGCGCGCTCATCGGCTCCGGCGCCGTGCTTCACCAGCCGGTCGTAGTCCTTGAACAGCCGCAGCATGGCGCGGTGGTCGTCGGTCAGCTGGGCCACGGCGTCGGGCACGTCGGTGCGACGTCGGCGCGGGGCCTGGGCCTCGTCGGAGGCGGTGTGGTGCGTGGCGGGCGTAGGGGGCATGGGGGCTCCTTGCATGCAGGATCGACTCGCCCCGGTCAGGCAAGTTCGACACCCGGGCCCCCACGAGCCAGGGGGGTGGGGGTACGCCGGTTGCCGCGGCGGGGGCACGGCGCCGGCCGTTCGGACGGCGCGCCACCAGGAGCTCCCCATGGACGACACCCCTCGACGCGACACCGCCAACGACCCCCGCGGGCCCGGCCCCTCGGTGGACCCGAAGGCCCGGCCGGCCGTGCGCGGCAGCAGCGTGTGGCAGGGCCTGGCCACCCACCCCATCGGCGCCCTGGCGGGCGGCCTGGCGGGCGTGCTGCTCGGCATCCTCATCGGCCTGGCCATGGGGCCCGTGGGCAGCCTCTTCGGGGCGGTGGCCGGTGGCGTGGTGGGCGCGCTGCTGGGCGGCGGCATGCCGGCCGGAGTGGGCCGCCAGCCGGACGACCCGCCCTGAGCCCCGCGGCCGGGGTCTCAGGTCTCGGGGTGGCGGATGCGCTCCAGCGCGGCATGCGCCTCGAGCGCCGTGGTCAGCTCGTGGCTGAGGCGACGGATGTCCATCACCATCGCCAGCATCAACGACGGGCCGGCGTGCTGCCGGAGCATCTCTTCCAGCGCGCCGCAGCGCAGGCGCAGCGCATCGGCGAGACAGGCGGCCAGCGAGTCCTCTGGCGATCGGCCGTGGGCGGGTTGCATCGTGGGTCTCCTGCGGCCGGCGGGGCCGCGTGCTGCCTGGTTCAAGGCAAGGCGCGTACCCTTTGCAGCGCCTGGTGCAGCTCCTGCGCCACCCGCAGCCGCTGGTGCGGCCGCACATGCCGGCCCACGCACACGTGCACGCCGCCCGCGGACAGGCGAAGCAGCCCGTGGCCGCCCGACGCGGCGCCGTCGCAGCCCACGCGCACCCAGGTGGCGTCGAGCGTGACCACCTCCACCGCCTGTGCGCAGTGGCGCTCCACCCGCAGCCAGCGGCCCGCGTCGAGCGTGAGCGTCTCGCGGTCGCAGGCATGGCGCATGTAGCAGACGAGCGCGCCCGCGATGCCGGCGCTCTCGAGCACGGCGAAGACGGCCACCCAGGCCAGCCCCGCGGCCCAGGCCACGCCGGCCATCGCCAGGTGCAGCCCGCCTGCGGCGCCCACCGCGGCCAGCAGCTGGCCGGGGCGCAGGGCGCAGTTGCGCCGCAGGTCCCAGGTCTGGCTGGACAGCGCGGCAGTGGCCGGCACGGCGGGCGCCTCCTCAGCCTGCGATGCGCGTGCCGCTGCCGTCCAGGCGGGGCGGCGTCTCGAAGCTGTGGTACGGCGCGGGGGACGGCAGCTCCCACTCCAGGCCCTCCGCGCCGTCCCAGGGCTTCGACGGCGCCGGCTGGCCGCGCCGCCGGTACACCGGCAGCACGACGAACAGCAGGAAGTACACCTGCGCCAGGCCGAACACGAAGGCCGACAGCGAGATGAAGGCGTTGAAGTCGGCGAACTGCATGGCGTAGTCGGCGTAGCGCCGCGGCATGCCGGCCAGGCCGAGGAAGTGCATGGGGAAGAAGGCGGCGTTGAACGACACCAGCGACACCCAGAAGTGGACCTTGCCGCGCGCCTCGGGGTACATCACGCCCGTCCACTTGGGCGACCAGTAGTAGAAGCCGGCGAACAGCGCGAACAGCGAGCCGGCCACCAGCACGTAGTGGAAGTGCGCGATGACGTAGTAGGTGTCGTGCAGCTGGATGTCCACCGGGGCGGTGGACAGGATCACGCCGGTGAGCCCGCCGATGGTGAACACCGCGATGAAGCCCACGGCCCAGAGCATGGGCGTCTCGAAGCTCATCGAGCCGCGCCACATGGTGGCCACCCAGTTGAACACCTTCACGCCGGTGGGCACGGCCACCAGCATGGTGGCGTACATGAAGAACAGCTGCCCGGTCACCGGCATGCCGGTGGTGAACATGTGGTGCGCCCACACGATGAACGAGAGCACGCCGATCGCCGCCATGGCGTACACCATGGACGTGTAGCCGAACAGCCGCTTGCGCGCGAACGCCGGCAGCACCTGGCTCACGATGCCGAAGGCCGGCAGGATCATGATGTAGACCTCGGGGTGGCCGAAGAACCAGAACACGTGCTGGTAGAGCACCGGGTCGCCGCCGGCGGCGGCGTTGAAGAAGCCGGTGCCGAAGTGCCGGTCGGTCAGCGTCATGGTGATGGCGGCCGCCAGCACCGGCATCACCGCGATCAGCAGGTAGGCGGTGAGCAGCCAGGCCCAGCAGAACATGGGCATCTTCATCAGCGTCATGCCCGGCGCCCGCATGTTCAGGATGGTGACGATGATGTTGATCGCCCCCATGATCGAGCTGGCCCCCATGAGGTGCAGCGAGAAGATCGCCACGTCCATGCCCATGGGCATCTGCAGGGTGAGCGGCGGGTACAGCGTCCAGCCCGCCGAGGGCGCCCCGCCCGGAAGGAAGAAGCTCACCACGAGCAGGGCGCCCGCCGGGATGAGCAGCCAGAAGCTGAAGTTGTTCATGCGCGCGAAGGCCATGTCCGACGCGCCGATCTGGATGGGGATCATCCAGTTCGCGAAGCCCACGAAGGCCGGCATGATCGCGCCGAACACCATGATCACGCCGTGCATGGTGGTGAAGCTGTTGAACAGCTCGGGGTGGGTGAACTGCAGCCCCGGCTGGAACAGCTCCGCGCGGATGAACATGGCCAGCAGGCCGCCCAGCATCAGCATCGCGAAGCTGAAGGCCAGGTACATCGTGCCGATGTCCTTGTGGTTGGTGGCGTAGAGCCAGCGGCGCCAGCCGTGGGGCAGGGCGTCGTGTTCGTCCTGCCCGCCCGCGTGGGGCGGCAGCGGGCGCACGGGCGGAACGGCGGCATGGTCGGCGGGCATGGCGACTCCTCGGAGTGGCTGCCTGCCCGGCAATCGGTATGCGATGCGGCAGGCCATGCCGCTGGGGGACGGATGCGCCGACGGCGCGCGGCCGCGGGCGCAGGGGCAGGCACCACGCACAGACGCCCGCGCCAGCCGGTGCCGGCTGGAGGGCGGCACGCTGCCTGCCTGCGCCCCGGGCAGCCGGGCGCCTACGGCACCCGGCGCGCTGCCATGAACTCGCACCCCTCCCCCTCCCCCCATGGCGCCTGGCAGGCCGCAGAGGTCGGCGGCCTCGTCGACCTGTTGATGGGCGGGGCGCGGCAGATCGCGGTGGTCTTCACCGACGAGCGCGGCGCCATCACCGGCTGGAGCGAGGGCGCCTTCCACATCACCGGCTTCGAGCCGCACGAGGTGATGGGCCGCGACATCGGCCTGCTGTTCACGCCCGAGGACGTGGCCCACGAGCACCACCGCCATGAACTGAGGACGGCCGGGCTGCTCGGCGCGTCCGAGGACGAGCGCTGGCACGTGCGGCGCGATGGCTCCTGGTTCTGGGCGAGCGGCGTGGTGCTGCCGCGGCGGACGGCGGACGAGCGCGTCTGCGGCTACGTGAAGCTGTTCCGCGACGTGACCCACCTGCGCACGCGCACGACGGCGCTGCAGAACCAGGTGGAGCGGCTCGAGAAGGCGCAGCGCGACCGGCAGGTGTTCCTCGCCACCATCGCGCACGAGCTGCGCAACCCGCTGCAGCCCATGGCCGTGGCGGTGGAGATGCTCACCCACCCGTCCGAGGCGGAGCGGCATGCCCAGGCCATCCGCCTGCTGCGGCGCCAGATCGGCTTCATGGACCGGCTGATCGAGGACCTGATCGACATGGCGCGGGTGGCCGAGGGCCGGCTGCAGGTGCACCCCGCCCGCGTGGAGCTGCAGGGCCTGCTGGCCAACGCCGTGGACGGCTGCCAGGGCGCCGCGCAGGCCAAGGGGGTGCACCTGCTGGTGGTGCAGCCGTCCGTCGCCGTGGCGGTGGAACTCGACGCCGGCCGCATCCACCAGGTGGTGGTGAACCTGCTGAACAACGCCATCAAGTTCACGCCGGGCGGCGGGCAGGTAGTGCTGCTGGCCACGGCGGACTCCACGCACTGCACCATCGCCGTGCGGGACACCGGGCGCGGCATCGGCCCCGAGCTGCTGCCGCGCATCTTCGACATGTTCACCCAAGGGGAGGGGGCCGGCACGGCCCGGGGTGACGGCCTGGGCATCGGCCTGGCGCTGGTGAAGGAAATCGTGGCCCTGCACCAGGGCACGGTGGAAGTGCGCAGCGAGGGGGCGGGCAAGGGCAGCGAGTTCCGCGTGCGGCTGCCGCTGCGGCGCCCGGGGACCTGAGGCAGCGCCTCGGTCTCGCTGTTCGGGATGGCCGGCGCGCGCCGGCAGGTGCAAGGTGCGGCCCCCTGAATCCCTGGAGGCCCTTCACGTGCACTGCCGTTTCCGCACCGCTCTGGCGGTCTGCGCCTGGCTCGCCGGCGCCACCGCCGCGGCCGAGGCGCCGCCCGGCTTCACCACCTACCGCGCGTACTACGACCAGGCCGACCGGCCCGTGGGCCATGAGCCGCTCGACATGAACGAATCGGACCAGGTCGTGGGCAGCCTGTGGTCGCAGCCGTGGCCGCAGAACGCCTTCCGCTGGACGCCGCCCCATCGGTTCGAGCGGGTGGAGGGCGCCTCGGCACTCGGGACGTATGCGCACCTGCAGGCCATCAACGACCATGGCCTGGCGGTCGGCGACACCACCGTCATCGACAACGGCGTGGCGCTGTGGCGGGGCCTGGCCCTGGAGCCGGACGGCCAGCGACACGTGCTCGCCCACGAGCACCCCATGGAGCACATGGTCGCGGTGGACGTGAACAACCACGGGACGGTGCTCGGCGTGGCCCACGGCGGCCTTCACGGCAAGCGCCATGTCGTGCTGTGGGCGCCCGACGGCACGCTGGAGCGTCTGTTCGACATTCCCCATGACGTCGTGGCGATCAACGACGACGGTGACATCGCCGGCCACGTGCGGACGGGGGTGAGCTTCTTGCGCAAGGCTTCGGGCGCCTTGCTCCGCATCCCTATGACGCTGCATGCGCTCAACGACGAGCGTGTGGCCGCGGGCAGGGTGGGCACCGGGCGGCGGCGCGCGGCCATCTGGTCGGAGACCGGGGGCCTGGAGCGGCTGCCCGTGCCGCGCCTGGCCACCGAATGCGAGGCCCGCGACGTCAACCGGCACCTCCAGGTGGTCGGCTTCTGCCACGAGATGCGCAGCGGCCGCGTGCCCGTCTCCCGCCCGGTGATCTGGCAGAAGATCGACGGCCAGTGGCAGGGCGCCAGCCTCGCGGCCCTGCTCGAACAGGGCCACATCAGCCTGGCAGGCAGCAGCCACGCGCTGCGCATCACCGATGCCGGGCACATCCTCGTGTACGCGTCGCCGACCCCTCCGCCGTCGTACAAGCGGGCCATGGTCCTGGTGCCGGTGCGACGCTGAGCGGGCCGCCGTCGGGTGCGACGGGTACAGCCCTTGCCGGATGGGCCGCAGACGCGACACGGCGAGGACCACGATGCCATCCATCCACGACGACAGCGGCCACGGCGGCGCCCGCTGGGGCCGGCCCGACCAGGGCTACGGCGGCGGCCAGTTCGGCGGACGCGCCGGTGCCGGCCCGCGGCCGGACCCCGACGCGCCCGGCCACCCGGCCAGCGGCCACGCCTACGGGGGCCAGGGCTTCGGCGGCACCAGCGGCTACGGCGGTGATTGGGAAGGCCGCTATGGCCGCGGCGCCCACCCCGACCACACGCCCGAGCGCGGCGGCGGCCCCACCGTGAAGGACATGGACGAGGGCCGCCACGCCGACCCCAACCGCGCGCTGCGGGGCGAGGGCGCGCAGCAGTCGCCCGAGGAGCACTGGGACCCGGATTACCGGCGGTGTCGCGAAGAGCATGCGCGCCAGCTGGACGCCGACTACCGCGCCTGGCGAGCCCTGCAGAGCCCCGGCCCGGGAGACGGCGCCCGCGGCGACGAGCGCCGAGGGGCGCAGCGCGACGGCAGCTTCGCCGACGAGTTCACCCGCTGGCGCGAAAGCCGCCAGCGTGGTGGTTGACCCGACCCGGGAGCACGCACCATGGCACGCTATGGCGAGAAAGCCCACGAGAAGGTGGGCGAGGCCCTGCACGAGATGAAGCAGGGCAAGCTCAAGTCCGGCAGCGGCAAGAAGGTGACGAGCCGCAAGCAGGCGGTGGCGATCGGCCTGTCGGAAGCGCGCAAGTCCGGCGGCAAGGTGCCCAAGTCGCCCGCCGGCGACACGCACTGACGGCCATGGGGACCACCCGTGCGGGGTGCCGCTGGCTGGCGGCCATGGCGGCCGCGATGGCGGCGGCCTGCAGCACCGCGGCCGGCCCCGGAGGCGGCGCTGCCGCGCCGGTGTCCGCCGGGGCCGAGCCGGGCATCGGGCCGCAGCCGGCCTTGCCCGCGCCGCAGCGCCAGCTGGTGCCCACGGTGAACATCGCGCCGGCCCGGCCCTGGCCGACGGGGCGCCAACCGGTGGCCGCGCAGGGCCTGGCCGTGCAGGCCTTCGCCACGGGGCTCGACCACCCGCGCTGGCTGCACGTGCTGCCCAATGGCGACGTGCTGGTGGCCGAGTCCAATGCGCCGGCGCGGCCCGAGGACGACGAGGGGCTCAAGGGCAAGGCCATGAAGTGGGTGATGAAGCGCGCCGGCGCCGGTGTGCCCAGCGCGGACCGCATCACCCTGCTGCGCGACACCAACGGCGACGGGGTGGCGGACGTGCGCAGCGTGCTGCTGCAGGGGCTGCGCTCGCCCTTCGGCATGGCGCTGGTGGGCGAGCGCCTGTACGTGGCCAACACCGACGCGGTGGTGTGGGTGCCGTACCGGGCGGGCGACACGCGCATCACCACGCCACCGCAGACGCTGGCGCCGCTGCCCGCGGGGCCGCGCAACCACCACTGGACGAAGTCGCTCATCGCGAGCCCGGACGGCAGGCAGCTCTACGCCACGGTCGGCTCCAACAGCAACGTGGCCGAGCACGGGATGGCCGAAGAGGAGGGCCGCGCGGCCGTCTGGCAGATCGACCGGGAGACCGGCCGGGCGCGTGTGTTCGCCAGCGGGCTGCGCAACCCCAACGGCATGGGCTGGGGCCCCGATGGCGCGCTGTGGACGGTGGTCAACGAACGCGACGAGCTCGGCGACCACCTCGTTCCCGACTACCTGACACGCGTGAAGGACGGCGGCTTCTATGGCTGGCCCTGGAGCTACTTCGGCACGCACGTGGACGAGCGTGTGCAGCCGCCCCGGCCCGACCAGGTGGCCCGGGCACTGAAGCCGGACTACGCGCTCGGCTCCCACGTGGCACCGCTGGGACTGGCGTTCTCCCGGCCCGAGGTGCTGGGCGGGCGCTACCCCGCCGGGGCGTTCGTGGGCCTGCACGGGTCATGGAACCGCTCGGTGCTGGCGGGTTACAAGGTCGTGTTCGTGCCCTTCGACGGCCCGCTGCCGGCGGCTGGCGCGCAGCCGCAGGACGTGCTGAGCGGGTTCCTGAGCCCGGAGGGCGACGCCTGGGGCCGCCCGGTGGGCGTGGCGGTGGACGGGCGCGGCGGGCTGCTGGTGGCCGACGACGTGGGCAACGCGGTGTGGCGGGTGGCGCCGCCGGCCGCCGCGCGCTGAGCGCCGCCCGGGCCGCCATGCGCTGCCCGGGGGCGCGCCACGCGGCAGCTTGTCTGCAAGCCTTACCGAAGACGCGCAAAGTCCACCGGGGGCAGCCACCGCGCACCCTCGGGTTTAACCCGCGTCGGCAGGCCGCGTGCCCAGGGGAAGACGGGGGCGCCGCACCGGCCCGGTGCGCGTGGCACGGAAGCTGCTGAAACGCCCCCCACGGCCGGGTGGACCGGTCGCGCTGTACAGATGCCTTGGAGGGCCGTGATGAGCACCATCGAACTGCCGGCGACGCAGGAGCCGACGCAGGAACTTCACGTGTTGCTGACGGCCCTGGTCGGCTTGCGCAACGGGGATGCGGACGTGCGCTTGCCCCACCACTGGACCGGCGTGGCCGGCCGGGTGGCGGACATCTTCAACGACGTGGTGGCGCAGAACGCCAGCCTCGCCAAGGAGCTGTCGCGCCTGCGCCAGGTGGTCGGCCGCCAGGGGCAGCTCAAGCAGCGCGCCGCCCTGCGTGACGCCCGGGGCTTCTGGGCCGATTCGCTGGAATGCGTGAACTCGCTCATTGACGACCTGGTGCACCCCACTTCCGAGGTGGCCCGCGTGATCGGCGCGGTGGCCCAGGGCGACCTGAGCAAGAGCATGGCGCTGGAGGTGGACGGCCGGCCGCTGGAGGGCGAGTTCCTGCACACCGCGCAGACCATCAACAAGATGGTGGACCAGCTCGGGAACTTTTCGGCCGAGGTGACGCGCGTGGCGCGCGAGGTGGGCACCGAGGGCAAGCTGGGTGGCCAGGCCACGGTGAAGGGCGTGGCCGGCACCTGGAAGGACCTGACCGACTCGGTCAACTCGATGGCGGGCAACCTCACGGCCCAGGTGCGCAACATCGCGGACGTGACCACTGCCGTGGCCAAGGGCGACCTCTCCAAGAAGATCGAGGTGGACGTCAAGGGCGAGTTCCTGACGCTCAAGAACACCATCAACACCATGGTGGACCAGCTGCGCAGCTTCGCCTCCGAGGTGACGCGTGTGGCGCGTGAGGTGGGCACCGAAGGCTCGCTGGGCGGCCAGGCGCGCGTGGAGGGCGTCTCGGGCACCTGGAAGGACCTGACCGATTCGGTGAACTCGATGGCGTCCAACCTGACCAGCCAGGTGCGCAACATCGCCGACGTGACCAAGGCGGTGGCCACCGGGGACCTGTCCAAGAAGATCACGGTGGACGTGAAGGGCGAGATCCTGGAGCTGAAGAACACCATCAACACCATGGTGGACCAGCTGCGCTCCTTCGCGGCCGAGGTGACGCGTGTGGCGCGCGAGGTGGGCACCGAGG